>JBPYCQ010000008.1:0-161821 GCA_051846895.1 Bacillaceae bacterium W0354
AAAGAGGCTGGGACAAAACCAGTCTAAAAAAATAAAAAATGGCACCAATCATAAGATTTAAATGATTGGTGCCATTTTTTATTGGATTTTTATCGTCAAATCCATTATACCCCCTGTTCATGGCTGCGTATTTTCTTAAATTTACAGCCATGAATGCAAAGCCTAATTCATTTTTCACTTTCGCTTTGCCCCTGACGGACATACGAGTGAAACCCAAATTAGCCTTCAGAAATCCAAAAACTGGTTCTACATCAGTCTTACGTTTACCATAGATTTCACCAGTTTTTTCTTCTGAAAGCTTTTCACGTGTATATTCTTTTTGTTGCTCCCATTTTTGATTATATAAAATTCTTCGGTTGTTACCCTCTTTCGCGTTTGTACACATTGAGCGTAGAGGACAGCCAGAACAGTCTTCACATTCGTAAACTTTCAATGTTCTGGTAAAGCCGTAACGATCCGTTCGATTAGAGACATAACGGAACGTTAATCGTTGATTGTTCGGACAAATAAAACAATCTTGTTCTTCATCATACTCCCAGTTGTGTGTATTAAACGGATTATTCTTATACTTGCGTTGTTTTTCTTTTCGGTATTGATTGTATGTAATCAAAGGTGTGCGTTCTCGATTTTCTATGATATCTGAGTAGTTAGCTTCACTACCATATCCAGCATCTGCAACAATGTAGTTAGGCAACTCAAAAAAATTATCTTCGATACAATTCAAAAATGGTATAAGTGTTCTTGTGTCTGTAGGATTTGGAAAAATATCATACGCAAGCGCAAATTGACCTTCAGTCGCCAACTGAATATTATAAGCTGGTTTTAATTGACCATTCTTCATATAGTCATCTTTCATTCGCATAAATGTGGCATCATGATCTGTTTTAGAATAGCTATTTCGTTCACCAAATATCTTCATATCCGATTCATACTTAAGTTTGCGTCGGATGAAATCCTGGAATTGCTTGCGGTATTGTTTAGGTATTTTGCGTTCAGAACGAAGAGTTTTTCGTTCTTGACTATCATCATTTTCTTCAATCTTTTGGTCGTAGACTTGAACCTTCTCATCTAATTGGTTCTCAATAGCGGATAATTCCTCAACGGAAAGTTCGTCTGAACTTTCTCGCTCTATTCCTGGAATGATCTCTCCTTTTAGTAACTCATCATACATCTGATTGGACTTCTCGATTAAACTCGTACTAAACCTTTCTGTAGCTTTTCGCCAAACAAACGTAAATTTATTTGCGTTCGCCTCAATCTTAGTTCCATCAATAAAGATCGCTTCTTCCTCGATTAAATTGTTCTGAATGAGCTGACATCGAAATTGCACAAAACATTGGCGAATCAATTCTTTAACCTCTGGGTCAACTCGAAATCGATTAATTGTACGATAACTCGGTTTATATCCTTGAGCCAGCCACATCATTCGTACACTATCTTTTACTAGTGCCTCTATTTTTCTTCCGGAAAATGCTGATTGAGTATAAGCACAGAGAATAATTTTCATCATCATTTTGGGGTGATAAGACGGGCATCCCGTATTACGAGAAAATTGGCTGAAAGCCTCATCAGGTATTTGCTCAACTAGATCATTGACTGTGTAGGCGATATCATTTTCTTCTAATTTTACTTCTAAATCTAAAGGCAAAACCACTTGATTCATGTTATAATGTTTAAACATAAAGAATCCTCCTTTGTTGGTTGTTTTGTGGTTATTACAATTTTATCAAAGGGGATTCTTTTTGTTTATACAATTATCGAATTTATTATAAAAAAGTTGTGAAGATCATCGATTCGATGGATCTCCACAACTTTTTATTTTACCGGGTTTTGTCCCAGCCTCTTTTTTCATTACATATATTTGGTTAATGCTTTCCAGGCCGCATCTTTCCCTTCACCAGTTTCAGAAGAGAATGGAATTAATAAATCATCTTGTTCTAAATCTAAATCTTCTTTAATAATTTTTAAATGTTTTTGTCTTTTTGTTTTGTTTACTTTATCCATTTTTGTCGCGACAACGATGACCGGGATTTCATAATGTTTTAAAAAATCATACATAATGATGTCGTCTTCAGTAGGTGGGTGGCGCATATCAATAAGTAGAACAGTTGCTTTTAACGTTTCTCTTTCTTGAAAATATTCTTCCATCATGCGCCCCCAAGCCTCTCGTTCTTTTTTGGAGACTTTCGCATAACCGTAACCTGGGACATCAACAAAAAGCAAAGCATCATTAATTTTATAAAAATTAAGTGTTTGCGTTTTACCAGGCTTAGATGATGTTCGAGCTAAACTTTTCCGATTGATCATTTTATTAATAAATGAAGATTTACCAACATTAGATCGACCCGCTAAAGCTATCTCTGGTAATTGTTCGTTTGGATATTGCTTTTTACTTACAGCACTTATCACTATTTCTGCTTCATGTACGTTCATTTTCCCTACTCCTTCAACAAGGCGTGCTCCAAGACTTCATCAAGATGTTTAACTTTAACAAAGGTTAAATCTTTTCGAACACTTTCTGGAATATCTTCTAAATCTTTATCATTTTCTTCAGGCATAATGATTGTTGTAAGTCCAGCTCGATGTGCACTTAACGTTTTCTCTTTAAGTCCTCCAATCGGCAAGACTCGACCTCTAAGTGTAATTTCACCTGTCATTCCAACTTCTTTCCTCACTGGGCGGTTGGTTAATGCGGACACTAAGGCAGTTGCCATAGTAATCCCAGCTGATGGTCCGTCTTTCGGTGTCGCGCCTTCTGGAACATGAATGTGAACATCAAATTTTTCATGAAAATCTTCTTCAATATTTAATTCATCTACTCTAGAGCGCACGTAACTAAATGCTGCTTGAGCAGATTCTTTCATGACATCACCTAGTTTACCCGTCAATGTCAATTTACCCGTCCCTTTAGCAATCGAAACTTCAATCGATAACGTATCTCCTCCAGCTTGGGTATAAGCTAAGCCGGTTGCTGCACCGATTTGGTCAGCTTCTTCAGCTTGTCCATAGCGGAAACGGGGCTTGCCTAACAATTCTTCAATTTTATTTTCTGTTATGACGACTCGTTTTTGTTCACCCGCAACAATAATTTTTGCCGCTTTACGGCATAATGAAGCAATTTGCCTTTCTAAATTACGAACACCCGCTTCACGCGTATACATTCTAATTAATTTCAAAATAGCTTCATCTCGAAACTGAACATGTGATTTTTTCAAGCCGTTTACTTTTATTTGTTTTTCAATAAGGTGTTGTTTTGATATGTGCAATTTTTCAACTTCTGTATAACCTGCGATCGAGATAACTTCCATACGGTCTAATAAAGGCTCAGGAATCGTTTGTAGGTTATTGGCAGTAGCGATAAACATAACTTTTGATAAGTCATATGTTTCTTCAATGAAGTGATCACTAAAATTATGGTTTTGTTCTGGATCTAGAACTTCAAGTAAAGCAGCTGATGGGTCCCCTCTAAAATCACTTGCCATTTTATCAATTTCATCTAATAAAAAGACTGGGTTAACCGTTTCTGCCTTTTTCATTCCTTGAATAATTCGACCCGGCATCGCACCTACATACGTCCGTCTATGCCCTCTAATTTCTGCTTCGTCCCGCACACCACCAAGAGAAATCCTCACAAATTTTCTGCCGATAGCTCGAGAGATTGATTTCGCTAATGATGTTTTACCAACACCAGGTGGTCCTACTAAGCAAAGAATCGGTCCTTTTAACGACTGCGTTAACTTCTGAACAGATAAATATTCTAATACCCGCTCTTTTACTTTATCTAAGCCATAATGATCTTCATTTAATATTTTCTCAGCGTGTAAAATATCTAAATTATCTTTAGTTTCTTCATTCCATGGTAAAGAAATGAGCCACTCAATATAATTACGAATGACTGAACTTTCAGCAGAACTTTGCGGAACTTTTTCATATCGATCAAGTTCTTTAAATGCTACTTCCTCGATACGTTCCGGCATGTTAGAGTCTTCAATTTTCTCTTTAAGTTCTGCAATTTCTCCACCTTTACCGTCTCGCTCACCAAGTTCTTTTTGAATTGCCTTAAGCTGTTCACGCAAATAATATTCACGTTGCGTGCGCTCCATTGAACGTTTCACACGTTGTCCTAATTTTTTCTCTAAGCTCAAAACTTCTTTCTCATTATGAATGAGTTGAATTAAATAATCGAGTCTTTCAGGAACATATGTGATTTCTAATATTCGTTGTTTCTGTTGCAGCTTTAAAGTTAAATGTGATCCGACCATATCTGCTAGACGTCCAGGATCATCGATATCCTTAACTGTCTCAAAAGTTTCTTTGTTTAGTTTTTTTGAGATTTTTGTATACTCGTTGAATTGACTTATAAGCATTCGCATGAGTGCTTGTTCTTCGATATTGTCTCCACGCTCTTCCTCTAATTCTTCATAATTAGCAATAAAAAAAGGCTTTTCTTGATTGATGGAATGTATTTCCGCTCGCTTCATTCCCTCAATCAAAATACGATTGGTACCGTTAGGCAACTTGACCATTTGTTTGATATAGCCAATTGTTCCAGTGTTATATATGTCATCAAATGTTGGTTCATCCACAGACGTATCTTTCTGAGTTGCCAATAATATTTGATGATCTTCCATCATACATTTTTCTAATGCCTTAACAGATTGTTCTCTACCGACGTCTAAATGTAATACCATTGAAGGATAAACGACTACACCTCGCAACGGTAGGAGGGGAATTTCATTATGTTTCTCTTTTCCCAAGGAAGGACACCTCCAAATTTTTCACGTAATACTATCATATAGAATTTACTGTTAGCTGTAAATTGTTTAACTATCCACTATTATGTTCGAACTAAACACTTTCTATTTTACCCATACAAAAGAACATAATAAAAGGTACTCTCTTTGGAGCAGAGTACCTTTTATTATTATAACCTTTTAAGCACTTTCTTTTGGTTTCTTTTTGTTGTTGTCTACGATCGAACCGTCTTTCATGAGTAATTTCGGACTGCCATTTTCTTTTTCTATTGTTTCTTTCGTAATAATACATTTTTCAATATCTTCTCTTGAAGGCAATTCAAACATTACATCTAACATAATTCCTTCAATGATTGAACGCAATCCACGTGCACCAGTTTTACGCTCAATAGCTTTCTTAGAAATTGCGGTTAAAGCGTCTTCTTCAAATTCTAACTCAACATCATCCATTTGGAATAATTTTTCATATTGTTTAACTAACGCATTTTTTGGTTTCGTTAAGATTTGTACTAATGCATCTTCATCCAATTGCTCTAGACTTCCAATGACAGGTAAACGTCCAATAAATTCTGGAATTAAACCATATCGTAATAAGTCCTCTGGAAGTACTTTAGTAAGTAATTCTGATTCTTTGACTTGTGCATTTTGTGAGTTCATTCCAAAACCAATGACTTTCTCACCTAGACGACGTTTAATGATTTGATCAATTCCGTCAAAAGCACCACCTACGATAAACAAAATGTTTGTCGTATCAATTTGAATAAACTCTTGATGCGGATGCTTACGTCCACCTTGTGGAGGAACGCTAGCACTTGTTCCTTCTAAAATTTTCAGTAATGCTTGCTGTACCCCTTCACCAGATACATCTCTTGTAATTGAAGGGTTTTCAGACTTTCTAGCTACTTTATCAATTTCATCAATGTAAATAATTCCTTTTTCAGCCTTCTCGACATCATAATCAGCCGCTTGGATTAATTTAAGTAAAATGTTCTCTACATCTTCACCAACATAACCCGCTTCTGTAAGTGATGTTGCATCAGCGATAGCGAAAGGAACGTTTAAAATACGTGCCAATGTTTGCGCTAATAATGTTTTACCACTACCTGTAGGACCAAGAAGTAAAATATTACTTTTCGATAATTCTACATCATCACTTTTAAAGTTTGTTTTAATTCTTTTGTAGTGATTATATACCGCAACTGAAAGTGATTTTTTTGCTTTCTCTTGACCGATGACATAATCATCAAGAATTTCGCAAATTTCTTTCGGTTTAGGTATATCTTTAAACTCTTCTTGTTCAACTGAACCGAGTTCCTCTTCAACAATTTCTGTACAAAGATCGATACATTCATCACATATATAAACACCTGGTCCTGCAACTAACTTACGGACTTGGTCTTGAGTCTTTCCACAAAACGAGCATTTTAATTGCCCTTTTTCATCGTTAAATTTAAACATGTTTTCACCCCATAATATCTATATTTAAACTCATATTAATTAGCTTACAACAATTGAAAAGGTGTTATTCCGTATAATTTATTATGTACTCCAACATGAAATTAGTCAAAAGAAAAACTTAATTTCATTTTATGCAACCATTTTTAAAAGTTATACTCAAAACTTAACATATGTATATGACAAATAAGGTGTTTAGTGTAAAACAAGGCACGTATTTACGCGCCTTGTTCGACTACCTAAACAAATTTATTTTGTCTTGCTTTGTTCTACTAAAAAGTCAATTGCTTTTCTTAGTTTTAAATCATCTTTTAACATGTCAGTGTTTCCACCAAGCATTTTTGTTAAATTATCAACATCTGTATTATACATCGTTGCCATTTCTTCTAATTCTTTCTGTACATCTTCTTCTGATGCTTCTAGTTTCTCTTCTTCAGCAATTGCTTCTAAAGTTAAATTCGTACGCACACGCTTTTCAGCATCCTCTTTCATTTGTCCTTTAAGGGCATCTTCATTTTGACCTGAGAACTGATAATAAATATCTAAAGTCATTCCTTGCATTTGAAGACGTTGCTCAAATTCTTGAAGCATACGATCAAGCTCTGAATCAATCATAGCTTGAGGAATATCAATCTCAGCATTTTCAGAAGCTTGATTAATTAATGACTCACGTAATTCATTATCTGCATCAGTTTTCTTTTGCTCTTCAAGACGTTCTCTAGTCTTCTTCGTTAACTCATCTAAAGTTTCAACATCTTCATCAACGTCTTTAGCAAACTCATCGTCTAATTCAGGAAGCTCTTTAGATTTTACTTCATGAATTTTTACTTTAAATGTTGCTTCTTTACCCGCTAAGTCCTCTGCTTGATAATCCTCTGGGAATGTGACAACTACTTCTACGTCTTCACCAGCAGACTTCCCAACAAGCTGCTCTTCAAAACCTGGTATAAACTGGCCTGAGCCAATTTCTAATGTATGGTTTTCAGCTGAACCACCTTCAAAAGCTTCTCCATCCATAAAACCTTCGAAATCAATAACAACTGTATCACCATTTTCAACTTGTCCTTCTTCTTTAACAACAAGCTCTGCATGGCGTTCTTGAAGAAGTTTCAATTCACTTTCAACTTCCTCATCTGTAACAGTTGTATCTTGCTCTTCAACTTCAAGACCTTTATACTCGCCTAATTTAACTTCAGGCTTAACTGTTACTGTAGCTGTAAAAATGACTGGTTTACCTTGTTCGATTTGTTCTACATCGATTTCTGGTCTGTCAACCGGAGTAATTCCAGTTTCGTCAACAGCATTTGAGTAAGCTTCTGGTAATACGATATCAATCGCATCTTGATATAATGATTCTACGCCGAAGCGTTTTTCAAAAATACTACGCGGTACTTTTCCTTTACGAAAACCTGGTACTTGAATTTGTTTAACTACTTTTTTAAAGGCTTGATCAAGTGCCTGATCGAAATCTTTCGCATCAACTTCTATTGTTAATACACCTTCATTGCCTTCTTTTTTTTCCCATTTTGCTGACATATAAATCTTCCCTCCAAAATCTATTATTCCACTAAAAATTGTTTTAAAACAGAGTTAATCACTGTCCGTTTGTTATGCAACCACTATATTATAACATAGAAAATACACCGTTCAACAACTATGAATAAAAAGCTAAACCTCTATTTGTGAGAAATACTTTTTTTCTAAGTTTTCTATTTTTTTCGCCCACTTCAAACTAGATTCAGATATGTATTGATTCAATTTTTTCTCATCTAATTGTAAATATTTAGACGCTAAATAAGAGACTGCTTCCGCTATAGATGTACAATCCTCTTCATCGGGCGTGTACGGGAAGTAAATGTATAAAAAGCGATACAATATTTGCTTAATAAATATAAAACGAGTAGGATCTGATTGTTCAATATCTTCTAATTGTTTTAAAACCGATAATGCAAAAGATGTCTCTAGTATATCCACTAAATCACTCGGTTTAAACAGATCATTTTTACCAAATTTCTCAATTTCTAATGGCACATCTACTTCTTCGTCCATACACCACTGTAAAATTCCTGTTTTAATAACAGGGTTCAAATTCGTATCTGCTAAGTAAGGTGTAATCTGCTTCAAATGCGGCTCAAGTGAATGTTGACGGTGTATCGATAATAACTTCCACTGCTCTTGAAAATTTCCCGACTCAAGTGTATCAATGAAACGATCAATATGTTCCGATGATTCATCTGGCGCCGTTGATAAGAACTGTTTACTCATATTATAAATTTGGTCATAAGAATGTGCATACTCTTCCGGAATAGATTCATTCTCTTTTATTTCATCTAATAAATCTACAACCTCAGAGTATTGACTTGTTTGGAATAAAATCGATAAATAAATATGTAAGTATTTAAAATAATTCTCTTCATCTTCCCGCATTAATTTGCGACACAATCGTATCGCTTCTTCATATCGATTTAGCTCAATCAAACAAATAATTTTAGCTGTTAAAATCTCATTTGTCGCCTCGTGAAACGTTTCTAACTTTTCAATATGTATTAGTGCTTCTTCATAATTTTTATGTTTCACCGCCATTAAGCTTTCATTTACAAGTTGCTGTCGCCATACGGGAAACATAATGACATCATCGTGTTCGTGATTCATCATGCAATCATCCTGACTTAAAATTTTCTATAAACATAATCTACCCTAAAACGAATGGATAGAAACGTGAAAAATGATACTTTTTTATGTTTATCTTCATACTATACCAATTATGCTAATTTGTAAAAAATAACAAAGGATAAGTATGAATGGAGACTCACCCTTTTAACCGATGTATTTATTTAAGATGATATCAACAGATTCGCCATAAGATTCACCAAATATATTTAAATGAACTAACAAATAATATAGTTGATAAATTTCTTTTATGTCATCATAGTCTTGTTCAATTGGATATTGTTCATGATAAGCTTCGTAAAATTGTTTAGAAAATCCTCCAAATAATTCGGTGAACGCTAAATCAAAATGTCTGTCCCCATATAGAAATGATGGATCAACGACATATGGCTCCCCTTTCTCTCCAGGTAACCAATTCCCACTCCAAAGGTCACCGTGTAAGTAGGAAGCTTTTATTTGATCTGGTACAAACCTTTTAAGATTGCTCATTAATTTTTCTAAACGATCCCGTCTTTTGTTAGTAATTCGTCCGTTTTCTATACCGATATCAAGCTGCCCTTTTAACCGCCTGTTTCCATAATAATCTACCCATGATTCATAAAGACCATTATTCAATGGTATCAACCCTGTATAAGAACGATGATCAAATCCGTGTTGGTCGTTATAGTTTTGATGGAGGCGGGCAATATTCTCCCCTAATCGTTGTTCCGTATCATTGTTCTCTTCCCCTTTTACCCACTCTAATAGAAGGAAAGCTTCACCTATGTTATCTGAATAGGCATAAACTTCAGGAACAGCAATCGTATGCGTCTCTCTTATTTTTTCAAGACCTTTAACCTCCATCTGAAAAAACTCATGTGGAGCATTTGGATGGGTTTTAATAAAATACTCACGATTAGTTGTTTTCACATAATAACTATCATTAATAGAACCACCACGTACTAGTTTAATTTCTAAAATCGGTTCTTTGTTATTTATCTGACTTAAAGCTAATTGAATTATATTTTCGTTCATTTAGGTCTTCCTCTCAATATTCATCGACTTGCATCATATCTATCTCGTATTCATTACGTTTTCTTGAATTGTACCATTAGAATCCTTTCTAACATTAATCATTTCATTTGATGAATTAATATATATGGCAGAAACAGATTCTATTTTTTCTTCGTGATTCCATTGAACCCATATTTGCATATCGATGTCCCCATTTCTTAAACCATCCTTATCAGCGAAATCATATGGTTCATCAAACTGATAATTAGAAATTGCATTTATATCATAACGCCACATTAAATCCTCGCCCATTGCAGATAAAACATCCGAATAATCAGTTCCCAATATTGATTCAACCTCTGACATTGACATACCTATTTCCAAATCATTCTCAATCATCTCGAGCACTTCACCAGTTGAAATATTATCATTAGGTTGATTTAATACACTAGGTAACAAAGATAAAATCAGAACCGCAGTAAGAACAAGAGAAAATGCACCTGTCATGTAATATTTAATTTTTTATTTATGTCGATGACCTTTTTTTTCATGTAACCTTTGATTTAAATTATTTTGAACAGTTAGTTGATCCTGTTCATTAATAGTTATTTTCTTATTTAGTGATTGAAACACCAAATCTAAATTATCTTGACTCTGTTCATATCCCTCCTCTACAAGTTTTTCTTTCAGCTTTTTCATAGCCCGATTTAAAGTGTTTTTAACTTTAGATTCATTCCATCCTAGTATTTCCGAGGTTTCTTTAATTGAAAATTCCTTTATTTTTCTAAGGATAATGATTTCTTTATATTTCGGTATTAATCTGTCTAAAGCATGGTACAATTCTTTTTCGCTCTCGTTTAATATAGCTAGTTGATGTGGGCTATTTTCATTAGACTTTACAGTAATTTTCTCATTAACAAGTAGGACTGGTCTTTTCCTTCTTAAATAATCAATCGTTAAATTCCTCGCAATTTTTAATAACCAACTTCTTTCGTTTCCTCCTTTGAAACTCTCCAAATTACTAAAAGCTCGTATAAAAGTATCATGCATCAGATCAAGAGCAGTACTCGAATCTTTTAGCATGAAAAAAATAAACTAATAAACATCGTTGTTATATTTAACATATAAGTTATTGATTATATTTTGTTTTTCTTTAAAATTCAATAAAACATTCACCTGCCTTTTCCTAAAATCGTCCTACTATTAATATAACGAACAAAAATAAGATAGGTCCTCATTATTTAAATTTTTGTTCCTTAAAAAGATTACTTGGAGTGTTTGAACAAATTTAACTTATCTTTGACAATTTCGTCGATGGTTTGAACAATTAAGGTTATTTTAAAGAATGGAATACACGAGGGGTTGTTTTAAATTAAGAATGCTTTTAATTAAAAAACTCCCACAACTATTTGTGGAAGTCTTCATCAATCAATATAATTATTATCTTTTAAAAATTTTTTAGTAACCTCATTTGTCACTTGAATAGCTTCTTCCTTATTTTTTGCTGGTGCAGAAATAATTGTAGTATCACTAATAGAACCATCGATAATTGAAAAGTTTTCACGGACAATGACAATTCTGTTAAAGTTCCTGTTAGTGAAAATAGTTCCAATGTGATGAAATTTAGGTACATTGGATTGAACATATGTATAAGTAAAAAGACCTTGATGAGTAGAATCAAACTCAATAACCACTTCACTTTGATCTTTTGGAACTGGTAATTTTTCATTACTTATTTCTATTGTACCAGTATAAGTCATTTCCCCTGTTAAACTGCGTCGTAATTTCCCATCTATTTGAATCGTCACTGATTCAACTTCACTCTCACTACCTGAGGCATATTGAATTCCTTCGAGGTTCTCTTTGATGTTCTTTGGAGAAGTATAGACAATCATAAATATAACGACTAAACATACTAGGACACTAACGGAATATAACACTCTCTTTTTCAATAATTATTCTCCTCTACTAATATATGCTTACTGTTAAAGGTAACTCAGACTTATAGTAAAGTTTAATAAACGTTACATCAATTAACAATATTAGATAACAAAAAATGCTCTATCCTGCTGAGCTACCTTATATAACGCTATTCATTTACGTTCAAATACAACGGTCATTTGTCGAACTTAGACCGTTATCGCTTATCCCATAATAAAAGAAGTTGTTTCATTATCAATTAGGATATGTTTCTATTTAAAAATGTCGATATTACAAAAGACCACTCCCCCAATAAATTCAAGTGGTCTTTTACACTACCCTTTATCCTCCCATAACTTTATATACTGCTTATAATCAACTAGAAATTCCTTTATTGAATCTTTAGCTTCCGATACATAACCTAAAATGGTTTCCTCAGAACAAGAAGGATTACCATATCCATTTTTGGCTTCTTCATATTGGTCTACAAGTGCCACAATTGTTCCGAACAATAAGTTATCTATGTAATCATAAGAGATATAAGCTAAATCATTCATCATACTGATTGTTTCATCTTCATCTTTTGTTTCCCAACTGTTATAAATTAAGCCAAGCAATATATTAGTTGGTGTATTCTTTTCAACTGTACCATCAATCTCCCCTAACAAATCAACCAATTCTTTTTTGTCTTTTACTAGTGACAAATCATATAAGACAGAAGAAATATCATTAACATCCCTTTCCTCAATGATATTATCAATCCAATGGATGACTTCTTCCACGCTAAAGAACTTTATTAGTAGTCCAAGTCGATATACTTCTGCAATTGTCTTAGTGTTCATCTATGCACCTTCTTATATAGCTAATCTGTAAAATGCCAAACTGCTGTTAGACTATTACCCTCAAAAAGTAATACTGCTTCCGCACCATTGTATTCCTTTTCTTTTTGTCATACAAAAAACCTCCTATATCGAAAGTGAGTAAGTCGATATACGGTGTAATTTCTTACATGACCGTTGTACTGACCGTTTCACTAAACGATATAGAAGGTTGATTTGACGGGCTTTAACCCGCTTTTCGTTAGCGTCCCAGGAGCGATTCGAACGCCCGACCGACAGCTTAGAAGGCTGTTGCTCTATCCAGCTGAGCTACTGGGACATATTATGGAGCGGGTGATGGGAATCGAACCCACGACAACAGCTTGGAAGGCTGTGGTTTTACCACTAAACTACACCCGCGTATTCTTTGTTTTTTATAAAGGATATCCACCTTCATCACGTGTGGAAATTCTACTAGTCGGTGAATGCGGACAAGAATTATTATATATAACGAACAGGCCTAATGTCAATAGGAATTTGAAAGAAATTCAGGTAAAGCTGAGAGAAATAGTTATCTCTCAACTTTACCCTATAAGTTTTAAGTTAAAGCGTTTCCCGAATTTTTTCAACAATTTGATCGAGCGCACGTCTTCGATGACTGATTTTATTTTTAATTTCAGAGCCAAGTTCAGCTAAAGTTTGATTGTAGCCTGAAGGAATAAAAATTGGATCATAGCCAAACCCTGATGTTCCTTTTGGTTCGGCTGCCAATATTCCTTCACTTCTACCTTCGACAACGATTGTTTCTTTCCCAGGCTGGGCAAAAGCTATATCACAAACGAATGCACCAGTACGTTGTTCCATAGGAATATTTTCGAGTTTCGCAAGAACTTTTTCTAAATTTTTTTGATCACTTTTTTCTTCTCCTGCATAACGTGCCGAATAAACGCCAGGTTCGCCGTTTAATGCGTCTACTTCTAAACCAGAATCATCAGCCAGGACATTGATTCCATATTGTCTACTATATGTTTCTGCCTTTAATACAGCATTTTCAGAAAAAGTTGTTCCTGTTTCTTCAACATCTTCGGCATCGGGATAATCATCAAACAAGCTTTTCAATTCAATATTTAACTCTTTAAAAATGTCTTGGAACTCTTTCAATTTTCCTTTGTTAGTTGTTGCAACGTAAAATGGTTTCATCATAAGTTACTCCTTCGTTCCTATTCGCTCTGCAAGGTCACCAATAGCTTCTTTTTGAAACTCAAATAATTCATTAATTCCTTTATTAGCAAGCTGTAGCATTTCATTTAGTTGGCCTTGACTAAACGTTGCTTCTTCCCCAGTTCCTTGAATTTCTACAAATTGTTCTTGGTCTGTCATAACGATGTTCATATCAACAGCAGCAATTGAATCTTCTTCATATGAAAGATCTAAAATCGCTTCTTGTTCATTATTTATTCCTACTGAAATAGCGGCTAAATAATGTTTAATCGGCATTTCTTTAATTAGCTCTTTGTCTATTAACTTTCCACAAGCTAAAACAACGGCAACAAAGGCGCCAGTAATTGATGCCGTTCTCGTACCACCATCTGCTTGAATAACATCACAATCAACCCAAATCGTCCGTTCACCAAGCTTTTCTAAATCAATAACCGCTCTTAACGCACGGCCAATTAACCGTTGTATTTCCATTGTTCTGCCTGATACTTTTCCTTTTGATGATTCACGTATATTACGTACTTCCGTTGCTCGTGGTAACATGGCATACTCAGCAGTGATCCAACCTTTTCCTTCTCCTCGCATAAAAGGTGGCACTCGGTCTTCAACACTTGCATTACATATGACCTTCGTATCACCAACTGATATTAGGATAGAACCTTCTGGATGTTTCGTGAAATCTGTAATAATTTTAACATCTCTAAGTTGATTATTTTGGCGTCCATCATTTCGCATTTATTTGCCTCCTAATTTTACAAAGCTAATCACTACTTCTTATCATGCATTATTTTCGTACATGTATAACATGTTTCAGTATAACACAAAAAAACTTACACCTTTAATACGTGGGTATAAGTTTTTACTGCAATTTTATATGTTTCAGTTGTATATTTTTAAAATGAAGAATCTCTTCTTGAATTTTAAGAAATAACTTCATATCTCCAGTAGTTAAAACAAGGGCGTCCTGATTCTCATTACTTTTTGATAGCATATTATGATAAGTTAATATCGTAC
Organism: Bacillaceae bacterium W0354; assembly: GCA_051846895.1. Taxonomy (GTDB): domain Bacteria; phylum Bacillota; class Bacilli; order Bacillales; family Alkalibacillaceae; genus CALKAL01. The sequence continues at coordinate 14,843 of JBPYCQ010000008.1, forward strand.
TAACTTCTAAACCAGTTTCAACAGCTGAAGATAATACGGTTATTTTTTCTCCAACTACTTCTTCAATAATAGGTTGAATGATTGGGTAATGTGTACAGCCTAAAATTAATGTATCTGTTTGTTGGTCTAGCTTTAATGGATTCAAAGCTTCTTCTACAACAGCTTTTGGCTCCTCTCCATACACGTTTCCTTGTTCAATCATTGGCACGAACTTAGGGCATGCAATACTAGTAGTCATAATATCACTATTTATTTTTTGAAGGGCTGTTACGTAAGCACGGCTATAAATTGTATTTGTCGTTCCAATAATTGCAATGTGATTCGTATTTGTAGCCTTAATGGCCGCACGTGCTCCTGGTTCAATGACACCAACGACAGGAATAGTCAGATGTTCTTTCAATTGATCAATTACTAACGCCGTTGCTGTATTACAAGCGACTACAAGCATTTTAATATTAAATTGTAACAAATACTGAACCATTTCCCATGTGTATTTAATGACTTCTTCTTTCTCTTTAGAACCGTATGGGCAACGTAAAGTATCACCGATATAAATAAATTGCTCTTTGGGCAACTGTCTCTTTAATTCATGCAAAACAGTTAAGCCACCTACACCTGAATCTATAACACCAATTGGTCGTTCCAAAGGTTATTCTCCCTCTTTGTTTTTATTCCTGTTGTCTTCGTGTGATTTCATTTCATTAAAAAGTTTTGCAAAGGAACTTCTTAACATGTTAATTTCCTCTTCAGTGAAAGCTGTCAATACTTCTCTTAAGTATTCTTGTCGTTTTTCAACAACTTCATCAATAATTTCTTTACCTTTATCTAATAAATGGACGCGAACTACACGACGGTCTTTCGGATCCCGCACACGGACAATGAGTTCATTCTTTTCCATACGGTCAACTAAGTCCGTTGTCGTGCTAAATGCTAAGTACATTTTTTTCGAAAGCTCACCTATCGTTAAATCTCCGGAATCTAGCCATTGTAATGCAACAAACTGTGGAGGAGTAATAGGATAGTGATCTAATATTTCTCTTCCGCGCTGTTTGATTATATGTGATATGTATCGCATATTTTTTTCTAATTCATCAATAAATTTAATGTCAAACGTCGAATCCACACCTTTTCCTCCTTTTTATGTCCTTCTTTTATTCTCATGTTTTTCACTATAAAATTCAAGTGTTATTTCGTAATAAAGTCCTATTTTATAAAAATGATAAAAAAGAGTAAAAGAACCGGCCAATATTCAGCCGGTTCATTTTACAGTTTAATTTCCCCAAGACGTATTAATTCGACTACGGCTTGAGAACGCCCCTTAACCTGTAATTTTTGTATCGTGTTGGAAATATGATTACGAACCGTTTTTTCCGATATAAACAATTGTTCGGCAATTTCCTTTGTTGTTTTATCTTGCACTAATAGTTCAAATACTTCTCTTTCTCTTTTCGTTAATATATTAGTAGGTGGATATTTCTTACTATTCAAGCGGTAACCCCTCCTCTGTAAAGAAGTGAGCTACTTAATGGTTTATGAGGAAATATATTAGTCATGTTAGTTTATGAAAGTGACCCTGTTTTTGTTCGAGATAATCGTCTATTAACTTATGAATTACTTTTTATTTACCTAATTTTTTTAATTGTACTTCGCTAAAAGGCGTTGGTTTTCCTGTTTTCGCATTCACTTGAACAATTCGTCCACGCCCCGTTATAACGACTTCTTCTTTCCGATTAATCCCCATATAATGAATATCTAGTGAAGACTTTCCGATATGTGCGGCTTTTACATATAGCTTTAATTGATCTCCAAAATAAATTTGTTTTAAATAATCACATTGTAAATCGGCCACAACTGGCACTTCTGTTACATCTTCTGATAATGGCCCAAATAAATCCACTTTGTTCATGAATGCAATCCTGGCTTCTTCAAAGTAAATAAACGGTGAGACATTATTTACATGACCAAACATGTCCGTTTCAGAAAATCTAATATTAATAGGTACATAAAATGAAAATTCATTTTTCCATGTCTCAAAATCATTATTTATGTATGATGGTAATCTCATAGTAAACCCTCTTTTCTATTTTTTTACTTGTATAAAAAAAGACTGACCGAAAAAACAGTCAGCCTCTTTTTAATATTTTCATAGATTAATTGTGATAGTCACTGCCAAAGAAGCTCTTAAATGTATGCACCGTTGCTTCACGACCTAATGCTGCAATTGATGTAGTTAGTGGAATACCTTTAGGACAAACTTCTACACAGTTTTGTGCGTTTCCGCATCCTTGAAGTCCACCTTCACTTAATAAGGCATCCATACGCTCAGATTTATGAAGAGCGCCTGTTGGATGAGCATTAAATAAACGTACTTGAGATAAAGGTGCAGGTCCAATGAAATTAGAGTTACTATTAACATTTGGACATGCTTCCAAGCAAACACCACAAGTCATACATTTTGATAGCTCATATGCCCATTGACGCTTACTTTCAGCCATTCTAGGTCCTGGTCCAATGTCGTATGTCCCATCAATAGGAACCCATGCTTTAACTTTTTTCAGTGAGTCAAACATACGACTACGATCAACAGCTAAATCACGAATCACTGGAAACGTATGCATCGGTTCTAGCTTTACAGGTTGTTCTAGCTGATCGATAAGAGCTGTACATGATTGTCTAGGTTTTCCGTTAATCACCATCGAACATGCGCCACAAACTTCTTCCAAACAACCCATTTCCCAATGAACCGGAGTTGTTTCTTCCCCTTTAGCATTAATCGGATTTCGGCGAATTTCCATTAACGCTGAGATAACGTTCATATTTTTACGATAAGGAATTTGAAATTCCTCTTCGTAGGGCTGTGAATCTGGGCTATCTTGGCGTTGTATAATCAATCTAATTGTTTTTTGTTCTTCCGCCATGATTGTTTTCCTCCCCCTTAGGATAGATATCTATAACCCTTTTTATTTATTTTTTGAATAATCACGCTTACGAGGCTTGATTAATGATGTATCTACGTCTTCATAAGTAATGTCCGGTCCGTTTGTTTCTGGATTAAATTTAGCGATTGTAGTTTTGAGCCATTCCTCATCATTACGGTCAGGGAACTCAGGTTTATAATGCGCTCCACGACTTTCGTTACGATTATAGGCTCCGATTGTGATCACTCGAGCTAATTGTAACATATTTTGTAATTGACGAGTGAACATAACGCTTTGATTACTCCATCTAGACGTATCATTAATATTAACGTCTTTCCAGCGTTCCATAAGCTCTTGAATTTTTTCATCTGTTTTAAGTAGCTTATCATTTTGACGTACAACCGTAACATTATCTGTCATCCATTCCCCTAGTTCACGGTGAAGTTGATAAGCATTCTCTTTACCAGATGTCATATTCATGAGACTTTCAAATTTCTCTTCTTCTTCTTTTTTCTTTTGGTCAAATAAATCAGAAGATTGGTCAACGGCTAATGAATCAAGTCCATCAATGTACTCTATTGCACTTGGACCTGCAACCATTCCACCATAAATACATGATAATAGTGAGTTAGCTCCAAGTCTATTTGCTCCATGAATTGTGTAGTCACATTCTCCGGCAGCAAAAATACCAGGAATATTAGTCATTTGATTAATATCTACCCATAGACCACCCATAGAATAGTGAACCGCAGGGAAGATTTTCATTGGAACTTTACGAGGATCTTCACCAACGAATTTTTCGTAAATTTCAATGATTCCACCTAGTTTAACGTCTAACTCTTTTGGATCTTTATGCGAAAGGTCTAGGTATACCATGTTTTCCCCATTAATACCTAGTTTCTGATTCACACAAACATCAAAAATTTCACGTGTTGCAATATCACGCGGTACTAAGTTACCGTAAGCTGGATATTTCTCTTCTAAGAAGTACCATGGCTTACCATCTTTATATGTCCATACACGTCCACCTTCACCACGTGCTGATTCACTCATAAGACGTAGTTTATCGTCACCAGGAATAGCTGTTGGGTGAATTTGGATGAATTCTCCATTCGCATAAATCGCACCTTGTTGATAAAGTGCAGATGCTGCTGAACCAGTATTTATTACAGAGTTCGTGGATTTACCGAAAATAATTCCAGGACCACCTGTTGCAATAATGACTGCATCAGCACTGAAAACTTTAATTTCATGACTTGATAAATCTTGAGCAACCACGCCTCGTGAACGCCCTTCTTCATCAAGTACAGCAGATAAAAACTCCCAGCCTTCATATTTAGTAACTAGTCCGTTAGCTTCGTGTCGACGAACTTGTTCATCTAACGCGTATAACAACTGTTGTCCAGTTGTTGCACCAGCATATGCAGTACGATGGTGTTGAGTACCACCGAAACGTCTAAAGTCTAGTAAACCTTCAGGGGTGCGGTTAAACATAACCCCCATGCGATCAAGCATGTGAATGATACCAGGAGCTGCTTCACACATCGCTTTAACAGGTTCTTGGTTTGCTAAGAAATCCCCACCATATACAGTATCATCAAAATGTTCCCAAGGTGAATCTCCTTCACCTTTCGTATTAACAGCACCGTTAATACCACCTTGTGCACATACTGAGTGGGAGCGCTTAACTGGAACTAATGATATCAAATCAACGTGGACACCAGCTTCTGCGACTTTTATTGCTGCCATTAAACCAGCTAATCCGCCGCCTACAATAACAACATTTTTACTCATAAGTTGATTCACTCCCTTAAAAGTCCGAATTTAAATTTCTTCTTACCCTTGAACAAAGGCAATTAAAGAAGAAACTCCCATATAAGTGAAAACTAAAAATACCGCGACTGTTACATAAGTAACAATCTTTTGTGATCTTGGTGTAACTGTAATACCCCATGTTACAAAGAAAGACCATAAGCCATTAGCAAAGTGGAATACAGTTGACACGACACCAATAATGTAGAACCAGAACATAAATGGTGATGATAAAATCGTATTCATAAGATCAAAATTAATTTCAGTTCCGTAAATCGCATTTTGAAGGCGTGTTTCCCATACGTGCCAGAAAATAAAAATCAGTGTAATGATGCCCGTTATTCTTTGGAACAAGAACATCCAGTTACGGAAATAAGTATAGCGCATATTATTTGGTTTAGCTGTTAACGCAATATATACTCCATAAATTCCATGGAATAAAATTGGTAAATAAATAATGAAAATTTCTAAACCTAAACGTAGTGGTAATCCTTCCATAAATTGAGCAGCTTTGTTAAATGCACCTGGACCATATGTAGAGAAATGGTTTACAACTAAGTGCTGCATTAGAAAGATTCCAATTGGGATTACACCTAATAAAGAATGAAGCCTGCGATAAAAGAACTCACGGTTTTCCGCCATGTGTTACCCCCCTCATCTCATGTAAAAGTCTTTATCATTTAATCATTATAAAAAAGTAAACATGACAAATAATATTGTACGCCTATCCTCATACAGCGTCAAGGAAACTTAATAACAATATGCCAATGTTTTGACATATTTCTACTAAATTATTGTTCGTCATCCTCTTGATTTGTATTCTTAAAATATTTTCGTATATTTTCTGCGACATTAAGAGGGATTCCTAATTTACTTATTTCTTCTTCATCAGCTAATTTTATTTGTTCTATTGAGCCAAAATGCTGAATTAATAAACGCTTTCTTTTAGGGCCAATCCCATCTATTTCATCTAAGCTGGATTGAAAGGCTGTTTTTCCTCTAAGCTGACGATGAAACGTTATAGCAAATCGATGGACTTCATCTTGAATACGTTGAATTAAATAAAACGTTTGATCGTTACGTTTTAACGGGACTGGTTCAGGTGGTTCACCATATAAAAGTTCACTCGTCTTATGTTTATCATCTTTAGCTAAACCACATAAAGGAATGTCTAACCCCAACTCATTTTCTAATACATCTTTCGCAGCTGATATCTGACCTTTAGAACCGTCTACCATGATTAAATCAGGTAGAGGCAGCTCTTCTTTTAATACCCGTGTGTACCTTCTTCTAATCACTTCTCGCATCGTTTCATAATCATCTGGTGATGAAACTGTCTTAATTTTATACTTTCGGTATTCACTCTTTTTAGGTTTACCGTCGATGAAAACAACCATCGCAGATACTGGATTAGTCCCTTGAATATTTGAGTTATCAAATGCTTCAATTCTGTGTGGGGTTTCAACATTTAGAATATCGCCTAATTTTTCAACTGCTTTGATTGTTCGCTCTTCATCCTGCTCGATTAAAGAGAACTTTTCTTTAAGTGCTATTTTCGCATTTTCCATTGCTAGTTCAACGAGATCCTTTTTCTTGCCTCTAAATGGTGTTTTTACACTTGTTTCTAATACTTTTTCTAATAAATCATGATCAGTCCCAACAGGTACAAATACTTCCTTTGGCTCAATATGATTGGCATGTGAATAAAATCGTACGACATAGCTAACAAATGACTCTTTAGCGTCGTTATAAAATGGAAAAATGGATACGTCACGCTCAATTAATTTTCCTTGTCTAATGAAAAATACTTGTACGCACATCCAGCCTTTATCATAAGCATACCCAAAAACATCACGATCTGTTAAGTCTTGAAGATCCATTTTTTGCTTCTCCATGACAGCTTCTATATGTTCAATAAGATCGCGATATTCTTTAGCGCGTTCAAAATCAAGCTGTTCAGCACTGTGCCTCATTTTTTCTGAAAGCTCTTTTTTAATCTCTTGATGACCACCATTTAAAAATTGAGTAATCTTTTGAACAAGTTGATCATTTGTTTCCTTACTAATAGGATATTCACAAGGACCCAAACATTGATGAATATGATAATAAAGACATACCCTCTTAGGCATCACATTGCATTTTCTAAGCGGATACAAACGATCAAGTAATTTTTTAGTTTCTCGAGCAGCAAATACATTTGTATACGGACCAAAGTACTTTGCTTTATCTTTTTTAACATTTCTTGTTACTAAAAGCCGGGGGTGCTCTTCGTTTGTAATTTTTAAAAAAGGATAACTCTTATCATCCTTTAGCATCACATTATATTTAGGGTCATATTTTTTAATTAAATTCATTTCCAAAATGAGAGCTTCCATTTCTGAAGAAGTAACAATGTATTCAAAATCGGCAATTTCATTAACAAGTCTTTGTGTTTTTAGATCGTTCGCACCAGTAAAATATGAGCGAACTCTATTTTTTAACAGTTTTGATTTACCGACGTAAATAACTTCATTCTTTTTATTCTTCATCAAATAACAACCTGGTTTATCAGGTAAAATTGCTAGTTTATCTTTTAAATGCTCGGCCATACCCATCACCCCCAAACAAGCTCTTTATCTCTATTTTATCATGTACTAACTTTAAACAAAAAATAATGAGCCAACTCCGAGAGCTAGCTCATTATTTAATTATGCATTTTTATTAATAAATTGTACTAAAGCATCTTTTGGTTGGTAGCCCATTGCTTGGTCTACTTTTTCTCCATCTTTAAATAAAATAAGAGTCGGGATACTCATAACACCAAATTTTTGAGCTGTTTCTTGATTTTCGTCAACATCTAGTTTAACTATTTTAACTTTATCTCCCATTTCGGCATCGACTTCCTCTAAAACAGGAGCGATCATTTTACAAGGTCCACACCATGTTGCCCAGAAGTCTACTAATACTAAGCCTTCTGATACTTCTTCATTAAATGTTTGATCAGTTGCATTTACAATAGCCATTTACTTTCCTCCTAATAATCAATTTCATTATTAGTATATCACGTCAATGTTTTTTCTTTCCAATAGTTTGTTTATGCGTTGAGTGAGATATTCGTTCATCAAATATTAGAGATTCAAAACACGAATTGTAAAAAATAACCATCAGATTAATTGTTAGGATAGTATATTCATCGTCTTGCTATAAAGAAAGCTCCACGCTATATGTGCGGGGAGCTTTCGATTATAAACCTTTTAAAGCTTTTAATTCTTCAGTTAGTTTTGGTACAACATCGAATAAGTCACCAACAATACCGTAGTCAGCTACATTAAAAATGTTTGCTTCTGGGTCTTTATTGATAGCTACTATCACTTTAGAGTTTGACATACCAGCTAAGTGCTGAATAGCTCCTGAGATTCCACAAGCGATGTACAAATCTGGTGTAACCACTTTACCTGTTTGCCCAATTTGTAATGAATAATCACAATATCCTGCATCACAAGCACCACGTGAAGCACCAACAGCGGCACCTAATACTTCGGCTAATTCATATAATGGTTTAAAGCCTTCTTCACTCTTAACTCCACGTCCACCTGCAACGATAATGTTTGCTTCAGAAAGATCAACACCTTCAGTAGCTTTACGGATGACTTCTTTTATGACTGTGCGTAAATCTTTAATGTCAACATCAACTGATTTAACATCACCTGAACGACTGTCATCTTTTTCTAAAGGAGCGATGTTGTTAGGTCTAATTGTAATAAAGGTTAGCCCATCTTTCACTTTCTTCTTCTCAAAAGCTTTACCTGAATAGATTGGACGTACAAATGTTGCATCGTCTTCAATATCAGTTACATCAGAGATTAATCCACTATCTAATTTACTAGCTAAACGTGGTGATAAATCTTTTCCAACTGATGTATGTCCGATAACAATCCCGTCCGGATCTTCTTCACTAATAATTGCCATAGCTGCTTGTGTGAAACCGTCTGAAGTATAGTTAACTAAGTTACTATTAGCTACAGTAACAGCTCTATCAGCACCATATTTAATCATTTCATTTGCTAAGTCTTCTAAGTTATTTTCACCTAAAACAACAGCAACAACTTCAGCACTGTCATCGAATTTTTTTGCAGCTGCAATTGTTTCAAAGGATACATTACGTAATTCCCCGTCTTTTAACTCTGCGAATGCTAATATTTTACTCATGTATATTCTCCTTTCTACACCTGGTTCTTAAAGTACTTTTGCTTCTGTTCTTAATAACTGAACAAGTTCTTTCACTTGATCGTCAATTTCGCCTTCTAACACTTTACCTGCTTCTTTTTCAGGTGGAAGGAAAACTTCAACTGTTTCTGTTTTCGCTTCTACATCATCTTCATCTAAATCTAAATCATCTAACTCAAGCTCTTCTAAAGGTTTTTTCTTCGCTTTCATAATACCTGGTAATGATGGGTAACGTGGTTCGTTTAAACCTTGTTGACATGTGACAAGAAGAGGTAAAGATGTTTCGATTTTTTCAACATCACCTTCTACGTCTTTATCAATCTTAACTGTGTCACCATCAATTTCTAAAGCTGTAATAGTCGTCACATAAGGAATGTCTAATTTATCAGCAAGTCTTGGCCCTACTTGACCACTTGCATTATCTATAGCAACGTTACCAGCTAAAATAATGTCATACTCTTTATCTTTAAAAAATGCTTCTAAAATACGAACTGTTGAATATTGATCTCCATCTTCTAAATCATCTTCAACATTAATGAGCACAGCTTTATCAGCACCCATCGCTAAAGCTGTACGAAGCTGACTTTCTGAGTCTTCTTCGCCTACTGTTACAACCGTAACCTCTCCTCCGTGTTCGTCACGAAGTTTAATAGCTTCCTCAACAGCATACTCATCATATGGATTAATGATGAATTCTGCACCTTCTTCTTCGATAACTCCCCCATTAATTTGAATCTTTTCTTCAGTGTCAAATGTTCTTTTCAATAGTACATAAATGTTCATGGGATTACCTCCTTATTTCTATTTGTCTTTAAAATTAGGCTTTCTTTTTTCTATAAAGGCTTGAATTCCCTCTTTTGCATCTTCATTACCAAATACTTTTCCAAATTCCTCAGCTTCTTTTTCAACACCTTGCTGAAACTGGGAAGTGTGGGCGTATGGTAAAAGTTTCATAACAGCTCGAATGGATGGGCCACTTTTTGATGCGAATTTCTTCGCTAACTCCATAGTGAACTCATCTAATTGATCTTCCTCAACGGCATGATTTGCTAAACCAAAAGCAGCTGCGTCTTCTCCAGAAATGGGTTCTCCAGATAAAATCATTTCATAAGCTTTTGGAAGTCCAACATACCTTGGCAGTCGCTGTGAACCTGCAAAACCAGGAATGATACCTAAATTTAGTTCAGGTAAGCCTAATTTAGCAGATTTCGTAACAATCCTAACATGGCATGACATTGCTAATTCTAAGCCCCCACCAAGTGCGGCGCCATGAATAGATGCAATGACAGGAATATGAAAATGCTCAATTCTATTAAATAATTCTTGACCTTTTTTTGCAAGTGATGCATAGTCACTTTCATTCTGTAAGGAGGTGAATTCTTTAATATCTGCCCCTGCAGAAAAGAAACGTCCTTCACCTTTTAATACTAATGCTTTAACCGATTCATCTTTTTCTACTTCATCGAGAACTTTTGATAAATCTAGTAAAATACCAGATGAAAGGGCATTAGCTGGCGGGCTATTAATAATAACAGTTGCTATATGTTTCTCTTTACTCCATGTAAGATGCTTCATTATGACAACTCCTTACTTATGTTTTTTTAGTCCATTAGATATGATAAAATGAACTTCTTTTGCCTGTGAGACGAGATCATATTTTTGTTCTTTCATTACCCAGTTTGTTACAATTTCATCTAATGTTCCAAAAATCATTTGTCTTACTAATCTAACGTTCAAATGTTCATGGAAAGTTCCTTCGTTCATCCCTTCAGTTAGAACTTCATCAACTATTTTTAAATAACGTCTTAAAACTTCATTTATTTTCAAACGTAAATGTTTATTAGATTGTCTTAACTCTAGCTGAGTAACAATTGCTAATTTTGGATCTTCTGAAAGTTGTCGAAAATGCATTTCAATTAGAGTAAGAAGCTTTAAGTCTGCATTCTCTTTCTCTTTAGTTGCTTCTTCGATTCGTTCAATGAACTGTCCCATTTTCTCCTGAAATAACGAAATTAATATATCTTCTTTATTTTTAAAATATAAATATATCGTCCCATCGGCTACACCCGCCACTTTCGCTATTTTTGATACTTGCGAATGATGATAGCCGTTTTCAGCTATAACTTCTACAGCTGCATCTAATATTTGTTTGTATTTAGGTTTATTTTTTTTCATAGTATCTTGCTCCTAAACTATAACTGAATGAACGGTCATTCATATTTCATGATACTCATTAATCACTATCGTGTCAACTAAAAAATCCACTAGTTCGACTCTTCTTTATTTAATTTCTCTTTTTCTTCATCAACCAGTTTACGGCGCAATATTTTGCCAACTGCCGTCTTTGGTAATTCAGTTCTAAACTCATAAATTCTTGGAACCTTATATGCAGCTAAATTTTCACGACAATATTTATTTAGATCTTCTTCAGTTACTTTAGATCCAGCTTTTAGAACGATATATGCTTTTACTGTTTCTCCTCGATATGGGTCTGGAATACCTGCAACAACTGCTTCTTGAATATCTTCATGTTCGTATAAAACTTCTTCAACTTCACGCGGGTAAATATTATATCCCCCAGCAATAATCATATCTTTTTTACGGTCAACAACATGAAAATAACCGTCTTCATCCATATAGCCCATATCACCAGTCAATAACCAACCATCTACAAGGGTTTTGGCTGTATCTTCTTCACGATTCCAATATCCTTTCATCACTTGAGGACCTTTCACAGCTATTTCCCCTACTTCACCGACTTCGGCCTCTTCCATTGTACCATCTTTAATAATTTTCGCATCTGTATCAGGCCAAGGAATACCAATCGTTCCTGGTTTGCGTTCGCCCCATACAAGATTTGCGTGCGTCACAGGAGAAGTTTCCGATAATCCATAACCTTCTACGAGCCTACCACCTGTTACCTTTTCAAAACGTTCTTGTACTTCAACTGGAAGTGGAGCAGAACCACTAATACATGCTTCAATTGATGATAAATCATATTTACCAAGATCTGGATGGTTCAAAAGACCAATATAAATTGTAGGTGCTCCCGGGAACAATGTTGCCTTTTGCTTATCAATTGCTTTTAACAACCCTTCAACATCGAATTTTGGTATTAAAATCATTTTTTGTGCCATCATGATAGACAGATTCATAACTGTAGTCATACCATAGACGTGGAAAAATGGAAGAACTCCTAATACGACTTCTTCGCCGTACTTAGCTTTATATAACCATCTTTGACACATCTGTGTATTAGATACTAAATTGCGATGTGTTAACATAACACCTTTAGGATAGCCTGTTGTTCCTCCAGTATATTGGAGCAGAGCTAAGTCTTCTTTAGGGTCAATATCATGCTTTTTATACTCTGTTGAAGCGCTTTCAAGGACGCGTTTCCAAACGTGAGTATCGCCTTTATGCTCAGGTTTGACGACAATATTATATTCACGCTTTTGGACAAATGGATATAATAAGTTTTTCGGGAATGGCAAATAATCTTTAATTGCCGCGACAATAATATGCTCTACATTTGTTTGAGCTTTAACACTATTGGCACGTGGCAATAGTATATCGAGACAAACTAAAAATCTTGCACCTGAGTCCTTCAGTTGATATTCAAGTTCCCTCTCTGTGTATAACGGGTTCGTTTGGACAACAATCCCGCCAGCAAAAAGTGCCCCATAATAAGAGATGACTGCCTGTGGGATATTTGGTAGCATAATGGCTACACGATCCCCTTTTTCCAAACCAATGCCTTGTAAATAGTTAGCAAACTTTCTTGCCGAATCATACAATTCTTTGTATGTCATTTCTTTACCCATGAAATGAATCGCTACTTTATTTGATTCATTTTTAGCCGTTTCTTCTAAAAAGTCTTGTAGCGTTTGGTTACTATAGTCAATCGTATTCGGTATCTCAGCTGGGTAATGTTTAAACCATGGTTTTGATACATCTACTGTCATATGATTCAACCTCCTCTTTATTATTGTTCCTTTTATTATAAACTTAATATGATAAAAATTAAAATAATTATTTTAATTGTCTGATAAGTTTTTGTTAAAACAGCTTAACTTGCAACGTTTTTAGGAACATGTAGAAAGATTTGGACAATATAAAACAATATTAGAATAATTATTGCACATATTTAAACAGGTTCATGTTACTTATAAATAAGTCATAAGCTAACTAATCTAGTTAATTTCTTATAAATAAACAGCTTACACATGGCTTTAGATCAGACATATGTAAGCTGTTTTAGAGCTTAATTCATTACAATAAAAACAATACCTACGATTATAAATGCTATGGCGACACCGATTAAGACTTTAGCTAAAGTTTCCATCATAATCCCTCTCTATATTAATATGTTGACGAATGTCTAGTTATTTTAATTCTAAAACAGTTGCTCCACTACCACCTTCATTTGCTTGAGCAAATTTATAACTTTTTATTGAAGGATGTTCTTTTGCAAATTGCTGAACCCCTTTCATTAAGGCACCCGTTCCTTTTCCGTGAATGATCGATACTTGATGATAACCTGCTAACACAGCCTCATCGATATATTTTTCTAATCGATGTAAAGCATCTTCATACCGTTCTCCACGCAAATCAAGTTCCGTTCTTACGTGATAGTTTCTTCCTTTTACAGTCGTAACTGGCTTTGTCTTCAATTCATCTGGACGTTTAATAAATTGAAGTTCATCAGCTTTCACTTTCATTTTTAAAATACCAAGTTGAACTTCATATTCTCGATCATTTATTTGTGAAACAATATGACCATTTTGATTAAATGATAATACATGGACTTCATCCCCAGGGATAAGCTTTTGTTTCTGTTTAACTTTTTTAACCGGTTTGTTTTCCCCTGCATTTAAACCTTCTTTTTGTTCTTCAAGCTTTTTCTTAGCATCAATGAACCGATGTTCTTTAATTGAGACTTCATTGCGCATTTCTTTTATTTCTTTAATAATCTCGTCAGCCTCGTGTTCAGCTTTGTCGACGATTTTTTTAGCCTTCTCTTTTGCTTTATCAAAAACTTGATCTTTATGTTTTAAATACTGATTATACTCATGTTGCAATGATTCAAATAATTGTTCTGCTTGTTGTAAATATCGCTCAGCTTCTTCGTAACTTTTTTCCGACTTTCGTCGCGACTCTTCTAGTGAAGCAATCATATTCTCAACCGATCGCGATTCTTCATTGACCATTGATTTTGCTCGCTCAATAATTGAATTGTCTAGTCCTAAACGTTTTGAAATGTCAAAGGCATTACTTCTTCCTGGAACCCCTAAAAGTAAACGGTATGTCGGTTGTAATGTTTCAACATTAAATTCCATAGATGCATTAGTTACTTCTGGACGATTATACCCATAAGCTTTAAGTTCTGGATAGTGTGTTGTTGCAATGACACGTGCGTTCTTCCCGACGACGTAGTCTAAAATGGCCATCGCAAGCCCTGCACCTTCTTGGGGATCTGTGCCAGCCCCTAATTCGTCAAAAAGAACTAATGTATTTGAATTAACGTTGTTTAAAATATTGACGATGTTTGTCATATGGGACGAAAATGTACTTAAATTTTGCTCAATCGATTGTTCATCACCTATATCAGCGAACACGTGGTCAAAAACTGCAAGCTCACATCCATCTAAAGCTGGTACTTGTAATCCTGATTGAGCCATTAATGTACATAAGCCAATCATCTTCAATGTGACTGTTTTCCCACCAGTATTAGGTCCTGTAATAACAATTGCTGTGAAATCTCTTCCAATCTCAAGATCGTTACTTACTACTTCATCTGAATCAATTAATGGGTGTCTTGCCTGAGCCATTTGAATTGTCCCATTTTGATTCATTTTTGGTTTTGCTGCTTTCATTTCATGTGAAAGCTTACCTTTCGCAAGTAAAAAATCAACTTTTTGCAAAACAACAATATTTTCCTCTAGAAATTCAGCATCCGCTTGAATCATGGCTGATAATTGCAACAAGATTCGCTCAATCTCTTGTTGTTCTTCGATTCTTGCTTCTTGAAGCTTATTATTTAAGTCAACGACTGCTTGCGGTTCAATAAATAACGTCTGACCTGATGATGATTGATCATGCACCATTCCACCAAATGCTGAACGATACTCATGTTTGACTGGTAAGACGTAACGATCGTTTCTAATCGTGACAATCGCGTCTGAGAGCATATTACTTTTTGTTCGTGTATATTGTTCTAATTTATCTCTTACGCTACTTTCGTACGAACGAATTTGACTACGAACCGTACGTAATTTACTTGATGCCCCATCCATCACATGGCCATGATCATCAATACAGCTTTTGATTGATTGTTCTAACTGACTTAAAGAATGAATTTGTTCCGCCAAATTTTCAAATATCGGTAAGTCGATATCTTCTAAATCAGCAATAAATTTTTTAAACTGTCTTCCACCATAAATTGTGTTGGCTACATCTAGGCATTCCGCCGCAGATAAACTACCACCGATTTTCGTCCGTTTAATATGAGGACGTATGTCGGAAATTCCACCTAATGGAACATGACCTTTTAAACGTAATAAAGTGACTGCTTCATCTGTTTCTTCTTGCCAAGTCGTTACTTCGTCTAAATTCGAAGAAGGCTGTAACTTATTGATTAATTCCTTACCTAGACTAGTCGTTGAATGCTGACTAAGCCACTTTAATACTTTATCAAACTCTAGCTGTTTAAATATTTTTTCATTCAAACTAATCACCTTTTTTCTTTTTCAAAAAACGAAGCAGTTGTTCAATTGACCAAGTATTAACAACTGTTTCTTTCTCGATCCAGCCTTTTTTCGCTGCTTGAACGCCAATAGACATATCTTCTAACATAGTAAAGCTGTGAGCATCTGTATTTATAGCTATTTTTGCCCCTTTTTCTTGAGCTACTCGCAACCAATCCCACTCTAAATCTAAACGGTTTGGATTAGCATTTAGCTCGATAATTGTATCCGTTTCAACTGCAAGCTGAATAAATTGTTCGAAATTAAAGTTATATCCGGGTCTCCGGCCAATTAGTCGACCGGTTGGATGAGCAATCATATCGACATACGGAGAATCAAATGCACGTTTGAGACGATTCATAATTTCATCTTCAGTTTGATTAAAACTGGAATGAATTGATGCGATAACGAAATCCATCTCTTTTAAAAATTCATTAGAAAAATCTAGTTCGCCATTCGGTAATATATCCATTTCTGTTCCAGATAAAATTGTAATCTCCGGATACTTCTCATTTAGCTCCTTGATTACTTCTTTTTGTTTTAAAATACGTGCTTCGTTAAGGCCATTTGCGACTTGTAAAAACTTCGAATGATCGGTAATGGCGATAAATTCATATCCTTTTTCAATCGACCGTTGAACCATTTCCTCAATAGATTGTGCACCATCACTCCATGTCGAGTGCATATGAAGATCTCCGCGAATATGTTCTAGTTCAACAAGATTTGGGATCTGTTGTACTGCCACTTCATCTCCAGATTCTCTAAGTTCAGGAGGAATATAAGGTAAATCAAAAAAGTTGAACATTTCTCTTTCTGAATCAAATGTATGTGTTTGGCCAGTCTCAGTATGCTCTATTCCATACTCGCTTATTTTAAATCCTTTTTGCTTCGCTAATCTTCTCATTTCAACGTTATGATCTTTTGAACCTGTAAAATGATGTAATGTTGTTATGAAATGAATCGGTTCAATTAATCTAAAATCGACTGAAATATCCCATTCACCACTAACAATAACAGTAACTTTCGTTGACCCTTTGGAAACAACTTCTTTAACGAACGGCAGTTTTACAAGTTGATCAGCGACTTTTTCTTGTTTAGTAGTTGCGATTATAAAATCGATATCCTTAACCGTTTCATTTAATCGTCTTAAACTTCCAGCAATTGAAAACGTATGAATATCATCAATTCGTTTTAAAGCTTGTTCAATTTGATTTTTAATTGGTAAAACATAAGGTAGTGGCAAACGTTCAGGTCTAGCATTAAATTCATCTAAAGCTTTTAACAATTTTTCAACGGTCTTTTTACCGAAACCAGGTAATTCTTCTACTTTGCCACTTAATAATACTTCTTTTAGTGATTTTTCATCTATCACGTTTAGTTCATGATAAAGACGAGAGAGCTTTTTCCCACCTAGTCCTTGAAGCTTTAACAACGGTATTAGCCCAGTTGGTATTTCCTCGTATAGTTGATTTAACGTTTCTGTTTCACCTTTCTCAATGAACTCTAAAATAACCGCTTCTGTACCTTTACCGATTCCATTTAATGCAGAAAAGCTTTCAAATTCATCTAATGATCGCTCATCTCGTTCTAACGCTTGAGCTGCTTTACGGTAAGCTGATATTTTAAATACATTCTCACCTTTTAATTCTAAATACGTCGCAATCGTTTCTAGATGCTGAATAACCTTCTTTTTATTCATCATGATCCCGCCTTATCATTGTTCCATTATGCAAATAAAAGAGGTCTACTCTATTAACGAGTAACCTCTACGCTTGATCTTAAATCTGTAAACCATAGTTCTTTTAATTGACTTGAGAAAATTGGTGTCTTCTCAATAATAAAAGATGCAATTCCAGAATTATCAATCATATTTTGAACCATTTCTACTGGGACGAGTGATATGAAAAATAGACAAACAAAAATAATAAAATACATTTCTATAAAACCAATCGCTGCACCTAGCAAATTATTAATACTATTAAGTATAGGCAAATTTGCTACAAAATCTAATAAATTTGCAACAATTTGCATAATGATTTTTACAATTATAAAGATTATAAAGAATGCAATTCCATGATAAAATGCTCCTTCTAAAAATCCAGACTCAGCAATCATTCCCCAAAAATGATTTTCGGACATTTTTGGGTATGGAATCCATAATTCTAATTTCAGAGCGAGTTCTTTATAATATAAAATTGCGATTAGAAATGCAACGATAAAACCTGTCAAGTGAAGAAGTTGTAATATAAATCCCCTTTTTAACCCAATTAAGAATCCTAAAGCTAATAGTATGATTAAAAGTAAGTCTACCATTTTTTCCTTTTTGCCTCTTTCCTATCTTTTTGTAAAAGAACATTAAGCTCATCTTTTAATTTTAAATAATCACTCATCGTATTCAATGCCGTTAAAACAGCTAATTGTGTTGTGTCTAAAGAAGGTTTTGCGTAACGTATCTCATCCATTTTTTGATCAACAAGACTTGCCACCATTTTAATATGCTCCGCTGATTCCTTACCAACAACTGTATACTTCCTATTATGTATATCAACAGTTACTTTTGTTTTTTCTGACTCTGACATCAAGGGGTCCTCCTCGCCACTATTCTATTCCATATAGTAACACGATTTAGCTCGATTAGAAAAGTACGACTTATCTGTTAAATGAAAATTGGAAATGATATACTAGACAAAAAAATATGAAGGAGTATTTTTATGGGACAATCTGTCATTAAAATAGATCAAGACTCCATGAAAAAAGTTGAACAATACTATCAAGATTATAAACTATCAAAACAACCCCCGCACACTATTTTTGTAGCGAAAAAGAACGGTTGCACGATTACCGCTTATACATCTGGAAAAGTGATGTTTCAAGGTGAAAACTTTCAAGAAGAAGCTAATCTTTGGTCAAACACTGTTGAGAGTCAACATGAAAAGACTTCATCTCAAAGTAGAGTCATGCCAAATTTTATTGAAGGAGCTCATGTTGGATCAGATGAAGCTGGTACTGGTGATTATTTTGGTCCAATTACGGTAGGGGCTGTTTTTGCCACAAAAAAACAACAAGATTTACTCCGCGAACTAGGGGTGAGAGATTCTAAAGCATTGAAAGATGAAACGATTATACAAATCGTGAAAGACATTTTATTAACAGATATCGTCTATAGTACAGTGACGTTAAATAATGAAAAATATAACTCTCTCCAAAAGAAAGGATGGACGCAAGGGCGAATGAAAGCGTGGATGCACCATCATGCGATTAAGCATGTTCTGAATAAGATGGAAGGGCAACCAGACGGAATTTTAATTGACCAATTTTGTGAACCAAGTATTTTTTATAATCATGTTCGCAAGACGGGAGAAACGCCGATTGAGCACCTGACTTTTTTAACAAAAGCTGAGAGTATTTCAATTCCAGTAGCAGCAGCTTCCATGCTTGCTCGTTATCGTTACTTGCAAGAAATGGATAAGCTATCAAAGCTAGTTGGCTTTGATTTACAAAAGGGCGCATCTAAAATCGTTGATAATCAAATTAATAAAATTATTCACAATCAGGGTGAAGCGTTTTTAAATAGAATCGCCAAAGTTCATTTCGCTAATACTGAAAAAGCAAAAAGACTTTAGGAAGTAGTATGAGTGTATTGACCGGTTAGCTGATGTATTGGTAGAGCTCAATAAATAAGGGGCTGGGACATAAGTAAGGTGATGAGGTGATTACAAATGAAACCGAACAATGACTAAACTAGCGCAGGAAATATACGAAGACTCCTGCGGGAGGTGTGGCAAAGGTGAGACCCCACAGTGCGATAGCACGAGGAGGCTCACCAGCCACCCTAAGGTGCGCGAAGTATATTTCCGGAGCGGATTAGACGCACTAGTCAAATTGTTCGGTTATAAGTCTAGTAGGAAACCTTTTGTCCCAGCTCCACTTTTTATCCTCTTAAAACAGCGTTATACTTTTCTTCTAAATACTTAACAATTTTATTTCTCGCTTCTTCAATTTCTTCATCTTTAAGTGTTCTCTCATTATTTTCAAACACTAAATGGAACGCGATTGACTTTTTACCTTCTTCCATATGCTCACCTTGATATACATCAAAGACACGAACCGTCTTTAAATATGGCTGACCTTGCTCAAATATCGCTTTTTCAAGTTGAGTCGCTGGTATGTCTCGGTCAACGACGAAAGCTAAATCTTGAGCAATCGATGGATACTTCGTAATTTGATTGTAAGTATCATTTTGCTCATATACGGTAAATACTTTTTCTAAATTAAGATCAAAAATATATGTTTCTTGTAAGTCATATTCTTTTTCAACATTTGGATGAACTTGACCGACATAGCCAACAAGTTCATTATTTATTTTAATTAAAGCAGTTCGCCCAGGATGGAGATCGTCTAGTTGACCTTGTTCATATTCAACATCAATTTCTAAATAGTTAAACAAGCCTTCTAAAATTCCTTTCATCACATAAAAATCAACTTGTTTATTCTCGCTTTGCCATGGATGATCTAGCCATAGTCCTGTAACTGCTGCAGCTACACGTAATTGTTCGACTGGTTGTGTCGTAACTTTCTCTTGTTTATTAATGTAAATGGATCCTAATTCATATAATCCGACGTTGTTTTGATTTCTCGCAACATTATATTGAACACTTGCTAATAGCTCAGGTACAGCACTTAATCGTAAATGACTGTGCAGATCACTCATCGGCATAGATAGACGGACTGGAACCGGGTTAAGGTCTTTAACCTCTGGACTAACAAATCTTGTTGAACGATTATCTGTTGTCAAAGAATAAGTTAACGATTCATTCAGACCAGTCCCTTGTAAATATTGATGAATGTTTCGAATCAATTTTTGTCGTGATGTCAATCCACCTTTATTCAATTCTCCTTGAGGCAATGTATAGGGAATATTGTCGTACCCGTATAGGCGCGCTATTTCCTCTTCCATATCTTCTTTAATGACAATATCACGACGGCGTGAAGGGGCTGTCACAGTAAATAATCCATCTTCTTCCTCGTAGTCAAAGCGAAGGCGCTCAATAATATGCTTCATCTCGTCAATTGAAATAGTTGTTCCTATTTTTTGATTGATTTCTTCATGCGTAAACGTTACAACTTTAGAGTCCCATTCTGTTGATCCCGCTTCAACCATCTCACCTAAAACTTTACCGTTCGCTAATTCAGACAAAAGTTCAGCTGCACGAGTTGCTGCTTCTTTAACGCGTAATACGTCCACACCTTTTTCAAAACGTGAGCTTGCTTCACTACGAAGTCCATGATCTTTGGAAGCTTTACGAACAAAGCTCGGATTAAAATATGCCGCTTCAAGTAAAATCGTTTTTGAATTAATATGAACCTCAGAGTCTTCGCCACCCATAACACCTGCAATGGCATGAGACTCTTGACCATTCGTAATAACTAAATGATCTGAAGAAAGTTTTCTTTCGACTCCATCTAACGTTTGAATCGTCTCTCCTTCTTTTGCGAGGCGCGTTACAACCTCCTTCGATCCAAATCGGTCATAATCAAACGCGTGAAGCGGTTGGCCGTATTCTAATAAAACATAGTTAGTGATATCGACCACATTATTAATCGGACGCACACCAGCACTAATCAATCGATTTTGTAACCATTGTGGTGATGCTTTTACCTCAACATCCTTAATGATCCAAGCACCATAGTAAGGATTCGCCTCTTCATTTTCAATTTTTACAGAAATATAATCTTCAGAAACCCCATCTGCGATATAAACAGTCGGTGTAGGTAATTGTATGTCTTTATTAAAAATTGCTGCAACTTCATAAGCCATCCCAATATAACTCAAACAGTCCGAGCGATTCGCAGTCACATCTAATTCAATAATTTCATCATCTAAATTTAATAATGGACAAGCTGGCTCTCCAACAGATACTTCCTCTTGGAAATAATAAATACCATCTTTATATTCTTCTTGAACATATTTATCTTCTATTCCCAACTCTTGCAGGGAACAAATCATCCCTTCAGAAGCTTCACCACGTAGCTTAGTACGCTTAATTTTAAAACCACCAGGTAGTTTTGCCCCTGGTTTAGCTACAACGACAAATTGTCCTTTAGCAACATTAGGTGCTCCACAGACAATTTGAAGTGTTTCATCTCCAACATCGACTTGGCATAAACTTAATTTATCTGCATTTGGATGTTGGCCACACTCTTTGACATAACCGACAACAACTTGTTCATCGTTTAAAATGGCAGGAATAACTTGTTCAACTTCAACCCCACTTTTTGTAATCGCTTCAGCTAACTCTTCTGTCGAAATGCCATCTAAATCAATATATTGCTTTAACCAATTTACAGAAATATTCATATTTTCTCCTCCTTACACTCGATGGAACTGTTTCAAGAAGCGAACGTCATTCGTATAAAAATGACGAATATCTTCAATTCCATATTTCAACATTGCAATTCGCTCTGGTCCCATTCCGAAAGCAAACCCAGTATATTTATTAGGGTCAAAACCTGCCATCTCAAGAACATTCGGATGTACCATGCCGGCACCCAAAATCTCAATCCAACCAGTTTTTTTACATACTGAACAGCCTTCACCACTACAAACTTTACATGAGATATCCATCTCTACAGATGGCTCAGTAAACGGGAAAAAGCTTGGTCGTAGTCTTATTTCTCGATCTTCCCCAAATAAATGTTTTGCTAATACGTTTAATGTTCCTTTTAAATCACTCATCCGCACATGTTCATCAACGTATAATCCTTCAATTTGTGTAAATTGATGAGAGTGTGTCGCATCATCGTTATCACGTCGATAAACTTTTCCAGGACAAATGATTTTGACTGGCCCTCTTCCTTCGTGTTTATTCATCGTCCGTGCTTGAACAGGGGATGTATGTGTACGCATTAATAATTCTTCGGTAATGTAAAAGGAATCTTGCATATCACGTGCTGGATGCCCTTTTGGTAAATTCAATGCTTCGAAGTTATAATAATCTGTTTCAACCTCTGGCCCTTCAGCAACGGTATACCCCATACTAATAAATAAATCTTCAATCTCACGAATGACTTCCATTAATAAATGTGGACCACCAGCTTGAACTGGGCGACCAGGAAGGGTGACATCAATGGACTCCTTTTCAAGTTGCTTTTCAAGTGCTAATTTCTCAAGCACTTCACTTTTTTCATCTAAAGCAGTTGTAATCACATCGCGCACTTCGTTAGCTAACTGCCCAATGACAGGACGCTCTTCGGGAGATAATTTCCCCATCCCTTTTAAAACTTCAGTTATTTGTCCTTTTTTACCTAAATATTGAACTCTTAAATCTTGTAACGCTTTTTGTTCATTAACTTCTTTAATCTTCGCAATCGCATCGTTTTTGATCGTCTGTAAACGTTCTTTCATATTTTTGGATCCTCCTTTTTAAAAACAAATAAAAAAACTCCCCCCTCAAAAAAGGGACGAGCTATTATTCCGTGTTACCACCCTTGTTGATATGTTAAGTTAAAAAACATACCCACTTCATTACGATAACGGATTATATCCGGGACACTTTTACTGTCTAAGCAGGTCTAAGCGCCAGCTCCTGAGTGAAATTCAGTTCTCCATTCGATTGAGATATTTCCAGTCCTTGATATCTCATCCCTGTCATCGATGAATAGGAAAACTTACTTAGCTCATTCACAGCTTTTCATCATTAAAATTGTTCTGAATGTATTATAGAAAATTATTATGATTTTATCAAGTGACATGGTGAAAATGATACAATGCAATACTTGTTGCAACACCAACATTCAACGACTCACTTTGATCGGCTATTGGGATATATACCGTTTCATCAGCCATATTTAATATTTCCGAGGAAATGCCTTGTCCTTCATTACCGACAATGATGGCAAAGGATTTCACATCTTTAATTTCGTTGAGAGGAACAGCATTTTTATCTAATGCTGTCGCATATGTCGTTATGTCTTTTTCACGACAATAGTCCACCCATTTCGCTACCTCATCACGGAAAATGGGTAAATGAAATAATGCTCCTTGCGTTGACCGGATCACTTTATCATTAAATAAATCCGCAGAGCCCTTTCCTAATACAATGGCATCTACATTAAAAGCTAATGCACTCCGTATGATCGTTCCTACATTACCAGGATCTTGAACAGCATCAAGCAAAAGAAGTCGTTTAGGATCAGACTGGTCCCACTTTTTTTGGTGAACAACAGCGATGATTCCTTGTGGTGTTTCCGTTTGTGTTAACTCATTAAAAACGTCTGTTGAGACATAAATATGGTTAATATGTTGATACTCAAACGGAAGCTCAATATTTTGTTCCAATATAATTATGTCAACTTCCCAATTGCTTTGAATAGCCTCTTCAACTAAATGCCATCCTTCGACTAAAAACTGGTGCTCTTGTTCACGATATTTTTTCTTATGTAGTTTTTTCCAAGCTTTTACTTGTTGGTTTTGTCTTGATTCAATCATAGAACGTCTCCTATATATCTTTTTTATTCATCATACATAGTTTAACTCCATTCGGTCAAACTACTAGTAAATTCCTGAAATTAATGAGGTGAATGTGATGGATTTAAATCTAAGACAAGCGATTAAAAATAATATTGCTGGCCAAAACGACAAAGAACTTGAAGCTGTCATCGTTGACGCTATCCAACGTGGCGAAGAAAAAATGCTACCAGGTCTTGGTGTATTATTTGAAATGATTTGGCAAAATGCTGATGACGATGAAAAAAATATGATGCTTCAAATGTTGGAAGAGGAAGCTCAAAAACTATAAAAACAATAAAATAATGATTGAACAATTTTGACCTAAAAAAGCTTTCGCAAAGTAAAGTGTGCGAAAGCTTTTTTAACTTTATTATTCAAACGTAATTTGATCTACTGTGTCACGATCTAATTTTTTAATAACTTCAACTAATAATTTAACTGCATTTTCAAAATCATCACGGTGAAGCATTGCTGCATGTGAGTGAATGTAGCGTGTTGGAACAGTGATCGCAAGTGATGGCACACCGTTGTGAGTTAAATGGATGGACCCTGCGTCTGTACCACCGCCAGCCATTGATTCATATTGGAATGGAATATTATTTTCTTCAGCTGTATCTACTACGAAATCACGTAATCCTTTATGTGAAACCATTGATGCATCAAAAACCATAATTTGTGGGCCTTCACCCATTTTACTAGCTGCTTCTTTATCAGTAACTCCAGGCATGTCACCTGCAATACCTACATCGACAGCAAAACCAATATCAGGATTAATTAAGTGTGCTGCTGTTTTTGCACCTCTTAAACCAATTTCTTCTTGTACAGCACCTACACCGTAAACGACATTCGGATGGTTTTCACCTTGAAGACGTTTTAATACTTCAATTGCAATGGCACAACCAATACGGTTATCCCAAGCTTTAGCTAGAAGTAATTTTTCGTTTTTCATTACAGTGAATTCAAAGTATGGAACGACTGAATCTCCAGGACGGACACCAAATTTTTCAGCTTCCTCTTTACTTGAAGCACCAATATCAATAAACATATCTTTAATCTCTACTGGCTTTTTACGAGCTTCAGCGGATAAAATATGTGGTGGTTTAGAACCAATGACTCCTGTGAGATCACCTTTTTTAGTCATGATTGTCACACGTTGCGCAAGCATCACTTGGTTCCACCAACCTCCAACTGGCTGGAAGAATAGAAATCCATTGTCATCAATACGAGTTACCATAAATCCAACTTCATCTAGGTGACCCGCTACCATTATTTTAGGTCCATTTGCATCACCAGATTTTTTAGCAATTAAGCTTCCAAGACCGTCAGTTGTTACTTCATCTGCATACTTTTCAATATGCTTTTTCATTACTTCTCTCGGTTCTTTTTCATTACCAGGAATCCCTTTGGCGTCAGTTAATTCTTTTAACATCGTTAATGTTTCATCAAAATTTGCCATAAATGATCCTCCTACTTTTTTTAATTAATTCATCGACTATTTCATTATAATCGTTTTTAATAAAATTCACAAAAATCTAATAACCTGATTGCTGACGTTCATGGTTTACTTTATTTTTGTCCATATAGGCTTTAAATATATCTTCCTCTGTAAAGTTTAATTTTTTGCCTAAGCTTAAATATGTATTCATTAAAAGGTCATACTGCTCCTCAGTTGGTTTTTGTTTAAAGTGATTGATTAATTGATAGACTGCATGAAATCCATCTGTTAACGTCGAAAAATACTCAAACTTGTCCAACTTTGACTTATAACGATAATCAAAATCTAAACCTAGCGAGAGCAAAAAGTGAATGCCATCAACAAATTCCTCAAGTATAACTTCTCGTCCATTCGGCCCTTTCTTACTCCAGTATTTAAAACATCTTGTTTCATTAGCAAGTTCACTTACTTCGACCATTAAAGCTAAAATTTTATCATCTAGAACTTCGTCTCTTGATTGTGGTATTCCGTTTAAAATTTTTTCATCTAATTCATTTTGTAGTTCATATAATGTTTTCCACATAAAAAAAGAACCTCCCTTTTTTTCATTAGTATAACACGGTTTACCGTAGTATCTAACTACTTTTGGAGGTCAGGTTGGAAAAAGTCTTCCCATTTCATAACGATTTCTTTAGTTCTTAATAGGTAGAATAGGACAAGAATGGTTCCAAGAACTATCAATACGTGTTGAAAATGTAATTTTTGAAACCACTGCCCAAATGATGTATATAAAACAGCCAACGGAACATTTGTAATAATAGATAGTCTAGCGTATTCTTTAAAGCTTCTTGTCATTTCTATTAAACATAGTGAAACTAAATGAAAATGGATAAATGGAGTGACTCTTAATAAAACGACTTGCGGAACAGATAGTCGGCTATGTTTTCCAAACATTTTTTCACGTAATCGACTGAAACGTTTGAATAAACTAGGTATATGTCTTATAAAAAAGTAAAAAATAATACTAGATAAAGAAACTCCAATTAATGAATATAATGCACCATAAGTAATTCCAAATATAAGTCCACCTGTAATACAAATAAAAGCAACCGGTATAAATAAGAAGGGTCTAATAATGTGAAAAAATATAAAAAGCATAGGTGCCACATACGCTGTTGAATCTAATGACTCATGAGCCCATGCCATTATATTTTCCATAAGCAACTCCTCTCCAATCTGTATTCACTATAACTATATGACAATAGACGAGCCTTTATGACAAGTAAATGATTATTCCTGTCCAAATGATTGTTAATAGTGGTAGACCATATTTAAATGTGTAATGTTTTGTCTTATGACGAAAGATTAACATTCCAATCCACATGCCTGCCGCCCCACTAGCTAGAGCAACAGTCCATAACGCTCTCTCACTAATACGCCATTTGCGTTTAATAGCATAGTATTTATCCAACCCCATTAATATGAAACCGAAAACATTTAGTAATACAAATATAATTAACATGTTACAATCTCCTAATCATTTTGGGTGCTGATTGATCTTACTTTCATTTAACAACAAATTTCGAGTAATTACATGCTAGGTTTGAGCAATTACAACCTATGTTTAAGCAATCACGACCTAGGTTTAAGCAATCACACATCATGTTTAAGCAATCACGACCTATGTTTGAGCAATCACGACCCAGGTTTAAGCAATCACACATCATGTTTAAGCAATCACGACCCAGGTTTGAGCAATCACGACCTATGTTTAAGCAATCACGACCCAGGTTTGAGCAATCACACATCATGTTTAAGCAATCACGACCCAGGTTTGAGCAATCACGACCTATGTTTAAGCAATCACGACCCAGGTTTGAGCAATCACACCTCAAGTTTAAGCACTTAGAGCCAAAAATTATAAAACCCCAGCTAGCACAACGGCTACTGGGGTTTTATTAATATTATTTAAGAGCTGCTTTAGCTTGGTTAACTAACTCAGTAAATGCATTTGCATCGTTTACTGCTAAATCAGCTAACATTTTACGGTTAATTTCAATACCAGCAAGTTTAAGTCCGTGCATTAAACGGCTATATGAAATGTCATTTAAACGTGCTGCTGCGTTAATACGTGCAATCCATAATTTACGGAAATCACGTTTTCTTTGACGACGGTCACGGTATGCGTATTGACCTGATTTCATAACTTGTTGTTTTGCTGTTTTAAATAACGTTCTTTTCGAACCGTAATATCCTTTTGCAAGTTTTAATACACGTTTACGTCTTTTACGTGTAACTGTTCCACCTTTAACACGTGGCATGATAATCCCTCCTATTTAACTTCAAGCATATCTATTATTCGTATGGTAGTAATTTTTTTAGACGGCCTTCGTCACCTTTAGAAATCATAGTACTTTTTCTTAATTTACGTTTTTGTTTCTGTGTTTTGTTTCCAAACATATGACTTGTAAACGCATGAGAACGTTTGAATTTTCCTGTACCAGTCTTTTTAAAACGCTTCTGTGATCCTTTGTGCGTCTTCATTTTAGGCATAATAATGTCCTCCTTTAAAAGTTCAACATAAGCTTATTGTTTTTCGCTTTTCGGTACGAGCATCATAAACATATTGCGGCCTTCCATTTTAGGCTTTGTTTCAACACTCGCAACTTCATTGCATTCTGTCGCAAAACGTTCTAATACTTGTTGCCCTAACTCTTTATGCGTAATCGCACGACCTCTGAAACGAACACTAACTTTTACTTTATCGCCTTTATTTAAGAATTTATGAGCATTACGTAACTTTGTATTAAAGTCATGCGTTTCAATCGTTGGTGTTAAACGGACTTCTTTAATATTAATAACTTTTTGCTTTTTACGCTGCTCTTTTTCTTTCTTTTGTTGTTCGAAGCGATATTTACCGTAGTCCATAATGCGAGCTACAGGCGGTTTAGCGTTCGGTGCAACTAAGACTAAATCTAAATTTGCGCGTTCTGCAATTTCAAGGGCTTCTTGACGAGATTTAATCCCTAATTGATCCCCATTTACGTCAATAAGGCGCAATTCTTTTGCACGAATACCCTCATTAACATTGATATCTTTGCTAATAGTGAGACACCTCCATAAATTTCTTACAAATAAGGCATTCTCGACAAGTTGCAAATAAAAAAAGTGTGAGCACATACTGCACCCACACTACTCGACTTTAAAATAAACGTACATAACGTGTACGAAAGTATACGAGTCTTTAGACCTGTTAACAGCAATCATGCGTCAAGCAGGTGAGAAGCGGGTGCTTCTACTTGTCTATCAATGACCTTATTCAATTCACCTTAACTAGTATATAAGTGAATAAGAAAAATGTCAAGAAAAAGATAAAGATGCGTGAAACTAATCACGCATCCTAATCATTATAACTTATGTTTATTATTTTCTTCAACCATTTGTTTAACAAAATCATCTAGCGGAATAGTTGAACTATCTTTTTCACCATATTTACGAACATTTACAGAGCCCTCATTCATTTCTTGATCTCCAAGCACTAATGAATAAGGTATTTTCTGTGTTTGTGATTCGCGAATCTTATATCCTAACTTCTCATCACGCACATCCACTTCAACACGTAAACCTTCCATCTGTAAGCGTTCTTCAACTTTTTTCGCGTAATCTAAATGGGCTTCTAATGATACAGGAATAATTTTTGCTTGAACAGGTGCTAACCAAGTTGGGAAGGCTCCTTTATATTCTTCAATTAGAAAAGCAACAAAACGCTCCATTGTTGATACGACCCCACGATGAATCACAACTGGACGATGTTCTTTTCCGTCTTGTCCAATATAAGTTAAGTCAAAACGTTCTGGAAGTAAAAAGTCTAGCTGTACAGTGGATAATGTTTCGTCCTTTCCTAAAGCCGTTTTCACTTGAACATCAAGCTTAGGGCCGTAAAATGCAGCTTCACCATCAGCTTCAACATACTCTACTCCTAAATCATCCATAGCCTCTTTAAGCATTGCTTGTGCTTTTTCCCACATAGCATCATCGTCAAAATACTTCTCTTTATCTTCCGGATCACGATATGATAGACGGAAATAATAATCTTCAATTCCAAAGTCTTTATAAACAGCTTTAACTAAATTGACTACACGGATAAATTCTTCTTTAATTTGATCAGGTCTTACAAAAATATGTGCATCATTTAATGTCATACCACGTACACGTTGTAAACCTGCTAGAGCACCAGACATTTCATATCGGTGCATCGTACCAAGTTCAGCAATCCTTACAGGTAAGTCACGATAACTATGCAATTTGTTTTTATACACCATCATATGATGCGGACAGTTCATTGGTCGAAGCACTAAATCCTCATTATCCATCTCCATTTTTGGAAACATATCTTCTTGATAATGATCCCAGTGACCGCTAGTTTTATAAAGCTCTACACTCCCTAATACAGGTGTATAAACATGGTCATATCCTAAGCGTGATTCTAAATCAACGATATAACGTTCAATGATACGTCGGATTGTTGCTCCCTTTGGTAACCATAGTGGCAAGCCTTGGCCTACTTTTTGTGAAACCGTGAAAAGTTCAAGTTCTTTACCAAGCTTTCGGTGGTCACGCTCTTTCGCTTCTTCAAGTAATCGTAAATGTTCGTCTAACTCACTTTGTTTTTCAAAAGCTGTTCCGTAAATTCGTTGAAGCATTTTGTTTTTACTATCGCCACGCCAGTAAGCACCAGAAATTGAAAGTAATTTAAACACCTTAATTTTTCCTGTATGCGGAACATGAACTCCACGGCATAAATCAAAGAATTCACCTTGTTCATAAATTGAAATCGGTTCACCTTCAGGAATGTCATCAATGAGTTCTAATTTTAACTCATCTCCAATTTCTTTATAACGAGCTTTAGCTTCGTCTCGTGACATTTCCACCCGTCTAATTTCTATTCCTTCATTAGCAATCTTTTTCATTTCTTTTTCAATTTTTGGTAAATCTTCAGGTGTTAATGATTCTTCCATATCTAAATCATAATAAAACCCATTTTCAATGACAGGTCCAACACCTAGTTTCACCTTAGGGTAAAGGCGTTTGATTGCTTGTGCTAATAAATGTGCTGTAGAGTGCCTTAATACTTCTAATCCTTCATCATCTTTATAAGTGATGATTTGAATGTCACCATCTTCATTTAAACTAGTTCTTAAATCAACCATCTGACCGTTAAATTTACCAGCCAATGATTGTTTTTTTAATCCAGAACTAATTGAACCGGCGATTTCTTCAGTAGTCGTTCCTTTTGGATACTCCTTTATATTGCCATCTGGAAACGTAATTTTAATCATTTCTGCCATGCTTTAACACTCCTTTTTTTAATAAGCTCTGTTAAAGCCCGTTGTTGTTTATTGTGACTCGCTATCGGTGGACGCTTTTACCCATAGGGCACAAGGCGACATCTGCGAATGAAAAACTTTCGCGAGACGTCTTCTATGCCGGGGCACGGCTCGAGCCAGGGAACTACTTCGAAAAACTCCTTTGCCCCTTGCACCGAGGAATCATGCTTCGTAGCGTTACTTGAAGACGCAGGTGCATCCCTCGGAAGAAAAGCGCTTCCTGCGGGGTCTCGAGACTCGTGCTGTTCCCGCAGGAGTCGCCACCTTCGCTCATCACAATACAACAACTCAGTGTAAATTTCGTTATAATCAACACTAAACTTTAACAGAGCCTTTTAATAAAATAAAACAAAAAACACCCATCCCTAAAAAAAGGGACGAGTGTTATACCCGTGGTTCCACCCAGCTTCTGCTATGAGCAGCACTTCAACATCGTTATCGCCGACATACGTTAATCGCTAATCATCATTACTTTCACGATTAATGCTCAGAGGTGGTAAACAAACTGTCATACTTGAAAGCTCTCAGCCTTGGCTTTCATCTCTGTAAAGTTGTTTCAATTTGTTCATGTCCTCGTCAATGCGTTTACGTTTATTATATTTATGTACGTTATTATAACGATGTCGAAATTAAAAATCAAGTTATTCAGCTATTTTATAAGGAAATTGCGTCTCAGGATATAAATTCATTTTTTCTTGAAAAATATTAAGTAACCAATACAACGTATGCATGTGGTCATTTGATGCATAAACATCAATTCTCTCTGGTGCAATTGATAACAAAGTTGAAACTAAAAAAGAATGTTCATACTGTTCAAAAGGTGGAGCTGTTGAGGTGTTTTGATATTGTTTTAAAACATCTTCACGAATTATCTGACCGTCTTCATAGTAAAATGAAATGTTGTCATCTAGATGGATAACTATACGTGGGAGCTGAGCTTCTTTTTGAAAAACATATTGCCGCATTTCATACATTTTTTCTTGAAATGATAATTCGAATTGCCACTCTTCAATTCCGTATCCAACGATCTCTTGCCAACTCTCTTCTTTGACAAAAAGCTCATCATAGAGATGATCCATGTCTATAGTTGCTTGTAATTGATGCTCGTACAAATAATAAATCAAACGCTCGTATAGTGAAAATGAAAGATTACTGTGTAATGTTTTGGATACAGAACAAATAGATAAAACAAACGGAACAATTTGGTCTATTTCGTCTGCTTCATAATAATATTTTTGTTGTAGTAACTGCCGAGCAATTCGAGGTACGAATAAATCGATAATAAAAGGATAAATTAGTTCAATAAATTTCGTCTGCTTAATCATTCTGTCAGTCGATAAAATCACTTCTCGACCACTAGTTGAAACTTGTCCATTAAATTTTTTTGCCAAAACGTATAGATAAAATTGATTGGCATCTTTTTCATCTTTGAAAAGAAATAAAGTTTCCTTCATGCAACCATCCCTCTTTCT
The DNA here is from genome assembly GCA_051846895.1 of Bacillaceae bacterium W0354. Classification (GTDB taxonomy): domain Bacteria; phylum Bacillota; class Bacilli; order Bacillales; family Alkalibacillaceae; genus CALKAL01. The sequence goes on from JBPYCQ010000008.1 coordinate 47,328, forward strand.
AAATCAATAACACCAGTAGTACAGTTTATGAAAGAGGTTGGAAAAACATGAAAGCTCCATCTCGACAAATTTATTTGTTTCTAAAATTTATTCCATTCATTTCAACAGGCTCACTTACTTGATTAATTCTCTCCATTATTCTAGCTGCTTTTAATTCTTCATACTCGCCTTTGCCCGATTTAGCTAGCATTGATTTCAACTCTTCCGGGGAATAGTTAGAAGTAAAAAACACTGGTAGTCTTTCCATCATTCGATATTGTAAAATGGCTCCTAAAATTTCATCCCTAAACCATGCAGATAAATATTCCGCACCAATATCATCTAATACTAATACCGAAGCATTTTTAAATTTTTCAATTTTTTCATTTATGGTTGAATCATTTATTGAAGCTTTCATTTCACGAACAAGTTCTGGCATGTAAATGAAAAATGAGTCGATTTTATGTTCTGCAAGTTCATTAGCTAGTGCAGCTAATAAATATGTTTTACCCACACCAAAACTCCCATATAAATAAAATCCTTTCATTGGCAGTTCATGTTTACTAATTTCATTAAATTGTTTAATAAACTGAATTGCCTTTCTTCTGTTTGGCTCTGAATGGTCAATTTTGTCAAAAGATGCTTCGAATATTTCTTTTGGCATGTGTAAGCTTTGGACAAATTTTCTTTTTTCGAGTGTCGTTAACTGTTTCTCTTTCCTTGGGCATTCATGATATCTTAATTTAATTCGTTTGTTTTCCAATGTCATTTCAGGAACATAACCTCGAATCACGTTACAACACTCTTCCAAAGAAGGGCATTTTTCACATGCTTTAGATTGTGTTTGGTATTCATACAGTTTTATTAATTGTTGATCTATTTGAGAACGTGTTAGCTCTGGATGCTGCTTTAAAAAAGATTGAATATCAGGAGAAGAAAGCACTTGCTCACGCATCGATTCTAATGATTCTTGAAAGTTCCCTCTACTTTTTAGCCATCTGCTTAAAGTTGTCTGAATTGGCTCCATTTCTCTTAACCACCTTTAAGATTTCTTTCTCGTATAACGTTTAAAAAACTCTTCTACCTCTTGGTCAATCTGGTCTAAATCTTCAGTTTCCTTCTGCGGTATTCCTTTATCACTTTTTTGTTGTTTTTGTTCTTGATACCATTTAGGTAACACTTCTTTTCTTGCTGGTTCTTGTTTAGTCGTCTTTTTCTGTTGCCAATTTTGATATAAGTGATGCTCTCTTTTAGCTATTTGCATAGCTGCTTTTGCTGTGGCTATACCTTCACGACTCCAGTGAGCAGCAATCGTATCGATATAGTTACGGTTTAACTTATTGCCACTTCTTTTTAAAACATAATCAACTAATACATTCATGACGGGCTGTGTTAAACCATGTTCTTCCATAACATCGGTTAACATATTAATTTCCTTCATTGAGGCTTTACCTGATGTAGAAAAGTCTTCTAATAACTCCCTGTGGCTAATCTTTTCAAAATGTTCTATTAAACGTTCTTCTTTTGATAATGAACGTTTCTTTTCGCCAGAAGTATCTTTCTTTATATACTTTTCTTGATCACCTTTAGAATAAAGCCTCGGTGGCACACTTCCATGCTTTCTATAATAAATATCTTTACACATATCTTGAAATTCTTTTCTATCAAAAATTTGTTCTTCATTTATTGCCCATATAACCGCTTTTTCAAGCTCTAACAGGTCAACATCATATATTTTACTTAATTTTTCAATAAAATTAATATTTGATCTTGTTAATATGCGTTTAGAATCAATTTTTTGTTGTTCTAACATTTTGTGCAACCATTCTAAAGGCAAGATTGATTGCACATCAATTGATTCCTCTTCATGAACAATTGGTTCTTGAACAGCTTGTCCAGGTTTAACCGTTGTAAATACCTCATTAAATGATTTAGTAATATTTTGTGCGTTAGCTGGAACCGGATTTGGTTTTAGAAAGTTTCTTTTAAGTCGATTAAAAGCATCTTTCCCAATTTGATGTTCTAACAACACTGAGAGCATTGGATCTTCAAAAAAACCTTTAGCGGAAAACGGTCGTTTTAAAAGGTAATAAAAAGTTGTATATGTACCCTCTTCTTTATATGTTTTAATTAATCCGATTGCTTCCAAACGTATTCTAGCTTCGTAAAATTCGTCTAAAGTTATATTGAGCATATTCATTAATTGGTGATGTGAAATAGAAGTCTGTGGTTGCTGCAATTTTACCTCTTTCCAAAACATTTGAAAAACAGCTACACCTGTAATTTTTATCAGTGGTTGATATAATAATGTAATTACTTCTTCTGCATCTTCAAAAAATGTAGAATGCTGAAATACTTTAAGACGATCGTTTGGCAATATTTGCTTTATTCTTTCGATCATTGCCTTCACCTCGGGTTTATGAATTTCCTTTTGTACGATTAATCATTTCATTTAATTCTTGCATAAAAACATTAATGTCTTTAAATTGTCTATAAACAGATGCAAATCGAACGTAGGCTACTTCATCAATTTTTGCTAAGTGATCCATGATTAGTTCGCCGATTTCATGACTAAGCACTTCAGAATTACCTTGATTACGTAATTCCTTTTCTATTTCAAATACAATGCGATCTATTTGGTCTGCTGTCACTGGCCTTTTTTCACAAGCTTTTATCAGACCACGTTTAATTTTTTCACGATTAAATTCTTCACGTGTACCATCTTTTTTAACGACAATTAATGGAATCTCTTCTACACGTTCAAATGTTGTAAAACGATATTGGCAATCTTCGCATTCTCTTCTTCGTCTGATTGAACGGTTATCATCAACAGGACGTGAATCTAAAACACGAGTATTTTTGGAATCGCAATTTGGACATTTCATTGTATTCACTCCATGTATGTTTCTGTATTCTTATTATTATATCAAAAGGTATTCATCTACTTCCACTACCGATTACAATAAAAGAAGCCTTGCTCTCATATCCAGCAAGGCTTCTTCGTTATTTTTTTATAGTACATGAATGTGTTTTGCTTTTACAGGTCCCATACCACGTGGTAGTTCAACCTTTTCTACTGACTGTGCATTCAATGCTTCTGCTATATAGTTAGCAGCAACATTTGGATCAATAATATCACCACATGTGTAAACATCAATACTAGCATAGCCATGTTCCGGGAAGCTGTGAATCGTTAAATGAGATTCGGAAATAATGACAACTCCACTTACACCTTGAGGAGCAAACTTGTGAAAAGCAACTTCTCTAACTTCTGCTCCTGCCTTTAATGCTGCATCAACGAAAAGTTTTTCAATATACTCCATATCATTTAACTTCTCTTCACTACACTCCCATAATTCTGCAATGACATGTCTACCGATTGTATCCAACGTCATATCCCCCTTTACTGGATTCGCTTCCCTGCTGAAGAGACCAGCTACCACGGGGGAAAGTTAGTCCAAAGAGGTCCTAACCCTTTAAGTAGTGATCATCAGGAATGGCGATTCTTACTTGCGCTAAAATACATAGCACAAGACAAAGTATATAATGTTTTCATGCGGTTTGCAACAACAATTTTCCCTAAAAAATTATAATTTTTCACCAACATATTTTGCAAGGTCAACCACACGACAAGAATAGCCCCATTCATTGTCATACCAAGCTAATACTTTAACTTTTCTGTCCCCCATTACAATGGTTGATAGCCCATCAACAATTGATGAAAATGGAGAAGTCATATAATCAACAGAAACGAGGGGTTCCTCGTTAAACGATAGTATTCCCTGCATTTCTTCATTCATTGCATCTTTAAACGCTTTATTTATTTCCTCAACTGTTACATCTTGTTTAACATCGACGACTAAATCAACTAATGAGACATTTGGAGTTGGCACTCTTAACGCCATTCCGTGTAATTTACCTTTTAATTCGGGTAAAACTTCGTTGATTGCTTTTGCAGCTCCTGTCGATGTCGGGATAATTGATTGAGTTAATCCGCGAGCACGACGTAAATCTTTATGTGGGTTATCTAAATTATTTTGATCATTTGTGAAAGCGTGAACGGTTGTCATTAACCCTTCTTTAATTCCAAAACGATCATTTAATACTTTAACAACCGGAGCTAAACAGTTTGTTGTACATGAAGCATTTGAAATGACATCATCTTTCTCCGCATTATATTCTGATTCATTAACACCCATAACGATCGTACGGTCAACTTCTTTACCAGGGGCAGTAATGATAACCTTTTTAGCACCAGCATCTATATGTTTTGAAGCTGTTTCCTTTGTTCGAAATGCACCTGTCGCCTCGATTACAATATCAATATTAAGATGACTCCAAGGCAATTGTTCTGGATTTCGATTAGAAACAACTTTAACTTCTTTACCGTCTACAAATAATTTTTCATCTTTAACTTCAACAGCTAATTCAAAAGTACCGTGGTTAGAATCGTACTTAATTAAATGGGCCAATGTTTCGACAGGATAGCTTGCATTTATTGCGACAACTTCAAGATTGTTTTCCATCATTGCTTTTCGAAACACCATTCTCCCAATTCGTCCAAAACCATTGATTGCTATACGAGTAACACCCATTCCGGTCCCCTCCAATTTGATTATGTTATACTTTTCTTCAAAAACCCAAAAATAGTATAACATATATATAATCTTTATGCTGTTTAAATTTATAAAAAATATATGAAAAAAAATGGCTTAACGCCAAATTAGACGAAAAGCCATTATAAAGTTAAACATTCCACTGCTTTAATATATTCTTTAACTGTTCTTTACTATCTGTGATTGTGCGACTATTATCGATAAATGCATCCGCTCTTTCTTTTTTCTCTGTGATCGGTATTTGTGATTTAATCCGACTTAACGCTTCTTCTTTAGAACTTCCATCCCTTTTCATTAGTCTTTCTAATTGAACTTCTGGTTCCACATAAACGACTAATACTTTATCAACATAATCAAATAACTGACTTTCAAAAAGTAATGGAATATCTAAAACGACAGCTGGAGCTTTCTGTTCAATAAAAGCATCACGCTGTCTCAACATTTCTTTTCTAATTTCAGGATGAATGATTCCGTTTAATTGGTCTCGCTCATTTTTATCATTAAAAACGATATGACCTAATTTTTTACGATCGATTGTACGATCAGAGTTTAAAATGGATTCACCGAAATAAGATACAATTTTTTCGTAAGCTGCTTCACCTGGCTCCACAACTTCACGAGCTATTTTATCAGCATCAACTACAGGATAATTCCATTCTTTAAACATGTTCGAAATTGTTGATTTCCCAGTTGCAATACTACCTGTAAGACCAATAACTAAGGTCAACCTCATCACCTACTTCATAAAATTCCAAAACCCTAAACAAATTAATATAATCCCCGGGAGGAAAGATAATTGGTGCATCCATTTTATTGACCGGAGCCAATGTCCGGTTAAAAAACCAAACGCTAAGAAAAAGGAAGAGCTAATACCAATCATAATTCCAGTAAAAACAATTGGTAATGAAGTAAACGCTGATCCGATCCCACTACCAAAAGAATCTAAAGAAAGAGCTATCGCAACAAAGAATGATTCTTTACCAGTTATCGTACCAGAAAAGTCCAAATCAGCATAATCAGGCTTTTTTAATACATTCCAAATCGTTCGTAAATTTAAAGTAGACGTATTATGATGAAAACGATACTTTTTAATTTTTTTACGTTGCTCATCGATCCACTGCCATATGATATAGCAACCAATTAGCACAAAAATGATCCCGCCTAATACTTCCGTCACACTCGGGATTAAGAAGGCGATAGATTGACCAATAATATGACCAGTCATAAAGCTTAATGCGGTCATTACACCGATTAATAAATATATTGTATAGTTTACTTTTATTGAACGTAAGCTATACGTTAACCCAAAGAAATAACTATCAAAGCTAACTGCTAAACTGAGTAAAAGCATGACGATTAGTATTTGACTCAATGGGAAAAGCTCCTTCCATAAGGGTTCAAAATATCTTATGAAAAGAGCTTATAACTTGTGTTTCAATCAATTACAACACTTGGCAGTTAGGACAAAAGTGTGTCCCTCTTCCACCTACTTTTATTTTAGCGATTTCTGTTTGACAATGATCACAAAGCTCGCCTTCTTTACCATAAACAGCAATTTGTAGCTGAAACATACCTATTTCACCTAAACTATTTAGGTAAGAGCGAATAGAGGATCCACCATGTTCGATAGCATTGTCTAATACTTTAATAATAAAGTGATGAAGGGTGTTACATTGTTCAAACGTAATAGTCGATGCGATTTGCTCCGGATGTATTCTACCCCAGTAGAGGACTTCATCAACGTATATATTACCGAGTCCTGTCACAATTGATTGATCTAATAAAACAGGCTTAATTTTTCTTGCCGTCTTTTGTAGTTTTTCATACAAATATTCAGGTGTAAAGTTATCACTAAATGGTTCTAATCCTAATTTATTTAACGGGGCTGTCGTAAAAACATTTTCAAACGCTTTGATATGCATCGTCCCGAATTTACGTACATCTTTATAACGTAACTCCGTCTGATCATTTAATGAAAAAATGATGTGCGTATGTTTATCAATCTCTTCGTCTTTATCAAAAATACCATATTTCCCTTCCATTCTCAGATGGGAAATTAAAACGAAGTCATTTAAAAAAAATAATAAAAACTTACCTAGCCGATCGATTTTCTGAAACGTTTGTCCAACTAAGAGATGTTCAAATGCTTTTGAATCATTCGGCTCTTTAATGATCCCAGGGTATAATATATTAATTTGCTCTATTTTCTTCCCCTTAATGAGTGGCTCTAAGGATCTTCTTACTGTTTCAACCTCTGGTAATTCTGGCAACGTTCTAACTTCCTTCCTTATTTCGCATCATACCAAGTAGGTCCATATGATGCTTCAGCAATGAGTGGAACAGATAATTCAACCGTATTTTCCATCGCATTTTTCACTAATTGATTTAACTCATCAATATCTTCTTCAACAACTTCAAAGATTAATTCATCATGTACTTGAAGTAATAAAGTAGCTTGAATATTAGAATTCTTTAATAATTGCGTGACATCAATCATCGCTTTTTTAATAATATCTGCAGCACTACCTTGAATAGGGGTATTCATTGCAGTACGTTCGGCAAAGCTCCGTTTATTAAAGTTTCTACTCGTAATATCAGGCAAATATCGTCTACGATTCATAATCGTTTCAACATAGCCATCTCGTTTAGCTTGACGAACAATGTCATCCATATATTCTTTAACACCTGGGTAGCTATTAAAGTATTTCTCAATAAATTTTCCCGCTTCTTTACGCGTAATTCCCAAGCTCTGGCTTAGTCCATAGTCACTAATTCCGTAGACAATCCCGAAGTTAACTGCTTTAGCATGTCTTCTCATGAGTGAGTTAACTTCATCTTCGCCAACATTAAATACTTCCATCGCCGTTTGGGTATGAATATCTTTATTATGTTTAAACGCATCGATTAATTTTTCATCTTGAGCAATGTGAGCTAATACTCTTAATTCAATTTGTGAATAGTCAGCAGCAAAAATAACCCAGCCTTCTTTGGAAGGTATAAATGCTTGGCGAATTTTTCGTCCTTCTTCAAGCCGAATTGGAATGTTTTGTAAATTAGGGTCTGTCGAACTTAATCGACCTGTTTGTGTCAACACTTGGTTAAAACGAGTATGAATTTTTTTCGAGTCTTCATGAACCACTTTTAATAACCCTTCAAGATAAGTGGATTGCAATTTTCTTAGTTGACGATAAAGTAATATTTTATCAACGATTTCATGTTCATGTTGAAGCTTTTCTAATACATCTGCTGAAGTTGAATATCCTGTTTTTGTTTTTTTAATTACAGGTAGTTGTAAGTCTTCGAATAAAACCTTTCCTAGCTGTTTAGGAGAATCAAGATTAAATGACTGTCCAGCTAAACCGTGAATGTCTTGTTCGATATGTTTTAAACGCTCACCTAAGTCTTTTTTCATCTCTTCTAAACGCTCGGTATCAACTAAAACACCGTTATATTCCATATCAGCAAGGATATGAGATAATGGGATTTCTAAATCATAATAAAGTGAATGTTGATTATTTTTCTCTATTTCTTCTTTTAAAATTGAATAAAGCTTCTTAGCAACGATACCTTTACGTACAATATGTTCACTATAAATCTCTTTTGCAGGAATTTTTTGTTTTGCCCCTTTTCCATATACTTCTTCGTCATAAGAGGCATCAAATATACCATAAGCATGTCCAATTGACGGTAAATCATCTTGGTTATTAGCTGGATCCACGATATAAGCAGCTAAAATAAGGTCAAAATCTACTCCTCTTAAATCGATGTCACGCCACTTTAATGCCACTTTATTTCGTTTAAAATCAGATACTATTTTCTTACGCGATTCATCCTCTAACCAAGCTTTAAATTGACTTGACTGTAATGCATCATCTGTTGAAATAAAATAATTGCCTTGATCATTAATTATTGAAAAACCAATGATTTGACCATTGTGATAATTATCTTCTAACATTTCCATATATAAAAAGTTAGGTTGATCACTTAAAATCTCATCGTTAAAATCATGTAAAATATCGAAGTTTATTGGCTCTTTTACGACAGCTTCACCTTCGCCATCAATTCGATCCATTAAAGAATTGAAACCATATGCTTTAAACAGCTCAATGACATCTCGAGATTGGTAACCGTTGTATTCGATATCGTTCATTTTAATTTCAAGTGGAGAATCACGTTTAATCGTTGCAAGCTCACGACTCATAAACGCATCCTCTTTATGATTAATTAAATTTTCTTTTAACTTCTTACCGCTAATGTCATCAATATGATCATAAACATTCTCCAACGTTCCATATTGTTTCAATAATTTGAGTGCTGTTTTTTCACCTACTCCAGGTACACCTGGTATATTATCAGATTTATCACCCATTAATGCTTTTAATTCTATAATTTGATCAGGAGTGATTCCAAGCTTTTCATCTAACATTTGAGGTGTGTATGTGTCTACTTCTGAAATGCCTTTTCGTGTAACATTCACTGTTACAAAATCTGAAATTAGCTGTAATAAATCTTTATCTCCAGAATAAATAGTACATTTCTTCTTCTCATCATTCATTTCTTTCGATAACGTCCCAATGATATCATCAGCTTCGTAATTTTCTAATTCATAATATTTAATGCCGAATGAATCTAACAACTCCCGCATTATTGGAAATTGCTCAGATAGTTCCGGTGGTGTTTTTTGCCTACCACCTTTATACTCCTTAAACGTCTCGTGACGAAATGTTGTTTTACCAGCATCAAACGCAACTAGAATATGTGATGGTTTTTGCTTCTCCAAAATCTTTAATAACATCGTTGTAAATCCGTAAACAGCATTCGTGTGTACTCCTTTATCGTTACTTAATAAAGGTAATGCAAAAAATGCACGATATAAAATACTGTTACCGTCAATTAAAATAATTTCATCTGACAAGGTACGAACACCTCTTTACTCTTTTTCTATCATTATAACAAACTAAATTTGTACTTGGGGAATGAACACTTTGATTGTTGTTCCTTCACCTAGCTCACTATCAATTTCGATATGTCCGTCATGTGCTTCAACAATATGTTTAACAATTGATAGTCCAAGTCCCGTACCTCCCGTTTCTCGACTACGATCATTACTCACACGATAAAATCGTTCAAATACTCTTTGAAGTTCTTTTTTAGGTATACCAATTCCAGTATCAACTATTTTAAAGACGACCTCATCCTGTTCAGTATATATCTCCCAGTCTATACGCCCTTCTTTCTTCGTATATTGAATGGCATTAGAAAATAAATTAAGCACTAGCTGATAAACCCTATAGTAATCCGCATGTATTTCTAAATTGCTTGGTGAAATATTTATGGCTGTTTCAATTTGTTTTTCATCAAGATTTTGTTTAACGACTAAGTATACTTCATCCATTAGATGTGAAGCTGTAAAATGTGTCTTCGTCAATTGAAAGTCTTCTTTTTCTAACGTAGATAAATATAGTAAATCAGAGATCAATGCATTTAAACGTCTACTTTCTTTTTCAATAATTGATAAAAAGTGTTTGACTGTTTCAGGGCTATGATCTGTTCCTTCAAGTAACGTTTCAGAAAATCCTTGAATAGATGTGATTGGTGTCCGTAATTCATGCGAAACGTTTGCAACAAAATCTTTTCTAATGTTTTCTAACTGCTTTATTCTCGTAATATCATGACAAACAATAACGACCCCTTTACCAGTCTTTTGGTCACTCCTTATTGGGGCGATATATACTTCAAAAAATGCTCCATCTTCAGTTTCTATAGTTAGTTGGCGTTTTTGTTCAAGAAATATAACATGTTGGATTTCGTCATTTAATTTAGCATGGTTAATGACATCGTAATAAATTTTACCGATATAATCTTCACGATCCTCGATAAAACTGTTCACAAACGAATCATTAGCAATACGGGTAATCCCTTTCTCATTAATAAGTAATAAGCCACTTTCCATGTTGTTAACTAACGTTTTTAAACGATTATTTTGATTTTCATATTTTGAAGTTATATATTCCAAATTTCGTGCTAATGAGTTTAAGGATTGGCTTAGCTGGGAGATTGTACCGTATGGCGCATCATGAATTCTCGCTTTATAATTTCCTGCAGCTAATTTAGATGCAATATCCGAAGCTTTATTAATCGGTTCAACATAATTGTCATATAATCTATTTCCAAAGCTCCAAATAAACACAGCAACAAATCCAGCTAGAAACAAAGTAATCCACCAAATGGTTGTACTTAAATATTGTAATGGTAATTCCTTAGATATAAGAATTAGCTTTTCATTGTTACTCATTGTTAAAGGAAATATTAATCTCTGTTGAACTAATTCAGATGTTTGGCGTTCATTATTGATAAAATTTGTTCGTATTTTTTGGACAATCTCTGAATTCGATTGAAATGTATGTAAATGCTTACGTGTATCTAATTGAACGTAATATAAGTCAACAGGGAAATATTGTTTATACTGTTGTAGTCGTTCTTGAAGCTGTTCTGTTGTTAAGTCTTCACGTTGTAATTGTTCAGCAATATACTCAACATCATATTGCATCTGTTCTTCGTAAGCATGAACAACAAATTGTTTTGCAATTTGAGTAAATAATAGTCCTAAAATAACTATAAAAGTGATCGCAATGATTACGTATAAATATAAAACACGTTTATTCGTGAAATTTTTCATAACAACAACTACCCCTCAAGTTTATAACCGACACCTCTAACCGTTTTAATTAATGTTGGTGTCTTTGGATTATCTTCAAGTTTATCTCTTAAGTGACTAATGTGAACATCGACAATTCTAGTATCCCCAACAAAATCAAATTCCCATACATCTTTTAGTAATACATCCCTTGAGCAAGGTTTGTTCTTTCTTTTTGCTAAGTATAATAATAACTCAAACTCTTTTTTCGTAAATTCAACTAATTCATCATTTTTATAAACTTCATATAAGTCTTCTATAATTTTTATGCCACCGACTTCAAGTATAGTCGTGTCATCCACCTGTACTGTACGTCTTAGTACTGCTTTTATACGTGCAATTAACTCTTTAGGACTAAATGGTTTGGTTATATAATCATCTGCACCAAAATCTAACCCTGCAATTTTGTCCGATTCTTCGCCTTTAGCTGTTAACATAATGATTGGTAAGGAATAATTACTTTCTCTTAAACGCTGGCATACTTCAAGACCATTAATCTTAGGGAGCATAAGGTCGAGCACCATTAAATCATATGAATGATCGCGTAGTTTCCTTATTGCCGCTTCGCCATCGTGAACGACGTCAGTTTTAAAACCAGCTTTAGTTAAATTATAATCAATCAATGTTGTAATCGACTGTTCATCATCAACAATTAATATTTGCCGCGTCACTTTTTCATCCCCCAATTGGTATTATTACTCTAATCATAACGATAAAATGCATCATTGAAAAGAATAGCTCATGTAAATTTCTTGTAAAGAATTGATAACAAAAACATAGGTAGTTTGAACAATTACCCACCATGTTTGGACAATCACTTGCCATGTTTGAACAATCACACACCATCTTTGAACAATTACTCGCCATGTTTGAACAATTACTCACCATGTTTAAACAATCACACGCCATGTTTGAACAATTACCCATTATCTTTGAACAATCAAACATTAACTTTGAACAATGACTAAATAATATGATAAATAGCCATATCGCTTTATAGTCTCCTAAACAATAACAAAAGAGCTGACATCATCAGCTCTCTGTAATCTGTTTGATCGCTTTATTAATATCGTTTGTCGGTGATTGGCAAGCAAAATTTTCACAAATATAAATTGTAAGTTGATCATTTAACATCGCATAATCGTTTGTAAAAGGTGCATAAGAACTTAACTGTTTACTGGAATCCCCGACAAGAACGGTGATGTTTGGCAAAAAGAGTTCGTCAATTTTTTGTAAAAATTGCTCTCTTTCATGCCCATGATTACCAATGACGACGACTTCTTTAGAAGGTAATTCTGTAAATAATAATGATTGGAGAAAAAACGTACTCCCATAAGGATGATGTGAAACTTCTTTATGAAAGATTCGGTAAATTTCCTCTAGCTTATCTCGGTATATGCTTTCTCCCGTTAATGCTGATAGGCGCGCTAACATGACTGCTGCTACGCTATTTCCAGATGGCATCGCTCCATCATAAATTTCCTTTTCCCGAGTAATTAATCGTTCACTATCATGACCATTAAAGAAAAACCCACCGTCTTCTTCATCCCAAAATAGTTCAATAAGATTAGTTGATATATTTTTGGCTTTTTGTACATAAGTCAATTCATACGTTGTTTCATACAGGGACAAATAAGCCCATAACAAATATGCGTAATCATCGATATAACCTTTAAATTTCGTTTCACCATCTCGATATCTTGCCATCACTCGTCCATCTACAATTAAATGCTCCTCTAAAAAGTTAATAGCCTTCTTCGACATTTCTAAATAATTTTTATTAGAAAATACTTTTGATGCTTTAGTCAGGCCAACAATCATCATACTATTCCATGATGTTAATATCTTGTCATCAAGATGTGGATAGACACGTTTTTCTCTTGCTTGTAACAATTTAATTCTAGCCAGTTCTAATTTGTCTTGCAGCTCAGTTTTTGTCAAGTTCAACTTTTTCGCTGAGGCTTCTAAATCCGTATCAATTAAATTAGGTATATTATTGCCTTCAAAATTACCACGGTCAGTTATATCATAGATCTCTGTATAAATAAGTCCTAAATCATCACCTAAAAGTTGAAATACTTCATCACGGTCCCATACATAATATTTTCCTTCAAGTCCTTCTGAATCAGCATCGATCGCTGAATAAAAACCACCTTGACTGCTTGTCATCTCACGGCTTATAAATTCAATAATTTCTTCTGCTATTTTTTTATAAAATGAATTCTGAGTGATTTGATAACACTCAGTATAGGTAATGAGAAGCAAGGCATTATCATAAAGCATTTTCTCAAAGTGAGGAACTAACCATTCTTCATCCGTAGAATAACGCGAAAAACCGAAACCGACGTGGTCGTACAAACCACCTTGAGCCATCGACTGTAACGTTTTTTCTGCCATTTGTAACGCTTTGTCAGCTTTGTTTAGCTGATAATATCTTAGTAAAAACATGATGTAATGAGGTGTAGGGAACTTCGGCGCTTGACTAAACCCACCAAAATTCGGCTCATACATTTTTAATAAGTAGGAAAATGCCTTTTCTGTCACTTTTTGATCAAGACGTTCATCACTTTTTCGTTCGACCATTTTATTTAAACCGCGTTGAACATCCTCTGTCACTGATTCGATTTGTGCAGGGTCATTACGGTAAGTCTCAGACAGATAAACAATCACTTCTTCAAAACTAGGAATACCATACCGACTTTCTTTAGGAAAATAAGTCCCTGCATAAAAAGGAACTTGATCAGGTGTCATGAAAATATTTAATGGCCATCCTCCATGACCAGTCATTTGCTGGCATACTTTCATATATATAGAGTCAATATCTGGCCGTTCTTCTCGATCAACTTTAATAGAAACGTAACGGCCGTTTAAAATACGAGCAATTCTTTCGTTCTCAAACGATTCCTCAGCCATGACATGACACCAATGGCAAGTGCTGTAGCCGATTGAAAGGAAGATGGGTTTGTTTTCCTGTTTCGCTTTTTCAAATGCTTCATTACCCCATGGGTACCAATCAACAGGATTGTAAGCATGTTGCATTAAATATGGGGATTTTTCAGTGATTAATTTATTAGGTTTTTGTTTGGAATTCATTGAGAACTACCTCCTAAAAGGTTTATTTATGTGTATTTTACCCTAAAAGAGAAAAAGAAACTTCATTGATTTCCCATCGAATTATTTGATAGTAATAAAGTTAATGGATAAGTTGTTTTTAATTAGCTATCCATATCGGTAGACTGATTGACTCGTATATCTTAACATGTGACATCCGAATTTATTTTTCAACCAATTTCGATTATTTAAATTAATAATTAAAAAAAGATGACCCAAATAAATGGAATCATCTCGCAACGTCACTAAACCGTATAGCCATATGTTTTTAGCGTATCAATAATCGCTTGTTTATTAATAATTTCTTCAGAAAACTCTATTTTCACTTCACCATCATCAGTGTCGACTAATACTCTTTCAATACCTTCTAACGCATTTAATATATGTTCAATTTCTTGAATTGTTTTTTCTTCTATAGCTTCTCTAATGTAGACTGTCCCTTGTGCCATGACATTTCTCCTTTCAATCCATTCCTCTTTTTGTATAATTTAACCTAAATTCATACCTTGCCATCACCTCTAGACTATTGTATCCATTCGCTTTAAATTTATATCTTCAGATTCTTCTTAAAACAAATTATCCATAAACTAACACCAAATTTTTTCTATTAATCTTATATAATAGATGTTGGGAGGTTATGTATATGATGTTAACAATGATGACGATGTTGGCATTACCAATGTCAGCTATTATATATAAAGGCTATAAGAACACTCAAGCTGTTTCTATAAATAAAATTAATGTAAATAATGCATCTGATAATGCAACTAGTATTAATGTATTACAACTATCTGATATACATCTAGAAAATATTTCAGTGTCCCCGGAGCAACTGTATGAATCATTAAAAGAAGAAGAAATTGATTTGATCGCACTAACTGGTGACTTTATGGACCGAAAAAGAAGCATTCCTAAGCTACTACCATATTTAATCGAATTGAAAAAAATTAACCCTAAATACGGTATGTACGCTGTGTTTGGAAACCATGATTATGTCTTAAAAGGCGATGATTTTAATCAGTTGAAAAAGTTATTGAACAATCATGGGGTAAAAACACTACAGAATGAAAGTGAGTCTATTGAAGTAAATGGTAAAACATTAAATATTATTGGGATTGATGATTATGGAACAAAACATAGTAATTTAGGCCAATCCTATGCGACGGTTAATGTTGAAGAAGGCTTCAATCTAGTATTAACGCACGATCCTAATGTTGTATTAGAAATGAAGAACTATCATTTTGACTATTTGCTTTCTGGACATTTTCATGGCGGTCAAATCCATTGGCCTAAACCGTATCATCTGAAAAAAATGGGTGAACTTGTCCGAATGAATATGACTAAAGGACTGCATTATATTGACGATAAGCCGTTTTATATAAGTGAAGGCCTTGGGCAAACAGGGGTCAACATCCGGATTGGTAGTCGACCAGAAATTACAATCCACCAATTAAAACTTTCTCCAATAAAAAACGAAAAAACAGTTACAGCATAAAAGGCCTTGAATTTCTCATTCAAGACCTTTTATTTTATGCTTGTTTTGGAATTTCATATTTAACTTCGGAAAAGTTTTTAATTAATAGTTCCTCTTTTATATAATTACCTGTAGTTTTGTCGACAGTTTTTCTCCAAATTTCATTTTGGCGATAGTTTTTTGAATCCTTTTCTAAAAACTTATGATTTCTTTCTTCAATATGATATGAGTAGGGCCATTGTTGATCAGTATTTATAGCGCCTTTCAAATGTTTATCATCCAACCAAACTTTTATTTGGAATGACTGATTTGTTGGATTGTAAAACCGTAAATCAACATAGTTATAAAATACACTCGCCCCACTTCCGAACGGCAGAACTCTACCACTATCAGGAAACGGATCAAAACTATGATGGTGTCTTTCAACAATTTCAAGTGGTGTATGTAGTGCCATCCAATAAAGCAAATTAGCTAATTGGCAAATGCCACCACCAACTCCTCTAATCACTTCACCTCTTGACAGTAACATTCCTTCAATATAGCCTTTTGATTTGGTCGTTTTTCCGACTATCTTCCAAAAGGAAAAAACCTCTCCAGGTTTAATTACAATTCCGTCTACTTTCTTCGATGCGATTTTTAAATTAGTAATTTTATTTTCTTGTAACTCTGGGTCACTGTCACCTAATTTTCTGCGTAATAACGACTGATGTTTTTTACAAGTGTATGAAAATGATTCTCCGCTACGCTCTTTAGCAAATTTATTTCGTTCGCTAAGATTTTGTATATGTCTGAAAAGTCGTTTCTGTCCAATCCTTGCATGATAAAAAATCGGGTGTATTTCAGAAATTCCCACTAAATGCCCCTCCACATTTACACTTTTTTCTATATATTACCACAATATTGATAATTAATTAATACTTTTCTAAAAATTTTTAATTAGAGATAATTATTCAATAATTCAATTGTGAATGATTTCACAAATAGTTCACAGATTCATCTGAAAATGTGATTTATTTCACAATTGTAACTTTTAAACCCTTTATAATTAAAAGTGAAAGGAGGAGATTAAAACAAAAATAGTATTCATGTCTCTGTCACTCGTGAATGGGATTAAATAATCTTGAGGAGTGATTCAAATGAAAAAAATTAATCTAGTAACAATTGGGTTATTACTAACACCTGCACTATTACTTGGTGCTTGTAGTCAAAGTACTGATACTTTAGAATCTAAAGCACAAGGTGCTGCTGCCAATGACGCAGCTCAAGTTGAAGTCATTGAACCACACAAAGAATTAAATCAACAACCAGTACCTGTAAAAATAGAGCGGGACGGAAAAGATGTTTACATTGAAATGACTGCACAAATTACAGATATTGAAATTGATGAAGACACGATTTATAAAGCTTGGACTTTTAATGGTGAAGCACCAGGCCCTCTTTTGAAAGTCAAACAAGGTGATACGATTCATTTTACATTAGCCAATCACGACCCAGCAATACCACATAGCATGGACTTCCATGCCGTTCATACAGCACCAAGTGTAGGTTTTGCCGACGTTGCACCAAATGAAGAAGGTACATTTGTATATGAAGCAAATAAACCTGGAGTATTTATGTATCACTGCGGAACTGATCCAGTCATAAGCCATATTGCGAACGGAATGCATGGCATGATTATCGTTGAACCTGATGATGGCTATCCAACTGACCAAGAGGTTGATGTTGAATATGTAGTCATTCAAAATGAATGGTACAAATACAATGATTTCGATGATATGATCAACGGCGTGCCAAGCCAAATGGTATTTTCTACAAAAGCATTACACGAAGGACAAGCAAATACAAATGGTAAAGTCTTTGGATTGAAAGCTGAACCTTTACATGCCAAAGTTGGTGACAAAGTACGTTTCTATGTACTAAATGTAGGACCAAATGAAGTGAGTTCTTTCCATATTGTTGGAACAATTATGGATGATGTCTATATCGATGGTAATCCATATAACCATATGAAAGGTTTGCAAACAATTATGCTACCAGCAAGTGGTGGAGCTGTTGTAGAATTCACAGTTAAAGAAGCTGGTAACTATCCTTTCGTAACACACCAATTCAACCATGCGACAAAAGGTGCTGTTGGAATCATTGAAGTGACTGAGTGAAAAAAACAGTCGCTCGAAAGGATCAAAGGGCTAATAATTCCTGTCCCCAAAGTTTCAATCTTTTATTAGCCCTTAATATATTATTAAAATAAATGACATATCTTCATAATTCCCTTAGTTTATAACCCCTCTTAACTAAACAAAATATTCAAATTTAGCATTCGGAAAATACTTTTTCATATAACCTTGTAAAGTTTCCTTTATTTTTATTTGTTCCTCATCTTGATATACATATTTCCAAATACCGTATCGTCCCCATTTAGCTTTTCTTTTTTCTTCATCTAATTCTAATTTCGTCATCGGATAATTTTTTTGTATGACATTTTTAGCTGGCTTAGTAAATCGATGCTGGATAAATTCAAAAGTTAAATCTTTTCTAGCATGGGATGGAAGAGTTGCTTCTAACTTCTCAAACATTTCTTTATATCCTTCTTCCCATCCATCATGTAAATAAATCGGTGCGACGATAAAACCTAATGGATAATCAGCTTCTGACACTTTCCTTGCTGCTTCTATTCGTTCATCTAATCTCGAAGTGCCAGGTTCGAAATACTTTATGACATAATCGGCATTGATGCTAAAGCGAAAGCGTGTTTTCCCATTATGTTCAGCGTCTAGCAAATGATCCACATGAGCAAATTTTGTTACAAAACGGAGCTTACCATATTCGCATTCACCAAAATATTCTATCGCACGCTTCAAAGAATGGGTTAAGTGATCAACTCCTACGATATCAGATGTACACGAAGCCTCAAATCGCGTCATTTCAGGAGCACGTTCAGCCATATACTTTTCTGCTTGCTCAAACACTTCATCGACATTAACATAAGTTCGTATATACGGCTTACTTCCCATAGTTGTTTGAAGATAACAATAGTGACAATGCCCCATACAACCGGTTGCTAAAGGAATCGCATATTCAGCTGAAGGTTTTGATGTATCAAACTTTAATGTCTTTCTTACCCCGACAACAAGAGTAGACTTCGCCATTCTGTATCGCTGAAAATGATTATCTCCAGGCAAATTACGTATTTGATTGTGAGATGTAGTTTCTCGAATTTCAATTCCCATAGTCTCAAATTTATTCTTTAACTCTTTGCCTAACGGATATTGTAAAGCTCGTGGTTCTATATAGACGAGTTCAGGTACGAAAGGCTTAACCATAAAAATTCTCCTCGTCTACTGCTCCAAAATAATATTCATAAGCTTCATTTGCTTCTTCCGCTGTGCTAAATACAGCTAATTCATCTGTTAAAGGATAAAATGTTTCATACAAAAATACAGCTAACTCTCCCGGCTTTTCTGGATTTTCTACGACAGCTGCTTCTTGTATTTGCGCAACATCTTGTGCATGTGGGTTTCGATACATGACGTAGACGATATCACCTAAATTGAATGGATTGTCCTTCATTATAATCACTCCATAAAAAAGTAGTACAAACTATCTATAGCCTGTACTAATGTCTTGTTTTCATTCTGTTCAAATAAAACTTCAAACTTTAAAAAAGGAACATGAAATGTTATATTCCATGTTCCAAAAGATTCTATACTTTCAAATGATCTTGTAATTGTTCTCTTAATCGATTTTTTTGGAATTTACCGACTGATGTTTTCGGTATCTCATCTAAGAATACAATGTCATCTGGTAGCCACCATTTTGCAAATTGCGGTTTTAGAAAATCAAATAACTCTTCTTTATCTACATTCATACCTGACTTTAGGACTACCGCTGCTATTGGGCGTTCTTGCCATTTAGGGTGAGGAACACCGATTACAGCCGCCTCAAATACTGCATCATGTGTCATTAAAGCATTCTCCAAATCAATCGTTGAAATCCATTCTCCACCGCTTTTCACTAAATCTTTAGTCCGATCCGCAATATTAATATAGCCCTCTTCATCAATTGTTACGATATCTCCAGTATGCAACCATCCATCACGGAAAGCTTCTTCAGTTCGTTCATCTTTATAATATTCATCTGCTATCCACGGGCCACGAACTAGTAATTCTCCCATATCTTTTCCGTTCCATTCTACTTCACCTTCATCATTCACTACTTTAATTTCGAGTCCTGGGACAACATAGCCTTGTTTGGCTCTAATTCTTAATTTTTCTTCATATGGCAAATCTTCTTGATAACTTTTAATTCTCGACATTGTCACTAGAGGAGAAGTTTCCGTCATACCATATGCATGAGCAAATGGAATATTATGCTTCATTTCAAAAGCACGAATCATTCCTAGCGGTGCAGCTGAACCTCCACATAACACCGCTCTTAAAGAACTCATATCGTATTTTTCAGGGTTTGTATCTAGCTCCTTCAATAGAGCTAACCAGATTGTCGGCACTCCAGCAGTAATCGTCACTTTCTCTTCAGTAATTAAACTTGCTAACACTTCCGGAGTAAACGCTGGCCCTGGTAAAACTTGTGTCGTTCCAAACCAAGTGGCTGCAAATGGTGTCCCCCAGGCATTGACGTGAAACATCGGAACAACAGGCATACATATATCAGATTCAGATATGGCAGCAGAATCAGCCAAACCTAAAGCAAGACTATGTAATGTGATGCCCCGATGTGAATAAACGACGCCTTTTGGTTTGCCTGTAGTTGCTGATGTATAGCACATCCCAGCAGGACTGTTTTCATCAATATCTTTAGGAAATACATAGTGAGGGGAAGATTCAGAAATTAATGCTTCGTAGGAATAAACTGGTTCGAGTGTAGTTTCTGGTAATTGAGTGTCATCTGATAAAATAATATAAGCTTCGACTGTGCTCAAATGATCTTTAATAGCTTCTAATAAAGGAATTAACATCGGATCAACGAGTAATACTTTATCTTCAGCATGATTAATGATATATAAGATATGCTCTGGTGATAGTCGAATATTGATGGTGTGCAATACGGCACCCATACCTGGAATTCCAAAGTAAGCTTCTAAGTGTCGATGGTCATTCCAAGCTAAGGTTGCTACTTTATCACCTCGGTTTATACCTAGTCGTTCTAATGCACTTGCTAATCGCCTCGTCCGTTCTCCGATTTCCTGGTAAGTAAAACGCTGAATTCCTGACGCTGTTCGTGATATAACCTCTTTACGCGGGAAAAATTTCTCTGCATGCTCGAGCATTTTGCTAATAAGTAAATCACCTTTCATCATGAATACCAACTCCTTTTTATAATAGTTATTTAAGTAAATATTTACGTCATAACTAATCATTTAATTCGTAAATCATTACTATGCAAATAATGTGGTCATTATTTTTTAAATATTCTAAACATTAAATTAACATAGTAAATAATTCAAGTAAAGGGGAATTATGTCGAACTGTTATTTCTGTTAAAAAAATAAAAAAAGCTGTTTTTAAGAGACTTTGCTGCTTATGATTTATTATAATTAATTTTGATTAAAACAGAACAATTGTTCTATAATAGAAATAATTGAATATGGAGGTGAAAAATTGAGACCCAATTTAACAAAAGATATTAGTGTGGATAGTTTTAAAAACTATTATTGGTTGAAAGAGGAATTACAATCGTTTTGCAGGGAAAACGGGATAAGTGCTTCTGGTTCAAAAATTGAGATTTCAGATAAAATTGAAACATTTCTCCGTACAGGGGAGATAAAAAAACCTATTAGAAAATCAAAAGTAAATAGTAAGTTGATACTACAGGTCGATTTAAGTCTTGATACAGTCATTTCGGAAAACCATCGTTGTAGTCAAAATGTAAGAGCTTTTTTCAAGACGGTTATCCCTAATTTCCATTTTTCTACCTATATCCAAAACTTTTTTAAAAACAACATTGGTAAAACGTATCGGGATGTTTTAGATGCTTGGCATAAAGAGGAAGAACGAAAGAAAGACCCATCATACAAGAAAAAAATCGCTCCTCAATTTGAATACAATCAATTTATTCGTGATTTTTTTGCTGACCCTAATAATCAAGGGAAAAGTCGTGAGAATGCGATTAAAGCCTGGAACAACATCAAAAAACTCCCTGGAAGTAATAAATATACGTCTAATAATTAGTTAGCAGATCCATACTTCTACGGTGATGTGATTTGATTTTTAACACGAAGAACAAGTTGGTTGACTCGTTCATCAAATGCGAACGATTTGTTTTAGACATTTTTACAAAAACAATTATAAAAGAAAGATGCTTCCTTTAGATAGGAAACATCTTTCTTCTATAATTACTTATTTTTTAATACTTTCATAACATTTCTTACAGATTCAGCTGATTGGTCTAGGACAGATTTCTCTTCTTCTGTAAGATCTAATTCTAGAATCTTCTCTATACCACTACCACCTAAAATTGTTGGAACTCCTAAATACATATCATTGTATCCATATTCCCCTTCGAGATAGGCAATGGCTGGTAAAATTCGGCGTTGATCTTTTAAAATTGCTTCTGCCATTTCTGTTAATGCAGCAGCAGGAGCGTAATAGGCTGATCCATTTCCTAATAGACCAACAATCTCTCCGCCACCTTTACGTGTACGTTCAACAATTTGTTCTAATCGTTCTTTAGGAATTAATTTTTCTAAAGGAATTCCACCTGCGTAAGAATAGCGTAACATCGGTACCATATCATCACCATGTCCACCTAACACAAAACCACTAACGTCTTTTACCGATACGTTCAACTCTTGTGCAACAAAAGTTCTAAAACGTGCTGTATCTAAAACACCGGATTGTCCAATAACACGGTTTTTAGGAAATCCTGATTCTTTAAAAACAGTGTACGTCATTGCATCCACCGGGTTAGTTAACACGATGATGAAACAGTCGGGTGAATTCTTTACAATTTCTTTAGTGACTGATTTCATAATTTTAGCATTTGTTGCCACTAAGTCATCACGGCTCATTCCAGGTTTTCTCGCGATTCCAGCTGTAATAATAACGACATCAGAATCTTTTGTATCTTCGTAGTCTGATGTTCCAATGATATTAGCATCAAAACCTTGAACAGGACTTGCTTCAAGCATATCTAATGCTTTACCTTTAGTTGGATCTTCCATATTCGGAATATCAACTAGCACAACATCCGCGAGTTCCTTTTGTGCGACCATTAATGCTGTTGTTGCCCCAGTGAATCCAGCACCGATGACAGAAACTTTTTTACGCTTGATTGTCATGGGGTCATCCTCCTTGTTTCCTTCAGATTAGATTAGTCCATGTTTTTAATAAGTTCATCAGCGAACTCAGAACATTTAACTTCAGTAGCCCCATCCATTAAGCGTGCAAAGTCGTATGTTACAACTTTACTTGCGATTGTTTTATCCATTGCTTTAAGAATTAGCTCGCTCGCTTCTCTCCAGCCTAAATGATCAAGCATTAATGTACCAGAAAGAATAACTGAAGATGGGTTAACCTTATCAAGACCAGCGTATTTTGGAGCCGTACCATGTGTAGCTTCAAAAATAGCGTGACCAGTCTCATAGTTAATATTTGCACCAGGAGCAATTCCAATACCCCCAACTTGAGCAGCAAGCGCATCAGAAATGTAGTCACCGTTTAAATTCATTGTCGCAACAACGTCAAATTCCTTTGGACGAGTTAAAATTTGTTGTAAGAAAATATCAGCAATCGCATCTTTGACAATGATTTTTCCTGCTGCTTCAGCTTCTGATTGAGCTTTATCAGCAGCTTCACGGCCTTTTTCTTCAACAATTTTGTCATACTCTGCCCAAGTGAATACTTTATCACCATATTCACGTTCTGCTAGTTCATAGCCCCAAAGTTTGAAAGCTCCTTCAGTAAATTTCATAATATTACCTTTATGAACTAATGTAACGCTCTTTCTTCCTTCATTTAGAGCATAGTCGATGGCAGAGCGAACAAGTCGTTCTGTACCTTCTTTAGATACCGGCTTAATTCCAATACCTGAAGTTTCTGGGAAGCGAATTTTGTGAACTCCCATTTCATCTTGTAGGAATTTAACTATCTTTTTAACTTCATCTGTTCCTTCTTGCCATTCAACACCAGCATAAATATCTTCAGTGTTTTCACGGAAAATAACCATATCAACATCTTCTGGACGTTTGACAGGAGAAGGTACTCCATCAAAATAACGTACTGGACGTAGGCAAGTAAATAAGTCTAGTTCTTGACGTAGCGCAACGTTTAATGAACGGATTCCGCCTCCAATTGGAGTAGTTAAAGGACCTTTAATTGCAATAAAATATTCGCGAATCGTATCTAAAGTCTCACTTGGTAGCCATTCGCCTGTTTGATTATAAGCTTTCTCACCTGCAAGAACTTCTTTCCAAACGATTTTCTTTTCGCCCTTATAAGCTTTCTCAACAGCAGCTTCTAAAACACGTGAAGCGGCAGCCCAAATGTCAGGACCTGTTCCATCTCCTTCGATAAAAGGAATAATCGGATTGTTTGGTACGTTTAAGTTACCATTTTGTACAGTAATTTTTTCACCTTGAGACATGTTATTACCTCCTAAATTACAAATCTTTATGTTGTTTTTAATAAACATCACAAAAGCCGGTAAGCCCGGCTTTTGGTTTATCGCTGATCAATTGAAACGTATTGTTGTTTGCTTGGCCCAACGTATTCAGCTCTTGGACGAATCAAGCGGTTATTCGCATATTGTTCTAAAATATGTGCTAACCATCCAGATACACGACTTACAGCGAAAATTGGTGTAAATAGATCGTGATCAATACCTAAGCTGTGATAAACAGATGCTGAATAGAAATCAACGTTAGCTGGTAAACCTTTTTCGTTTTTAATATATTCTTCAATTTTAACTGACATGTTGTACCATTTTGGTTCGCCAGTTAACTCTGTTAATTGTCTTGACATTTCTTTCAAATGTTTAGCACGTGGGTCGCCTTGACGGTATACACGGTGCCCCATGCCCATAATTTTTTCTTTATTAGCAAGTTTTTCTTTAATATAATCAAGTGCTTTATCTTCTTCGCCAATTTCAGCTAACATGTTCATCACACGCTCATTCGCTCCACCATGTAAAGGTCCTTTAAGTGCTCCAATTGCTGCTGTGACACCTGAATATACATCAGATAAAGTCGCTACACAAACACGGGCAGTAAATGTTGATGCATTTAATTCATGGTCAGCATGTAAAACAAGCGCTTTATTAAATGCTTCTACCTCAACTGCTTCTGGCTCCTTACCATTAAGCATGTATAAGAAGTTCGCAGCAAAACTTAAGTTCTTCTTAGGCGCAACTGGTTCTTCACCATTACGAATACGTGCGAATGCTGTTACAATAGTAGGCATTTTTGCTTGTAGACGAATCGCTTTACGACGATTTGCTTCTTCTGTCATTTCATCTGCTTCTTCATCATAAAGACCTAACATTGATACAGCTGTTCTAAGTGCTGCCATTGGGTGTACTTTCTTCAAGTCATAAGACTTTAAGTGATCAATAACACCTTGAGGTAAATCCATATGATTAGCTAAATCTTGTGTTAGCTCATCAAGTTCAGATTTTGTCGGTAACTTTTGATTCCAAAGTAAATAAATAATTTCTTCAAAACTAGAGTTCTCAGCTAGATCATCGATGTCGTAACCAACATAAGTTAATTTGTCATCGATGATTGAACTAATTGAGGATTCTGTTGCAACGATACCTTCTAGTCCTTTAGGGTTTGACATAAAATATCTCTCTCCTTTTCAATAAATATTCTCCATGGAACATTCATTCGTATGTAGCCTTATTATTACATAAAATATAGTTCTCATCCCAAAGTCCATTATAAACAAATTTATTAGGAAAGTGAAATCATACCGATTAAAAAACATAAAACAAACTCATTTTTCATATTAATTAATAAATTGATGTAGGACGAGCTACTTATGTAAACCAGCGGATGACAGAATCTACAAATTGCATAGCTAAATAAGCGATGCCCGCTCCTATAAGTGGCCCGACAGCAATACCTTTAAAAAATACAATGGCGATAATTGTTCCTATAATTAAAGCTACAGTTAAATGTGGGTCATTTGCTAATAAACTCAATCCATCTTTAGCAACATACGCAACAAATATTCCTGATAGTAATGCAATCCAACCGTAATATGATTTAACGCTACTTAATAAATGTGAGAAACCAATTTCGCCTGATGCAATTGGTACTAAAACAGCAATCGTAATAATGACAACGCCAATAAACAAACCTTTTTCCTCTAAGTATGGAAATACTTTGTCTTCTAGCTGAAACAATTTAATACCTAGCAGTATATAGACTGCGAATAAAATGGCTTGGTTTTTCGCAATAAAGCCAAGTGCTAATAGAATGAGTAAAAAGATAGTAGACGTATGAAACATGATTTAATCAACCCCCTAAATAAACAACAAGCGTAGAAAGGGTTCTAAGGATGGCCATTAATTACATAAATCTAATAAAATTAGTAACCTTATCTATTCTTATAGGCTTGATTTGTTACTTTTCGTTTATTTATTTGTTCCCTTTTTTAATTGCTTTTGCATTAGCGATTATCATTAATCCGATTGTCAATATTTTGAACAGAAAACTTCATTTAAATCGCAAATTAGCTGTTTTTACTGTTTTATTAATTATTTTAATTAGTTTTATTACGATCATTACATTCAGTATTATAGAATTTATCCATCTTCTTCAATACTTAACAAAGCATTTACCAAGCTTTTTAGAAGACTTTTTTATTATAATCGAACAATTTTTCATGGAAAATTTAGAACGCTTTTACCAATTGTCTACGTCTTTTTTTAGTTCTGTTAATCCTGATTCACAGTTGATGATTAAATCAATGTTTACCGAAATGACCGAAAGTCTTAAACAAGTTAGCAAAGAATCAATTATTAACTTCTTACAAGAAACGATTAGTTGGCTTTCAAACGTTTTAAAAAGTAGCTATTATTTAGTTTTCATATTAATTGGGGTATTTTTCATTAGTAGTGATGGACCAAAATGGTTAAGTAACATATTAAATAAACTTCCAGATAGTTATAAGAACTATTATGTTCAAACGAAAAAAGAATTTTCTTCATTAGTAAAAAAATACTTGTTCGCCCAATTATTAATTATCTTTATTACTGGTTCAATTGTTTTTATAGTGTTAAACATATTTAAATTATCTCATACACTCGGTATTGCTTTAGTCGTTATGATGTTTGATCTAATTCCAATAATCGGAATTAGTGCGGTTTTCGTTCCTTGGGTTTTGTATTTGTTTTTTACGAGCCAGTTCGTTCTAACTATTAAAATTTGTTTACTATTCCTTTTATTAATCATAGTTCGAAACATACTTGAACCTAAATTAATCGGGTCATCAATTGGCGTTCACCCGTTAGGTTTGTTAATAATCTTATTTGTATTTATAAAACTCTTTGGATTTTTAGGGTTTATATTAGGGCCAATAGCCGCCGTTAGTTTAAGTGTTCTCATTAAAGTAGGAACTTTGCGAATGATTAAAAATTATATACTCAATTAATATCTTCGGTACACATGGATTTTGCCACTTTTCATCTTTTCTTTAATTATTTGTTGGGTCCATACTTTGATTGGCTTTCTCGTGTATGGGATAAGTAATAGGAAGCCTATCGCATCTGTTAAAAACCCAGGAGTAAAAAGAAGAACAGCGCCTATTAATAATGCAATACCATCGAAAATTTCTTCAGTCGGAACTCTACCGTGCGACATTTCATAGCGCGCACGGTTGAAGATTCCAACCCCTTGATGTTTAGCTATATATCCACCAAGGATTCCTGTTAAAATAATTCCAAATAAAACGAACCACACACTAAATACATTGCCCAACCAGACAAATAAGGCTATTTCAATTGCAGATACAATAACAATCAATAAAAATAGGATACGAAACATAAGCTTTCCCCTCATCCGTTATATGACATTTGTTCGACCTTGGTAAATATTTCCTGTTGCAGGGTCAATCGTGATTTCCTCTCCGTCATGAATAAGTTCCATCGCATGTTCAACTCCGACGATGACTGGGATACCTAAATTTATCCCAACTACAGCGGCATGACTTGTCAATCCACCTTCTTCAGTAACAATACCTGAGGCTTTTTCTAAATAAGGTACCATTTCACGATCCGTGTTAGCCGTTACTAAAATATTGCCTTCTTTGAATCTCGATTCTAATTGATCAATATCATTAGTCACAACAGCTTTTCCTGCTACTCCAATTTTTCCAATTCCTTGTCCTTTAGCAACGACTTGACCTACGACATGAATTTTAATTAAGTTCGTCGTGCCACTTTCACCTACCGGAACACCGGCTGTAATAGCAATGCGATCCCCTTGTATGACTAGACCGGTATCTAATGCCTTTTCAACTGCTAGAGCAAGCATTTCATCCGTTGTTTTTACTTGATGAGCTAAAATAGCATGCACACCCCATACAAGATTTAATTGTCTATTAACGTATTCTTTAGAAGTAACAGCAATAATCGGTGATTTCGGACGATATTTAGAGACCATTCTAGCTGTATTTCCACTTTCTGTTGGGGTCAGAATGGCTTCAAGTTGTAAATCCTCAGCTAATGTAGCAACAGAATGGCTTATAGCATCTGTGATCGTTAATTCAGAGAGGTTGTTGTTTAATTTTGTTTCATGCTCTACCGTTTTTTCTGTATAGATTGCGATGTTATACATCGTTTTTACAGATTCAACTGGGTAATCACCCGCTGCTGTTTCACCTGATAACATGATGGCATCGGTTCCGTCATAAATAGCGTTTGCCACATCACTTGCTTCAGCACGGGTTGGTCTTGGGTTGCGTTGCATTGAATCTAACATTTGTGTAGCAGTAATAACCGGTTTACCTGCTCGATTACATTTTTGAATTAATTTTTTCTGGATAAACGGTACTTCCTCTGCTGGAATTTCAACACCTAAATCTCCACGTGCTACCATAATACCGTCACTAACATTTATAATTTGGTCAATATTTTCTACACCTTCGCGGTTTTCAATTTTTGGGATAATTTGAATATGCTCTGCTTTATTTTTTTCAAGAAGCTCACGAATTTCTAACACATCTGATGGACGTCTAACGAATGATGCTGCAATAAAATCAACACCTTGTTCTATTCCAAACAAAATATCTTGAGCATCCTTATCAGTTATTCCCGGAAGATTAACTTTCACATTTGGGACGTTAACACCTTTTCTATCTTTAATAACGCCTGCATTTAAAACTTTAGCTTCAATTTCATTATTCTGTTTGTGAATATCTACTACTTCAAGAGCTATTAAACCATCATCTAACAAAATTTGATTTCCTTTTTTTACATCATTAATTAGCCCAGGATAATTAATAGAGAATCGTTCATTTGTTCCTTCGACCTCGTTCATACTAATAAAGATTGTTTGGTTTTTTTCTAGTTTTGCTTCTCCATCTTTAAATAGATGCGTACGAATTTCAGGTCCTTTCGTGTCAAGTAAGATTGCGATTGATTTGTTTGTTTCTCTAGAGGCTTGTCTTATATTTTCTATTCTGTTTTTATGTTCTTCGTGGTCTCCATGTGAAAAATTTAGTCGAGCTACATTCATACCTGCGTCAATTAGTTGTTTTAGTACATCGACAGACTCAGAAGCAGGTCCGATTGTACATACAATTTTTGTTTTATTCATAAATAAAACCTCCCTTATTAAATGGATAGTTGATTTGATAATTGATATAAGTCATCTGAAATGTCATCCTTACGATTAAGCACTTCATTAATATCATGATGAACAAGTTGGTTGTTTTCAATCCCAACCATTTTACCACTTAAACCTTTTAGTAAAAGTTCAACTGAATAAGCCCCTAATCGGCTTGCTAAAACGCGGTCATTAGCTGTTGGCGATCCCCCGCGCTGAGTATGTCCTAAAACTGTTACTCTTGTTTCTAAATTTAATTTTTCTTTAATCATATTGGCATAATCAACAGCACTTCCAACACCTTCAGCAACTAGTATAATACTGTGACGCTTCCCTCTTTCATGTCCGCGTTGGATTTTTTCAATGACATCGTCGAAATTGACTTTCACTTCTGGAATCAGAATACTTTCTGCGCCCCCAGCTAAACCCGACCATAAGGCAAGGTCACCTTTATCTCTACCCATTACTTCAATGACATAAATGCGTTCATGTGAGGTTGCTGTATCTCTAATTTTATCAACCGCTTGAATGACTGTATTTAATGCTGTATCAAACCCAATTGTAAAATCTGTGCCAGGAATATCATTATCAATCGTACCGGGAACACCGATACATGGGAAACCTTTTTCAGTAAGACTCATAGCACCACGAAAAGTACCATCACCACCAACGACAACTAATCCTTCGATTTCGTTCTTTTTCAACTGTTCAATCGCTTTTTGCTGGCCTTCATCAGTCATAAATTGCTCAGACCTTGATGAATATAAAATGGTACCACCCTTTTGCAAAATATCTCCAACAGACCCTATATGTAATTGTTTGATCTCGCCATCTATAAGTCCTTGATACCCATAATAAATACCAAATATCTCCATTTGATTATAAATAGCACTTCTAACAACGGCACGTACAGCTGCATTCATTCCTGGTGCGTCACCACCACTCGTTAAAACACCAATTCTTTTCAACATCAAGCACCTCGATTCAAAAAAAGTTCTACTTCATATGATACAACTTATTATAAGTATTTTGTAATATAATCCATCTTACATTTGTACTAATGCTCCGTTTAATATCCAGTCTAAACATGATATATTTATTCAATATCCGCTTAAAGTCACTTTAGAAAAATAAATCGGAGCCAAATTAGCTCCGAACAATTGATGATACTGCACCGATTTTTTGATATTTTCTCCATCTTAAATCTAATAATTCACTCTTTGGAAGTTTTGTTAGTTCTTCTAACGATTTAGATATTTTATCTCGGATAAACTGAGCTTGTGAATCAATGTCTCTATGTGCCCCACCTTGAATCTCTTCGATGACATCATCAATGATTTCGAGTTCTTTTAAATCATAAGATGTAATTCTCATAGATTCAGCTGCTTTTTGTGCTAGATTTGAATCTTTCCACAATAAAGCTGCTGCTCCTTCAGGTGAAATAACTGAGTAAGTTGAATTTTCTAGCATGAATAAACGATCACCAATACTAATCCCTAAAGCGCCACCACTTCCACCTTCACCAATGACAATACAAATAATCGGAACCGTTAATCCTGCCATTTCTCTTAGATTGCGGGCAATCGCTTCACTTTGGCCTCGTTCTTCAGCAGCTTTACCTGGGTATGCACCTTTCGTATCAATAAAAGTAATAATAGGTCTATTAAATTTTTCTGCTTGATGCATTAAGCGCAATGCTTTTCGATAACCTTCTGGATGTGGCATGCCGAAATTTCTACGAATATTATCTTTCGTATCTTTTCCACGTTGGTGTCCTATAATCGTAACAGGGGTCTCTTCAAACTTTGCAATACCACCGACAATGGCTTCATCGTCCCCATAGTAACGGTCTCCGTGTAGTTCAACGAAATTAGTAAATATTTTCTCAATATAATCTAATGTTGTTGGTCGTTCGGCATGTCTTGCCATTTGGACGCGATCCCAAGGGGTCATATTACCGTAAATATCTTTTTCTAATAAGGCTAAACGTTTTTCAAGCTTTTCTATTTCTTCCGTTAAATCAATTTCGCTATCGTCAGTAAATTTCTTAAGTTCCGCAATCTTTTCGCGAAGTTCAACGACAGGTCTTTCAAAAGGTAAGACATTTTTCATTATGAACCACCTCCAACTCGATGGATATCTAGTACATTAGTTAATATTTCTTTCATATCTTTTCTATGGATGACACGATCGAGTTGTCCGTGTTTAAATAGAAACTCTGCTGTTTGGAAATCATCTGGTAGCTTCTCACGAATAGTTTGTTCAATAATTCTTCTTCCAGCAAATCCAATTAGTGCACCAGGCTCTGCAAAATTAAAATCCCCAAGTGATGCAAAACTTGCGGAGACCCCTCCAGTTGTTGGATGAGTCATATAAGAGATATACAATCCACCTGAACGGCTAAATCGTTCTAGGGCGATTGAAGTTTTAGACATTTGCATTAAGCTTAATACACCTTCCTGCATCCGAGCTCCGCCTGATGCAGTGAATATAATGATTGGTAATTGTTCATCTTTTGCATTTTCTATAGCTCTAGCAATTTTTTCACCAACAACTGAGCCCATACTTCCCATGCGGAAATTCGCATCCATAACGGCTATTGCAGTAGGAAAACCATTGATATCGCCTTTTCCAGTCACAACTGCTTCATTAATACCCGTTTTATCAATGTCTTTTTTCAACTTTTCTACATATCCCGGGAATTGTAATGGATTTTCTGAAATCATGTCGTGATCCCATTCTTCAAAAGTTCCTTCATCTATTAAACAATGAATTCTTTCAAATGCCGTCATTTGATGATGGTAATCACAGTTTGGGCATGTTAATAGATTTTTTTCTAATTCTTTTCGATAATAAATTTGTTTACATGAAGGGCATTTAATCATTAAACCCTCAGGAACGTCTTGATCCTCTTTGTTATTTACTGTTGCATATCTTTTCTTTTTACTAAAAATATCTTTTAACAATCGGATTCCTCCTTTGAACGAGCCCCTCTACAAAATATATATGAATATCAAAGAGAAGTTTGTCATAATTTATCAACACCATAATCAAAAATTTCTTCATCATAATATTTTTGAAGTTGCGTTACTAATAGTTCTATTTTTCTCTGTTCTAAGTTATCAATTATTTTTTCATAGAACGAGTATGTCTGCTTAGATTTATATGAAGAGTAAGTAAAATTATCAATCAACTGCCATATTTTCGTAAAAAGTTCATTATTAGCTTTTTGAAATAATCTTTTAAAAAAATAAAAGTGCAATTGCTTTTCTTCTATTGCTTGAATATCGTTTAACAACTCTTTTAATTCAATGATTGAGAATTGTTGATAAACTTTCTTTAAACATTCTTTTTCAAGCATAAACTTTACTTCAAATAACTCTTTAATCGTTGTTGATTGTCTTAATACAAATGTAGCCAGTAGTTCAACCGTATGATAAGGGCGATACGTTTTTAAAAATGTACCTTCCCCATGTCTAGTTTCAACTAAACCAAGTAACTCAATAGCCCGTAATGCTTCTCGCACTGAAGATCTAGCTGCATTTAATTGTTCAGCAAGTTCACGTTCAGAAGGAAGGCGATCTCCTTCTGATAGTTGGTTTTCTTCTATAAAAGTTCTAATTTTATTTAATACTTCATGATAAACTTTTGTTTTCGATGAAATAGGCATAGATGCACCTCAATATTTTGTAGATTCATCGATAGCAGTTAGTTGCTCCGTTTTTTTCTTAATATCTTCAGGATCTACTTGTATTCTTGCAACTCCAGATTCCATAGCTGCTTTTGCAACTGCACTAGCGACTGCTGGAGCTACTCTTGGGTCAAAAGGATTTGGAATGACATAATCTGGTGATAATTCTTTATCTCCTACTAGATCAGCGATAGCCTCTGCAGCAGCAATTTTCATTTTTTCGTTAATTCTTGTTGCCCTGACATCTAGAGCTCCTCTAAAAATACCTGGAAATGCTAATACGTTATTTACTTGGTTAGGGAAATCAGAGCGACCTGTACCAATTACTTTTGCTCCTGCGCTTTTAGCTACATCTGGCATAATTTCTGGATCAGGGTTAGCCATAGCAAAAATAATTGAATCTGGATTCATTGATTCAACCATTTCCTTAGTCAAAGCTCCTCCTACAGATACCCCGATAAATACGTCTGTATTTTTTATAACCTCTTCTAAAGAACCTTCTACTTTATCAATATTCGTATACGCAGCAACCTCTTCTTTAACGGAATTCATACCGTATGATCTTCCTTCAAAAATAGCACCTCTTGAATCACACATAATGATATCCCGAACACCGAAGCTATATAAAAGTTTTATAATAGCAATACCTGCAGCACCCGCACCATTAGCGACTACTTTAATTTCTGAGAAAGATTTTCCAGTAATTTTTAAGGCATTAATTAATCCAGCTACGGTTACGATAGCCGTTCCGTGTTGATCATCATGAAAAATTGGTATATTTGTTTCCTTTTTTAATCTTTCTTCAATAACAAAACAGTTAGGTGCTGCAATATCTTCTAGATTGACCCCACCAAAAGTTGGTTCCATTAATTTTACTGTTTGCACGATTTCTTCAACATCATTCGTATTAAGGGCAATTGGGAAAGAGTCTACCCCAGCAAAACTTTTAAATAAGGCTGATTTACCTTCCATAACTGGTAAAGAGGCTTCCGGCCCGATATTACCAAGCCCTAAAACAGCTGAACCATCAGTTACTACAGCTACCATATTACCTTTCATCGTATAATCATAAACAGCATCTTTATTATTAAAAATTGCTTTACATGGCTCTGCAACACCCGGAGAATAAGCTAAACTCAAGTCTTTTGCATTTCGAATAGGTACTTTCGAATGAGTAGCTAATTTACCTCTGTTTACTTTGTGAATATGTAGTGCTTCTTCATTTAAATTTGCCACTTGTACCTCTCCTTTATTTTCATTACAGTAATTACTAAATTCATATCAATGGTCTGACCACTTAATTATAACAAAAGACTTTTAACTGTAAAGTAATTAAAATTGTCCCTTACTTTTTTATCACAACATGGTTTAAACCAAAAATTTCTTTCAATTTATTTATTATTGTTTCACTAATGTCTAAATCATAATCAGCTCTTAACTGATAAGACTTCTTCTTACTCGGTAAAAATACAACGACAGGCGTTTGGCCTGGAAATTGTTGACTAAGTAGTTTAAGCGTATTTAATTGTTCTTCTTCTTCATTCTCTTGCATTTTTATATAAATTTTTTCATCTGTCGTTTTCGGTAATTGATCGATTACAAATGGTTCCATTGAATTAATAATAATTTGTCTTTTCCCTTCTCTTTCATCAACTCTACCTTCAATTTTCACAAAAATTTCTTCTTCTAACCAACGATTTACTTGACGATGAACAGAAGGAAATACGACGGCATCAATTTCTAAAGTTTCATCTTGAATCGTTAAAAATGCCATTTGCTCACCACGTTTGGTACGGACATTTTTAATTTGCTCAACAATACAAACAATTGGTTCAGTTCTTTTCGTTTGTTTTTTAATTAAATCTTTAATTGAGCTTAATCCTTGCTTTTGCAATGCCCTTCTCACTTTAACAAGTGGGTGCTCACTTATCACAAAACCGATGACTTCTTTTTCCATACTCAATTGTTTAGTAGCTGAAAAAGGTTCGACCTCATGGTAAGCAACTTCAAAGTTAAAATCATCATGTAGGTTAACTTGCTCATCTAGCCCAGAAAATAGTTCCCCTTGCTCAATCGCAGGCATAACAGATGCTAGCAATTGCGCTCGATGATGATTCGTTTCATCGAAAGCCCCAGCCATGATTAATGCTTCAATAATTGATTGGTTAACTGCATTCAATGGAATCCGTTTGCAAAAATCGAATAAATGTTTATATGGTTTATTTTTTCTAGCATTTACAATCTCATCGTACGCTTGCTTACCTAATCCTTTAATAGCAAGTAAGCCAAAACGAATCGATTTGTCAGATTCAACGATAAACTTTCCAAAGCTTTTATTAATAGATGGAGGAAGAACATTGATTCCGAGTGATTTAGCCTCCTTAATGTATCTTTCAAGCTTAGATTGATCATGCATATGTTGAGACATTAATTCTGCGTAAAAATAGGCTGGGTAATTTGCTTTAAAATAGGCTGTCTGATAAGAAATTAACGAGTAGGCAACAGCATGACTTTTGTTAAAACCGTAATTTGCAAATTTCTCAATCCAACGAAAAATTTCCTCGGATAATGATGGTTCATAGCCTTTTTCTTGGCAGCCTTGAATAAATTTTTCTTTAAGTTCATGAAAAGAATGCGAGTCTTTTTTGCTTATAGCACGACGTAACAAGTCAGCTTGTCCAAACGTAAACCCAGCTAGTTTATTTGCGATCTGCATTATTTGCTCTTGATATACTAATACACCATATGTTGATTCTAAAATAGATTTAATATCTTCATGAATATAAACAGTTTTTTCTAAACCTTTTTTTCTTCGTGCAAATGTCTCAATGAATTGCATCGGACCAGGTCTAAATAATGCATTCACAGCGACAATATCTTCTAAATGTGTTGGTTGTATGGCCATTAATGCTTTTTTCATTCCATCAGATTCAAGCTGAAATACTCCTGATGTGAATCCTCGCTGTAATAGTTGAAAGGTTTTTGAATCATTTAATGGAAGCTTGATAAGATCAATTTTGATATTTTCTTTTTCTTCAATTTGTTTCACCATTCGTTCTAAAAAGGTTAAATTTCTTAATCCTAGAAAGTCCATTTTTAGAAGACCGACTGACTCTAAATCTTTCATTGACCATTGAGTCAACATCACATGATCTTGCCCTGTCGTTACTGGTATTTTCGATAGTAAGGATTCATCACTAATAACTACTCCAGCTGCATGTGTCGAGTAATGACGTGGAAGTCCTTCAATCACAAATGCTGCTTTAAACAATTCTACTAACTTAGGTGATTGTTTAACATACGACTGAATATCCTTATTATCCTTGACAGCAGCTTTTAGCGACTCGGTTTGTTGTGATAGTTGCTTTAATAAGTAATTCGTTTGTTCTTTTTCTATTTGAAAAACTTTACTTAATTCACGAATAGTTGAACGAGCTTGAAATGTTCCAAAAGTAATGATTTGTGCTACAAAATTTACACCGTATTTATTTGCGACATATTTAATAACTTCATCACGGCGGTAATCCGAAAAATCAATATCAATGTCAGGCATTGACTGTCTTTCAGGATTAAGAAAACGTTCAAACAACAGATGATATTTTATTGGATCAACTTCTATTATCCCTAGTAAGTAGGCAACAATCGATCCAGCAGCTGACCCTCTTCCTGGACCTACTAAAATATTATTCTTTTTTGCAAATTGAACAATGTCCCATACGATTAAAAAATAATCTGAAAAACGCATGCCTTTAATAATTTCTAGTTCGTGTTTTAAACGGGTCTTTGCTTCGTTTATTAAAGTCGCATCATAACGTTTTTCTAGCTGCTTAAAGCAAAGTTCTGTCAAGTATTCTTCAGAAGACATTCCGTTTTCAATTGGATAATGAGGAAGATCAAACAATTTATCTGGAAAATTCAAATCACATAAATTTGCAATTTCATTCGTTCTCTTTAAAGATTCATGCCAAACAATGTCTATGTTTTCAATCATCTCTTTTTCATCTAAAAAATGCGTAGCTTGTAACGATTGGCGTTTAATTTGATCATATGTCGTTCCATTTTTCATAGCGATTAAAGATTCATAACCTATCCGTTCTTGATGTTTTAAAAACCTCACACGGGTAGTGATGACTGTTTTTTTCAATAGTGACCGATCCTGTTTTAATAGCCATTCATGGATTATTTGAGATGATGAAGTGATTGGATCGATATTTATAAACCAATCATCAAAATGGTTTTCAAGAGTATCAAATATTTTAAATACTAAATTTGAATCACCTAAATATAATAATTCTTCAATAAACGTTCCATAAAAAGAAACAATCGGTATTAGGTTTTCGCATTGAACGATTTCATTTAAAGATACTTTTTTATTATGTAGCTGAACATTGTTAGAAAATGAGACTAAAGATTGGTAACCTTCAAAGTTTTTTGCGAATAATATAAATCGACACGGTCTTTTCTCAGAGTCAATATATACATCAAGAGACATCCCTACTAAAGGTTTTAAATCATTTTTTTGACATTGATTAATAAATTGATAAACGCCATTCAAAACCTCATGATCAGATAGGGCAATTGTCTGAATTCCTTTTTGTTTTGCGAAAGAAACGTATTCATCAATTTTGATTGTACTTTCCAACAATGTATAACTACTATGAACATCTAAATGGATAAAAGACATGTCGACACCCCCTTTTTGGGCTAATCTATTTTTATTCTTAACTCTATTATATCGAACGTTCTCCTAACTTGAAATCTTCACATATAAAAGCTTAGTTATTCATAAGATGGTATAAAGACAAGCACAAGAGAAGGTTGATATGATGGAAGAACGTTTATATGCAGCACTAATTAAATGCTTTTTTATATCATTTGGTGTCATAACTGGTGGTGCATTATTTGGTAGTATTAGTGCCTATTTAACAGGTGACCCACCGATATCTGAATTAGTAATTGCCGCAAAAAAACTTAGAATATGGGCAATTGTTGCTGCTATTGGTGGAACGTTTGATGCCATTTCTACATTTGAAAAAGGTATTTTCGAAGCTTCATCAATAGAATTGATTAAGCAAATTATGTTAATTATCGCTGCCATGGGCGGTGTAAAAGCCGGATTACTATTAATAGAATGGGTC
The DNA here is from genome assembly GCA_051846895.1 of Bacillaceae bacterium W0354. Lineage (GTDB taxonomy): Bacteria > Bacillota > Bacilli > Bacillales > Alkalibacillaceae > CALKAL01. The sequence goes on from JBPYCQ010000008.1 coordinate 85,817, forward strand.
ACACAAGGGGAAGTGTAGCATATGCATATTCCACCATATTTTAAAAAAAGAACGTGGCAGTTTTTTTTCATTGGCGTAATAGTCGGGGCAGTTATCGGCTATTTGTTTTTTTTATATGTATACGGTGAGCACACTGAAAGATGGATTGAAGAAAACTTATCACTTAGAGATGAGTTAAGAGAAGTAGAAAAAGCAAATGATTTGTTAAAAAGAGATCAAGATAATTTAAGCAGAGAAAGTGAAAAAAAATTAACGATTCAGGAAACAAAAATTGAATGGTTAAATGCTAGTGAACAAAAAATTGATCGTTTTACAGTTTACCATCTTACAGAACTCGTTGAAAAGGAATTAAATCCGGTTATCGGTAGAAACATTGATGCGGTATCTGATCAGCGTGACTTGTTAATTCGGGCCATTGAAAATAAAGAATACAAAATTAGTAACTTGAAATATTCTGTTAAAGTCGTTTATTTAACGATATCTACAAAACTAACGATATCTTTAGAAGTCAAGCAACAATCATCGTGAGAAATATGTATTTTTTTTGAAAGTTATGTCAAAATGTAAATTTTTAATCGATTTTAGGTTACAATAAAAATACAAAATTTAATAAGAATGAGGTGTGTATTATGTTTGTACTTAATAATCGACATGTAGCAGATGAAAAGTTTAATCATTTGCTAAATGGTTATTCAGTTTATGCCGAAACAGAAGAACTCATTCGACTAATGAAACGTAGAATAGATTCGCACAAATTAGATATAGTAATCGACGATACTGATTCAGGCTGTTGGTTTATTCCGAACAAATAATCAACTTAGGATCCTTCAATGTCAATGCAAGGACAATAAAAGGTTGGCCCTAATAATATTGGGGCTAACCTTTTATTCTATATGTTGTACAAACTTCATTTAAATCAGCAATTAATCGATCTGCCTCGTCCCAAGAATAAACTCTAGCACCCGAAGCCATAGGATGCCCTCCGCCATTGAAACGAGCTGCAACATCATTGATGACAGGCCCTTTCGAACGAAGTCTCACCCGAATCACATCTTCATCTTCAACGAAAAACACCCAAGCGATGATCCCTTCGATATCTCCCGGGAGCCCAACAATAGATTGCGTCTCACTCTCTGTCAAATCGTATTCCTCTAATAACGTCTTATCTATCTTAAAAACAGCCAAGCCATTATCAGTTGGTTCTAAATCTGTTAGAAGTCGTCCTCTGAATTTTGCGATTTTAAGTGGAATATCGTACATATGATTGTACAATTCAGTTAGATTAAACTTATATTGCGTTAACTCTTTAGCTGCTTGAAATGTTCTTTCTGTTGTACTAGGAAATAAAAATCGTCCCGTATCACCAACAATACCTGCATATAATAGTCTTGCACTTTCATCATTTAATTTTAAGCCTTCATTTTCCCCTTCTTTATAAAGCTCATAAATCATTTCACTCGTTGAAGAGGCCCCTGTATCAACCCACATGACATCACCATAAGGTTCTCGATTCGGATGATGATCAATTTTTATAACTTTTTCTCCTAATGTATAACGCTTGTCACACACTCTCTCTTCGTTAGCTGTGTCACAAATAATGACTAACGCTCCATTATAATCTTCATCTTTCACTTCATCCAAACGAGCTAAATAGTTTAGTGTTGGATCTTCCTTGCCAGCTAATAATACTTTTTTTTCTGGAAAAGCTGTTTTGATAATTTCCCCTAAGCCTGCTTGTGAACCGTATGCATCGGGATCTGGTCTTTCGTGGCGATGAATAATAATTTTTTTATATTGTTTAATCAGGCTAATAATATTACTTTTCATCTTTGGCACCCTTTCTTCAGATAACTATGCTAGAATTTTTCTTGAACTGTCTGTACAATAAACATGTCTATGTAAAATTAAAGGAGAGATTCATTTTGCCTATCTTCATAACAGTTATTGTTGTATCATTCGTATTATATTTCTTTTTTAAAGTTCGAATATTAAACGAAAAAGATCCATTATATATGCATTATACAAATGCAAAAGCTCGAATGGCTCTAGGAATTTTTATTGCTACGTTTGGTATGAATCAGTATGCTTTTTATCAAACAAAAATTGCGCTGTTCGTCTGTATTGTTTTCTTAGTTTTAGGTATCGCGCAATTCGTATACGGATATAAGCTTTGGAAGCATTACCGCAATGAAATTTTGAAAACTAGCGATTAAAAAATTGTGTCATTACCATTGCTTTACCTGCTAGATATCCGTCAGTTAATACCTGCACATCAATTTTAGCAAACTTTCGTCCAATTTCTAATACTTCTGGAATGATCTTAATGTGACTTCCAATTTGAACGGGTTTCATGTAGAAAATAGATAAATTTTCTATAACCATGTCTCCCGTTTTTTCTTGTATAAAAATTTGGTGACAAACCTCTGAGACAATGCTTGCAAATACTCCGTACGATAACGATCCAAGCTGATTTGTCATCTGTGGCGTAACTTCTATCGAATAAGCATCTGCATCACTATCATATTTTAATTGCTGTTGCACGATATCATCAATCGTCTCCCCTATTTGTGGTTGTCTTTGGTTGTTTTGTAATCCTTTAATAACATCTTGTCTCGTGATTACACCTTGAAAGACATTTTGTTCATTAACAACTGGGAGCATTTCAATGCCTTGCCAAACCATAGTATGTGCAGTGCTTGCTAATGAAGTAGTTTTTTGTACAGTATTAGGATGTTTCGTCATTACTTTTTCAATTTTTAATTCATTTGATTTTCCAATTATATCTTTAGAGGTGATGACTCCAATGACCTTATCATCTTGATCCAACACTGGGAATCGACTGTGCATCGTAATTTTATTTAGTTTATACCAATTTTCTACTATATCACCTTCATGTAAAACGTAAGCCTTCTCTTTCGGTGTATATATATCATCGACAATAATGATTTCCTTTTTGATTAACTGGTCATATATAGCACGGTTAATCATTGTGGCGACTGTAAACGTATCGTAAGAGCAGGAAATGACGGGTAGATCAAAATTATCAGCTAACTGTTTTACATGGTCAGTTGTGTCAAAACCGCCAGTTATTAAGATTGCTGCGCCTGCATTCAAGGCCAGTTCTTGAGCCTTCACGCGGTTTCCAACGATCAAAAGGGACCCTTTCTCTGTATAACGCATCATCGCATCTAGTTGCATCGCCCCAATAACGAATTTATTTAAAGTTTTATGTAAACCACTTTTTCCACCTAATACTTGCCCATCAACGATATTGACAACTTCAGCGAATGTTAACTTTTCGATATTCTCTTTTTTCTTTTTTTCGATTCGTATCGTACCCACTCGCTCAATCGTACTTACTAGACCAATGTTTTCTGCTTCTTTAATGGCGCGATAGGCAGTCCCTTCACTTACATCTAAATCTTTTGCTATTAAACGAACAGAAATTTTAGTTCCTACCCGTAAACTTTCTATATATTTTAATATTTGTTCATGTTTTGTCGCCAATTAGATCACCATACTGTTAAATTTTTATATTTATTATACCTCTATCATACTAGGATAAAAAGTGTCTACCCTTTTCTAATGGGCAGACACTTATTCTTAAAGTTCAATCATATCTCCTGGATTCATTACAAGTCCAATGCCTTTTGGTAAACTTTGAACAAATTTATGCGGATCTTGTTTTATTACAGGAAAAGTATTGTAGTGAATCGGGACTACTTTTTTCGCATGGATCCAATCGGCAGCAAGTTTGGCATCTTCAGGACCCATTGTAAAGTTATCTCCAATCGGAATAAAAGCTAAATCAATATCATTTAAGTCCCCAATCATTTTTAAATCGGAAAATAATGCTGTATCGCCGACATGGTAAATTGTTTTATCACCAATCGTAAGTAGAATTCCACCTGGCATCCCCGTATAAATGATTGTTCCATCCTCTTCTACAAAACTAGATCCATGAAAAGCTTGAGTGAATTTTACTCTCCCAAAATCAAACTGATAGGACCCGCCGATATGCATCGGATGAGCATTACAACCTTTACTTGCTAAATAATTAGCTAACTCATTAGGCGCAACAATTAATGCATCATTTCTTTTTGCTAACTCTACAGTATCGCCGACATGGTCATTATGTCCATGTGTGAGTAGAATGACATCTACTTCTACTGAATCAGCGTCTAAATCACACAGTTCGTTACCAGAAATAAACGGATCGAAAATAATTCTAGTCCCTTCATTTTCAACTTGCACAACTGAATGTCCATGATAAGAAACTTTCATCATATTAACCTCCTAATATTTTCTCCTTAAATAAATTGTTCGCCATAGTTCAATTATTTCCTTTGTTTCGATATGATTAAACTAAATAACTTTTTAATTTGAGGTGAATAATGACATGAATAATCGAATAGAAAAATTATTAAAAGTATTGGAAGAACAACAATTGGATAGTGTGTTTATAACTTCGAAGGAAAACGTATTTTATTTTACAGGATTATATGCTAATGCACACGAACGATTAATCGCTTGTTATTTTGATCGATTCGGTCGTCAAATATTAATTGTACCAGCGTTAGAGCTAGAAGATGCAAAAAGTACGAATTTCCAAGGTAACATTATCTCGTACTTTGATCATGAAAATCCGTGGGAAAAAATTAAAGATGACTTAAATGATCGTCAAATTCAATCCCTTGCTATTGAAAAAGACGACTTGAATGTCACACGTTATGAAACAATACAATCTTATTTTAAAAATGTGGAAATCGTTAACGGACAAGCGTTGTTAAATCAAATTCGTTTAATCAAAGATGAACATGAATATCAGTTGTTATTAGAGGCTGCACAATATGCTGATTTTGCAATTGAGACGGCTTTAAAACATATCACTGTCGGAAAATCAGAGCTAGGAATTATTGCAGAAATTGAATATGCTTTGAAAAAAGAAGGTATTCAAAGCATGTCTTTTCCAACAACTGTTTTAACAGGAGTGAAGTCGGCTTTACCACATGGTACACCTGATGAAACAACTATTAAAGATGGTGATTTCGTATTAATGGATCTTGGAGTCATTCATAATGGCTATTGCTCTGATATTACACGCACTGTTGTAGTAGGCAAGGCATCTGATAAACAAAAAGAAATATATAATATCGTCCTTCAAGCAGAATTAGCTGCATTAGATGGGAGTCAAACTGGTACACCACTTGGAGATATTGATCAGGCCGCACGAAAAGTAATTGAAAATGCAGGCTATGGAGAATATTTTCCACATCGAGTAGGTCATGGATTAGGGATTAATGTTCATGAATTTCCATCTTTGGCCTCAAACAATGATGCACCGCTTCAAGAAGGCATGTGCTATACCATTGAACCTGGAATTTACTTACCGAATGTTGGCGGGGTACGTATTGAAGATGACGTTTTCATTACTAAAGAAGGTCCAGTAACTTTAACTAAGTTTACTAAAGATTTAATTGAACTTTAAGGAGGATTTCATTGGTAAAAGATTGGTTAAATGAATCTCGATATACCGTAGTTTTTACAGGTGCGGGGATGTCTACAGAAAGTGGTTTACCTGATTTCCGTTCAGTAAACAGTGGGTTATGGAAGCAAAAAGATCCAACAACCATTGCGACCGTAGAAGCGCTTAATCATAATGTTGAAGAGTTTATTGAATTTTATCGTGAGCGTGTGATGAAAGTTAAGGAGTTCCAACCACATCAAGGGCATCACATTCTAGCAGAGTGGGAAAAGAAAGGACTTATTCAATCTGTTATTACACAAAATGTTGATGGATTTCACCAGCAAGCGGGAAGTAAAACGGTTTATGAATTACACGGAACTTTGCAGAAACTACATTGTCAAACATGTAAAAAAGAATACAGTAGCAATGAGTACCTAAAAGATGAATATTACTGTCAATGCGGGGGAGTGCTTAGACCGTCCATTGTATTATTTGGAGAAATGTTACCCGAAGATACGATTAACCAAGCTGTTGTTGAAGCTGAAAAGGCGGAACTTTTTATAGTTTTAGGTTCATCACTAACTGTCTCTCCAGCCAATCAGCTTCCACTTTTAGCTAAACAAAATGGAGCGAAACTTATTATTGTCAATCGTGATGACACACCCCTTGACCACTTCGCCGACGCAGTGGTTAACGATCAATTAATTGGTGAGTTTTTAAAGAATTTAAATTAAAAGATGGGTGGTTAATTTTGATTTTTGGTTATTGACGATTCTCAAGTATTGGATTTATTGAAAAAAGAAGGCGTTTATTCCTGTGGAGTGATCGCCTCTTTTTAATGCCTTACGCTTTAAGATCGGTTTCTCATCCATCTTCGGCCGTCGCGCTCTCAACTTCGGCCGTCGTGCTCTCAACTTCGGCCGTCGCACTCTCAACTTCGGCCGTCGCACTCTCAACTTCGGCCGTCGTGCTCTCAACTTCGGCCGTCGCACTCTCAACTTCGGCCGTCGCACTCTCAACTTCGGCCGTCGCACTCTCAACTTCGGCCGTCGCACTCTCAACTTCGGCCGTCGCACTCTCAACTTCGGCCGTCGCACTCTCAACTTCGGCCGTCGCGCGCTCAACTTCGACCGTCGCACTCTCAACTTCGGCCGTCGCACTCTCAACTTCGGCCGTCGCGCGCTCAACTTCGACCGTCGCGCGCTCAACTTCGACCGTCGCGCGCTCAACTTCGACCGTCGCGCGCTCAACTTCGACCGTCGCGCAAACTGTAACAAAAAAATCCGCATCGTCCAAGGCCGATGCGGATTTTTTCTTTTTTACAAAAGCTCGTGTAAATCTTTATATTCTAAGCCGTGTGCTTCTGCAACTGCTTTGTAAACCACATATCCATCTAATGTATTAAAACCTTTTGACAAGTGCGGATTGTCTGTAGCTGCTTGTTTGTAACCTTTGTTCGCAAGCTGCAATGCATATGGAACTGTTACATTTGTTAAACCAATTGTCGAAGTTCTAGGGACAGCCCCTGGCATGTTTGCAACCGCATAATGAAGCACACCATGTTTTTCAAATGTCGGATTGTCATGTGTTGTAATTCGATCAGACGTTTCAAATATACCACCTTGGTCTACTGCAACATCAACTACGACAGAACCTGGTGACATTTGCTTAACCATATCTTCAGTTACCAATTTAGGAGCTCTAGCACCCGGTATTAAAACAGCACCAATGACTAAATCAGATTGCGCAACCGCTTCTTCGATATTCATTGGATTTGACATCACTGTATTAATTTGATTTCCGAAAATATCATCAAGTTCACGTAGACGCTCAGGATTAAGATCAATGATTGTCACATCTGCACCAAGACCGACAGCAATTTTTGCAGCGTTCGTACCAACAACGCCCCCACCAATGACGGTTACTTTACCACGCTGTACACCTGGGATCCCGCTTAATAAAATTCCTTTTCCACCTTTTGATTTTTCAAGGAACTGAGCACCGATTTGTGCAGACATTCTTCCAGCTACTTCACTCATCGGTGTTAATAAAGGTAATGAGCGGTTATCTAATTGTACGGTTTCATATGCAATAGCAACAACTTTTTTATCAACTAAAGCCTTTGTTAATTCAGGTTCAGCTGCTAAATGTAAATAAGTAAATAAAATTAATCCTTCATAAAAATAATCATACTCTTCAGGTAATGGTTCCTTAACTTTCATTACCATTTCTTGAGCCCATGCATCTTTTGCAGTCTTTACAATTGTTGCACCAGCCTCTTCGTACTGCGCATCAGTAAAACCTGAACCTTCACCTGCACTACTTTCCACAAATACATCGTGCCCTGCATTAGTAAGTGCTACGACCCCTGCTGGAGTAAGTGCCACTCTATTCTCATTGTTTTTTATTTCTCTTGGCACACCAATTTTCATTTCTCTATACCTCCTATTTATGTTAGATATATTTTATAACGACTTTCGCAAAAGAAAAGTCAGGTTATAGATAACGATGAATAACATCTAGACCTCCAGTTACTTCAATAAAAGCTCCTGTAATCATATCTGACTGATCGTCACATAGGAAACCAACTGTGCGTGCAATATCTTCACCCGTACCTGAACGTCCAATTGGAGTATGATGATCTACGTCAGCCTGTCTACTTCTTTCGATTGAACTTTCTTTCATATCACCTGTAATATCGCCAGGCGCGACCATATTCGCTGTAATTCGGTTTTCAGCCTCTTCAAGAGCAATCGTCTTCATTAATGAATGCAATCCAACTTTCGCAGCTGCAAAAGCCGAGCGATAAATCCAACCGCTACTTTGATTAGCATTTTGAAATCCTAAAAAAATGATTCTACCAAAATTTTGTTGCCTCATAATAGGGATACACTTTCTAACAAAATAAAAAGAAGCGTCTAAATTCCCTCGAATCATCTTATCCCATTCTTCATCTGTATAATCGACTAATTTTTTGCGTTCAAATATGTATGGGCCAGCGTTGTTTACTAAACAGTCAATCCTACCGAACTTAGTCATGGCTTGGTCTATGACATACTCAATTTGCTTTTGATCCATCACGTCTAGTTGCTCAATATGTAAGCGATTACGGTTCTCTTTTTGCAGGTCAACAAGCTCTTCTGCTTTTTGAGCATCTGTATGATAAGTAGCAGTGACACTGTAACCATGGTTAAGAAAATACTCCGTCATTTGTCTTCCTAACCCTTTAGTACCCGCGGTTATTACAACATGGCGCATGGAATTCCTCCATTCGAAATCAATCAATAGCTATTTTATCACGACTGCTATATAAAATGAAAGATGTTAGACTGTTTATTAAAAATAACAGGCCATGTTATACTAAAATAAAATATTTTGTGGAGGTGCAATATGTCATTCGAATATCATAACATTCTTGTTGCGATTGATGGCTCGAAGGGTTCTGATATTGCATTTAAGAAAGCCATTGATATTGCAAAACGGAATAACGCAAATTTAATCCTTTCTCATATTATTGAGACAAACCTTTACTCCTCCGTTGAAGCATATGATCGAAACATTTCTGAAAGATTACAAAATGATGCACAGGCATTATTAAAAACGTATGAGGATCGTGCACTGAAGGCGAACATTGGACAAGTAAAAACAGATTTAGACTACGGTTCTGCAAAAGTAAAAATAGCAAAAGAAGTTGCACCAAAATATGATTGCGATCTCATCATATGTGGTGCAACAGGCCGAACAGCTATTGAGAGATTTTTTATAGGTAGTGTATCAGAACATATTACTCGTTACGCCGAAGTTGATGTTCTAATCGTTAAAGAGTAAAGATTCGTTGTTCCTTTCATTAATAAGTCTATGCTGGTAAAAACGTTTGGCAAGGTCTGTCACTTGTTTAGCTAAACGATAATTAGTAATGGCCCCAATTCCGACACTTATTAGTGGAATACCTTGAATTAATTTTTTCTTAAAGCTGACAATGGCAATTGTTTTAAAAATTTGGTTTAATGGTTGTTCAAACCAACTTTGATCAGTTAACATACGTTCTTCCGAGAGTACAGATTCAAGATTTTCTGTACTCTTTTTTAAATCTATCCAAGCTTGGTATTGCATTCTTTTAGGTAATGTCCCTGCATGAAAAACTTTTAAAGCAATCACCATCTCAATTGGATTATTCATATTGTAACCAAAGCATGATCCAATCAATTGGACACTTCTTAAATTTAGTGCAACGATTAATGGTAAATCAACACCCAGAAATAACCATCCACCCGTTCCTGTAATTCCACCTTGAGTAAACGAATACACTCTATTTTTAGCAACTTGTTGATCAGCTAAATAAGTGAGTTGATCGATTGAAAGTCGCTGTAAATCTTCAATCGTTTCAATTGTCTCATCATAAGTTCTAGCTATTTGAAGAATTCTGTTTTTAGCTTCATTCTGCGCATTAGTACTTTGAATAAAAGTATAAGTGTATAAAAACCATTGATCGACAAATTCATAAAACCTTTTTTGAAAAAAATGCGGTAGCTGCTTAAACGAATTTTGGACCCACATTTCATAAAGACTTTCAAAATCATTAGTAACGTAATTTTCTAAATCTGCTTCCCACTTGTTAATCTCTTTTAAAACACGTTCCTCTCCCATTAATAAGCCCCTTTCCTAAAAAATTAAAAATTAGTCCCCGGATTTTTATCTGCGGGGACTTCATACTATCTTTCGTTCTCAAACCAATTATTAAATTGTATTAAAATATTGTCCATTGCTTTCACATCTTTAAAAGATGGTAATTCCGCAAGTAAAGCTTTTGTTGGATTTTTTGTACCTAAGCCTTGTTTTTGTAAAATAAAAATACTTTTAGAAAACTTTTCATCCTTGAACATCGTTTTAGGAAGTTCCAATAATCCAATTATATGTGTATGTTCTTTAAGATACGTATGAAGTTTATCTGTTTGCTCACTTGAAAACAAAAAGCTTGGAACGACAAGAAATATATATCCTCCATCTTTTGTATAATTGACACTTTGTTCAATAAAAAGATGGTGTGCTAATGAATGTCCTTCTTCTGATTTCAATTCATAACCACTGGCAGTTGTATCGTCCGGATAATATCCAACTGGCAAATCAGAAACGACAACATCAACTGGTTCAAGTAATATTGGTTTTAAACTATCTTGATGAAAAAATTCTATATTTCTTTCTTGCAAATTTGTATTATTGAACGCTAATTGAATGAGTGTCGGGTCAACTTCACTTCCGTATACTTGTAATTCACGACTTTCCTGTTGATTAAGTACAGCTAATAATAAATTAGCCGTTCCACAAGCAGGATCAAAAATTGAAAATGACCGACGCTCTTCCATAAACCTCTGCACTAAATAGCCTATAAAGATGCCAACTGTATCAGGTGTAATATAATGATGCTGTTGAGTAGCACCCTTCATTCCCTTTAAAATGGCTAATTGCATCGCTTTACGACGAGTTTCAAAATCAAAGTTATTAATATCAACTTTATCTAGTTGTGATCGCAGCATTTTTTCATAATCTGGCCTTAAATCATTTGGTAATTCGTGTTCAAACAAAAGATTACTTGAAGCAATTAATGCTTCGATATACGGGGCATTTTCTTCTTTTTCAATATAACCTGTTGTTTCATCGATCCATTTAAATAACTGTTCTATTTGCTGCTCCATCAAAGTCCCTCCGTTAATTAATCTTGTTATATTTTAACAGATAATTGACGACTTTGACAGACTTGTCCCCTATTCAGGTACATTTGTATTAGAGTTATTCTTTGATTTTTTATTGGAATCATTTTGTAGCATCGATTGTATCTTTTCAACAGCTTCAGGGGCTAAATCAATTAATTTTTCAACTATATGTGTCTGATTATCTAAATGTACCGTTCTAACTTCATTAGGTCTAACGATTAAAAAAGCAATCGGTGTGATTGATACACCACCACCTGTTCCACCACCAAACGGAAGTTGACTAGAACCTTCATCATCTGATTGACCTTGACTTTGTGGAGAAAATTCACTTCCACCTGATGCAAAGCCAAAGCCTACTCTTGATACTGGTAATATAACCGTTGATTTATCAGGGGTTTCAATTGGTTCACCAATAATTGTATTCACATCAATCATTTCTTTTAAATTTTCCATAGCGGTTGCCATCATATCTTGAATTGGATGTTCGCTCATTTTGACCCACCTTTTTCATTTTTTCCTAATTTATTTAAAATCTTAAGCATATTACGCATAATTTGACCGATTCGAAATGATAATATACATTGCACCTTTGTTTCATATTTCTTCTGATTAAATAGTGGTTGAACATTCACTGAGGGTGTTGTGAAGTTCTGGACAGAATTCATTACAAAGGAAACAATGAATCCTTTAAATGAATATAATAACCCCGTCATTAACGCAGTATGATCAGCATATTTTAATCCGAATGACGTATTCCACTCTAAATTCTTTAGTCGTATAGACTTAAGAAGCTTTTTTATATCTGGGATGACGTCTTTCATTGTTGTTAAAATGGCTTGAGCTTTCTCCCTCTGTTTAATATCTTCACTCTTTTTATTTTCATTCTCATATCCCATAGTCTCATCATTTTTTAAAGATTCTAATGTCATATTAGAATAGTCAAAATCGGTAACAGGGATTGTCCTAGTGAACTTGATTAATTTCATCCAAATAAAGGTTATAATAATATCTTTTTGGTTATCGTTATATGTAAATACGAAATGAATAGTGATATGTGAAAATAAAACGACCAAAAAAAGTATTAATATAAGTGTGAAAATAACGCCTAAAACCATCCACATCACGACGCCCCCTAAAAATAGGGTTACTTGTTTAATGGAAAATTATTCATAAAAATAATTTATAACAATCAAAAAGGGTAGCGAATGACTCGCTACCCTTTAAATTTAAACTAACTATTAAAATCCACTCATTTGTTGTTGCGCTTGTTTAACTAGACGTTTGGTGATTTCACCACCAACTGAACCATTTGAACGAGATGTTGAATCAGGGCCAAGCTGAACACCAAACTCTTGAGCAATTTCAACTTTCATTTGGTCTAGCGCCGCTTCAACGCCAGGCACTAATAATTGGTTTGAGTTATTTGAGTTTTGGTTTGCCATGGCTTTTCACCTCCTTGTCACTAATTATTGTGGGGCGAAAGGAGGTTTTAAATACAAAGAAAATGATGGAAAACTTATAGTAAATCATCAAAGATTTCGTCGTAAGCTAAATTGGCTTCACTAATAGTGATTGTCTCCATATTTTCAACTGCTTTTATAATATCATCTTCATAATCTATACCTTTTTCAAATTGATTCACTTTTTCTCTTTTTGGACGTGTTTTTGGTTGTTTAGGTACAAAGATTGTACAGCAATCTTCATAAGGTCGAATAGAAATATCATAAGCATCGATTTCTTTTGATATTTTAATGATATCTAACTTATCCATCGTGACTAACGGTCTTAAGATTGGATAATTCGTCACCTCATTAATTGCATGCATACTTTCCATCGTCTGACTAGCTACTTGACCTAAACTTTCACCTGTTGTTAATGATAATATGTCTCTTTTTTGAGCAACTTTTTCACTAATACGCAACATCATCCGACGCATAATGGTCATACCATAATTCTCAGGTACATCTCTAAATATTTTTTGCTGTAATTCTGTAAAAGGGATAACATGCAGCTTAATACTACTACCATACTTCGTTAAAACCCTTGCTAAGTCTTCAACCTTTTGTTTAGCTCTCTCACTTGTAAATGGCGGTGAATGAAAGTGAATAGCCTCGATTTCAACACCACGCTTCATCGCTAAATAGCCAGCAACAGGACTATCAATCCCACCAGATAGCAGTAATAACGTTTTACCAGCCGATCCTACAGGAAATCCACCTTTGCCCTCAATATTTTTAACTGTAATATAAGTGGCATCACGCCGAATATTTACACGGATTTCAACATCAGGATGGTGTACATTTACTTTCCATAAATCCGTATTTTTTAGTAAATGTGCACCTAATATTTTATTCATCTCTTGAGATCTTATTGGAAAATCTTTATTAGGCCTTTTTACACTCACTTTAAACGTTTGACCTGTTTCTTGTGTTAATGCGCTTAAAGCTGCTTCTTTAATAGCTTCTTCGTCATTTTTAACCTTCATTGCAAGACTTAATGAATGAATTCCAAATACATCTTTACAGCGATCTATAATTTCTTCGTGATTCTCTCCATTTAATAAAATATACATAAAGTCACGTTCATCTCGGATTTTTATATTTGCAAAATCTTTAAGTTTTTCTTTTATATTTTCTTTTAAAATACGGATAAAGTATTTTTTGTTTTTACCTTTTAATGCTAATTCTCCGTAACGAATTAATATGTGGTCGTACATCATTTCAATTACCCCATTATATGTTCATATTTTTTTATAATTTTTTGTAGTTCTGTTAAAAATAAATCTATATCATTCTCGCTTTGATCCATATTCATGCTAACTCGGATAGCACTTGCTGCTCTTTTTTCGTCTTTAAAACAAGATTGTATGACATGGCTAGGTTCATTCTGTTTAGATGAACAAGCTGATTTAGTTGAGACATAAATTTCTTTCTCTCCAAGTGCGTGAATGAGTACTTCAGGTTTGAAGTTGTTCACAGAAAAATTAATAATATGTGCTGCGCCATTACTCGGTGAATTCATTTCAATTACATTTATACTTTCAAGTGATTTTTTAATTTTTTCTTTATATTTAATAAGTTGCTCATAATTATGCAATTTTTCACTAGCTAATCTTATCGCTTTCGCTAGAGAAACAGCACCAGCTACATTTTCAGTACCAGGTCGATTGCCACTTTCCTGAAAACCACCTTGAAACATAGGCTCTAGTCTTACATTTTCCTTTTTAATCAAGCAGCCAGTTCCTTTTAAACCATGGATTTTGTGTCCGGAAATGGTTACTAAGTCAATTCCATCCATTTCATATTTAATCGGAATTTTTCCAAACCCTTGGACATGATCCACATGGAAAAAAACTTTTGGATAATCATTCAAAAGCTTAGCAACTGCTTCTATAGGCTGAATCGAACCTATTTCATTATTAACATGCATTAACGTTACTAAAATCGTATCATCTGTTAATTTATTTTTTAATTCGTTAATATCAATCTGTCCATCTTGATTTACAGATAAATATGTTATTTGAAATCCTTCTGTTTCTAACCGTTTGCATACCTCTAACACAGATGGATGTTCAATTTCAGATGTAATAATATGATTTCCCCGATTTTTATAACGATAAGCAATCCCTTTAATTGCTAAATTATTACTTTCGGTACCACCAGAAGTAAAAATAACTTCACTTGGCTTTATATTTAAGATATTAGCAATTTGCTCTCTTGCTTTAGTCATTAATTTTTCAACTTGCCCACCAGCAAAATGAATGGAAGATGGGTTAGCAAAAAAATGAGTTGATACTGAATAAAAGGCTTTTAGAACCTCTTCATCAGGTTTTGTCGTTGCACTATTATCTAAATAAATCATTTCTATACCCCTTTAATCGGCTATATGCATCGCACTATATTAACATAGATTATGAATTGTTTTCAAATTTAAAACTGCCCCTTTTTATGATAAAGGAGCAGCATCGTATTCAATATTTAATAGTTCTAACAACGCATCGATTGATATTCCATCTTCATTTGAAAAATCTTTAAGTGGAATATGTTGTAGTGGGTCACCAATCTCCGTTTGAGTATTTTCTATTGTCTGTTCTCTTTTAATTTTTTCTTCTGTACGTGCATCAACCAATGGCATAAACCGTTCTGCCGTTTTTTCAGATAAAGTTATTTCCGTGGAAATAGTATGGTCTTTCGCATAATGCTGTGGTTTAAACTCATCTATAGTTAAAACGATAAGGAAACACCATGTCGTAATAAATAATATAACAGATAATGTGACTATTAGGCGGTCCATTCTTATCGCTCCTATCCTTTAAGAAACAGATGTTTCCAATAATACTTCCTCAATTCTCTTTAAAGCTCCCGGTTCAATTTCTTCCAACGTTTGTGCCGCTTTTTCTAAGGCCATTTCATATTCGTATTCCCGAAAGGCAACCTCAGCTTCAGCGATTTTTGCAGCTAGAACAGGATATTTACTCCGGTAGCGATTTGCATATTGAATGACATTTTCGGCTAGATGAGCTTGCTCGATTAAAAGCTTTGTCTGTTCAACTGTTCTTCCTACATGCTTTTCTGCATTAGAAATGGCAGTAGAAATTCGTTCCATATCTAACGGTTGATTGTTGATTGCCTCAACCGCTTCAGCCACTAATTTACGTGATGTATCAACTAGTTCGATAATATAATTCGGTAGACCTGGCAAATTACTTTTTTGCAATGTTAGCCTTATTGAAATTATTTCCTGTTTTAATTCAGCAATTTGATCTCTAGCTTCTAATTCATCTTTTCTTAAATTATGCAAATAAAAGTCAAATGCTTCTTGAGGTTCTAACCATTCTTCATAATCTTTTAGCCATTTTTCTAATTCTACACGAATAGATGAAAATAATTGGTCCTCTTGTTCGATTAACTCATTTATTTGCAAAGCACTTTTTTCTAAACGGTCGACAGCTTTTTCTAACTGGTATTGCTGTTCATATTTATCATCACTAAGATGATAATTTTCTTTTACTGCCATGACATTTTCTTTTGTTTTCATGAATTTTAATTTAGCTTCTTTTACTTTTTCATTGATATTATCTAATCGTTGAACAACAAAATTTTTATCTAACGCTTCTTTTTCTAATTCATCGTATATTTCTAAAATACGTGATTTAATTTGTTCAATTTTCTCTTCGACTCCATCGTCAATTCCTTTATTTAATTGATTTACTAAATCTAATAAAGTTTCATGATGGGTATGTATTTCTTTATCAAAACCAAGCAAATGAACACGAAAACCTTCTTCCCTCATATCTCTAATCCCATTTTGTACATGATCTAAATCTTCTGGAATCACTTGTTTGCATAGTCTATATAGTTCAGGGAAAATGGACACCTTACGTTCAATTTCATCTAGTCGTTGTTTCATTTGCTGAACGAGCTGGTGTGCTTCAGTATAATTACCGTTAGTTGTTAATTCTTCATAACGCTCTAACTCATTTTCAATTTCGTCTAACTCAACTTCAAAAACAACTTCAGCTTTACCTAATTGATAACCATTTTGTAATACTTTTTTTCTTACCTCAGTAATACGTGGATCAATTTTTTCAATTTCTTGACGACTGTCTTTTTCCGAAGAAATGAGACGTTCTACTTCTTCAAAAATATCGTTGATTGTTTGTTCTACTTCATTCAAAGTCTGTTCTACATGATGCAATATACGGAAGGATTTTCTGAAGCGGTATTTCTCAGCAAATTCCTCCGCATCCATAAGTTCTTCCTCTATGTTGGTGAAGACATGACTATTTATGTCGTCCCATTCATTACGCCATGATTCGAATAGCTCCTCAGTCTCACCAATTAAATTCAAATCACGTACTTTACCTAACTCTTCTGCAACATGCCTATTCATGAGGTGAACCTTTTTATTTTCTAAGGCATCAACACGACTATAGACTTTTCTCCTAATAACAACACTAAATAGTATAAATAATACGATTGCTATAAAAATGGCTAATATGATTTCCATCAGAAGCCCCCTAACTCCAACCCATTAACGTAATCTATTTCTATATATAATAGCATGTTTTGACAAAAAATTGCTAAACTTTTCACGTTTTACTTAAGAAAACCGTCAAATTGCGACTTATTAATCAAGTTTCGATGTAGAAAACCACTTTTTAAACGTCTCTATGTAGGTCTTTATAAACAATTTTTCACTACCATCCCATTGATAATGACTTTGCCAATCATTCGCGTATACGAATGGTCCATTTAATAAACTCTTTAATTGAATATAAAAAACTTCTTTTTCGCGAGTAGGTAACTGTGAATAATCGGCAACTAAGTGTGTAATTTTTTCTAATAAATACTTTTCCTTAGCTACATATGTCGAAAAAAGTTCTCGAATAAACATATTGTCTAACGATAATTCTCTTTGTATAAAACATGTGAATTGAAAATGTTCATATTTATAATGTATAATTTCCTCAACCAGATGAAAGAAAGTGTCCCAATCTTGTAATGTTTCTTCATCTTTTGTTAAATCTTCTAAAAGCGTAAGATATGTTTCAAAATATTCAACTGTCATATGCTCGAGTAAGCCTTGCTTATTTTTAAAATAATAACTAATGAGAGACACGTTGACATCTGCCCGATCAGTAATCGCGCGAATCGACGTTCCTTTAAAACCATTATAGTAAAATAACTGAGCTGCCGCTTCCATTATTTTTTCTTTCGAGCTTTTTTCTGACATGAAATCACCTCTTTATACTATCATTCGATTTTTTTAATAAAAAACCTCTTTCTAACTCGAAGATATGTGACAAAAATTTTACTTATAAAATAATTATATCAAAGGAGCTTATAAATGTTTGAAACAATGACTTATAACGGTACAAGAGAAGAAAATTATGAATTAGTAATTAAACAATTAAATAGCCTGCTTGAAGGTGAGCCTAGCCGTATCGCTAACCTTTCTAATGCAAGTGCACTTTTAAATCAATTTTTACATACAATCAATTGGGTCGGCTTTTATTTAATGGAAGAAGGTGAGCTTGTGTTAGGACCGTTTCAAGGCTTACCTGCATGTGTCAGAATCAAAGTAGGAAAAGGTGTTTGTGGCACCTCTGTTAAAGAAAGAAAAACAATGCTCGTACCAGATGTAAATGAATTTCCTGGCCACATCGCATGTGATGCGCAAAGCCAGTCAGAAATCGTTGTTCCTATGATAAAAAACAATGAGGTAATCGGAGTATTAGACATTGATAGTCCTGTGACAAATCGCTTCGATGAAGTTGACCAAAAATATTTAGAAATGTTTGTCGAAAATTTAATTAAACATTTGTAAAAGTTCATTTTTTGTTCGGTTCTTTTTTCCAAACGTTCATGCTATTATACCTTTAATATAGTTGGACGAGGGGATGAGAGGCTTGGAAGAAAAACTAAATTTAATTCTTAGTGAGTTAGTGCGCATTGAACAGTCTATGGCTACTAAAGATGAGCTAGCGCGTATTGAAAAGTCTATGGTTACTAAAGACGAGCTTACACGTATCGAAAAGTCTATGGTTACTAAAGACGAGCTTACACGTATTGAAAAGTCTATGGTTACTAAAGACGAGCTAGCACGAATCGAAGGCTCCCTGGCTGCTGAAATAGCACGTGTTGAAGAGGCCATGACCTCTGAACTAGAACGCGTTGAAGGTGCTATGAGTTCTGAATTAACTCGTGTTGAAGGTACTATGGCAACCGAATTGTTTCGTATTAAAGGAGAAATGGCAACAAAAACTGATATAAATGAACTGAAAAATGAAATTCAAGATATGAAACTGGAACAAAAATTAATTAAACAAGCCGTCTTTGAAACAAATGACAATGTTAAGCATTTACAAGAAACACAAGATTCAATGTATGAAATGGTTGGATCACATGAAATAGATATTCGAACGATTAAGCGTAAATTCAGAAAGGAAACGAAGTGGGAAGATCTATTTAAGTCTTGACTATACCACTTAATCATCATATAATGTACTTTGTGTAAAATAAAAGGCAGCCTAGGTGAACCTGTTATGTTATCATTTTGTACCTCCTATCGAGGTGTATCGCGTAACTCTCTGCTGCTGGAGCGAGGATACATGAAAGCAAAATGAGCATGATTGAGGAACACACTGACTTTATTTTATGCAATACCATTATATAAAGGAGGAGACGCTCAGTGGCTCGTTACACAGGCTCTCTATGGAAAAAATCTCGTCGTTATGGCATTTCTCTAACTGGAACTGGTAAAGAACTAGATAAACGCCCATACGCTCCTGGTCAACACGGACCTAACCAACGTAAGAAACTTTCAGAATATGGTCTACAGTTACAGGAAAAACAAAAATTACGCTTCATGTACGGAATTAATGAACGCCAATTCCGTAAAATGTTCAACGAAGCTGGTAAAATGAGAGGGATTCACGGTGAAAACTTCATCATTTTACTTGAATCACGTCTTGATAACTTAGTATACCGTGCAGGTTTAGCACGCACTAGACGTCAAGCACGTCAATTAGTAAACCATGGTCATATTACTGTAGATGGACAACGTGTAGATATTCCATCTTACCGTGTAAAACCTGGTCAAGTAATCGGTGTTCGTGAAAAATCTAGAAATCTAGACATCATTGCAGAAGCTATTGAAGTGAACAACTATGTTCCTGAATACTTAACTGTTGATGAAGACAAGAAAGAAGTCACTTACAACCGTTACCCAGAGCGTTCTGAAGTACTTTCAGAGATTAACGAAGCTCTTATCGTTGAGTTCTACTCTCGTTAATAAAGTCGCTGTTAAACATACAGCAACAAAAGCCTTCGATCACTTGATTTTATCAAGTCTTATCGAAGGCTTTTTTATCGCTATTTTTCTAGATTCTTTCTACAAATATATCACGTTAATAATAAATGTTTCTTTCAGCCTGTCAAAAATGCAATTATAAAACAGCTGGAATTTTTAGAAGGGCACAAGAAAAGACCATAAATCGACGTCAAATTATTATTTTAGTTCTGATAACTTTCCACCAGTAAGTATTTCAAATAGTTCTGTTGACTTACTCGCATTTAATTGAATATATTTACTTTCAGCGTCTATAACAAGTTCCACTTTATCTTTGTTAGGACTAATCCAAAGCTCATATAACATCGCTTTTGTTTCTAATTCAGGATTTTTAAATTGAAATATGAATCTGTAGTCAGCAGGGTGAGCCATATCAACTTTTGCAATTTCCCAATTAATATCGTTTAAAATATCTTTCACTTTTTGTACTTGCTCATTATCAGTAATTTCTTTGAAGTCTTCATATTTATTTTCATCACCTATACGTTTTTGAACTTCTATATATTGTTCTTCGGTTTCTATTACATTTGAACAACCTACTACAAAAATTAAAATCATCCCAAAAAAAGCAATTAAGTATTTAAAATTTTTCATGGACATCTCCACCTTTATAAATTAGACGTTTTAATTTTGGAAAGGTCTCAAATTTTGCCTTTTATTATAACATATTTTTATAAAACAATAGACTTTTAGACAACAGCCAAAAAAATAAAAGAACCAAAAAGTTAACGTATTTGGCTCTTTAATATAAACATCCTATGAAGTTTGACTATTCTTCTCTAACTCAATCTCTTCTCGGCCTTTAACTAGTATTGTATCCCTATCTCGATAAAGAAGGGCAGCAGCCAATCCGAAAGCAAGTATATCTGAGATTGGGAACGCTAACCAAACCCCATTCACTCCCCAAAATCTTGGAAGGATTAAAACTAAAGGAATTAAGATTAGAAGCTGGCGAGACAGTGATAAAATCAAGGCCTGTTTCGGCTTTCCTAAGGCTTGATATAGTCCACCTGCTACAATCGCCACTCCAACAACAAAGAAAGCCATAAATAAAATTCTTAATGCATTTGAACCTTCTTGAATAACTTCCGGATTAGACGTAAATATTCTTAAAAATGGTCCAGGTAGAAGGACTAATACTAGCGTGACCGCAGTTGAACAAATAGTAACTATTTTTATCGTAAACCAAATGGCTTCTCGCATTCGTTCATATAGCTTTGCACCATAGTTATAACCGACGACTGGCATCATTCCTTGCATGATTCCAATGATTGGAATAGCTGTAAACATGACAATTCGTTGGATAATCCCATATATGCCAACGTAAAATTCACTTCCGTATTTAATTAACATGGAGTTAATCGCAATCATCATAATGCTTCCAGCTGCTTGCTGAGCAAAGGCTGGTGTACCGACGGCGATAACCTCTTTAACTATTTGACCTTCAAATTTCAAATTCTCAAGTGATAGACTAAGTGAACTTTTACCGCTCATATAATATTGAAAAATCATTAACGTAACAACTACTTGTGAAATAATCGTTGCAATGGCTGCTCCACGAACACCCATATCTAATCCAAAAATAAAAATCGGATCTAAAATAATATTAATCACTGCAGGTACAATCATCGTGACCATCGCAAATTTCGCATTACCTTCAGACCTAACAATGTTATTAGTCGCAAATCCAAACGAAAAGAAAAATGTACCTAACATGATTGGGAACATATAATCATTTGCATATCCAATAGTCGATGGTGTTGCACCAAATAAATTTAGTAGAGGTTCTAAAAAGAAAAATGCAACGATTAGACCAACGATGCTCACAATTAATGTCATTGAAATTATATTTCCAAATACGACATTAGCTTCATCACCTTTTTGAGCACCTAGACGTCGAGATATGACAGAAGCCCCACCCATTCCTATCGCAGCTGAGATGGCCATAACAATCATCATTAACGGGAAGGCAATCGTCGTTCCAGCGACCGCATCAATTCCAACACCATAGGAAATAAAAATCGTATCAACAACGTTATATAACGTCATCACAAACATCCCGATCATTGCCGGAATTGACAAATCTTTGAGTAATTTAGTTATTTTCTCTTGACCTAATAAATCAGCATGTTTTTTCTGTTCCATCTATTTTCCTTCTTTCATTTTCATATCAATGATGTTTGATTTAATTTTGTTCAGCCATTGATGCATTAGCGCTATTTCTTCTTTTGACAAACCTTCGAATATTTTATTTTCGGTTTCAGACATGTCATCCCACAAATATTGATCAACTTCATTTCCTTTCTCTGTTAAATTGATAACCTTTGACCGCCGATCATCTAAACATTCTCTCTTCTCGATTAATTGTTTATTTAAAAGAGATTCAATAATCCCATTCATCGTTGAGGCTTTTATATATAACTTTTGTTGAAGTTCACCTTGTATTTGGGGACCACTTTGAACAAGTAAGTATAACACTCTCGCTTGTGCAACGGTCATATCATATTTCAAAAGTTTTTCATTAAATTGATTATGTAACAAATGAGCCACTACACCAATTTGATACCCTAATCTATCTTCAATGTTCCGCACCAAATTAATTACCTCCCTAACTAAAACACATTAGAATATAATAGCACTTATTGAACCTATGTGCAATACAATCCTTTTATTAGTTAGTTACCTAAATAAAGGGTGAGGAATCCCTCACCCTTGTAGTTACCATAAATAATCAAATATTTCCTTTTTAAATAAATTCGTATCTATATTACAAGCTTCTGCTTCTATCGCATATTGCCAGCCGTATACTTTTGCATTTTCTGGTCCATGCGCATTGAATTTTGGTGCATTCTCTTTTGTTGTAATTTCCTGTTGTGGATATGCCGTCCATACGATTGTATTTTCTTGAACACTCTTTTCTAATTGATTAAACGCTTTTATTAGCTCACTATTTTCGTCAAATACACCATAAATACCAGGGTGATAAATTGATTCAGATAACGTGTCATACCAACCTTCTAAAAATCCGGAATTAACTGGGAAACTTGGTTCGACATCAAGAAAAAGGCTACACCTTCAGTGGCTCCAACATTCTCCGCAAGATTTATCGCTTGTTCCGCATGATCAACACCGTGATTGTAGTTAGTAACTTCTCTAGCATGATTATAGATAACTAGAATTTTAACATCTTTATTATTAAGATATTTCACTTCATTCGCATCTAAACCTTCTGACACACCTTCAATATCACCTAAATATCTTCCCCAAACTTGAGGCTGCCCAAAATTTTCAACGACACATGACATTAATTCTTCATCCGTATAACTAGCCGAGTCGACTCCCCAATAAATTTCTTTGTCGTCATCACTTTGATGATCTCTGTCTGATTCCTTAGTTTCCTCGTTATTCTCACTGTTGTTTTGATTACTAGTTGATTCATTTCCTGCAAAAGTGGAGTTTAACAATAATGTCAACCCTATGAGAAATGCTATAGATAACAACGTGAATAATTCAAATCGTTTCACAAAGCACCTCCTCTTAATAAGCCTTATTTCAACTTATTAATAGAAGGAATGGTTCGTGTGGGTTGATACATTCAATTAATTCAAAGTCTATTAACACCTTAACAATTATGAGTGATGCTCTATAAAAATCAGTTAATTAAAAAGAACAAGCAACGTCTTCGTCACTTGTTCTTATAGAGTCTTATATTTTAAACTGTCTCACTAGCCCATTTAATTCCTCCGCTAGTTTCGCTAATTCTTCAGAGCTTTGAGCAACTTCCTCCATTGAAGAGCTTGCTTGCTGAGTCGTTGCTGATGTTTCTTCAATTCCTGCAGCTGACTCTTCTGAAATAGATGCAATGTTTTCAATTGAACTATTCATTTCTTGTGTGCTGGCTACAACATTTGATAATCTTTCAGAAACTTGTTCCATATTTCGGACCATTTCGGTAATGGATGAATTAATTTCTCCAAACTTACCGCCTGTTTCTTCAATTTGTTTTGTTCCATTTTCAACTTCGTGGTAGCCAGTTTCCAAAGATTGAACAACCACACTTGATTCTGTTTGAATGTTAGTAACAATATTCGTTATATCTGTAATTGAGCTTGAAACCTGCTCTGCTAGCTTCCTAACTTCATCTGCGACAACCGCAAACCCTTTACCATGTTCTCCAGCTCGCGCAGCTTCAATCGCAGCGTTTAAGGCAAGTAAGTTCGTTTGATCAGCGATATCTTGTATAACTCCTACCAGTTTTGAAATTTCTTGAGACTGAGTATCAAGACTCTTCACTTTCTCAACTGCATCATGAACAATGACATCAATCTTCTGCATCTGATTTCTGGATTGCTCCATTAACTGACTTCCTTCATTTGTTGTCCCTAAAACTTTTGTTGAATATTGCACAATTTGGTTACTATTTTGGTTAACTTCCTCAATTTCTTTATTAAACATATGCATAGTCTCCGATAATTCGCTTGCACTGTTTGCTTGAGTTTCTGATCCAGAAGCTAGTTCTTGCATCGTCGATGATACTTGTTCTGTACCTAGCTTCACTTCATTAGCAGACTGAGTTAATTCTTCACTATGACTTGAAAGTGATTCGGTAGCAGTGGTAATACTTTGAACCATGCCTTTTAGTCCATCTTGCATCTTGTTCATCGCATCTGCTAATTGACCAGTCTCATCTTTCGATTTAAATTTTAATTGTGCTTTCGTTAAATCACCACTTGCTAAGCTACTCATTTGTGTCGTAACTGCCTTAATCGGATTTGAAATGGTGTTTGCAAATAGCCAAATAATTGCTAATCCAATAACTAAAGTAACTCCAATTATAATAAAAATCAATTTTTTTATATCATTAGCTGGGGCGTTAAAATCCATCATGTATGTACCTGCACCTACGACCCAATTCCAATGTGGATCTGTTTTAACATATGCTACTTTTCTTTCTATTTGATCCGAATTTGGTAATGGCCACTCATAATAGCTAATACCCCCGCCATCGTTCGCTATATTTATTTGTTCTTGTGAGAATTTCACTCCATTTTCATCTTCCGCTTCCCAAACACTTTCACCTTCAATATTTGGGTGGGCAATTTGTACTCCTTGTTGATCCATTACAAAAGGGTATCCGTTTTCTCCGAGATTTTGATTATTATTAATTGACCGTTTCCCTTCTGAATCCTTTTCACCTAAAATTGCTACTTTAACCTTTTCTTGCGCCTCCTCAAGGGATATATTACCTTTTTCAACCTCCTCATTTAATGCTTCAATCATTTTAATTGTCAATTCAACACTATTAGTTAATCGTGTTACACCATATTCATCCAATGTTGTTTTTGTTTTGTGATAACTAAAAACCCCTAAAACAATTAATGGAATCATAAAAAGTAAAATTGATACAATGATCAATTTACTTTTTATTGTCTTTAAATTAAACCTCTTCAAAACTTCCACTCCTTTATTAGTCTTTATTCAATACTTTTTCAATAGCTTCTTTTATTCGATCAAAAGAAAATGGTTTGACAATAAAGTCATTTGCACCTGCTTGTATCGCATCTACAACCATGTTTTTTTGACCCATCGCTGAACACATAATAATCTTTACACTGTCATTTAATTTCTTTATTTCTTTTACTGCTTCAACACCATTCATCTCTGGCATTGTAATATCCATTGTAATTAAATCCGGATTCAACTGTTGAAACTTCTCTATTGCATCCAATCCGTTTTCTGCTTCTCCAATCACTTCATACCCGAGTTTAATGAGATTTTCTTTTAATTGCATTCTCATAAATGATGAATCATCTGTGACCATAATTTTTGCCATCTTATTTCCCCCTACTCCGTTGCAACTAATTGATCAACTTCAGAGATTTCATCGACACTTAATAAGCGATTAACATTCAATAAGATTAAGAGCATTTTATCAAGTTTCGCAACTCCATTAAAAAGATCAATATCAATACTACCTACCATATCAGGTGTTGGTTCAACAACTGATTCATCAAGATCAATCACATCTGTTGCAGAGTCTACTATTAGTCCCACTTGAACTTCTTCTACTTGAATAATTAACACTCTCGTATCATTCGTATATTCAGATTTCCCTAGGTTTAATCGTTCTTTTAAATCGATGATTGGTGTAATTTCACCACGTAAATTAATAACACCTTTTACAAATTTAGATGACTGTGGAACTTGAGTAATCCCCTCTAATTTTTCTATTGATTTTACTTGCTGTATATTTACTCCATATTGCTGATCATTTAGTTGAAATACAATTACTTTTGATAAGTCTTCCAAAGTTGTAGCCTCCCTTCAATTTGCTTAATTGACTGTTTATGTATTTAGTCCATTAACAAATAAATCGATAAATTACCGAGATTATCAATAACAACTGGTAAAATTAAAGCTTTTTTATAACCAGAAATAGTTGTATCTCCTTGTAATATAGTCGGTGCGGTTATATTGACATTGATCCCTTCATTAGAAATATTTGTTGATAATCCACCCGCAATCATATTACCAAGTTCACCACTAAATGAGATTAGCATTTCTCCTTGTAAATACGTACCAAACATCGACTTTCCGATTGAAGCGAATATCGATGGATCACCTGATAAAACTAATTTACCTTTCAAATCACCGGTAATTCCTACAAGCACGCCATAATTTAAATGAAGTAAATCATCTAATATTCTTGGTTTTAATACGTTATGGTCTTGGGAAATGACGGAATTAAGTGATCTTAAAGTACCGTTTAATAAAGTGGTCACTATTTCTGTGTTTGATGCAACTTTCATTTTATGTTTCCCTCCTCTCTATAAAAAAGGCTACTCGCACTTTTAAAAAGACGAATAGCCAAAAATTGATTCTTGTTGTGTAAAATGTAAAGTATTTTGGCAGCCAGGCAATCATAGAGTATAGAACTCGTTAGACCCTTAGCTTTGCGTCCTATCCTTTCGAATAGTTTGCCTTTTCATATAAAAGTAGGTCAAACAAACTAGTTATCAAATACTATTATATACAAAATAAACTATATTTCATCATAAATTTTAATAATTCGACAAATTTCACAGTATAATTGATTTGTTTCGTATCATTTAGTAACACATATGGTAATACATACTTTCTCAGATTATTACCATTATTAATGTAGTCCTATATAACCACTACATTTTAATCATTATTGATTTTTACTATAATTCAACAAATCATTTTAATGGTAATATTACACGAAAGGTTTATTAAATGATAAAATACATATAGGTTTATCAGTGAAACTATTTCAGTATCTAAATCGTATAAATAATAATTGGACCAAAATTCAGTACTGAAACTTAGTGATTTTAAGAAAGAGATAGCAGAAATAGTGCAAAAAGAAAGTGGGGGGCATCAATTGAGTAATCAAGACTTTTTTGAACAAATGAATCAAAAACAACAAATGCAATTTAAAAAGACAATGAAGATATTAAAATTAATATTTTTTATCATCGTGCCTTTGTTAATAATTGGTGTTGTAGTTTTTAATCTTTTAACTAATTACATTTGGATGGATTCTTTAGGATTTGAATCTGTATTTACAACCATTTTAATGACAAAAGCTATCCTAGGACTAGCGGGCTTTATCTTATTTATGGTAATTACATTTTTCACTATTCGATTAATCCAAAGATCTTATGTTCACTCTTTAAATCAAAACATTATTCCTGAATACATGCTTAACAAGAAAAAGAGTAGAAAAGGAATATTCGTTATTTCCATCTTATTTGGGCTATTAGGAACTTTAATTGTTCAAAATGTAGGTTGGGAACCAGCGTTAAAATTACTGAATTACGAACCATTTGGTATTAATGATCCACATTTTAATTATGATATTTCCTTTTATATTTTTGTTTTACCGTTTTTAAATTTCGTCGTAAATTTATTGTTAGTCGTAAGTTTTATCGTACTCGTTCTCTTAATAGGTGCCTATTCCGTATTTGGTATGTATCGTCATAGTCGCTATGCTCAAATACATATGGGTTTGACCCTTAGTATAGTAGGTATTTTACTTGCAGCTAGTCATTTACTTGAGCCATATGAGACGTTATTAACTAATAAAGTAAATATTTTTCAACAAAGCTCAGTATATGGGTTGAGTTTTACAGATCATTTTATAAATATTCCTAAATCTTATATCTTGGCTATCGTAGCAGTTGTCGGGATTATATGGGTCATTATTTCTTTAAACCGTGGTAAATTGAAAGCAGCTATTATGCCTGTCTTTATTTACGTTGCCCTACTAATAGTTGGTCAGCTAACGTCTGTTATCGTACAACAATTCATCGTTTCTCCAAATGAATTGGTGAGAGAGACGCCTTATTTAGAACGAAATATTGAATTTACAAAAACAGCCTATCAACTATCAGATATCGAAGAAAAGGAACATCCTGGTAATTATTCTTTATCCGGAGATATGATTGAACGTAACCAGTTAATCATAGACAACGTAAGAATAAATGATGCTAGACCAATCTTAAATGTTTATAATCAATTACAAACGATTCGTGCTTATTACACGTTTAACGACGTAGATATTGATCGTTACTTTGTTGACGGTGAATATATGCAAGTATTTATTGCTGCAAGGGAATTAGACCGCGATGGACTAACTGAACAGGCAAAAACTTGGCGTAACGAAAAATTGCGTTATACGCACGGATATGGAATTGCAATGAGCCATGTTAATGAAGTGACGAAACAAGGGCAGCCTGAATATGTTATGAAAAATCTGCCTGTAGAAGGCCCGATTGAAGTAACTCGACCTCAAATTTATTTTGGTGAAGAACCATACCAGAATGTTATCGTTAATTCTAAGGTTGAAGAATTCGATTATCCATTAGGTGATGAAAACGTATCTCACCGCTTCAGCGCCGACTCAGGTATTCCAATGACAGGCTTGAATAGATTTTTATTTGGTATTAAAGATGGTTCACTTAGAACAATTTTTTCTGATCAAATCACTTCAGATAGTAGGTTTTTAGAAACGAGAAATATTAAGGAACGCGTCAATCGAATTGCACCATTTTTTGATTACGATAAAGATCCGTATATTGTAATAAGAGAAGATGGGTCACTAACATGGGTGATGGACGCTTATCTACAAGCTGAAAATTACCCATACTCTGAACCTTTTGAAGGAAAAAAGAGTTATATAAGAAACTCTGTTAAAGTCGGTATTGATGCCTATACAGGTGAAGTTGATTTTTACATCGTCGACTCTAGTGACCCGTTACTTTTAACTTATCAAAACATGTTTCCAAAATTATTTACGGAAGAAATCCCAGAAGACTTAAGATCACACTTCCGTTACCCTGAGAAATTGTTTAAAACACAAGCGAGAATGTACGGAACTTATCATATGAGTGACTTAGAGATTTTCTATAACCGTGAAGATTTCTGGCAATTTCCGACGGAGAAATACTTTAACGAAGATATAGAGGTTGAGCCGTATTATATTAGTACGAAGCTACCTGATGAAGATCAAGAGGAATTCATTTTAATGACCTCGTACACACCTAAAAATAGGCAAAATATGATTGCTTGGATTGGTGTAAGAAACGATGGAGAAAACTATGGAGAACTATTTGTTTACCGTTTCCCTAAACAGAAAAACATTTACGGTCCACAACAAATTGAAAACCGAATCAATCAAGATAGTTATATTTCACAACAGTTAAACTTATGGTCACAAGGTGGTTCTAATGTCATTAGAGGTAACTTACTTGCAATACCAATTGAAGACACTATTCTTTATGTAGAACCAATATATATTGAATCATCTAACGAAACATCTTTACCAGAGGTTAAACAGGTGGTCGTCGCTTATGGTGACTACATCGTGATGGAATCGACATTTGATAAAGCATTAGACCGTATTTTACAATATGTCGAAACTGGTCAACCTGGAAATGTAACTGAACCAGATGAAGGTGAAACAGAACAACCGATTTTAAACGCGGAAGAACATCTGCGTGATCTCGCTCAATTATTTGACGATTATCAGCAAGCATTGTCACAAAGTGATTGGCAGCGCGCAGCTGAATTAATGACTGAGATAGAAAGTTTATTAACTGAAGTACAATAAAGTACTGCACAAAAAAACAAACCCAGATAAATGATTCATTTTATCTGGGTTTGTTTATTATTGATGACGGATTAAAAAGTATTTCTTTTTGCCTCGACGTATAACTGTAAATTCTCCATCAATTTTATCTTGATTACTAACCACATAATTGATGTCTTGTTGACGATCCCCGTTAATATAAATCGCACCATTCGTAATGTCTTCTCTTGCTTGACGTTTTGAAGGAGATATTTTCGCTTCAACGAGAAGATCAACTAGAACTTTTTCATTTTCATTTAAAGTAAATGAAGGAACATCTTTGAATCCGGACTCAATTTCTTTCTTATTTAGAGCTTTAATATCACCACTAAATAACGCTTCTGAAATACGGATTGCTTGGTTAAGCGCTTCTTCACCGTGTACTAACTTTGTCATTTCTTCTGCTAACGTTTGTTGAGCCTTACGTTGTTCTGGTCGCTCTTCTACTTCCTTCTCTAACTCACTAATTTCATCAAGTGGTAAAAATGTGAATGATTTTAAAAACTTAATAACATCGCGATCATCTGTATTAATCCAAAATTGATAGAACTCGTACGGTGTTGTCTTCTCAGGATCTAACCAGATTGCCCCACCTGCTGTTTTACCAAACTTAGAGCCATCAGCCTTCGTAATAAGTGGTACGGTCAACCCGTAAGCTTTTGCTTCTTCCCCCTCTGTACTTGTACGGCGAATTAATTCTAATCCAGCCGTAATATTCCCCCATTGGTCACTTCCACCAATCTGTAATGTACATCCTTCATTTTGATAGAGACGTAAAAAATCAAGTGATTGAAGTAACATATAAGAAAACTCTGTAAAAGATATCCCATGTTCAATTCTAGATTCAACAGATTCTTTAGCTAACATGTAGTTAACACTAAAGTGTTTACCTACATCTCTTAATAAGTCAATGACCGACATTTTAGATAGCCAATCATAGTTATTAACAACAACGGCACCGGTTTGCTCGTCTTCAAAATCAATAAACTTTGAAATTTGTTCCTTTAATCTATCACTCCAATTTTGAACAACAGACAGTTCGTTCAATTGTCTTTCTTCATTTCGACCACTTGGGTCACCGATTAAACCAGTTCCACCACCAACAAGTGCAATTGGTCGATGGCCGGCGTCTTGGAATCGTTTCAGCATTAACACTGGTAGTAAATGCCCGATATGAAGACTATCTGCTGTTGGATCAAAGCCACAATACAATGACACTTTATTTTCACTTAAATGTTTTTCTAATCCTTCTTCATCCGTCATTTGATTAACTAGTCCTCTTGCTTTTAAATCCTCAATAATGTTCATTCTAGCCTTCCTCCTTATAAATATAAAAAAGCCCCTCATCCTTATTAGGGACGAGGGACTCGCGTTACCACCCTAGTTGTAGATAAATCATCCTACCACTTCATTAATATAACGGTTTTTCACCGCTCTCATATGAGAGATTGCTCCAAGCCGTAATTCAAAATATACCTTACGCTGATTCGCACCAACCATCAGCTCTCTGAAGTAGTGGATATATTTTTACTTCAACTCTTCTTCACATATAAATGTTTTATTTTGTATGAATATTTTAACCACACTTTTGTATAAAAAGCAACAGAAATCTTCAAGAAGTTTGTAGGTCGCATGAATAGATTTATGCTATAATAAATTAGACATTTAGGGGGTACGACGATGAATAATAATGATACAAAAAATAAATGGTTGTCTTTCTTTCAAGATAGTAAATTCGTCTCTTCAACTCGAATTACATTAGATGTTTTTTGGCATATTACGCTTTTCTTCATCATACTTGGACTTATAACTATGTTTTTCTTCGGAGGAGTTGGCTTTGGTTATTTTGCTTCACTCGTTGAAGGAATCCAAGTTGAGAATAAAGAAGATATGCAAAAGCACATTTATAACTATGAAGAAACTTCGCATGTATATTTTCGCAATAATGTGTTACTTGGAGAACTACCTAGTGAATTACATAGACAGGAAGTTGCGCTAGAAGATATTTCAGATCATGTCATTGAAGCAATAATAGCAACGGAAGATGAATATTTTTGGGAACATAATGGCGTTGTTCCAAAAGCAATCATGCGTGCACTCTTTCAAGAATTTACAAATTCAGAAGTTCAAACAGGTGGTAGTACATTAACACAGCAATTAATAAAAAACCAAATTTTAACGAATCAAGTATCTTTTGAGCGGAAAGCACAAGAAATATTAATCGCTTTAAGGCTTGAGAATTTCTTTGATAAAGAAGAAATTTTAGAAGCTTATTTAAATATTGTGCCTTTTGGTAGAGATTCCTCTGGTCGAAACATTGCAGGTGTCCAAGCCGCTGCTCAAGGTCTGTTTGATGTCGATGCTAGTGAGCTAAATGTGGCACAAGCAGCATATATAGCTGGACTCCCACAAAGTCCATTTGCATATACACCATTTGATAACGGAGGAAATCTGAAATCTCCTGAGTCATTAAAACTTGGTCAAGATCGTATGAAAATTGTTCTTAAACGTATGTTAGACTCAGGTAAAATTGACGAGAAGACTTATAATTCAGCAATAAATTATGATATTATTGGGAATTTAACTGATAAAAAAGAGACAACTTTAAACGATTATCCATTCTTAACTGAAGAAGTTGAGAAACGTGCTGTAGACATTATAATGAAACAAATGTATGAAGCTGATGGATATACTGAAGAGGATATACGAAATGATGATTTATTATATGAAGATTATCGTTTCTTAGCAAGACGTGAATTACGTCAAAATGGTTATCAGATTCATACAACTATCGATAAAAATATTTATGACGCTTTTCAAGAAGTGACACGTAATTATGAATATTTCCAACCGACTAAATATGTCACTAGAATTGATCCGGAAACAGGCGAAGAATATCAGAAAGAAATGCCGGTAGAAGTTGGTGCAGAGTTAATAGAAAATAGTACTGGTGCTATTTTGGCTTTTGTAGGTGGAAGAGATCATAGTCGTAGCCAAATCAACCATGCAACTTATCATATACGTCCAAATGGTAGTACGATGAAACCGCTATTCGGGTATGCCCCAGCATTAGAACTTGGTATTATTCAGCCGGGATCACCATTACTAGACGTACAAATTACAGTAACAGATGGTGTTGAAAAGCCTTGGACTCCTAGTAACTACGTTTCTGGTCAAGAAAGAGGAATTGAAAGCGCTAGAGTCGCTTTAGCGAGATCAGATAACATTCCGGCCGCAAGACTCTCATACGATTTAATTCACAAAAAGGGTGTTAAACCTAGTGAGTACTTATTAAAAATGGGCTTAAACCCAAATCGGTTTGGAGAAAGTGCAAATGTCCCTTCAATGATTCTTGGTCCTGAATATTTAACAGTTGAAGATAATGTAAGTGCATTTACGACGTTTGCAAATGGCGGGAAGTTTAAAGATGCTTATATGATTGAAAAAATAGTGGATAAAGAAGGGAATATTATTTTCGAACATGAATCAGAAGAAGTCGAAGTATTCTCGCCACAAACTGCATACTTAACCATTGATATGATGCGTGACGTCTTATCGATGGGAACTGCAACCTATGCAAGAAGCGTGTTAAATAATCCAAATGTTGATTGGGCAGGTAAAACAGGTACATCTCAATATTGGGCAGATGCTTGGTTTGTTGCAACTAACCCTAATGTGACACTTGGGACATGGTATGGATATGATAGTTATGATGTAGATGGAGATGGATATATTTCTACTTGGGAAAATAACTATATGAGCCTTACAAACTGCTCAAATTGTACTATCGGATATAGTAGCAGAAACGTACGTTATTGGGCTGAATTAGTCAATGTAGCAGCAGAAATCGATCCAGAGCTAATTACACCAGAAACAAAACATGAAAGTCCTGGTGGCATTGTTTCGCGAAGCTATTGTCAAATATCTGGTCTACTTCCTAGTGAAGCGTGTGAGGAACTAGGGCTAATAAGAACTGATTTGTTCAACATTGATTATGTGCCAACTGAAAGAGACAACAGTGTGATTAATGGTCAATATGTAGAAATCGGTGAAAAAGTTTACCAAGCACTTGAAACGACTCCTGAAGAGTTTGTAGAAGAAGGCTACTTCCTTCGTCCTGAATTTCTCGAGGAAATGGGTTGGACAGATGTTGATGATTTAAGTAAATTATTACC
The DNA here is from genome assembly GCA_051846895.1 of Bacillaceae bacterium W0354. Classification (GTDB taxonomy): domain Bacteria; phylum Bacillota; class Bacilli; order Bacillales; family Alkalibacillaceae; genus CALKAL01. The sequence continues at coordinate 120,176 of JBPYCQ010000008.1, forward strand.
TGATAATGAAGCATGGGGCAAATTGAAAGTTCCAGAATCAGATATTCCAGACAATCCAGGTCAAGTGAATTCACCTAGCAAAATGAAGCTTTCAGGAAACGACTTAACTTGGTCTCACGTTGAAGAAGGCTTAGTTGTCGGATACCGTATTTATATGAAAGAGCATGAAGAGGATGAATTCGTTTTAGTAGGCTCTACAAAAGAGACTTCGATTAACTTAGAAATGAAGCATCGAATATATGCAGTTAGTGCTGTTGATTTATACGGAAATGAATCAGATTTCTCTAAATCCGTGAATTTTGGTGACATTAAAGATCCAGAGCCGTCAGACGATGACGTTGATGATGAACAAGGAGACGATCAAGAAACAGGTAGCCCTGGTAATGGTGGCAACAATGGAGAGAATGAAGACAATCATAACGGCGGTAATGGCGGTAATGGCAATAATGATAATGATGATAACAGTGGTAATGATGGTGGCGATGACAATAGTGGTAGCAATGGTAATGATGGCAATGGTAATGGTGGCAACGGAGACAATAGTAATAATGATGGAGGCGACCATACTGGAGATGACAATAGCGTTGGTGTTGGTGATGGAAATGGTGAAAGCGAAGACCAAAGCAATACTACGTCAATTTTATTTAACACAACCATTGCTGTTTTAAATGATCGTATTCGTTTCATGTAAGATAATATAACTGGATTCTTTACGATAAGTGAGGAATCCAGTTTTTTCTCTGTTCAATATCATGTATACTTAAGTTGAACATTGTAAGATTAATTAGGTGGTGTTGAATTGAGACATCCTAAAAAATATAACAAAACTATTATTAACAAAAATAATAAACAAATTACTATCGAGGGGCCTGTTTCGTCCAAAGATCTTGCTAACTATTATTTTGATGAAGGATTAAAAGCCTTTAGACCTTCAGATAAACAATTCGAAGCAGTCAAATCTATTGCTGATTTAGAAGAAGGTAGAATTATTATTGCTAGGGATAATGATAAAATTGTAGGCTATGCTACTTTTTTATACCCAGATCCTTTGGAGCGCTGGTCCAAAATAAAAATGGAAGATCTAATCGAGTTAGGTGCTATTGAAGTATCCCATGAATATCGTAGTCTAGGGATTGGATCAACTATTTTAAAAATCTCAATGATGGATCCTCAAATGGAAAGATATATCATTATTACGACTGAATATTATTGGCATTGGGATATGAAATCAACTGGTCTAGATATTTGGCAATACCGAAACTTAATGGAAAGAATGATGGCTCATGGTGGGTTAAAGCCAATGACAACGGATGATCCTGAAATAAGCTCTCATCCCGCTAATTGCTTACTAGTCAGAATTGGAAAAAAGGTTCCACAGTCATCAATTGATACTTTTAATTTATTGCGTTTTATGGGTAGGAGCGATTTATACTTCTAATTTTTAAAGGAGTGAGCAGAATTGATAGTAGAAGAAATAATGACAAGAAATGTAGTAACGTTAAAGCCAAATAATAAAATTAAAGAAGCGTTAGAATTATTAAACACACATAAAATAAGACATATTCCAATCGTTAACGAACGCGAAAATGTTGTTGGCATTTTATCCGATCGTGATATACGGGATGCAACTCCTTCAATACTTGAAAATGAACCGAACCATTCAATTCTAGAACATAATATAGAAACTATAATGTCAAGCCCTGTTATAACAGCCCATCCATTAGATTTTATTGAAGATGTAGCTTCTATTTTTTATGATCACGAAATAGCTTGTGTTCCAGTAACACAAGAAAATAAATTAGTCGGAATAGTTACTGAAAAAGATTTACTTTACACGTTAATTCAAGTGACGGGTATACATGAACAAAGCTCTCAGATTGAAATTAAAGTGCCAAATAAAGTTGGGGTTTTACCTGACGTGACTCAAATCATCAGTAATCGACAAACGAATATTTCGTCTGTTTTTATTTATCCTTCTAAAGATAATATTTCTGAAAAGATTATCGTACTTCGTATTCAAACAATGAACCCTATGCCTTTAATAAACGATTTAAAACAAAAAGGTTATGACGTGTTATGGCCAAACATTCCGGGGTTATCACGATGAGTTGTGAGGCCGCATTTATTTATTCAGACCAGTTTCAAACGTATAAATTTAGAGAAGACCACCCATTTAATCAAAAAAGAGTTCAACTTACTTATGATTTATTATTAAAAACACAGAAATTAAATCAGAAACAAATGGTCTCACCACGCATGGCAACAGACGAGGAAATTCTACTTGTACATGATCCTAAATATGTAGATATCGTTAAAAAAGCTGGAACTGGAAAACTGTCTTCTCCAGAAACATTAGAATATGGCATAGGTACAGAGGACACTCCAGCCTTTCAAAATATGCATGAAGCTTCTGCCCTATTAGTTGGGGGTACTTTACAAGCTGTTGATTGTGTTTTAGAAGGTAAATACAATCATGCTGTAAATTTAGGTGGAGGTCTTCACCACGGTTTTAGTAGGAAGGCATCTGGTTTTTGTGTATACAATGATGCTGCAATTGCAATTAAATATATTAGAGAAAAGACTAATTATAAAGTATTGTACGTTGATACAGATGCTCACCATGGCGATGGAGTTCAATGGATTTTCTATGATGACCCTAATGTTTGTACGTTATCAATCCATGAAACAGGCCGGTATCTTTTTCCTGGCACTGGAAATACGAATGAACGTGGACAAAACGATGGATATGGATATTCATTTAATATTCCAGTTGATGCCTTCACTGAAGATGAATCTTTTATAGAAGTCTATGAACGATCGTTAAGAGAAATAGCAGACTATTTTCAACCTGATATTATTGTCACACAAAATGGGGCTGACGCTCATGCTTACGATCCGCTCACTCATTTATGCTGTACAATGAAAACATTTGAATACATTCCTAAACTAGCTCATGAAATTGCCCACACCTACTGTGAAGGAAGATGGATTGCTTTAGGTGGTGGTGGTTATGATATATGGCGCGTGGTGCCAAGAGCATGGGCACAAGTATGGAACATTGCTAGTAGTAATGACATCATGACTGGGCCTTTACCCTTAGATTGGATTGAGAAATGGCAAACTGAAAGTCCTGTTGAACTACCGACTAAATGGCATGATGAACAGAATATATATCACGAAATTCCACGAAAAAGCGAAATTACAGAGAAGAATGATATTACTTTATCAAAGGCATTACAATATATTAGAGAAAACGACTATTGAATTTATCGAAAATAAGAATGTGTACTACAGTATTAATTAAAATAAACGCATGGATTAAAATTTAATCCATGCGTTTATTTACTTCGCTACTTTTATCATATAAGAGATCACAAAATTAAGTATGAACTTTTTTAATCAAGCGTTTCTATTTACTCCCCTTGTTTTGCATCTAAAATAACTATTTCTACACGACGGTTTTTTTGCCAATTTTCTGGACCGTCGTTTTCTGCAATTGGTCGAGTATCAGCAAAGCCTACAGCTTGAAAACGAGTAGAATCTAGATTAAGGTTTTCTGTAAAATATCTGACGACGCTACTTGCTCTTGACCCACTTAATTCCCAGTTTGATGGGTATTGAAATGTACTAATCGGTCGGCTATCTGTATGCCCTTCAACTTTTACGAAATTATTAATATTATTTAATAGAGCGCCAACCTTATTTAAAAAAGGTATCGCATCATCAATTAGTTCTGCTCGCCCCGATTCAAACAATACTCTCTCTTGCAAAATTAATACGACTCCTCGATCTGTTCGATTTGCTGTGATGACATTTGACAGTCCTTCATTGTTAAGAAAACTTTCAACTTCATCTAATAAATTCGATAATTCATCTTCTTCAAATTGAGCACCATCTGATTTGTCTATAGATTCTTCTTGTTGGTCGTTTTCGGAACCAGATTCAGGGAAATCTGATTCATCTGTTTTTTCTTCAACATTAATATTCTGCTCTAGTGGGATTGCAGATGGGAAAAAGTCAAAAATTACTTTTTGTTGATATGATTCCGCTACAGCCTTAAATTTTACAGCATCGATTTGAGACATTGAAAAAAGCAATATGAAAAAAACTAAGATTAACGTAACCATATCGGAATATGTAACCATCCACTGAGGCACACCACGTTTTGGTTTATTTCGTTTAGGCTTCATTTACAGTCTCACCCACCACATCTTCATCTTCCTCTTGTTTAGACTTTAATTCCTCACCAGACAAGAATGCGCTTAGTTTCTCTTCTAATATTTTTGGGTTTTGACCAGACTGTACACCGATGACACCTTCAATAATGACTTTTTTTATAAAGATTTCTTCTTCCGTCATATTGTTTAACTTACCTGATAGCGGTAAAAAGACTAAATTCGCTAAAACCATTCCATAAAATGTTGTTAATAACGCAACAGCCATACTAGGTCCAATCGTTTCTGGTGACTCTAAATTGTTAAGCATTAGAACTAGTCCGATTAAGGTTCCAATCATACCCCAAGCTGGAGCATACTCACCAGCTTTTTCTATGATAGCTCGCCCTTTTTGATGACGTTCTTCAGTTGCTGCTATTTCTGCATTTAAAATATCGTTAATCACTTCTGGTTCAATTCCATCAATAGCTAAGTATATTCCCTTTTTAATAAAAGGGTCTTCCATATCCTCAACTTCACTCTCTAATGCTAAAAGACCTTCACGTCGAGCCTTTTCAGATAAGGAGATGAACAGTTGTATTAAATCTTTCAAGTTATGTTCAGTTTTATAAAATGTTTCTTTGATTATTTTACCGCTCATTTTCATTTCTTGTAAATTAAAGTTAATTAATAGCGCCCCAATTAAGCCACCTATAACAATAATAAAGGATGACATTTGCAAGAACGTTGTAAATCCGTCTATTCCACTATTAGAATAAATCCCAAACATAATCATTGTTGAACCTACAAGTATTCCGATCGGTGTTAAAATATCTCTTTTCTTCATCTGCCTCTCACCCTATTTATCTTTTTATAAATACTTATATTTAAATTATCGGATAAAAAATTATTTTGTTGAATTTCGCGTAATTAATCTATGAGGCAATACGACTTGTACATCATTAATTTCTTCTTTTTTTAGTAATTTTGTAAGTAATCGCATAGACACAGCTCCGATATCATACATTGGTTGCACAACTGTAGTTAATGTAGGACGAACCATCGTTGCTAAACGAGTATTATCAAATCCAATTACAGATAAATCAGATGGAATTTGTAGCCCTGCATCTTGTGCACCGTGGATTACCCCTAAAGCCATTTCATCTGATGAAGTGATGATCGCTGATGGCTTGACATCTAATTTCAGGAAATGCTCAATGGCTTCTAGACCGACATTATAGTTGTCATCGCCTTCATAAATATAGGAGTCATCGAAGTCCAACTCATACTTTTTCAACCCATCAATATATCCTTGTCTTTTGAGTACATCGGAACTTGAACGGGTACTTGCGACAAAAGCAATTTTTTCGTGACCGTGTTCAACTAACTCATCTACAACATTACGGATTGCTACGTAATAATCAATATTTACAGATGGTATTTCATTAGTCTCATCTAAAGTTGCAGCGAGCACAACAGGAACGTTGGAACGCTTAAACGCATTAACATGGTCCTCACCTATCGTTCCACCCATAAAAATAACCCCGTCAACTTGTTTTTCTAACATTTTATCGAATAAGTCTAATTCTTTCGTTTTATTTTGATCTGAGCTACTTAAAATAATATGATACTTGTACATCGTCGCGATATCTTCAATACCTCTTGCTAGTTCTGCAAAAAACATATTAGAAATATCCGGAATAATAACTCCAACAGATGTTGTTTTTCTGCTTGCAAGTCCCCTAGCAACAGCATTTGGTCTAAATCCGAGCTCTTCAATGGCATCTAGTACTTTTTTTCTAGTAGCTGGTTTCACATTTGTATTTCCATTTATGACACGTGAAACAGTCGCCATCGATACATTTGCTTTCTTTGCTACATCGTAAATTGTTACACTCATCTAAATCCCTCATTTCACGGCATCCTTTTAATATTGATAGCATACGATATTCTCTCCTATCATTCAACAAAAAAACAGAAATACGTTAACGTATTTCTGCATTCTGTAACAATTCTTTGACAAACGTTTGAAATGTCGGTATATCCATTTGTTGCTGAGCATCTGATAAAGCAATCGCCGGATCAGGATGTACTTCTGCCATAATACCATCTGCTCCAACGGCTAATGCCGCTTTTGCTGCTGGCAATAATAAGTCTCTTCTTCCAGTAGAGTGTGTCACATCAACAAATACTGGTAAGTGTGTTTCTTGTTTTAATATTGGAACTGCTGTTATATCAAGCGTATTTCTCGTTGAAGTCTCGTAAGTACGAATGCCACGTTCACATAAAATGATTTGGCCATTCCCTTGTGAAATAATATATTCAGCAGCATTCATAAACTCATTAATCGTTGCAGCAAGTCCACGTTTAAGAAAAATTGGTTTCGACGAACGGCCTGCTTCTTTAAGTAACTCAAAGTTCTGCATATTTCTTGCACCGATTTGAATAACATCTACATATTGTTCTGCTATTTCAATATCTTTTGGATTAACTATTTCACTAATAACTTTAAGACTATGCTTGTCCCCAACTTGTTTGAGTATTTTTAACCCTTCAACACCGAGCCCTTGGAAGTCATATGGTGAAGTTCTTGGCTTAAACGCTCCACCTCTTAACATTTGAAAACCAGCATTTTTAATCGCTTCAGCTACTTGGTCAACTTGTTCATACGACTCCACCGAACAAGGCCCAAAAATAAATTGTCGCTTACTATTACCTACTTCAACATCACCAATTTTTACGATAGTGTCAGTTGATTTCTTCTTCCTAGATACGAGTAGCTCTTTTCGGTGATCATCTTCTTGAAGTTCTTTGGAAGCTTTAAAGATCTCTTTGAAAAGATGATCAATCGTTGAATATTCAAAAGGCCCATGGTGATTGTCTCTAATAAGATCTAACATTTCCCTTTCTCTTACTGGATCATATACTTTCATACCTTGAGCTTTTTTAATTTCTCCTATCTTTTTAACTAAATCTCCACGCTTATTAATATGCTCTAGAATATTTATATTAAGTTCATCCAATTCTTTTCTTAAACGCTCTAAGTTGTATTCAGTCATTGTCTTTCCTCCAACCGTGTTTATTACTCTATCATTTTATGGTACATTTATTTTATCTAAGTACTTTATTATATCGAACGTTTCTTGAATTGTCATTTGTTTAAATTGGTAAAAGGGGGGCATTAACATGGGTGAGAAAATGTTTGCCTTAGATATTGGGACAAGAAGTGTCGTTGGAATTATTTTAGAAAAAAATCAAAATAAGTTTCGTGTTCTTGATATGATTAGTAAAGAACATGAAGAGCGTTCCATGTTAGATGGTCAAATACATAATGTTGTTGACGTTTCTAATATTATTCACGAGGTGAAAACGGAACTAGAGAAAAAGCATGGTACACTTACTAAAGTTTGTGTCGCTGCTGCTGGTCGTGCATTAAAGACAATGAGAAGTTCATTCGAAAAATCAATCGAAGAAACTCCACTAATTTCAAATGAAGATATTATCCACTTAGAATTAGCTGCAGTGCAACAGGCTCAATATCATCTTGCCGAAGAAGGAAAAGAGAATCATAGTTCAGATTATTATTGTGTCGGTTATTCTGTATTACATTATTATTTGGATGGACAAGAAATTGGTTCATTAATCGACCAACAAGGAAAAAGCGCCTCAGTTGAGATCATTGCAACGTTTCTACCGAAAGTCGTTATCGAATCATTGTTATCAGCATTGAAGAGAGCTGACTTAGAAATGGATGCGCTGACATTAGAGCCAATTGCTGCAATTCAAGTCTTAATCCCAACCTCGATGCGTCGACTTAATGTGGCTTTAGTTGATATCGGCGCTGGTACAAGCGATATCGCGATTACAAATGATGGTACCGTTACTGCTTACGGAATGGTTCCTAAAGCAGGAGATGAAATAACTGAGGCTTTATCGCAACAGTTTTTACTTGATTTTCATCAAGCTGAGCAAGCCAAACGTGATTTATACGATAACGATTCCATTGAGTTTGAAGATATATTGGGCTTTAAGACTCAAGTAGATAAAATAGATGTTGTCAAACAGATAGAAAATACTATTGAAGAATTAGCACAATCTATTTGCGATGAGATTTTAAACTTAAATGGGAAAGCACCTCAAGCTGTTATGCTAGTAGGTGGTGGAAGTTTAACTCCTACATTAACGACAAAAATAGCTTCTTTTTTACAATTACCAACTAACCGAGTTGCTGTACGTGGGATCGATGCTATTCAACTATTAGAAAATAAAAATGATTTACCAATCAGCCCAGAGTTCGTAACACCAATTGGAATTGCGATTGCCGCAAAACAAAATCCTGTTCATTACATTAATGTTTCTGTTAACAATCATACCGTTCGATTATTTGAATTAAAGCAATTAACAGTTGGTGATTGTTTATTGGCTGCTGGTATTCAATTAAATAAATTGTATGGTAAGCCTGGTATGGCATCTATCGTATATTTAAACGGAAAGAAAATAACTTTGCCTGGTACATTGGGTGAAGCGCCTACAATTACACTAAATGGTGAAAAAGCCTCTATTCAAGACCATATTACACATAACGATTTCATCGAAGTCACTAAAGGAGCAGATGGACAAACCCCCGTTTACACATGCTATGATGTTATCGGTGATGTTTCGCCAATTACAGTCTTTTTAATGGATGAAAAGATTGAACTCCCTCCTTTAATTAAAGTGAATAATGAAGAGGTATCGATGAATTATGTTCTAAAAGATGGCGATCAAATAGAATGGAAAAACGCAGCAACGATTTCCGATCTTCTTAAGAGAAGTGGGTTGGAATCATTAATTTATCAAGATAAACCATTTGAAGTTATTTTTAATCATGAAAAAGTAGTTTTGTTTGAAAAAATTGTTTCAATAAAGAAAAATGGTACTGACGCAAAATCTACAGATCTAATTGAAGAAAACAGTCAAGTAACTTATAAAAGAAATGACTCAATAACTATTAAAGAATTATCTAAAAAACTTGAATTGCCTTTAAAAAAGAAAATTACAGTATTTTATCAGAATCAACCTTTTGAACTAGAAAAAGATCAATACACGTTTTACCGAAACGAACAACTTGCTGATGAACACACACTTATCTATCCTAATGATTACATTAAAACTAAAGAAAATTCAGATCAAGCATTTATTTTTCAAGATCTGTTTAGATTAATTGATATTGATTTAAAAGAAACTAAAGGGAAGAGGTTTAAGCTGTTTAAGAATGGGGTCGAAGTTGGCTTTGTAGAACAAATTAATGACGGAGATGAGTTAACGATATCTTGGATTGAAACTTTTAAAACAAACTAACAATTCTCGCCTTTTCTTTTACGACTTGTCAATACTTTGGTAATATAGTAGATAGTATAAATAAAAATGCATTTATGCTATGTGGAGGTTGACAATGCCTACTCCGAGTATGGAAGACTATATTGAACAAATCTATATTTTAATCGATCAAAAAGGGTATGCACGAGTATCCGATATTGCGGAAAGATTATCCGTTCATCCTTCTTCAGTAACAAAAATGGTTAAAAAATTGGATGAAAGTGATTTTTTGCACTATGAAAAATATCGTGGCTTAATCCTAACAGAAAAAGGGGAGAAAATCGGAAAGCGTCTCGTATATCGACACGAATTACTAGAAGATTTTCTTGAAATGTTAGGTACAGATAAAGATTCAATTTACGAAGAAGTCGAAGGGATCGAACATCATTTAAGCTGGGATAGTATATTCCGAATTGGAGATTTAGTAGAATATTTCAAAGAAGACCCAGACCGATTAAAAAAACTAAAAGACATACAGAAAAAAAATGAAGATAAAAGATGACCTCTCTACGAACTTTCGTTAGAGAGGTTTTCTTCTATTTAACTTTTTCTTTTAATTTGTTCTCAGTTATATCCCAATGCGATGTATGGAATACAACTTGCCCATTTTTGATATAAAATACTTGTGGCGATTCATGTTTAATATTAAAGTACTGTTCAACATAGTTCGAAACATCCCGTTGATCTTGTACATGAATAATATACATTGGCAAATCCGTTGATGCTTGAAATTTCTCGTATTCATCTTTGGCTTCTCCACTTATCGGGCAAGTGAGGCTATGCTTCAATAATAGACATGCTTCATTTTCTTTAATGGCTTGTTCAAATGCCTCTTTTGAAGTTAGTAATTCAATACTCATAAAATTGGTCCCCTTTCTATAAAAAAGTTGCTGGCCTTTGCTATAACCAACAACTTCATTCTCAAATTTATTTTATTCTTTATCTAAAGAACGTTCAAATAATTCGTTTGCTTCCTGACGTTCTAATTCATTTGCCGCTTCGTCAATTGCATCTGCTAAATCTTTAGCAGCATCAACACCGTTATTGAAGGTCTCATTTTTAAATTGATTCATTTTTTCTTGCCATTGACCTGTTGTTTCTTTAACCTTACTAGACAATTCTTTTCCTTTATCTTGGATTTGTTGCGACCATTCTGACCCTTTTTCATAGGCAACATCTTTCCATTCACCAGCACGGTCTCGAACGGTCCGAGCTCCTTGATTTAAGTCTTGTCTTAATTCTCTACCTGATTTAGGTGCAAGAAGTAGTGCAACAGATGCACCAACAATACTTCCAATTAATGTACCAATCAAAAAGTCCTTACTATTGATGCTGTCTTTATTTCCTTTTTCGTTTCCCATAAAACATCCTCCTTCAAATTATCTACCTTTATATTTTTTCCATAAATGAATCGCTGCTTCTCCCCATTTAATTGTCTGAGATGTTTTCTCTGCATGTTCATCTGCTTGCTCTTTCAGTTCATCTGACAGTTTTTGTAGAGATAAGTTAAATTCTTGTACAGTATGTCCTATTCCCTTAATTCCATCGAATAAAACGTCGAGTTTTCCCGTATTGTTAATCAAATCACCTGCTAACTGATTCGACTTGTTAAGAAGTAAGGTCGTCTCTTTAGTTACACCTTCCATCTGACGTTCAAACCCTTGTACAGTTGTTGCAACATTGTCCAATGTTTTAGTAACTGAATTTAATGTTTTGCTAAATGACATTAATGTTCTCACTAAGAAAATAACTAAGATAAAAAAAGCAATTGCGGCAATTAATGCTGAAATATGCAACAAATTCATTTGAAACCCAACCTTCCACTATCGTTTATAATTAATCTATACCTGATTAAGTCCAATGTCAAACATGACAAATGACCATTTAACACGTTATTATATTGATGTGATAGAATGTTTTAAAAAATTAAACCACTTTAGGAGGCAAACTTATGAAAGATCCAAGAATAACGAAGCTTGCAGAAGTACTTGTTCATTACTCTGTTAAATTGCAAAAAGGCGAGAAACTTCTAATCGAAAATACAGGGCTTCAGCAACAATTAGTATCTGCAATTATTGAAGAAGCATACAAAGCTGGCGGACACCCATTTGTCGAATTAAAAGATCCGAAAGTCATGCGTTCTTTACTTCTTGGTGCTAATGAAGAACAACTAAAAGCATGGGAGAAATATGAGTCTACTGTTATGAATGAGATGGACGCTTACATAGCGATTCGTTCTGGCGATAATATTAATGAATTATCAGACGTACCAAGTGATAAAAATAAATTATTTAGCCAAACAGTTGGAAATGTTCACCGAAATATCCGTGTTCCAAAAACTAAATGGTGTGTTTTAAGGTATCCTAATGAATCAATGGCACAATTAGCTAAAATGAGTACAGAAGCATTCGAAGATTTTTATTTTAATGTATGTACTTTAGATTATGCAAAAATGAACGATGCAATGGATGCATTAGTTCAGAAAATGGATGAAACTGATGAAGTTCATATTGTTGGCCCTGGTACAGATTTGAAGTTTTCAATAAAAGATATTCCTAAAATCAAATGTGCTGGTGAGATGAATATTCCTGATGGTGAAGTGTACACAGCACCTGTTAAAGATTCGATCAATGGGACGTTAACATACAACACCCCTTCCCCATACCAAGGATTCACATTTGAAAATGTTCAATTAACGTTTAAAGACGGAAAAATCATTGATGCAAAGGCAAATGATACTGACAGAATCAATGAAGTGTTAAACACAGATGAAGGTGCAAGATATATTGGTGAATTTGCAATCGGCATTAACCCATATATTTTACATCCTATGCAAGATATTTTATTTGACGAAAAAATTGATGGGAGCTTCCATTTCACGCCTGGACAAGCGTATGATAATGCTTATAACGGTAATGACTCGGCTATACATTGGGATATGGTTGTTATTCAACGTGAAGATTATGGTGGTGGCGAAATATACTTTGATGGACAATTAGTTAGAAAGAACGGCCGTTTCGTCATTCCTGAATTAGAAGGATTAAATCCTGAAAATCTTAAATAGCTCATGTTACAGGGGTTCGGAAACGGACCCCTTTATTTATTATAAGTTTTATTCATATTTCATAAAAAGGTTTTATTTTTGCTATTATATAATTGATGATTGATAAAAAGATCCTAATTCTGTCACAAAATATTTATAAAATCTAATAAGGGCTAAACTTATTCTAGGCGTATAAATTCTGCACTATTTGACACATCCGTTTCTGGTACATAATTGTATGAAAAATCTCTAAACACAGCATTAATTTCAACAGAATTAAAGTCATCTAATTCTTTTAACTCTTCTCCCATGACTTCTTCCAATGCCTCGCTATTACTAATCGTAAAATAAACTACACCTCGTTCGTAATCATTAATTGTATGTGGAATACTATGTAAATTTTCGCTAACCAAAATAGCATATTTGCCGCCACTCACTTGATTAATAATAACCGAACCGCTCACTTCAAACTCGCCATCAAAGCCTATAAAATAACTATTATTAGAATCGCGTTCTTCTTTCGTCACATTACTTACGGTAAGTCCTGCTACAGAATCACCTTGTTTAATATTTTCCAAAGAAAAAATACTAAATTGTTCAGTTAACACATTTGACGTATCTGAAATTTGTTGAAAAACATGTTGATATGCGTTGATAGTGTCTTCATAGTTTTGTAATAATTGTTCTAGTGATTTAATTTGTTGATTTAAATTTTTCTCTTTATTATTTAATTGAGAAACTTGATCTTTAAGTGATTCATTTTCCTCAACTAAATGATGATAATCTTCTTGGTCAATTGATTGGGTTTTATTTTTGTCAACTGCGCATCCTGTAAGAGTAATTAGTAAAAGTGTAAGAAAAATCGATATAAAACAATTATAAATCCTCATAAGTTCCTCCCAAAATGTAATAGGTTAAATTTGGTATTAGATATATTATATTTTTAAAATTATCAGAAATCAAATCTATTCAAATAAAAAAAGAACCTCATAGCATCACTACGAGGTTCTGGCTCAACTTATTTTTTTAAATTGTTCCTCATACTTTTGAATATCCCCCGCTCCCATGAAAAGAAGGACACTATTAAGGTGGTCTTTTAGGACAGCTGTGTTTTCTAAATCTAATATTTGGGAACCTTCAATCATTGCTTGTAAATCATTAATTTTTAACGTATCTGACTTCTCTCGTGCCGAAGCAAAAATGTCACATAAATAGATGTGGTCAGCTTGAGATAAACTTTTTGCAAAATCATCGATAAACTTTTTAGTTCTAGTAAATGTATGTGGCTGAAATACAGCAACAACTTCTTTATTAGGATACTTCTTTCTTGCAGATTCAATCGTCGCTTCGATTTCACGTGGATGATGAGCATAATCATCAATAAGTACTTGCCCGTTCCCCCATTCAGTTTCAGTAAAACGCCTTTTGACCCCAGGGAAGGTACTAATGGATTGCATATGTTCTGCAGAAAATCCTTCATAATGCATAAGAGCAATCACACTTAACGCATTTAACACATGATGATTTCCGTATAGTGGGATTGTAAACGTGCCATAAAACTCACTACGGACAAATAAATCAAATGTTGTCCCTTCACTTGTTTCACTCACATTTTTTGCATGAAAATCATTGCCATCGGAAAATCCATAATACATAACAGGTACTTTGGCTTGAATTTGTTGTAACCTTTCATCATCACCACATGCAATAATCCCTTTTTTCACATTAAAAGCCATCGACTGAAAGGCATCGAATACGTCTTCGATATTTTGAAAATAATCTGGGTGATCAAAGTCTATGTTGGTCATAATGGCATAGTCAGGTTCGTATGATAAAAAATGTCTTCGATATTCACAAGCTTCAAAGACAAAATAACTACTATTCGGATCACCATGGCCAGTACCATCACCGATAAGGTATGATATTGGTGCGTTCGCCTTAAGTGTATGGGCTAATAGGCCTGTTGTTGATGTTTTTCCGTGTGCCCCTGTTACAGCAATACTTGTAAATTTTTTTATCCATTCTCCCAGAAAGTCATGGTATCTATAAAAAGGAACATTTAATTGTTTTGCTTTTGAAATTTCTTCGTGGTCATCTGAAAAGGCATTACCAGCAATAACAATTAAATCTCCTTCAATGTTATTTTCATCAAAGGGTAAAATGGTTATATTTTTTTCTCTTAATGCTTCCTCAGTAAAAATTGTTTTATCTATATCAGATCCTTGAACTTTTTCTCCTGAATCATGTAATATTTGCGCTAAAGCACTCATACCGGTTCCTTTTATTCCTATGAAATGGTAAGTCGACATAAATCGAACCTCCGCTTTTTTATCCTTATAATATTATATATGCACGTTGCTATTAAGGTGCTTTTTTATTATAGCAGACTCCTTTATATTATACATTAAAACAATATTAAGAATGCATAATAAATTGCCCGATATTAATTATGGGCAATTTAAGAATTTGGTGGATATTCAACTTTCTCTAAACGAGGGTTGGGATTGTATCGACGTCCTTTTTTTGCTTCATTTTCACCATTGAGTAACACATTATCTCCTGTAAAACCGATATGTAATTTGAGTAAATTACTACCAACTCCATAAATATCGACAGGGACATGAAGTGACTCAAACATTTGAATCTTTTTCTCGTCAAAACCACCACTCACCATAATTTTCACATGTTCGAAGCCTTCTTTATCTAATGCATTTCTTAAAGCAAAGACAAGCTGTGGATTTACTCCTCTAGGATCAAATGAGCCCATTATTTGAGGATTACGAAAAAAGTATCTGTCTACCATATTCTGAGAAGTATCTAATCTTACTGCTTGTAGATCTTTCCCAAAATGTCTAGCCACTTTAAGTGAATCTGTTATGACATCATTATTATAGTCCACTAAAGCAACGAGCTCATCATTCGGAAACGTATTACGGTAAACTTCTGTTGCTTTAACAATATCACCTTTAAACATTTGAATTAACGCATGAGGCATTGTTCCCATGCCTTGTTTACCCCACCATTCATTCATTGCATGAGTTGCTTGAGCGGTTGAACCACCAATATATGCTGCATAACCATCTCCTGCTTGTTGAGAGAAATGATCATCTCGGTCCCCCATAAAAATAACAGGCTTTTGTGCTCCGTTAGAATTGGCTGCTTTTACAACATTATATACATTCGTAGCAACAGAAGTGCGTCTAGCTAAAACACCATCAATTAACCCTTCTAGAAATCCAAAATTTTGATACGGTCCTTTTACAGTCAAAACAGTTTCATAAGGACTTATTCGATCTCCATCTTGTAACGAATGAATTTCTAAAGATTCTGGATTTGTTGCAAACGTATGTAATAAAGCAATCGCTTCATCCGAACCACACAGTACAGCATTCTTTTTTTGGAAAAATTGCATTGTAACTATATTGTCTTTTAAATGTTTTTCAACAATCTCTTTAGTTTTTAAAAAATAAACAGCTGAGAACCAGCCTTCTCCAACACGTTCATCAAATTTAAAGGTCTCATTTGTTAAACGTTTGATCTTACCTTGCTGCTTTAAGGCAAATTCCTTCATTCGTATTCCCCTCATTTTTAAGTAGTCATTAATCATAATAACGATTAAGATAAAATTTTACAAGAAAGCACTGCCTACCTCGTAATGATCATCTAATACTAGTATACCTTTTTCTTGAAGAGCATTTGGTAAATTTAATTCCTTAGCTGAACAAATCATTCCATTAGATTTCACGCCTCTTAATTCTGAAGGTTTGATGACTAATCCACTTGGCATAATGGCACCTATTTTTGCCACAACAACTTTCTGGCCCTCATCAACATTATGTGCTCCACAAACGATTTGTAATTGTTCATCACCTACATCAACTTGACAGACGTTAAGCTTTGAAGCATCCTCATGTTTTTCCTTTTTCATCACATATCCGACGACAAATTTTGGTGATAGATCAACTTCTAATGGATCATTCAATCCATTTTGTTTAAAAATTTCTTCTAATTTTGCAATCAAATTTTCATCGATATTTACTTTTTCATTTTCGTCAATATTCATATATTGGCTAATTCGAAAAATATTATATCCAACTACATCTCCGTTCACTGAATCCGTTAACTTAACAACATCTCCAAACTTCTCATCTGTTACCTTTGAATCTCTTTGATCAAAAGTAACAATTAATACATCTCCAATTCCTTTTGGATTATAGACGACTTGCATGTGGATCTACTCCTCATCATTTTTACGTTTATTTTTAGCTAAAATAAAGATTGGTCCCAATTTTTTATCTTCATATAAGAATGGTAAGGAAGTAATTGGGATGTGCCCCTCAGCAAAAAATTGCATCATCATTTGGGCTAGAATATCGTAGCCTGTATTATTTTTAACATCCACAAAAATACATACATCTTGATGTGGGACACCAACAGCTAGTTCTCCTTCGGCTTTACCTTTCATCTCTTCAAGTAAAGCTTCATTTAAAATTCGACTAGCATCATATCCATCATTTGTAGAAAGAAAATAAAAAGTATTACCAGCGACTTCTTCTTGTTTTAATTCTGTAGGTAATCGACGGACATTAAATAGAGCGACTTCCTTAATTCGTTCCTCTTTCCATCCTTCTTTTATTAACATTTCTTCATCAATCAAGCGATAAGATTTCCCTAAATCAAGCGCATAATAAATTCTAGTTTCAGCTGTATGGTCAGAATAGATTAATTTTTGACCATTCTTTGCTTTTTTCGGAAATGAACCAGAACGAATAACAGGAAATATTTGCTCTTCTTTTCCTTCCAGTGTTTGTTCTTCGTTCATTATTTTCAGTGCTTCTTTAATATGGTTCTCTAATTCATCCAAAGCCGCTTCTTTTCTATTCTCCCACTTAGAAATAACTCCAGGAAGTGAGATTGTGACACCTTGTTTTGTATCTTTCCATTCAATACGAAAAGTATCTTGGTCCCGGTCATAATACGTATTCCAATGTTCGCTTGAGAAACGTTCTTCAAGCTTTCTTTTCATTTTAATGCTTGTCATTTCCATGAAATTTATTCTGCCTCCTTATAATAGAAGCCGATTTAATTATTATTTTACCTTTAACTTCATATCACCATATTTAATCCAACCAATTTTCCGTAATATTTCCGAAAAGATTAAACTTAATATAGCTGGAGCAACAAAAAATAAAAGTAAAATAATAATAAATATATTAGTTGTAAAACCCATCGTCTCTAAAGTCATAATCGGGCCAACTAACCCACTAGTCCCCATACCAGCCCCATAAGCATTGTTTTCTAATTGTAACCAAACAGTAGCAAACGGTGCCAACAATAAGCCTGTTACAGTCGGTGGGATCAAAATTCTCGGGTTCTTCATAATATTTGGCACTTGAAGCATTGATGTCCCTAACCCTTGTGAAATTAAACCACTAAATCCGTTTTCACGGAAACTGCTAAATGCGAAACCAATCATTTGAGCACAACATCCAATCGTCGCAGCTCCAGCCGCAAGACCATCTAATTCCAACATGATGGCAATGGCAACACTTGATATAGGCGCAGTTAGAGCTAATCCCATCAGCACCGCAATAATCATTCCCATTAAAAACGGTCGTAAATCTGTAGCCCAAATAATGACTTCCCCAAAGCCTTTTAAAAACTTTGATATATATGGACCAACGAAAGAGGCAACAAAATAACCTATTACCGTTGTCACAAATGGAGTCACAATAATATCTATCTTTGTTTCTTCACTAACTAACTTTCCAATTTCAATCGCTACTAATGCAGCGATAAAACTCCCTGCAGGTCCACCTAGTTCCGCTCCAAAAGCTCCTGCAAATAATGAGCTAAACATAACTAATGCCGGCGCTTTCAACCCATACGCAACCGCAACACCTATTGCTCCGCCGTAAATCAGTGGTTGTGTTAATTTTCCACCAAGTTCAACCATAAAACTTGGAGCATAAGGGACTTCATTTCCTATCGTATCAATAATTACCCCTATTATTAACGTCGAAAATAAACCTAGAGCCATATAACTTAAAGCTGTAATTGCATAAGCTTGGAAGGATAGGTTAACACCCTTTTTTTCTAAAAAAGCTTTCAAATAATTTCCCCCTCATAAGATAACAGCGATTTGATCTATTTTTCTTCAACCGACTGAATCATATCAAGCATCGTGCTTACAACAGTTTCTAAATCTTTTATATTTGTTAGTGTAGACATTTTAATTCCACCAATTCCAATTTGCACTTCATACTGTTTATCTTCATGCTCTTGGACCGCTAAATAGACGAATTCCTCATCGCTCTCAAAAGATCGTAAAAACATCTTATTGTTTTTATTTTCACTCTTTAAACGATTGTAAAACCACTTACTATTTGGCGCTTCAAATTCGTTAATAAATAACACGTATGGGCGTGAGCCATCAGTGAATATGAAGTTATTAATACCTTCTTCTTGGAGTTCAAGTGAGTCAGGCTTATAAACACTGAGGCGCTTAAGTTCAAAATTCGCCTCTATTTTTTCATCTGATAAAAATTCATCTTTAAGTCTTTTTTCAATTTCATTCATGACTTTATCTTCAGATTGCAAACAACCTGTCAATGTGACAAGGAAAAAAACTAACCCTATTAACAAAAAGCTTTTATAATATTTCACTTTCTCTCACCCCTAATTTCATATATTTGACAAACCTATTTTTTCATAAGAAGATTAAATAAAAGAGTATGGAGGGTTGCCAATATGAATTTAACTATTTATCTAGCTGGCCAGATTCATGATGATTGGCGCGAACAATTAAAACGCAAAGCAAAAGAAAAAAACTTAAATGTTTCTTTCTTAGGTCCTCAAGAAAAACATAGTTTATCAGATGACATCGGTGCAAAAATACTAGGTGAACAACCTAGTAAAGTATACCATGATGACGCTGCATCTGGTATAAATAATTTTAGAACTGAAATTATGATAAAAAAGGCAGATGCGGTTATTGCTTTATTTGGTGAACAATATAAACAATGGAATACAGCTATGGATGCAGGGATTGCAATTGGTTTGAATAAACCGTTAATTCTTATTCGCCCTGAATCCTTAATCCATCCATTAAAAGAATTATCAAATAAAGCTAATGTCACTGTTGAAACGATTGATCAAGCAATTGAAGTGCTGCAATATTACTTTGAATAGAAATTCATAATGAGAGATGGTTTTTTAATAAATCCATCTCTCATTATATATTTTTAATACATTTTTACGTTTATTAGTTAATTCTATTAACCGTTCTTTTTTATAGAATCGATTGTTGATTGGTCAATTGACTTAACTAATTCAACAAGTAAAGCTTTCGCAGCTGCATAATCATCCACATGAATAATTGACGAACTTGTATGAATATAACGCGAACAAATGCCAATAACTGCAGAAGGAACCCCTTCATTAGACATGTGAACACGTCCAGCATCTGTTCCACCTTGAGAAATAAAATATTGATACGGAATGTTATTGGACTCCGCTGTATCTAATACAAACTCTCTCATTCCACGATGGGTCACCATCGAACGGTCAAAAATTCGAACTAAAGCTCCTTTACCTAAATGACCAAATTCTTTCTCTTCCCCTGACATATCATTTGCTGGTGATGCGTCTAGTGCAAAGAAAATATCTGGTTTTATCATATTTGCAGATGCTTGAGCACCTCTTAAACCAACTTCTTCTTGAACCGTTGCTCCAGAATATAACTCATGATTTAATTGTACACCTTGTAATTCTTTTAAAAGTTCAATAGATAACCCACATCCGTAACGGTTATCCCAAGCTTTAGCCATTATTTTTTTCTCATTAGCCATTGGAGTAAACGGACATACTGGAACGATCGCTTGTCCAGGTTTGACACCTATTCTTTTAACATCCTCTTCATCGTCAGCACCGATATCAATTAACATATTCTTTATATCCATTGGCTTATTTCTTTGTTCTGGTGTTAAATTATGTGGAGGAATAGAGCCAATCACCCCATCAACAGGGCCATGATCAGTCATAACATGGACACGTTGAGCAAGTAAAACTTGATTCCACCAACCGCCTAAAGGTTGAAAACGAAGCATTCCATTTTTCGTCACTTGAGTGACCATAAAACCAACTTCATCCATGTGACCAGCTACCATAACTTTTGGGCCTTGTCCTTTTCTCACACCAAATACGCCGCCTAAGCGGTCTTGAATAATTTCATCAGAATATTTCTCTAGCTCTTGTTTCATGAATTGTCTTACTTGATGTTCATTTCCTGGTGCACCAGGTAATTCGGTTAAAGTTTTGAACATTTGTCTTGTTTCTGAATTCATTATGTATCACTCCAGAATTTTTATTTACCTTCTTTATTGTACAAAAAAATTAACAATATTCCAATTCATCCTGTTTTGGTATATAGTTTTGTTAATAAAACATATACTAGAAAATAAAATATGACGTGGAGTGGTAATAGACATGAAATGGTATAAGCTTATTGCACCAGCGGCTATAGGAATAACTGTCGGAACGTTACTTGCTAAAAAAGTAAAAAAACATCTTAATTTACCTGAGGAAGCCTTGGAACGTGCTAAAGCTATTTTTAAGAACGGAGTCATTAGTGGTTCATGGATTGTCATGGAAAAAGAAACTATTAACAAAGATGGAGAAGAATTATCTGTATACAAGGGCGGTATTACTCATTTAGTTGACGGGAAGAGCTACGAATACCGCTTCATTTCTGATGCTTTGAATGGGGAACTTATTGAAATGAACCTCTTAAACCAATCGGAACAAGATAAACCATTATAATCATTAAAGGCAGTCGACTTAGAAATGTGACTGCCTTTTTACTTTATTTATCAATATTCATATCGCTTTCTCTCAACCGCTTCTTCAATTTTTAATTCATCATCATAACGAATCGCACGGTAATAGGCATCGTGATAAAAAGTAAACCAACTTTTTTTCTCATATGCCTCTTGCTGTAGCTCTTTTTTAGCGTGGACACTTGTCACTGGATAATCATCATATGCTAACACCCATAACGGATTTTGATGTCCATGTGTTGGCATCAAATCTGCCATATGAATAAATGATTCCTCTCTGTCTTCGAATTTTATAACTGAATGTCCATCACTATGTCCACTCGTGTGGTGCATTGATAACCCAGGTAAAACTTCAACTTCGCTATCAAAAGTTTGCACTTGGTGTTGGATTGGCTTCCAATTCTCTTCCCAATAAGTATTTCTTGAACGCATATTTGGTTGTCTCATTTCGTTCCATTCAACTTCTGAACAGTAAATTGTCGCATTAGGGAAAGTACTTACGAGTTCATCATTAGAAATTTTTGTTAAGCCATTTGCATGGTCAAAATGTAAATGGGTCATCAAAATAGTATCAATGCTCTCAAAAGTTAGTCCTAATTCATTTAAACTTTGTTCAATTTTCGACTCTTCTAATACACCAAAATTACGCTTTTGCTTTTCATTAAGTTTGTTATTTCCAATACCAGAATCAATTAATAAATTTCGGTTGTCGACTTGAAGTAATATCGCATCACAACGCAATTCAATTTGGTTTTTATCATTGTGAGGATACTTTTTGCTCCATAAAGGTTTAGGAACAACCCCGAACATGGCTCCACCATCCATATGTGTGACTCCACCATTTAACCATGTAAGCGTTGCTCTTCCGACTTTTAATGTTTCCATATGCCCACTCCCTAACTTAATTAAATCTAGCGATACAACGGTAAATCGGTTGCCCTTTTTTTGAAAACTTTTCTTCATATTCGGTCATGACGTTAGTCTTCTCCTGTAAGGCATGTAAATTAAGCGTAACATCTTCAAGCTTCATATTAAATTTCGAAAAGCTAACTAAAGAATATTCAAATAAATGTTGATTATCCGTTTTTAATATTAACTTTCCTTCATGATCTAACACTTCTTTATATTGCTCTAAAAAATCACGATAAGTTAAGCGGCGCTTCTCGTGCCTGTTTTTAGGCCATGGATCAGAGAAGTTTAAATAGATTGTTCTAATTTCATCTTGAGAAAACATTTCCCTTAAGTCTCTTGCATTTTCGTTGATGAGTTGGACGTTAGAGACTTTACTATCTTTTACTTTATCAATAGCATTAACGATGACACTCTCAGATTGTTCAATTCCTATAAAATTTATATGCGGATATCGTTCTGCCATTCCTGCTATAAACTGCCCTTTACCTGTCCCTATTTCTAAGTGTATCGGATGGTCATTTTTAAAATGTTCTTGCCATTTCCCTTTGATTTCATAAGGGTTGATTGTTACTATCTTATCATTTTCTTCTATATATTCTTTCGCCCACGGTTTATTTCTTACTCGCAAAGTTGTCACCTCTAATATTTAATTTACAAGTATGTCTATTATACAAGAAAAAATCTATACTCAACATTCAAACGAATAGTGAATATAGATTTTTATAATATCTTTTAATAAAAGCCTACTTTAATAAAATCATCCGGTAATGAACGAGTTGCTCTTCCCATAGTTTTGATATAGATAACTCGTCCCTTTCAAAATGCCATATGTAGTTATTTATTGACTGGGCGATCATAAACCAATCAATTCTCATTTGCAGGTTTTCATTATAATCTAATCCATATTGATGTAACCAATCTTCCCATTCACTTCTATGTATGTACTGATATAACATCACACTTAGGTCAAGGGCTGGATCAGCTATCAATGCTTGATCCCAATCTACTAAATATAGCTGTTCATCCTCAGCAAATAAATAATTTTCATGATTAATATCCGAATGACAAACGACACGCTCACTTTTTTCAACGGCAATAATTTTTCTACTCAAAAATTCAATCGCCCTTACGAATATTTCTTTATTGAACAAATTGTATTTTCGACATTTATTAATTAATTCGATTAATATACGAGATGGCTCTTTCGGTTTTTTACCCATTCGCATAAAAAGATGGAGAATTTCTGGTGAATGATGAATTTTACTTAGGAGTTTTGTTACTTTCTCATGACGCATTTCAGATTTCGTTAAAACTCGTCCTTCAAGCCACTTTTGTGCAGTAATAACATCTCCATTTTCTAACCTTTTCGTCCATACGAGTTTTGGAACAATTCCTTCTGCAGATAAAACTGCTATAAAAGGAGAGGAATTTCGTTTTAAGAAAAGTTTTTCATTATCGTTTTGTGCTAAAAAGGCTTCACCTGTTGTTCCCCCAGCAGGAGTGATTGACCAATCTCCTCCTAGAACATGCTCCATAACTCTCACCTACTTCCACGCGCATAAAGTCAGACTTTAATAGATTACTATAAAATATAATATGATTTCAAGGGAAAAAAGTCGGATTTTCAATTATTCTCTCACAACGAGTCGTGTTGAGCTTTCTTTTTCGACAGAACAAAAGTAACAATCACCAGTAGCACCATCCGCATGAAATGTTATTGATTCATTGGAGGAGATCTTCAGTTCTGTAGCCGTAAATTGTTCTACTTCCTTTAATTTCGTATGTGTACCAAAAAACACTGTCATGAACATAATCAATAGTTTCCAACGTGGAATATTATGTACAATCGTTAACGTAAAATGTTCTTTATTTATGGTTGCGTTTGGGGCGATTTTCATCCCGCCACCAAAGTATGGATGATTACTAACCGTTAACATCCATACGTTTGTTAGTTGTCTTTCCTTTTGGTCTGTTTTTAGTGTGATATTTTTAGGCTTGTAAATAAAAACCGTAACGATAAGTCCAAATATGTAAATAATTGAAGTTAGTTTTAACCGATTTAATATTTTTTTAAAACGTGAACGATTGACGCGTTCAGCTACTTCCGCATCAAATCCAAACCCTAAACTTGATGCAAACAGATTATGATGTTTAAAGTTTTTAAAATTTGTTCGATATGTTCCAAGCCAATATGGGTTTAATATGCCCTTTTCAATCGACTGAACGATATGTTCTTTAGGGTCTAAAGATGTTTGACAGCCACGTGCAAAGTCATTTCCTGAACCGACTGGCACGAACGAAAAAGGAATACGCGGATATTTCTTGATTCCATTAATAACTTCAAATAACGTTCCATCCCCACCGACGACAAATAAAAGCTTAATATTTGCTTCATATATTTCCGCAATTTGTTCAGCCAATTTTTCAGCATGACCTTCATATTCTGTATAAAAAGTTTTACACTGATTTTTTATATTTTTATTTTCCTTCAAATAATCTTCTACAATCTTTAAACCTCGACCATTACCGGCTTTTGGATTGATTATAAACACATACATGTCGTATCCCCTTATATATGTTATTCGATGATAAGGTCGGATTCATCGTCTTGCCATTCCGGACGCTTAACAAATGTTTTTTGGGTATGATTTAACAGCGCCTCACAAGCTTTAAGCTGTCTAAATTTTAGCGGAAGTGATTTTTGGCGAAGATTGTTAAACCAAGTCTCATAATAACTCATGTCCACATAATCTGTCTGATAAGGTATATATGTTTTAGCAATCGTATGTTTTTTCGCTAATACAATTTTTCTAGTAGAAAATTCAATATTATTATAATCTAATATACTTTGTATCGTTTTTTCTATTCTTTTTAGTCCGATTAACGGGCTGACGATGGAAGACTCTTTGCCATTTTCTATTTTGAGCCACTTCCGATCATCTACTGGTTTGAAATGAGTTGATGCTTTCTCTTCTAATTCCGTTATACACAATATTTCCGATGGCGTAATTAATATAATTTCACCATCAATAATCGCCTTTTTTAATTTAAAAATTGGTTCATACATTAACAAATATGTATCGGGAAAGCGTTGTAAAAAATACTTAAGTCTTAAATCTTTTTCATAGGTTTTATCTAAGAAAGATACTTCAGACAATGTGCTTGATGCCCATTTTAATTGAAAAGGAAAAATTCTATTTAAAAACTTTTGTTTTAATTCAAGCTCTGTCGCTGGAATTGAAGCATGGTATTGCTCTTCTTCTAATTCCAATTTCCACTCATTTAACAATTTATAATATTGGTCTTTTTTTAACCGAATAAATTGGCTTGGGTATTTAAAAACATCTACTTCGTAACGAGAAATATAGTCTTGTAATTTAACCAACTGTGCCATATACTCACCTTTTTAAATGGTAAATGTTTCTACCACCTTATATTTTGGTATTTGTTCAGGATAAACACGATATAAATGAAATACATCAGCATTAAACTGCGGAGAACTATATTCATCTAACTTTGCATCGAGGATATCGATTGACGTATATAACTTACCTTTTGTCCATTTTTTTGCGAGTGTAATATGTGGGCGATATGGACGTTGATCTTTTAAAAATTGTATTCGTTCCATTCGGTCTTCAATTGCTAGTTTTAATTGGCTTAACATATCGCACTCTTTTACCTCGGCATACATGACGCGTGGTTGTTCTTCTTTCCCAAAAAAATTAACGCCGTTTATATTTATTGGTTCAAGATTGACTTTGTTTAAAGTGGTCAATTGATCTTTAACTAGTTCAAGACGTTCTTTAGAAACACCGCCTAAAAATTTTAATGTGATATGAAAGTCATCCTTATGTATCCACTTTCGATAATTGACAAACGGATCTAAAATATCTTGCCACTCAATTAATACGTTTGCAATGTCTTCAGGAACTGGAATCCCAATAAAATAATGTGGGTCACCAGGCATTATTGCACCACTTCTCTTCCTATTAAGAATTTTTTGATTTTTTGACTAATTTTATTGTACAATATTTTTAAGAAAAACAAATAACAAATTTTCTGTTTAAGGAGTGATTGTCCAATTGAGTTATCCAACAGAAATAATGTTAAATAGAATTAAAGATATATACTTATATATCTCTAACAACGGTTCAGTGACGACTAAAGAACTAGCTGAACAGTTCGGTTTATCCGACAGAACGATTCAACGTGACTTAAATGTGTTACGATATAACGGACTTGTCCGAAGCCATCAAAAAGGAAAGTGGACCGTTACGAATAAAAAAGTACGCCTACCTAAAGAATCATCTTAATATTTCATCAGTTGTTCTAACTCTTCATCTGTTAGCTCTCGATACTCACCATGCTCTAAAGATGGGTCTAGTTTTAGACTGCCTAATTGTAATCGCCTTAATTCCAATACTTTCTTATTTAAAGCAGCTATCATACGTCGTATTTGATGATATTTACCTTCTGAAATCGTAATCTTTACATGTGAAATATAGTCACTATTAATTATTTCTAACGTTGCACTTTTTGTGACATAACCATCTTTCAGTTCAATTCCGCTACGGAAAGCTTCTATATCATCTTCGGTAATTTTCCCACGAATTTTTGCTTCATACACTTTTTCTACATGATTATTTGGTGAGAGTAGACGATGAGATAAATCACCATCATTAGTTAATAAAATTAACCCTTCTGTATCTTTGTCCAACCGTCCCGCTGGAAATAAAGAATATCTTCTATATTCGTCATTAAGTAAATCAGTCACACATGTTTCAACCCGATCTCTTGTTGCTGAGATGACCCCTGTTGGTTTATTTAGCATCAAGTAAATGTTTTTGCGATATTCTAATTTCTGACCATTCACTATTATTTCATCTTGTTCAGGGGTAATCTTTATTGACCCGTCTTTGGAAACTTCACTATTAACGATAACGAGCCCTTTTCTAATTAATTTTTTCACATCTTTTCTTGATCCAAAGCCTTGATTTGCAAGAGCTTTATCTAAACGCATCATTGTTATGACATTCTCCTTAGAAGAAAAATTTAGAAAATCTATTAATCCGACTACCAAGTAATCTTTCTAGTAGTGTCGTTTTATAAGCCATCCATAAATAAATATACCCGCCAACTGATACAGATACAAATAATTGTGCAATGTATTTCAATCTAGAAATTTCAGCACCAAATGGTAGTCCAACTAACCAATTCATAAACCAAACAACAAGTCCCATAATCGTTGTTAAAATGATAATTAATAATGATCGTTTAAATAAACGTCTAATATCAAAATGGGTTTCCCGATACAATTTGAACAGATTCATCATAGAAGCACTTAATACAGCTAATCCTGTTGCAAAAACTGCTCCTTTCGCCTCAAAAACATATATAAAAGGAACATTACAAGTTAATTTAATGAGTAGACCAACTAATAAACTTACAACAGCAAAATTTTGCTTATCAACCCCCTGCAACATTGATGCACTAACAGTAAATAGGGCAAAAAATAATGCTGTAGGTGCATAGTAGGCTAACATTTTTCCAGCATACTGATAAGAATCTAACGGATCATATAAGGTCCCATAGGCTTGTTCAGAGAGTAAAGATAATCCAACTGATGCTGGTAAAATTAATAACATAATAATAAGCAATGATTGTAGGATATAACTATTGTATTGAACTTTATTATTTTCTGTAAATGCACGTGTCATCGACGGTAATAAAGCTAGTGCAAGCCCAGTTGCTAATGTTACAGGAATAATGACGATTTTATGTCCAGTCACAATGATTACATTAAGAAGCTGCTCTGATATATTTGCTAAGCCAATTTTAACCATTGCGGTGTTAAATGTAGCTTGGTCAATAATTTGATATAAAGGAGTTGCAATCCCAACCAAAACAAATGGTCCGGCATAGGCAAGTAGCTCCCGATACATTGCAGATTTTTTTAAGCTTGGTGATTCGTTTTTACTATGCTCCAACTCTCGTTTGATGATTGGCCTTCTTTTATTATAAAAACCTCCTAAAACAAAACTTGAAGCAATTGCACCTATAAAGGCAGCAAATGCAGCTAGTCCAACAGCCAAAGTTACAGTTTTATTTAAAATATGTATGACGACAAAGGCTGCTGCCAGCAAGAACACAATACGGACAATTTGTTCTAATACGATAGATATGGCTGAAGGTCCCATATCATCATGTCCTTGGAAATACCCACGTAACAAGCTCATAACAGGAATAATCAATAATGAAAAACTTACCATTTTTATAACAAAAGTAGCATCACCAACTGAGTTGGCTAATTTATCACTTGAAATAAAGATATTTGCTAATAATTCCGCTCCGAAAAACATAATTAAAAAGGAGACAATTCCAGTGATTGTCATCAAAATTAATCCCGAGCGAAACATCGCATTTTTCGTCTGGTAGTCTTCAAGCGTATGATATTTTGCAACGAACTTTGACATTGCAAGTGGAATGCCTAATGTTGCTATACTAATAAATACTTGATAAGGGTTATACGCGTATGAATACAATGCCATCCCCGTATCTCCAACAAGCTGATAAAAAGGAATGACGTAAAGCATTCCTAAAA
This sequence comes from Bacillaceae bacterium W0354, assembly GCA_051846895.1. Classification (GTDB taxonomy): domain Bacteria; phylum Bacillota; class Bacilli; order Bacillales; family Alkalibacillaceae; genus CALKAL01. The sequence continues at coordinate 149,081 of JBPYCQ010000008.1, forward strand.
TTTTCGATATATAATTAGCACCCGTTAACATCATTGTGCCACGGACGACATTAGAGTTTGACATATTTTCACCTACAGTTAAAAGTTGTTTCCATTAGCTCTTTTATTTTATCATATTTATTAGAGATAAAACTAAAAATAGAAGGGCTTGAAATTATATTGCAATATGATGTTATCGTCATAGGTGGTGGTCCATCAGGGTTAATGGCCGCCATTACAGCTGGAAGAAATGGTGCAAAGACGTTATTAATAGAAAAAGGAGACAAGCTTGGCAGAAAGCTTGCGATTAGTGGTGGAGGACGATGTAACGTAACTAACGTATTACCGGAGCCTGAATTAATTGATCATATTCCTGGTAATGGACGTTTTTTATATAGTGCATTTTCCATTTTTAATAATCAATCGATTATCGAATACTTTGAGTCACTCGGTGTTAAATTAAAAGAAGAAGACAAGGGACGGATGTTTCCCGTGAGTGATAGTGCCAAAACTGTTGTAAACACACTTGTTAATCAGCTTGATGTGTATCAAGTAGAAAAAAGGTTAAACACAAAGGTTGTAGCGATTAACTATGGTGAAAACACCCACCAAATTATTTTAGAAGGTAAAGAAAAGATTAATGCAACTTGTGTCGTGATCGCAGTTGGTGGAAAATCAGTTCCCCAAACCGGTAGTGAAGGGCAAGGATATGCCTGGGCAAAAAAAGCCGGGCATACGATAACAGAGCTGTATCCAACAGAAGTACCATTAACATCAAATGAACGTTTTATAAAAAACAAAACTTTACAGGGTATCGCTTTACGGGATGTTGAGCTTACTGCATTAAAGCCTAACGGAAAACCAATTAAAACTCATCGCTGGGATATTTTATTTACGCATCAAGGACTTTCAGGACCAGCTGCCTTAAGATTAAGCCAATTTGTTGTTAAAGCGTTGAAAAACTATAAGGCTGATTTTATTAATGTGCAAATAGACTGTTATCCTGATCTTTCAGTTAAACAACTTGAACAAAAACTAATAAATGCAGCAAAAGAACAACCTAATAAATCCGTTAAACACTTATGGAAAGCGTTCATTCCTGAGCGCTACTTACTCTTTTTATTAGAAAAAATTGATTTTGATCCAAGTACGACATACCACCATTTAAATCATAAGAAAGTTTATGAATTAGCCGAAATGATGAAACAATTCCAAATAAAGATAAACGGAACATTATCAATCGAAAAGGCGTTCATTACTGGTGGAGGTGTATCATTGAAAGAAATAGTTCCAAATGAAATGGCATCAAAACTAATGGACAGGCTATATTTTTGTGGTGAAATTCTAGATATCCACGGCTATACTGGCGGTTTCAATATAACAGCAGCTTTCTCTACCGGCTACGTCGCTGGATTGAATGCCGCGTTGAGATCCAACAACTAGGTGGTAATTGTTCAAAGTAGGGTTGTGTTTGTTCAAAGTTGGGCAGTAATTGTTCAAAGTAGTGTAGCAATTGTTCAAACATGCATTGCGATTGTTCAAACATGAGTTGTAATTGTTCAAACACGCGTTGCAATTGTTCAAACTTAAAAAAACCAAGCAATTATAGGTCCAATATAATTAAATATACCTATTTGAAAAACGAAAAAATCACTGAAAACAATTTTTCATTCAGTGATTTTTTCGCAAATTTATAAACGATTAATATTTAAATTGAAGGTATTGTATATCTAAGATGGAATCCTTTTTACCATCCTTCTCATCAATTACAATTTCTCCTTCATAGACAAATTCATTCGTAGTTGTATCATAAACACTTAACTCAATGTTTTTAATTCCATATTCATCTCTTTCAATAACATAAATCAAACCATCTTTAACTGATATGACTGGCTCAGGATCATTGACAGGGTCAAAGTCTAATGGAAGTTCGGATATCAATTTCTGTTGTTTAATATTAAATACTTTAATTACTGGTTGACCAGCTTCAGAAGCCTGTCTAAAGTAAAGGTTGGATCCGTCAAATTGATAGACTCGATCAACGTCTACAACCATTTTATCCCCATGTTCATGATCTTCAGATTGTTGAGGCCCATTTTCATTCAATCCCTCGACATTTAAATACTCTATTTTACCTGTTGGAACATGGTAAGCAAGTAACTCACTCGATTCAGGAACTCCATCATGTTCAACTGTTTTGCGATAAACAACATACTCATTTGGTTTCCAGCTTTCAGATTCATTAAGTTTATTAAAATTTACATTTCCTGATTTTTCATCTAAGAAAAGCGTATGTTTTTCTTTAAAACTGTTCGTGTTCACGTCAAAATGATATGCCTCTATAAATTCAAACAGTTCATCTTTTTCATTAAATTCCCAGCTTTTTGTAAAAACGATTATTTCATCGTTCGCTATTTGAATATCTTCAATAATAAGATGGTTGTTTGAACGTATGTCATCATATTGAATTTTATTTATTTTGTTTGTATGTTTGTTAAGATATCTGACATTTAAATATTGATTGTTCGAACGATAATAAAAATGATTTGGTTCAACAATAGCGATATAATCGTCTGTCTCAACAGCATTATTGTCTACATAATACAGCCCACGCATTAATCCATTATGTTTTTCTCGAAAGGCTCTATCCAATGAAAACTTTGTACCTTTTAGTGAATCAAAAAACGATTGTTCAACGTTATAGAACGTACCATCATCTGTTAAATTTAAAAAATCAGCTGTCCCCCCAGCATAATACCCATTTTTTGAATTTGAGTAAAATGCTCCGATAATCACATCATCAATATATTTTTCATCTCCAGCGATTGTGTTTATTGAAAAGCTTGGATTTGAATGTCTTTCAATGGCTGACTGTACATAGTAAGTTCCGATACATGATAAAATGACAACTAGTGCAACGATTGTTTTTATATATTTTTTCATTCATCTCACCTCACTAAACTCTAATTTTCTTTCTTAATAAATAAGCACTTGTCATAATAGACAGAAATAATGTTAAAGTTCCAGTTGTTATCGTTAAATAAACAATTTCATCACTATAAAAAAATCCGTTCAATAATAAATCATTTAACAATACTGGTGCGAAAAAAATGACCACGGCGATGATACTATAAACAGATCCTAGTACAATACCTTTCAAACGATAGCTACGCTCAAACATAATCGCCGTGAATAAAATAGCGACAGTCGTTATGCCAGCACCGTAAAAAAGGAAAAACTCTGTAAATGTCCCAGGAAATAAAATGCCTGTATCTAAATTATTCATCAATACTTCACGAACTGAGAAATCTTCACGATAAGTATCTGAAACAATGAGCTTCATAATCCGTAAATCAATAACTAAAGATATTAATTGAATCGCAATAAAACTTAACGTAATCATTAAAATCGTTACAAGCTTCGCTAAATAAACATTAATTCGTTCAGTTGGTAGCATTAATAATCGGTAAATGAACGTGTTTTTTCCAAACCAATCGCGATACCATATAAGGAAAATGTAAAACAGAACAGTCGCTATCCCTATAAATATTGGGCCGTAAAAAAAGCCCGAATTCGTCACAGCAAAGAAACTGAACGTTCCAATCATTCCCATTGCCTGATCTGAAGAAAATCCATCTTGATAAATTAACTCATTAATTCGATTCATATAATCACTTGATAAATAAATAGTTCCGATAGTTTGAATAGCAAATACAGCAATTAAAATGACACTTAATATTTTTGCAAAACGATTAAATTCAAAATTCGTTAGTTTTAAAAAACTTTTCATCGACGATACACCTCCCGCATGACATCAATAACGGATTTCCCTTCTGATGCACGAATTTCTTCTGTACTAAATTCCATTTCTACAATTCCGTCATTTAAGATGACTGCTTTATCAATTAAATGCTCGATATCATTAATCTCATGTGTTGTAATAATGACTCCTCGGTCTTCAATAAGATGACTCGTAAACACCTCTGCTATTTGTTCACGGCTAAAAATATCTATTCCTGAGAATGGTTCATCCATTAAAACAAAATCAGCGTCTAATGCTAGGCCTAATAAAAGATTTACCTTCGCGGTGTTTCCTTTAGAAAGCGATGAAATTTTCTCTGTTTTTTTCAATTTGAAAAACTCTAGCATTTCATCTGCACGTTCTTGATTCCAGCAATTATAAAAGTCGTTCATAAATTCCATCGCATCTTTGATACGCATTTGCGGAAGCATCGTGATGGTGTCTGGAATATAAGACACTTTTTCAAAAATCCCCTTATGAAACTTCTCACCATTAACTAATATTTCACCACTATTAATAGGTGTGAGCCCTGTAATTGCATTTAGTATCGTTGTTTTACCGACTCCATTTATTCCAATTAAGCATGTAATCTCACCTTTATTTGCTGTGAAACTAACGCCATCTAACACTTTTTTTCGACCAAACTTTTTAACGACATTATTCACTTGTATCATTTATATCACCCTTTACTTCGTGACTTAGAAAACTATTTCTTACTAAATTCAATGCATCGTCCAACGATACATTAATCGATTGGATTGAAGCTACAAAATTATTAACCGCTTCATGAATCAACTCATCTCTTACTTCTTGAATGACTGCATGATCTGCAGTGACCCTGCTTGGCTGATTTTTTTCCGTTTTAATCAAACCTTCATCCTCCATTTCCTTATACGCCCTCTGCGCCGTGTTCGGATTGATTTTTAAAGAACTTGCTAATTCGCGTCTTGACGGAATTTGCTGACCTGGCTCTAATAGCCCTTTTGCAATTTGTTCTTTAAAATACCGAACGACTTGTACGTAGACGGGGTCACGATTATTGAAATTTATTTTCATTCAATCAACTCCCGATTTTTCTTATGTGTATTAATCACTTAGTACACGTTTTGTAAAAATATATGTATCAAATACTTAATACACCTACTCTAAAAAAATATGTATTAACCATTTAATACACCTACTCTAAAAAAATATGTATTAACCATTTAATACACTCGATATATGTATTATACGGTTAATACACATTGGATGTCAACAATATTTTTATAAATTATTTTTATGATACAATCTTTTTTATAGAGTTATAGAAGGGAGAACGCAACTTGAAGCTCGTATCATGGAATGTAAATGGACTAAGAGCATGCATTAAAAAGGGGTTTTTAGACTATTTTAATAAAATAAATGCAGATATATTTGCTGTACAAGAAATTAAATTGCAAGAAGGGCAGCTAGATCTTGAGCTTGATGGTTATTATCAATATTGGAATTATGCAATAAAAAAGGGCTATGCAGGAACGGCTGTATTTACTAAAAGAAAACCACTTAAAGTCTCATATGATTTTGAAGAGGACGGGGCTCATCCAGAAGGGCGTCTAATAACGTTAGAGTTTGACGATTATTTTTTTGTAACGATTTATTCACCTAATGCCCAAAGAACATTAGATCGTTTACCGTTACGATTGGAATGGGAAAGACAACTCTTAAACTATTTAAAAGAACTCAATAGTAAAAAGCCGGTTATTTTATGTGGCGATATGAATGTTGCTCACGAAGAAATAGATATAAGAAATGCTAAGACAAACCACGGAAATTCTGGTTTTACTAAGGAAGAAAGAGAATGTATGACTCGTTTATTAAATGCCGGATTTATTGATACATTGCGATACTTTTATCCAAACGAAGAAGGATTATACACTTGGTGGTCATATATGAAAACAGTAAGAGAACGTAATATCGGCTGGCGGATTGATTATTTTATCGTTTCCAATCAATTAAAAGAAAGACTACAGGATTCACAAATCGACTCTGACATTTACGGTAGCGACCACTGCCCGATTGTGTTGACATTGAGTTAAATTAAGAAAAAAGAGAACATTTTTATTTGGATGTTCTCTTTACTATTCTTCAACGGTTGAGTGATCTGTAAAAACATAATGTAAAAAGTAAACAATCATCGCTATGGCTAAACTTATAAACCCCCAGCCCAATGTCTGTTGTTCAGCTACTAAATAGTTATTACAAATCTGTATAGGTGAATCGATGTACAGCCACCCCATTAAAACAAACATTGAAAGATAGTTCAAAAAAACAAAGCTTTTTCCGAGAGCTTTTATTTTTTTCCAACTATCAGCTATTAAAAATCCAACGAGTGGCAAACTTATAAATTTTAATATTTCATGCGTTTGACTAATTAACGCTTCATCTAGCGCTCTTGGAATCATCCAATATGTTGTAATAAAGATGATCAAAACGATACCAGCAACACCATGACTGTCCCACTGGTCAAAAGTATGTTTTAATTTTTCTACAATAAACGAGCCTATTAACCATCCTGAAATAATTAATAGTGGTAACTGAATGAGCATATGAACAACCATTATAGACTCTAAATAAATACGGATAGGAGGGATAATTAACATGACGTACATCAAAAGGCCTAAAATGAATTTGATCACTATAATCCCCCCGCTTCGTCTTGCAGAACTCCAATTAATTTATTTGCTGCCTCATCAGTTTTTTTATAATCTAAAACATCGATTAAATATCCTTCTCGGTTCACTAAATAAAAGGCAGAATTATGAGCAAATCCACCATTACCGTCAGGAATAACGATGACACCAAACTTATCTAACAATTGATTAAGCTCCACCTCATTAGGAATCCTCGCCATCCGCCAAGTCTTTCCATCACTATCGAAATGGGACATATATTTTGATAATTGATGAGGATGATCACGCTCGATATCAAAACTAATGCTTAAAAAGATGACATCCTCACCAATATATTGATTTGGAATCTTTTCATAAACTTCTTTTAAATTCATTTCTAGTTGCGGGCATACATCAGTACAAGCTGTATAAATAAATGTCAAAAACACATATTTCCCGGCAAAATGCGAAAACGTGTAAGTATTCATCAAGCTATCTTCAAGCACTACATCTGGAAAAGCAGGTTTATCCGTTTCAAGCTGATAAATTCTTGCACTTTCAGCAGTAAATGCTCGAAGACCATCTGTACCGAAATAGATTAACATCATACCTATTAAGATACTAAACCCGACTGTTAAAATATTACGCCATTTTGCGCTCATCTAAATCGTCCCCTAGAGTACCTCTCACTCTAATATAACGAACAAAATGAATAATAAAAATGATAATTGCAATTAGTAATAATATTCCCGATATTGCCCCAAATAGAGCTGGTCCCATCCACTCTGGAAAATGAGTTGCCCATCTTCTTGGTGTGCTAATTGCACCTGATACTAGAAATTGTCCACTAACACTAAACATGGCTAGCGCATAACAACCAAGGGCAAACTTATCAATTTTACGGTCTTTAATTGGACTATCTACTTTTGCCAAGTAATACATGAATGCAAATAACATGACGACAGCACCTAGTCCCATATACATATGGAAATGTCCTGGCACCCATTTAGTATTATGCATGACATGGTTTACAACAATCGTAGCATCTACAATCGCTGGAACGACTCCAACTGTCCACCCAAACATCGATAGGAAGGCAAGTCCAGATGCCATGTCCCACTTAATTCCAGATTTATATACAATCATTAACGCTCCATAAGCCGTAACAACCAATACAGGTAAACCGTTTGCATAAGATAACGCCTGTCCCATTATTAACATCCACTTAGGCATGACAGAGTCCATCAACATATGGTGTGTATAAATAAGTAGTGTAAAGGTAGTTGACATTGTCCATGCAACCAAGAACGATTTGTTTACTGCCCATTTTCTATTTGTATAACGCGGTAACAATTCATAAACAACAATAACACCCATATAAATAATCGCATTAGCAAATATATGTCCAAAAGCATATGTTAAATTTTTCGCAAGTAATGGATCAAAAGTAAAACTTGGATTAATTACGTTAATGATATTCATAATTAAGACGATTGCTCCAGCAGTTATCGCAGTCGTATTAACAATTGTAACCATCGTGCTAGCAATGACAGCTGCAGGTGGAGCGTCTTTCTCATCTTTTTTACCTGAGATGACATCCCAGCCAAGTCCTTTACCTAAACTACCATATTTTTTAATAATGGCTCTCCCTACATCAATATACAGAAGAAGAAATCCAGTACCTAAAATGAGCATGCCAATTAAATAACATAAAGCACCTGCTGTTCCCCACGCATTCGCAGATAACGCCGGTAGTGGATATAAGAATGTCCAAGAACTAGCATATTCAAACGAAAAAACTCCAATAATAACGAGCAATACACCGATTAAAAATAATGCTAAATTCCAAATAAATATCTTCTTAGATAATTCAACATACTCTCGCAAAAAGTACCACATGACTCCAGCTGCTGCGAGTGCGGCTGCTCCAACCATCCCTGTACCGTGAATCGTTAAAAATTGATAGAAGTTAGCTGGTGTTAAATCGAGTACTCCTCCTTGTGCAAAGAGCATAAGTATACCAAATACAATCATTACAGAGATGACAACACCACCTATAACTAAATAGGTTGCAACTAAACTATTTCTTGAACGCAACTCTTTATTACGAATGACTGTCCCCATATTGATTCCCCCAGTTCTTATTCTGTTACTGTAATCTCCTTAATCATCAAATGGTGTGCTAATCCACAATACTCAAGACATAAAATTTCATAAGTCCCTGGCTCTGTAAAAGTGATATAAACTTTATTCGTATATTCAGGCATAGCTTGAGTCTGGGCAAGCATCATCATGTTCTCATCATATATCCCAAATCCATGATTAACATCTTTACTCGTCACATGGAATTCTATCGGCTCTCCAACTTTGAATTCTGTTTCACTTATGTTCCATCCAAACTGAATCGCTTCAACATCAACAATTGTAGGATTAATACTTTCTCCATATACTGGTTGATCATAAGGCAATTCTCTCAACGTATAAATCGTTATAATTAACATGAATGAAACTAAAACGATTGCATAAAATTTTCGTGCTTTATACCATTTCTTTTTTATTGGTTCATACTCTCGTTTTTCTTTCGACTTTATTGCTACAAACGTAAAAATAAATACTATGATACTCATAAAAATGACACTCGTTACCCACGCGACTGTTTGTACCATAATTGAACCTCCCAAAAGTGTTTTCTTTTACTGTACCTTATTTTTTTGAATAGACATGTGAGATAAATCACTTGATTATGTAAACTTAATTGAAGTTTTCTAATTTTTTACAAGTAAATGTGAAGCGAAATTAATAAAAATAAAGATAATCCGAAACATAAATGAAGTTTACGAATTAATCCTGATGGCTTGTAGAAGCGAATCCACCCAGATGTTACTAAAATAAATAAATTAATTAGAGCTAATAAACCAGAAAGCATTTTTAAATGTTGCAAATAAAAACCATATTTATTAATAATCAATGTACCGTGGACAATGATGACGATAAGTGCTGCTGAACCGATCCAACGATGAAAACGCATGACCTTTTTTGACAACTGAGCGAAGACTATTTTTACTCGACGATTAGGATGCTGACGAATCGTTGAATAAACCGCATGCCTTGTCCAGTTAAATAAGAATAATAAAAAGCCTAAAAGTCCGAAAATGACAGAGATATTTAAAGAAAGAAAAGAATGATGAGTGACTACCTTCCAAAAAGAAAAGAGTAGTAAAATTAAGTTGAATAAAAACCAATAACTCATAATTAATTTCCCTCCATCTGCTACATCAATCAGACTTTTAGACTAATACTTAATGAGATGAGTAGACTATATTTCAAAAACAATTATTTTTTTCCGATAATAACTCGCCAAACTGTTGGACCTTCCTCAATATTTTCCCATGTAAATGTGTCTTCACGCTCCATCATAAATTGATAAAAGAGCGGTTTTGGATCATGATCATTTGAAAGAAGCATATATTCTCCTGAGTTTAATCCATCAAATGTTTCGAAAATTTTAGGGTGGCGAACTCTTGCTTCAAAATCAGGCGCGTGTACCTTCGCTACGAAATTAATATCACTCATTGTAAAAACCTCCTTTATTTTTTTGGAACAATTCAAGAATAATCAATCCTATATCTTCTTGCTGTGATTTATCGCACTTAAATATTTATTTTTAGACTTTTTTACTGTGATTTTAATCACTTCATAACTAAATGAAAATGATTATCATTGAAGTAAATAATATTTATGAGGTGATTAAATGGAAAATCAAAATATTGTTGAATTAGATGTGAGAGAAGATTTATTACTGAAAAAGGAACCTTTTGATAAAATCATGGGAGCTGTGAAATCTCTTAATGAAGGACAGATTTTTGTATTGCATGCCCCTTTTAATCCCGTTCCATTGCATAAAGTATTAGGGAGAAAAGGGTTTGAATATGAAGCTGAGAAAATTGAGAAAAAACATTGGAAAGTGACTTATTTTAAAAAGGGAGGATCTAATCAATGAAAACATTAGATAACCGAGGATTACAACCTCCTCAGCCAATGATGAGAACATTAAAAAATTTAGACAAGATGGAAAACGGAGAGCAACTAATCATTATTAATGACCGTAGACCAATGTTTTTATATGAAGAATTAGATGATCGAGGATATTTACATGAAACAGAACCACAGGAGGATGGGAGCTTTAAAATTATAATCACAAAGATAGGTGATTAAGATGATTTCTAATCAAAACTTAAGTTCTAGTACTAATATAAAATTACCTTTAAGTTTTATATTGTTTGCGCTAATAGCTTTTGTGTCATCACAAATTATTTTATTCCTAAACAGCCATGTTTTATTGACAGGAAATTTTCGCACTCCTGAAATATGGATGAGTGCCCACTTCCTATTATTAGGTTTTACCGTGATGGTTGCTATGGGAGCTATGTACCAATTAGTTCCCGTCGTATTTTTAACACCGATATGGAGTATCAAGTTTGGGATTGTACAATTTATTGTCACTGCGACAGGAATTGTTCTACTATCTATATTATTAGGTCTACAACCTAGTAAGGCTATTTATGGTGGTGTTTTAGCTATTGTTGGAATCATCATGTTTATATTACAAATGATGATAACAATTTCTAAACAAAAAGAGAAAAACATATTGACTTCATTCGTAATTGGAGCAATTATTTGTTTTCTATTAACAATTGCGATTGGACTATTACTTGCATGGAGCTTTGCATTTGGCGGCATAAATCATCATCAAAGTCTGCTTTACTCTCATATAACATTTGGGGTAGCAGGATGGTTTACGTTATTAATCTTTGGCTTTTCATATAAATTAGTTCCGATGTTTAGTCTTTCACACGGTTTTACAATGAAATGGGCAAAACCGGCGTTTATATCTTATACACTAGGTTTAATCAGTTTAGTTGCTTCATTTTGGTCATCATTAACCATTTTCAATTCAATTAGTTGGCTATTATTACTCATTGGTTTTATGTTATTTACTCTAGATATGAAAGACATATTAAATAACCGTGTTAAAAAAAAGCTAGATAAACCTTTTACATTTTCACTTTTAGCAATCATTAATGGGCTTACCGTTCATTTAATAGCCTTCATATTTAGCATCATGCAAGTTAATTCTGCTTTATGGAGCTGGCTCATTTTTATATACATTATTAGTTGGATTGTGTTCAGTATTTTGGGTTATTTATACAAAATAGTACCTTTTCTTTGGTGGACACATAAGTATTCAGAAAGAATTGGAAAGGAAAAAGTTCCAACATTGAAGGAAATGATTAATGAGAAACTAAGCGTTTATTTATTTGTACTATTTATCATCGCTCTGTTAGGAGTAATAGCTAGCCTTTTCATTAAAATTAATTTGTTGTTGTACGTGTTTACCGGAATTTTTTTTATTACAACATTTATTTATTCATTATCTATAATTCGGGTTTTATTTAAATAACTTGAGGAGGTTATTTTATGTCTATAAATAATAAAGTGGAAGAGGCATTATACGATGTGATTGATCCTGAATTAGGTATTAATATTATGGATTTAGGTCTTGTATATAAAATAGAAATTGATGATGCGAATAATCTTGATATTACCATGACTTTAACGACTCCAGGATGCCCGATGCATGATAGTATTGTGGGTGGTGTGAAACATAGAGTTGGAGAAATAGAAGAAATAAAAGACATTAATGTCCAAATTGTTTGGATGCCAGCATGGAATCCACGCATGATGAGTGATCGTGCGAAAGAGATGTTGGGGATGTGAAAAGTAAAAGAGAAGTTTTAGGGAAGTTTTAGTAATTGTATATTTCAAAAAACAAAGAACAAAAACATAGGTAATTTGAACAATCATATACCAACTTTAAACAATTACTTGCTATGTTTGAACAATCACACACCAACCTTGAACAGTGAATAATATAATTGATAACCATATCGCTTTATAATTTCCCAAACAATAAAAAAGGCTGATTCTTAAAATCATTAAGAATCAGCCTTTTAATTGCCCGGCAACGTCCTACTCTCGCAGGGGAAAAACCCCAACTACCATCGGCGCTAGAGAGCTTAACTTCTGTGTTCGGAATGGGAACAGGTGTGACCTCTCTGCCATCGTCACCGGACTATTTGGTGTTAAATAAAACACCTTCAAAACTAGATAAGAACTTAAAGCTGAAACGATTGCGACGTCTTTTCAAAATTGAAGTTAAGTCCTCGATCGATTAGTATCCGTCAGCTGCACGTGTCGCCACGCTTCCACCTCGGACCTATCAACCTCATCGTCTCTGAGGGATCTTACTTC
>JBPYCQ010000009.1:0-139049 GCA_051846895.1 Bacillaceae bacterium W0354
GGGATCGAACCGCTGACCTCCTGCGTGCAAGGCAGGCGCTCTCCCAGCTGAGCTAAGGCCCCATATTGAGTATTGAGATGGTGGGCCTGAGTGGACTTGAACCACCGACCTCACGCTTATCAGGCGTGCGCTCTAACCAGCTGAGCTACAGGCCCATCTCTTAAACAATTAATCTATTAGAAGATAAAATAAGAAGAGGAATGAGTATAGACTTCAACCCTTCAAAACTAAACAAAATAGCGCTGTAATCTTAATTAAATATCCTTAGAAAGGAGGTGATCCAGCCGCACCTTCCGATACGGCTACCTTGTTACGACTTCACCCCAATCATTGATCCCACCTTCGGCGGCTGGCTCCATAAAGGTTACCTCACCGACTTCGGGTGTTACCAACTCTCGTGGTGTGACGGGCGGTGTGTACAAGGCCCGGGAACGTATTCACCGCGGCATGCTGATCCGCGATTACTAGCGATTCCGGCTTCATGTAGGCGAGTTGCAGCCTACAATCCGAACTGAGAATGGCTTTTTGGGATTTGCTTCACCTCGCGGCTTCGCTGCCCGTTGTACCATCCATTGTAGCACGTGTGTAGCCCAGGTCATAAGGGGCATGATGATTTGACGTCATCCCCACCTTCCTCCGGTTTATCACCGGCAGTCTCCTTAGAGTGCCCAACTGAATGCTGGCAACTAAGAATAAGGGTTGCGCTCGTTGCGGGACTTAACCCAACATCTCACGACACGAGCTGACGACAACCATGCACCACCTGTCATTCGGTCCCCGAAGGGAAAACCCTATCTCTAGGGTGGTCCGAAGATGTCAAGACCTGGTAAGGTTCTTCGCGTTGCTTCGAATTAAACCACATGCTCCACCGCTTGTGCGGGCCCCCGTCAATTCCTTTGAGTTTCAGCCTTGCGGCCGTACTCCCCAGGCGGAGTGCTTATTGCGTTAACTGCAGCACTAAGGGTGGAAACCCCTAACACCTAGCACTCATCGTTTACGGCGTGGACTACCAGGGTATCTAATCCTGTTCGCTACCCACGCTTTCGCGCCTCAGCGTCAGTTACAGACCAGAGAGCCGCCTTCGCCACTGGTGTTCCTCCACATATCTACGCATTTCACCGCTACACGTGGAATTCCGCTCTCCTCTTCTGTACTCAAGCTCCCCAGTTTCCAATGACCGCTTGCGGTTGAGCCGCAAGATTTCACATCAGACTTAAGGAACCGCCTGCGCGCGCTTTACGCCCAATAATTCCGGACAACGCTTGCCACCTACGTATTACCGCGGCTGCTGGCACGTAGTTAGCCGTGGCTTTCTGGTTAGGTACCGTCAAGGTATGAGCAGTTACTCTCATACTTGTTCTTCCCTAACAACAGAGTTTTACGATCCGAAGACCTTCCTCACTCACGCGGCGTTGCTCCGTCAGACTTTCGTCCATTGCGGAAGATTCCCTACTGCTGCCTCCCGTAGGAGTCTGGGCCGTGTCTCAGTCCCAGTGTGGCCGATCACCCTCTCAGGTCGGCTACGCATCGTGGCCTTGGTAGGCCGTTACCCCACCAACTAGCTAATGCGCCGCGGGCCCATCTGTAAGTGATAGCAGAACCATCTTTCGTCTTCAGGTCATGCGACCTAAAGCATCATCCGGTATTAGCACCGGTTTCCCGGAGTTATCCCAGTCTTACAGGCAGGTTGCCCACGTGTTACTCACCCGTCCGCCGCTCGTTCCACAAACGTCCTCCCGAAGGATTCAGTTTGCTTCCCGCGCTCGACTTGCATGTATTAGGCACGCCGCCAGCGTTCGTCCTGAGCCAGGATCAAACTCTCCATAAAAGTTAAGTTTGATTGGCTTCTTTTGTTTTACTTCCGTTTTTTTCCCCAATCCTAGAAAAAATCCGGAATTGACTACAGGCTATTTTGTTTAGTTTTCAAGGTTCAAATTCTTTAACGCCACTCAAAATGGCGACTTTATTAATATAACATTTATTAAACCTAATGTCAAACCTTTTTTTGATTATTTCTAAAGAAGATTGACACCTATATTTTCTAGTTATTTAAAAACAAATATTTAGATGTTTGTTCTAACTTAACTAGAATTTTTCTTACGCTAAATTAAGCAGTTATTCTTTTAATTTCTTACGCCACTTGTTTAAGCAGCGATTAATAATTTATCATGGATTTAAACATTTGACAACACTTTTATCAAAGTAATTTTATTCTGAATTTTTAACACTTTTATCCCTAATTAAAAGTATGTACAATAGACTACATTATAATTAGAAAAGGCTATTTGCTCCCTATTAATATAGTTTGCAAATAGCCTTCTTATATATACGTATTAATTTTACATATGTTCTATATGCATTAAGAACGATTTCTCATCTGTGGGAACAATAGCACATCACGAATGGATGGCGAATCTGTTAATAGCATAATTAAACGATCGATCCCAATTCCTAAACCACCTGTTGGAGGTAAACCGTATTCTAATGCTTCAATGAAGTCATCATCCATTAGATGTGCTTCGTCATTTCCTTGTTCACGCTCTTTTAGCTGCTCTTCAAAACGTGCACGCTGATCAATTGGGTCATTTAATTCAGAAAAGGCATTCGCATGTTCTCTACCTACTATAAATAATTCAAACCGATCTGTGAAACGTGGATCATCACTATTTTTCTTTGCAAGTGGAGAAATCTCTACAGGATGACCATATATGAAAGTTGGCTGAATTAAAGTTTCTTCTACTTTCTGCTCAAAGAATTCGTTAAGCACATGACCGTATTGCATATGATCATCTATTTCAACACCATGTTCTTTAGCTAAAGCACGCGCTTCTTCATCCGTCATCTCTTTCCAAAAGTCAACACCAGTAACTTCCTTCACAGCATCAACCATATGCCACCTCTTCCAACGTGGCGTTAAATCAACTTCAACATCACCATAAGTCACTTTTGTTGTACCTAATACTTCTTCGGCAATGTGAGCGATTAACTGTTCGGTTAATTCCATAATATCCTTATAATCAGCATATGCTTCGTATAATTCAATCATTGTAAACTCAGGGTTATGTCTAGTCGAAACCCCTTCATTACGGAATACACGTCCGATTTCGTATACTTTTTCTAAGCCACCAACAATTAATCGTTTTAAATGTAGCTCGATGGCTATACGCATATAAAGCGGAATATCCAACGCGTTATGATGTGTTACAAACGGCCTTGCTGATGCTCCACCAGGAATAGAGTGCATCATCGGCGTTTCGACTTCCAAAAAGCCCTTCTCATCTAGATAACGACGCATAGATTGAATGATTTTACTACGCAAAATAAACGTATCGCGACTATCTGGATTCGTAATTAAATCTAAGTAACGTTGGCGATAACGTTGTTCAACGTCTTTTAATCCGTGATACTTTTCAGGTAATGGTCGCAAAGACTTCGTTAATAATGTAAATTCATTAGCTTTTACAGACAATTCGCCGACATTTGTTTTAAAAACGACACCTGTGACTCCAACAATATCACCTAAATCAGCTTGCTTAAACAATTCATATGATTCTTCACCAACACTATCTTTACGCACGTATAATTGGATTTGTCCACCTAAATCTTGAATATGAGCAAATCCCGCTTTCCCTTTTCCTCGTTTAGTCATAATACGCCCAGCAATTGTAACTGAATCGTTTTTCTCTTCAAGTTCTTCCTTACTATATGAATCGTAAGCTTTAATAATTTCGTCGGATAGATGTGTTCGTTCGAAACGTCCACCGAAGACGTTAACACCTTTTTCTTGTAGGTCATGCAGTTTATCTATCCGCGTCTGCATTTGATCATTGATTTCTTCAGACACTAAACTCACCCCGTATTAATATTTAAAAACCTTCCTGATTAAGCGCTATTTCCTACTATAATAGGAATAAATAAATATTTTTAAACATGTAATGCTTTAGCTACTCATTTGGATTTTTCAGCATAATCCTCTAAGGTTTTAACTGATTGATTATCACTTCATTTTTGTTTATACGTTTTCTAACTTTATCATTCCCTTTAAGACCTTTCAAGTACTATCACGCGTGCTTTCGTATTACCGAAGCGACTTTCTGATCACACTAAAGTTTGAACTGAACGTTCCTGAAGACGACATCTTCCCCTTTAGATAATTAGACTGATAAAGAATCCCCAAACTCAAGCAAATTCAATTAACTATTCTACCGCGCCAATTAAATATCTATCTTCCTTCTCATGACTATTGATACATCTCAACTTCTAAAAGGTCTTTCTCAGACAGCTCAGAAAGCAGACTACTCACAGATTGACCATTTATTAATAAATGTTGATTAATTTCATGAAGTGGTACAAGTACAAAAGCCCGCTCATGCATCCGTGGATGAGGAATCGTTAATTTATCCGTATGTACCCTCTCATTATTAAACAGTAACACGTCTAAGTCAATTGTTCTTGGTCCAAAACGAATATGTCGCGTTCTTCCTAATTCTTTTTCAATGGATTGGCAAATATTTAATAAATCAAAAGGACTTAATTCCGTTTTGACAAGAATAACTTGATTAAGAAAGTCATTTTGATCTACATAACCAACTGGCTTCGTCACATAAACCGATGATTTCTTAAATATCTTTATACCTTGCTCTTCCAGTGCAGTACAGGCATCATTTAAAAACTTTTCCCGCGGCTCAATATTTGACCCTAAAGCAATATAAACATCATTCATAATAAGACTTCTCCCGGTAAATTTCTACAGCTACTGTATCATAATAACCTGGGATTGGAGGACCCGGCTTGGTTACTTTTACTTCTACTGCTTCCAACAAATTAAACGACATAAATAATTGCTTTGCTATCTCTTCGACTACAGCTTCAAGTAAATTTTTTGCTTCTCCCTCAACAACTCGTTGAACGATTTCGTACACTTGTCCATAATGAATACTGTCATTCATCTCATCAGTTTGTCCTGCTTTTTTCAAGTCACACATAAGCTTCAAATCTACAATAAAACGTTGGCCAAGCTTGTTCTCTTCCGGATATAGTCCATGGTAACCGTAAAACATAAGACCGTTTAATAAAATTTTATCCATTATAAATAGCCACCTTTGCCGATCATTGCGTCCATCATTCGAGTGGCACGTGTCACCTCTTTCACATCATGAACTCGAACGATTTCAACACCTTGTTGAATACCATAACAAACCGTTGCCATTGTACCCTCTAATCGGTCATCAACTGGTAAGTCTAACACGCCACCTATCAATGACTTTCTAGACGTTCCTAATAAAATTGGGTAGCCTAACGATTTTAATTCATGTAAACGACGCATGACGAGTAAGTTTTGTTCAAACGTTTTTCCAAAACCTATTCCAGGGTCAAGAATGATTTTTGCATCTTCAACTCCATGCTTTTTTGCAATTTCAATACTTTCAAAAAGACTACGTTTCATATCTTCAATCAAATCATCATAAGTGGGAACGTCTTGATTGTGCATTAAGACAATCGGTGCATCATAGGACTTCGCGACAGCGCTGATTTCGGGATCTTTTTTTGCTCCCCAAATGTCGTTAATGATTGATGCGCCCGCTTTAAGTGCTGCATCAGCCGTTTTCGCTTTATAAGTATCAATTGAAATTGGTATAGGAACCTTATTGTTCATTTCTTGAATAATAGGGACAACTCGGTCAATCTCTTCCGTAACCGTCACTGGCTTATGTCCCGGTCTAGTTGACTCACCACCGATATCAATAATATGCGCCCCGTCTTTAACTAACTGTTCTCCGTGCTTAAGCGCAAACTCAAGTTCGTCAAATTTCCCGCCATCAGAAAAAGAATCTGGAGTCACATTTAAAATCCCCATGATTAATGTTTCTTGGTCTAAATGTAAAACGTGTTGGTCCCTTACACGTATTGTGCGCATTTATTTCTCCCCTTACTGTTTTAAAGCTTCTAATTCTTCTACGGTTAAGTAATATTTTTCATTACAAAAATGACAGACTGCTTCAGCGCCTTCGTCTTCACGAATCATTGCATCAATCTCATCATTACCTAATCCGGAAATCGCATTTTCAATTCTTTCTTTGGAACACTGACATTTAAACACAACTTCCTGTTTATCTAACAACTTCCACCCATCATCCCCGAAAAATTTACTTAATATATCTTCAGGTGTATAACCATCACGAATCATCGCCGAAATAGCAGGGACTTCTTGAAGTTTTTGTTCAATAAGAGAAATCGTTTCGTCTGTCGCGCCCGGCATCATTTGAATAATAAAGCCACCACTTGCTAAAATAGACAAATCCGGATTTACTAAAACCCCCGCACCGACAGCTGAGGGTACTTGTTCAGAAGACGCAAAATAATAGGTGAAATCTTCACTTACTTCTCCTGAAACAATAGGGACTGACCCTGTAAAATTATTTTTTAACCCTAAGTCTTTGGCGACACTTAATGTTCCGCTTGTTCCAACTGCTCGTCTAACATCAAGTTTACCTTGTTCATTTAAATCAAAATCGACATGTGGATTTTTAACGTATCCTCTCACTTCACCTTTTGCATTACTATCAGCAATAATAGCTCCCATTGGGCCATTACCTTCTAATTTAATCGTTAATTTATCTTCACCTTTAAGCATAGCACCCATCATCGCAGCTATGGTCACTGTACGTCCAAGAGCAGCAGATGCTGTCGCCCATGTATCCTGACGTTTACACGTTTCGTTAACTAATTCTGTTGAGCGAATGGCGTATGCACGCACCGTATCATTAAAGGCTGTTGATTTTATTAAATAATCAGTCACGTTATTCACCCTTTTTATTCGTATTCGTTAAATAGATTTCATAAAGGCCTACTAAAGTTAATGCAGAATCAACATGATCAATTTCATCAGATCCTTTTGCAATCAATGGCGCTAAGCCACCTGTAGCAATAACCGTTGGCGTTTGGTTGGCTCTTTCTTTCATAAGTCTAACAATTTCATCAACTTGTCCACAATAACCGTAGAAAATACCCGATTGCATCGCTTCAACAGTTGACGTGCCAACAACATCTTTTGGACGAGTAATTTCTATACGTGGTAATTTAGCCGCTTTTTTATATAAAGCTTCTGTTGAAATACCAATTCCAGGCGCAATGGCTCCTCCCTCATATTCACCTAATTCATTAACATAACAATAAGTCGTAGCTGTTCCAAAGTCGATAATAACAAGTGGTGTTCCATACTGCTTAATCGCTCCTACCGCGTTAACAATACGGTCTGCACCAATTTCTTTCGGGTTTGGATATTTCATTTTTAAATTTGTCTTGACCGTTTCCTTACCAACGATTAAAGGTTTAATTTTAAAATAGCGTTCGCACATTTTTTCTAATGAAAACATAATCGGCGGAACAACAGATGAAATAATTACTCCGGAAAAATCAGAAAATATAATACCTTCATGTTGTAATAACGCTTTGACTTCCATAGCATATTCATCTTCAGTCTTATGACGATTTGTCGCTATTCGCCACTGATATGTTAGTTTCCCATTTTCGAAGACACCTAATACCGTATTTGTATTTCCTACATCCAATACGAAGATCATCATTTCACATCATTTCTATTAACTTTTTTCAACGTAAATCATATCACAAATCTTAAAATTGTGTCATTTATATGGTTGTTCGTTTAACTTCAAATATTCGATATTTATGTTATCCATTTTCAAAATGGGTTAACGTAAGTAACTTTTAGTCTGGCTAAATGATCCGTAGCATACTTTAAGCTGCAGGTTTGAACAATCACAGCACCACTTTGAACAATTACTACCCAACTTTGAACAATCGCAACCCGTGTTTAGACAATTACACTTCAGCTTTGAACAATCACCTTAGCCAATGCGATTTCAACGCACATTGAACCAAAACAAAAAACTGCTCCTAATACGTTCTAGGAGCAGTTCAATTTTATTTATTCTTTACGTTCGTCATCTGACTTTTCATCATCATTTTGTTCTTGCTGTTTAGTAGAGTCATCTTCTTGCACTTCTTCTTTAGACTGAATATTTACTTTAACGTCTTTTTCGTTGACGCTTTCAGCTTGGTTGGACTTTTCATCTGTAGCAGAAGGTCTTTTCACCTCATCACTTGATTGTTCTACTTTCGTTTCTTCAAGTGGTTCCGGTAATTTCCCTTCTTCAAATAGTCCTTTAATTTGTCGAGCATCGAGTGTCTCTACTTCTAACAATGTTTGAGCGATTAGTTCTAACTGCTCTTGATGATCAGTTAAAATTTGTTTTGCACGCTCATAACATGTTTTGATAATTGATTGAATTTCTTGGTCTATTTCATAAGCTATTTGATCACTATAGTTCGGTTCAGATTGAATGTCGCGACCTAAGAACACTTGACCGCTCGTATTACCGAATTGTAATGGGCCTAATTTTTCACTCATACCAAATTCCATTACCATACGGCGAGCGATACTTGTCGCACGCTGGAAGTCATTATGTGCTCCAGTACTTACTTCACCAAAAGTAATTTCTTCGGCGACACGACCTCCAAGTAAACCAGTGATTTTATCAAGTAACTCAGGCTTTGTCTGGAAGTATCGATCTTCTCTAGGAAGCATGACAGCATACCCACCAGCCTGCCCGCGTGGAACAATCGTTACTTTATGAACCATATCTGCTTCGTCTAACACCATACCAATGACGGTGTGACCACTCTCATGGTAAGCAACAATATTTTTCTCTTTTTTAGAAATAACACGACTTTTCTTCGCTGGCCCTGCAATGACACGGTCAATCGCTTCGTCGACGTGTCGCATTTCAATTTGTTTTACATCTTCACGAGCTGCAACCAATGCCGCTTCGTTAAGTAAGTTTTCTAAATCTGCACCAGAAAATCCAGGCGTGCGCATTGCAATTGTTTTTAAATCTACATTTTCAGCAATAGGTTTACCTCTTGCATGAACTTTAAGTATTGCTTCGCGACCTTTAACATCAGGTGTGTTTACTGGAATTTGACGGTCAAAACGTCCTGGGCGAAGTAATGCTGGGTCTAAAATATCTGGGCGGTTTGTTGCCGCCATAATGATAATCCCTTCATTAGCCCCGAATCCGTCCATTTCAACAAGTAGCTGGTTTAACGTTTGTTCACGTTCATCGTGTCCACCACCAACACCAGCCCCACGTTGACGACCAACTGCATCAATCTCATCAATAAAGATGATACAAGGTGCATTCTTCTTCGCATTTTCGAATAAATCTCTAACACGTGACGCACCGACACCAACAAACATCTCAACGAAGTCCGAACCACTGATTGAGAAGAACGGTACACCCGCTTCACCGGCAACAGCTTTCGCAAGCAATGTTTTACCTGTTCCTGGAGGTCCAACTAAAAGAACACCTTTTGGAATTCGCGCTCCAAGTTCAGAGAATTTACGAGGATCTTTTAAGAATTCTACCACTTCAACGAGTTCTTGCTTTTCCTCATCAGCACCAGCAACATCGGTGAATTTAGTCTTTTTCTTATCCTCTGTATACATCTTCGCTTTACTCTTACCAAAGTTCATCATGCGGCCACCGCCACCTTGCATTTGGCCGAGTAGGAAGAAGAATAAAATAAACAGAATGATAAACGGAATTAACGTTGTAAAAAAGCGTGCCCAAGCGCTTGGTTCTTCCGCTGGTTCCGACGTTAAAACACTTTGCTCTGTTGCCATGGAAACAATATTGCTAACAACTTCATCTGTTGAAGGAATATTTGTACGAAACGATACTAACTCACCTGCTTTATCAGAGTGATATTCACCTCTGGCTTCATAGGCGAAGTTCGTATATTGTAAAGTCAAGTGATCAACTTGACCATCTTCTAACGCTTCCATGAAATCATTAAAATTAAGTTGTTCCGTTTCTGGGGCCGGGTTATTCAACATGCCGACAATCCCAATTAGAACTAGAAAAAGTATAAGATAAAAAATTGTATTTCGGAACACCCGGTTCATTACTTACCTCCTCCTAAGTGACAAAACTAAACTTATACTACCATAATAAAAAACAAAGGCTCAACTGTTATCACTTAAACAGTAAAAAAAAGATTTCTAAGTCGAACCGTGCCTTTTATTTTATGAATATATTTCTGGTTTTAATACTCCTATATAAGGGAGGTTACGATATCTTTCCTCATAGTCTAACCCATAACCTACGACAAAGGCATCTGGAACTTCAAAACCGACTAGGTCAGCTTTAATATTAGACTTTCTGCCAGATGGTTTATCAAGAAGTGTCACTATTGTTATTGAATTTGCTTTTCTATACTTAAATAGATCAACTAAATAACTTAACGTTAACCCACTATCAATAATATCTTCAATAATTAATAAATCTCTTCCTTCTACAGATGTATTTAAGTCCTTAATAATTTTCACTTCACCTGTTGATTTGACACCTTCATAACTTGAAACATCCATAAAGTCCATTTCAATATGTGTATCTACTCGTTTTAAAAGGTCGCTCATAAAAGGCATAGCTCCCTTTAGTACACCAATGGCTAAAGGAAACTTTTTATCGAATTTCTCAGTAATTATTTTAGCTAATTCTTTAAGCTTATTTTGTATTTCCTCTTCAGTAAATAAAATTTTTTCAATTTCATCATGCATTGAAAGGCCCCCTAAATTTAACGTTCAACAGTTATTATAATTGAGGGATTCTCGTTGTCGTTTGCGAGTTGACTCTTTACTACGAACGGAACCCATAAAATTTGTCCATCACCATTTATTATAATTGGCAACATATCACGATCTTGAGTTGGAATTTTTTGATCAATAAATACCTTTTTCAGCTTTTTCGTACCATTTACTCCTAATGGATGAATTCGATCACCATCTCGACGTGTTCTGATTGTTAATGGGAACACAATTTTACTTTTTGGACATACAAAAGAATGCTCTCCCTTAACTGTGTTTGAATTCCATTCCTTAACATAAACCTTCCATCCGTTTGGTAACGTTATTTGTTCATCTAAATGTAGGTTTACCTCATATGAATTTTTAATTATATTTCCATAGATCATTTCACATATGTCATAAGATTTATTAACCGTCAAATTAAGAAATGACAACTCACTATTTGGCTTATTCGAATGTAGCCACTCTCTGAAAAGGGGAAAGTAGTCTTTATCCACATTCATACTACGTTGAAGATAGTTTAATATTAGATGAAAGAATCTTCTTTGTAAAGATAACGGATATTCTTTAAACCTACTTATAGAAAACGTCACTTTTTGTTCATAAAAGGAGGAAAACTCCTCCAACTTTTTGCTAGCCAACGCATTTAAATATTCATCTTCCTCATTAAGTTCCTCGGTCATATTGATTAATGAATGAACGAGATTCGGATTTTCCTTCTTTAATAAGGGAATGATCTGTTTTCTGATACGATTTCTTGTATAAGTCGGATCTACGTTTGTTTCATCTATTCTAGGATTAAGTTGATGCTTTTCTATATATTGATAAATATCTTCTTTAGTAACAGATAAGAAAGGTCTTATCAATGTATGCTTTCCAAACTTACGTTGTACGGGCATTCCTCTTTGGCGAACACCTTTTATAATTTGCATGACGATAGATTCTAGTTGATCATCAGCATGGTGTCCTAACACAAGCTTAGCATGCTGAAAGTTATTCATTTCATTCTCGAAAAATTGATAACGCAAATTTCGCGCAGCTTCTTGTGTTCCCTTTTGAGTTTCTTTTTGATACTTTTTCACATCAAGCGTACCAATTGTGCACGGAAGTCCTAAACGGAGCGATTGTTCGTAAACAAAATTAGCATCATCCTTTGAAGCTTGTCCTCGTAGTTGATGGTCAACGGTTAAAATATGTAATTGAAGGTTCCACGAGGATTGTAATGATGCAAAAAAATGTAATAGTGCTAATGAATCGGGGCCACCTGATACAGCTAAAAAAAGTGTATCACCACTCTTAAATAAATTATGCGTTTCATTAAAAGTTAACACTTTTTCTTCCATCTATGGCACTCCGTCTAAAATATAATCTATTATAATATCGTATCATTTTATTTTTATATAATACAAAGAAAAGCTTTTAAAAAAGAAAATAGTAAAGTAAAAAAATATGAATCGTCACAATCGATCCGATACTGACCGTCTCAGTCATATAATTACGGTTGTTTTTAACTTTAGTTTTTCTTCTCGATTTACTCCGTTTCGGAATTTGTTCAATGGCCTGCTTCATTTTTAATGCAGACGAATATTGTCCTTTAAGTGCTTTTTCAATAGCCGAATGATATGGCGTTAAACTTGAACTTTTAGAAAGAACGCTCATTATATTTTTTTTATGTTTTGAGTTTATTTTAACTTTCGGATCCATACTAATCATACATACAGCATAAGCGAATAAATCGTAGGTCGGCTCTGCACGGCGACTTCCCATCCCCCAGTATCCACGATCATACCAAGTTGAATATTCGCGAATAGAGCGACCAAATTTCGTAATCCCACCAACATCAATTAATCTCACTTGTTTCGTTTGAATATCAATCAAAATGTTTTCTGGTTTCAAGTCTCCAAAAATATAGCCTGCTTGATGTAAATGATGTAGTTGTATTAAAACTTGTGAACTGATTGGTACTAACCATTTTAACCCTTTTGCACGGACAAACCGATGAATGGGAACACCATTAATATATTCCATAACATAAAAAGATAGTTTTTCGTTTTGATTAATATAAGCATCATCAACATCCAATAAAAGAGGTCCAAGTTGAATGCCTTGGACCTTTTGTAGTGTTTTTAATGCATTCACTTCTGCAGAAACTACAGATGAGTCTTTGCTTATTTTTAATGCCACGTAACGACCTTTAGTAAATGCTAAATAAATTGAACCTCTTGCGCCTTCACCGATTTTTCGCAAAATTTTATATTTATTTTTATTCCATACCCCAATAAGTGTTTGTTGATTAAATAGATGAACCGTAGGATGTATCGATGATGTCATCTCCCTCGTCACTCCATTCCTCAAGAACAGGGACATTCTGAAACGCGCGTACGGCTTGTTTTAAAGCCGCTCCAGTTGGTGTAATTCCACCAGCTGCAAGCTTAGGAAATACCTTTGCCACACGTTTACCATCACTTGTCCAAGGTAAAAGCTCTTTAGCGACTTGGTTTCTAGCAGGGAATTGATAGATTGAATATGAGTGCTGCCCAGATCTTGCTTGTAAGCTTAAGACAAAGTCATCTAAAGCATCTTTAACTGCTTCCATTTTATGTTGCATACTTGCGCTCGTATCTACTAAAATTAAAACTTGTAAATGCGCTGTTTCTCCTAAATCTTCAACAACTCGTTGTACTTCTCCACGTGTTTCTGGTGGCAAATCCTCTTCTTGTGTTTCTTTTCCGAAAATTTCTTTTAATTCCTTAGAAACAAAACCTTGAATCGTTTGTGTCATTGCTTGTTGTGTCACTGCTTGAACTGTTTCTGACAAAAGATCTGCATAAACGATCCGACTAATCCCATTACCAGCTTTTGCGATGTCATTCACTTCTGATAAACCTAGTGGGTCTTCGCTTTGATCATCGTCTAGTACCCCAATCACATTAATAGAAATACCTCTTTGTGCTATCGACGTACTCACTTCGATTGGATCTTCACCTTGATTTGAGCAACCATCTGTGATTAATAATATTTGTTTGATTGTACCTGTATTCATTCCGAAACGCCTCCTCTACTTTTTATCCATTGTTAACAACAAAGAGGCAAAATATACTAGAAATTAACTGATTAATGGAGAAAATGACGCCCATTTCGGTTTGCTTTTTTCAATTTTCGTAACAAGTACTGTCATATCATCTAAAATCACGCCATGGTTGCTACGAATCGCTTCTTCTAACACAAGGTCAGCTATTGCTTGCGGGTCGTTAGTTTCTAACCTCTTTAAAACATGTTTCAGCCACACTTCTCGATTTTCATCAACTCGAGTCGTCTCTAACACGCCATCACTGATCATGACGAGAATATCACCATCTTTTAATTGTTCACTTACTGGCTCAATATCGAATTCTTCTAAAATACCGATTGGAATATTGCTAGCCTCGATTGGATAAATACCACCTGCGCGTATGACGAAGCTTACCATCGCACCGATTTTCAGAAAATTAACTTGTGGTTTTTGTAAATCTAAAATTGCCAAGTCTAAGGTTGCATAAATTTCATCAGAAGTCCGCAATGAAAGAATCGAATTAATAGATTGAATGGCGACTTGTTCGTTAATACCAGATTGCAAGATTTGCTTTAACAGTTTTAACGTCTCTGAGCTTTCTAAATATGCTCTTTCACCATTACCCATCCCATCACTAATTGCTAACGCATATCGACTTTTACCTAATTCAAGCATTAAATAACTATCACCTGATAAAAAGTTCCCATTCTTAGCTGCATGTGCAACACCATTTGTTAGTTGATAACGTTTGATCGATGAAAAGACAAACGTACGATAACCACTTCGTCGTTCCTGAGGATTTTCTCTTTCAACGATTATCGTTTCATTTAATAAATCTGATAACATCGGCGCTATTATTTTTTCACCTTCTCCATGATAGTCTTGGAAGTAAAGAGTCATTTCAATATCAACATTTCCTTGATCAATCGAAAAAAGATCTAAATGTTCTAAATTGAAATTTAATTTTGCAAGCATCGTTCTAATCTCTTCTTCATGCCACTCATGCTCTTGACGCTCTTTAACAATTTCTTTAGCAAAATTATTCATCACTTCAGATACACCACTTAACTGTTCTGAAACAAATTTGCGACTCTCTTTTACTTGTTGTTTCAGTCGCTTATTCGCTTGATAGAACGATAATTCATATCGCATTTGATCGACCACTTGCTCTTGTTTAACACAAAAGTTCTTCAGCTTTCCAACATTTAAATTAAGTTGGGATAAATTATTGCTTTCAATGGATTGCAGCGTTTCTTGTAAAACTGAATATGTCTGATCGAAATTATTCACCCAGCATCTATGTTTCTTTAAACATGTTTGACAAGTTTTTTCCGTTACACGGCTTAAATATTCATCAATTTCTGTTGTCGAATCATTTTGTTTTGATTCAGTATCATAATAGGCAAAACTATTCGAAAGAGCCTCGAACATTTCCGAAAAACGTTCCACACGTTCTGCCGTAGCATTTCTTACCTTTTTTGCATATTGTTCATGTGCTTCTTTTTCTTCTTCAGTTCCCGGAACGAACGCTGCAATTTTTTTAATCACTTTGCTAGGCGTTAAAATAAAGAGCCCAGAAGCAATGACTGATTCGATAATTAATAGTTTAAATGACACGTGATCAATTCTATAAAGTCCCATTAGAATTGCAGAGACAAATAGTCCTACGACAACTCCATATTTATTCGTTGACTTTAATAAGCCACCTAATAGCCCCGCTAACGCCAGCAAGCTTACTTGATAAAGATGAAATGTACTTACTAGACTTAACATCAAACCTACGATGACACCAATTGCAGAACCAACTGTAGCTCCTGCAATAAAAGCACTGATTAAAATAAAGTATTTTGAACCAATTTGCTCAAGTCCTATTCCTGTAAACGAGATTCCTACAAAACCTGTTAAAACGGCAGTAATTAAAATGACAATACAAATGATATCTTCTACTTTTACTTTAATAATCGGTTGACTGTTCATTAAGTACGGGAACGATTGCAAAAAGATCATGACTAAAAAGGCACTTAATAAACTTTCAACACCTAATACCATATAGTCATAAATGACAGCCTGTCCTTCATATAATAAATAGTACAAGCCCCTACCAATTGTTGAACTTACAAATGTTGCAATAATGATGGAAAAAGATAGCTTCTTAGATTTAGATAGAAATAATTTATAAAAAAACATGAGAAAAATACAAGCCGATGTTATGTAAATGGCTTGTGAGATATTAACTGATAACGCTCCTAAAGAGAGAAAAATAAATACTGTAAATGCGGATTGTCTTTTGACAATGATCGTCGTAGCTAAAAAAGCTACAGCAAAAGGAGAAAGTGAGCTTAATACAATGGCCCTACCAAGAAAAAAACTAATGATGAATAGTAACCAGCTCTTCTCAAACAATTTGTTTGATGCAAACTGCTTCATAGACTGCCAAATATGTGTTGGCTTCTGAATCCTTTGTTCTGCGGATATGACCCCTGACTTTGATAACATGTCCATATTCTCCGACCACTCCTTTAAACTAGATTCAAACATATTCAGCCGTATTTTTTTGTCAAAAAGAAGTACTCGAATAAAAAAACCTTTCGACTTTTCAAGATTTTTTCTTACATATTGTCTAGTAACATGATGGATTTTTAGTAGCTAAATCCATTAATATGCAAAATTAAAATCATTCTATGTAATATTGACACAACAAATTAAAAATTATGTTGACTTTAATTATCACCTGTTATATCATAAATTTTGTGTCTGTCAGAAATGGCTTAACACATGGCGGCGTAGCTCAGCTGGCGAGAGCGTACGGTTCATACCCGTGAGGTCGTGGGTTCGATCCCCTCCGCCGCTATATACGGCCCGTTGGTCAAGTGGTTAAGACACCGCCCTTTCACGGCGGTAACACGGGTTCGAATCCCGTACGGGTCATTAATAAAAAACGGTAGAGATAATACTCTACCGTTTTTTATATTTTTTTCTCCTATATCGAAACAAATAAAAAAACGCCACCTATAAAGTAGGTAGCGTGTTATAAACGTTAAAACCTTCATTTCGACAGCAAGCTTTTAACCTCTTCTAGCACCTCGACCTCCACGACGGGATTCGGTATGCTTCTTAAGTGAAGCTAACTTATCTTCACTATCTTTCAAGAACTTATTCATTTTTGATTCAAAACTTTCGCTACGTTTCTTTTGCGTTTGTTTTTCGTAGCTTTCATCAGCCTTTTTAATTGACAAACCGATTTTCCCATCACGTTCTACATTTAATACTTTGACCTTTACTTCATCACCGACATTTAAATGTTCATTAATATCTTTAACATATTTATCGGCAACCTCACTAATGTGTACTAGACCCGTTGACCCTTCTGGTAGTTCTACGAATGCTCCAAAGTTTGTAATGCGAGTTACTTTACCACGCAACTTGCTGCCTACTTCAACTGACATAAAAAAAATGCTCCTCCTTGATAATATTAAAAAAATGGTTTTATTATTCATTATATATATGCTTTGAAAAGTGTGTCAATAAGAAGGCTCATCATCTGGGAGTTTAAAGATGATTTCACCGTCTTTTGAAAGAAAATAATCTTTTCTAGCGATCTTTAATAAATAATCAATATCACTTAATAACTCAATCTCATGTTTCAAATCATCGTTACTTTTTTCATATTGATTTAGTTCAGATACCATACGATTATATTCTTCCTGCTTTTCATTTAATAATGCTCTTTGATTTAAATGATAAAAAAGAAGCGTACCTAATAATAATACAAAAAGGGCTGCAAATGCAGTTAAACGGCGAAATAGACGTTTTTTCTCATGTTGTTTTTTTGCTAATTTTTGATCTTGCTCATAAACATAAGAGGATTGAATTTTCGTAACTTTACGGTTTCTTCGATTTTCCTTCGCCATTTTTCCGCCTCCTACTTGTCCAAAATTGTACCAACATATTCTTAGTCTTACTTAATATATTACTACAAATTGTCAGGAGATTCATCAGGTACTTTTGAACTATTGTTGGTATAAGAGGCTTTAAAATTACTTTTATTACTTTAAGTATCGCCAAAATTATTTTCCATAATAACAAAACGATACTAATAACAATAGAAAATAGAAGTTCTACTACCCATGTGATTGGTTTTACAATAACGGAATTTACTAACCGTTTAAATAACATATATAATTTGTTGATTGCCCTAATAGTTAAATCTAATATATTTAAATATACTGGCTGCAATATCGCAAAGTAAAATGAAATACCTAGTAGGATCGCTAAAAATAAATAAAACCGAATAACTCCACCATTAGTTATAAATAATAAGTAATACACAAGACAGCTTTGCGTTAGCATAAAAAGTGTATCGACAATCACCTTACTCCAGAAAGCCTTTGGGCGAAACAATTGCTTATACGTATCGAACATTGAAGTTGCAAAAACTCCGGCTGCGACCATTGTTAGTAATGTAAAAAAATGAACGTCTATATTCATAGTTACTTAAACAATTTGCTAAAGAATCCTTTAGCTTTTCCATTTTGGTGATCATCAATGTAGCTAAATGTCTCAATTCGTCCTTGGATTGTCAGCTTTCCTTCATCTACATTTAAATTCTTCATATGAAGATTTTGTCCACGGATTACTAAAAAACCCAACGTTGTCTCTAGTAAAAATTCCTCCGTATCAAAGCTGTCCACATCTTTAACACCTGTTATGTCTAGTCTTTTTCGATTAACTAACTTCAAATCATGCTCACGGTTTCGATCATTTTCATTTCTATATAGATTTGGTTCATATTGCATGTCCAATCCCTCCTATCACTATCAATCTATGAAAGAGAGTTGGACATTATTCTATTTTTTTATTCTTTTGATTCTACTTTTTCTTCTTTAATAACTGTATATAGGGTACCCGCTTCTTCTTTTCTCACTTGTTCTCTTAATGATTCAACTTTCACGGTTAAATGTGTATGACCGAAACGTATTTTTAATTCATCACCAACTTGAATTTCTGATGATGCTTTAGCAGGTCTACCATTAATCTCTATGCGGCCTTGATCGGCAACTTCTTTTGCTACTGTTCGTCTTTTAATTAAACGCGATAATTTTAAAAATTTATCTAATCTCATCTTTACACTTCCTTTATGATTTGTTTAGCTTGTTCCCAATATTGATCCATTACTTCAAGAGGTTCATTCTCGATAGATAATCCATCCTGCACCATTAGTTCCTCTAACTTTTTGAAACGTTTAATAAATTTAGCACATGTTCTGTGCAGCGCTAATTCAGGGTCTATTTGATAAAATCTAGCTACATTAACAAGCGAAAAGAGAACATCACCAAACTCTAACTCTGCCTCATCAGCCGTTTCATTTTTAAGCGCTTCTTCAAACTCTTGAATTTCCTCTTTCACTTTATCAAACATGAGAGGCGAGCCTTCCCAGTCAAATCCAACTTTTGATACTTTCTTCTGTATTTCATGCGCCAATAGTAAGCGTGGTAACGACTCATTTAAATCATCTAGCACACTCGTTTTCTTCAGTTTACCTTTTTGCTTAATGGCTTCCCAGTTCTCTGTCACTTCTTCAGCACTATCTACATTTACATCACCAAACACATGAGGGTGGCGTTCAATCATCTTTTCAGTAATTGATTTAATGACATCGTCAACAGTAAAGTAGCCGTTATCCTCAGCAATTTGGCTATGTAGCATCACTTGAAGTAATACATCGCCTAGCTCTTCCGCTAAATGTTCATCATCTTTTTCGTGAATCGCATCGATGACCTCATAAGCTTCCTCAATTAAATACTTTCTTAACGTTTCATGGGTCTGCTTTTGATCCCACGGGCAACCATTTGGACCACGAAGCTCAGCGATTACCCCTCTTAAAGTCGAGAATTGATGATTTAAATATTGTTCATCGACTGGTTTTACGTATAACGTTATTAAGTTACTCGTTGGAAAATTATAATCAAGTTCATAAAGCGGAACAGTCTTAACCCATTCCTCGTCAGTACCAGCTGCATGCACAATTGACACTGGATAATCATGTGGCAAATCTTCTAATAGAGTTACTTTTACGTTAGAGGCGATCATTTGACTATAGACTTGTCCAATTATAATATGATTTCCATATTCTATTTGTTCCCGCTTCAAACTCGTTCCATCTAATAGTTGGAATCCTTCGATAGGGTCTATCTTTAAACTCGTAAACAATGGGTCTAAAAAGCTTTGCCCACCAACTATTTCAACTTCACATCTTTCATCTGCCAATAATAACTGCACTGTTTTTTCGGCGACTAATGGGTGTCCTGGAACCGTATAAATCAGGTCGTTACTTCTCGATTTATTGATTAATGTCTCACTTATTTTCTCATAAACTTGTTCAAACTCTTCACTTTGCTCATAAAAATCATCAAATGACTTAAATATTACCCCTTCTTTAACTAATTGCTCGATAACAGGATGCTGTAACGTTCTTGTATATACAACTTGTTCTTCCTCTAGTAATCGCCGATAAATACCAAGCGGCAACTGATCAATCGTACCTGCTCCTAAACCGATAACTGTAATTGTTCCCATCTTTGACAACCTCTCTATAACCACTCATCTACTAAATAATTGTTCCCTCTCATCTTTAGAAAACACTTTTAATAAATAAATTAATGTTAGAAAAATTAATACCCCTAAAAGACATAGTAATAAAACGATAGCTAATGACACGAAGCGATTTTCTACAAACTGTATACTCGATAAAAAATAGCTAGAAAAGCCGATGACACTACCCATACATAATGTCGACAATGAAACTTTAAACATATAAACCCAATCCAAAGTCGCTTTCGTTCTCCGTAGCCATTTAATTAACAAAATAATTAATAAGACACTACATGCGACTACTGAGGCAACACTTGCCCCAACAATTCCATACATTGGAATGAGAACGATATTTAAGACTACCTTTATGACAATCATTAACGTAATCCAAATGAGCTGTTTTAAACGATAGTTATAACGTTGTAAAATAACTGAAAACAAAATAACCATAGATAATAAAAATACTAACAGCATCATTAATTGAAGGGCTAACGTTCCTTTAGATGTCTTATACAATAACGGATTAAACAATGGCATAATGGCAACCAACCCGATTGAAGCAGCTAATGATAACGCAAACGTAATCTTAAAAGCTAAACGTTCATGACCAATTCCAAGATCATTTTGCTTCTGCATTGAAGGTATTAGTGCCATTGCAAGAGATGACCCAAAGACTAACCCAAGTTGTATAATCGCATTTCCACGGTCATATATTCCTTTTTGTTCTTTAGCAGCTTCAAAGGAAAATCCGTATTCTTTTAAAGCCTTCACCATCGTGAAAACATCAATGAATTGTAACAATAAATGTAACAGATATGTCAAACCATATATGATTGAACCTACGATTAAAGCTCTAAAAATCCTCTTATTTATATAAGTAAGCTGGCCAAAAATAACTCCATTTTTGTTTTTAAAAAAATAAAATGCTACTAACAAAAATAAAATTGAAACTAATGTGCCACTCATTGTTCCAACAGCCGTCATACTTCCAAGCCCATATATTGAATACTGTTGTTTCGTAACGATGAAGGTAAAAATAATAATGAAAATAACACGTACAAATTGCTCAATGATTTGTGAGACAGCTACATATTTTGTTTGTTCCAACCCTTGAAAAAACCCTCTTAGTAGGGCAGAAAAAGGAATGAGCAGAAACATTCCAGCTGCTACACGGATTGATACTTCAAGGCTTGGATCACCCATTAAAATTGCAAGTTTCCCACTAAACAAAAATATCATTGTAAACATAAATAACCCAAAAAATAATAACAAGAAGAAAAGTGCTGCACCATGCTCAATTCGAGGCTTTCTACTACTTCTCTGACTTGATGCAACTAATTCAGATATAGCACTTGGAAAACTGTAGATCGACAACATAAGTGCAATTGAAAGAATAGGATATATTTGTTGATATATATAAAGCCCTTCATCTCCTGTCATGTTTTGAAGTGGCACACGATAAATCATTCCAAGAATCTTACTTAAAAAACCAGCGATTGTTAATAAAAGCGTACCCTTAATCCAAAAAGTGCCTTGACTCATACTGTTCCCCATTCTTATCATTTTCCCATATTATAGCATAGGCTATCTTACAGCCTTAATTAAAACAAAAACAGTAAGGGGCGACTCCCTTACTGCCTAAATATTCTTTACTCCATTTGTCTCGCCAGAAAGTTTGCTGCCGCTTGACAAACTTTTATCTCTACATCAGTTAATGAACCACTATCCATTATTAACACAACACTTCCAACAGGATCACCATTTGAAACAATTGGATGAATGAGGTAAGAAGCGACTGCCTCCTCACTTCCTTCGGCTAAATCAATTGTACTCTCATTCTTCTCAATTTTACTCTCACG
The DNA here is from genome assembly GCA_051846895.1 of Bacillaceae bacterium W0354. Taxonomy (GTDB): domain Bacteria; phylum Bacillota; class Bacilli; order Bacillales; family Alkalibacillaceae; genus CALKAL01. The sequence continues at coordinate 22,172 of JBPYCQ010000009.1, forward strand.
TGAATTCATTGATTCTTCTACAACTTTTCCAACATTTTTGTTTAAGTAATCTTTCTTAGATGCACCTGCAACGGCGATATATTCATCTCGATCTGAAATCAATATTTTTTGTCCAAGTGAATCAAATAATGCTTGAGCATATTCTTGTGCGAATTCACTTAATTCGTTAATTGGCGAATATTTTTTTAAAATAACTTCTCCTTCTCGATCAACAAAAATTTCTAATGGATCACCTTCACGTATACGTAACGTTCTTCTGATTTCTTTAGGGACGACAACTCTTCCTAGATCATCTATACGGCGTACTATTCCTGTTGCTTTCATCTCCTAAAATCCCCGCTTTCTTTATTGTATTAATGGTGATAATGTTACCACCTGTTGGTATTTTTAGTATGGAGCAACAGAAACAAACTATTCACTATCCTGCCAATTTTTTCGTTTGATTTAATCTTGAAAGGAAATCCTCTAATATGTCATAACGCCTATCATAGTCATTTCTTTGGAACTGTAATACGATTTTGAGTTTACTTCCTTCAGTTCCTAATTGCACAATTCGATTGTAGTCATTTGCCAATGTTAATAGCTCAGCACCGTCTACTTTCATACTTTCTGATTCATTCATTAACAATTCGATTTTATTTTTTCGTTCGTCAATGGATTCAATTTTTTCTTTACGTGCATATAGTTTGATTCTTGTAACACGTAATAATTCATCCACTTCATCAGGAAATGGTCCAAACCTGTCTAATAATTCGTCTTTTAGATCGAATATTTCACCTTCATCTTCAATGGCTTGTATCTGTTTATACATTTGAATCTTCTGTGTTTCATCTTTTATATAATCTGCTGGTATATAAGCGTTCACATCTAACGAAATCTCTACATCAAATGGTCTTATTTCTTCATATTGTTTGCCTTCTTTTTTCGCTTGAATCGCTTCATTTAACATTTGTGAATACATGTCAAAACCAACAGAATCAATAAACCCATGCTGTTCAGTTCCAAGTAAGTTTCCAGCACCACGAATTGATAAATCACGCATAGCGATTTTAAAGCCCGAACCTAATTCAGTAAATTCCTTAATAGCTTCTAATCGCTTTTCTGCAATTTCTGACAACACTTTATTTTGCTGATAAGTAAAGTATGCATAAGCTAATCGATTCGAACGGCCAACACGACCTCTCAACTGATACAACTGACTTAATCCCATTTTATCTGCATCATATACGATTAACGTGTTCACATTCGGTATATCAACACCCGTTTCGATAATCGTTGTACTAACTAAGACATCATAATGACCTTCTAAAAAGTCGAGCATAATATTCTCTAATTGCCGCTCATTCATCTGGCCATGAGCGTACGTGACACGAGCCTCTTCGACTAATGCATCAATTTCAGCAGCGACCCGGTCAATTCGATCGACTCGATTATATAAGAAAAATACTTGCCCACCTCTTCTTAGTTCTCTTTCAATAGCTTCACGTATAAATCCAGGATTATATTCCACAACATACGTTTGAATTGGAAAGCGATTCTCTGGTGGCGTTTCAATAACAGATAAATCTCTTACACCTACCATGGACATATGCAACGTTCTCGGAATAGGTGTAGCTGTTAACGTTAAAACATCAACATTTGTTTTCAGCTGTTTAATTTTTTCTTTATGCTTAACACCGAATCGTTGCTCTTCATCGATAACTAGTAAACCTAAATCTTTAAACTTCACATCATTCGATAAAACACGATGTGTACCAATGACAATATCAATTAAGCCTTTTCTTAACTGATCAATCGTTTCCTTTTGCTCTTTTGGTGAACGAAAACGGCTAAGAAGACCAATGTTTACACCAAATTCTTTAAATCGTTCTTGAAACGTTTCAAAGTGTTGTTGAGCAAGGATAGTTGTTGGAACTAAGACAGCTACTTGTTTATTATCAATGACAGCTTTAAAAGCCGCACGAATAGCTACTTCTGTTTTTCCATAGCCAACATCCCCACATAATAAACGATCCATTGGGCGTTCTTGTTCCATGTCAGCTTTTATTTCTTCAATACAGCGTAGTTGATCTTCTGTCTCCTCATATGGAAAAGCAGCTTCAAAGTCTTTTTGCATCTCTGTATCTTTTGAAAAGGCGTACCCTTTCGCTTTTTCTCGTTCAGCATAAAGTTCAATTAATTCATCAGCAATATCTTCAACTGATGACTTTACTCGTGATTTTACTTTTTTCCATTCAGAACCACCGAGACGATATAATTTAGGTTCTTTTCCTTCTGAACCAACGTATTTTTGAACTTGATTGATTTGATCAACTGGTACATATAGCTTGTCATTTCCTGAATAAACAATAACCATATAATCTTTATGAAGATTGTTAACTTCTAATGTTTCAATCCCGACGTACTTCCCAATACCATGGTTTTGATGTACGACATAATCGCCAACCTTTAATTCTTGATAACTTTTTATCCGTTCTGCATTTGAAATTTTTTGCCTTTTTTTCCTTCGAGGTGTCTTTTTCTTAAATAATTCTTCCTCTGTTAAAACTGCGAGGCGATACCCTGGCATTTCAAAACCTTCACTAATATTCGAAATGGTAACAACTGGATCCTGAACGGGTAAATCAAACGGTTGAAGCTGTTTATGAACAAACATGTCATAATCTTCTAAAACACGTTCAATTCTGTTAATTCTTTCTTCATTCGTCGCACAGATAACAACAGAGAAGTTGGCTTGCTTCCATCTATCTAATTCATTTTTTAACAAGTTCATTTGCCCATGAAATTCTTGCATTTGTCTACTTGATATATTTACAATATTTTCTGGCTTTGTATTTGGAATGTGTTTTAAAAAAAGTGACAGATATATTTTTTGATGTATCATTTTCTTTAAAACAGATTGCCAATCAAACGTCATCGTAAGTCCCTGTACAATCGCATGATTTTCTAATAACTCTGTATAGAAATTTGCTTCTTCCCGGTCCAATCGTTCGGCTGTTTCAGTAATTCTTCCCATCTCGTCTAAAATAACAATCGTTTCTTTCGGTAAGTAATCTAGTAAACTATGGAGCTGATTATAAAATAGTGAGATATATTTAAGTGCGTCTGGGAAAAACTCACCTTGCTCTAATCTTTCAATATCATAGGAAATTGACTCGCGAAGCTTCTCTTTTTCTTCGGAATCTTTAATTTTTTCTAGTGATTTAGCTAGTAATTTTTTTAATTTTTCTCCACCATTTATTAGTTGTTCCTTAGATAGTAAAAATTCTTCAGCAGGACTTATATTGATTGAAGAAACTTCCTCTTTTGACCTTTGATGATCAGCATCAAAATAACGAATTGATTCTATTTCATCATCAAACCATTCAATACGAATTGGAAAATCCTCTGTCAAAGGATAGACATCGACAATTCCACCACGGCGACTAATTTCACCTGGTGTTGTGACCATATCAACAAATTTATACCCAAGATCAAATAATCGGCTGACAAACTGTTCATATGGATATTCTTCTCCGACTTTAATCTTTACGCCATTTTGTTCTAGTAAATTTTTAGGTGGCAAAGCCCTTTTTAAAGCAGCAACTGGCGCAATCATAATACCTGTTTTAACTTGATTCCATCTATTCCAAACATCTAATCGCTCAGACTTTAGCTCAGGGGAGGCTGTCGTTAATTCCGCTGCAAACCATTCATTAACAGGATATAAAAATACTTGGTTCTCTTCATTTGAAAGTGCATTTAATTCATCGTACATCTTTTGGGCATGAGATAGCTCATGAGTGACTAATAATATTGGGCGCTTCATTGATTCATATAATAAAGAGACGAGCAGCTGACGTACTGTATTCGTTAGACCAGTGACAAGCTGTTCATTCATCCCACTTTCTAATCCCTCAATGATATGTGATAAATCATCTTGTTCTAATAGATAACTTTTAATACTATTCAAAAGGAATTCTCCCCTTTATGCTATGTAAATTAAATTTTTACAAATAGAAAAACGCTTTGGGTTAACCAAAGCTAGTACTACTAATGAATAAAATTTTCATTTTCAAAAAGACTAGGATTTTGAGCTAGTATTTCTTCACATTCTTCACATATTAAATGCAGCTCTGAATTACCTAATTCATCTTGCTGAATCATATCATTTATTTCTTCTTGCGTAAAACCGTTTCGTATGATTGCATCATATACAGTAACCAAATCTTCAACAGACCCCATTGTTTGCTGACAATGTCTGCACTTCATTAAAATAGCCATTATCAAACCTCCTTAAACAGCTATTAATATAATTGCCAAAGGAGGTTAAACTTATGCAAAGTTTAATTTGAAGTATTATAAATATTCATCACTTGTAAAAATGGCTTTGTTAGCCAATCTTCACACGCATCTGCAGCTTTTTCTATTGCGTCATCTATTTCCTTCTGTTCTTCCTTAGAAAACTTACCTAAAACATAATTGATCGTATCCATCTGACCTTCTGGACGACCTATCCCAAAACGAATACGATTAAATTCCTTCGTACCTAATTGGTCGATAATATTTCTAATTCCGTTATGACCACCATGGCCACCAGTTTGCCGTAATTTAATTTTTCCTTTAGGTAAGTCTAAATCATCATAAATAACAACAATATCATCTGTGTCTATTTTATAAAAGTCTAAAACTTCTTTAACTGCTTGCCCAGATAAATTCATATAAGTTTGTGGTTTTATTAGTAAAACTTTTTCACCATTTAAAGTTTCTTCAGAGTAGTGGGATTGGAAACCACTTTTTTTAAGCTTCCAACCGTGGCGTTTTGCCAAATGGTCAACAACAATAAACCCGATATTATGTCTAGTCTTTTTATATTTTAAACCAGGATTTCCTAAGCCTATGATACACTTCATCTTATGCTTCTCCTTTTAACTAATATACCTAAACTTCACTGTTTGTAGAAAAAAGATCGAAGCCGCCTAATCGTTGACTTCGATCTTGTCTTTACTTATTCTTCATTTCCATCTGTAGCTGGTTCTTCTTGAGGTGCTTCATCTACATCCTCAGTAGACTCTGTTTGTTGAGGAGCTACAATGGTTACGATTGTTGACGCATCATCATCGAGAATAGCATAATCGTTTGATGTTTTAATGTCACCAACTGTTATTGTATCACCTATACCTAAGTCGGAAATATCTACTGTAATAGCTTCAGGGATATTATTAGGTGTTGTACGGACGTTAATAGTATATAACGTTTGTTGTTTTATTCCACCGTCTTTTTCACCTTTTGCTTCACCTTCAAGTTGAACGTTCACCTCTACGTCAACTTCTGTAGACATGTCCACTTGATAAAAATCTGCGTGTATTAATTCATCTTTGATGTCATCATTTTGATAGTCATACAGAAGAACATTTAATGCTTTTCCACCTTCTATTTCTAATGAAAAAACAGCGTTTCTTCCTTCGTCACGAACCTTTTTAACTAACTCAATACTGTTAACTGCGACAGTAACAGGTTCTTTACCTTTACCATATACGACAGCTGGTATAAATCCATTGTTGCGTAAATATTTTGTGTGGGACTTTCTTAAATCTTTTCTGTCTTTCGCTTTAATAGTTGTGGCCATTTTTAATTTTCAACCTCCGTATTTTACGAATTTCAGTATCTTAAGTTTTTCTCCCCTATATTTACCATTTTAAACTTGTCCAACAGATTAATCAAATAGTGAGCTTATTGAACGATGTTCGTGAACACGTTTAATCGATTCCGCAATTAATTTTCCAACTGATAATTGTTTGATTTTACCGACAGCGGCGATTTCATCCTCGTGTAATGGAATCGTGTTTGTGACGATTAACTCTTCAATTCTAGAATTTTTAATACGTTCTAAGGCTGGACCCGATAAAACTGGATGTGTACAGCATGCATAGACAGCTTTAGCTCCATTTTCAACCATCGCATTAGCAGCTAAAGTAATTGTACCTGCTGTATCAATAATGTCATCAATTAAGATGGCTGTTTTACCTTCTATATTTCCTACGATATTCATTACTTCGGCAACATTCGGTTTTGGCCGTCTTTTATCAATGATTGCAATTGGTGCTTTCAAACGGTCTGCAAGCATTCTTGCTCTTGTTACTCCACCATGATCTGGTGAGACGACAACAATATCTTCTAAATCTTTCTGCGCAAAATAATCACTTAAAATAGGAACCCCAAGTAAGTGATCAATAGGAATATTGAAAAATCCTTGGATTTGTGATGCGTGTAAATCAAATGTAATAACTCGATCTGCACCAGCAGTTTCAAGTAAGTCAGCAATTAATTTAGCCGTTATGGGTTCTCTTGAACGTGCTTTACGATCTTGTCTCGCATACCCATAATAAGGCATGACGATATTAATCGTTCTTGCCGAAGCACGTTTCAATGCATCAACCATAATTAATAGTTCCATTAAATGTTCGTTCACTGGTGATGATGTAGATTGAACAACGAACACATCACAACCTCTAATGCTTTCTTCAATATTAATTTGGATTTCTCCGTCGCTGAATCGATTAACCGAACATTTTCCTAACTGAATACCCATAATGTCTGCAATTTCTTCTGCCAGCTTTGGGTTTGAATTTAAGCTGAACACCTTTAGATATGGATCTGGATAATTTGCCATCTTTTTTTAACCTCCGCCATCATTTTTTATGTCTATTTAAACGCTCGACGTACCCTTCTTTATTTTCTTGTCGTGAACGCGCTATTGATAATGCTTTTTCTGGGACATCTTTTGTAATAGTTGAGCCCGCTGCAACGTATGCTCCTTTTTTCACAGTAACTGGTGCCACTAAGTTAGAATTACACCCGATAAACGCACCGTCTTCAATAATTGTTTTATATTTATTTTTACCATCATAATTAACCGTAATCGTCCCACATCCTATGTTAACATCTTTACCAAGTTCTGAATCACCTAAATATGATAAATGTGAGGCTTTACTATTTTCATTAATCGTAGTCTTTTTCACTTCTACAAAATTACCAATTTTAACATTGTCTTTTAAATCACTTTCAGGCCTTATATGAGCATAAGGACCAATTTGAACAAGTTTCCCAATCTTACTTTCCGTTACTACACTCTGTTTTATAGTTGAATATTCATCAATATAACTATCAATGATCTCACAGTTTAAACCAATAACAACGTTTGATTTAATTACCGTTTGACCACTTATTTTACTGCCTGGTTCAATAACAACATCTTGACCAATCTCTACATCTGAACCAATATAAGTATTTTCTGGATCAATGATAGTCACACCGTTACGCATATGTTGCTCATTAATACGCCTTCTCATAATCTTTTCAGCATTAGATAAAGCGACACGATCGTTAACTCCAATAGTTTCCTCAAAATCTTCTGTTGAAAACGCTAGAACTTTTTCACCATGATGCTTTGCAATTTGTAGCACATCAGGCAAATAATATTCTCCTTGTGCATTATTATTTGTCACTTGCTTTAACGCAGTAAAAAGGAGATCATTATCAAAACAGTAAACTCCCGTATTAATTTCATTTACTAATTTTTCTTCATCACTAGCATCTTTATCTTCAATAATCTTTTCTAATTCACCTTGGGAATTACGAATGACTCTGCCATAACCTGAAGGGTTTTCAATTATTGCGGTTAATACAGTAGCTTTAGCATGTTCATTTTCATGATATTCCATTAATCTTTGCAATGTATTTGCAGTTAATAGAGGGGTATCTCCGCATACAACAATGGTCGTTCCGGACTTATGACTTAAATGGGGTTCAGCCATCTGAACAGCATGGCCGGTCCCTAACTGTTCTTCTTGGATCACATATTCAGTGTCATGACCTAGTTGTTCCTGTACTTTTTCAGCTCCAAAGCCTACAACCGTAATAATCTGCTCTAAATTGAGTTGGTTAAGCTGGTCAACAACGTGCTGTACCATAGGCTTGTCACAGACAGGATGTAGAACTTTATAAAGCTTAGATTTCATTCGTGAACCTATTCCAGCCGCTAATACGACGGCATATCGATTTGACATGCTTTTCCCTCCAATAATTTTATCCATTATGAATATATCTTAAAACTTTTTCAGTTGCAACTTAAGACAGTTCGTTTACGTGACAATTTTATGTATGAAAAAATTACTAATAAACTAGATTTATCGCAAAAAAAAGCCTAATCTTATAATGATTAGACTTCTTTAAAGGACATTAATTATGAAGCACCAGCTTCTTCTAACTCAACTTCCTCACCGACGCGGTGGTATTCTTCTAAGACTGCATCTTGAATTTTACCACGTGTTTCTGAATTGATAGGGTGAGCGATATCTCTGAATTCCCCATCCGGTGTTCTTTTACTTGGCATAGCTACGAACAATCCATTGTTGCCATCAATTACACGAATGTCATGAACAACAAACTCACCATCCAGTGTAATAGATGCAATTGCACGCATTCTGCCATCCGTGTTCACACGGCGCAATCTTACGTCAGTTACTTGCATTCTGTCTCACCACCTTTACGAATAGTCAGCTTACAAAACAAAGAAGTAAGCCTTTTCAAAACCTTCATATGAATTGACTAAAGTCTTCCCATATGATAAGACTTACTTCTTACATTTCAACACCGTTTTAAAAAAATCCTTCAAAATTATTAAATTTTTTATAAAATTATTAAAAAATATACATTAAACCTCAATTAATCGAAAAAATTACCTGTTTTTACTTTAATAGTTCCAGTTTCTTCATCGACTTCTTGGAATCTTAACAGAGAAATATAGTCCTTAACTTTTCTTTCCTCTTCATCATCCTCGGCTTCTGCTAGAACACCAATTCCTTTTACAGTCGCATTAAATTCCTTCATGAGACTGACAATTCCACGAATCGTTCCGCCAGCTTTCATAAAGTCATCAATAATGACGACATTAGATCCTTCTTCTATACTTCTTTTCGATAAAACCATCGTTTGTATTTTTTTCGATGAGCCAGAAACGTAATTAATACTAACTGTTGAGCCTTCAGTTACTTTTGGATCTCTTCGAATGATGACTACAGGAACATTCAACACTTGGGCTACTCCGTACGCTAAAGGAATACCTTTTGTCGCTACAGTAATAACGTAATCGATATTTAAATTCTTAAATAATGACGCAAAAATTTTTCCAATCGTACGGACATTATTCATATCTCCTAAAATATCACTCATGTAAATATAGCCACCAGGTAAAATCCGATTCGGATCTTCTAATTGTTCGATTAGCTTATGTATAAATTGTTCACTGTTTTCAGAAGAAAAGGAAGGAACATAATGGACCCCACCTGATGCACCTGCCATTGTTTCAACTGTACCAATCCCCAATTGTTGGAACATCCGATTTATAATATCAATATCTTCACTAATTGAAGATTTCGCCGCATCATACTGTTCAGCGAAAAAAGGTAAAGAGTATACCTTTTTAGGGTTTTCAAGCAAAAAATGTGTCATTGCAACGAGTCGGTCACTACGCTTCATAATTGTTCCACCTCAAAAATCCGAATAATTATTTATAATATACCACTCGAATAAGCTAAAATCCATACATTACCGTAGAATTCTAACGACATAAACATCTTGGCAAAATCCGCGTAAGCTGTTATATACTCTTTCAGCACGTGATTGTTGTTTGACTAATGCATAAACAGTTGGACCACTACCACTCATCAACACACCGTTAGCTCCCGAACGAACCATTTGTTCTTTAATTCTCTGTACCTCTGGGTGCATGGAGCTTGTTACTGGTTCTAAAACATTTCCTAAGCTTAAGCATAGTAAGTCTAAGTTTTGTTCCTTTAATGCAGAAATAGCTTGGTCTGTATTTGGATGTGAAATTTCATTTAGATTAAGTTTGCCATAGACAGATTTCGTAGAAACACCAATGGTTGGTTTTGCCAAAACTACCCAACAAGGAGGAGGTGAAGGTAAAGGCTGTAATATCTCTCCTCTTCCTTTCGCTAATGCGGTCCCACCCATTACACAAAAAGGTATATCGGAACCTATTTCCGCTCCAACTTGTTGTAGCTCATTAATAGAAGCATTCACTTCAAACAAACGGTTCATCCCTCTTAACGTTGCAGCTGCATCACTACTTCCACCCGCTAGACCAGCAGCGACAGGTATCTGTTTTTCAATACTTATTTTTACACCACTTTTAATTTGGAACTTTTCTCTAAATCGTTCAGCTGCTTGATAAGCTAAATTTCGAGCGTCACTTGGCACGAAACGATTCTCAGATACAATTTCGATACGTTGATGATCTGTTTTTTCTAAAATTAATCTGTCAGATAAATCAATCGTTGTTAATATCATTTCGACTTCATGGTAACCGTCTTCCCGTTTACGAAGAACATCTAATGTTAAATTTATTTTCGCAGGCGCCTTTTCAAAAATCATTGTCTTAATCACCTTCTGTATAGTAATTCTTAACGATTGTACCATAAAATTTCTGTCATATTAAAAAAAAGATAGGTCATTACGACCTATCTCTTAATTGCTCTTCAGCCATCTCCACAGCACGCTTAACCATGTTACCGGCATCACGAGCTTTAATGCCTCCCCATCCTTCTTTCTGTACAGTGTCGTAAAATCCTAACTCCTTGGCAATTTCTTCTTTTAAACGCTCAGACATAACGCCTTTACGTCTACCCAAATGTAACAGCCCCTTTAAAAAGTAGTTAGTTACGACACTTTTAGTATATGTACTTGTGAGAAAATAAAAATGGTAATGGATGGGGATTAAAAACTTGAACTTTGAAAGTTTAAATTAAGCCATTTTTGTAATTTCATCTGCGAAGGTAATTTCAACGGTTTCAGTTAATACATCTGCATAACTGTAAGACACTCTTTCAAATGAGTGTGCATCTTGGTCAAGCTCAACGATAAAAACAGAAGGATATGTTTCAGCTAACACACCTGAACGCTCAATAGTCTTTCTGCGACCACCGTTTGCTTTTAACGTTAACTTATCACCAATACGACTGTCTAGTGCTTGTTTAATTTCTGCTAATGTTTTTCCCATTAGACTCCACCTCACTAAATATAATATAACACAGTTGGCACAAAATAGTCAAATAAAATTTTTAATTATATCAATTGACACACCTATATGTCAATGGATAATTTTCTCTTTTTTTAAGATTTCCTATTCTTTATAAATCATACATTAAATTTATTGTCGAAAAATTCAAAAAAACACACCAAAAAATTATGGTGTGCTACGTATCGTTTGGTTGTTCATTAGTTATAGGTGTATCTTTCATATATGGGAGTCCGATTCTTAATAATCCTCTCGTCTCAACGCCGCCAATTCCTTTTTCACGCGTTATCGTTTTACTAACGACGTCAATAATATCTACCTTATCCATAAATGGTGTATATCCAACTTTAGCAACAACATAGACGGGATCTAAAGCATGAATATTTATTCTCGTAGGTGAACTTGCAAAGTTAGCCCCTGCTTTAATTAAAGATTCAAAATGAGATTGACACGCACCAGCAAAGATGACAAGTTGATCAAGGTGTGGGACAACTTTTCTAGCCTCTCGAACTGCTTCTACAAAATATTTACTATTTCTGTATGCTCTAATATCTTGCTCTGCACCTTTTTGTTTCGAAAATGAATCATGTCCGGTAATAACAAGAATGTCTGGTTGGATTTTTTCCATCAGTTCTTTGATTTTTAGAGGCATTTCTGATTCTTCAACATAGACACCATGTACTTGAAGACCTAGACGTTTATATAAATTAACACATTTTTTTAGAAAAATTGAATCTCCATCAACATGTAAAACTTTTGGACATATTCTAAATTGTTTCAAATCGTTTATTTGTTGATGATCATGTGTTATTGATTGATTTCTAAACGATTTTAAATAATAATCTTGCCGAAACATTCGATAAGAGCCTTCTACGCTTTTTTTCATTTCCTTTTTTCGAGACATCCGATCGTGTTCTGTTACCTTTTTCAAATCTTTTAAAGGGGCGTCCACTTGTAAGCGAAAATCTTCCCCATACAATATAGCTTCGTCATCTTTTATTAATTGGACACGAAACAATAAATCATGGTCATACGAATATCTTGTAACGATATCACCTTTTTTCCAACCCATCGTTTTCTCCCCTTCGTGTTGGTCCTCTCTTATACGATATTGTCAAAGGGGAAATTTTGTGCCTAATTACGTAATGCTAATTGACACTCATTTGCTAATTGAGCAAATTCCTCTAAAGTTAATGATTCGCCTCTGCGCGTGGAATTAACGTTTGCACGCTCAAATATGTCACTTAGCTGTTCTTTGCTTAGTTGACCATGAAAAGCTCTCTGAAGGTTGTTTTTTAACGTTTTACGACGCTGTCCGAAGCTTTGTTGTACTATTTCGAAAAAAAGTTCTTCGTTAATAACTTCTACCTTTGGCTTTTCTCTAAACGTTAATTGCAAAATAGCAGAATCAACATTCGGTTGAGGAATAAAACACGTTTTAGGCACATGCATTATCACATTCGATTCACAATAGTATTGAACAGCTATTGATAATGAACCATATTCTTTAGTACTTGGGTTAGCAGCCATGCGATCTGCAACTTCTTTTTGCATCATGACAGTAAATGATTCAATAGGTAACTGATCAGTAAGAAGCTTCATCAAAATTGGCGTCGTTATATAATAAGGCAAATTAGCAACAACTTTGATTCGTTCACCCTTAAGACGTTCTGAAATTAATTTTTTTAAATCTGCTTTTAATATATCTTCATTAAAAATAGTGACATTATTATAAGGGCTTAACGTATTTTCCAATACACGAATTAGCCGTTGGTCAATTTCAAACGCATACACATGTTTAGCTTTTAGAGCCAATTGTTCTGTTAATGCTCCAATTCCAGGTCCAATCTCAATGACATTCACTTCATCATTAACACCCGCATTAATCACAATTTTTTTTAGTACATTAACATCAATTAAGAAATTTTGCCCTAAACTTTTTTTAAAGGAGAGGTTATATTGATTCATTATTTCTTTCGTTCTTGTAATGGTTGCTATAGGTTTATTCAAGACTTTTCCTCCTTTAAAAGATCATCCATAACAGACCGAAATGTCTTTTTATCGATTTCAAACATAGATAATCGTTTTTCAAGTTGTTTACCGTTCGCATAACCGATATGTAGCTTCTCACCTAATCGTTTGCGTCTTTCCTTTGCCGAAGAGCCACCAAGTAATCCATATTTTATTAAGAGCGGCTTCCAATCTATTTGTTCTTTTGCATTTATATCTCGTAATGTATGAACCTTTTCTAAAGCTTGTCTAACATGTTCAACAGTTGCATGTTCTATACCGACTCCGCGAATACCAAGGGCTAAATGTTTTGGTAAAAATGCATGCTTACAACCTGGAACATGTTCATCAATAATTCTTCTTATTCGTTCACCCGGATAATCAGGGTCTGTGAAAATAATGACTCCTCTTTTTTCTTGAGCATGCCGAATCATATTTAACGTTTGTTGATTAATTGCTGAGCCATTTGTTTCGATCGTTTCAGCTTGTACAGCTTGTTTAACTTTTACTGTATCATCTTTTCCTTCGACTACGATTATTTCTTTAATAATCAAGCTGTCCCCTTCTTTCGATAAAAATAAAGGATAATCCAACTATACGTTTAGTATAGCAAGATTATCCTTTGTTCATGTTACTATTAATTAATTATTTTTTAAACACTTTTACTCTAACTTGTTTTCGCCCATAACGATAAGCTTCTGCTTTCGTTGGAACGTGTAAATCAATTCGATTACCTTTTATAGCTCCACCTGTATCTCCAGCAATTGCATAACCGTATCCTTCGACCCATACCTTTGACCCAAGCGGAATAACACTTGGATCAACCGCTATGACTTTCATGTGTGGATTAGCTTTTAAATTAATCCCAGTACGAGTTATACCTGAACATCCATTACAATAGGCCGTGTATGCTGTTGCACTAGCGTAAAATTCTTTTAGAACTTCACTTTCATTATTAGTAATAAGTTGAATGTTTTCTTTTGTTCCTCTAGCGACTATTTTATTTTTACTAGCCTCAACAACTTCTTCGTCAACTAAGTCTCGCGAAACAACTTCACCATTTTCTTTTGTAAGTTCATAAGTTAGAACTTTTTTACCTTCCTTACCTTGCTGAATGACTTTAGATTTACCTTTCTCTAAATTACGGTCATTACGAGTTTCTGTTTTGTAAGGAATTTCTTGTTCTTCGGTCACTACTTCTTTGGTAACACGAGTAATCTTAATCTCACGGTTTTTATTAACCTTATCCTTAAGATCAACGTTCAGTTTATCTAATTCACTGAGCTTAATATTCAGCTGTCCAAGTAGTTCTTCAACCGTTTGATTTGTCACCATCTCTTTCTTTACCTCGCCACCGTCATTGACAGTAACTTCAAAAGCTTTTGCAATAGCGACATGCATTCCGTTAAAAATATCTCTGTTTAAAGATACAGAGACCTCATCATGCTCATTAAGTGCGATGTTTTTATCTTTGAGAAGTTCCTCAACTGTATCTTTAGTCGTATAATATTCAGTTCTATCATCATTAATTGATACAAAAACACGTTTTGCGGAATCATATGTGATGACCATTCCTTCTTCTAATTCGGTATGTAGATCTACCGATAGGGCATCGTGTTCTTTTACATTTACATCTATTTCGTTCATTAGTTCATTGACTGTATCTGCCGCTGTCACTTTCGTTATTTCTTCCCCATTAACAATTACGGTGACTTCATGCGTCATTACCTCATAAACAATGTATCCAATCGAGGCAATAAAGACGAACGCTGATAACAAAGTGATGATGATCTTCTTGTTATCAAAGCGCCTCCGTTTGGGATTGATATCCCCGGTCGTATTCATACTATACGCCTCCCTTGTACGCAATTGATTATATTCGCGTTTTTAAAATAAGTCAACTTGACAAAGTCCGAAAAAACTTTCTGACTATTTATACAAACGCGAATATTTACAATCAACTTGGACAGTATAGCTCATTTTTATACGTACGCGAGTAAAAATTTCATTATGTTTTACATTTATGTGACAAGGTAGGCGTTTTTGTAACATAAATTTAATATAATATTTTTAATTAATAGAAAATATTTTCTTTGCATTTTTTGTCGTTTGTTCAGCCAGAGCTTCTAAATCCATCCCTCTTAATTCTGCTATTTTTTCTGCGACGAGTTTGACGTAGGCTGGTTCATTACGTTTACCTCGGTTTGGATGAGGGGCTAAAAATGGGCAATCTGTTTCAATTAATAAACGTTCAATAGGAACTTCTTGTGCAACAACCTTAGGATCTGTTGCGTTTTTAAACGTCACTGGACCACCTAACGATATGTGAAAACCTAAATCAATACACTCTTTAGCATAATCTACATTGTCACTAAAACAATGCATGATGCCACCTACCTCGCTAGCATTTTCTTCTTTCAAAATCGTTATGATATCTTCTGTTGCTTCACGATTATGAATGATGATTGGCATGTCTACCTTTTTTGCTAGTTGGATCTGTTTACGGAATACTTCTTTTTGAACATCTTTAGGTGATTTATCCCAATGGTAATCTAAACCCATTTCACCGATGGCTACAACTTTTTTATGCTGACTCAACTCCTCAATCCAAGCTAAGTCTTCTTCTTTCATATCAATAGCGTCTACGGGATGCCATCCAACTGCTGCATATATAAAATCGTATTGTTCAGCAATTTCGAGTGCAAGTGGTATTGTTTTTCTATCAAAGCCAACAACAACCATATTTGTCACCCCTGCATCAACTGCTTTTTGAATAACTTCATCACGATCTTCTTGAAATTGATCTGCATTTAAATGAACATGTGTGTCGAATAACATGTATAACACTCCTGTTTGTTTTTTGGTTATATTTTAAACGTAAACAGCAAAAGGGAACGAGTCCGCTCCCTTTATTTGCATAATTATTTTATCTTCGTTCCATTTGGTAAAGTTTGATCTACGGTAGCTAAAGATAATTGACCTGACTCATCTTCTCCAGCTAAAATCATTCCTTGAGATAATTCACCACGTAATTTAACTGGCTTTAAGTTGGCGACTAAGATTACTTTTTTGCCGACTAATTGTTCAGGGCTATAATATTTAGCTATACCTGAAACAACTTGTCGTTTTTCATCACCAACATCTAATTGGATTTTTAATAGTTTATCTGCTTTCTCTACCTTTTCAGCTTTAATAACTTCAGCAACACGTAAATCTACTTTAAAGAAGTCATCAATTGTTATTTCATCAGTTTTTGTATTTTTCTCTTGTTCTTTTTCTTGAGCTGGCTTGACACTTTTTTGCATCATGTTTTTAATAGCTTCTACTTCTTTTTCTGTTTCTAGTCTTGGGAAAATAGGTTCGCCTTTTTTGACAACTTCACCATTTTGAACTAAATCATATTTCTCTAAACTATCCCACGTTTGCAATGATTGATCATCTATACCTAGCTGATCAAAAATTCGTCTTGGCGTTGATGTTAAAAATGGCTGTAGCATAATCGCAATCTGTCTTAATGATTCGACTAGATGCGCCATAACATTACCTAATCTGTCTCTTTTAGATTCGTCTTTTGCCAAAACCCACGGCTCATTCTCATCAATATATTTATTTGAGCGACTAACGAATTGCCATATGGTTGATAAGGCAACGGAAAACTCCATATTCTCCATTGCATGTTCTACATCTTTTCTCGTTTTCTTTGCCGTTTCAATTAAATTTTTATCATAATCCGTTTCATTTAATAGAATGGTTGGTATATTTCCATCAAAATATTTATTAATCATCGCTACTGTACGATTTAGTAAATTTCCAAGGTCATTTGCTAAATCATAATTTGTACGTTCAACGAAAGCTTCTGGCGTAAATACACCATCTGAACCGAATGGAACCTCGCGTAATAAATAATAACGTAAGGCATCTAAACCATAACGGTCGATTAAATCAACTGGATCAACGACATTTCCTTTTGATTTAGACATTTTTCCATCTTTCATTAATAGCCAACCGTGTGCAAATACTTTTTTCGGCAGAGGTAAATCTAAGGCCATGAGCATAATCGGCCAATAAATCGTATGGAAACGTACAATTTCCTTTCCGACTAAATGAACATCTGCTGGCCAATATTTTTGGTAACGTTCATCTTGATCCGTTCCATAACCTAATGCTGTAATATAGTTAGTCAAAGCATCAATCCAAACGTATATAACATGTTTAGGGTCTCCTGGAACTTTAATGCCCCAATCAAATGTAGTACGTGATACAGCTAAATCTTCAAGACCTGGTTTTATGAAGTTGTTTAACATTTCATTTTTGCGAGTCTCTGGTTGGATAAAATCAGGATTCTCTTCGTAATATTCAACTAGTCGGTCAACATATTTACTCATTTTGAAAAAGTATGATTCCTCTTTCACTTTTTCAACGGAACGACCACAGTCTGGACAATTTCCCTCTTCTAGTTGACGGTCAGTAAAAAATGATTCACAAGGTGTACAGTACCATCCTTCATATTCATCCAAATAAATATCACCTTGTTTGACTAACTGATCAAAAATTTTCTCAACAACTTTTTTATGTCTTTCTTCTGTCGTGCGAATAAAATCGTCATTAGAGATGTCTAGCTTTTTCCATAGCTTTTGAATCCCATCTACAATGTTATCAACATATTGTTGTGGAGTTGTGCCTTCTTCTTCTGCCTTTCGTTGGATCTTTTGTCCGTGTTCATCTGTTCCGGTTAAATACATGACATCAAAGCCACGTAATCGTTTATATCTAGCCATCGCATCACCAGCAACGGTCGTATACGCATGACCAATATGGAGATTTCCACTTGGGTAATATATTGGAGTTGTTATATAAAATGTCTTGTTTTCCTTTGGCATACTATTTACCTCCTAAATTTATGTATGATTTAACATTTTTTTGTTTTCAATTTTTCAGAAATTTGGTAAACTATTGAACAGGTGCTAGGTACTATTGTAACGATTTAATTTTATTATTTCCATAAGAATGAAATAATTAACAAGCGAATATTTTACTACGAATTAGGTATTTTCTCTTATGGCAAAGAAAAAATTAACAATTTTGTAGTTATTTTATTGACGACAAAATAAAACAGTGGTACGCTAACATCTAAAAGATAGCGATTATAAAAATGATCGAGAGGAGAGGAAAAAATGAAATCTACAGGTATTGTAAGAAAAGTAGATGAATTGGGGAGAGTCGTTATTCCAATAGAATTGCGTCGCACACTAGATATAAACGTTAAAGACGCATTGGAAATCTATGTTGATGACGACAAAATCATACTTAAGAAATATAAACCATTCATGGCTTGTCAAATTACTGGTGATATTTCTGATGACAACATCATTGTTGGTGATGGTCATATTGTCTTAAGTAAAGAAGGCGCTCAACAATTAATTGAAGAAATTCAAAAGAAATTCAATACGTAATATCAAAGGTTACAGCTTCAAATTTAGCTGTAACCTTTTTATTTTATGAATCTTTTTGATGATACATTTGATAAATGTCCCGTTTTCCTTTATTTCGATCCTTTGCTACCATTTTAATTGCCTCTTTTGTCATGATGTTTTCATTATCAACATAATGGTCAACATGTTCGATAACTGACATCTCTTTCCACCATTCATCATGTTGTTGTTCAAATTCTCTCCTACCTTCAACAACAAGACAATACTCTCCACGTAGTTCTACATCATTAGTTTCAATCCATTCGACTATTTCTTCTATTGTCCCGTAGGCATATTCTTCAAATTTTTTCGTTAATTCTCTTGCTAGTGTAATCATTCTATCACTTGAATAAATTTCTTTCATCACTTGTAACGTCTTTTTAACACGGTGTGGTGACTCATAAAATATGAGCGTGTGCTCTGTTTCACCTAACGATTTCAAAACTTCAATAATCTCATTTTTCTTTCGTGGTAAAAAGCCACAAAAGGTAAAGCTCCAAGATGGTATTCCTGATCCAACTAATGCCGTTAACGCCGCATTTGCACCTGGCAAAGCAACGACATCGATATTTTCTTCACGAGCACGTCTAACGAGTTCATAACCTGGATCTGAGATTACTGGCATTCCAGCATCACTTACTAAAGCAATGGTTTGCCCTTCTTTTAATTTTGAAATCAGTTCAGTTTCCCGATCAAATTTATTATGCTCATGATAACTAATTAAAGGTGTATCAATTTGAAAGTGATTTAGTAGTTTTTTTGTCTGTCTTGTATCTTCACATGCAATCACATCGGCTTCTTTTAGTATATTAATCGCCCGAAATGTCATATCATCTAAATTGCCAATAGGAGTAGGGACCATATATAGTTTAGCTCGATCATTCAGAAAGCTTTTCTGTATGTGTACCATGTAACCTACACCCTTCCTCACCATACAATATTTTAGCTACTTCTTCTGTATAATTCCCATCTATATCATGAACAAAAATAGGAGGTAGCACTTTTAGTTCTGGTTTCCCATCTCTAGCGAATTCTATTAAGACAATATTTGCTTCCCTATCTCTTTTCGGATAAATCAATTGCATTCTTTTAGGTTCTAAACGATATTTCCTTGCTACATCAAATATTTCTGACAATCTTGATGGGCGGTGGACGATTGAGACTTTACCACCTGGCTTAACTAATTGACTGCAGGACTTTAGGACGTCTTCTAATGTACAATGAATTTCATGTCTTGCAATTGCTAGATGCTCGTTTACATTATATTTTTCAATTGACTCTGTCTTGAAATAAGGCGGATTACATGTCACGACATCAAATTTGTTATATCCGAGTTGTTCTGGCATATCTTTAAGATCCCCATGAACCATTTCTATTTGGTCAGTCAATTTATTAAGTTTCACATTTCTAACTGCCATATCGTAAAGCCGTTCTTGAATTTCAACACCAATTATTTTTGCCTCTGACTGTTTTGATAAAAATAATGGAATGACACCATTACCCGTACATAAATCAATAATTTCTCCACGTTTAATTGGTAAGTATGTAAAATGCGATAATAAAACAGCATCTAAAGAAAACGCAAAAACAGTCGGACTTTGAATAATTTTACGCTTGTGATCAGCTAATAAATAATCAATTCTTTCGTCACCTTTAAGCTCGACCATAGTTATTGATCCTTTCTTCATTTGAAAATGGTAGTGCGTAGTTGATTAAGGGTGTAACAAATAGGGTACAAAAGTTTAATCTTTATTAAAAATAGGATGAATACGCTAGTTTGAACAATGGCGGCTCAACTTTGAACAATTGCAACCCTACTTTGAACAATCACACCGCAACTTTGAACAATTACAATCCATCTTTGAACAATCACAGCTCAACTTTGAACAATCACACCGCAACTTTGAACAATCGCAGCTCATCTTTGAACAATCATTACACTTGTTTGAACAATGGCATTCTAATTTTAAACTATGGTACTCTTACAAAAAAATAAAGACACCCTTTGCCTTATCATGTGCAAAGGATGCTTATAAATTAATCGATTATCCAAAAAATTTCAAACAAAACATGCAATCTTCTTCTTCTCTAGGAGTCCCAAAGTAAACATGACAAATATGAAAACCTTCTTCATAGATACGCGCTAGATTGTCATATCCTTCCCCAGTTGGTTGTCCCTTATTAGCCTCATTAGATTCAGAATCACTTCGGTTATTTTGTTCAGGCTGTATTTCTTCTAAACGCTGTCTTAGATGATGGTTTTCATGTGCTAAATGGTGATTTTCCTCTACTAGCTGCACGAAATATTGCTTGAGTGTACCGAAGTCAGCTTGTAAATCTGTAAACCGCTTCTCTAATTGAGTAAAACGATCTAACATCTCTTTCTTATTCACATCATCCACCTCGATTATTCTGCGGCTGAAACGGTAATAGCACCTTCTTCTATTAATTCATCAAGTGTATATTCAATAACTCGTTCCATCTCACTTATTTCAACTTGAATTAATCTTTCAAGAATATTCAACCCAACGACTTTACCTTTACCTCTTGATGTCACTATTTCTTCTCCGAGATCCGGAAGTTCCCGTTTTGCTTCTTCATAAGTGTCGTTCTCATATTTAAGGCAACACATGAGACGTCCACATAATCCAGAAATTTTTGCAGGATTTAATGATAGATTTTGGTCCTTTGCCATCTTAATAGACACAGGCTCAAAGTCACCTAAAAAAGTTGAACAACAAAGCATACGGCCACAAGGTCCAATTCCACCCAGTAATTTCGCCTCATCGCGGACACCAATCTGTCTAAGTTCGATTCGTGTTTTAAAAACAGATGCTAAATCTTTGACTAACTCACGAAAGTCAACTCTACCATCAGCTGTAAAGTAAAAAATAATCTTATTACGGTCAAACGTAAATTCAGCATCAACTAAGTTCATCTCTAGTTCATGTTCCCGTATTTTTTCCGTACATATTTGAAAAGCTTCTTCAGTCTTTTCGTTATTCTCACTAACGGTCAAATGGTCTTTCTCATTAGCGACACGGATCACTTTCTTCAACGGTAGAACCACGTCTTCCTCGTCAACTCTTTTATTCGGAATGACGACCTTGCCGTATTCTATTCCACGCACTGTTTCAACAATCACATGATCATCAAGTGTTAATTCATTATCACCTGGATCAAAATAATATATTTTACCCGCTTTTTTAAAACGGACACCAATAACTTCAATCAACAACTATCACCTCATCTTTGCAACATAAGGACTAAATATTCCATCGTAAGCGTACTATGAACATTTTGCGTTAACTTTCTTTTAGCATGTAAAATCTCATAAACAATAGCTTTTGCCTCCGATAGACTAACAACTGAACAATATTTCTCAAGCCTTTCCAATTGATCAATTAGAACAATGGCTTCCTCTTGATCTAAATGGAAGGAGATAATATCTTGATACCATAAAAGTAATAAATCCAACCCGAATTCTATTTGTTGTCTGTCTTTAAAATGTTTTAGCCACGTCTGATGTAAAAATATATAGCCTTCTTCATTAGGATTCATCACTTTGTCTATTAATTGTACCATTATTTTTCGTGCATCGGCAAACCAATCATCTCCATTTAGACGAATTGCTTCCTCATGACTGATATTCATAGCTGCCAACATTTTTGCCGTAGACAAAGCTAGTCCTTCTTTTGATAATTGTTGAGTAACATCTTCCGTCGTTAATGGATGAAAAGTAATCCTTTGACAACGAGATATAATCGTATCAAGCATTCTTCCAATCTGATTAGTTATTAAAATAGCAACAGTCTCCCTACTTGGCTCCTCTAAAAATTTTAACAGACGGTTAGCAGCGTTCACTGTCATTTTTTCTGCTTCTAATATGATATATACTTTCTGTGTAGACTCTAATCCTGAATATGTAAATTCCTTTTGTAAAAAAGTGATTTGTTCCTTTTTTATAGATTGTCCATCTGGTTCTATAAAATGGACATCTGGATGATTTCCTGATTGAATTCTTTTACACTGAGAACAATTTAAGCAAGGTGCCGCGCCTTCACTATTATCCTCACAAAAATAACGCATAGCAAATAAGAGACTGGCTTGTCGTTTGCCAGTCCCTGAAGGTCCGTGAAAAAGGTAAGCGTGTGCTATTCGTTTTTTTAATATACTATTTTGTAGCATTTTCGTTGCGATTGGCTGGATTGTTTGTAATTCAGACCACGCTGTCATCTTACTTCATCCTAACTTATACGTATAAATTCACGAGTAAACCTTTAATCTCACCAATAACATCTAAAACATCAAGTGCTTGTTTTTCTTGATCTAATACATCATCTGTTAATTGAATTAATTTTTCATCTATTTGCTTAACTAGTATCAACTGACGATTGTCTCCGTTCATATTCCAGCTACGTTTTTGATCAAGTTCAAGGCCGTATTGTACAGCTTCTTGAATAAATTTTTTAACCATATTTTTATACTTGGCTAAATCTTTGAATGTCCGTGAACTAGCCAGTTTATCGCCCTGCTTTGTAATGTCGTGCAATAGGCGATTTAATTCATTTTCATGCATCTTTAATTTTTCATGTTGAACAACTTGTTGAAAAGATACAGACGATTGAGATCTATTTGCTAAGCTTTTCTGCCCTGTCTCTAGCTGTGAACGTAGCTCTTGACTTATTTTCACGGCCGTCCACTCCTTAACTAAAACTGTTGAAACAAATCAATCGGTAAGACGAAGACCGTCGCCCCACCAACTTCAACTTTGACAGGCTTTGGAATATACGAATCCGCATTCCCACCCATTGGCGAAATTGGTGCAACCATTTGATCTCGTTTACTACAATTGTCTTTAATGACTTCGAGCGCTTGATCCACATACTGATCTTCACACCCAATCATTAACGTCGTGTTACCTTCTTTTAAAAACCCACCACTTGAAGCTAGTTTAGTTGTTTTAAACTTGCTCTTGGATAAAGCATCAACTAAACGATTGGCATCTTTATCCTGTACAACTGCAAGGATTAATTTCATCCTTTTCCTCCTTCAAAACATCTTTATTACTATTATAACAAGTTGTCAGAAGATTTAGCAGTAATTTATTAATTTCTTACCTATTTATCTAAAAAATTTTGTACTACTTTTAAACAATCAGCTTGTACTTGACCTTGTGACTGGTTCGCATTAATGACTTTAATTCGTTCTGGAAATTTTCCACTTAACAGACGGTATGCCTCAAATACTTTTTCATGAAAAGCTAATTTCTCCAAGTCTAAACGGTTTTGTTCACGTGATTCGTTTTGCTCGATTCGTTCTAGCCCGATTTTGGGATCTAACTCAAAAAGAATCGTTAAGTCAGGCATACGTGATTCAATGGCAAATTGATTAATTGTATACACTTCTTCAATACCAAGACCACGGGCATAGCCTTGATAAGCTAGACTACTATCTATAAAGCGATCACATAAAACGATCTTTCCTTCATTCAAGGCTGGAATGACGCGTTCAACAAGATGCTGCCTTCTTGCAGCGGCATATAATAGCGCCTCTGTCCTTCCATCCATTGCCGTATGATTTTTATCTAAAATAATATCTCTTATTTTTTCTGATATTTCAATCCCACCAGGCTCACGAGTTTTAATCACTTCGTAGCCTTGATTAACTAACTGCTCATACACATACTGCATAACAGTCGTTTTCCCTGCGCCTTCAACGCCTTCAAATGTGATAAATAATCCTTTCAAGTCGATAACTCCTCTTCACTCTATTCGAAAAACTTCTATTCCACTGGCTAGTTGTTGACCATGATATTGAATGTACTTATCTTCATTGATCGCATTTGTTATATATTCAACATGACTCTTTTCAATTTTCTCCCCTTTTAATAACACAGGGATTCCTGGAGGATACGGAATGACTGTCGCTGCTGAAATTTCTCCGATAGCTTCATCCCAACGCATCCATTCTACCTGAAACGATTGAAGTGAATGATAATCGAATGGTAACTCATAAACATCTTTATAAAATTCTTGCTTCTGTGCCATTGTACCATGAATTCGTTTAAAAGAACTTGCCTGCACGTTGTTTTTCAGTTGTTTAAATAAATCGATGACATCATCCTCAAGCTGCAATCCTGCTATAAGTAATAACTGATTGTTTTGAACCATCTCAGGATAAATACGCTCTTCATTCAACCACGTTTCAACATTTCTCATATCAAAGTCTTTTGAAGTTAACGTCATTTTTAACGGATCATCAATTTTATAACGTATTCGTTGTAACTCCCATATAGGATACTCTTCTAATCTAAAACGAAGTCTATTAATCTGATTTAACAGTCGTTCCTTATCATCTTGATTAAAACTCGCGATATATTTTCGTGCTAAATCAAGTGAAGCCATAATCGGATAAGAAGGACTACTTGATTGAATCATTTGCAAGTACGTTCGAACCGTTTTCTCATGGATTAATTTTGATTGAAAATGTAAATACGATCCCATTGTCATCGCCGGAAGTGTCTTATGGGCTGAATGAACAACTAGGTCAGCACCACAATCAATCGCCGACTTTGGAAAAGGATCTCCTAGGACAAAATGCGCTCCATGAGCCTCATCTACGAGAACAGGTATATTCTTTTCATGAGCATATTGTACAATCGATTTGAGATCATAGGTCGATCCAAAATAATCGGGATATGTAAGGACAATGGCTTTAATATGTTGATGTTTTTCAATCAACCTTTTAATTGTGTTTACATTAATATTTGAATAACGTGACGTCTCTTCATCGAACTCAGGCGAAAAAAAGATGGGTCTTGCTCCTGCCAATTCTAATCCATGCATCAGCGACTTATGACTATTCCGTTGAACTAGTATCTGGTCATTCACTTGACAAACTGATAGAATCATCGCTAGATTACCCGCCGTTGACCCATTGACTAGAAAAAATGTCCGCTCTACACCATAAAGCTCCGCCGCTAACTGTTCCGCATCTTGAATTGCCGCTTCTGGCTGGTGTAAATCATCGAGGCCATCTAGTTCAGTTAAATCATATTTTAATATGTTACTAAAAACTTCAGCTCCTTCACGTGTGAGAATACGTCCATTTTTATGACCAGGCACATGAAACGAAACTGGATTTTTAAGACTATGTTTAATAATCGCTTCAAATAATGGTGCTCGTGATTGATCCATTTATCTTTCTCCTTAATTGATTCTATGTCCTATTTTACATGAAAAAAGAGAGCAACAATATGCTCTCTTTGAAATTATGTGATTATTGTAATGTCATTAATAGATTAGACGTATAACTTCTTTTTAACCGATCAACGTAATATTGATAACGTTCTTCCTCTGGGCTCGTTCCTAAAATCTCCTTCTCACAATCTGAACAAATAAAACTCACTAATAAATATATTCCTTCACTTTTATGTTCCTCACAAATTTTACATTGATTCATAGATTGTTCATTCACCGTAACCCACCTCCATCAACTAGGATGGGCAGACTAGGAAACTTTTATACACTTTAATCTATGAAAATTTTATATTATTAAAGAAAATCTCAGCCCAAATAAATGGAACTGAGATTTCTAAGGTAAAATTAAAAAGTGAATCGCAATTAATGAACCAAGGCCAAAAATTCCTAAAAACCCTGCGATTGCCGAAGTAATTAAATTAATAGGAATATGAAGTCCAAACATCGAACCAAAAACATTAGCAAAAAAGATAAACAAAGCACCAACTACGAGCTTAATTACACCTTTTGAAGTCCAACGTAATATTTGCATAGGTGGCCCAAAAAACAAAAGTAGAACAACAACAGCAATAAAGGCTAACGTAATTACAATTGGATCCATAACGAATCTCCTTTCGCTTGTCCTACTTTAAATCTATGCAAATATGAATAGAAAAATGACCATGGAAATTAAGAGAATTATTTTGATCAATAACAATATGGTATTATTAGGTAATGTAGTGTGTTTTTTATATAGTTTGCAAAGCATAAGGAAGGAGGAGGGGCATGGATCACTATAAAATAATGTTAATTGCTGCAATCTTGTTTGTAGTACAAGTTTTATTGAGGTATTTCATATTAGACTCTATTAGAGGTAAATTGAAAGAAACTAAGGGTCTAAAGGTCCATACAATTCTGAGTGTAGTTGTCATTATTATCGGTATAACAACTTTAATATTTATGATTGTAAAAGGTTACGATTCATATTTTAAATGGTTCTGGTTCTCTTTTATTGGGACCCTTTTTGCAACTCAAGCATTAATTGAATGGATCTATGTACGAAAAGAGAAAGAGTATGTTATTTCCATCATTACTATGATAGTAGGAATGCTGCTCGTTTATTTTTGGTATTAATATGTTTGACTCATCATATAGACGTCAAAGTAATTTACTGTGACGACAATCCTATCTTTCCAAATTAACAGTACAACATTGAACAATTGTACCGCTTCTTTGAACAAAATCAATAAAAAATCACAACCCACGTTTGAACATTTCCCTTATCATCGATTAATTGTCGTAAAATAAAAAAATCCCCAGTCAGTAGCTTACAGTTACTAACTAGGGATTGCTTTCATTAAAGAATAATCAATTATAGATCTCGTCTTCCTTCCAACGCTTTTGATAAGGTCACTTCATCGGCGTATTCTAAATCTCCACCTACTGGTAGTCCGTGTGCAATTCGAGATACACGGATTCCTGATGGTTTGACGAGTCTGGAAATATACATCGCTGTTGCTTCGCCTTCAACGTTGGGGTTCGTTGCTAGAATAAGTTCTTCAACTTCTTCATTTTTCAATCGTTCTAATAATGACGGTACATTGATATCTTCTGGGCCAATGCCATCCATCGGCGAGATAGCACCGTGCAAGACGTGATATCTACCACGATAATCCCTCATCTTTTCCATCGCTATCACATCTTTTGGATCTTGAACAACACAAATGACGGATTCATCACGGTCCTGGTCACTACAAATACTACAAGGGTCTGTATCTGTTATATGTCCACATACCGTACAATGTGTAAGTTCTCGTTTCGCATTTACAAGTGCTTTCGCGAAATCGATAACATCGTCTTCTTCCATATTTAAAACGAAAAAAGCCAGGCGAACCGCAGTCTTTGGCCCGATCCCTGGCAATTTTGTAAAGCTATCAACTAGCTTTGAAATCGGTTCTGGATAGTACATGATGAAGCCTCCTAGAACGGCATATTCATACCTTTCGTAAACTGTCCCATTTTATCATTTGTCGTATCGTCGACTTGTTTTAGAACATCGTTTGTTGCCGCTAAAATTAAATCTTGAAGCATTTCTACATCATCAGGATCTACAGCTTCTTCATTAATTTCTACATCAACAATTTCTTTTTTACCGTTTGCAACAACCTTAACCATGCCACCGCCTGCTGTTCCTTCAAACGTCATTTCATGTAATTCTTCTTGTGCTTGCATCATTTTCTTTTGCATTTTTTGCATTTGTTTCATCATATTGTTCATATTACCCATACCACGCATAATCAATTTCCTCCTTAATGTTTAAACATCTTTAATTTCTAACAAATCATCCCCAACTAGTTTTCTTGCTTCTTCAACGAGTGGGTCTTCCTCCTGTGGTTTTGGAGGTTCATTTTCTTGTTGTTCATTTAAAAAGTCTTCGCGAACCTTTTGCCATTCACTTTCTGGAATTGGGATGATGGTTAATTTTTTATGAATAAATTCTGACAGCTGTGCTTCGATCATTTCTTGATTTTCTAAGACAAGTGCACAATGAATCTCATATTTAAATGAGACAACTAATGAGTTCTCTGATGCGGCTCTTGGTGTTGCATCAACGAGCTTCGCATGTGCAGGTGGACTCGTCTTTTTCAATTGATCCATAAAAGCTGCCCAATTCATTTTAACATTTTTCAAATCTTCTTTAGTAGCTTCCGATAAAGTATAACGTATTTTCTCATACGGAACTTTATATCGATTACTTCTTACAGGCTGTCTTTGCCTTTGTTTTGGCTCTTCAGTCCGAGCTACTTGATTTGAGTTATTTTCTTTTATGCTTTTTAATTGTTTTTCAAGTTCAGCTATTTGTTGGATTAAATGATTTGGAATTTCCGTTTGTGATGTTTGTTCTGCATCTTTTTCTTGAATATTTAAAAGAGCAATTTCTAATAAAACTTTCGGGCTATTCGTCCATTTCATATCTTGTTGCGTTTGATTCAATGTATGAATAGCATGTTCTAACCAATCGTTAGAAACCTTTTGCGCTAACGTTTTAAATTCATCATCTGGAATCGCACGTACGAGCACTTCTTCTGCCTCATTCGCACTTTTAAACATGAATTGATCCCGTAAAAAATGAATGTAGTCAAATATAAAACGGTTCGGGTCTTTCCCTTCATTTATACATTCATTTAAAATATTTAGTGCTTGTCTACCATCTTTATTAATTAATGCTGCTGTCATCTCAACCATTTGTTTTTGTGAAATGGATCCTGTAACAGCTAACACGTCTTCAACTTTGATATGTTGATCATCACTATATGCAATTGCCTGGTCTAATAAACTGAGGGCGTCCCGCATACCACCTTCTGCCGTTAATGCAACATGAATGATGGCGTTAGAGTCATAAGTCATTCCTTCTTCATCTAATATGTGTTGAAGTCTTTCTACGATGACTTGATGCGAAATCCGTTTAAAGTCAAATCGCTGACAGCGAGATATAATCGTTAAAGGAATTTTATGTGGTTCTGTCGTTGCTAAAATAAATATAACGTGCCGCGGTGGTTCTTCTAATGTTTTCAGTAAAGCATTAAAAGCCCCCGTTGAAAGCATATGCACTTCATCAATAATATAAACTTTGAACTTCACAGCAGTCGGCGCATATTTCACTTTATCTCGAATCTCACGAATATCATCGACACCGTTATTTGATGCAGCATCGATCTCAATAATATCTGAGATTGAACCGTCTTGAATTCCTAAGCAAGCATCACATTCGCCACAAGGTTCTTTTACTGGTGCATTCTCGCAGTTAATAGCTTTAGCAAATATTTTTGCAACACTCGTTTTCCCAGTACCTCTTGGACCTGTAAAAAGATAGGCGTGCGCTACCTTTTCTTGCTCCATCGCATTTTGTAGCGTTCTCGTTATATGTAATTGACCGACAACATCTTCAAATTTTTGTGGGCGCCAAACGCGATATAATGCTTGATATGCCATGAAATAGTCTCCTTTAACGTTTCTTCTTTATTATAACCGAATGTAAATGGACTTTTCAAAACTATTGTAGATGATTATTGATTTCGTATGAATTTATGAGAAAAGACATGTTTGAAGATTTACTTGAGGGCAGCTAATCAATTAGGTCATGACCAGTTCACAATGTATCAACAAGATCATTATGTCATGAGTTGCTCTGATTATGTTATCAGCCAATTTACAGTAGTTATCAGCCAGTTTTTGTTATTTATCAGCCGATTTTATCACTTTATCAGCCAATTTGAGCTATTTATCAGCCGATTTCGCTATTTGTCAGCCAATTTCTAATTTATCAGCCGATTCGAGTAGGTTATATTATGTGTAGATTTATTCATGCCACAAAAAAAATGGCAAGTTATATGCCATTTTTCTAAAAAATTATTATGTATACCGTGCACCTGTCGTCGATCATATAATCCTAAGCGTTACGTAAGTTCACAGCTCGATTCAGGCTACCCTACGACACACAAGAATGACCGCTTACTGCTGCTTCCTTCCGGACCTGACAGGGTTCACGGGTTCTCGTTGCATAGGACCAAAATGTCAACACTGCTCACTTACGGCAGACCTTAATATTATATGACCTCAGACAGGGATTCAGCCTCACTATAGCGGATTGTGAGTGACAGGGCACCGCTACCTCCCCACCTAGCACGGCAAAGGTTGCACTTATTTGAAGTGCACTATTCAGTATATATGGTTTTGAGTAAAATTGCAATGATCAGATGCTACCAAAGTTTACTATTCCTTATGTCTTATTTTTTTGAAAAATTGCTTAAGTAGCAGTGCGCATTCCTCTTGTAGAACCCCTTTTTTTACAGCTGCTTGATGATTAAAGCGTGGCTCACTTAGCAAGTTCATTAATGTCCCGGCACAGCCTGCCTTAGGATCACTTGCTCCATATACAACATTCGGAATTCTCGACTGTACAATCGCCCCAGCACACATTGGACATGGCTCTAATGTCACATACAATGTGCAATTCTCTAAACGCCAGCTACCTATTTTTTCATTCGCTTGCTTAATTGCAATCATTTCGGCATGGGCCTCACTAGCTTGTGTTGTTTCTCTTCGATTATGTCCTCGAGCAATGATTTCCTCTTCATAGACAATCACCGCACCAATCGGAACTTCATTTATCAATTCAGCTTTTTTCGCTTCTTGAATCGCTTCTCTCATAAAATACTCATCCATTATAATCTCTCCTAAACAAATAGACATTTGTATCATATCATAACTGTTGTACTTGCATCACTTACTGTCCCTATTCATATAGTGTGGGTAGATGATCAAGAAAGGAGTGCAATTAATTGCTTATACACGTTGTAAAGAGCGGTGAATCCGTTTTTTCTATTGCAAATAACTATCAAACAACTGTTGATCGAATTGTATCTGTTAATGAATTGGACCAACCTGAAGATTTAGTCGTTGGGCAAGCTTTAGTTATTCCAGCTGAAACA
Source organism: Bacillaceae bacterium W0354 (assembly GCA_051846895.1). Lineage (GTDB taxonomy): Bacteria > Bacillota > Bacilli > Bacillales > Alkalibacillaceae > CALKAL01. The sequence goes on from JBPYCQ010000009.1 coordinate 53,466, forward strand.
TATACCGTTCAATCTGGTGATAGTTTATACAGTATCGGTCAAAGATTTGGTATTTCATACGAAGAGCTTGCGGAATTTAACAATTTAAATTTAAATACAACATTACAAATTGGGCAAGTATTACAAATTCCATCTCCTCCGAAAACAGATATCACTGTGAATGCTTATGCTGAACCAACTGGAGGAGCCGTGAGCCAAACATTAGAAGCAGCCGTTCGAGCTAGAACACCTTATTTAACATATTTAGCCCCCTTTAGCTACCGGGTCAAACGAGATGGGACACTCACAGCTCCACCTCTTAATAATTTCCCAGCGATTGCTGAAACAAATCGTGCGGCTTTAATGATGGTCGTCACCAACCTAGAAGAAGGTGGCTTTAGTGATGAATTGGGAAGGATCATAGTTACAAATGAATCTGTGCAGGACACATTACTAAGTGAAATTATTCGGATAGCCAATGAAGTCGGTTTTCAAGATATTCATTTTGACTTTGAATTTTTACCTTCCGACCAGCGTGAAAATTACAATCAATTTTTACGAAAAGCTAAAGAGCGGTTAAGCGCTAATGGACTACTCATATCAACCGCGCTTGCACCAAAGAATAGAGCGGATCAACCAGGACAGTGGTACGAAGCTCACGATTATCGGGCACATGGTGAAATAGTTGATTTCGTAGTATTAATGACATATGAATGGGGTTATAGTGGCGGCCCGGCCATGGCTGTATCTCCAATTGAACCTGTTCGCGGTGTCGTTGAATATGCGTTATCTGAAATGCCTGCAGATAAAATTTTATTAGGTCAAAACTTATATGGATATGATTGGACACTTCCTTATGTACCTGGAGGGGAGTTCGCCAAAGCTGTTAGTCCTAAAGAAGCCATTCGTATTGCGCGCCAATATAATCAGTCCATCCAATATGACGAGGAGGCGCAAGCACCTTTCTTTTTCTATTGGGATGAAGAAGGCAAAAAACATGAAGTTTGGTTTGAAGATGCTCGATCAATTCAAGCAAAATTTGATTTAATTCGTGAACTAGGTTTAAGAGGAATTAGTTATTGGAAGTTAGGATTGGCCTTTCCACAAAATTGGATTTTGCTAGATGACCGGTTTAACATTAGTAAAATTAGATAAGGTTATTTTTATTGTTAATAATAAAGGTATTCTCATAAAATACGTAGAGGTGTCCCCATAACCTCTACGTATTTTATTTTTATTACAAGATTTAATTATAATTATCTTTTACTTACCTACTAAAACAAAAACATTGCCATCTGGTGCTTGCATAACTGCCACGTGTCCGCCTAAAGAATTAGGGAATGGCGTGCGGATCCATTGAACTTCCTTATTGCTTTTTAATGTTTCATAAGTCGCCTTAACATCTTCAACGACAATTTCTGTTTCAGCAAAATTCAAATTAGGATTGTTTTTTTAGAACTAATTCTGAATCACCATCCGGAAACCTCATCCCTACAAGCCGCCATTGCCTTTCCTCATCTTGATAGTCATCCCAAGCCTTAGTTAATCCTAATGATTGATAAAAATCCATTGACTTCTCATGTCCTCTGTATAAACGGCAAGACATTCTATTCTTTTCCACATAAGTGTTCCTCCACAACTTTTCTATATTAAGATATAGTCGGTTTTTCTCTAATCTCTACTTTTCTATTTTGGAATGTTGCTCGATGATAAGCCTGTTTTAAACCCTCATTATTAATATCTGTTTGAAGTAACTGCTTATATGGAATATCCACTGAAAAATTCTGCTTAAAAGGAAATGGATTCACTTCAATAAAATCTTTTTCCACCCAAAAGGCTTCAATCCGTTTATTAAATTCTCTAAAAATTTGAGGAAAGCCATCCTTAAACATTTTATTTTCTTTAGACTTGGGTGTACCTGGTTCATTTAGACAAATATATAATGATAAGTTGTCACAAAGCCTTAGTAAATCAAAATGAAACTTCAATTCCTCTTGTGATACAGAATCTTCAAATCGTTGTTTCAACCGCTTTTGTCTGTCTATTTCCCGGGAAATATAGCGAGAAATCACCGGGTCTGTCGAATGTTGATCAAAAAAGGCTGTATAATGCAGGCTACATAACAAAGCCGCATATGGTGAATCTTTTTCTATTTCATCCACTCCAGCTTCATAAGCCTCTATTTTTTCTTTCATCGGGTAATCCATAAAAGAATGTGGTGAACCTTTCTTTTTGTTCCAAATAGGCTCACGATCAAGAGGGAGCCACGCACAATCACGTTGTAATATCGCCCATTCTACATCTTGTCGCATTTGCCATCCATGAAAGAATTGATCATGCCAATGTTTAGCTATTACCCCACTAACCTTTGCGTGTTCATGTTGTTCAAACAATATAAACGTCTCATCTTTCTTCGTAACAATCATGTCGAACAACTCCTTTAACTTTACTCGTTAAAATCCCCATCTTAGGTGTTTGCGACGTCGCGAGCTTTTCTTGAAGTTCACGTTTTATCCTTTCTCCATACACGTTCTAAAATAACAGCAATAACTGTTCCTATTAACATCCCATTCGTAATCACCTGTCTAACTGTTCCTGGTAATTCTGAAAAACTTTCTGCAGGGATAAACATTAACCCAGAGCCTAATAACAATGACACGGTTATGATCGTTAATCTTCTTTCATTTAATGGCTCTGCAAACAAATTCTTCAGACCTAACCCCATCAATTGAACAAAGGTTGCAAGTAAGGCCGCATTGGCAATCGGTGCTGGAATGTTAGACAATAACGAAATGATAGGTGGAAAAAAAGAGACCGCCATTAATAATATGGAAGCCCACATAAATGGACTTTTCCTTTTATCACCTGTCAATTGAATAAAACCTGCTGTTGACGCAAGTGGAACAACCGCCACCCCTGAAAAAAACCAGAAATCCCATGATTCACACCAAGCATAAAACTACCACGATTCATTTGATTCACCGTAAAATTAGGTTTTCCATTAATAACGTCGGTCATCGCTGAAAGTGAAGCGACAATATTAGAAAGTAAAATAAATGCCGTTAAAACCGCAATCGGAACAATACTCCAATTAAAAATCGGTGTTCCCCACGCGAAAACTTCAGGTGTTGCAAAAAATGTTGAGGCAGATTGATAAGACTTCTGATTTGTAAAGATAAGAAATAATAACCAACCAACTCCGATACCAATAAGTACCGCATAACTTTTTAACCAGCCTTTAAAGAAAATTGACAAGATTAGAACGATCATGAACGTTAAAAATGCGATTAAAAAGCCACCCAACTGTACATGTGTTACATCTCCAGATAAGCCAAACATACCTTGTAGGAAAGTCCCACTTAATTGAAAAGTGAGCAATGTTAAAAACACGCCCGTTACAATCGGTGTAAAAAGTGAAATAACTTTTCCTGATATTTTAAAGACACCAAAAACAATTAATAAAACCCCAGTTAATATCATAGCCGCTTCTAATAATCGTAAAGCCTCTATTCCCTTCTCACCTGTTGTACCAATACTTAATGAAAAAACAGTAAACGTACTAACCCAAAGCCCAGCCGGTCCATCAATAATAGGTAATTTGTGTCCAATCCAGCTTTGTAAAAAACATGCAACCCCAATAATGAAAAAGGTGCGTTGCATTAATAGCATGACTTCTATCGTTTCCATATGAAAAACTGAACCGATGACAATCGGTATTGCGACTGCATTTGCTAATAAGAAAATAAACCACTGTATGACTGAAAACAAAGATGATCCCCCTACTATTAATGTAACTTTTTATTATTAGAATAACATTATCGATTATTATAACCTATTAATCTTTTCTAACGTAAACATACCGCATTTTTTTCAAAACTGTTTCAAACGATAATATAGTCTTTTTTATCTATCATTTCCACTAGGAATTAAATAACATTTTCACTCGACTATATTGCAAATCATTAGTCGATTTGATAATATTAACTGAAAATTAGCAAAATATTTTTTCATCAGGGAAGGCGGTATTTTAACATGAAATTATACTTATCCGTAGATATGGAAGGAATTACAGGGCTACCAGATTACACGTTTGTAGATTCCTCTCAGCACAACTATGAACGGTCAAGACGTATTATGACAGAAGAGGCCAATTCAGTTATAAAATCAGCTTATGACCACGGCTGTGATTACTTATTAGTTAATGATAGTCACTCAAAAATGAATAATTTGTTAGTGGACGAGCTATATCCAGAAGCAGAATTAATTACTGGGGGTGTGAAGCCTTATTCAATGGTACAAGGCCTTGATCAATCGTTTGATGGAGCCATGTTTCTCGGATATCATGCACGTGCCGGACAACCAGGTGTGATGTCTCACTCCATGATTTTTGGCGTTCGTAACTTTTTTATTAATGATGTAGCAATTGGTGAATTAGGATTTAATGCATATGTTGCTGGTTATTATGGTGTTCCTGTCATTTTTGTCGGGGGTGATGATCAAGCGGCATTAGAAGCAGAGAAATTAATACCTAACGTCGTGACTGCCTCTGTCAAACAATCAATTACACGCCAAGCAGTGAAAACGCTTACTCCAAAAAAAGCACAGGAGTTATTAAGCCAAAAGACGATTGAGGCTATTAATAATAGACATAACGTCGAGCCATTAATTCCTCCTAAAAACCCAACGTTACGAATAGAATTTACTAATTACGGACAAGCGGAATGGGCAGCGCTTATGCCCGGTACGGAAATTGAACCGAATAGTTGTATCGTCAAATATGAAGCAAAAGATATTTTAGAAGCCTATCGTGCGATGCTCGTTATGATTGAACTAGCTTTACAAACAACCTTTTGTTAGCTTAGGGGGGCTTTAAATGCTCAAATATACGTTTAAACGGTTTTTGATGATGATATTAACCGTTTGGATTATCGCAACATTGACGTTTGTTTTAATGATGTCTGTTCCAGGATCACCGTTTAATGATCTTTCAGAACGTACACAGAGTGAAACAGTTTTAGCTAACATGGAAAGTCATTATAACTTAGATAAACCAAAAATTGTTCAATATTTTTATTATTTAAAGTCAATTGTTACTTTCGACTTCGGGCCTTCAATCAAAAGACCTAACGACACAGTAAATGACTTAATAGGAAGGGGGTTTCCTATTTCTGCTGAATTAGGAATTATATCATTACTTGTAGCAATTATTTCAGGAATCGCTTTAGGAATAATTTCTTCACTTCGACATAATGGCATCATCGACTATCTCGCCATGACAATCGCCGTACTCGGAATCTCAGTACCGAACTTCGTCTTAGCAACTTTGCTCATTCAACAATTAGCTGTAAATAATGAAATTTTCCCAGTAGCTACATGGTCAACACCGATGCATATGATTTTACCTACGATTGCACTCGCGACAGGACCAATGGCCATCATTGCTCGTCTAACACGTTCGAGTATGCTTGAAGTTTTGACACAAGATTATATTAAAATGGCTCGAGCAAAGGGACTATCACCTTCCAAAGTTATTTTCAAACACGCGTTAAAAAATGCACTCATGCCAGTTGTTACAATACTAGGTACATTAATTGCCGGATTACTAACTGGTACATTCGTTATTGAAAAAATATTTGCGATACCGGGAATGGGGCAATATTTTGTAAACAGTATTAATGAAAGGGATTACCCCGTCATTATGGGGGTCACCGTTTTCTATAGTATCTTTCTCGTCTTCATGTTATTCGTCGTCGATATCGTATACGGATTACTTGACCCACGAATAAAAATTCATAAGGAAGCGGGGGAATAGAATGAAACAGCAAACAGTAAGTGTACAAAGCAAACAGCCGATTAAACCCGAGAATATCCCCCAAGACTGGTTTAAGCCTTTAGACAAACAAGAGCATAATAAAGAAGAAGTTGTAAGACCTTCTCTATCATACTGGCAAGATGCTTGGAGAAGATTACGAAAAAATAAAATGGCAATGGGCGGGTTATTCTTCTTAATCATTCTTGGTTTTATGGCAATATTCGGCCCATATTTAACTGAATATGACGTACGAACCCAAAACCTTCCCAACCAAAACCAACCACCTTCTAAAGAGCATTGGTTCGGGACAGATAATTTAGGTAGGGACGTTTTCACAAGAACTTGGTATGGGGCGAGAATCTCATTATTCGTTGGAATTATGGCTGCTATGATCGATTTCTTCATCGGGATTATTTACGGTGGCGTCTCAGGATATAAAGGTGGTCGTACAGACAATATTATGATGCGCATTGTCGAAATATTATACGGACTTCCATATTTACTCGTTGTAATATTACTACTCGTTGTTTTTGACACTAGTTTATTTACGATTATTCTTGCATTATCGATTACCGGTTGGGTTGGGATGGCCCGAATTGTTAGAGGACAAGTGTTACAAATTAAAAACTATGAATTTGTGCACGCCTCAAAATCTTTCGGAGCTAAATCTAGTAGAATTATTAGACGAAATTTAATTCCGAATACGATGGGACCTATTATTGTTCAAATGACATTAACCGTTCCTTCAGCAATATTCGCTGAAGCGTTTTTAAGCTTTTTAGGACTTGGCGTTCAGTCTCCTCATGCAAGTTGGGGTGTGATGGCAAGTGATTCATTAACGACGATTCTTTCAGGACATTGGTGGCGACTGTTCTTCCCAGCTTTCTTCATCTCAGCAACGATGTTTGCTTTTAACGTACTAGGTGATGGATTACAAGATGCACTCGACCCAAGGCTTAGGAGGTGACAACGTTGGAAAAATTACTCGAAGTCAAAGATTTACACGTATCTTTTTCAACATACGGTGGTGTTGTAAAAGCTGTGCGTGGCGTTTCACTTGATTTATATGAGGGGGAAACATTAGCTATTGTTGGAGAATCTGGCTGTGGAAAAAGTGTAACTGCAAATAGCATTATGAAGCTTATCCCATCACCGGCTGGAAAAATTGACAACGGTTCTATCAAATTTAAAGGTAAGGAGTTAACTAGACTTCAAGATAAACAAATGCGGAAAATTCGCGGTGTCGACATATCAATGATTTTCCAAGATCCAATGACAGCATTGAACCCGACGTTAACCATAGAAACACAGCTTGTTGAAGGATTGATGCAGCATTATAACATATCAACTAAAGAAGCTAGAAAGAAAGCTATAGAAATGTTAAACCTAGTTGGAATTCCTAATCCAGAAATAAGACTAAAACAATATCCCCATCAGTTTAGTGGGGGAATGCGTCAAAGAATTGTTATTGCGATTGCACTCATTTGCGAACCAGATTTGCTCATTGCTGATGAACCGACAACTGCACTCGATGTAACAATTCAGGCTCAAATACTAGATTTATTCTCAAAAATTCAGAAGGAAACAAATGTAGCCATTATTTTAATTACACATGATTTTGGAGTTGTTGCTAAGATTGCTGACCGTATTGCAGTCATGTACGGGGGAAAAATCATAGAGTCTGGAACTAAGAAAGAAATATTTTATGAAGCAAAACACCCTTACACACAAGGACTATTAAACTCAATCCCAAGACTTGATAAAAAAGGTGAGAAGTTAATACCAATCGATGGAACACCACCAGATTTATTCTCACCACCAAAAGGTTGTCCATTTACAGCTAGATGCCCACATGCCATGGTTGCTTGTGAACAGGTATACCCTCTTCGTCACGAAGTAAGCGATACACACTATGTCGATTGCTGGCTTCAAGACGAACGAGTCAAGGATATACAATTAAATAAAACGGTAAATTAAGGAGGAACGTTTTATGAAAAAATGGCTTTCTGTATTATTCATCCTTTTTCTAGCTATTTTTCTCGTAGCTTGTACAACTGGCGGTGACGGAGATGGTGAAGATTCAAAAAAAGACGACGGAGAAAAACAAGAAAAGAAGGAAAATGGTGATGAAAAAGAAGAAAAAGAAGACAGTGATGGAAAGAAAATTTTATATTTAAACAACGGTTCAGAACCGACTTCTTTTGATCCATCGGTTGGCTTTAACGCCGTTTCGTGGAATGCACTCAACAACTTAATGGAAGGATTAACACGCTTAGATGAAAATCATGTACCACAGCCTGCCATTGCAGAAGATTGGACGATCTCAGATGATGGTACAGTGTACACATTTGTGATTAGAGAAGACGCAAATTGGTCAAATGGAGATCCAGTAACTGCCGATGACTTTGTCTTTGCTTGGAGAAGATTACTAGATCCAAATGCTGAAGTACCTTCACCAGCAGCATTCCTTGGCTATTTCATCAAAGGTGGAGAAGCGTTTAACAATGGAGAAGGAACAGCTGAAGATGTAATGGTTGAAGCAGTTGGCGATAAAGAATTTAAAGTGACACTTGAAGCACCAACAGGATTTTTCCTAAACTTAATCGCTAACCCAGCTTTCTTCCCAGTTAACCATAAAGTTGCTCAAGAAAATCCGAAGTGGCATACTGAAGCAGACACATTTGTATCTAATGGACCATTTAAATTAAAAGAATGGAAGCATGAGGAAAGTTTCGTATTTGAAAAAAATCCAGAATATTGGGACGCAGATACTGTAAAGCTTGATGAAGTCCATTGGGCAATGGTTAACGATTCAAACACTGAATATCAAATGTATCAAACTGGAGAATTAGATTCTTCAGGAATCCCTTCCGATCTATCAGAGCAATTATTAGACGGAGATGATGTTTTTTACGAGGATCAGGCAGGGGTTTATTTCTACAGATTTAATGTAACGATGGAGCCTTTCCAAAATAAGAAAATACGTAAAGCGTTTGCAATGGCAATTAATCAACAAGATGTTGTTGATTACATTACGAAGAACTTAGAAAAACCAGCATATGGCTTCGTCTCTTACGGATTTACAGATGCTAATGGAAATGACTTCCGTGAGCATAATGGTGATCTAATTAAGTTCGATCCTGATATGGCTAAGCAGTTACTTGAAGAAGGTATGGAAGAAGAAGGTTACTCAGAGCTTCCACCTGTCACTATCTCATATAATACGAGTGATACTCATAAAGCTATTGCAGAATATATGCAACAGCAATATTTAGAAGTATTAGGTTTAGAAGTAGAGTTAAGTAATACGGAATGGAACGTCTTTTTACAAGATCAAAAGGATCTAAATCTACAATTCTCTAGAAGTTCATTTTTAGCAGATTACGGTGACCCAGTTAACTTCTTAGAAAGCTTTATTACAGATTCATCTATGAACCGTATGGGCTGGTCAAATGATCGTTATGATGAATTGATCACACTATCAAAAAATGAAGCTGATGACGAAAAACGGTATGAATATTTGTATGAAGCTGAGCAAATTTTATTTGAAGAAATGCCGTTATTCCCAATCCACTTCTATAACCAAATTTTACTGCAAAACCCTGACGTAACAGGCGTTGTCCGCCACCCTGTTGGTTATTTAGAGCTAAAATGGGCTGATAAGAAATAATGATAGTATAATATAAAAGGGGCACTTTCTCGCCCCTTTTATATCTTATTTATATACATAAAGGAGACATTGAAATGATTTTACCTAAACGTTTACAACCAGGAGATACAATCGGAGTAATCGCTCCAGCAAGCCCTCCTAACTTACAAAACTTAAAAAAAGCAATCCCTTTCTTTGAGAAAATGAATTTAAAGGTTAAGGTTGCACCCCATGTTGAACACGTACACGGGTACTTAGCTGGGAAAGATCACGAACGTTTAGAAGATTTACAAGCGATGTTTGAAGATGAAACAATTAAAGCAATCATCTGTGCAGGTGGTGGTTATGGTACGGGCCGTATTGCCCCTTATATTAACTATGAATTAATTCAAAAAAACCCAAAAATCTTTTGGGGATATAGTGATATTACATATTTACATACAGCCATTCGTCAGCAAACCGGTTTAGTGACGTTCCACGGACCAATGTTAGCTTCAGATATTGGAAAAGATGATTTTCATCCGATATCTAAATTAAGCTTTCAGCAACTTTTTGAACCAATCGAACTTACTTATAATGAAAATATTTCTCCGCTTCATGTATTATGTGAAGGGGAAGCTGAAGGCGAAATTGTTGGCGGCAATCTTTCTTTAATCGTTAATACACTTGGAAGTTCATATGAAATAGATACGAAAAATAAATTACTTTTTATTGAAGATATCGATGAACCACCTTATCGAATCGACTCCTTTTTATGCCAACTAAAAAATGCTGGTAAACTCGATGATGCTAAAGGAATTATTGTAGGTGATTTTAACAATGCTGTACCTAAAAAGGATCGACCTTCATCAACGTTAGATGAAGTCCTAGTAGATTATTTTGGAACAATAAATAAACCTGTTATGAGTGGATTTAAAATTGGGCACTGTCAGCCTCATTTTGCTATACCTTTAGGAACAAAGGCATTATTATCTACAACAAATAAAACATTAACCATTCAACCTGGTGTAACCAACGGAGGGAATTAGTCATGAATATACAATCAATAGAAACATTTAATGCATCGGTCCCTTTAACTAAACCATTTAAAACTGCTTTAAGAACCGTCACGAATGCTGAGACCGTTTATGTTAAAGTCACATTAGAAAACGGGTTAACGGGATTTGGAGAAGCACCACCGACACACGTCATAACCGGTGATTCTTTACAAAGTATTTCCTATACGATTAATCACATTTTTAAACCTTTATTATTAAATCAACCAATTGTGCATCTCGAACGTTTAATGGACAAAGTACATCAATCAATTGTGCGCAATTCAAGTGCAAAAGCAGCAATTGATATGGCTTTATATGATTGTTTTTCACAACTTGCCAATCTACCACTCTATCAACTATTAGGTGGTTATGAAGATACGATTGAAACGGACTATACCGTCAGTGTGAATGACCCTTTAGAAATGGCACAAGATGCTGAACAATATATTGAAAATGGTTTTGACGTTTTAAAAATTAAAGTCGGAAAGGATAAAATAGACAAAGATATCGAACGAATAAAAGCAATTAGGGATAGAGTTGGCTTGAAACCAACCATAAGATTAGATGCAAACCAAGGTTGGTCAGCAAAAGACGCTATTTATGCCATCAATAAAATGGAACAATTAAATTTAAATATAGAACTTGTTGAACAGCCTGTTAAAGCCCACGATTTAGAAGGTTTAAAACAAGTGACAGACCATACAAATACACTCATTATGGCTGATGAGTCAGTTTTTTCAGTGCATGATGCACGAAAAGTATTAGAAATGAGAGCAGCTGATTTAATTAATATTAAATTAATGAAATCAGGTGGTATTCACGAAGCGATGAAAATTAATAAACTAGCAGAAACTTACGGAGTTAAATGTATGGTTGGTAGTATGATTGAAACAAAACTAGGAATTACAGCAGCGGCACATTTTGCTGCTAGTCAAGTGAACATTACCCGTTTTGACTTTGATGCGCCACTTATGCTTAGTTATGATCCAGTTCATGGTGGAGTTATATATGACAAAAATAAAATGAGCTTTTCAAATAGACCTGGATTAGGTGTACAATCAATAGAATTACAGAAATAGAATTAAAGGAAAGGGAGACGACAATGACTAACACAACAAAATGGGTGACAGATGTACCAGTTGCAACGATTTGGACAAATAAAGAATCACCTAGAGAGATTGACCAAACAGGAATTGAAAATCCTCTTAATTTAAACAAATGGTATAGTGATTTAACTTTTGATATTCGTAAACAACTATGCGATGACAAACTCGTTCAATCACAGCTTTTATATGGTGAAGAAGTTTTAATTGATGAAATTGATGGCGACTGGGCGAAAATTATTGCAATTAAGCAACCTTCCAAAAAAGACGAACGAGGTTATCCTGGATGGGTTCCATTGAAGCAATTAAAAGAAGTTCAAACCTCTGATTGGGACCGTGACAAAATCGCTTTAGTCATATCAGACAAAACGCTACTATTAAACGAACAAAAAGAACCAACATTTGAGATTAGCTATTTAACGTACTTACCTGTCATTCAAGAGGAACAAGATTTTATTAAAGTGAAAACACCGAACGGGGAAGGTTATTTAAGTCAACAAGATGTCAATATTCATCCATCAATAGAAGACGTTCCGAAAAGAAATGGTCAAACAATCGTACAACTCGCTGAACGTTTTTTAGAACTACCATACTTCTGGGGCGGAATGAGTGCCTTTGGTTATGATTGCTCAGGATATGCTTACAATTTATACAAAGCAATAGGCTATAAAATACCAAGAGATGCTTCCGATCAAGCAAATGCAGGACAAGAGGTAAGTTATGATCAACTTCAGCCTGGAGACCTGTTGTTTTTTAATAATGAAAATGGATATGTCCATCACGTCGGCATCTACCATAGCGATGGAAAAATGATTCATTCCGCACTTACTAAAAAGGGAATTGAAATCACACCACTCAAAGGAACGAGATACGAAAAAGAATTTTGTGGGGCACGAAGATATATTGTATAAGTGGAGGAATTAATATGGAAAATGAAGCCATTTTACAAGTGAAAAATTTAAAAAAATACTTCGATGTTGGAAGAGGAAAAAAATTAAAAGCAGTTGATGATATATCATTTGAAGTTTACAAAGGTGAAACATTCGGTATTGTTGGTGAATCCGGGTGTGGGAAATCAACTGCTGGTAGAACAATCATGACCCTTTATAATAAAACATCAGGAGAAGTACGTTATGAAGGAATAGATGTACATGCTATTCCTGAGAAAGAACGGTATAAATATTTTCGTAAAATGCAAATGATTTTCCAAGACCCATATGCATCATTAAACCCACGTTCAACTGTAAAAGAAATTATAGCCGAACCAATGGAGGTCCACGGTCTTTATAAAAATAGTAAAGAACGATTGGAAAAAATTTATGAGCTGCTGGAAGAAGTAGGACTTAGTCGCGACCACGCCAACCGTTATCCTCATGAATTTAGTGGTGGACAACGTCAAAGGATAGGAATTGCGCGTGCCTTAGCTTTAGATCCTGATTTTATCATTTGTGATGAGCCTATCTCAGCACTTGATGTATCTGTTCAGGCCCAAATCATTAATTTGCTAGAACGTTTACAAGAAGAAAAAGGGCTAACTTATTTATTTATCGCACACGATTTATCAATGGTGAGACATATTTCTGATCGAATTGCAGTGATGTATTTAGGACATATCGTTGAATTAACAGACAGCGAAAGATTATATGAAGAACCTCTTCATCCATATACTAATGCGCTATTATCGGCTGTACCTATACCTGATCCTGACCTTGAAGAGAACCGGACACGAATTATTTTAGAAGGTGATTTACCAAGCCCAATCGAACCACCATCAGGCTGTGTATTTAGAACAAGATGTCCAGTTGCACAAGAAATTTGTGCACAAGTAGAGCCGACATTTCAAGAAGTAGAAAAAGGCCGTTATGTCGCATGTCATTTATATGACCGTGAAATTTTCGAGATGAATCCAGAAGATATGAAAAAGGTACACCAATAATCTGAAAAAACTCACCTCTATTTTTTGGTGAGTTTTTTTGATTAGATTAAACTAATCCATATATTAATAGCAGAAGCTAATATTAGAACGGACAATATCCAGTGCAAAACTTTAGTATTTACTTTTTTCCCAACTTGAACACCCATAGGAGCCGCAATTAGACTAGCAATAATCATAATAATTGCAGGAACATATAACACTTGACCTGTAGCAATTTTTCCAATACTAGAACCTATTGAAGAGATAAACGTAATTGCTAAAGAAGAAGCAATTGCCATTCGTGTTGGGATTTTTAAAACTAATAGCATTATAGGCATTAAAATAAATGAACCAGCAGCCCCAACAATCCCTGCTCCTATTCCAACTATAAATGAAAGACTTGAAGCTATTGGTTTGTTAAAAGTGACTTGATCAAGTGGTTGATCATCTAATTCTTTTTTAGGTACAAACATCATTATAACTGCTATAGTTGCTAAAATAGCATAGACAAAATTAACACTATTACCTGATAAAAATCTTGAGCCATATCCACCAATCAAGCTTCCTAATAATATACTAATACCCATATAAATGATTAAACTTTTATTTAAATAATTCCCTTTACGATATGCCCAAACCCCACCAATAGTTGCAAATAATACTTGTACTGCACTAATACCTGAAACTTCATGCGCAGAGAATGCCATTAATCCAAAAAGTGGCGGTATATACAATAGCATCGGATATTTAACAATTGAACCACCAATTCCAACCATTCCAGATATAAATGATCCAGCAAAACCTATTAAAAAGATTATAATAATAAATAATAAAGAGTACTCCATAAAAGTGACATCTCCTGACTTGATAAAAATTATAATAGGGGGAATTACCCCCCTAAATTATCTGACGGCACAACGGTTAGGTCCAATTTCCATTTCACGTTGTTCCTCTATTGTTGGTGCTAGTTTACCCATGTTCGTTTTACGAATCTCCATATATGAGTTAGGTTGAGGTGGTAAATTTTCTGTAACTAATTTCTGAAACTCCTCAGAATCTTCAATATTTAACCCGTGATTATCCTCATACAAATCACCTAATTTTTTCGCTACAGAACCATCACCGTTTAATTCATTAATTGTCATAAAATGAGCTGGTAGTACGATTAATGAATTAGATAACTCTTTATAACGTTTATATAAAGTTTCTCGTAAATCTTCTACCCATTCTTTAGCAACACCAGCTAAATCTGGACGACCTATTGAATCAACGAACAAAATATCGCCAGTTAATAGGAATTGATTATCGATAATAAACGACGTTGAACCTATCGTGTGTCCAGGTGAATATAACGCCTGCACATCTATAGTAGATTTTCCTATTTGAATATTGTCTCCGTCATTTAATGGTTCATAATCAAAAACAACCTCTTCAGCATCTTTAGGCGGAAGCCAATACGTTGCACCAACTTCAGCTGCAATATGACGTCCACCAGATATATGGTCTGCATGTAAATGTGTATCAAAAACGTGTTTAATCGTTACATTTTTATTGTTGGCAAAATCGATAAACACGTCTTTCATACGAACTGCGTCAAATATAGCTGCTTCTCCATCTGATATAGCCATATAAGATAGACACCCTTTACCAAGACGAACAAATTGATAAAGCTCGCCACCGTCCTTAAGATCAGCAACTTTGACAGGCTCCAAATATTCACTCCAAGCTTTCATTCCGCCTTCTAAATAGTAAATGATTTCAAAGCCTGCTTCGACTAATTGCTCACCAACAAATTGTGATGAACCTTCTTTCGCACATACAACTAAAATTTGTTCATCTTTTGGCAATTGATCTTTAATAGATTCAACTCCATCTATTAAATCAAAATATGGTTTGTTTAAATAGTTAAAATGTTCACCTTCAATTTTCCAATCATTAAAAGCATCTTCATTACGTACATCTAAAATAAATAAAGAATCTTTGTTTATAACTTTACGAGCTACTTCTTGAGCAGTTATCTTCATTAAACCCATTATTAATTACCCCCCATGGTATAATTTAAATGAAAAAAAATTACTGTTTATTATTTAGTGCACCATCCCATCCGCTCATCCCTGGAACAACATTATACACATGATTAAAGCCTTTATCTTTTAGTAGTTGAGCAGCTAAGTCACTACGATTACCTGTTCGGCAAATAATATATATTTCTTCATCTTTATTTAATTCATCTAAGCGATTCTCTAAGTCACCGAAAGGAATTGAAACTGCTCCAGGTATGTGGCTAAACACAAATTCCGCTTCTTCCCGCACATCAATTAACTTAATTGACCCATCAGTCAATTTCGCCTTTAATTCATCATTTCCAATTCGGTTTTCATATTTTACTTCTTCACTTTTTTCAGCAACTGACGATTTACGGATATAATGTTTTAATACACCATCCTCTTCAATAGTCCCTATATACTGATGCCCACTTCTTTCAGACCATGCTTTTATATCAGCTTTTGATCCTTGATCTGTCGCTTCAACTAGAAGAACCTTTCCTGGCTCAATCTTTTCTATTTCTTTTCTAGTCTTTACAATTGGCATCGGACAAGCTAATCCTTTAGCATCTAAACTATAATCACTTTTAATAGTTGTCATTAATAAACCTCCTATTTTTCAATTGGGCCTTCCCAATCAAGCATACCACCTAACAAATTTTTAGCTTGATAACCTAAACTATCTAGATATATAGTTGCTTGACCACTTCTTCCTCCAGAGCGGCAAACCATAATATATTCTTTAGTCTTGTCGAGTTCGTTAACACGAAACTCCAATAAACCTAATGGAATGTGTATAGCTCCAGGAATTTTACCTGCTTGAACTTCTTCAACTTCACGAACATCGATTAAATTTAATTGTTCACCTTTTAATAACTTCTCTTCAACTGTTTTAACATCTATTGTTTGCATTCAACTACCCCCAATATTATATAAATAGATTGATGGAGCCTTGTTCACCTTCAGCTATATATGCCGCAACTCCGCCGTATTCAATCCCATCTAATAGTTCTTCCTGTTTTAATCCAAGAAGGTCCATCGTCATTGTACAAGCAAGTAATGTAATGTCTTGTTCTATTGCCAAATCAATTAAAGCTGGTAATGACATCGCATTATGCTTTTTCATAACACCTTTAATCATTTTTGGACCCATGCCTAAAAATTGCATTTTTGATAAAGGCATGTTGTCTGCCCCTCTAGGCATCATTTTTCCAAACAGTTTCTCCATAAACGTTTTATTTGGTCGTACTTTCTCATCTTTTCTAAGAGCGTTTAATCCCCAAAACGTATGAAAAACAGTTACGTCATGATCATATGCCGCTGCACCATTAGCAATAATATACGCCGCCATAACTTTATCATAATCTCCACTAAAGAGAATAATGTTCGTCTTCTTTCTTTCAGACATTTAATAACCTCCCAATTAATTTACAAAACAGAATATACATATACCCATGTGTGTATATTCTGTTTAAAAATTACCCTTTTTTAATATAAAATGTATAGACATCGCCGTCTTCTTTAATTTCTACTAACTCATGGTCACTAGACTTAGTCCAAGCTGTTATATCACTTTTTGAACCTGGATCTGTTGTCAAGATCTCTAGTATTTGTCCACTATCTAATTGATCGATTGCCTTTTTTGTTCTAACAATCGGCATTGGACAAGCCAATCCTTTTGCATCCAAAGTAAAATCTACTTTCATTTATTTTTCCTCCTTTTTTTATACCCTATGGGGTATTTTATGACATAAAACAAAACATGTCAACAGATTTTTATAAAAAGTTATTTACCTACTTTTAACTAATAACTCGACAGCCTCTTTTACATAATCTTCAGCTTGATCACCATTTTCGTTCGCTTCTAATACACAAGCGATTAAGTTAGAACTCACGATTACACCAATTGTACGATCAATGGCCGAACGGCTTGCTGTTAACTGAGTAATGACTTCTTTACATTCAGCACCATCCTCCATCATTCGAAGGATTCCTCGTAGCTGACCTTCTAATCTTTTAATTCTATTTTTTATTTTCGCATCATATTCCATGGTTTAAACCCTCCCAATACTTTAAATGGTTAAAATTATATTATACCCCATTAGGTATGTTGTCAATTAAAATAAAGGCACCGCGTTAAAGCGATGCCTTTATAAAGACTATTATAGAACTCTGTTTTAGACTCTTGGTAAAGCAGTAACTGGCTCTAAACAAGCAATGCCATCAAATTTACATAAATCTACTGTGATACATACGTTAGTACGGCGTAAATTTCTAATTGAGTTTCCTGGGAAGAAATCACAGATGTTGTCTCCACCTGGTCCAGGAGTAGAGCCATCTTCTGTTATTGGTAGTAATAGTTCTAGAACTGCACAGCAATTGTCCTTTACTTTACTTACACGGAAAATTGGAGATTCTAAACAATTGAAGACACGATTTCCGCTTACCATTCTTTGGACTACACTTTGACCAACGAATAAATCACAATCGCAATAAAGTAGGAAAGGAATCGTATCATGTTCGGCTGCTGCTGCAGGTGATACTAAACTACGAATCGATTCTTTACAGCCCACTTCACAGTCTTCGTTGCCTTCAGCTTCTGCTTGAACGTCTGCAATATATTTTACAATTTGACAAACACAATCATTTTTGTTACATCTGCACTCATTTCTGTTGTACTCTTCTTCAAACATCTTTTAATCACCTCTCTATTATTTGTTACACTATAAGTTATGTTGATTTTAGAATGGTGTATAGGTTACTGATTTATTTTTTCAATTTATAATTAAAAATCGTTATTTGTCCTATTTTGACTAAAAATTTGTTATTATGAAAATTAACTAGTTAATTTTATTGGGGGAATTTTATCGTGTTTGAACAGCAAGTACCTTTCATTGCCGTTGAAGGTCCTATCGGTGTTGGCAAAACATCATTATCTAAAAAATTAGCAACACATTTTTATTTTCATTTACTTAAAGAGATTGTTGAGGAAAATCCTTTTTTAGGTAAGTTTTATGACAATATTGATGAGTGGAGTTTCCAAACCGAGATGTTCTTTTTATGCAATCGGTTTAAACAACTTGAAGACATCGAGAAACATTATTTATCTAAAGGAAAACCTGTTGTTTCTGATTATCACATATTTAAAAATATCCTTTTTGCGAGAAGAACATTAAATGAAGGCCATTTAAAGAAATATGAACAAATTTACGAAATTCTTACGACTGACATGCCGAAACCGAATATCATGATTTATTTACATGCCAGTCTAGATACATTGATAAAGCGTATACACTT
Source organism: Bacillaceae bacterium W0354 (assembly GCA_051846895.1). Taxonomy (GTDB): domain Bacteria; phylum Bacillota; class Bacilli; order Bacillales; family Alkalibacillaceae; genus CALKAL01. The sequence continues at coordinate 72,303 of JBPYCQ010000009.1, forward strand.
ACGGGGAAGAGAAGTAGAAAAAAACATACAACCAGAATATTTAGAACAGTTATCGAAAGATTATGACGTATATATGAATAATCTTGAACGTGAACATCCGGATATACCAGTCATACGAATTAATGGTGATGAAATAGATTTTATTAAATATCAAAGTGATCTAAACGATATATTAGCCATTGTGGAAAAACAGATGCAAAAAGGAGAAGTCGTCTCATGAATTTTAATAACCGTTATGGGATTCCAAATGATGCCGTTATAACAATTGCAGGAACGGTTGGTGTTGGTAAATCTACAATGACCAAAGCATTGGCAAAAGCATTAAATTTTAGAACTTCTTTTGAAAAGGTAGATGGAAACCCTTATTTAGATAAGTTTTATAAAGATTTTGAGAGATGGAGCTTTCATTTACAGATTTACTTTTTAGCTGAACGATTTAAAGAACAGAAGCGCATCTTTGAATACGGTGGAGGGTTTGTCCAAGATCGTTCTATTTACGAAGATACAGGCATATTCGCCAAAATGCATATGGAAAAGGGAACAATGAATTTAGTTGATTATGAAACATATACAAGCCTGTTCGAATCAATGGTCATGACCCCATATTTTCCACACCCGGATTTGTTAATTTATCTTGAAGGGTCATTTGAAGATGTGTTAAAACGGCTTCAATTAAGAGGAAGAGAAATGGAGAAAAATACACCTATTGAATATTGGAAAGAGATGTATGACCGCTATGACAATTGGATTAACAACTTTAATACTTGCCCAGTTATGCGGATTAATATTAATGAATATGACTTAATAAATAACGAACAGTCAATTGAAACTATTTTAGAAAGAATTAGTAAAACAATCGATACGTCAAGACGGCTTATGAAAGCATAATTAAAAGGCTGACTTCAATAGTCAGCCTTTTATGATGCCTTATCTTTATTCTTTTTACCTTTATCCTGATTTCCATTGGCACCTGTTTCTTCTTTTTTCATTTTACTTGTTCCGTCAAATTTTCCACCTTCATCGATGATAAACACCGACATCGATGCATCACCATTTAATGTCCCTGTTGATTCAATTTTTAACGTTTGCTTTGCTGTTACTTGACCGTTAATTGTTCCAGCAAGCGTAATATTTCTTCCTTCAACATTGGCTTCAATGACACCTTCAGAGCCGATTACAACATCCCCTTCGCATTTAACTGACCCACTCACTTTACCATCTATTCGAATGCTTGAAGATGAAGTTAAATCACCATTAAATGTTGTTCCGGAACCAATAATTGTATCAACATGACTTAATTGTTTTTCCTTTTTTCTCACTTTACTTACCACCTTTTATTCACTTAACACACGTTGTAAAAATGTCATATATGGAAAGGGATCTATTACTTCGCCATTATGCAAAACTTCATAGTGTAAATGAACACCCGTACTTCTTCCAGTTGTCCCCATTAATCCAATCAGATCACCTTGTTTAACGATGTCTCCTTCTTCAACTAGCAATCTTGATAAATGCCCATAACGAGTTTTATAAGAATTACCATGATCAATTACGATAGAACGTCCATATCCACCATCAATACCTGATAATTCTACAGTTCCTTCTCCAGTGGCATAAACTTCTGTACCCCACGGACCAGCTAAATCAATCCCATTATGAAATGCTTTACGATTTGTAAAAGGGTCAACTCGCTCTCCAAATTCAGAGGTTATTCTTTCCGTTTCAGCCGGCCAAAAAATTGGCACAAAACGTAATTCATCTTTTACTTGTTCAAGTTCTTGCAATGCTACTTTATATTTATCAACTAGTGTCGGAACTTCAAACTTTAAGCTGGTTATATCTACATTAGATTGATTGAAACTCGTCTGAACGATTTCCCTTTCCTCGAAGTCCCATTCAAGACCTCCTTGAGGACCATCGTCATCAAAAGACACGATTCGATTAGGATTCAATGATGAAATCATTTCACTTAATTGAGCTTCTAATAAACTCAGTTCGTCTAATTGCTTTTGTATTTCTTTACTAGCTTGTTTATATTGAACTATTTTTTGTTCTTGATTTTCTACTGTTATTTTTGTGTTTGATAAACTTTGAGATAAATGCTCATTCTTTTCTGATACCGTTTGAATCATTTGAATGGTAATGAACAGTGTTACAATTGCGGTTAGAAAAATGAGCAAAAAGCTATAAAAGATTATTTTATGTAAGGAGAACTGTTTAACTTGTCCATTTGCATCAGACATAATTAAAATACGCCATTTATTAGTCTTATTCATAAAAATACTCCCCGCCAAACTTTTTATCTATTTAGTATTATTTCTACAAAAGAATTTAAATTCCTACTTAACAAGTGAAATTATTTTATTTTTTAACAAATAAAATAAAAGGCTTGTCAAAGTGACAAGCCTTAGTATGGCTAAATATATAAACTTTATGAATGGTTATGGTTATGGCGGAGGAGGAGGGATTCGAACCCCCGCGGGCCGTGAAGCCCCTGTCGGTTTTCAAGACCGATCCCTTCAGCCGAACTTGGGTACTCCTCCGTAAGCTGACAGATAAAAATATAACATATGAAACGACATTTAGCAACAGAAAAATATAATGTTTTAATTTTAGGAATTTTTATATAAAGTCTGGGACATAAGTAAGGAGATTATGACTGAAACCGAACAAAGTCTAAACTAGCGTAGGAAATATACGTAGACTCCTGCGGGAGGAATGGCAAAGGTGAGACCCCGCAGTGCGATAGCACGAGGAGGCTCACCAGCCACCCTAAGGTGCGCGGAGTATATTTCCGGAGCGGATTAGACGCACTAATCAAATTGTTAGGTTTTAAGTCTAGAAGGAACCCCTTTGTCCCAGCCTCACTATTATTTTGCTTCTATTTTTTCAATACCGCCCATGTAAGGTCTTAATACTTCGGGAATAGTCACTGATCCATCCGCTTCTTGATAATTTTCTAAAATGGCAGCAACAGTTCGTCCAACTGCTAATCCAGACCCATTTAATGTGTGGACATATTCTGGTTTACCATTTTTCTCTCGTCTAAACCTTAAACCAGCTCGTCTCGCTTGGAAGTCTTCAAAATTAGAACAAGATGAGATTTCTCGATACGTTTCATAGCTTGGAATCCATACTTCTAAATCATATTTTTTCGCTGCTGTAAATCCTAAATCAGCTGTACACATGCTCATCACTCGGTAAGGTAATTTTAAAAGCTGTAACACCTTCTCAGCATGTCCAGTTAACTCTTCTAGCGTCGCATAAGACTCTTCTGGCTTAACTAGTTGAACTAACTCAATTTTGTTAAATTGATGCTGTCTAATTAATCCACGTGTATCACGACCAGCAGACCCAGCTTCTGAACGGAAATTAGCACTATACGCCGCGAATTTTTTCGGTAAATCTTCAGCTGATAGGATTTCATCACGATAATAGTTTGTCACAGGAACTTCTGCAGTTGGTATTAAGAAATAATCCCAATCCTCTAATTTGAATACGTCTTCTCCAAATTTCGGTAACTGACCTGTACCAGTTAAACTGTTACGATTAACTATTTGAGGAGGTATCATTTCTATATAACCATGCTTATCGGCATGTAAATCCATCATAAAGTTAATGACTGCACGCTCTAATCTTGCACCTAATCCTTTATAAAAGACAAAACGACTTCCAGTAACTTTTGACGCCCGTTCAAAATCAAGAATATCTAAATCATTTGCTACGTCCCAGTGCGGTTTTGTTTCAAAATCAAAAGTTCTGATTTCTCCCCATTGACGGACTTCAACATTATCATCCTCTGTTTCCCCAACAGGAACTGACTCGTGTGGAATATTTGGAATTGATAAAAGTAATTCTTGAAGTTTTTCTTCAACTTCATGTAATTCATTATCAATATCCTTAATACGATCTCCAACTTCACGCATCTCTTTAATGAGATGATCTGCGTCTTTTTTTTCTTTTTTTAGTTGAGAAATTTCTTTAGAGACTTCGTTTCGACGTGCTTTTAGTTCTTCAGATTCTTGAATAAACTTTCTACGTTTCTGGTCCCATTCTTCGAAATGATCTAAATCAGTTAAGTCTTCTCCTCTAAATTTTAGTTTTTCTTTTACTTCTTGAAAATGATTGCGCAAATACTTTAAATCAAGCATCTTTATCCTCCTAAAATCTTTATTTAAAAACAGGCTCTGTTAAAGTTTAGTGTTGATAATAATCATATTTGCATTGAGTTGTTGTATTATGAAGAGCGAAGGTGGCGACTCCTGGTCGGCTAAAAGCGGCCACGTCCATGTGGCCAACGCCGACACTTGAACATCCAGTACTTCGCGGGACCAGCACGAGTCTCGAGACCCCGCAGGAAGCGTTTTTTCTTCCGAGAGATGCACCTCTAGTCTACTAGTAACGCTACGAAGCTAATTCCTCGGTGCAAGGGGCAAAGAAGTTTCTCCAAGTAGTTCCCTGGCTCAAGCCGTGCCCGCGGAAAGCGTCCACCGATAGCGATTCACAATAAACAACAACGGGCTTAAACAGAGCTTAAAAATAAAAAACCCGTCCCTTAATTCTTAAAAGGGACGAGTGTGATTTACCCGCGATACCACCCTTGTTGAAGATTATTATTATCTTCCAACTCGGAGGCTTTAACGGCGCCGACCGGATTTACTTAATTAACATTTTCGTAAATCAACTCCAGGATGGATTCACAGCATGTTTTTACTGGTTTGCAGCGACCACCAGCTCTCTGTAAAAAACAAAGTCTGCTACTATTTCCTATCTTCGTTTTTCGTCTAACCTAACTATTATATTTTTAATATACATACAAACAAAAAATAACGCAACTTTTTATAATCGTATTAAGAAAAAATACCTTTAATACTTTCAAATAAATTAATAAAGAAATCACCAATGCTTCTCATGAGTAGTGTGAACCAATTAGCCTTCTCAACAGAAGAAGTTGTCACTAGTGGGACCGATTTTGTTGTTTCATCACCTAATATATTTCCGTAATTATTTTCTCCATTGTATGTGATAACCATACGTCCAACTTCTGTACCTTCTTCAACTGGAGCTGTTAACTCCCCGTTTTCGTTTAAAACATCTTCATTTATTTCATAATGAACAGAATAATTGTCTTTATCACCAATTTTAATGATTTTTTCAATAGATTCAGCTGCTTCAATCTCTACTTGGCTCTCTTTTCCTTTAACAACTGGTAAAATCGATTCTTCTTCAATTTGATATCCCGCTTCATATAACGTAACTTTTTCAAAATCATTAAAGCCGTGATCCATTAATTTTCGTGTTTCGTTAAAACGTGCTGCTTCACTTTCGGTTCGCATAACTACAGAAATAAGCCTATTTCCATTTCTTTTAGCAGTACCTGTAAAGCAATAACCCGCTAACGTAGTCCAACCTGTTTTTAATCCGTCTAATCCTTCATATGAAAATTGCTCTAGGTGACCTGGCATCCCAGGTAACATCCAGTTATAATTGATCATCGTATGACCTTCAAACTCTTTAGTAGGAATACTTGAAACATCTAAAGCTTCTGGATAATCATTGACTAAATGATAAGCTAAAAGTGCACTTGATCGAGCTGACATTAAATTATCTGCATCAGGATCCGTTCCTTCAGGATAGTTATCACCAAGACTTGAGTTATGTAATCCTGATGAGTTCACGAATTTCGCTTCTGGTAATCCCATCTCTTGAGCTTTGTCATTCATCATTTTTACAAATTGGCCTTCAGAGCCAGCAATTAGTTCCGCTAATGCAATCGTAGTTGCGTTATCAGAATAAATCGCCATAGCATCGTACAGCTCTTTTACTGTATATTCATGATCTAATCGTAACCCAACACCTGAAAATGAATTATTTGCTGAAATATCGTACGCATATTGACTAATTTCAGTCTTCGTATCCCAACTTATGACACCTTGATCAATCGCTTCTAATACGAGATATTCTGTCATCATTTTCGTCATACTTGCAGGTGGTAAGGCAATATCAGCATTTTTGGCATATAAAATTTCACCTGTTTCTGCATCTACTAATATAGCTGATTCCGCTTCAACATCCGATAGCTGAGCGTTAATAGTCATAGGATTGATTACTATAGAACTAACAATAGACATTAAAAGTAGTGAAAATATTAGATACCAATTACATATTTTCTTCATCGTCTGATCCTCCGTCATCGTAGCAAAATTTACTTTTAATTATACATTATTTTCAATACTATTTAATTGGAAAATATCACTTAATTAAAAGATAGTCCAATTAACCTAGAAAGACCATTGATTACTTTATAACCAATGGTCTAAATAATTATTTCATCACTTCATCAATATATAAGTTTTGATGTTCGACCAAGTTAACAATCTGCTTATTTTCTAGTTGTACAATCGGTCTTGTCGGATGATTTTGATCTATAAATACAATTGTACCTACTTCATTATTAGATAATTTCACATTAACACCGTTTGAAAAATTCACTAAACTATCGACTAATTCCATGACAATTTTCATATCTAATTTACCAAAATGATGCTTACTTAATTCTTCTACAACTTTAAACGGAGATTGTTTCTTTTTATAAAACCGTTCAGAAGTCATTGCATGGAACGTATCACAAACAGCTATTAGCTTTGCGAATGGGTGAATTTTTTCATTCGACGTACCAAGCGGATATCCTGTCCCATCTAATCGCTCATGATGCTGTAATACAGCAACTTTCACATTTTTACTCAAAAACTTAATATTCTCAATTAGTCGGTAGGACAAAACTGGATGTTTCTTCACTCGCTCATACTCTTCTTCAGTCAGTACACCATCTTTAAAATATAGTTGATGATCGACTAATAACATTCCAATATCACTTAAATAGGCTGCTAGAGCAATTTGTAATCGTTCATTTTTATCATAGTTTAACTTTTTTGCTAAAAATGAACAAAGAACAGGAACTGCAACTAAATGATGAAAGAAATAATCACGTTTATCTGTATAATGATGTAATTGAATTAAAATATCTGATTGTTTTTCGCCAATTTCAACTAATGGAATAAGCATATCACGAATAGCGACAATGTTTAGTTTAGATTGATTACTCCAATCTTCAAAAAGACTTTTCGTTTGTTTAACAGCGTCAACGTAATAATCATAAAACGTCCAATCATTTTTCTTATCTATTTTTTCTTTTACTTTTTTAACTTCTTTTGACTTACTTTTTTCTTTCATTTCCTTCATTGCTTCATACGAATGACCATTTACTAATTTATTTGCAATTTCCACATGTGGTACTTGGAATTTAATTAAGACATCAATATGATTATCCTCAATGACTGTGTTTCTTGGTACGATTGGATAAGGTGTTTTTCCCATCACGTCTCTTAAAATTAAACAACCAGGAAGTAGGTCTTTTGGGTGAACTTTCATCACCATTCCCCCTAATACTTAAGATTTAATATTAAACCTCTGTATCATCGTCTTCTGTCTTTACATCATTTTCTGTACTTTGTTCTTCTACTTCTTCTATTTCATCAAATTCATCTATTTCTTCTTTCTCTACTCTTGCAACGGTTGCAACTTCTTCGTCTTCTCTTAAGCTAATTAACTTTACTCCAATAGTATTTCTACCAGTTGTTGAAATTGAATCAGTAGCCATTCTTATTAATACGCCACTGACTGTCATAATCATTAAGTCTTCTTCACCAGTAACCGGTTTGACTGTGACAACATAACCATTTTTATCACTTAACCTACAAGTAAGGATCCCTTTCCCACCACGGTTTTGTAATCTATATTCCTCTTCAGGAGTTCTTTTACCAAACCCTTTAGAAGTTACTGTTAATACGTCAACACCTTCATCTAAAATATCCATTGATACAACTTCATCACCATCACGTAACGTAATACCTTTCACTCCAGAAGCTGTACGTCCCATAGACCTTACATCTTGTTCGTTAAAACGAATTAATAATCCGTTACGTGTACCAATCATAATATTTTTATTACCATCAGTTAATTTAACGGAGATTAATTCATCGTCTTCCCTTAAATTAATGGCTCTTAAACCACCTTTACGGATGTTAGCAAACTGTTCTAGTGTTGTACGTTTTGATATTCCTTTTTTCGTCGTAAAGAACAAATACCAATCTTCAACAAATTCCTTAACAGTTATAACCGCATTAACCCATTCGTCTTTTTCAACTTGAAGAACGTTGACGATTGGAATGCCTTTAGCTGTACGGCTATATTCCGGAATTTCATAACCTTTAGCACGATACACTTTCCCTTTGTTTGTAAAAAATAAAATCGTATCATGTGTAGAGGTTGAGATTAAATGTTCGACAAAATCGTCCTCATTCGTTCCCATTCCTTGAATTCCACGTCCACCACGGCGTTGGGCACGATAAGTCGTTGCAGGTAGTCGTTTAATATATCCACGATGCGTTAAACTAATGATGATTGTTTCTTCAGGAATTAAATCTTCATCCTCAAAGAAGTCAGCACCACCTACAGTGATTTCAGTTCTTCGAATATCATTATACTTTTCTTTAATCTCTAACAATTCTTCTCTAATAATTTCAAGAACTTTTTCTTCATCAGCTAAAATAGCTTTTAATTCAGCAATTAGCTCCTTTAATTCTTTAAATTCATTTTCTATTTTTTCACGTTCTAACCCAGTTAAGCGTTGTAAGCGCATATCTAAAATAGCTTGAGCTTGTTTTTCAGATAAACCGAAACGCTCCATTAAACCATCACGGGCAGAGTCTGTTGTTTTAGAGCCACGAATAAGTTCAATGACTTCATCAATATTATCTAAAGCAACTATTAACCCTTCTAAAATATGAGCACGTGCTTCAGCTTTTTCTAGTTCAAACTTAGTTCGTCTAATAATAACTTCTTTTTGATGTTCTAAATAATGTTCAAGTGCTTGTTTAACATTTAATACTTTAGGTTGTCCATTAACTAGAGCTAACATATTAATTCCGAATGTCGTTTGTAAAGCTGTTTGTTTATAAAGATTGTTTAAGACGACATTCGCATTTGCATCCCGTCTTAATTCAATTACAATTCTTAATCCTTCACGGTCTGATTCATCGCGTAAGTCTGTAATTCCTTCAAGTTTTTTATCCCTCGCTAATTCCGCAATTTTCTCAATTAAGCGCGCTTTGTTCACTTGATAAGGAAGTTCAGTAACAATAATTGTTGCCTTTCCATTACTATCTTCAACTATATCTGCTTTTGAACGAATCGTTATAGACCCTTTTCCTGTTTCATAAGCGTGACGAATCCCACTTCTTCCTAAAATAATACCACCTGTAGGAAAATCGGGTCCGTGTAAATATTCATCCATAATTTCTTCAATCGTTATATCAGGATTTTGACTAATTGCAAGCACAGCATCAATAACTTCACCTAACTGATGTGGTGGAATATTCGTTGCCATCCCAACAGCAATTCCTGACGTACCATTTACTAATAAGTTTGGAAAACGCGCAGGTAGAACGACAGGCTCTCTTTCAGATCCATCATAGTTATCAATATAATCTATTGTATTTTTATTAATATCCCGTAAAAGTTCCATTGAAATCTTAGACATTCTTGCCTCTGTATAACGCATAGCAGCTGCAGCGTCACCATCAACAGAGCCGAAGTTACCGTGTCCATCAACTAACATGTAACGGTAGTTGAAATCTTGTGCCATACGCACCATCGTGTCATAAACAGCTGAATCTCCGTGAGGGTGATATTTACCAATGACTTCACCAACAATACGGGCAGATTTTTTATAGGCTTTATCCGCATGCATTCCTAAATCATGCATAGCATATAAAATACGTCTATGAACTGGCTTCAAACCATCACGGACATCCGGTAAAGCACGAGCGACGATAACACTCATCGCATAATCTAAAAACGATGTACGCATTTCCTGGCTTATATTAATTTCTTGAACTCTTGGTCGTTGTTGGTCCAAACTAGATTACCTCCCTAATTGACGTGAAAACCGGTACATATTAAATGTATCAAGTTCACTATGAAACTAAATATCTAAATTTTTCACATATTGAGCGTTTTGTTCGATGAAATCTCTTCTTGGTTCTACTTGATCACCCATAAGAACTTCGAATATTTCATCTGCATCCATCGCATCCTCAAGATTTACTTGAAGCAATGTTCTCGAATCAGGATTCATCGTTGTTTCCCATAGTTGTTCAGGGTTCATTTCCCCTAACCCTTTATAACGTTGAATATTTGGTTTAGGAGTTTTTGGAATCTCTTCTAGCAACTCATCTAACTCTCTATCATTGTAGACGTAGTGTAGAGATTTCCCTTGTTTAATTTGATATAAAGGTGGTTGTGCAATATAAATATAACCACGCTCAATTAAAGGCCTCATATAACGATAGAAAAATGTTAATAGTAATGTTCGAATATGCGCCCCGTCCACATCAGCATCTGTCATGATAACAATTTTATGGTAACGGGCTTGTTCAATGTCAAAATCCTCACCAATGCCTGTACCTAATGCTGTAATAATCATACGAATTTCATTATTAGATAAAATTTTATCAAGACGAGCCTTTTCAACATTAATAATTTTTCCACGCAAAGGTAAAATAGCTTGGAAATGACGGTCTCTTCCTTGCTTTGCAGAGCCCCCCGCAGAATCACCCTCAACGATATAAATTTCACTAATAGAAGCATCTTTTGAAGAACAATCAGCAAGTTTACCAGGTAAGCTTGATACTTCTAGTGCGTTCTTTCTTCTAGTTACTTCACGGGCTTTTTTCGCTGCTATTCTTGCACGTGAAGCCATTAAACCTTTATCTACAATTTTTCTAGCTGTTTTTGGGTTTTCAAATAAAAATTGACTAAATTTTTCCGAAAAAATTTGATCAGTAATCGTTCTAACTTCACTATTACCAAGTTTAGTTTTTGTTTGTCCTTCAAATTGAGGGTCAGGATGTTTAATCGATACAATTGCTGTAATGCCTTCTCGAACATCATCTCCGATTAAATTCGGATCATTTTCTTTAAAAAGGTTATTTTTTCGGGCGTAATCATTAATGACTCGTGTTAACGCTGTTTTAAATCCGGATTCATGTGTTCCACCTTCAGCTGTATGGATATTGTTCGCAAATGAATATAAATTGCTAGCAAACCCATCATTGTACTGAATAGCAAATTCAACTGTTATTCCGTCGACTTCACTTTCACCATAAATTGGTTCATGTAAAGTTCCCCGTTTACGGTTTAAATGTTCAACGTATTCTTTAATTCCACCTTCATAATAAAACTGTTCCGCTTCTTTTTGTTCTGGGTTCCGTTTATCTAAAAGAGATATACGTAACTTTTTATTTAAATAAGCTAACTCACGAACACGGGTTAATAAAACTTCATACGAATATTCAACTGTTTCAGTAAAAATTTCTTGATCTGGTTTGAAATGAATTCTAGTACCTGTTTCTTCAGTTTCACCGATGACTTTTAATTCATCATTTGGAACCCCACGTGTATAGCTTTGATAATAAATTTTGCCATCACGATGGACATAGACTTCTAAGCTTTCAGATAGAGCATTAACTACTGATGCCCCAACCCCATGTAATCCACCTGATACTTTATACGAACCGCTATCAAATTTACCACCTGCATGCAAAACGGTTAAAATAACTTCTACAGCAGGTTTTCCTACCTTTTCATGTATATCTACAGGTATACCCCGTCCATCATCAATGACCGTAATACTGTTATCTTCTTCTATGATAATTTGAATATGATCACAATACCCTGCTAAAGCTTCGTCTATACTATTATCAACAATTTCCCATACGAGATGGTGTAATCCTCTTTCACTAGTTGATCCGATATACATACCAGGTCTTTTTCTTACAGCTTCTAAACCTTCTAAAACTTGTATTTGGCTTGCACCATAATCTAATTGCTCATTAATTTTCTCTTCCATCGCCATGGTCCCACCTTCGATTCGTAATTATAATATTTTCTATTCTTCTTCTAGTTCGTCCATTTCTGTTAAGTCATCTACTTTATCTAATTTATAAGACAATTGAGCTCGCCGATTTAAAGTAGGTACAGATAGCGAACTGAAATATATATGATCGACTGTAATTACGATTGATTTTGCATCCTCATATGCTGCTTCTGATACATTCCCTTTTTTTCTCTGTTGAAAAATCATTTCTTGAATAATTGTTGATGAGTCAAAAAGGCTATAATCGAGAATAGAAACAACCTCTTCTGAGCGAATGACATTTTCATCACCAATATGTATAAACAAGGTCAATCATCACCCTTCTTCAATCATTTTTCCATCATGAATATTAATAATAACGGCCTGATCTAGTGTTTCATGCGCAATTCCGTCAATGCTTGTTGTTGTAACAAACGTCTGAACTTTACCTTGAATCGTATTTAATAAATGTGATTGTCTATGGTCATCAAGTTCACTTAATACATCATCAAGCAATAAAACTGGATATTCACCTATTTCTTCATAGATTAATTCAATTTCAGCTAACTTTAATGATAAAGCTGTTGTTCGCTGCTGACCTTGTGAACCAAAGTTTTGTACATTCCGCTCATTGACATAAAAAATCAAATCATCTCGATGTGGACCAATTAATGTTGATCCACGTTCTATTTCTTTTGCTTGTATTTTTTCAAAATGATTAGCATATACTATTCCTATTTTCTCCGAATTCATAGCTTCTGATACGTTAACTGTTGAATCATATTGTATTTCGAGCATTTCTAATCCTCTACTAATTCCCTTATGTATTGGAATAGCCCATTTACGTAATTTATTTAAAAATTGAAAACGCCTTTCAACAATAATTTTTGCATGTTCAATTAATTTTTCAGTGTAAATAGTTAGCATCGTTAAATCAGTTTGTCTATTTCTTTGTAAATCTTTTAAAAGAGCATTTCTTTGTTTTAATACTTTCTGATACTGATTCAAATGATAAATATAGATAGGCTGGATTTGTCCAATTTCCATATCTATAAAACGTCTACGTTCCTGTGGATTACCTTTTACTAAATTCAAATCTTCTGGAGCAAACATAACGACATTAAGCGCCCCGATGTAATCACTTAGTCGCTTTTGTTCAATATGATTGAATTTTGCCTTCTTCCCTTTTGATGTAAAAATGACTTCAAGTGGAAATGTACGATTTCTTTTAAATACTCTACCTTCTATTTTACCATACTCTTCATTCCATTTGATTAACTCTTTATCTCTTGGGGTTCTATGTGATCTTGTAAAAGCTAAAACATAGATTGCTTCCATTAAATTCGTTTTCCCCTGGGCATTTTCGCCAATTATGACATTAATATCATGATCAAAGGTTAATGAGAGCTCGTTATAATTACGGTAATTTTTTAACGTGATACTTTCTACAAACATAATGGGATTCCTCAAATCATTCGTCAGATTTTTCTATTTTAAACAATCCTACTTCTTCAATTTCAATTAAATCACCATGCTTTAGTTTGCGGCCTCTTCTCGATTCGATTTCATCATTAACTAATACACAATAGTCTTGTAAAAAAAGTTTAACCATTCCACCTGACTCAACGATGTTAGCATATTTTAAAAATTGACCCAACGTGATGTAGTCTGTTTTAATTTCGATAATATCCGGCATTTAATCACCTATTCTGTGTTAGTTCGTTATATATCTATATTTTACTAAAAGTTGAACATTATTAAAAGAAACTGAACGATTAGGATCCTTTCTCTAATCGTTCAGTTTCGATAAAGAATTTAATAAGTTCTCACCGGTGTGATTAATTGTAATATATTTTCACTTTCATCTTCTGGTCGAATGACAAAAGGTCTCATCGCACCAGTAAAATTAATAGTGATTTTATCCGAATCAATTGCTCTTAACGCATCGATCATATATTTAGCATTAAAGGATATCTTTAATTCTTCTCCTTCGATTGAATCAGCAGACAAGACTTCTTCAACTGTACCAATTTCAGGTGAATGACTCGTTATTTGTAAACTATTATTTTCTTTTGTGAGTAACTTAACAATATTATTTCGATTATCTTTAGCAAGTAAACTAGCACGGTCAATTGAATCAATTAAAGCTTTAGCACTAACATTTACTAATGTTTTACTTTGATCTGGTATTAATCTTGAAGTTTCAGGATAGTTTCCTTCTAGTAATCTTGATAAGAACAGGACATTTTTAGTTCTAAATAAAATTTGATTGTCTGTCACGCTAATTTGAATATGTTCTTCTGTTTCATCTAATATTTTATTAAGTTCCGCTAAACTTTTTCCAGGAATAACGACATTTCTAAAAGATAACTCGTTAAGATCAGGATTTAATTTAATTTTTCTTGATGCTAGTCGATGGCTATCTGTTGCTACAAGTTCTAATTCATTATTTTCTAGTTTAAAATGAACACCAGTTAAAATCGGTCTTGTTTCTGACATTGAGACAGCAAAATTAGTTTGTCTAATCAACATTTTTAATAAATCGATTTGAAGATCAAAGCTATTTTCTGTTCTAATCATCGGAAGCTGAGGATATTCATCAGCATCTTGTCCATTTAATTTGAATTCAGCATTACCTGATCTAATGATTATATTTAAATCTTCATCTGTTATAATTTCAACTTGCTTTTCAGGTAATTTACGAATAATCTCCGGTAAAAACTTGGCTTGAATGACTAATTTACCGGGAGTTACTTCGTGTATATTAATCACTCCGTTTTCTTCGATAGGAATGATCGATTCGATCGTGATGTCTGAATTACTTCCGGTTAATTTAATTCCTTCATCTGTTGTTTCAATTTTAATTCCAGATAATATTTGAATCGTCGGTTTTGGAGAAATTGCTTTCATTACATTTTGTATCCCTGTCATTAATGGTTCACGTTCGATTATTAATTTCATTTGTGACCTCCTATATTTATTTATTTTATTTAAAAAAATAGTAATAATAGTAATAGGGCCTGTGAATATGTGAATAACTTAATAAAACGTAATTAATAAAAGGTTATCCACATGTGCATAAGTTGTTAGTATATTTGTTTCAGTTATTCACATGTTAACAATTAGTTCGATTTGATTAATTCTATTAATTCATCGATTTCTTTTTGAAGATGCAAATCACTAGCAATCATTTTAGAAATTTTTTCATGTGCATGAATGACAGTTGTGTGATCTCGTCCACCAAATTCATCACCGATTTTTGGTAAAGATAAATCAGTTAATTCTCTTGATAAATACATAGCAATTTGTCTTGGAAAAGCGATTGATTTTGTACGTTTTTTAGCAGCGAAATCTTCAAGCTGAACTTGATATTTTTCACCAATAACTTTTTGAATACCTTTAATCGTGATTTGCTTAGGCTTGGAACTAGGAATAATGTCTTTAAGTGCATTAGCTGCTAAATTTGCATCAATATCTTGATTGACTAATGAAGAATATGCGACAACCCGTATTAAAGCTCCTTCTAATTCTCGAATATTCGTATCGATTTGATTAGCTATATACAGCATTACTTCGTTTGGAATATCTAATCCATCAGCCTTTGCTTTTTTACGTAAAATAGCAATTCTCGTTTCTAAATCAGGTGGGGTAATATCTGTAATCAATCCCCACTCAAAACGTGAACGTAAACGATCCTCTAATGTAGGTATTTCTTTAGGTGGTCTGTCACTCGAGATAATAATTTGTTTATTTTCCTCATGCAAAGTATTAAATGTATGGAAAAATTCTTCCTGTGTTTGTTCTTTTCCTGCTAAAAACTGAATATCATCGATTAATAAAACATCTACATTCCGATATTTATTTCGGAAATCTATCGTTTTATTATCACGGATTGAATTAATAAATTCATTTGTGAATTTTTCTGAAGATAAATAAACAACTTTTGCTTGAGGATTATGCTCGATAACATAATGTCCAATGGCGTGCATTAAGTGTGTTTTACCTAAACCAACACCCCCGTATATAAACAAAGGGTTGTATGCTTTTGCTGGAGCCTCAGCAACCGCTAATGATGCAGCATGTGCAAATCGATTTCCTGAACCAATAACGAAAGTTTCGAATGTATATTTTGAATTTAGCATCGTTTTTGAATTGGATTCGTTTGTTTTTATGCTTGGTACATTTTTAACTGGTTGATTAATGCTTGATTCAGCTTCTTCTGTATCTGGAATAATAAATTTTGGTACGAGAGTAGAACCAGTTAAGTCATTAATGGTTTTCGATATAATTTTCGTATAGCTTTTTTCTAGCCAATCTCTAGTAAATTCATTTGGCGTATGTATAATGATCTGATCATCTTCTATCGAGTTAGCCTCAGTAGATTTTAACCAAGTATCAAAGCTAGGTTTACTTACCTTTTTCTCGATTACATCTAATGTTTTAGCCCATAGTTCATTGATATCTTTCAACCAGTTTCACTTCCTTTCAGCTTTGGGATATTTGATGATGAGGAACTGTGGATATTTTTGTCTAATTAAACAAAGCCTTATGTACATTTATCGACAAAATTCACAGACATGTGAATAATTCTATACAAGAGGTGTGAGTAACTATCCACATATTATTCACAGCTTGTGGAAAAATATATTGTAAAAGATTACTTATCCACTATAAAAACATTATAATCATATCAAAATATGCTAGTATTTTCAATGGTTATTAAGACTTATCCACAATGCGAACATATTTGTCCATATTTTTTATCAACATATGTTGAAATTGTGGTTATCATGTCGAATGTGTTGTGGATTATTAAAATTGGAAATAATTTATCCATGTGGATTGTGGATATGTATAAAATATGTGATATAATACATATTGTTCTTAATATGAACGAATAGTAGTTGACATGTCACATTTATTTTTTATATACTAATCTGGACTGTTTTTAGACGTAAAAGATCGATGTGTTTTATTTCAGGAGGTGTTTTTAATGAAACGCACATATCAACCTAATAAAAGAAAAAGAAGTAAAGTACACGGATTTCGTGCAAGAATGAAGACGAAAAATGGACGTCATGTTTTAGCACGTCGTCGCCGTAAAGGGAGAAAAGTTCTTTCTGCTTAGGCCACTGATCATCATTCAGTGGTCTTTTTTCACTTTATACAACTTTTTTATGTTGGGTAACTATCTATTGATTGTTTTAATAATGAATAGATATGTACATAATGACATATGATGTTTTTGTAAATCATAGGTTTTTAATAGAGATTGGATGATTTTTGTGAGAAAAGAATATAGAATTAAAAGAAATGAAGATTTTCAATACATCATAAAAAAAGGGCAATCTTTCGCAAATCGCGAATTAGTTTTGTATTATATTAAGAGAGAGCAAGACCATTTTCGTGTTGGGTTGTCAGTAAGTAAAAAACTTGGCAACGCTGTTAAACGTAATCAAATCAAACGATATATAAGACATGCTTTTATTGAACTGGACGGCCAAATCAAACCGAATTATGATTTTATTGTTATAGCTAGAAAACCGACAGCAAGTATGAGCTTTCATGAAGTTAAAAGAAGTTTAAGTCATCTATTAATGAAAACAAATATGTTTACAGCAAATTAATCATGGTCATTAAGGTTTAATAAATGCTAAAATGTTCTATAGAGTTGTTAAGAGGTAGTTAGGAGGAAATTGAAAGTGCGCAAAAATTTAATTGTCATCATTTCATTAATTGCAGTAACTGTTTTTCTATCCGGTTGTACTCAAATTAATGAACCAATTACACCTGAAAGTGAAGGATTTTGGAACCAATTTTTTGTCTATCCGTTATCGTTTTTAATTACATATATTGCTGAAACAATTTTTAATCATGGTTATGGATTAGCAATCGTAATTATTACAATTTTACTACGTACATTAATTTTACCATTAAATATTAAGCAGTTAAAATCATCACAAGCGATGCAAATGATTCAACCAGAACTTCTTGCTTTAAGAGAAAAATATGCTTCAAAAGATGCTACAACACAGCAAAAATTACAGCAAGAGACGATGGCACTATTCCAAAAGCATGGCGTCAATCCTTTGGCAGGATGTTTACCAATTATCGTCCAAATGCCTATTTTTATCGCTTTATATCACGCAATTGTTCGTACAGAAGAAATTGAAAACTATAACTTCTTATGGTTTGAGTTAGGTTCACCAGACATTATTTTAGCGATCATTACGTTTGCAACAACATTTGCTCAACAAAAAATAATGATGTCCGGCATGCCAGCTGGGGCTAACCCACAAATGCAAGTTATGTTATACTTACTACCAATCATGATTGGAGTATTTGCATTATTCTTCCCAGCAGCATTAGCACTTTACTGGGCAGTTGGTAACATATTTATGATGGTACAAACAATTTTTGTTCGTCGTCCAATGATGAAACAATTTGAACAACAAAACAATGGAGGATCGAAAAAGTGAGGGAAATAACGGCTAGTGGTCAAACAGTTGAAGAAGCTATTGAGAATGCTTTAAGTCAACTCGGTTTAACAAAAGAGCAAGTGTCAGTTGAAATTATTGATGAAGGTAAAAAAGGACTTTTAGGTGTATTCGGTTCTAAGAAAGCTTATGTTAAAGTACAGGAGAAATTAGACCTTGCTAAAATTGGTCATAAATTTCTTAGCGATGTCACTAAAGAAATGGGAATCGAAGCACAAATTAATTTGACTGAAGCAGAGGGTGAAATTGTTTATGAATTAGTAGGTGAAAAAATGGGCCTATTAATTGGAAAACGTGGACAAACACTTAATGCTCTACAGTATTTAACACACCTAGCTGTCAACAAAAATCAGAATCAATCTTACACAACCGTTGTTGTCGATGCAGAAAATTATCGTCAAAGAAGAAAAGAGACTCTAATTGATTTGGCACAAAAACTTGCACAAAAAGCAACAAGACTAAAACACGAAGTTAAACTTGAACCAATGCCTTCTTTTGAAAGGAAAATTATTCATACTGCTCTTCAAGACCATACCGATGTTTCTACTTACTCAGAAGGAAGAGATCCGAACCGTTATATTGTAATAAAACCGAATTAAAATTAAACCTGACGAGTTATAGACTTGTCAGGTTTTTTTAATCATATTTATTTATTTTTCCTCGCCAAAAATTCCGTAGAAAAAAAGTTTAACTAGATCTTCTGTAAAGGGCAGAATATTTTTATAAACCTCTTCTTTCTGCATATACTCGGTAAACATTTGTACGTAAATCATTATCGCTTCATTTGAAATCGATGTATCGATATATCCACTTTCTTTCCCTTGATTAAAGAAGTTCATTAACATGGGTATAGATTTTTCTTGATAATTTTTTAACGCCCCTTTATTTTGTTTAAAATCTTCCATGATTCGGTTATAAATTTCTTCGTTAATTTGCTCTGCACCTGCTGCTTTATTGAAAGTGATCTGTTTAATTTTTTCTTTATAGTCTAAATCACTATTAATTATTCGATCATACTCCGCCCATAATGAATCGACATAATAAGAGATAACCTCATCAATGAGTTGATCTTTATTTCCAAAATAATTATATATAGTCACTTGAGAGACTTGCGCTTCTTTTGCTATTTCAGAAATGGATACTTTTTTAATTCCATACTTCATAAATAATGATAAACCAGCCTGTAAAATATCATTAGATTTTTTTTCTTTTCTTCGTTCAAATCCATTCATCAATGATTCACCTCAATGATTAGTTTAATAAAAATTATGTAATAAAACAATTTAAATATTTCATAAACTATTGATAACATGAATAGCTTTGTATATTATGAAATAAAATAGATAAAATATTTCATAATTTTAAGGAGAGTGGAGGATGTCTATTCTTAAAGCAAATCAATTAACAAAGATGTTTGGTGACTTTAAGGCGTTAAATGGCGTAAATATTGAAGTGAATGAAGGAGAAATATTCGGATTCATCGGCCCAAATGGTGCAGGTAAATCAACAACGATACGTATCCTATTAGGTATTTTAAAAGCGACATCAGGTTCAGCTGAAATCTTTGGTAAAGATGTTTGGAAAGAAGCTGTTGAGATCCATAAACAGATCGCCTATGTACCAGGTGATGTCAATTTATGGCCTAATCTAACTGGTGGGGAAGTCATTGATCTTTTCGTTAAACTTCGAGGTGGTAATAATAAGAATAAACGTGAAGAATTAATAGAACGATTTAACTTTGATCCATCAAAGAAATGTAGTACTTATTCTAAAGGTAACAGACAAAAAGTTGCTCTAATCGCAGCATTCGCGAGTGATGCAAATTTATATATATTTGATGAGCCGACGTCTGGATTAGATCCATTGATGGAAAAAGTCTTTCAAGAATTTGTATTGGAAGCGAAGAGTGAAGGTAAAAGTGTCCTCTTATCTAGTCATATATTATCTGAGGTAGAAAAGCTTTGTGATCGAGTGGGTATAATTCGTCAGGGACAGATTATAGAATCAGGTACATTAAATGAACTAAGGCATTTAACACGTTCTAATATGATCGTTCAGACTAAGAAACCGTTAAATCAGTTAGAAGCAATGAAAGGTGTTCACAATATTGAACAAAAAGGTGAGGAACTATTATTCCAAGTTGACACAGAACATTTGGATGGCGTCATCAACTATATTAGTGATAAAGGTATTATCAAATTTGAAAGCACTCCACCGACATTAGAAGATTTATTTATGCGACATTATGAGGAAAGTGATGCACCATCTGGAGGTGTATCATCATGACGCAAAATAATTTTAGTAAAATTGGTTTACTAATAAAATTTATTTTACGTCTTGACCGAATACGGTTGCCTGTATGGTTATTTGGGATTTTATTTTTCACCGTTATTGTTCCACCAGCTTTTAAAGAGCTTTACCCAACACAACCAGAGCGAGATACTATGGCAGAAACGATGAATAACCCAGCACTGATTGCAATGGTTGGACCGGCGGATTTATCAAATTATACAATTGGTGTTATGACAAGTCATCAAATGCTTTTAATAACTGCGCTTGTTGTTGGGTTGATGGGTATTTTATTAATAACAAGACATACACGAGCAGATGAAGAAGATGGACGGTTAGAATTAGTTCGTTCTTTACCTGTTGGTAGATTATCTATGTTAAACGCTTCATTAATTGTTATAGTCGGTGCCAACTTATTATTAGCAATGATAACTGGTTTTGTTTTAGCTTCATTAGGTATTGAAGGTATGGATTTAGAAGGATCACTGCTATATGGAGCATCATTAGGTGTAACAGGTATTTTATTTGCTAGTGTGACAGCATTTTTTGCCCAACTAACTGAAAGCTCACGAGGAACGATTGGTTTATCCTTCGCGGTATTATTTGGTGCCTATTTTGTCAGAGCTGTTGGTGATGTTAGCGTTGAAGCATTATCTTGGATATCACCTTTAGGGTGGATCCCGATGACTGAAGTTTATGCTAACAACCATTGGTGGCCAATTGGTTTAATGTTGATTCTTTCGATAGGCTTTGTCATATTGGCGAATTATTTAAATTCCATTCGTGATTTAGGTGCAGGATTACTCCCGTCAAAAGATGGCAAAATACATGCGTCACCTTTTCTTCAGAGTCCAATAGGTTTAGCTTTACGTTTGCAACGAACTGGACTCATCTCTTGGGCAATAGGGATGATTCTGTTAGGACTATCTTATGGATCAGTCTTCGGTGATTTAGAATCGTTTTTTGAAGGTAATGAACTTTTAGTCCAAATGTTTGGTGGGGAAGATGGATATTCTTTTACGGATTCATTTATTTCTACTTTAATGGTTGTTATCGCTTTACTAGCAGCTGTTCCACCAATTATGAGTATGTTAAAGCTATATAGTGAGGAGAAAAAAGAGCGGATTGAACATATTCTTAGTCGAGCAGTATCACGGACCAAGTTATTAGTTAGCTATTTAGTTATATCGGTGGTAAATGGATTTGTTATGCTATCATTATCAGCTATTGGATTATGGGCGGCAGGTAATACAGTTGTTGAAGGTGGTTTAGACTTTTGGGGTATATATTATTCCGCTTTAACTTATTATCCAGCAATGCTTGTTTTAATTGGATTAGCAGTAATAATTATAGGATTCAAGCCGAAATTAACTATCGTTATTTGGTTATATTTATTTTACTCTTTTATCGTTTTATATTTTGGAAACCTCTTTCAATTATCTGATTGGATTGGTAAATTATCTCCTTTTGGCCATATTCCAGCGATGCCAGTTGAAGAATTTGAATTATTGCCTGTAATTATTTTATTGGTGATAGCTATTATGTTGATGATAGCTGGCACGATTGGTTATAATAGACGTGATATTAAAAATTAAATTAAAATAATTTAAGCTGCTAGGTCAAACTAGTGGCTTATTTTTTCCTTAAAAATTAATGTGGAGGAATTGGATTTGAACAATCTCAGCTCATGTTTGAACAAAATGACCGTAAGTTTGAACAAATGCACTAGCGGTTTGAACAATTATAACTCAAGTTTGAACAAATACACTTGGGATTTGAACAAATACCCCCCATGTTTGAACAATTCTATCCTACGTTAAAACCAACTCCACATTCATACAACAAATAATTACATTTATTAACAGTTCAACTATCTTTATTTTTATGCTAATATATGTTATTGTTTTTAGTTAGGAAATTAACTGATTGAAAGGGGTGAAGGTTATGGAAACTGATACAATAGCTGCGATTTCAACGCCAATTGGAGAAGGTGCAATCGCTATTGTCCGCTTAAGTGGTGATGAAGCTTTAATGATTGCTAATAAAGTTTTTCAAGGGAAAGATTTATTTGACGTCCCTTCACATACGATTCATTACGGACATATTGTTGATCCTGTCAATAATGAAAAAATTGAAGAAGTGATGGTTTCAGTATTAAAAGCGCCAAAAACCTTCACCCGTGAAGATGTCATTGAAATAAATTGTCACGGTGGAATGGTTTCAGTTAACCGTGTTCTTCATTTAGTTTTACGTGAAGGGGCGAGACTGGCAGAACCAGGAGAATTTACGAAAAGAGCCTTCCTCAACGGTCGAATTGATCTATCGCAGGCTGAAGCAGTTATGGACTTAATCCGTGCTAAAACAGACCGTGCGATGTCAGTTGCTTTAAAACAGATGGATGGTAGACTATCACAGCTCATTCGTAAATTACGTCAAGAGTTAATTGAAACAGTTGCCCATGTTGAAGTGAATATAGATTATCCTGAGTACGATGATGTTGAAGAAATGACACATGAGATGCTTGTTGAAAGAGCTCACTATGTGAAAAGTGAAATTCGTAAAATTTTACAAACAGCTAAACAAGGTAAAATTTTACGCGAAGGGATTGCAACAGCGATTATCGGACGTCCGAACGTTGGAAAATCTTCGTTACTTAACGTTTTAGCACAAGAAAATAAAGCGATTGTTACGGACATCCCAGGAACTACTCGGGATGTGATTGAAGAATATGTTAACGTTCGCGGTGTTCCGTTAAGGTTGATTGATACAGCGGGGATACGTGAAACAGAAGATATTGTAGAAAAAATCGGTGTTGAGCGTTCAAGACAAGCATTAAAAGAGGCTGACTTAATTTTACTTGTATTGAATGGGAGCGAACCATTTACAAAAGAAGATGCCGCTTTATTTGAGGCTGCACGTGACCTTGATGTGATCGTTATTGTGAATAAGACAGATCTGCAACAACACATTGATATGGAAGCAGTAAAAAATGCTGCAAAAGACGCACCAATCATCGCTACGTCACTTGTTGAAGAAAAAGGTATTGATCAGCTTGAAGAAGCGATTGCGAATACGTTCTTTGAAGGCGAGATTGATGCTGGTGATTTATCTTACGTTTCAAACGTACGCCATATTCAATTATTAGAACAGGCTGAAGCTGCTCTTAATGAGGCGATTAATGGTATTGAAATAGGCATGCCTTTAGATTTAGTTCAAATCGATGTGACCCGAACGTGGGAACTATTAGGTGAAATTATTGGTGATAATGTACACGACTCACTCATTGACCAATTATTTTCACAGTTTTGTTTAGGAAAATAATGATTCGTGAATATAAAAATTAAAAATCCAAAAAGGAGGTTATTAACATGTATGAAGCAGGACATTACGACGTCATTGTAATCGGTGCAGGTCATGCTGGGGTAGAAGCGGGATTAGCTGCAGCAAAACGTGGTGCAAAAACGTTAATGCTTACACTTAATCTAGATTTAATTGCTTTTATGCCATGTAACCCATCAATTGGTGGACCTGCAAAAGGTGTAGTCGTTCGTGAAATTGATGCTTTAGGCGGACAAATGGGTAAAACTATTGATAAAACTCATATACAAATGCGCCTTTTAAATACAAGTAAAGGACCTGCTGTTCGTGCATTACGTGCTCAAGCAGATAAAGTCCTTTATCAACAAGAAATGAAAAAAGTACTAGAAAACCAAGAAAACCTTACGATACACCAAGGAATGGTTAATGAATTACTCGTTGAAAATGGCAAAATTAAAGGTGTCGTAACTGAAACAAAGGCTTGCTATTACGGTGAAACAGTAATTATTACAACTGGAACGTTTATGCGTGGAAAAGTTCTTATCGGTGATATTGAGTATGAAAGTGGCCCAAATAACCAACGTCCTTCAATTAAATTATCAGAACAGCTTGAAGAACTTGGATTTGAACTTGTTCGTTTCAAAACAGGTACACCTCCACGCGTTAATAGTCATACGATTGATTATTCAAAAACAGAAATTCAACCAGGGGATGAAGAGCCACGCGCCTTCTCGTATGAAACAACAGAATTTATAACAGATCAAATTCCTTGTTGGTTAACATACACTGGAGAAGTGACACATCAAATCATTAACGATAATTTAACTCGTTCTGCGATGTATTCAGGTGCAAAAAGAGGAACAGGACCAAGATATTGTCCATCTATTGAAGATAAAATTGTTCGATTTAATGATAAACCACGTCACCAAATTTTCTTAGAGCCAGAAGGCCGAAACACAGATGAAGTGTATGTTCAAGGTCTTTCAACATCACTACCAGAAGATGTTCAAAAACGACTATTGGAATCTGTCCCAGGACTTGAAAATGCCGTTATGATGCGGGCAGGTTATGCGATTGAATATGATGCCCTTGTACCAACACAACTATGGCCTACACTTGAAACTAAGAAAATCGAAGGACTATTTACTGCCGGTCAAATTAACGGAACATCAGGCTACGAAGAAGCTGCAGCACAAGGTATTTTAGCAGGAATTAATGCGGCAGCGAAAGCATTGAATAAAGAATCACTTGTAATCGATCGTTCACAAGCATATATCGGCGTTTTAATAGATGATTTAGTCACTAAAGGAACGAGCGAACCTTATCGTCTACTCACATCTCGTGCAGAATATCGTCTATTACTACGTCACGACAATGCAGATTTACGACTAACTGAAATTGGTTATCGTATGGGTCTAATTACAGAAGAACGTTATGAATCATTTACAACGAAAAAGTCTTTAATTGAAAAAGAAATCAATCGTTTAAAATCAACCATTATAAAACCATCAGATGAAGTACAAAAATTAATTAAAGATCTTGGGGGCTCATTATTAAAAGACGGTATTAAAGCTTCAGATTTACTACGCCGTCCCGAAATTAAATATGAGCATATTGTACAAATCGTTCCAAATGAAGAAAAGCTACCAGATGATGTCATTGAACAGGTAGAAATCCAAATTAAATATGAGGGATATATCCAAAAATCATATCAACAAGTAGAAAAAATGAAAAAGCTTGAAAATAAATTAATACCTGAAAATATTAATTATGATGATATTCAAGGTATAGCAACTGAAGCAAAACAAAAGCTAAAAGAAGTAAGACCATTATCTGTTGGGCAAGCATCACGTATATCAGGAGTAAACCCTTCAGATGTATCCATTTTGCTTGTATATATTGAACAAGGTGTTCGATCAAAAGCTTCTAACGAATAAGGAGTTAACTATGAACGAAATCACTTTTCAAGAAGAATTAAATAAACATGGAATTCAACTATCAGACCTACAACTAAAACAGTTTAATGACTATTTTAAAACTTTAGTAGAGTGGAATGAAAAAATGAATTTAACTGCAATAACTGACCAAGAGTCAGTATACTTAAAACATTTTTTCGATTCCATTTCTGCTAGTTTCTTTTTTGATTTCACAAAAGTCAGTACAATATGTGATGTTGGTGCAGGAGCTGGTTTTCCATCAATTCCATTAAAAATAGTTTTTCCACATTTGAACGTAACGATTGTTGATTCACTTAAAAAAAGAATTACGTTCCTAAATCATTTGGCAGACGAACTAAAATTAGATCATGTTGCGTTTTATCACGATCGCGCTGAAACATTTGGTAAGAATGTAAAATTTAGAGAGAAATATGATGTTGTTATGGCTAGAGCAGTTGCTAGAACGTCGGTATTGTCTGAATTATGCTTACCATTAGTTAAAGTTGGTGGTCGCTTTATTATGATGAAAGGCTCTAACTTTAATGAAGAAAAAGAGCAAGGTGATCTAGCTGTAAAAACTTTAGGTGGTGTTTGGGAAGCAACACATTCTTTTATATTACCTATAGAAGAAAGTGAACGTAATATTGCTGTAATAAAAAAGGCTAGAAAAACTCCAAAAAAATACCCAAGAAAACCAGGTACACCTAATAAAGAACCTTTAGAATAAATGCATATTTTGTTTAACCGATTATCTATTATGTGGTAGAATAGTAATAGAATCTATTACAATATCTTTTCACATAAGTTAAATGAATGAAATGTTTCACGTGAAACATTTCATTTTTTACATAGATTCATTGAATGTTTATAAGGTAGGTGCCTACTATATGAGTTCGTTTAGCAAGCTGTTCGGTAAAAGTTTATCTGAACAAGACCAACAAAGCAATTATTCAGAGCAAGTCGTTCAAATTAGTGTTCAAGAAATTAGACCTAACCAGTATCAACCTCGTACAATTTTTGACGATTCAAAAATTGAAGAACTCGCGAAAACGATTAAAACACACGGAATCATTCAACCTATTGTCGTTAGAAAAATTGAAAATGAAAATGGCTACGAACTAATTGCTGGTGAACGAAGATGGCGAGCGGTATTATCACTAGGATGGGAGAATATTCCCGCGATTGTTAAAAACATGACAGATACTGAAACAGCTTCGGTTGCCCTAATTGAAAATTTACAACGCGAAGAATTAACCGTTATTGAAGAAGCTATTGCTTACGATCAATTACTTCATACTCACGGACTAACTCAAGAAGCGCTAGCGCAACGTCTAGGAAAAAGTCAATCAACCATTGCTAATAAATTACGCCTATTGAAATTACCTAAAGTTGTTCAACAAGCGTTACTAAACAAAGAAATAACAGAACGTCATGCAAGAGCACTTATTCCATTAAAGGATCACCATAAACAAGAAGAATTACTTGAATTGATTATTGAAAAGAAATTAAATGTTAAACAAACTGAAGAATATATTGAAAAATTCCTTTATCCAGAGGAAGGTCAAAAGAAACCGCGAAAAAGACCTCAACTACGTGGTATTAGTAAAGATATTAGAATAGCTTTAAATACGATTCGCCAATCAGTTAATATGGTACAGGATACTGGAATGAATGTTGAAGCAGAAGAAGTAGATTCAGAAGATTATTATAAAATAACAATAAAAATTCCAAAGAAATAAGTGGTGAATAAGAATTTTCCCATCTTTCTAATCAAAAGATGGGACTTTTTTTCTACTAATTTAGCATAACAAAACTATGAATTCATGATAGAATAATAAGTATAGAAAATAATAGATTAGGTAGGTGGCATTATGGGAAAAGTCATTGCCATAGCAAACCAAAAAGGCGGCGTTGGCAAGACAACTACCGCAGTTAATTTAAGCGCATGTTTAGCCAATTTAGGTAACAAAGTATTATTAATTGATATTGATCCACAAGGAAATGCGACGAGTGGAATTGGAATAAATAAAGGTGACATGTCTTTATGCATTTACGACGTACTCATTGAGGAAGAGGATGCAAAATCGGTTAGAGTCCCATCAAATATTCCAAATTTAGATGCCATTCCAGCCACGATACAACTTGCAGGTTCAGAGATCGAACTTGTGCCAACAATATCTCGAGAACTACGGTTGAGAAAAGCATTAGAAGACATTCGTGATGAGTATGATTATGTAATTATTGACTGCCCTCCATCACTTGGATTGTTAACTTTGAATGCTTTAACGGCATCTGATAGCGTTATTATTCCGGTACAATGTGAATATTACGCATTAGAAGGACTTAGTCAATTATTAAATACTGTAAGACTCGTGCAAAAACGATTAAACAAACAATTAGCAATTGAAGGCGTACTTCTAACTATGTTAGATGCTAGAACAAATCTAGGTATACAAGTAATTGAAGAAGTAAAGAAATACTTTCAAGATAAAGTGTTTAATTCAATCGTTCCTAGAAATGTACGTCTAGGGGAGGCGCCAAGTTACGGAGAGCCGATCATTACTTATGACCCTAAATCTAAAGGTGCTGAAGTATATAGTGAATTAGCGAAGGAAGTGATGGCGAATGGCCAGAAGGTTGGGTAGAGGTTTAGATGCTTTGCTAAGTGTCGAGGATGAAGAGAGCGTACAAGACATATCTTTAAAAGAAATACGGCCGAATCCATACCAACCTAGAAAAATCTTCGAAGCGGATGCTATAGACGAATTAAAAGATTCCATCATCCAATATGGCGTTTTACAGCCAATCATTGTTAGAAAGTCCATTAAAGGCTTTGAAATAGTAGTCGGTGAGAGAAGATATCGTGCATCTAAGGAAGCGGGTCTTGAGACAATTCCAGCTGTTGTTCGTGATTTAACCGATGAACAAATGATGGAGCTAGCTCTACTAGAAAATTTACAACGTGAAGATTTAACACCAATGGAAGAAGCAGAGGCATATGAAAGACTAATTAATGAATTGAAAATCAAACAAGAAGAGCTTGCCAAAAGATTAGGTAAAAGTAGACCCCACATCACTAATATGATTCGCTTATTATCTCTTCCTGAAACAATTCGAGCGATGATTAATAGTAAAGAGTTATCGATGGGACATGGACGAGCTATATTAGCATTAAAAAATAAAGACGAAATGATTTTAGTGGCAAATAAAATACGTAAAGAAAATCTTAACGTGAGACAAGTTGAACAATTAATTACTCAACTAAATGAAAGGCAACTTAAGAAAAAAACAAAAAAAGACACGAAAAAAGATATATTTGTTTCAAGCAAAGAAGAAGAATTGCGAGATTACTTCGGTACAAGCGTCAATATCCAAAAAGGTAAACGAAAAGGTAAAATTGAAATCGAATTTTACAACAATGATGATTTAAATCGAATACTAGATTTATTAACAAGTAAATAAAAAGCGAACAGTCTATTCTTTGGACATGTAAAGAATAGACTGTTTTTTTAAAAATGTTTCACGTGAAACATCAAAGGCTGCATTAAACGGGGTGCATAACAGATGGAGTATTTAGGCGTTATTGTAAATGGCGTTTGTATTATACTAGGGACTTTATTTGGTTTATTTTTTACGAAAATCAAAGAAAAAATAAAAGAAACAATTATGAGTGGCATTGGACTCACCGTTATATTAATTGGTTTTTCAATGGCATTGGAATCTGATCGAATTGTTGTCATCTTATTAAGTTTATTAACTGGTGCTATTATAGGCGAAGGATTTGATTTAGATAAAAAGTTAAACAATGTAGGTGCTAAACTAGAACAAAAATTTAAAAAAGAAGGTTCTAACTCAACCATTGCCGAAGCCTTTGTTACTGCATCATTAATTTTTGTGATTGGTGCGATGGCAGTGATTGGTGCGTTAGATAGTGGACTACGTGGAGATCATGAAATTTTATTTACGAAATCATTAATCGATGGGTTTGTAGCGTTAGTTCTTACTACAACATTAGGGTTTGGAGTCGTTTTCTCAGCGATACCAGTTGTTTTATATCAAGGTTCGATTGTACTTTTTGCTGCACAAATAAATAATATTTTTTCAGATAGTTTTTTGGAATTATTTATTCAAGATATGACAGCTACAGGTGGTTTATTAATTGTGGCGATTGGCCTTAACTTGCTTAAAATTACCTCGATTCGGGTGGCGAATTTGTTGCCAAGCTTAATAACTGTTGGAATTGTTTTATACGCTTATATACAGTTAAATCAGCATTTCTTTTAAAAGAAATTCACTTGGAACCTACTTGTTTCAAGTGTTTTTTATTATCGTTTTTGCTTAAGTTAACATCTAAAAAGTGAATCGCTTTCCCAATTGTTTTTGCGATATTCAAGACATTAGCTAATCTTGTGCTTTGTAAAACAGCTAAATCTAAAAACCCCCCAATATTTACAATCCCTTTTATATATAAATCTCCAACTGGATTTAAATCTTTATTAAGCGCTGCCCCTGGCGTTAATGATCCGACACCTACGTCAATTGAATTTACTTTTTCTAAAGAAGACAATGCAGCATCTACCGCAATTATAAATGGTTTTTCGTGCTTCTGATGAATGATTGCTAACGTTTCTTCAAGATTTCGAGCATGTACAGGATCTTCAACCGTACCGTAAATATGTAATCTGTTGATGTATCTACTAGTCAAATAAGTGCCAACCAGTGGGCCAAGGCTATCTCCTGTACAACGGTCAGTTCCGATACATAAAATAATAATCTCACTTGACTCGCGTACATAATTTAATAGAAATTTATATAACCGATAACTTGCGGAACTATCGGATACTTTAAAATTCATATGAATCTCATGAAACATGCCATCGTTATACATAAGTTTGTCCCCTTAAACATACTTTTTAATAGTATACGTAAATAGCATCGGAGTTATACATGAGAGGTCGTGAGAATAAGTTGTCTAACGGTATTAAATGGATTGGATTAATAATAGCTACTATGGTAGGCGCAGGTTATGCATCGGGAAGAGAGTTATGGGAATTTTTCGGCTATGAGAGTGGACTAGCAATCTTAATCTTTACTTTATTGTTTATCATTAGCTGCCATGTAATATTAATGCTAAGTTATGAATTAAAAACAATACATTACTTACCTGTGTTACAAGCTCTATTAGGAAAAAGATTCGCAACTATTTACGATACGGGCGTTATGATTTATTTATTTACAACACTATTTGTTATGATTTCTGGAAGTGGTGCTACTTTCACAATATACGAGGTGCCTTATTTATTAGGTTCAATCATAATGGTTATTTTTGTACTAGTCGTTATTCCATTTGGCATGAATGGAATACTATCAATTAATCGTTTCATTCTACCATTACTCATTGCGGGATTATCAATTGTATTGATACTATTTATTTGGCGAGAAAATATACCTATTTTCTACGATTTAAAAGAACAATCAAATTGGTCTTCATCCATCCCATTCACTTCTTTAAATATCTTGCCTTTGATTGCTATTTTAGGTGCAATAGGAAAAGAAATTGATAGTAAAAAGGAAATTTATATTGCAAGTATTGGTAGCGGACTTATACTTGGAGTTTTAAGTTTCCTATATAATACAAGTTTAGTACACGTTGCTGATCAATTATTCTTTTATGATATTCCATTGTTTGCAATTTTAAACGGTTATCCAATAAGGATGTTTATTATAATGTCGATCCTATTGTGGTTTGCTATATATACCACTGCTATAACAAGCTTGTTTGGATTAATTGCTAGATTAAAAGAACATTTTAAGTTGAAACAGTTTTGGCTTGGAGTAATTGTTATTGCCTTTGCGATTCCGTTTACCTTTTTTGGTTTTAAAAATTTAATTAGTTACCTCTATCCTTTATATGGAGTGATTAATCTATATGTTTTAGCGATGATCATGATTTATCCTATCTTAAAACGAGCGAATAGTTCTAAAATTTGATACAATATAGTTTAGAAAGATTCCTTTCGTATACATTTAAAGATAAATTATTTAGGGAAGGAAATGGTATTATGTCAGATCGTTCATATGAATTAAACGATGTTGTTGAAATGAAAAAACCACATCCTTGTGGTAATAATGAATGGAAAATTATTCGAATGGGTATGGATATCCGAATTAAATGTCTAGGATGCGACCACAGTGTATTAATTCCGCGTAAAAATTTCGAAAAAAAATTAAAAAAAGTAATAAAAAAATCTGATTAAAAAATGTTTCACGTGAAACATAATAAGATTAAGTGCTAAAAAAATGTTAAACAGAGGCAAAAAGCCTTTGTTTTTTTGTTTTTCTGCTAGCTTGTATTTTTGATTATGAATCAATATAATTGTTATGACTAATCTTGATAGGTTGGGTACAGATTGAAGGAGATGAAATATATATGTCATTAACTGCAGGAATCGTCGGTTTACCAAACGTCGGAAAATCCACATTATTTAATGCTATAACACAAGCTGGAGCACTTTCAGCTAACTATCCATTCGCAACGATAGAACCAAATGTTGGAATTGTTGAAGTTCCAGATGAAAGATTAAATAAATTGACAGAGCTAGTTACACCACAAAAAACAATTCCTACAACGTTTGAATTTACGGATATCGCCGGAATTGTAAAAGGTGCAAGTAAAGGGGAAGGTCTTGGAAACCAGTTTTTATCACATATAAGACAAGTAGATGCAATCTGTCACGTTGTGCGTTGTTTTGATGATGAAAACATAACTCACGTAGCGGGTAAAGTTGATCCAATCGATGATATTGAAACGATTAATTTAGAGCTAATTTTAGCTGATTTAGAGACAGTATCTAAAAGATATGATCGAGTGGCAAAACTAGCTAAACAAAAAGTAAAAGAAGCTGTAGCTGAATTTGAAGTATTAGAAAAATTAAAAGATGCATTCGAAAATGAAATTCCAGCGCGTGCCATAGAGTTCAATAAAGAACAAATGAAGCTAGTTAAGCAGCTCCATTTACTAACAATAAAGCCAATATTATATGTAGCTAACGTTGGTGAAGATGAAATTATTGATGCAGAAGGAAATGAATATGTTGAAAAGGTAAAAGAATATGCACAAAATGAAGGGGCAGAAGTAATCATTATTTGTGCAAAAGTAGAGGCAGAAATTGCCGAATTAGATCAAGATGAAAAAGAAGAATTTTTAAAAGAGTTAGGTATTGAGGAATCAGGATTAGATCAGCTGATTAAAGCATCCTACTCGATGCTCGGTTTAGCAACTTATTTTACAGCTGGTGAAAAAGAAGTCCGTGCTTGGACCTTTAGAAAAGGAATGACAGCTCCACAAACAGCAGGGATTATTCATACTGATTTTGAGAGAGGTTTTATTCGTGCAGAAACTGTATCATATGACGATTTAATGGATGCAGGCTCAATGGCACAAGCTCGTGAAAAAGGAAAAGTTCGCTTAGAAGGAAAGGATTATATTGTACAGGATGGGGATATTATCCACTTCCGTTTTAACGTTTAATTCAGGATTATAAGTTTGTTATTGTCATGAAAATAATATTTTGTTATAATACATTGATGTGAGTAATTAAATAATTTTAGGAATTACTCCTTGCTCTATGTAAGTGTAGAGCCGTAAAGTCCAAGAGGAGGTGAAGACGGATGAATAAATATGAAGTTATGTACATCATCCGCCCTGACATTGAGGAGGAAGCTCGTAAAGAAGTGATCGAGCGTTTCAACAAAGTGTTAACGGATAATGGTGCAGAAGTTACTAATGTTGATGAAATGGGTCAACGTAGACTTGCATATGAAATTAACGATTATCGTGATGGTTATTACGTCGTAGTGAACTTTGATGGTGGCGTTGAAGCTGTTAACGAATTTGATCGTATTGCAAAGTTCTCAGATGATATTATTCGTCACATGATTATTCGTTTAGATGAAGAATAAGGAGTGTTTGATGTGTTAAATCGTGTCGTATTAGTTGGAAGATTAACAAGAGATCCTGAATTGCGTTATACTCCAAATGGTGTAGCGGTAGCGAATTTTAATATCGCTGTGAATAGACCTTTTTCAAATCAGCAAGGAGAAAGAGAAGCGGACTTCATTAACTGTGTTATTTGGAGAAGACCAGCTGAAAACCTTGCTAATTATATGAAAAAAGGTGGCTTAATAGGAGTGGATGGTCGCATACAGACACGAAGCTTTGAGGGGCAGGACGGTAAACGCGTATTTGTAACAGAAGTTGTTGCGGATACAGTTCAGTTCTTAGAATCAAAAGGTTCCAATCAAGGAAGACCAAATACATCATCTATGGGCACATCAAACGATCATAATCAAAATCAAAGTGGATATGAGCCTCCGAAAAGAGAGGACAATCCATTCGAAGATAGTGGTGAACCAGTCGACTTATCAGACGATGATTTACCATTCTAAAACTTGTGAAGGAGGGTTTTAAATGGCACGTCGTGGACGTAAACGTAAAAAAGTGTGTTATTTCAAATCGAATAACATTAAACATATCGATTACAAAGATTTAGATTTGCTTAAACGTTTCATTTCAGAACGTGGTAAAATTTTACCTCGTCGTGTAACTGGAACATCTGCAAAATACCAACGTAAATTAACGCTAGCAATTAAACGCGCAAGACAAATGGCTTTATTACCATATGTTGGCGAATAAAATAGACTTAAAGACACTAGAGGGTATTACCTTTAGTGTCTTTTTTGGTAGTACTATATTTAACCTTCGTGAGAAAAAATTCACTACCGTTTTTTAAAAAATGAAGTGATTTTTTTGGTATTATAGCTCTTAAATTATATAATGGTATAAAACCGTCATACAATATAATAATTGTTTGTATAACTATAAATTGAGGTGTAACGATGAACCAATCAAAAGCTATAACAGAAGGAGCCATATTTACAGGCGTATACGTAGCATTATTACTTATGACATTATTTGTTCCATTTATAAGTATTTTTTCTATATTCTTATTACCGATCCCATTTGTATTATATTCCTATCGATACGGGATAAAAAATTCCGGGGTCATGTTCATTGCAGCATTATTAGTATCGATGATTGTCGCAACTATATTTTCTTTACCGACAACCGTTCTTATGGGGTTAGGTGGTATTGCAATCGGTTGGGCATTATATGAAGGAAAAGAAACATATGAAACTTGGGCACGTGGTGCATTAGGATTTTCCTTAGGATTAGGATTCGTCTACGCCATTACTCAGTTTGTTTTTGATGTTAATTGGAATGAGCAGTTTAGTACAATGATTGATGAATCATTAGAAAGCACAGTAAACTTTTTTTCTCAATTTGGGCAAGGGCTAGATGATAAACAAGTCGAATTACTTAATGAACAATTTCATCACCTATTATATTTAATTCCAACTGGCATCGTCTTATTTGGAACACTACTAGCCTTCTTGGCGCTATGGATTAGTTATAAGTTAATTAATCGCTTAGAAAATAAAAATTATAAATTTCCAAAGTTTCGTGAGTTTCAATTGCCGACATCACTTATTTGGTACTTCTTTGCTGGTATTATTTTATCATGGATATTTACAGACCCGAATGAGACAATGTATTTAGTCGCTACTAATATTTATACGTTAACGGGGATGTTATTAGTATTACAAGGAT
Organism: Bacillaceae bacterium W0354; assembly: GCA_051846895.1. Lineage (GTDB taxonomy): Bacteria > Bacillota > Bacilli > Bacillales > Alkalibacillaceae > CALKAL01. The sequence goes on from JBPYCQ010000009.1 coordinate 107,991, forward strand.
TATCATTTGTATTTTTCTATACACATTATAAAAATTGGTCTAAGGCGATTCCAATTGTTCTAATCGTGATATTCGTTTTATATCCACTTTTACTCCTTTATCCAATTAGATTTTTAGGTATAATTGACTTAGGTTTTCAAATGAGAGATCGATTAACCAAATCATGATAGGTTTTTATCTATATCTATCATTAGGGGATGACTTTAAATGCATGATATTAAAGGATTGATTGAAAATAAAAGTGTTTGGCTACTGTATGCTTTAGCGGTTGTATTAACGGCAATCGTCATTTATTATCAATTAATCATCGGTTCAGCACTAGCTATTATTTTAGTGTTTCTCATTTATAACACTTATAAAACAGAGAAACGAAATAGAATACGAACAGAAAATTATATTTCTACTTTATCCCATCGTGTTAAAAAGGTGGGGGATGAGGCATTATTAGAAATGCCTTATGGAATCATTTTGTTTAATGACGATTATAAAGTAGAATGGACGAATCCATACATAAGTGACTTGATTAACGAAGAACATTCTTTAATTGGCGAGGATTTATCAAGTTTATCAGAGTCTTTAGCTTTGGCTGTCAAAGAGGAAGACGAGGAACAATGGATAGAATTACAAGATAAGAAATTCCATGTTACCATCCGTATGGAAGAGAGATTAGTTTATTTATTTGATCGAACAGAACAAGTTGAGTTAGAAGAGAAATATGAAGATGAAAAGACTGTTCTCGCAGTTATTTTTCTAGATAACTATGAAGAAGTAACCCAAGCGATGGACGATACGACGAGAAGTCACTTAAATTCTGAAGTAACAGCAATGCTAAATAATTGGTCAAATAACTATGGTATTTACTTAAAACGCACATCTCAAGAACGGTTTCTCGCTGTGATGAATGAAGAAATCCTAACTCAATTAGAAAAAACTAAATTCGAAATTCTTGATGATGTAAGAGAATTAATTTCTGATCAAAATGTACCATTAACTTTAAGTATTGGAATTGGAAGAGGTTTAATAGACTTACCTCAATTAGGTGAGGTAGCACAATCAAGCTTGGACTTAGCATTAGGACGCGGTGGAGACCAGGTCGTTATCAAAGATGAAAATGGAAAAGTAAAATTCTTTGGTGGTAAAACGAATCCAATGGAAAAAAGGACTCGCGTTCGTGCTCGTGTTATTTCCCATGCTTTAAGAGAGCTTGTTCGTGCAAGCGATAAAGTGTTAATAATGGGTCATAAAATGCCTGATATGGATTCAATCGGTTCATGTATTGGGATATTGAAATTAACACAACAAAATGGCAAAAAAGGGTATGTCGTTTATGATCCAGATGGCGTTAATACAGGTGTTGAAAAATTAATGATTGAAGTACAAGACGACGAATCACTTTCAGAATGGTTTATTACCCCTGAACAGTCACAAGATATGGTCACTAAAGATACGTTAATTATAATTGTAGATACACATAAACCTTCTATGGTGATGGAGGAGCGTATACTAAACAAGACAAACCATGTCGTCGTCATTGATCACCATCGTCGTAGTGAAGATTTTGTTGATGATCCAATTTTAGTTTATATGGAGCCATACGCATCTTCTACAGCAGAGCTAGTAACCGAATTACTGGAGTATCAAGACGGTCCAGTTCCACTAAGTGTACTTGAAGCAACAGCCTTGCTAGCAGGGATTACAGTTGATACGAAATCATTTACGTTACGTACAGGTTCAAGAACATTTGATGCTGCAAGTTACTTACGGTCGAAAGGGGCCGATACGGTACTTGTTCAAAAACTATTAAAAGAAGACTTAGAAGAGTATATTAAAAGAAGTGATTTAGTTAAAAGTGCAACGATATATAGAGAAGGTATTGCAATAGCAACTGGAAAAGAGAATACGACTTATCATGCAATTATCATTGCTCAGGCCGCTGACACACTGCTTACAATGAGTGATGTAAAAGCCTCATTCGTTGTAGCAGTAAGAAAAGATGGGAAAGTCGGAATTAGCGCCCGCTCATTAGGTGAAGTTAACGTTCAAATCATTATGGAACGTCTAAATGGCGGCGGTCACTTAACAAATGCCGCGACTCAATTAGAAGATACAACGACAGAGCAAGTGGTTGAACAATTAAGAGACATTATCGAGGAATATTTAGAAGGAGGAGATGAATCATGAAAGTCATCTTTACAAAGGACGTAAAAGGTAAAGGTAAAAAAGGAGAAGTGAAAGACGTCTCTGAAGGATATGCTAGAAACTATTTACTAAAAAATAATTTAGCAGTTGAAGCGAATAAAGGGAATTTAAAACAATTAGAAGGTCAAAAGAAAAAACAAAAAGAAATCGAACAAGAAGTGTTAGAAGAAGCAAAACAGTTAAAAGAAAAGCTAGAAAACTTAACAGTTGAATTAAAAGCTAAATCTGGTGAATCAGGAAGACTTTTTGGTTCTATAACTAACAAACAAATTGCCGATGAGTTAAAGAAAAACTATAAAATTAAAATCGACAAGAGAAAGATAGAATTAGATGAGCCGATACGTTCTTTAGGTGTAACTCAAGTGCCTGTCAAATTACATCCAGACGTATCAGCAACGTTAAAGGTGCACGTAAAAGAAGAAGCGTAGTCGTTTCATTTTAAAGAGGGGGAAACGATGTGTCGGAAGTATTAACTCAAGATCGAATGCCACCACATAATATAGAAGCGGAACAAGCAGTCTTAGGTGCGATATTTTTAGAACCAAGCGTCATTGTTCCTGCAAATGAAATTTTATTACCAGAAGATTTTTATCGTGTGAGCCATCAACGAATTTTCGAAACGATGGTTAGACTTACAGATAAAGGTGAACCAATCGACTTAGTAACAGTAACAAATGAATTATCTGAACGCGATTTATTAGGTGAAATTGGTGGCGTTTCGTACTTAACAGATTTGGCTAATGCTGTTCCAACAGCAGCTAATATTGAATATTATGCTAGAATCGTCGAAGAAAAATCGACGCTTAGAAGAATTATTCAAGCAGCAACAAATATCGTAACCCGGACTTTTGAAGAAAGTGATGAAGTCTCAGAAATATTAGATCATGCAGAAAAGACAATCCTAGAAGTGTCACAAAATAAATCTTCTGGAAAGTTCAAGAATATTAAAGATGTACTGATTGATGTCTATGATAATATTGAACAACTACATCATCATGATGCTGAAGTAACAGGTGTACCAACAGGATTTAAAGATTTGGACCATATTACATCAGGCTTTCAGAAAAACGACCTCATCATAATAGCCGCTAGACCGTCAGTCGGTAAGACAGCGTTTGCCCTTAACATAGCACAAAACGTAGCCATCCACGCCAGTGAAAATGTCGCGATATTCAGTTTAGAGATGGGTGCAGAACAGCTCGTCATGCGTATGCTCTGTGCTGAAGGAAACATAGACTCCCAACGACTTCGTACAGGAAAACTTATCGAAGAAGATTGGGGAAAACTGACGATGGCGATGGGAAGCTTATCAGATGCAGGTATTTTTATTGACGATACACCAGGAATAAAAGTAAGTGAGATTCGCTCAAAGTGTAGACGATTAAAACAAGAACACGGATTAGGAATGATTTTAATCGACTATTTACAGCTGATTCAAGGAAGCGGAAACAGTCGCGAAAACAGACAACAAGAGGTTTCAGAAATCTCAAGAGCACTAAAAGCACTAGCCCGTGAATTAGAAGTTCCTGTTATTGCCCTATCACAGCTATCACGTGGTGTTGAACAACGACAGGACAAGCGTCCAATGATGTCTGACATCCGTGAATCAGGAAGTATTGAGCAAGACGCTGATATTGTAGGATTTCTGTACCGTGATGATTACTACAACCAAGAATCAGAAAAAGAAAACATCATTGAAATTATTATCGCAAAGCAACGTAACGGCCCTGTAGGAACAGTCGAATTAGCATTTGTTAAAGAATATAATAAATTTGTGGATTTAGACCGTAGATACAGTGATGCCGATATCCCGTCCGCCTAATACAAAGAAGCGGCTGACGATTGTTTAAACATCGTTTGTAATTGTTCAAAGAAGGGGTGCGATTGTTCAAAGTTGACGTGTAATTGTTCAAACTGGGCTTGTGATTGTTCAAAGTTGGAATATAATTGTTCAAACGTGCCTAACGATTGTTCAAAAATTGGTTATGTTTGTTAAAAGATAAAGGCATTAAGTTAAAAGCTTGAGGTAATTTAGGTTACCTCAAGCTTTTGATTTATTTAATCTTATAAAATTTTCAATTGAAGCGTTGCTATTTTTTAGAATGTGTATTTAGTTATGTTAATTGTGTATCTTTCAAATTTTCCTTTAAAACCCCTGTCTCGATGTAACTTCTAATCAATTTCCAAACATCGTTCTCATTTCTTTTGAACGTCTGAAAAAACAAACTAACATGGTCTAGTTTCTTTCCGTCAATTACTAGAGTAGCTGAGATAATTGCCAGCACTTCATCTTGTCTAAGAGGAATAATGGAAACCTCACGTAAATCCCATTTGTGATCTCCCTCTTTTATGAAATTAAATCCTTGTTCCCAACCAGTAATTGCTTCTTCGTAACCGAAATCAACTATCTCACCATTTGATATTTCTCTTGCTTTATAATCTCTAGATATGATTTGTTTCATATCTATTAAAGATGACCTTTTCCAAATGTCTAAATAGGTATTGAAGAATCTACGAAATGAATTATTTTTCATTAAAAATAATCTCCTGACTTATTTTATTTATCTATTGGTTAATAGTTAGTGACTATATAAAAACTATTTAATTAATTCACTTAATTGTAATTCAGTTATCGTCCCTTGGTGAAAATAAAGTTGCCATCTACCTTCTATAAGTTTCCATATAGAACTCCGTAATGTATTACGATTTCTAGTAGTATCAGTAATAAGATAAGTCGCCAAAACAACATCGTGAGCTAATGGGTGTATTTCATAATTGTGTAGAGACATTTCAGATAAAACAACTCCACTTTCTAGACACTCTTTTTTATCAAACATTCTACCTGAACTACCTATTTCAAAAAATCATCAGCGAGTACTTTATCTAGTTTATCTCTACTTTTGCGAATTTCTAAATTAATGTGGCTTTCCTCTAGTTCTTTCAATTGAGCCTTTAAATTTGTGTTCATAACTTTCTCCTTTACTAGTTATTGATCATTTATAACACACTATTATTTAATTAGTATTTGTAACATCAATATATTTGTTAAAAGATCGAACAAATAATATGCCAGATAATGCTGTAAGTAATATTTGAACCTCTGCAATTTTAAATATGTCTAAATAAAATGGAGTTCCTAAACCAAACCATTTGACCCAATATACCCTAGGAATAAAGCTCACAATCACTAATAAAATTGCGGGAATGAGAAGCCAGTTAACACGGATATTTCCTTGAATAATATTTAATAAAGCTCTCCATTCAATCAACATACCAAAAAAAAATGCCCATAAACTCATTTTCAAGAGTGGAACTTGCGGTTTATCCATAGTGTCTGTTGATTTTTGCACTTCCCAATACGTATCAGTCATTAAATAAAGCAGTACTAACATAGCGATGACTACAAAGACATTAATTATTAACCGTTTACTGATGAAGAATCACTCCTAAGAATTTAATAAAATAAATCCTCTATAGTTGAAACAGCGTCATCTAAATAGTAACACAATATTCAGGCTATTTTATATACAGGATAAAACTGCCAAGCAAACGATTGTTTAGCTAAAACTTTAAACTTTTCGCAAAAAATATTCATTACTGATTTATTTATCAGCCAAATTTGAATGATTATCAGCCAATTTCGAGAGCTTCTCGGCCAATTTTGCAGGATTATCAGCTAATTTCGGGAGTTTATCAGCCGATTTTAGGAATTGTCAGCCAATTTATAAATTATCAGCCAAACATAGTTGACTCCTAACTTAATACTCCTTCTTTGCATCTACATAAACTCACGGCTTAACTTGTGAACTTTATATCGTTATCTTTGGATATCGTATTATATGATATGACCTATTCAATAAGGGGAAATTAACCAGCACCCTCTTCAGTTGGTTCAGGTAACCCCTTATTTAGCACTTCGTCAGCGTATTATTAAAATAATTTGGAGAAAAATGAATATAACAGTGTAACTCACACCAAACACAAAATTATGGTAAAACACGGACTATTAATATAATTTGCGAAATAATGTTCGATATTTACCTTGTATAAATTAGTTTTCGTTGTTAAAATGTTGTTGGTAGATTAATTTCTTAATATTAGGAGGACACATATGACAGCAACAGTTGTAGTTGGAACTCAATGGGGCGATGAAGGAAAAGGTAAAATTACCGACTTCTTGGCAGAGCATGCACAAGTCGTTGCGAGATATCAAGGTGGAGACAATGCAGGTCACACTATTCAATTTCATGGTAAAACATATAAACTACATTTAATTCCTTCTGGGATTTTTAATAAAGATAAATGGTGCATACTTGGTAATGGTATGGTCATTAATCCTGAAAAGTTATTAAGCGAAATGAATTATGTTAAAGAAAACGGTGCATCTTTAGAGCATTTGCGTATTAGCAACCGTGCACACATCATTATGCCATACCATATAGAATTCGACCGATTACAGGAAGAGTTTAGATTAGAGAAAAAAATAGGCACAACAAAAAAAGGTATTGGTCCAGCTTATGCGGATAAAATTAATCGTATCGGCATACGTACGGCTGATTTATTAGACGAGGAAATTTTAACTGAAAAAATTAAAGACCAAGTGTTGGAAAAAAATTATTTATTAGAAAACGTCTATAAGGTTGAGCCAATCAATGTTGAAGAAATTGTAAATAAATATGTTCAATACGGAAAACAGCTTGAACCTTATATTACTGATACCGCGGTATTATTAGAAAAAGCAATCAAAAATGGAGAAAACGTCTTATTTGAAGGTGCTCAGGGCGTCATGCTTGATATTGATCACGGTACTTATCCATATGTCACATCTTCAAGTACATCAGCTGCAGGAGTAGCTGTTGGAAGTGGTATCGGCCCGAACTTAGTTGAACGTGTTATTGGTGTCTCTAAAGCTTATACAACACGTGTTGGTGACGGACCATTCCCAACTGAACTTATTGACCCAATTGGTGATCAAATAAGAGAAGTTGGTCGAGAGTATGGGACAACGACCGGCAGACCACGAAGAGTTGGTTGGTTTGATGCTGTTGTAGTTAATCATGCTAGAAGAACAAACGGTATGACAGATATATCGCTTAACTGCTTAGACGTCCTATCTGGCATTGAAACGTTAAAAATATGTACAGGCTATGAATATAACGGTGAAGTCATTGAGTATTATCCAGCAAACCTAAAAATGTTAGAAGCGTGTCAGCCTATCTATGAAGAATTAGAAGGATGGGATGAAGACATTACAGGTGTTGAAAGCTTTGAACAACTCCCTAAAAACGCTCAACGTTATCTTGAAAAAATAGAAGAACTAACGGGTGTTGATATCGCAATTTTTTCAGTAGGTCCAGATCGTAAACAGACGATTGTAAGAAAAAAGTTATATTAAAAAATTACAGGAAGATCATATTTAAATGACCTTCCTGATTTTTTTCTCATAAAAGAAGTAGATTTTCATTAAAAACTATTGATTCTAGTTGCTATGTTATGATAATATAAACGCTGTCCGATAAATTTTGGTCCGGTAGTTCAGTTGGTTAGAATGCCTGCCTGTCACGCAGGAGGTCGCGGGTTCGAGTCCCGTCCGGACCGCCATTAGTTTTTGTATACATATTGATCACTTGGATAAAATAAAAACAGGTATGCATAATGGAATTCTTAGTGTCATCATCAGTGTAGGCTTTGCGAGGAGCGCGTGCATCACCGAACTAACATGCAACGCAACGAGCACATTACATCCACGAAATACTACGACACGCTGCGAAGAAAGACGCAGTTATAATAATTTAAAACAATAATACGGCTTGGTAGCTCAGTCGGTAGAGCAAAGGACTGAAAATCCTTGTGTCGGCGGTTCGATTCCGTCCCAAGCCACCATTTGAAAATTCATAACATAGCACAGGATTTTAAGTTCTGTGTTTTTTTATTTTATAGTACATTTTAAGGCTTTTGTATTAATAAACAAGTGGCCGTGACACTATTATGTCATTTTATGTAATTTGAATGGTGCAATCGCATTATTACAATAGTTTTACAATTGTATATAAAATTCTGATAAATTATTTTTGAAAGGTGTAAAATGTAACTAAAATTATCTAAACATACACTCTTTTTTCTATAATTTTCTAGTTATTATACAAGTTCTTTACAAACGGACAAGAAAGGTTTATTTTCTTTAATAAACTATGGTAGATTATCATTATGTGATAGAAAAATAGACAAAATTGATAGCTTCTAATTTATAGAGATAGAAGAAAAGATGGAGGAAGAAACCTTGAAAACATTGTTGGGATCACTTAGAGAAGGTTTTACCAAATTCAAAGCTAAATTAAATCGACCCTTTAAAATAGCAATCACTACGACAATTGGTGCTAGTATTGCAGTAGGTTCAGTATATGCAGACTCATCAGAAAATAATAGTTTAGAAGAAATATTTCACGTTTATGTTGATGGAGCCTATTTAGGAGTTGTAGATAACAAAGAAAACGTGGAACAGTTCATAAAAGGAAAAGAAACAGAGCTTGAAAAACAGTATAACGGAGTAAATCTAGTACCTGGTCAAGATATTCAGTTTTTAAGAGAATATGTTTTTTATCCAAAAGATGACACAGAAGCAATTATTGCACAACTAGACCAAGACATTACGTTCTACGCTGCGGCAGTCAAACTTCAATTAGAAGATAAATTAATTGGATATGTAAAAGATTTAGATGATGCAAACAAAGCATTAAATCTTGTAGTAAAGAAATACTTACCTAAAGGTCTTGACGAAAATCTAGAATTTCTGAAAAAAGAAGATAACGAAATTAGAAAAACTGCTTTATTAGATATGCTACCAAATGAAGTCAATTTAGAAACAGATAAAGAAGAAAAAGAAATTGAATTATCAGATGGAACTGTCGTATTAGATGTAGGATTAACTGAAAACATTGATTTTACAGAAGAAAAAGTAGATCCGAATCAAATATTATCCGTCGAACAACTACAAAAACTATTAGAACGTGGAACAAGAGGTAAAAAAGTACATACAATCAGTGAAAATGAAGTACTTGGTCAAGTGGCACAAAAATATGATTTATCTTTACAGAAGTTATTTGATTTAAATCCTGGTTTAAATGAAAATTCAATCATTCAAGTAGGACAAGAAGTTTATGTTGAAGATGAAAAACCATATGTAGATGTCACATATACAGTTGAAAAAACTGAAGATGAGTCAATCGATTATGAAATTGTATATAAAAATAGTGATTCGTTATATAAAGGCGAATCAAGAGTAGAACAACAAGGTGTAGAAGGTAAAAAACGTGTAACATACCATGTAACTACGAAAAACAATGAAGTTATATCTAAAGAGAAAATTGATGAAGAAGTTATAAAAGAGCCAACAGAAAAAATAGTGTTACAAGGAACTAAAGTGATTTCATCAAGAGGAACAGGCAATTTTGCTTGGCCAACTTACGGTGGAAGCATTACGAGCTATGTCGGCTACCGCTGGGGAGCATATCATAAAGGAATTGATATTGCAGGAGTAAGTAATCGCACAATCATGGCTGCAGATAACGGTGTTGTAACTTTTGCAGGCTGGGATGGTGGCTACGGAAATAAAGTCGTTATTAACCATAATAACGGATATAGAACGGTTTATGCTCATATGTCATCAATCAAGGTAAGAGCAGGCCAAACCGTAAGAAAAGGACAAGCTCTAGGAATCATGGGAACAACAGGGAATTCAACCGGCGTTCACTTACATTTCGAAATGTATAAAAACGGTGCGCTAGTCAATCCATTAAATTACTATTAAAAAAGTATATTTAAATTAACCTCTACTTATAAAAAGTAAGAGGTTAATTTTTTATATTAATATGAACAATGTTATGTTTATGTTACAAGCTGTTATCAATATGTAAACAGACATTTCAATTAGAATGTTGTAAAATAAAGGGAGACTTAAATCCATTGAGGTAGGTGTCTATAATGAAATATAAAGTATTAGTTGTAGATGATGAAAAACCGATTGCAGATATATTACAATTCAACTTAGAAAAAGAAGGCTATGAGGTCGTTTGTGCATACGACGGAAGTGAAGCGATTCGTCTTGCAAAACAAGAAGAACCAGATCTCATTCTATTAGATATTATGTTACCTGAAAAAGACGGCATGGAAGTTTGTCGGGAGATTCGTAAAGAATATCACATGCCTATTATTATGTTAACAGCTAAAGATTCAGAAATTGATAAAGTACTAGGCCTAGAGCTAGGGGCAGACGATTATGTTACTAAACCATTTAGTAACAGGGAGTTAATCGCACGCGTCAAAGCAAATTTAAGGCGAACACAGACAGAAGAAGCAAACAACCAAACACAATCTACACCGAACTTAAAAATTGGCTCACTTGAAATTAACCGTGAAAATTATTCAGTTACACGTAACGGTGAACCAGTTGATTTAACACATCGGGAATTTGAACTTTTATTATATTTAGCAAGACATATTGAACAAGTGATGACACGTGAACATTTACTTGAAACCGTATGGGGATATGACTACTACGGAGATGTGAGGACGGTTGACGTTACGATTAGAAGACTCCGTGAAAAAATAGAAGAAAACCCTAGCAATCCGAACTGGATCGTCACACGGAGAGGAGTCGGCTATTACCTTCGCAACCCTGAGCAGGAGTAGATTGGATGAAAAAGTTTTGGGGATTTTTTAAATCAATACAAATCAAAATAATCATCATATATATATTGTTGCTTTTAATCGCCATTCAGGTCATTGGTGCTTATTTTGCGCAACAATTAGAAACAAGACTATTAGAGAACTATACAGAGTCGATAAACGACCGTGTACAGCTTCTAAATTATAATTTAGAGCAAGCTTTTGCTATAGAGCGGAACGAAGAATCAACACCGTTAGATAGTGATATTCGCTCAATTATTATTGATTTTGATTCAGAAGACTTTAATGAGATCCAAGTCATTGATACAAACAGTAGGGTACGTGGGACTAATAATCGTTTTAATCAAAGTATTGTTGGAAAAAGAACAACAGACCTTAGAATACAGCGTGCTCTTTCTGGTAATCGAGAAGAGAATGTTTTTTATAACCAAGAAAACGGACATCGAACATTAGTTATTTCAACTCCTATATATAAACATGATGATAAATCAGAGATTGTTGGTTCACTTTATATTGAATCATCATTGGAAGGTGTTTATGACCAATTAAACGACATTAACCGAATATTTGCGAACGGGACTATACTTGCGATTACTGTATCAGCTCTATTAGGTATATTAGTCGCTCGTACAATTACGAGACCAATTGCCGAAATGCGTAGACAAGCTATGGTTATGGCAACAGGAGATTTCTCGAAAAAAGTAAACGTCTACGGCAAAGATGAAATCGGTCAACTAGCAACAACGTTTAATGACTTGAACGATCAGCTACAATTGGCCCAAGCGACAACTGAAGGAGAACGAAGAAAACTAAGCTCCGTATTGGCAAATATGACAGATGGAGTCATTGCGACTGATGAAAATGGCAATATCATTTTAATGAACGGTCCTGCAGCCGAATTAATAAAAAGAGACTTTGATGAAGTAAATGGCGAACCGTTACTAGACGTTCTCGGGTTAAATGATCATATTACTGATCTTCTAGAAGTCAAAGATGTTAACAGTATTATTATTGATTTTTCAGAGGACGATCATCAGCTACTTCTGAAAGCTAATTTCTCTGTTATTCAAGACGAAACAGGAGAAATGTCCGGATTTTTAACAGTAATAAGTGACGTTACGGAACAAGAAAAAATAGAACGTGAACGAAGAGAATTCGTTGCCAATGTATCACATGAGCTTAGAACACCTTTAACAACGATGCGAAGTTATTTAGAAGCACTAACAGATGGGTCATGGAAAGACGAGGAGATAGCACCGAAATTTTTAAGTGTCACTCAAAATGAAACAGAAAGAATGATCCGACTCGTCAACGATTTATTACAGCTTTCAAAAATGGATAATAAAGATTTCGGAATAGCTAAAGCAAGAGTGAACTATGTTGACTTCGTTCATCATATTGTTGATCGTTTTGAAATGAATTTAAATGAAAGTCTTTCAATAAAAAGAGAACTACCAAAAGAGCCATATGATGTTTGGATTGATAAAGATAAACTAACGCAAATATTAGATAACATCATTTCAAATGCGATTAAATATTCGCCAGAAGGTGGCACCATTACAGTAGAAGTGATTAAAGAAAAACATAAAGTTTTAACAAGAATTACAGACCAAGGTGTTGGCATACCTGAAGACAACTTAGATAAAATTTTTGAGCGTTTCTATCGTGTTGACAGGGCTCGCTCACGTCAACTCGGCGGGACGGGACTTGGCTTAGCGATTGCTAAAGAATTAATAGAAATCCATGACGGTGATATTTGGGCTACGAGTAAAGAAGGCCAAGGAACAACGATTACCTTTAGTTTACCTTTAATGCGTAAAAAAAGGGGGCTTAAGTGATGATTGAACATATAAAAACAATTGTCCTCTTTTTATTAATCGCAACGAGCTTGCTTTTAACGGTTGCCATATGGAATTATCAGCCACAGTATGAACCACTTGGACAAATGGATTATTTAGAAGAAACACAGTTAGATGGTGAACAAAAGTCAATTCGTACCTTAATCAAGCCGAAGCAGATTATCTTTCACAACTATTTGGATAAAAGGCAAATTGCTACGACAGCTGAGGTTAACTCATTATACGAGGAAATCTTAAATTGGGACTTTGCGAGTGTTGATCCATATATGAGTACGAAGCGGAGTATGTGGCAACAAACGATGGAGGTTATTTTTCCAACAGATATCCCTGTTGATTTGATCAGTCGTATATTTTTAATAGATAAATTAGATTATGAATATGGTGAAACTTTTGACCGTATGTATTTTCAACTATCACAAACAACTCAAGATATTCGGGTGACCTTTTTATCAAGTAAGCATGATCAAGTGCTTAATGGAGTCATTCAATCATCAAGAGCATATCAAATAATTAAAGAAAAAATGGGTAGTGCTCACACTGTACCAGTGAGACAATTCGTTATTAACAATAAACTATCTATATATTTACCTACAGAAGAAGTAGAAGTTGATAGTCATGCATTATTAACGGATAATGTCGATTTGTTACCTCTTAGAAATGTCTTGTTCAAAAACCCGTCTTTAGTTAGGGCGATGACGACAACGGGCTATAATGATCAAGAATATTATACAGACGGTACACGAGCACTAACGACGAAACGAGTCTTTAGAAACGACCGGATTATGGAATACGTCAATCCGCTTTCATCAGATTCAGAGTCAATGTCAACCATAGACGTCATAAGGAAAAGTGTTAACTTCACAAATGACCATTATGGTTGGACAGACGATTATTTACTTGATGAAGTCGATACTTATTCAAATACAGTTAAATACCGGATGTACTATGAAGGCTTACCAATCTTCGAGAATTACGAGATTACAGATATTATTCAAACATGGAGAAACAACGAACTCTATGAGATGAAACGACCACTTTTCCAAACAAGTACACAGTTCCATAACGAGCAACAATTAGAAAGTCTACAGTCTGGAGAATGGGTCATTCAATTTTTAACAAATCACCGCGATCAAATATCGTTCAGTATGATTGAAGACATTAGAATTGGTTACAAATTAGAAACAAGAAGCGAGATTTCAAATGTTCTTATTTTAAAACCAGAATGGCATATTAAATATCGTGGTGAATGGCGTCCGATTAGTTATTTCACCTCCATGTTAATTAACAGGGGGGATGAGTAAAATGCAGTGGGGACAAATTAAATCTATTTTCATCCTTAGTTTTCTAATATTAAATATTTTTCTTCTGCAACAATTTTTAGATAAAATAAATCGTGCAAACTATGAAACATTAGCTCAACAAGCATCATTTGAAGAACGACTCGCGACGGAAGAAATAACCTATGGAGAGCTACCCGAAAGAGGGCAGAAGGAGACTTATGTATCAGCGAAACGTTACCAGTTTTCAATAGAAGATATAGAAGGATTAAATGAAAAGCTAGAAAACCAACAAATTGTGTTTACGAACAATAGTGAAACCCTTTTAGGTCGTTTTATTAAACCGATAAAAATAGACTTGGATAATAATATTGAATCAGCAATAGCGACCATTAGATCTCAAGTATTATTCGGCGATCAATATAAATTCTGGTCTTATTATCCGAATGAAAATTTGTTATTATTTCTTCAGGAGCAAAATGGGCATACCGTCTACTTTAATGAATCAGGCTTGTTAGCAGTCATTCTTAACGAAAAAGGCGAAATAACCAAATACAGTCAAAGCCTACTAACTGAAGTTGTTTCACAAAGTGAGGAACAAACGGTCATAGACCCAATCAGTGCCATCGAAGTATTATTTAATAACAGTCAAACATTAGTACAGAAAGACCGCATTACGAGTATGCGCTTAGGCTATCATACACTCGTTCCTTTAGAAGGTGGATTACAAGTATTCGCTCCTACATGGGAAATTCGTGTGAACGACGAGCGAACCTATTTCGTCAATGCGATGGAAGCACAAATGATTCCACATAATGAAAAAGAATTTATTATAAGAGTTAAAGATTTTATCGAAAGAGAAATAGACCTACTAATTGGAAGTGAAGATGAATGACATTACATTTTAGTGTTTTAGCATCAGGGAGTTCGGGGAATGCATTCTACGTTGGGACAGACCAAGTCAAATTACTAGTCGATGTCGGTTTAAGCGGGAAAAGAATAGAAACCCTACTCGAGGAAATTGGTCAAAACGCCAATGAATTAGACGGAATCTTAGTGACACATGAGCATAGTGACCATATTAAAGGGCTCGGTGTCTTAGCCAGGCGCTACAATCTGCCCATTTATGCTAATGAAAAAACGTGGCAAGCTATGGATGGAACAATTGGTAAAATACCCTTAGACCAAAAGTTTGATTTTGAAATGGAATCGGTAAAGACATTTGCTAATCTAGATGTAGAAAGCTTTGCCGTTTCACACGATGCAGCTGACCCAATGTTTTACGTATTTCATTATGAAAATAAAAAGATAGCTCTACTTACAGATACAGGATATGTTTCAGAACGAATGAAGAAAACGATTGAACACGCAGATGCCGTTTTATTTGAAACAAATCATGATGTTGGTATGCTTCAAATGGGAAGATATCCGTGGAATGTGAAGCGGCGAATCTTAAGTGATAAAGGACATGTTTCGAATGAAGATGCTGGGATCGCTCTACTTGATGTAATCGGAAATCAAACTAAGAGGATTTATTTAGGGCATTTAAGTCAAGATAATAATATGATTGATTTGGCCAAGATGAGTGTTGAACAAATTTTGACTAAACATGGGATACGAGTAGGGGAAGACTTAACACTTGAAGAAACAAGTCCGACTAAACCAACCCCAATATGTTATGTTGGAGATTTTGAAAAAATTAACACAATATAAGAGAGGTGTCAGTCATGGGTTATTACGACGATCATATGCGGAAAAATAAAAAAGAGAAAAGTTGGTTATTACCGACCGCACTTGGGTTTATATTAGGTGCCATCATCATATTATTAGCGTTACCAGCACTAGTACAAGCGAACTTAATACCTTATGATTTAACGATCCAAGAACAAGAAGATGAAAATGTACAACTTGAAAATGTCAGTGGTAAAAACGAGGATAAAGTAGAAGTTACAAACGTAAATGTAGAAATCAACTCACAAATTACGCAAATTGTAGATGAAGTATCAGATGCAGTTGTTGGCGTACTTAACATTCAGAACCAAAGCATCTTTGGAAGACAACCGAATACAAACCAAGCAGGAACAGGATCTGGAGTCGTCTACAAAGTTGATGGAGACTACGCTTACATTGTTACGAACTACCATGTCATTGAAGGCGCAGATTCAGTAGAGATTGCTTTTTCAAATGATGAACAGGTCGAAGCAGAGGTCATCGGTGGCGACGTATTCACCGATTTAGCTGTCATACGTGTCGATGCGTCACACGTTGATAAAGTCATTGAAATGGGAAGTTCAGAAAATCTCAAAGTTGGTGAACCAGTTTTAGCGATTGGTAACCCGTTAGGCCTTCAATTCGCAGGCTCTGTCACACAAGGAATAGTTAGTGGTAAAGACCGAATTATTCCGTTAGACTTATCTGGAGATCGAGTCCCTGACTGGCAAGCAGAAGTTATTCAGACAGATGCAGCGATTAACCCAGGTAACTCTGGTGGAGCTTTAGTGAATATGCAAGGCCAGTTAATCGGAATTAATACATTAAAAATTGCCTCATCACAATACGAAGGCTTAGGCTTTGCGATTCCGATTGATATCGCAAGACCGGTCATTGAAGATTTAGAAGAAGACGGAACAGTGACAAGATCATATATGGGAATTGTTCCATACTCACTTGAAGATGTCGCACAATATCACTGGCACAATACATTAGGCCTACCAAAGGGTATTGAAGGCGGAGTTATCATCGACCAAGTCGAGCGTGTCTCACCAGCAGACCAGGCCGGCTTACAACAATATGACGTCATTGTCGCACTTGATGATACTGAAATAATGAACGTCCTACAATTAAGAAAATATCTATTCACAGAGACAGAACCAGGCGATGAGATGGTTGTTAAGTTCTATCGTGATGGTGAATTAATGGAAGCAACTGTGACGTTATCAACACAATAAATGAATTAAGATTAGCCACTCACATTCAATTTGGGTGGCTTTTTAGTATTATTTAAGAAGAAAATCAGAGAAAACGTTCGGAAAAAGCAAGTATCCACAAAACAAGGTTACTTATACACAAAATGTGAATAAGAAAATTTTGTACGGGCATATATTGTACAGAACATGTGAACCATGCGCATATATAGCACGAACATATGTTAATATGTTGATAAACTTGTGGATAAGTGGCGATTTTTAAGAAAAAAGTGGACAACTATGTACAAATACACACCCCATCCACAGAAGATGTGGATAACATGTGAATACAGTGAATAACTTTTAAAAATAAGGATTAAAGGAACTTGAATTCGAAAAACGAACATACGCTTTTAAAACCCTAATGTTCGGAAGTAAAGTATTGTATACTTAATTTTAATATGATTAAATGAGAAAAAATACAGTTTGGAGAACAACCTATGAACATAACCATTATTTCAGTCGGAAAATTAAAAGAAAAATACTTAAAACAAGGCATCGAAGAATACTTAAAACGACTACAACCATACGCAAAAGTAAAAGTAGAAGAAGTCCCCGACGAACAAGCACCAGACAACTTAAGCGAAGCAGAAATCGAAGAAGTTAAACGAAAAGAAGGAACCAAAATACTAACAAAACTATCCACAGACACGTATGTCATCACCCTCGAAATAGAAGGAAAACAACTCACCTCAGAAGCATTCGCAAAGAAACTCGACGATCTCGCCACATACGGTAAGAGCAAAATAGCCTTCATCATCGGCGGATCACACGGTCTAGGTGATGAAGTAAAGAAGCGGAGTAACTACGCTCTATCGTTTAGCAAAATGACCTTACCACATCAATTGATGCGGTTAGTTTTGGTTGAGCAGGTCTACCGGGCGTTTAGGATTAATCGGGGGGAACCGTACCACAAATAGGTAGCGGTTTTCAGGAAAATATAAACCCCGAAGTAATATTGGGGAGTTAGAAGTGACTTTACTATGTAGTGAGGAATCACGAGGATTCTCACTTTCTGGAATATGTGTAATAAAGGAAAATTGAATAGACTTTAATTTTTTATTACTTATTTCTATCTTTTCTATACATGCTACTAAGAGTTGTCTGAATTCCATTACATCCAGTTGCTCTTTAAGTTCTAAGAATTCATTTAGTTGGGTTCGAATTAAATCAGGGCTAACTTTTTTAACAGGAATGTTGTGATTATTCTTTTCCTTTAGTAACTTGGATAATGAATCTTTGAGTTCGCTAATCTCCTCTCGAATTTCAAAGATTCTTTCCTTAGCTTCTTCATGTGTAAAAAAACCTGAATTTGTCATAACATCATCTTGTATTCTTTTTCTCATTTGTTCGAGATCAGAAATGCGTTTATTAATCATTTCTATCTCTTGACTATTTTGGTTATTCAAGTATTTGCGTGCAATTTGTTCATTAATATTCTTTGTAATTTCTTCTATTGTTCTTTCTGACTGAAGTGCTTTTGCTAATCGCTCATAAACCTGATTTTCTAATCGTTCTGCATTTACGGTATTTGGATTACATACAGATCTACCTTGATTATGATAGCGGCCGCAAACATAATATCGAAGTTTTGTACCGTCTTTTCGTTTTGATCCATACATACTTGTCATATATGAACCGCACTGGGGACATTTAGCAATTGATGTCAAAGGAAATTTACCACTATACTGCCTCGGTGTTCTTGTTGACCTACTTTTCATTAGGGTATTAGCCATGTCCCATAACTCTTCATCAATAATTGGTTCATGTATGCCTTTTTGTAGAAGATAATTGGGATTAGTACCTTTTCTTCTTTTGTTTTCCCAATCAATCACTTGATTAAATCGAATATACCCCTTGTATATTGGGTTTTTTAAAATAGTGTTAACAGTCGATTGGGCAAACTCATTGTTTCTTTTTGTACGCTTACCAATTTTGTTAAGATAGTTAGCAATCTTTTTAGTTCCCCAGTTATCGTGAACGTATTTATTAAAAATTATTTTCACAGTTTCTGCTTCTTCAGGAACTATTACAAGCTCTTTGTTTACACTTTTGTAACCTAGGACAATTCCTCCATTATATTTCCCCTCTCTAGCTCGTTGAGTCATTCCCATTCTAACGTTTTCAGCAAGTTCTTCCCTCTGATATTGAGCAACGGAAGACAGAATGTTGAACTGTAAGTTTCCATGTGGAGTTCCGTATTCTCCCTCTTTTATACTGATAAACCTAACATTCGAATTGTGTATCTTTTCAACGATTTTTAATGAATCTGATAAATTTCTAGCCAGTCGTGACACTTTAAAAGTTATAACTACATCCAGCCTACCTTCTATCACATCATTAACCATTCTGTTTAACTCATGCCTATTTTTTCTGTGTTTAGCAGACTTTCCCCTATCAATGTAGGTGATTAGCTTACAATCTTTTCCAAATAATTTTCTTGCAACTTGTGTACATTCATATTCTTGACCCTCTAGGGAATACCCATACTCTACTTGCATACTCGTAGATACACGAATGTAAATACCAACTCTTATTACTTTTTTCTCCATTTTAAGCACACTCCTTTGTAGTATTGTCATTTTCTTTCATTTTGTTTTTGATCGCTTTGAAAATAAGTTTGGAGATAATTTCGAGGTTTTCTACGTGGTCTTTATCTTGCATTATACTATACTATCCTCCTTTCAAAAAAAGTCTATTAAATTGTAGGGGGAGATAGTATTATTCATTTATTCTTTTACGCTTGGTAAAAGAAATTTGAACAGAATACCATCTGTTGACTATAGTATAAATTAGAGAAACTAAAATGGGTTCAAAAAAATTGAACTAATGTGAGGGGATTTTTATGGAAGTAATTAAACTAGTAGAAAAGTATATGAGAGAAAATGATA
This sequence comes from Bacillaceae bacterium W0354, assembly GCA_051846895.1. Classification (GTDB taxonomy): domain Bacteria; phylum Bacillota; class Bacilli; order Bacillales; family Alkalibacillaceae; genus CALKAL01. The sequence continues at coordinate 127,868 of JBPYCQ010000009.1, forward strand.
TTGAAAAGATAATTACTAAATTATATGAGGTAGAAGAAATTTCCGATGTAGCATTTGGTCATGCTCTTTCAGCATATGAGTTTGATGTTATAGATACTCAAGTAAAAGCTATGAAGAAAAGTTTAACATTAAGACAAATTATAATTGAGAAATTGGCAGAAAAAAATATGAGTCAACAGGAACTGGCTGAAAATTCCTTATTATCAAGTTCATACATAAGTAATATATTAAAAGGATATTCATCATCGAAATACAGATTAATACGAATAGCGTTAGTATTGGAACTAGATTTGAAAGAAACTAAAGAATTACTCGCAACAGATGGGAAAGCCTTTGATTACTCTATAAAAGATAAGGTTATCATCTCATGCATTAATAATAGAATCTATGATTTTAACAAAGTAGAAGATGCTTTAAAAAAAGTTGCAAAGGAAACCCTGTTTGACTAAGATAATAAGTCATTCTAATTTATGCGTGTAGATTCCTAGTTTTATAAAGACTCCTATTTTGAATATGATATAGAGAAAAATACAAAATAGGTGAATTTTAAAATTTAGCTAGGAAGGTGTTGATTATATGTTTGGGGAGTTAGTTAGAAAAAAGAGAAATGAAAAGGGTTATTCTTTGCAAAAGGTTTGTGATCTTTGTTCAATTGAAGTGTCACCGTCTTATATTAACAAACTCGAAAGTGGTAAGAGAAATAATCCATCCTTTCCTCTATGCATTGAGATTTGCAAAGTGTTGGAAATTAACCTTCTCGATTTGTTCGTAGCCTTTAATTATCGGGATGTGTATTATCAAATGGTGACAGAGGAACACGAGTAGTTAGTGGTAGTTAGGTACACTAAATGTATTAGACCAAAATTAAAGTAAGCAATTAAAAAACAAGTCTGCGGCAGACTTGTTTTTTATTTTTAATTGTTTAATTGAATTACCAAGTATTAGTGGTCAAAATAAAAGTTCATCTACATCTGCAAAGAAGTTGTAGTTGTTTTGCATTACTATTATATTCCTTTCGTAAATGTAGAACACTATAGAACCGATTTTCCCTTTAATATACCTTTACTATTTCATAGGATACATATAACTACGAATTTTCTCCTCACAGTATCAGGTAATAATTACCCAAAACAAATAAAATTATTAAAGACAGATCAAAGCACACTTAAAGATTTAGTGTGTTGAGGGATCAATTAAATTAGTTAGGGACGGGAAAAAACTTAATAGGCAATCTCAACAGAGTCAAGGTTCTATTGATTCCCGATAAAAACATTTCATAGGAGTTGTTAAAATGTTACACACAGTAGAAATATTATTTCCAATTAATTATCAAGAAGGTCAGCACTTGTTTTCTAGGTATCAGATAAAAGTAGAAAACTTTAATTACTTTGAAGGAGGTATAAAAAAATTAAATAAATCAATAAGTGAAAAATTCCCATGCTATACTATTACTTGGTTATCATGTAGAGGAAGTGTATGGAATTTGCATGTAAAGATAGATATCCTTAAACTGTTAGGTAGAAGTAACATTACAGAAAAAGATTATAATTTAGTTGAAGCAGATATACGTAGATTCCTAATTTACCAGTTTGGACATTCAACTCACTTTGATAATCACACATTAACAAGGATTGATTATCGGTATGATGTAGAAATTCCTGAAGAAAAACATCGAGAATTAATTTTTCATCTATTCGAAAAGTATACGAATAAGTATTTTTACAAGCAAAAGATTAAGTGGGGTAAAGATAGTACAGGTAAGCCTCTAAAGTATGAAACATCCCAATATCACAAAAATAAAAGTGTAGAATTCATTATTTACGATAAAGAGGAGGAACGGAATGCAAAGATTAAAAATGGTGAAGATATAAAGGTTGAACACTATGAGAAAAACGTAATACGTTATGAGCTTCGATTAAAAAATAGGCATTTAAATGCCATGAAGAGAGCGGATAAAGGAAAAGGTAGACCAAAAAAACTAAAAGTCTACTTTAATGATCAATTGTATAAACAGTATATGTCTAAACACATATTGCCAATTGCTCGCAGAGGTGACTTCTATAAAATAAATAAAGCAGAAAAAATCATTGAAAATAGTCATTTTACGAAGAATAAGAAGCAAAAACTGCGAACTTTTTTAGTTAATATAAGTAAAAATGGTATTGATGCCCCTAAGAAATATCTCTCCCCTCCAACTTACCGCCAGTATTTAAAGGATATAGAATCGCTAGGGGTAAACCCTATCTTGATTCCCAAAAACCGCTCCGACTTCCCTTCCCATTTTAAAAACCCATTTACAATTAAGTAAAAGTGATTTGAAAATACAGAAATAGAAAAAGACCACCCCGAAACTCGGCAAAATTTACGGATGGTCATTCTCAATAATACTTTGTGGATTATTATTAGTATAAATGAATAATTCCGAATATGCAATGTGTTTATAAGTTAGATATAGTTACAAATGAAACAAAATTTTCTTAAAACCTATCTAAAAGATTAACAATGTAGACTTTATTTATCAATAAGGAGTATAAGGGGTATAATCTAATGTTAGAATGGAACTAGTCGTGGTATTTTATTTGTCGAGTATTGCAATAATCTCTTTATTGAAATAATTTTAATGATAATAAAAGAAAGGAAAGAGCAAATTAATGAATCCTATCGAAAAATTACTAGAAAAATTAAAAGAAGATGATCGTTTAATTTCAAATGGTGAGATTAAGGAAAATTTATTGATACAGTTAGTTTTACAAAATGATGAAGAGCTTATAAAACGTTTATTAGAGATTGATGATGTACGAGAGGAGTACTTTCTAGAAACTAAGTTCGGCCTTACGTTCTTACAAGACAAGTTTATAAAATTCCTTTCAGGGAAATCATCATGGTTAAATTCTTATACAAGGTATCGAAATAAAATAGGATTATCTAACAACAATGAACTATTAAAAGACTCTGGTAAGGTAGTAATCGATTTTCCGTATAAAGATTGTGTTCTTGAAGGTGGGCAAACGAAGGAAGAGGTTTCAGGTGGTAAAAAAGAAGTATTTTATAATCAAGTAATTGATAAAAAGGAAATAGATCGACTACTTGAACCAAAGGCACTTTGTAATGTAGTTCGGTATACAATCGATGGAATTGAAGAGAATCCTATTTGGGACGATAACAGCAACTTAATTATCAAAGGTAATAACTTGATTGCGTTAAAGTCTTTGGAAAATGCCTATAAAAACAGAGTAAAGCTAATATATATTGATGTTCCATACAACACAGAGAATGATTCATTTATGTACAATGATAAATTCACAAGGTCTACATGGTTAACGTTTATGAAAAACCGATTAGAGGTTGCGAAAAATTTGCTGAAAAATGATGGATTTTTAGCGTTACAAATCAATGATAAAAACGCCCATTACATAAAGGTATTGTTAGATGAGATTTTTGGAGAAAAAAACTTTGTTAATAACATTATTGTAAAAATGTCGGAAGTATCAGGTGTAAAAATGTCACATGTTAAAACTAGAGTACCTAAGGTAAAAGAACATTTGTTTTTATATAGGCGTAATAATGGTACGTTAAATCCAATAAAGGTAGACAGAGAAACTTGGGATGATGAATACAAAATATTACTAGAAAACTTCTCTAAAGAAGATAAAAAAGTCATAGATACAATAACAGCAAAAAGTGAGAGTGGAGAAGATGTTAGCGAAGATATTAAAATAATCGATGAGATATTAGAAAAGGTAACCATAAAAAATGCATATACAGTAATGAGGGAACTAGGAGTAACGGAAGATAATCAAGAAAAATGGTTGAGAGAAAACGCCTATAGAATTTGTCGCAGTGCGGCCTCTCCAAGTGTTAAGAAATTAGCAGACGAAAAAAAGGAAACAAACAATAATTTATTGTTCTCCGTACTCTCTACAAGGGATAAAATACCGTACATTATTAAATCAGACTATACACCAACTGCAAGTAGTCCTCGTGTACAGCTTATATTTGCAGAAGATATGTTGAAGACCTACATAGGTGACATATGGAGCGATATTAACACTACAGGATTAGAGGTTGAGGGTGGTGTCAAACTAAAGAATGGAAAAAAGCCAGAAATGTTGTTGAAAAGAATAATTGAAATGACAACAGATAAAGATGACATTGTACTAGACTTCTTCCTTGGAAGTGGAACAACTTGTGCTGTAGCCCATAAAATGAATAGAAGGTACATTGGAATAGAGCAATTAGATTATGGAGAAAATGATAGTGTTGTTCGGTTACAAAATGTAATAAATGGTGATCAAACGGGTGTAAGTGAATTGGTTAATTGGCAAAAAGGTGGTTCTTTTGTGTATGCTGAACTAATGAAATATAACCAATTGTATGTTGAAAAGATTATGAATGCATCTAATAAAGAACAGTTGTCTTCGATATTTGATAAGATTAAAGAAAAAGGGTTTTTGAATTATCGGGTGAACTTAGAAGAGTTCAATATTAATGACAATGAATTTGATGAATTGACTTTTGAACAACAAAAGTACATTTTAATTGATTTTCTAGATCAGAACCAATTATATGTAAATTATAGTGATATTGATGATGAACAATTTGAAATAAGCCAAGCTGATAGAGCGTTTATGGAATCATTCTATGAAAGGGGAGAATAATCTTGATGCTCTATGAATTGTATGACGCTTTCTATAAGAATAGAATTATTACTGATAATATTATCCCTACTTTTGTAAAAGAGAATTTACCTGATAAATTCCCTTTACGAAAATACCAAAAAGAAGCGATGGCTAGGTTTGCATATGCATTAACAAAAGATGATACGAATATTCAGTATCCACTTCACTTACTATTCCATATGGCAACAGGTGCAGGAAAAACACTGATAATGGCATCAAATATTCTACATTTGTATGAAGAAGGTTACAGACGCTTCTTATTTGTCGTTAATAATAAGGAGATTGTACGAAAAACAAAAGAAAATTTCTTAAATACATCTTCACCAAAATATTTGTTTAAAGAAAAAATATTAAACAATGGACAACAAATTGAAATACGGTCAGTGGAAACCTTTGATGAAGCTGATGATGATTCAATTAATATTATTTTTACAACTATTCAAGGGCTAAGGGAAAAAGTACTGTTCCCTAGGGAAAATAGTTTAACTTTTGAGGATTTTGAAAGAGAAAAGGTTGTTATCTTATCGGATGAAGCACACCATTTTAGTGCTTCTACCAAAGAAGAAGAAGAAAAAGTACATACATGGGAGAATGTCATTCAAACTATATTAGAGTCTAACGAGGAAAATGTTCTATTGGAATATACTGCTACAGCAGAAGTTGAACATGAAGCTGTACAAGAAAAGTACAAAGATAAAATATTGTACAATTATAATCTAAGAGCATTTAGAGAAGACAAATATTCGAAGGAAGTTAAGGTGCTTCAATCTGATGTCAGTAATATGGAACGAATTTTACAGGCATTAGTAATTAGTCAATACCGAAAGAAGATTGCAGAAAAGTACGGAATATTACCTTTTAAGCCAGTCGTTCTTATTAAGACTAAATCAAAGTCAAACGCTGAAGATACATATAAAGAATTTAAGCAAATGTTATCCAAGTTAAATGGAGACATGATAAAGGGTATTATTCCAAAAGATGAAGAAGTGAATCTATTGACAAGAGCGTTTAATTTTTATCAAAGTGAAAAAATTGATTATGATCAACTAGCGGAAGAGTTAAAAATAGACTTCTCAGAGGAGAAACAGATGGTTATCTACTCTGGAAATGATGAGGAAGAAAAACAGTTATTACTTAATAACCTCGAGGACAAAGATAACCCTATACGCATTATTTTTGTTGTTAAAAAGTTAACAGAAGGCTGGGATGTGCTAAACTTATTTGATATTGTTCGAACAGATGAAAATGCAACAGGAGGCAAGACGCCTACACAAGATGCACAACTAATTGGGCGAGGGGCAAGATATTTTCCCTTTCAGGTGGATGAAGAGCAACCGAAATTTCGAAGAAAGTATGATGAAAATACGGAACACCCACTAAGAGTATTAGAAGAATTATGTTATTATAGCTTGAATCATCCAACCTATATTAGAAACCTTCATAAACAGTTAGATAAAATTGGCTTGGGTGATAGTGAAAAGCGAAAAGTTCATTTAACATTGAAGCCTTCATTCAAAGATAGTACATTTTATAAGACTGGTTATATTTTTTTAAATAAACAAGAAAAAAAAGATTTGCGTAAAATAAATTCATTTCAAGATTTAGGATTGCATAAAAGGGATTACGAAGTAAAAGTAAAAACTGGTTCCGTTAAGGAAATTGAAATACTAGAGGAAGAGATTGACATTGGTCTGGAAGAATTAGATAGGAAACCAGTACCTGTTTCATCAATTCCATTTACTGTAGTCCGTAAGGCATTACAAAAAGATTCGTTTTTCCATTTTAATAATTTAAAAAGATATTTCCCTAATCTCAAATCTTTAATTGAATTTATTAAATCCAAAGATTATTTAGGGCAGGTAACTATATCAATATGGCAGAAGAAAAATAATGATAAAAATAATGATACTAAATTGTCACCAGATGAATATTTATTTATTGTTTTGAAAATGTTGGAGCAATTGAGATCTGATATTAAAAGTTACTCAAGTAATTACGTTGGAACGAAGGAGTTTTACCCTAGAAAGATTAAGGATTTACCATTTGAAAAGGAAATGGAAGTAATTGGAGATACTGATAAAGTTAGAGAACAATCGTCATCTACAACTGATGATTATAAGAGGTTTGTTAAGGTCGAAGAAGAAAATTGGTTTGTTTATGAAAAAGCCTACAGAAATACTAGCGAAGAACAATTACTTATAAGACTAATTTATGATATGTATAATCAATATAAGGACGAGTTTAAACGATTCTACTTAATACGAAATGAAAAATTATTTAAGTTATACAGGTTCTCAGATGGAAAAGGATTTGAACCAGATTTTCTGGTAATTGCAAAGAGAGCGGAAGATGACAAAGATGTGGTATATCAAATATTTATAGAGCCAAAAGGTGAACAATTAGAAGAACTTGATAGGGAAAAAGAAAAGTTCTTAAGGGAAATTAGAGAGAACGCAGAATTATATATTGAAAAGAATAAAAAGGTACTATTCCATAATAATGATGATTATCAAATTTATGGATTACCATTCTTTAATCATAAAAGAGAACGAGCTTTTAGAGAAGAGTACCTCAAGATATTTGAGCAATAATAAGCAATGGATTGAATGGGATTTATTGCTTGATTTAAAGAAGAAAATGCTACCAGATTTGCTGTGTAGCATTTTCAATTATTGATTCAGTTTTGAAAACTTTACAGCAATATTACGCTTTAGTACTGTGATCATCAATAAAATTTAACAAAAGCTGTGCAATAATATTCTGTATCCTTAAGTAAGGATAATGCCTTTCACAAACTTTAGTAAATTCATCATACAAGTCAGGGGAAATTCTAAAGTTTTTTGTTACACTTTTCGAGGATTCAAAGAGGCGTTTGTCTATTATGAGTTGCGGATGGTTTTTATTTTCCTTGTCTATAACTTTTTTAAGTGTTGCAAAGTTTTCTTTTATGAAGTCTATTTCCATACATTTTTCTTGAGTACTATTTCGTGGCATCGAACCAGGCTCTCTAAAAAAGGGGTAATATTGATTATGTCTTTTAACGTACACATAGTCTCCTTCTAGCATTGCTTTTGTAAAGGTAGAATAATTAATTCCTAATATTTTTGCTACAGCACGTAAGTTATTGTTGTCTTTTTTTAATAGTTTATTAACTAATTCTACTCTCTCGTGGATATTCATTGTAAAGAAATCGTCTTTTTTCAAAGGTACACCTCCTTACGTTTAGTATAGTTTTTATACTATATCTTAGATATAAGTGAAAAGATTATTCGAATTAGTAGGGTTTAATAAAGAATATAAAATTGCATATAAATTATAGGTTGAAATTCATTGACTAATGTCAATTTGTTATGTATAATTAAATGTTTACAATAAAACAAAACAATGTTATGCTACCTTTGAAAAGGTGGTGTACATAATGGACGATGAAATGTACTTTAAGCTGAAGAAAATCATAAAAGATTTTGAGAGTAAGAAAGATCCTCTAGAGGAAATTTTGGCTGAAACAAGTCAACAAGTAACTATGGAAGATACACATAAACGTCAAACCTTTTTAATAAGGAAAGATCTTGTAAATAGATTGAATGAGCTAAAAATAAAAAGGAAACGAGGGTTTATAACACGATTTGTAAATTATGCAATTGAAAGTTCTTTAGATAGAATTGATGAGTTTAATGATGAAAAATAATAGTATTATTTTCTAATTTGTTCAAACTTCATTTTTCGATAGGAGATTTAATTTTTAAATAACAGATAAAACAGTTAAAGTAAAAGGGTGGAGTGATAAAAAACTCTATCCTTTTTAAATTTTTTAGATTCATTACTATCTTTATATCGATATGTACCGACTTTCAAATAAAATACGTTAGGAAGGTCTGAGTTATATATTTAGGACATGGTTACATGGTACAAAGTTAGATTATTGTGACTGATAAACTAAATTATACAGTTTCCGATAAATAAGATTATACACTTTTAGTCAGTTGCCGAAGTTAGTAGTTTTTATGAAACTGCCCGAGGGCAGTTTCATAAAAACTACTCTCGCAACTTGAAACCAATATAAAAATCACTCTATCACTGGTATTATATTGATAGCTTAATTTCTCAGTGATGGAGGGTAAAAAGGTGGATAAATGGGAAATGTATATGGAAATTCATCAATTATTAAAACAAGGTTTTAGTAAAACCAAAGTTGCTGAAAAACTAGGCATCTCAAGGTCGACAGTTTACCGTTATTTAAAGCATAATCCAGAAAGCATGGCTGATTGGATACGAAGCACGAAAACTAGAAGAAAAATATTGGATCCATATAAAAATTTGATTTTATCATGGTTAAGAGAACATCCAGATATGTCAGCTGCACAAGTATTAGATTGGCTATTAGAAAAATATAGTGATTTAGTAGTTTCAGAAAGTACTGTACGGCTATATGTAAGGAATCTTAGAAAGGAATATAATATTCCAAAGGAAAGTTCACCAAGAATTTATGAGTCGGTTCCAGAGAAGCCAATGGGTTCACAAATTCAAGTTGATTTTGGACAAACAGAACAATTCACACCAGATGGAAGAAAAGTAAAACTACGTTTTATAGCATTTGTATTAGCTCATTCTCGCTATAAATATAAAGAATGGTTGGACAGGCCATTTACTACAAGAGATGTCATTCAGGCCCATGAAAATGCATTTCGATATTTTGGAGGAATCACAGATGAATTCGTCTATGATCAGGATGCATTAATTCTCGTTAGTGAAAATGGCGGAGATCTTATATTAACTAAAGAATTTCAATCTTATAAAGAAGAACGAAACTTAAAAGTCTGGATGTGTAGAAAAGCTGACCCAGAAAGTAAAGGAAAGGTAGAAAACGTAGTTAAATATGTAAAACAAAATTTTGCCAAGCATCGTTTGTACTATGGGTTAGATGCATGGAATGAAGCTGGTTGGAAATGGCTTGAACGCACTGCAAACTATAAAGTCCACAATACAACAAAAAAGAGACCAGTTGAAGTGTTTGCCCTCGAAAAGCAACACTTACGTCCAGTCTCCCCAATTAGTGATAATACATATATCACTAAAACCTTTAATACAAGTATAACAAGAACTGTTCGGAAGGACAATATAATTTGGTATAAATCGAATCGTTACACAGTTCCTTTAGGAACTTTTCAAAAGACAAAACAAGTCTATATCGAAACGAAGGATGATAAATATTTAATTATTCGAGAAAGCAAATCTGGTCCCATTCTTGCCAAACATCGAATCACTTCTGGCAAAGGAAAGTTGATTCAAGATACAAGTCATATACGTGATCGGACAAAGGGAATTGATACCTATATTGAGACAGTTGCCTCGTACTTTAGCAATTCAAATAAAGCAAAACAATTTTTACAAGAAATACGTAAGGTACGACAGCGTTACATTCGAGATCAATTACAAATGATTTCTAAAGAAATTAAAAAACACAATCAAGAATTACTTGATAAAGCATTAGAAGAATGTATGAAATGGCAACTTTTTTGTGCAACGGATTTTATCGATATGGTTCAATACCTGAACCGACAAAATGTATCAAGTGTCAATAATGAAAAACGACAAATAGATGATCTTAAACAATTTAATTATTTAAGTGAGTCTGTTTCTCAGACAAAAGCTCAAACTAGAGATATTCAGGAATATGTTTCTGTATTGGAAGGTGAAATTCAATGAGTCAATTATCAACATTACAAGACACATTAAAGTCACTTCGTTTCGGAGAAACAGCTAATAATCTACCAGCATTGTTAGAAAAGGCAGAAAAAGATAATGTGACTTACGCAGCCTTTTTAATGGATATCTTGAGCTATGAGCAAAAAAAGCGTGAAGAAAAACAAATCGAAAAACGTCTTAAATGGGCTACATTCCCTTATTATAAAACCCTAGAGCAATTTGATTTGAATGAACAACAATCTATGAGTAAGAAAGAGTTTAATAAATTAAAAGAGTTACTGTGGATAGAGCAACTTTACAACATTATCCTGTTAGGACCTCCAGGTGTTGGTAAAACACATCTGGCGGTCGGCCTAGGAATACAAGCAATTCATCAAGGCTATAAGGTGATTTTTACTTCCATGGGAGAATTAATTCATACATTAAAAACAGAGGGAATTACACGTAAGTCACAAACAAGGATGAAAAGAATTCGCAAAGCCGATTTAGTAGTCATCGATGATCTAATGTTCATGGCTATAAATCAAGATGAAGCAAACCTATTCTTTCATCTAATAAACGATTTATACAACACTTCAAGTATTATACTTACTTCTAACAAGGCTCCTAAAGAATGGGGTGAGTTATTAGGCGATCCAGCAATTACTACCGCTATATTAGATAGGATTATGCACAGAGCGGAAATTATCCATTTAAATGGAGACAGTTATCGCATGAAACATAGAACTTCTATCTTTGGAGCAAAAACTGCTTCAAATTAATTATCGAAAACTGTATCTTTTTACTTGACGGTTACA
>JBPYCQ010000010.1:0-101603 GCA_051846895.1 Bacillaceae bacterium W0354
TGAGTCAATTTCATAAATCTGAGCCCATGGGGCTCAAGGCTTTTGAGTAATTAAAAAAGGAGTACCTCCCCAAAATGTCGAATTGAGTAGTTAACTACAACTCTCAAACGATTGGAGGAAGACTCCCTATGTCTATTATACGACAAGAAAGCCTGTTTGACATCCAAGAATTATATGAATTAGAACCTACCCATAGATTTGATGCAATTTTTTCTGCAATTGATATCGATCCTATCTTCGCTGTCGTTACGAAGAAGTCCCGATATGGACCCCCTGTTCAACTGAATTATGGAGCTATGATTTACTCGTTAATCGCAAGGATTACAGAGCGTATTCCTACGATTAAGGATTTAGTCAAACGACTTGAAAACGATTTGATTTTTAAACTTGATTGCGGTTTCTTATATTCTGATAAAGTTCCTTCAGAAGCTGCTTATTCAAGAATCATTAAACAAATTAGTGAGTCTGATGTATTGGAAACGGTTCAAGAAACATTAATTACCCAAGCCATATCTGAAGGTTATATCACTGATGAGATCGTAGCCATTGATGCAACACATTTTGAAGCACGTGATCAAGCACCACGAAAAAAAGACAAAGACAAACCAAAATCTAAGCCAAAGAAACGTGGACGTAAACCAAAGGCAGAACGAGAACAATGGAAAAAAGAACAAGCTGAAAAGGAAGCTAATTTGCCAATCTATCAAAAAAAAATTGAAGATCAGTTAGACGTACCTTTAAACGAACTTCGCAAAGAAGTTCCCCAAGATCCCGAATGGGGCGTGAAGAAGAACTCAGAAGGTAAGAATGAATTTTGGTATGGATATAAAGCTCATTTAGCCGTTGGCTCCTCGAGTCATTATATTTTACAAACACTTCTCTCATCAGGAAACTTAAATGATGGGAAAGCAGCTATTCCACTTTTGAAAGGTATTCAGGGCTTGCAACTACCTAATATAAGATACCTAACAATGGACGCTGGATATGACTTTGAAGCGATTTATAAACAAGTCTATAGAATGGGACAACAGTCCGTGATTGCTTATAACAAGCGAAACGAGCCTGAACCCATCGGGTTTGACAAACATTTTGCCCCTACTTGTTTCAGAGAGCACTCCTATCGCTACGATAGCTATGATGCTAAATATGAAACACTAAAATATACGAGACCCAAAGAATGTGTAGATTGCCCATTGGCTAATGATGGTATCTGTCAAAAAGTATTTAAAATGAAGATCACCAAAGATCTGAGAAAATACACAGCCCCAGCTCGTGGTTCAAAAGCATGGGATAAGATCTATAATCAACGTACAGCAGTCGAAAGAGTAAATGCATATTTGAAAGGGTATTTCCAACTAAATAATGTTCGATATCGCTCTGGAAAGCGGGCTAAAACTCACTTTGATTTAGTTACGCTTATCTATAATGCATCCAAGTTAGCAGCTGATCGTATTAATACAGCATTTAATCAACAAGGTCAGGCTGCGTAGCAGCATTAATGCTAACGAGAAATAATTCAGGTCTGTATAGACCCTAAAAGGTCAAACAAGCAACTGTCGGTTTAAACAGTAGTGGAGTAATGTTGTTATCAATTAGTTTTACTTCAGTATAAATTTTAAAAACACGTTTTATAAAATACTGTTAGTCTGTGTTTTATAAAAAAGAGCAATTATGAAATTGACTCACCTAAAAAAAATTTGTCAATCCACAAATCCAATAAAACTTTTCTCTCGTATCTTTTAATGAAAGGGTTCAGCTAATTTAAATAAAAAAAGAGAGGAGCATATTCATGAAGAAACTTTTGTATCTAGTTATGATTTTCTCATTAATTATTCCGCTGAATTTACCTTCAAAACTATTAGCTGCAGAAGGTATTACATTATTCACTCCTTACACGGGAGTTGCTGTCACACCAGGTGAAAATATTTCTTACAGCATCGATGTGATTAATGATTCATCTCAAGTGCAACAGCTTGATTTGTCTGTTTCCAACTTACCAGACGATTGGACTTACACATTATCATCAGGAGGATTTTCTATTAAACAACTATCCGTCCATCCTGATGAAAAGGAGACTTTTAAACTAGACATAGAAGCACCATTACAAATAGAAAAAGGAACATACAACTTCCGGGTCGTTGCGAAGTCCTCAAGCGGAGCAACAACAACATTACCAATATCAGTTGAAATAACCGAACAAGGTGTGTTCAAAACCGATTTATCATCTGACCAATTAAACATGCAAGGAGATGTCGATTCAACGTTCAGTTATAAACTCGATTTAACGAATAAAACAGCTGACACTCAAAACTATTCCTTACAAGCAAGTGCACCTAGAGGTTGGCAAGTAACATTTAAAGCTGATGGGCAAAACGTTACAAGTGTTAGCGTAGAATCGGGTGAATCTAAAACAGTTGATGTCGATGTTGGCCCAGCAGAAAATACAAAAGAAGGAACATACGAAATTCCAGTCATCGCACAGTCAGGGCAAACACAGTCTGAAGTCACTTTAGAGGCCGTCATCACTGGAAAGTATAATTTGAATTTTTCTACCGTTGATGGGCGATTAAGTGAAGATATTCAAGCAGGAAAGAAGACGACACTACAACTAGTCGTTGAAAATACAGGAACAACTGATTTAAAAGATATCACGTTTACTAGCAATACCCCGTCTGAATGGGAAGTTGAATTTTCTACGGATAAAATAAATGAGCTTAAACCAGGTGAAAAACAAACGGTTCAAGCAACCGTAACAGCAAGTGACCGAGCAATTGCAGGTGATTATGTATTATCACTAAAAGCAAATTCACCTGAAGTCTCAAAAGAAGCACAATTTCGTATGAGTGTCAAAACATCAATGCTATGGGGCTGGGTTGGTATTTTAATTATCGTTGCCGTCGCGGTTAGCCTCGTCTTCCTAATCCGTAAGTATGGGAGGAGATAACATTGACTCATCACGTCATTGAAATGACAAACGTCGTAAAACAATATAAAGAAGTCACCGCTGTCAATCACTTAAATTTACAAATTAATAAAGGTGAAATTTACGGATTATTAGGACCAAACGGGGCTGGAAAATCGACGACGATCTTCATGTTATTAGGATTAACAGAGCCGACTGAAGGAGAACTTTTTATTGAAGGCATTTCCCCCACAATGAATCCAATAGAAGTTAAAAGAAGAGTCGGCTTCCTCCCAGACCATGTCGGGGTTTATGAAGATTTAACTGGGAAGGAAAATTTAATGTTAACTGCAAAGCTTAACGGTTTTTCAGAAAAAGAAGCAAATGAAAAAGCTGATCAATTATTAGAACAAGTTGGGTTAACTGAAGCAAAACATAAAAAAGCAGGAAAGTACTCTCGAGGAATGAAACAGAGACTCGGTCTTGCGGATACGTTAATAAAAGAACCATCGATTATTATTATGGATGAGCCAACATTAGGCATTGACCCACAAGGGATTCAGGAGTTTTTAAAAATGATTCGTGAACTTCGTGATGAACATCAGATGACGATTTTACTTTCATCACATCATTTACATCACGTCCAACAAATTTGTGACCGAGTTGGGATCTTTGTTCAAGGTGAACTACTAGCCGAAGGAAATCTTGAATCTTTACAAAAACAGCTACTTGATGACCATGCTTATCTTTATGAAATAGAAACGAATCGTAATGAGGATGTTCAATCTATCTTGCAGGGAATATCTTCAGTAAGTGAGGCTACGATACAAAATGAAAAAATTCAAGTTCGGACAACTGAAAAAGATGATGGCGCGTTCGCAAAACAAATTGTTGAAAATGGATTTCAACTTTATTCAATCAAACAAATTTCATACGGCTTAGACGATATTTATCAACAATATTTCCAAGGAGGTGTCAACCTTGGAAGCGAAATTAAATAAAGAAGCCTTAGTTGGAGCGCTTACTCGTTTTGCTCGAAGCCCATTTTGGGTTCTCGTACAAAAGGAAATTCGCGACCATATAAAAAGTATACGTTTCAACATTTTATTAACGATTATCGTTTTAACTTGTATCGGGTCACTTTTTGCAGCATTGTCAGCGGTCAGAGATGTTGCGAACAATATCGAAGCATCAGAAGATCTTTTTATCTATTTAAAAATGTTTTCTATAAAAGGTGAGGGTGGATCATTGCCATCTTTCATTACTTTTATTACATTGCTAGGCCCTTTACTCGGAGTTGCGATGGGGTTCGATGCGATAAACTCTGAAAAAAATAATCGCACTTTACTAAGAGTGATGTCTCAACCAATCCCTAGAGATTATCTTATTTTAGCAAAATTCACTGGTGGACTATTTGTCATTGCTTATCTTGTATTCGTATTAGGAATGCTCATCTTTTCAATCAGTCTATTTATTATTGGGCTTCCACCTACGTTTGAAGAATTTACAAGAATCATCGTTTACTTATTGATGATTATATTATATATCGCATTTTGGCTAGCATTATCTATTCTATTCTCTATTTTATTTAAACAGGCAGCGACATCTGCCTTATCTGGAATTGCCATATGGTTGTTCTTTAGTATTTTTTACCAAATATTAGTTGAATTAATCATTAATGCATCCATGCCAGATCAACTGTTTCAAACTGTGAGTGATCAGATGGCAAGCCAGGAAAAAATGACGATGTTATCACGCATTTCCCCCAATTATTTGTTTTCTGAGATAACAACCGTGTTACTAAATCCTGGCTTCCGTGCACTTGGACCAGTAACAATGGATCAACTATCAGGAACAATTCCTAGTTTACTAGGTTTATCCGAAAGCTTAACAATTATATGGCCACAAGTCATAGGAATGATAGCGTTATGCTTTGTCTGCTTCCTAATTTCATACACCATTTTTATGCGTCAGGAATTAAGAAGTTAAAAAATCCTCCCTTGCGTCTTAAGGGAGGATTTTTTACATTAATAACGTCAATATAATACTCAACGTTAATACACTACTCATAGTTGTTACTAACGTAATACTTGAGACTAAATCGGGCCTGACTCGGAATTCGACAGCATACATCGTCGTCACTGCTGCAGTTGGCATAGCCGCAATTACGATGAACACTTTAGCTAATAAATCCGAGACAGGTAAAATCATGACAATGAGTAAAGCAAGAAGTGGGGAAACGATTAATCTTAACGTTGACCCAATGATGACTCGCCCAACTTCAAATTCTTTAAAAGAAATGTTCGCTAACTGCATACCTAATACGACCATCATGAGAGGAATCGTTACAACAGCAAGAAAATCTATAATTCCAGCTAAATTTTCTGGAATTGGTACATTAAACCGTTGAAGCAATAAAGCTAAAATAATCGCATAAGTCGCCGGCATTTTAAAAACCGATTGAATCGCAGTTTTTATCCCACTTGTGCCCCTTGATGCATAATACACGCCAAAAAAGTTCATTAATATTGTCTGAACTGACATTAGAATAATTGCAAAAACAAAAGCCGTCTCTCCAAATGCGAATAAAATCACTGGCGAACCGTAGTTTCCAGCATTCATAAACGCCGTTCCTAATATGAGCGCACTTTCGTTAGCTTGATCCCATCTGAAAATAAGAGCTAGTATTTTATTTACAATAATGATGGAAATAAATAACAGAACACTGAATAAAACTATCGTTAAAAATTCACCATTTAAATCTGCATCATAAAACGTTTGAAAGACGAGTGCTGGCATAAATATGTAAATTGACACACTCGAGATAGAGCGAACATCTAGCTTTTTTACTTTTTGTAATACGAAACCAATTAAGAAGACACTAACAATTGGTAATAAAACCTCAACAAAAAGGCCCAAAATTACACCTGCTTTCTCTACTATGCGAAGGCCCTAATTATTTTACCCGATTAATTAACTCCCCAATTCCTTCTAATTCAATACGAACTTCATCACCAGGTTGTAAAAACTTCGGCGGATTAAATCCTTTCCCAACCCCACTTGGTGTCCCAGTTGCAATAATATCACCAGATTGCAAAGTCATTCCATTTGATAATACTTCGATTAACTCAGCAACGGGGAAAATCATATCTTTCGTATTGCCATCTTGCCTTAATTCATCATTAACATAAGTTTTTATTGATAATGATTGTACGTCCTCTATTTCATCACGATGAACGAGAATTGGCCCGAACGGACAGAACGTATCTAACGACTTGCCACGAAAATATTGTTTATGATCCTGTTGTAAATCTCTAGCCGTTACATCATTAATAATTGTATAGCCAAAGACATAATCTAAAGCCTGTTCACGTGAAATATTTCGGCCAGCTTTTCCAATGATGACAGCTAATTCTCCTTCATAATCAAGCGCTGACGTTACTGATTGATGTGACTCAATGACATCATTATTCCCAATAATTGATGTAGGGGACTTTGTGAAAATAACAGGTTTTTCTGGAATTTGACTTTCATCATTACCAGTCATCTCAAGCGCATGTTCCCGGTAATTTTTCCCAATACACATCACATTTTTTCGTGGTAAAAATGGCGGTAAAACTTCAACCTCACTAAGTGGTACAACTTTAGAAAAATTATGTTCAAAATCAATAAATGAATAATTTTCTACGACAGAAAGTAAGTTCGGAAAATAAGTCATTAATTTATCAGAATAATAAATATCATTTCCTTTTAAAACGCCCCATAAATGAACACGTCCTGTTTTGAATGCGACAAACTTCATTATTGCGCACCTCCCTACATCCATTATACTAGACTTATTTCGATTTTCGTTAAAAATATTTGAAATGCGTTATTATTAACTCTCGATTAAAAACAGAGGCAGTTTGCACAATCATACATTAACTTTGAACAATTGTATGTCATGTTTGAACAATCACACACCTACTTTGAACAATTACTCACCATGTTTGAACAATCACACAGCCACTTTGGACAATTACCCGCCATGTTTGAACAATTAAAAAACCTGACCAATGATTATAGGCCAGGTTCACTATTTTTATCTAATAAGATTATTAAATTGAATCCATTCTTTCATTTAAAAACTTCATAAATCGAGTCGGTTCGTCTACCCGAATCGCAACACGTTTATATTTTCTTCTAAGTCTCATTAACAACATGACTTCCGTCGGCTCTTTCAATTCTAGAATAACTGTTGGAGTAACGTCGTCAAAATCTTTAGCGATAAAATCAATCGTATCTTTTGAAAGCTTCTTCTCTAATTCATTTCGGTCATCAATGATTTTTTCGACATTAGACCATTCGATTTCCATTCGTTTAATTAATCCTAATGAAATATATAGTTTCTCATCTGTAACCAGTATGGGTGTTAACCTAACTGCTTGTATGTCACCAATTAAAAAGATAACCCCATATATATTTAAGATGAGTAAAATAATAGATGCAATCGGGTATTGATCATGTAGCCACCAATGGATACCAATCGTTTCAATAATAATCGCATGAATTAACATCACATGTACGGCAATATAGCTCGACTTTTGATGCAATGTAAATGTATTAGATTTTGGTTGAATTTGTTTTCTCCAGCTTGCGAAGGCATAGTAAAAAACGAGCATTTCCGAACAAATAGCATGAATAATTGGTAGGCTCTTAATTTTTTCTTCAACAGCGTGGTGAAAAGAAAATAACACCGGTAACGAGCTCTGCTTAACCACTCGAGTGATATTTGGAATATATACGAACAATGTTACGACAACCGCAAGCTCGAACATGAGAAGCATTCCTTCTGCGATAAATCCAACCCAGGTGATCGCCTCAAAAGGTTCAAGATAATTCATCGGTATAAGAAATCTAACGAGAATAAGTCCTGTAGCGATAGCACTAACAATATACTTCCAATTCCATTTTCGTAGCCATGCCAAAAATAGTGTAGGTGAGATAATGG
Source organism: Bacillaceae bacterium W0354 (assembly GCA_051846895.1). Classification (GTDB taxonomy): domain Bacteria; phylum Bacillota; class Bacilli; order Bacillales; family Alkalibacillaceae; genus CALKAL01. Next base: position 7,893 of record JBPYCQ010000010.1, read on the forward strand.
CTAAATCAATAATGGATCCGATGACTACCCCTTTCGGATTTGCCGGAATAACATCTAATCCAAACGCCGTATGATACAAAATAAAATTACAGCTTAACACGAACAATAACAGAACTAGCCATATTTGTCGTGGCAATGCTCTTTTAAAGACCACTAGGACCAACCCTTCCTATACAACACTTATTACATTAATCTTAACAAAAAAATAGATTAACGAGCGTATCTAGAAGTGCTGTAATTGACAATTGTATGAAAAACAAGCTTTATAAGCATACTTTTTTATTCTTCATCATATTTATCAGGGTTTGTGCCTGAACGTTCATTTTTGTTAAGAGCTGTCAGACGTTCGATATCTTCTTGTGAAAGCTCAAAATCAAAAATATTAGCATTTTCTTTTATACGGGTTGGGTTAACTGACTTCGGAATGGTCACAACACCTGTCTGCAAATCCCAACGCAAAATAATTTGTGCTGGCGTTTTATCATATTTATTTGCTAATTCAACAATGGTTGGCTCATCTAAAAGGCGTCCTCTCTTTAAAGGCGACCATGCTTCAAGTTGAATTTGTTCTTTCTCACAAAACGTCTTAACTTCCTGTTGAGTCAAATGAGGATGATACTCAATTTGATTGACCATTGGCTTTATATTTGCTCGGCTCATCACGTTTTCTAAATGGTGAACGTGAAAATTACTAACACCAATGGCACGGACAGCTTTCTCATCATAAAGTCTTTCTAAAGCTTTCCACGTTTCTTTATACTTATTTTTTACAGGCCAATGAATTAAATATAAATCGACAAAATCTAGTTTTAATTTTTCTAAACTTGATTCAAACGCGCGTAACGTTTCGTCATAACCTTGATCATCATTCCATACTTTTGTTGTAATAAACAAGTCATCTCGACTTATATTAGATTGATTAATTACACGACCAACACCTGTTTCATTTTGATAAACAGTGGCTGTATCTATCATTCGATAACCATACTCAAGTGCACTCGAAACAGCTAATTCGACCTCTTGTCCTTCTGATACCTTATAAACACCTAACCCAAACCCAGGCATTTCAACACCATTGTGTAACTTCACTCGACCTTGCAAATGATCAATCATAATATTACGCCTCCTAAATAATAGATTCGTGTCAAAAATTATAACTTAACCATTCGATAACCACAAAAAATGCAATATTTCCCCGGAAATAATTGTAGAAATGTGCAGACCTGACCCTTCAAAAAAAACGATTTACGACAAAAATACGGCACCGTAAACTAACGTCCCAGCGATGACCCAAGCAGGATGAATGTTAAGTTTTTCTAGAAAAAGATAACTTGCGACAATTAATATACCTGTTTGCAGAAGCCCTGCTGATTCATATGACGTTTCAAAAAATTGATAAGTTAACACACCTAACAAAACTGCAATTGTTGGTCGAACGAGAGATGTCATCCGTTTGACTTTAGGTGAATCTTTAAATTTACTTAATAAACTTAGCAAAATTATCATTGCTACTAATGATGGTAATACGGTGGCGACAAGCGCAACGATTGCTCCAAATGTCCCACCAACCTGAAACCCAATATACCCTGCCATTTTCGTCGCAATTGGACCTGGTAAGGCATTAGCCATCGCCAATACTTCACCAAACTCCGTTGTCGACATAAAATTATAATTTTTAACTACTTCATGTTCGATTAAAGGAATAGAAGCTGGCCCTCCTCCATAACCAACTATTCCTGGTATTAAAAAGGCTAAAAACAAATGCCAAAAAACAATCATCTAATTCCTCCTACGATGCCTAACATGATTAAGCTTCCTTTTCTTTTTTCGACCCCTTTGAAAATAAAGAGAATAAAATGAGGGCTCCTATAATAATCGCTGGGTGCCAATCTAAAATGACGTATATGAAAATACTGACACCACTGAGAATAAGAACAACAACCCAACCTAAATCACGTACTGAATTTCGGACAAAAGATGCAGTTAACATAAGAATCATTACCCCAACGACTGGGGCGATCGCCTTAGTCATTCCTTGCACGATAGAAGAACCTCGAAATTTAAACAAAAAGCTAATCAAACCAATCATAATTAATACAGTTGGTAAAACGGTGGCAATTATAGCCGAAACAACTCCCATTAGCCCTCCAACTCTGTAACCAATATATCCTGCCATTTTTGTCGCAAGTGGACCAGGTAACGTATTCGCAATCGCTAACACATCTCCAAATTCTTCTTCAGTCATCCACTTGTATGTATCGACAACTTCTTTGTGATATAACGGAATCGTTGAAGGCCCGCCGCCATACCCGAGCATGCCCGATCGAAAAAAACTAATAAATATATCCTTCTGTAATGTAAAATTCAAAGAAACTACCTCCTAGAAGCAAAAAAAGAATCCGTATCTATATTATCAGTAAACGAGTTATTTTATATAATATTTGAATTATGACAAGAGAAAAAGCTAAGTCGAAGTTTTGATCCGACCTAGCTTTTATGAAACTACTGTGGAATACTGTAACGTGTAAGTATCTTATTATTGTCTGGCCTAATTACCACGAAGCGATATGTCCATCTGTTCGTGGTTCCGTCCCCCCATACAAGACACCTGTTTCAGGGTCACGCCATATTATTTGGCCACGACCAAATTCGCCGTGATGCAAACTCCTTTTTATATCGTGACCACGTCTTTGTAGCGCATGAGCGATATGCTCAGGGAAGTTAGGATCAACGTGAACCGTTTTTCCTTTAATCCACTGCCAACGCGGCGCATCAAGACTAGCTTGTGGATTCAAATGAAAATCAACCGTATTCATGATTACTTGCATATGTCCTTGTGGCTGCATAAATCCACCCATCACACTAAATGGACCAACTGGGTTAGACCCTTTAGATAAGAACCCTGGAATAATTGTATGGAATGTTTGCTTACCAGGCTCTAAGTAATTCACATGCTCAGGATTTAATGAAAAATTGTGACCTCTATTTTGCATCGCAATTCCCGTATTCGGGATTACGATTCCTGAACCAAACCCCATGTAATTACTTTGAATAAACGAGACCATATTACCTTCACCGTCAGCTGTTGCTAAAGAAACAGTACCACTTCCTTTTGGTTGTCCTGGCTTCGGCGTTAAAGCTTTTTCACCAATTAATTTTCTCCGTTCCTCAGCATAGCTTTCAGACAATAAATCTTTTACAGTAAATTTCATTTTGTCTTCCTGAGTAATGAACTCAAAACCATCGGAAAAAGCAAGCTTCATTGATTCAATTTGTTTATGATATGTATCTACACTTTCTTTTTCATTAAAATCGAATCCTTTTGCGATATTGAGTGCCATTAACGCAACAATGCCTTGTCCATTAGGTGGAATCTCCCACACATCATAACCACGATAATTTACTTTAACAGGATCTACCCATTTTGCTTCGTATTGTGCTAAATCTTCTTTTGTTAAATAACCATCATGTTCTTTGAAAAATTGATCAATCTCTTCTGCTAAATGCCCTCGATAAAAAGATTCTGCCTTCGTTTGAGCAATTTCTTTTAATGTACGTGCATGACCTTGCGAAGACCACATCTCACCAATTTGAGGCGCACGACCTTTTGGAGCAAATGTTTCAAACCAATGTTTAAAAGTGTCTTCATCAAACGTTTGATTAAATTTATTAAAAGCGATATCCCAATAGAAGCCTAATGTCGGGGATATTGGATAACCTTCTTCTGCATAACGTATCGCCGGTTCAAATAATTGTTCAAATGGCAACTTACCGAAACGCTCTGATAATTTTGCCCACGCTGAGGGAGCACCCGGAACCGTAACAGGAATTTTCCCAAATGTCGGCATTTCCTCATAACCAGCAGATCTTAATTCGTCCGCTGAAATACTATTCGGTGCCGGCCCACTTCCATTTATGCCATATATATTTCCATCTACCCAACAAATAGCGAACGCATCTGACCCAATTCCATTTGATGTAGGCTCTACAACAGTTAAAGCTGCAGCCGTCGCTATAGCAGCATCAATTGCATTTCCACCTTTTCGTAAAATCTCTAGACCCGCTTCAGCCGCTAACGGTTGTGAAGTGGCAACCATGCCATTTCTAGCAATCGTCACATTTCTACGCGATGGATACGGGTAATATAAATTATCAATCGGAATCATTTTTTACTCCCCCTATTGAAAAAGAATAAATATTAACAATATTCTACACCCGTTTATTATAACACTAAAATGTGTTATCACACTAAAGAGATTTTATTCATTTTTTTCCAATTGTTAGTTTAATGAAGGGAGCGCTGTGCTTGGATATGGGTATGTTTAATCAGTCATTGCTTAAGTTTAGACAATTACAGTCAATGTTTGAACAATCGCAGTCCATCTTTGAACAATCACTACCCATGTTTGGACAATTACAGCTCATCTTTGAACAAACACTACCCATGTTTGGACAATCGCAACCCGACTTTGGACAATCATAACCCATGTTTGAACAATTACAGCCCTTCTTTGAACAATCACTACCCATGTTTGAACAATTACAGCTCATCTTTGAACAAACACAACCCATGTTTGAACAATCGCAACCCTACTTTGAACAATTACAGCTCATCTTTGGACAATTGCAACCCAACTTTGAACAATGACTGCCCATCTTTGGACAATCACTACCCAACTTTGAACAATTCCACCTAATGTTTGAACAAACAACTCATGGGCTTGAAGTGACTAAAGCCTAAAATGATAAAAAAAAGAGAAGGGTATTATCATCCCTTCTCCAAGACCATTCTCTGTTTACTTTGACTTAAAAGATTTAGTGGTTTTTGCAAATTTATTAAAACCATCAACTGATTGTATTTTTTCATTAATAACTAATCGGTAAAATTCACCAGACTTATAATGATTCTTCGGTTGAACGATAATCACTTGATCGTTATTTAAAAATTCGTATGACACGTCATGCTTGTTACCGAGAGCATCTTCAATATAAATAGAATCTTTGTTGATTGATTGACGATCAATCGGTTTATCAAAAGTTATTTCCCATGATTTTTTTGGATCAACAAGGTTGAGTTTAGCCAAATGACTTAAGTCAAACTGTTCATCATTATAAGTTAACAGGACTTGATCAATAAAGATAACTCCTCGGTCTTTTTTAGCTTCACTTGTTTCTGCTACGTAAATTTGGTCAATACGAAATGGAAGTTTAACTTCGTTCGGGATTTGGGCAGATACATATTTCCAGCCATCCCAATTCAACTCGTTTTCTCCAGTGAAGCTTATATAATGTATTTTTCCATTACCGTCTGTTAGTCTTGCTCGTAACCAATGTTCATTTTGATCACCATATACAAACATTCCAATTGCTTTTGGTCGTTCTGTTATTTTTACATCTCCGTTATAACTCGCGTAAGCTGCAGATGTGCCACTTTCTTGATTGCGGAAATCATATTCTAATCGTAAAGAATGTTTTCCGAAAGCAACTGGCTCAAATAATCTACTTTGTCGAACTGAACTATTTGCTAAAATACTTGTAGCTCCCCAGTTTTTGTTACTTTCAAACGTTTCAAAAACTGAATAGTCTCCGCCGACAACGACATCTGTTTTATATGGCTTTCCATTAATTGATGCATGTACTTGTCCACTTCTACTTTCTGATCCAGCTGTAAATAGACCTTTGCTGTCAATCTCACCTATACCATTAGTAACCGACCACTTTATGTTGTCAGGTTGCCAAATAATTTTCGAACCATCCTTCATATACGGGGTAGCGACAAATTTTTGTTTCTTCCCTAATCCAATCTTTAAATTATTCGGTTCAATTTTCACAGCATCTACTTGAGCAACGACTTCAATTGGAATAGACGTCTTTGCTTGACCATAAGATGCGATAACCGTTCCTTTTCCTGCCTTTTCTGCAATGAAGGTTGACCCTTCCATCCGACCAACATTACCTTCAACGCGATATTGTATTTGATCATTCGTCACTTTCATCGGATGATAATATTCGTTTAAAACATAATTAAGCTTGAAATTTACTTTAGCTCCAACTAAAACTTTCCCTTTTTCTTCTGCTTGCACAGATATTTTACTTGGAATGTCTGATTCAGCTGTCACGATCGCATACAATCCATTAACAACACCTCGTTCAGAACCACCTGTAGGGTTATTAACGACCGTAGGATACTCATTTCCGTATTGACGGGCAACCATCGTTGTTGAACCGCCACCATCTAAATTAATGGCTTTATATACCCCTAAACTTTGAACATATTTTGCAAATTGAGGTAACGTCATTCCCCTACTATTTTTACCGCCATCAACTGTAATAAAAAATACTTTTGAACCATCTTTATTAATCCCTATAGCCGTCCGGTGTGTAACTTCTTTTGCACGAGTACTGTTTTCATTAATCTCTAAATCTACTTGTCCACTATCGACTAATTTTGGCCCTGAGCCCATAATAAAATTCGTATTCTTCCACTTGTCCTCAACATCGACTGTTAGTTTAATAGAATCACCCACTTTTAATCCTTGAGCAATTGGTGAATTCCCATGAACAGAAATAACAAAACCATCTTGAGGAATCGTAATATACTTTCCTGACATGTAAGGTCTAATCTCTAGCACTTCACCTACAATCGTGTCGCCAAATTTCATTTCCGAACTATCAATCTTTTTATCTGTCTTATGTACATAAATTTCTACACCATACTTATTATTTCTCGGCCAGTCCCAACGAAATGATGGTGTATATAAGACACTTTCTCCCGCTCCTCTTGAACTATTAAATTTATCGATTTTAAATGTTTTACCATTAATTTCAGCTGACATTAAAATTTGAAATCGATCGATTAAAGCTTGTCCATTTCGCTTCATACCGAAAGCAGTTGGGATACTCATATATCCGTCTGAATCATTTGAAACGGCACCAAGATTAAGTATATTACCATTTTGAGATAAAAGATATGCAGGTTTTTTCGTAGCAAAGTGAAAAATGCTACCATTAATCCCACCGACCATTCGATAGTTTTTCAGGCTAAACTTTCTAGCAATCGATGAGGTAGTTAATAGACTTTGAAAATCCGGATCCATACCTAACCCCACTGTTAGATGTGGTTTAGTTAAGTCAACCTCCATCACTCTGACTGAATTCGTTGATGATTCATCGTACTTAGAATAATTAACTCCTGGGGCAACCTCTAGTTCGTCTGTCTTTGTTGCTGCTAAACTAGTCATTGCTACTAAAAGACTTACCAACACAATTAGTAAAGATACACTAACCTTAAGCTGCATTTTCAAACGTTGTTTTAACATGTAGCTCCTCCTAATCCCCTTTTTAAAAAAACCTATCCCTTTACACGTTAAACGTTTTAAAAGGATAGGCATGATTCTTTTCTCTATTTTTGTTATGCCTTGGTGCACAAACTATTATGATGTCAATCTACTATTCAATAGAAATCACTTTAGGTCTTTCATCAAAATTCATAGCACGATCGAGAAACGCTGCAAAATCACCACGTTTGACATCATCATGAATACCGAAAGCACCACTTGGATAACCTTGTGCAATTCCTGATGCTCCAAGCGCATTTACATATTCTTCCAAAGAACGGGATTCATCAATATCTGTATAGCCTTGGTCATTTACGGCTAAATCTAATTCAAAAGCCAAAGCAATAAATTTAGCAACTTGTCCTCTCGTTACTGTATCTTGAGCGCCAAATATTTTTTCATTATAACCATCTAAAATTCCTTTTTCCTTCAATGCTGCTACTGCCTCTTTTGCCCGATCAGGCACGTCAGTAAATGTTAATGAGTCCACATTTCCTGGCTCCAAATGTAACGCATTGTAAATCATAACAGCTACGTCGACACGCTTCATATTCTCACCTGGTCGAAATGTTTGATCAGGAAATCCGTTAATTATCTTTTGACTATAAAGTGAATCAATGTGCTTATAATGTCTTGTCTTCTCTGTTAAATCTTTAAAATCATCTTTTGCAGCCGCAGAAACTACCATCGTAATAACCGCAAAAGATAAAACAATTCCCGCCATTAAAACAAAAAACTTTCGATGCCATTGTCTTTTTAACATTCCGCCGTCTCTCCTTATGTAAACATCTGACAATCTATTAATCTTATTTTACACAATAGTCTATTAAATTTAAATATGATAATGGAAAATAGAGTCGAAATGACTAGACGATTTTTTTGAAGCAGACTGTAGGCCTATTGACATTAAAGTAAATCTAGATATTGACGGACTTCGAGTAATTTTGTATTTCTTTAAGCTCTTATGATTATGGTTAGAGCACTTATAACTTAAGTTTGAGCACTCGCGATTCATGTTTGAGCACTCACACTCCATGTTTGAGCACTCACACTCCATGTTTAAGCACTCACACACCATGTTTGAGCACTCACACGCCATGTTTAAGCACTCTACCTCATTTTTGGCAAAAAATCAACCTGCCCCATGATAGATGCAGGTCGTCTCTTATCTTCCAACGACATAACGTGCTAAAGGCACATATTTTTTCAATAAATAAACGATAGAATAGCAGATCAATAACGTGATCACAAACCTTAGTGCTATTCCAACATGAAATAATCTCGATCCTTGCCAAATGAAATAGTCATCAATAATATGAATAACCATCGGGTGCATTAGAAAAATACCGAACGATTGTAAGCTTAATTGATCCAAACCCCTACGAATCCAAATTGGGCCACCTTTAATAAAAAAGTGAGTTAAAACAAGTAATGTTAATGCTGATAGACTAGCATAAAAGAAATACAAATACTCAAAGGTTATTCCTTCAAACGGATAAGTGCCCGTAACTATTTTGTAATATCCAACCACATATAAACTACCAACAAAAAGCATGGCCACTCCTAATAAATAAGCATGCCACTTTTTGAAAAACGAAATCACACTTTCAAAATAAATCCCAACTAGTCCACCTAAACAAAAATATAAAAAGAAAGACATAAAATATGATCCTGATACAGGCAACCAGTGATAATGATAGTTCGTGACATATGTCGCCAGTTGAACAATCAAGCCTAACAAAGGCAATGTCAAACGGAACCATTTGAATCTCTGAGCTAAATATAATAGAAGCGGAAACAGTAAATAAAGCTGAATCAGTACGTAAAAGAAGTACAAATGGTAGTATGTGTTCCCTTGAATGACTTGATAATAAAGCTCCTGCCAATAGCCTTCAGCAAAAATCTCCGGTTTCCCTCTCGACCATTTAAATATTTCATAAAACGCAACCCACACAAGATAAGGCACAAAAATATATACGAGTCGATTTTTGAAATACCGCTTCAAAAAAGGTCCATTAATTTTTTTATAAAAATAACCGTAAAACATAACTAAGCCCGATATAAAAATAAATGTCGCCGTTCCATAACGGAAAAAACGACTTATAAATGTATACAACTTATACGAAAAGGAATCTGGTTCAAAGTAGCTAAAAGTGATTGCGGTTATATGTATTAAAACGACCGCCAGCATCGCTAATCCTCTCATATACCCAATTTCTACTATTCGCTCTCTCTTCACTTACAACCATTCCCCTCAAGGTTAAATCCCCATCAATCATAACATATATACGATAAACGATGGGATTTCATAACAAACCCACTATAGACATTCGTACCAATTTTAATTTTTTCATACTTTTTACTTTCATTTTTCATTCATAATGAATATAATTAAATCATAGTAATCTTATAGGAATTATCAAATATCAAGGAGGATTCACATGATGAGTGAACAAAATGAACAACAATTTATTAGCTTGCCACGTATTGGGGACCCTGCTCCATCATTTGAAGTGAACACAACACAAGGCCCTGTTAAATTAGAAGATTATCAAGGTCAATGGCTTGTCCTATTCTCACATCCGGCTGACTTTACACCTGTCTGCACAACAGAATTTGTCGGTTTCCAAGAGATTTACCCAGAACTACGCGAAATGAATACCGAACTACTAGGTCTTAGCGTTGATAGCGTACCATCACATATCGCATGGGTTCGTAACATTGAACAAAACTTCAATACAAAAATTGAATTCCCTGTCATAGCAGATTTAAGCAAAGAAGTCGCAACTAAATACGGCATGATCCATCCAAATGATAGCGGCACTGAAGCAAGCCGTGCAGTCTTTGTCATCGACGATCAACAAACAATAAAAGCAATCATCTACTACCCATTAACAACCGGACGGAACATGCGAGAAATCGTCCGTCTCGTTAAAGCATTACAAACAACGACCAACCATTCCGTTTCAACACCAGCAAACTGGAAACCAGGAGATAAAGTCGTCGTTCCACCACCAGCATCACAACAACAAGCTGAAGAACGAATGAACGAAGAAGGGCTTGAAGTCATCGATTGGTACATTGCAAAGAAGGACTTAAAAGAATAACTATAAGAAGGTGACATAAATGGCCTGCGGAAAAAACGAACTCACACTCGCACCATCCGAAGTAAAACTATATCTAAACACCATTAACGAACAATCGCTTACAACCGAAGAACTCGCCAAACAAACTAAAAAGCCATTGTTCAAAGCAAAAAGCGCACTCCGCGAACTAACAGAAACTAATTATATTGAAAAAAGAAATGAACACTACTTTTTATTAGAAAAAGGTAAAAATTTGCTAAACGATTGAAGTGGAGGAAAAAGACCCTAAGAACTGTAAATACAGCGTTCTTAGGGTTTTATTTTTTGTATTAAATTTCGACAAAATATATCATTTCATAAGATTTTTTTGATATAATAATTATTATTCTTTTTAGAAAATTTTTTCTAAAAAGATTTTGACTTAGGAAACAACTTTTACAAAGAAAGGAGGTAAGCTGTGAAATTTTGTATAAATTGTGGTCATCAGTTAAAAGCCGGGCACAGCTTTTGTACTCAATGCGGGCAAAAGCTGGAACACGCTTCTTCTGGTGAACATACTCAACTAGAACAACAACCAAACAATCAACATTCTATACATAAAAGAAAAATGAAAAAAAACACCAAAATCATTATTACAACTTTCATTTTGCTAGTCGTAGCAGCCTTTGCAGTACATAAAGGATTACAGTCTTATTACGATCCATTTGATTATTTGCAAACTCTAGATGAAGCATTGACATCAAACGACTTAGCTACTTTTATTGAGAACATCGAATTCGAGGAAGAAGCATTATTAAATGAAGAAAGTTATATGGCATTTATTAAAGACTTCGAATGGGAACATGTTAAAGAGCGCTATTTAGAATATATAAACGCCGAGAATGTTGATCAAAAAATAACGAAGATCATTACTAGTACCAATGGAAATCCTTTATTTACTTTGATTCCTGAGTCGCATGTATTTGGACTTTATACGACTTATCATTTTAAAGCATTACCTAATTCAATATCTGTTTTTTCAACAATGGATTCAGAAGTCACAATCAACGGAGAAGTGACAGAACAAGTCTTAAAAGAGCAACCTCATGAATTGACGAAAGCTTATCCAGGCTCTTATCAAGTAGTCGCTACTGCTGAAAATGAATATGGACAATTTACATTTGAAGAAGACGTTCAAATTTATAACAATGCAGTGAACGATGTTTTTGTTACTTTTAATGATAAGACGTATTCTTTTGTCACTAACATTTTTGACGCAACGCTATTTATTAATGGAGAAAACAGCGGGTACAAACTGTATGAAATCTATGAAATTGGCCCTTTTCCTGACGATGAACACCCTCCAGAATTACACGCTGAATGGGAGGCACCAAATGGGGAGGTCCTCGTTGCTGAAGCCGAGTTTAACCCAGAGTGGTACGGTTACCCAGAAATAACGTTTAGTTTTGATACATCTGTTTTAGTTGATGAAAAGGAAGAAACAACATCAGTCTCACCTGAGGAACACGTTCTTGCCTTTCGTGAGGCTTACGAGCAGGCTTTAAATGAAAGAGATTATAGCTTGATTGAACCATACATGCTCAAAGACAGTGAGGCAGATTTAGAATTAATGGATTATATTTTAAATCTAGAAGATTCGAACTATGAATATGATTTTATCTCGAATGATGTCATTGATGTTAGACACGTTGAAGATAACATTTATGAAGTGATGACAAATGAGATTTTTGTTTTTATTAATCATTTAAATGAAGTTACAAATTACGATCGAATAAAGATTTATACGTTGCTTTTAGAAGAACAACAATATAAAATATCGAAAATAGAAATTGTAGAAACGATTCGTAACTAAGGGGGAAAAATTATGTTAGTATGTTCAAAATGTAATAGCACACAAGAATCTGGACAGTTTTGCGGTGTTTGTGGTGGTCAATTAGTCGAACAAAATGAAACGGTTCAAAATGTCGATGTACAAAACGTTGCTCCACAAAATAATGTTGAACAAATTCAAATGAACCACCAGCCAAATCAACAAGCACCAACTCAACAGCCAAATGAAACAGTTGAAAATGTGAAAAAAGAATTAAGCAATTATTGGAATTATTTTTTGAACTTTTTAAAACAACCAACAAAAGCGCTGAACACAAATGACCAAAACTTTGTAAACGGATTAATTACATTAATACTATACGCTTTCACATTTGGTTTAAGTCTGTATTTTCTTATTAACGGATTATACAAAGAAATGTCTTCTTGGTTTGGTGTCGGAGAATCAGCACCATTCTTCTCAATCACTTTTAGAGTAATGTTCTTTGTGGCTTTACTCGTTTTATCTGGTTTAGTTTCTGCATTCGTAATGCTGAAAGTCGCAAAAGTCAACACTTCAATTCAAACATTAGTCGCACAATATGGTAGTTTAGCTGTACCATTTTTAACAGTAAACCTACTTGCGGTATTAACAGCTTTAGCAAGTGCAGAACAATTAACAACAATGTTATTAATGGGAGGCTATTTACTGTTCGTCTTCGTAACACCTGCTTTATTAGTGTTTGAGAAAGCAACTCAAGTCGATGTGAATGGCCAACGCTTTTACTATAGTATCGGTACAGTCGTAATCACATCTGTATTAGTTTATATCTTATTTGACTTTGTCATCTCAAGTTTCTTAGATAAAATCGGATATAATATGTTCTTTTAATGAATTTAAAAGACGTAAGTGGAGCACTTCCGCTTACGTCTTTTTTATATAAAGTTTATTTGATCAATTAAATTAGGGTAGTCAATAAAAGGATTTCTATTTCCTTGAATTTCAAAAATTGCTTTATTCCGGTGCTTTTCAAATTTGCCCGCCGGAAACTGATGATGCCATTTTTTTAATAATTCTACATCGATAGTCCTTCTATACTTTTCCATAATTTTATTTGGATAACGCAATAAAAAATAAAAAGTTGCTCGAGCGACTTCACCTTTACCATGTTGTGGTTCAAACCGATTAAACTCATATGAACCACAGAAATTACTAGAATGCTCTGATTGTGAAGCGAATTCAGTAAATGGAAAATTGGAACGAACTGAATTACAGAGAGGCTCACAAACAAAGAGGTGATGTAGATCTCCCTTCATAGGTTCTTTTGCATTAAACCAAGATTGTGGAATGACATGCTCTGTATTAAAGCGATATTTCCTTGAAATTTCTACAACTTTATCTTGTAAATATTTATTTTGATAACGTTCTCTTTCAATTTGATTAAACTTCCGTGAGCGCTTTTGTATCGTTTTTAAATCTTCTTCAATTACACTTATCGGTGCTTTTCTCTGCCCTGAATAAATACCCTTAAAATATCCATCTTCATGTAGATCGACCCATGTATACAAGAAATGATCTTTGCTAATAAAATAGGGATGCTTATAAATATGGGATTTACTCACTAATTCATTTAAGTTTTCTAATAGTTGATCTGAGTCAAAGTCAATACTAGAATAGTAGTTTTTAATCCAAACAAGATCTTCACCTTCATTATAATAGGCCTCATTAAACATAATCTTTTGTTGGTTTTGTTCCAAACGTAAAAAAAGATCATGATAATCATGTTTCCCCATTTGTTGTAGTTCTTCAACTTGTTGACCAACTATATTATCTTCAAGCATTCATTCACCCCCATTTTTATTTTATCATAGAAATTTAGCTCTATTATCATCATGAGAAAATAAAAAAAGTAGCTCAATTTACTGAACTACCTTAATCATATTGATACCATTTTATTTCACCATATTGCTCTTCATCGTCAATTGAAACTTCAAAATTATGTTTCTCGTAAAAATATTTCAAACGCTCTAAATGATCCCAATCTCTTTTAACAAGATCACCTGTAATCATCTGTATATTATTTTGATACGCTAATTCCTTCAGATAATCCATTAAAATAGAACCATACCCTTGATCTTCTGGCCCTTTTATATCGGCAATATGAATTCTATGATCATCTTTATATTCAAATTGAATACAAGAATCCCATTTTTGACGGAATGGCCCTTCACAATCATTTAACATGAGCTGAGCCGTCTCTCCATCGTCTTCCTTAAAAACAATGACCCAATTCTCATGCTTTGTCTGGTCTATTCCAATGACATCGTATTTTTTGGATATCTCTTTCATATTTTCACGCATTCGAAAAACTTGAAATTCCATACTTTCAAGTTCTTCTTGTCGATTGTCTAGCTCATCTGTTGAAAGTAATTTCGTAAAACTCATGGAATCCCCTTTCTCTATTTAAAAAAACACACAGTTTGAAATTTTACTATAGGTGCTTCAAAATTTCAAATGCTCTCTAAACTTTTTTATGTAATTTGGAACAAATAAGTGTGGGCCCCATTGAATTTGTGTTAAATTTATCAGCCAATTTCGAGTGTTTATCAGCCAATTTCCAATACTTATCGGCCGGTTTCGGTGATTTATCAGCCAGTTCTGGTGAATTATCAGCCGATTTTTCGATTTATCAGCCAATTCCATTTTTATCAGCCAATTCAAAACTCGCTAGAAGCACAAAACCGTGGCTAACTTGATTATTACAAAAAAAAGCCTGCATTTCCTAATAGAAAATGCAGACCTCACACTAAAAACTTATTTTATAAAATCGGTAATTTCAAACCATGCAGGAATACCTGCTGTTAATAAGCCAACTAAGGCAACCTCTGCTAATTCTTGATTTGTTGCACCGAATTTTTTAGCACCGTTGACATGGATTTCGACACCTTTAGGGTAGCGTTCTGATACATTGATCCCGACTAAAATGAGCTCTTTCATTTTTCGTGATAAATGACCATCTTTCAGAATACCGCTTCTTAGCTGTCCATAATGTAATAACGCATAGTCAGCCTCTTCTTTTAGTTGCTTCACCCAATCTAGCTCGACGCCACCCGCTTCATCTTTAAAATAGTTAACAGCATCTTCAACTGATTCAAAGTGATCAACTGGTGTTTCGACTTTATCCTTATCAGAATGACGTTCCATATAGCCACGTGCATAATCAAGTGCTTTCACACCTTCTAACCAAGCTGGGATGCCGCGAATCAATATACATGGTGTTAACGTCTCAACAAGTTCCTCAATCGTCGCTCCAGAGTCAACCGCTCCTTTCGTATGAAAAATCATACTTTTTTCATATCGACGAGCAGCGTTAACACCGACTAAAATGAGTTCCTTCTCTTTTTTTGATAGTGCTCCATCAACCATAATTTCATTTCTTAATTTCGTATAATATTCTAGGGCGCTCGGTACATAATCATGCATCGTTTGTACCCAATCAGGTACCTTATCGTACACCTTTTTAAAATACTCTAACGTATCCATAAGATTCACCTACCTAATAAATTATTCATTAATTGTAAATTGCATTTTAAAGCTTTAAAGGTTTTACAAAAAATTGAAAGCTTTGATTCGTCGGCTAGCTTTCACTCCATTAAACAGATTTAAATACTGTAGCTATCCCTTGACCACCTGCGATACATAACGTCGCTAGGCCAACGTCACTATTGCGCTTTAACATCTCATGTATTAATGTAACGCAAATTCTTGAACCACTATTACCGATAGGATGTCCTAATGCGATCGCCCCACCATTTACATTTAACTTATCTTCTGGAACACTTAACTCACGATTGACCGCAATACTTTGTGCGGCAAACGCTTCATTTAATTCAACTAAATCAACGTCATTCACTGTAAGACCGACTCGATCCAAAGCTTTCTGACTCGCTTCAACTGGACCAATTCCCATAATCGCTGGATCTACACCTGAAACCCCAATGGATGTCACTTCAGCTAAAGGTTTTAAGTTATATTTTTCAACAAGCTCTTCTGATACTAGTAAAAGTAATGATGCGCCATCATTAAGACCTGATGAATTCCCAGCCGTGACCGTTCCATTTTTACGAAAAACAGCAGGAAGTTGAGCTAACTTTTCTAAACTTGTCTCACGTGGATGTTCATCTGTATCAAAAACGATTGGATCCTTTTTGCGTTGGGGAACTAGAACAGGAACGATTTCATCTTTAAAACGACCTGATTCTATCGCTTGTCTCGCTTTAATTTGACTATTTAAAGCAAATTCATCCTGCTCCTCACGACTAATCTCGTATTTTTCACGTAAATTTTCCGCCGTCTCACCCATCGTCAAATCGCCATACATTTCAACTGGTTGTGAACCTGGTTGACTCGATTTATTCGGATCTTTAAAATCAACATTACCAGATAAAAATCCGAAACGAGCATCATTAACATAATACGGTGCCGTACTCATACTTTCTACACCACCGACTAAGAAGGCGTCGCCAAACCCTGACTTAATTGACATAAACGCATTATGAATCGATTGCATCCCTGAACCACATGCACGGTGGACTGTATACCCTGGCAAGCTTTCCGGAAACTTTGCTTTTAGTAAAGCTTTTCGAGCAATATTTGAATGGTCTTGTGTTTGTTTCGCTTGACCAATAATCACTTCAGCTAGCTCTTCATCAGGGATGAGCGCTTCTTTTTTATAGTCTTCAAATAGCGACAATAATAAATCATCTGGTTCGATTGATTTTAATGTCCCACCTAATTTTCCTACGGCTGTTCTTTTTGCATAAACGACGTAAACCTTTTTGCTCATCGATTTCACCCCAAATGTATTCTATAACCCTTCTTTTACTGAAAAATGAAACTCTGTCTTCTCTTTAATTTCTTCAACTGATGAGTTAGGCATCACTTCAATTAATACCCATTCATCATTAATCCGTTCAAACACAGCAAGCTCCGTAATAATCATATCTACCTGTCTAACAGATGTAATAGGATAATTACATTCCTTAACAAGCTTCACACGACCATCTTTAGACGTATGCAGGACAGTAACGATAACCTTTTTTGCCCCACTTAATAAATCCATCGCACCGCCAACACCTAAAATGTTTTTCCCCGGAATCGCCCAGTTAGCTATACGGCCACTTTCATCCACCTGGAGCGCACCAAGTATCGCCACATCAACATGACCACCACGAATCATTCCGAAAGACGTGGCACTATCAAAATACGAAGCACCTTCACCTTCTCCAACTGCCATCTTTCCGGCGTTAACGATTAAAGGATCGAACTCGCTCTCATCCCCTAACTCTCGCATACCTAATAACCCGTTCTCAGTATGAATGTGATAGTCTTTTGGATTAATGAATTTAGTCACTAACGTTGGAATCCCAATTCCTAAATTAATAACTTGCCCTTGATTTAACTCTTTTGCAGCTCTTTTCGCAATCAACTCTTTAAGATTCATATTTTCATAACTCCTTCTTTTGTTAATTGCAATTCACTCTTGACGATAAAATCTACAAATAAATGTGGTGTCACGATCTCTTCAGGTGACAGCTCACCAACTTCAACAATCTCATCAACTTCAGCAATGACAATATCACACGCTGTTGCCATCATTGGATTGAAGTTACGTCCTGTTTTATAATATGTTAAGTTTCCTAGTTTATCAGCTTTATGTGCCTTTATAATAGCCACATTCCCTTTAAGTGCCTCCTCCAAAATATATGTCTCACCATTAAGCACTTTTTCTTCTTTACCTTCTGCCAGCTTCGTTCCCACCGCTGTTTTCGTATAAAACCCACCGATTCCAGCGCCACCTGCACGTATCGCTTCAGCAAATGTTCCTTGAGGGAGAAGTTGTACATCTAGCTTCCCTTCATTGTAAAGCGTCCCAACTTCACGGTTACTTGTAAAATAAGAGCCAATAGCTTTACGAATTTTCCCTTGACGTAAAACTTTACCTAACCCTTTACCTTCTTCCCCAACATTATTACTAACGATTGTTAAGTCATTGACGTTATGTTCCGTTAACTCTTCAATCATTGTCAGTGGTGCACCTACTAAGCCAAATCCACCAACCATGACAACATCTCCACTTTTCACATGGCTTATGGCCTCTTTTGGAGTCGTAATTTTCCCCATGTATACTCACCTCATGTTTAAATTTATGATCCTAAAAATCCTCAAAGTAAAATTGAAGTTCCAAAAATAACACCTAAGAAGGGTATGATGATGACTAAATATCTCATCACATCTTCAAACTTTAATTGAAATAGTTAGTACTGTTAATATCCAAAAAGGTTGTACGTTCTTATTCCAACCGTTACCATTCATGACTATGGAAGCCCCTAATTCTAACGCAACTTCAATCATAACTGAACCTTACACTGCTCATTGACTTCCACCAGATGAAGCTGAATCTTCTTTATAATTTTGATAATCTCTTTATTAATCTCTATGACACTATCATCAATTTTAGGATGCATTCTGGCATTTAATAGAGGTAATGTAATTAATATAACGATAACAGTTGATATAATCGGTCAAACATGTTTGAACAATTACGCCGCATGTTTGAACAATCGCAACACTACTTTGAACAATTACTGTTCAACTTTGGACAATCGCTACCCCTCTTTGAACAATTACTGCTCATCTTTGAACAATCGCTACCCCTTTTTGAACAATTACTGCCCAACTTCGAACAATTACACACCATGTTTGAACAATCAGTAAAAATGTCCTGAAAATAAAAATCCCCCAGTATTTTCCATAAATAAGCATGCCATGAACATGGGTATACTTATTACTTATGGAAAAACTGAGGATCTTAAACTACCTAAGAAGCCGGTAAGCCCCTTACATTTAAAATTTAGTTTTTCGTCGTAATAGTGCGACATATTTTATTGTTAATTTTATTTAATCAACAAATCTATATAAAGTCAATCTTTTTAAGGGAAATGTATACAAGCTCTATACAGCCGTATAATATTTTGCTTTCAGATCATCCATCGGAATTGGCTTACTGAAGAAGAAACCTTGTACACAATCACATTTCATCTCTTTAAGAATATCTAATTGTTCTTCCGTTTCGACTCCTTCAGCAATGACATTTAGTCCTAATTGTTTTGCTAGCATAATAATCATCTCGACAATTTTTTGTTTATTAAAATCATCTTCCATATCAATTATAAAACTACGATCAATTTTCAGTTCATCAATTGGTAAGTCTTTTAAATACTGTAATGATGAATATGATGTTCCGAAGTCGTCGATTGAAATGATTAACCCTAGTTCTTTTAGTTTAAATAAAACATCGATATTATCACGATTAATTAAAAACCTCTCAGTTATTTCTAATTTCAGCTTCTCTGGATTTAGCGAGTATTCTTTGAATAAATCAAACAAAAATCTAGGGAAATCTTTATTTTCAAATTGCTGAGCTGAAATATTTACAGAAATAAAGGCATCATCAAAACCATCTTGCTCAAATAGCTTAATATTTTGAACGGCTTTGGTTAACACCCATTTTTCTAGTTCTAAAATAAAACCTGTTTTTTCAGCAACATCTAGAAAATCTATCGGACTTAATAAACCAAAGTTCGGATGGTTCCACCGTAATAATGCCTCAACACCACATTTGTTATGATTCATATCAAAATATGGCTGATAATATAATTCGAATTCTTCTCTTTCTAGTGCATGGTTGAGTTGAGTGATCAACTGTAGTTCCTTTTCATTCTCGTCTTGCTTTTCTTCTTCATACAATTTATGCTGTTGCAGTTGTTCTTCAAGAGAATGATTCAAACCTTGTATCGTTGCCATCTCAATCGCGATTGCTGCTAACTGGTTGTATGATTCGAATTTGTATAACGTTTCCTGATCTGGCCTATGATTTTCTTTATAATACAAAGCAAACGTACCAAGCAATTCCTTTTTAGTAGATAAAATAGGCGTCGAACAACAGGCCTTGAATCCGTAGTGCAGCACCGTGTCTCGATGACATTCCCATAATGGGTCTGTCTCAATATTACTAACGATAACTTGTCTTTTAAAATAAGCTGCTGTTCCACAAGAACCTTCATAAGGTCCAATATCTACTGTTTTCATACTTTCAATATAGTCCTCTGGCAGTGATGGACCAACCATATTCCATAGCTTGTTTAATTTGTTATTATACAACATAATTGACCCGTACATTTCCAACGGCTGGGAATATTTTTCCATACTACTAATAATAAATTCTAATATTCTATTTAAAGGAGTACCTGAGGCAATGAGTTGAATGATTTCTGCATGGTCTTCAATTAAATGTTTATTTTTAGATTCCATTACGGTTAAACCTCGTTTCGCTAAAGCTTGATCTCTTAGTTCATTAATTTCTTCTAAAGAATAACCCCTTCGTTTAAGTTCATTAAAAAGAAGTTGAATAAAATCCTTTTCCAAATTTAATTCATGAGCCTTGACATACGCCTCAATCAACAATTCTTTTGACAATAGATCCATATTGAGAAGCCTCCCTTTACTTCTCAATGGCCGGTTGCGCAACTTACTCTTTCGCCACTAAGCGCCCACATTCATGGCGACGTCATCGTATCCATTGATGTTACGTATATATTTTTATTTTTAATATTCTACTTTCATATCGTTCAATGTTGAATAAATAAAAATATGAAAATAGAATTTAAATTATATAATGGATGCGCATTTTAATCTTGATGATTTAACAAGTCGTCTGAGTAAAATTGAAATTGATTTTTTCCTTTTGACTTTGATGCATACAATGCGATATCAGCTTTCTTATATAGAACTTGCAAATCGTCGCCATGTTCAGGCGATAGAGCTATACCAATACTAGCTGATACATTTAATCCTACCAAATTTTGCTTACTATTGATAACATTTTTTATCGTATTTATTAATAAATCAGCCGTTTGTCCTATTTCTTCTTTCGTCGTATTCTCCATTACGAGAATAAATTCATCACCACCATAACGAAAAGTCATATCCTTTTTCCTTGCCGCCATTCGAATACAGTGAGCAATTTTTTGTAATAAATAATCACCTTCATCATGTCCTAAATGATCATTAACTAGTTTGAAGTTATCTAAATCAATCATGAAAAAAGCAGACATACTCTTTTCATTTGATAAACCAGCTGAAATAAATTCATCAAAAGCTGCACGGTTTCTTAACCCTGTTAAACTATCATGAAACGCGAGGTGCATCGGTCTAGCAATTAATCTTGATAAAATAAGAGAGATGATAGATGCGATAATGAGCGTAATAATCAGTTGGACATAAAATGTTTTTCTTTGTTCAAACAGAATCGACTGAAAACTACTTTTATCATAAACAAGCTCAATGACTTTATATTGTGTCGTTCCTTGATCATAGTTTGAGTCGTAGCGAACGTAACGATATTTTGCTGCCAAACCATCCCACAGACCTTCAACTTCTCTTACTTCTCCAGTTTTAAGCGTCCGTTCAAACGCTTCCCGATTCTTTTGAGGTAGCTTTCGATCGTCAACTGGGATACCTAAAGAATAGCCACCAATATTTAAAACATTAATTGCATTTACAGTTGGGTATTTTTCAACTAGTTCATCTGCAACCTGCAAAAAGTTAAATTCCGAAAAGATTGGTCCACCTTGTAAATTCAGACCAAGTTCAATAATATACTTTTTGTCTGGCGTTGATTTATAACTATATTTTTTCACTGTACCTGTCTGTTGCTCGATATCTATTCCGTCATGATAAAATTCCCCTGATTCCCGCCGTTCATCTAAAGTTTTAGCTAACTTACTACAACAGGCATTAAAATCTAGACCAATATCATCAACATAGCTACTATGTGTAATGACATTGTTTTCATTAAGAATATATATATCCATTTGATCAACAGTTTCTTTTAGCGACTGAAAATCCCATTCATCAAAGTTTGGATTTTCTTGATATTTGTTAATTATGTAATCGGTATAACGTTCCATTCGTTCAGCCGTATCTTGGTCAAAGTAATGGTAAGCTTTTTCAATCGTAGTTAATGAGTATGTAATTGTATCTTCTATTTGTTCAATTTGAAATTGGTTATTTTCAATCGCCTGTTCTCGAAGTCTAAGAAAATCTGAAATGGATACTACGGTAGAAATAGTTACTGAGAAGATAATCATCGCCATAAATAATTTGAAGCCAAAACGAGTATTCATAGACTAATACCTCGCATTACATAGAAGTTTAATAGTCCAATATACCTATATATTTTTAGTATACACACTTTCCCCTTATTTTGCACTACAATTTTTGACAAAATTCTTAATTTTATATTAACTTTTTTATCTAAATCAAAATAGTTTGTCCTATTCCCTCATCCTTTAGGAATGAGAGATTTAACTACACGAGGGGTGGGGCTACCTACACAATCCAATGGGCTATCTACGCGAAAGGCGATTCTTGCAAAAACAAAACAAAAAAAAGATGCCCCTACGGACACCTTTAAGTTTTTCATTTATGTATGATCATATCTTTATGTTGATCTTTCTCGGTAGTATATAGTTTTTGGTTAGATGGTACCTCCAGCTTTCTTCGTCTCATTTCTTGTTCAATAATTTTAATAAAATCTTCTTCTAGTTGTAAGCGCACAGCCTTATGATGCGTTTCAACTAACAACTTATCTGACAAGGTATTCAAAGAGACGCCCCCTCTCTACCCTCTATTAGGACTTATTATTCACTTGTCCTATATTTCTATATACGAAACTTTTAAATTAAAATCTATTATATCGAACTTAATAGGAATTTGGTAGTCTTTTCACAAAATTTTAAAATAAATTAGTTTTTACTACATAAAATATCATTTCAAATAATGGGTCTAAAGTCCCGAATCGGAAAAACTGACTTTCTAATCATACTCCCTTATAATGATAATAGGTTCGAAAATAGGGAGATTAAAAATCTATGAAATATTACGTCATCAGACCGGTATTTATTTTATTTATGGGAATTACATATTTAATCTCACGCTTTATTGAACATACGACGTTAGACCATCTCGTAAGTATATTCGCGTGCATAACTGTTTTAACATTTCTACCATATTTGAGTAAAATACCGCGCATATTAATCAGTTCGTTATTAGTTATTTCAGCTGCTTTATTTTACTTTGGTGAAGGCTTTACAGCTATGCTATATAGTTTCGATGCAAACGCTGGTTTACTAGCCATTTTTATTTTTGTACCACTCATTTCGATACCGATTAGAACCGGGAAATATTTAGAGTATCTCGACTCTATTTTTAATTACTACATTAAATCTACACGTCAAATCTATACTTATTTAAAGCTATCGTTATTGGGCATTGGTGCTGTTATGAATTTAGGTACGATTCCTATTATGCACCAAATAACGAACAGTGAAGCATTTAAACAGCATGATTTAACTCGATTAAAAGCATTCAATCGAGGATTCTCACTTTGTTTTTTATGGTCACCGTATTTCGTATCTATTGCACTGATTCTTTCTTATTTTAATTTGTCGTGGATTGAACTATTTCCATTTGGAGTTGTTTTTGCTCTCATTGGTTTTATTCTTGGGGTCTTAATGGAAGGGAAAGTAAATGATAAATTCGAGATGCCAATCAAAAGCCAAATCCCAATAAAAAAAGCTAAACGAAAATTACTACAGTTATTACTTATTATCACGACTATGACTGTTGTGACGATGACGATTGAACATTTTGTTGAGTTATCCGTTTTAACTATTATTCCGATTGTCGCGATTATTACATCAACCATTTGGTCACTTTTTTATTTATCACCAAAACAATTCGGAAAAAATTTATTCGATTACACTCAGGAAAGATTACCGAAAATGGGAAATGAGCTTTCTCTCTTTATTGCAGCTGGAGTATTCGGTGTTGCTATTTTAAACGCTGGGGCAAGTGATTGGATTATTTACTTTCTCGAAGCTACTGGAATAACACACGTATTAGTACTCATCCCGATTGTTGGTATCATTATTATCGGATTATCGTTTATGGGTGTGCATCCACTGATAACGATTACAGCGATGTCCATCACATTTAGTAGCACACCTATCTTTGCTGAGGATCATTTAATTTTGGCACTCGGTCTATTAATTAGTTGGATGGTCACAGTGATGTCATCGCCATTTTCAGCAACTAACTTGCTCATTGCTAGTTTAGCAAACAGTAATTCCTTTGAAGTTGGCTGGAAGCAAAATGGTAAATACTCTTTGACGTTATGGGGGATTTTGTACGGATTAATCGTCATATTTTATTTTATTTTGAATTAATTAATGGAAAACTCGTGAGGATAGCCCCACGAGTTTTCCTCACTTTAATACTTGTTTATATATCCTTAGTAAATTTTCACCATAAATCTTTTTGATTTCCTCTTTCGTAAAGCCGCGGTCAATTAATAATGACGTGAATTCTGGAAGCGCACTGTGATCTTTTATAATATCGAATGCCTTATTCGTCATTTGGCTTAACGTGCTTGGCGATAAATGATCATAAAGCATATCACAGCAGTCGAGGCCAAGGCTAACATGTTCGACGCCGATCGTTTTGACTATATGCTCAACATGATCAGCTAAAATATCCAATGTCGCTTCTTCTCTAGTCATTGCTGCAATTTTGCTAATCACATTAATTCCAGCAACTCCGTCCGTTTCCGCTAACACCTTTAACTGGTCATCAGTTAAATTTCGCGGTTTATTCGTCACAGCCCTTGCATTAGAATGGGAAGCGATCACAGGATGTTTAGAAATACTGAAAACATCAT
The DNA here is from genome assembly GCA_051846895.1 of Bacillaceae bacterium W0354. Taxonomy (GTDB): domain Bacteria; phylum Bacillota; class Bacilli; order Bacillales; family Alkalibacillaceae; genus CALKAL01. The sequence continues at coordinate 32,964 of JBPYCQ010000010.1, forward strand.
CAAAGCCTTGATCATTCAAATGTGACACATCAATAATCATCCCTAAACGTTCAGCTTCTTGAACGAGCTCTTTACCGAACTGAGTGAGTCCACCTTCATAAATTTCACCGTCCCAATCTAATGGGCAACCATGTGCAGCATAGTTTCTCCGACTCCAAGTTAGTCCTACAAAACGAACACCTAACTCATAAAACGAGCGGAGGAGTGATAAATCGTTATATAAAGGTTCGACTCCCTCAAACGAAAGCATAATTCCCACTTTACCTGATGCCTTTGCTGTCATAATATCATCAACATTTTTACAAAGCATGATTAAATCATGTGATTCATCAATCTCAGAATATAGTGCACTTATTTGCCCAATTGCCTTTTGTAAAGCCATCATTGGAACGTGCTCATTTTCAATAAAAATAGATGAAACGATGATGTCAAATCCACCTTTTTTAAAGTTAGGTAAATGTCTCGTTTCAATGACCTTTTTCATCCCTTTTTCCCGATGTGCCACTACGTCTAACAGTAAATCGTAATGGCCGTCAATAATAATAGATTCGCCGTGAATTTCTTTTATTAATTGTTCTTTGTTCATATCGATTCCTCACAATGTCGTTTTTTATAAACAAGTTAAACAAATTCGAATGGCTTCATTCAAATCACGTTGAGACCAACTCGGCACACGTTTTTCTTGAATAGCAAGCTCATGTGATGCAGGAATATGTATAAAGCCTGAAGGAACATCCATATCCTTTTTCTGAAAATAATAGAGCGACTGATACATGACATGATTACACAAATATGTACCCGCACTATTCGAAATCGAGGCAGGAAAACCTTCATCAGCCATTCGATCAACCATCTTCTGAATCGGTAAGCTTGAAAAAATACCGTCTGGACCATCGAGGTGAATTTTTTCGCCATCGGGAATGTTGCCCGTATTATCCGGCTCAGCCCCGTCATTACAATTAATCGCAATACGTTCAGGCGTAATCTTATGACGTCCACCTGCTAGACCTAGCGAAACAACCGCATCAGGCTTAACCTTTTCAATCAGTTCAATAAGCTCAATCCCACTTTTAGAAAAATCAACTGACAACACCTTGCCAATTACTTGGTAATCATTAATAATCTCCCCATCTAATGCTTTGACGACTTCCATCGTCGGATTGATTGGGAATCTTAAAAACGGTTCAAACCCAGTGAGAAGTAGTTTTTTCATGCTGCTCCACCCCTTTTTATATTATTATAACAAAATTATATAGAATAAATTGGACTGGGAATAAAAAAACACCCCCTGTTTTTTCATAAAAGGGGATGAGTTTAAACTTAATGCGGGTTTGCTTAAACTTGGGCTGACATTGCTCAAACATAGGTTGCGATTGCTTAAACATGGGCTGTGATTGCTCAAACATGGGTTGCGATTGCTTAAACATGGGTTGTGATTGCTTAAACTTCGAGTGTGATTGCTTAAACATTGCTGGTGATTGCTTAAACTTCGGGTGTGATTGCTCAAACATTGGTGGTAATTGCTTAAACTTCGAGTGTGATTGCTCAAACATTGCTGGTGATTGCTTAAACTTCGGGTGTGATTGCTTAAACATTGCTGGTGATTGCTTAAACTTCAAGTGTGATTGCTCAAACATGGGCTGTGATTGCTTAAACTTGAGTTGTGATTATTCAAACATTGGTGACGATTGCTTAAACTTGACGCGTCAATACTCAAACTTGGCATATAGCAGTTTTCAGGTCCACGCCTCATTCAATACCTACTAATCTCTTAAACTGATCAATCGTTGTATATGGATAAACATAAAGTCTTTTTAATTCATAAGGATCATCATTCGGCAGAACTCTCCCATGTTTTGTTGAGAACGCCATCTTAACATTTAATTCTTTCAAAATGTCTTTCGTGTCTGCCGTATATTGCCCAAACGGATAAGCAAAAGTTAGAAACTCAGAATCTATTAAACTAGCACTTTGTTTCAAATCTTCAACGACTCTTTCTTTTGGATAAGCGACTAAATAGCTTTTTCGATCACCATTCAATGAGTGCAACATATGTGTGTGACTACCGTAATGAAAAACATCAGATCCATGCTCTACTTCTTCCCAGCTCAAATATTGATGGTGTTTTGACAAAGGATTCCATTCGGATGCTTCGTTTCTTATCCATCTCGTTATTAAAAAGATATTCGCTTTAAAGCCATATTTTTTTAAAATTGGATAAGCATATTCAAAATTACTTTTCAGCCCATCATCAAACGTAATGACAACACTTTTAGCAGGGAGGGGAATTTCATTATTAATATATTGATAAAGCTCTTGTAATGTTATCGTTTCATAACCATGTTCGTGTAGTACTTCCATCTGTTCTTCAAATTGTTCGGATGTAATAATCATTTTATTACTTTTATTCGTATTCTCCTCATCCTTTAAAAGATGGTGATATAGAAGAACCGGAATTCCATCAACCGCTAAATCTTTATGCTTCGATGTGAAATCGACGAATTGACTTAAATAAACTGCTGCATCGATTCGTTTAACTTTCTTCTTCGGCTCAAATCGATCATTATGTGACCCAATAATTTTCAAAGCGTTCATCCGTTGAATAGATGCAACAGCGTATGTACCGATATCACTTTGATCAGCAAAAACAAAATCAGGTGAAATCTCAAAATTTAATAAATATGTAAGCGCACGATCAGTCATGACAGCCGCTTCTTCACGAGTGACGGGTTGGTTAACATTGACATAACCATCAATACTACCTTTCACAATACCTGCTGTAAAAGCACGACTGACATCTTCATATAACGCCGCTCCTTTTGGTAAATCTTTGAAATTAGATTCCCCTTTAGGAAGATTTAAAGCTCTAGATAAAAATGCAATATACTGACCTCTAGTAACTATTTCATCAGGTCTAAATGTACCGTCACTATAGCCATGAATAATCTTTAAATCTACTAACTTCTGAATGTCTTCAATATGTTGCAACTCTTCGATGTCAGTGAGTTCAATATTAACAGCATGAATAGTTTGGCCTCCCAAAATTATAAAAAACATAACACTGACCACAAAAAATATATGTTTCATAACCTTTCTCCCCCAACTATTATCTATCTAATCTTCTATGATATTACCATATATTATTTTATATTGTTATATCATGGTAATAAGATTAGGAGCACAATTAAACTTTATTTCGGACAAAAACGTTTTGGAAGTAAGAAAAAAGCCCTCTTTCAAAAGAGAGCTTCATCAACTTAATACATGTCATAAATAATCCAGTCGCCGTTTCTTTTTTCTAAATAAATATAAAACCATTCAGTTTCATCGACACCTTCAGATCGTGACTTGACATTGATAGTTGCGTCGATAAAGGCGTCATTACCTTCGATTTCAACTTCATCATATTTGATGATAGTAAATTTGGCGTCTCTTGGGAAATCAGTGAAATCGATTTCGCTATGGACGCTTGAATCGACATATTTTTTCACTTTATTTATGTCTTGCTTTTCAACGGCATCGAAAAATGCTTCGACCACTTCTTCTGGTGTGCTAGGGCCTGTAAAGAATGTAAAATAAATAAAAATAATAGCTGCTACTGCTGCAAGGGCTGCAATAACTTTTATCCCATTCGAATTGGCTGGTCTTGGTTGTGTTGGTGGTGCTGGTTGTTGATGTGCAGGTTGTTCTACATACGGATTTGATTGATTTCCCTCGTATGGAGCATCTTGGCCGTCCATGCCGAATTTCGCACTAAAAGATTGTTGGTTTTGTTGGACAGGTGCTTGTTGTGGAGCTTGTGTTTGATTGCTCGCACTACTTGGTCTTGGTGTACCACAACCTGTACAAAATGCTTCATTGCCTTGAAATTCTTTGCCACATGAAAGACATTCTAAGGCTTCACCACAATTTCCGCAGAACTTTCCTTCCTCAACGCGCTCACCACAATAATGACATTGTTTCATTCTGTTCTTCCTTTCTGTATAGTGTTTGCTTTAGGATTCTTCTGATGGCCAGTGAGCATCCGTTATGCAATTAATATTATTATAGCAAAATAATTCGTTCTGAGCGCATTTTTCTACAAAATTCGGGAATTATTTTTGAATAAAAAATCCCCAGTTGATAAACCGGGGTGTTTACATTTATATTAACTTTTTTTCAGTAATTCTACATCTCTTTCAACTCTCGAAAGTTTTTCCCATGTCACATCTTGATCCACTTTAAATATTTTAAATTGGTTGAGCAACTCCTGATGTCTCTTCTCACTTTTTTCTTCGAGCGAAATAAGCCGCTCTCTCGTGTCATTCAATTCTTTTCGCATCTCGATTTGATCTTTTTTCATTTCTTGTTGTTCGAGCTTCATTTCTTGCTGTTCTTTCTTCATTTCCTGCTGTTCGATTCGCATCTTTTCCTGCGATTCTTTAAGCGATTGCTGCTCACTATTCGTCTTTCCTACCATGTCAATTAACTGTGAAAGCATGCCTTCAATACGATTTAAACGTTCTTCAATCATCATAAACATCCTTTCAAGTTTAATTATTACTATTATAAAAGAACAAGTGTTCCTAGTCAAGAGCATTCTAATTTATATTGTCAGCCCTTTAAATGTTTAAGATTTCTAAAAAGTTACAAATCCTATTTGTACAATTATATATAGCCAAGGCTTGAACAATTGCAGTCCATTTTTGAACAATCACTGACCATCTTTGAACAATCGCAACCCAGTTTTGAACAATTACAACTCATGTTTGGACAATTACAGCACAACGTTGAACAAACGCAACCCATGTTCCTCTACCAAACCTTTTTCTTTTTATGTAAAATATGTTTAATCTATTAATCTAGCAATTTATAAAAAGGGGACCATAAATATGAAAGCTCTATTAGTCATTGATGTTCAAGATGGCATTGTTAATTTCCGTGATTTCGGTGTAGAACTACAAAATATTGAAAGGGTTATTAAAGATTTTAAAAAACGTCGTAAGCCAGTCATCTTTATTCAACACTTTGATGATAATAAGGAAAGTCCGTTAAACAGACATGCATCCACTTCAAACCTATATGAACCATTGGCACATTATGCAGATCACATTATCGAAAAGGGGACACCTAGCTCTTTTCACCAGACAGACCTTCAAAGCCTTTTAGAAAAACTAGGTGTTAATCATTTAATTATTACAGGTTTTAACACTGAATTTTGCTGTCTATTTACTGCGATATCTGCCTTTGATCGTGGGTATAGCGTCTCATTTATTGAGGATGCTACAGGGACAGTCAACAACGATGAAACATATGAAATGAAAGGTCTTGATATTAAAGACTTTATCGGTACAGTTTTACACTGGTCTGATGTAATTGAAGTGCTGGACATTGAGGAATACGCCGAAGAATATGCTGAGGGTTTGTAGGTAATAAAATAAGGAAGAATGTCACCATGTACATTCCTCCTTATTAGTATGATGCTACTCACTTTTTTCCAGATAAAACATCATCTAAAAATTCTCTCATTAGTTTTAAATAAGTCTCTCGTTCTTCGACATGTGGTGAATGGCCGCTGTTTTCAAATTTTACGTAGCGGTTGTTTGGGATGCCTGCTGCTAATTCGTCTGAATATTCAACTGGTGTGACCCAATCGTGAATACCGACTGTGATTAAGGCTGGGCATTGAATCTCTTTTAACCGGTCACTGACATCGTATGTTTTTTTATTCACATTAAAAGCGTAGTTATGTGTTTCATAGCGGAAAAAAATATTATTAAGCTGTTCTTCGCCTTTTTTTGCATCGAAATTCACTGTATATAACGGCAAGATGGCTCTAATCATCTCTTTAAATTCTTCATTAGAACGGACTTCTCCGCCAAATAAACGGTCTAGCATTTCTTCGTTGATTCCTGGTAGGTTGCTGTTCATTGCTTTTTCTTTTGATAAGTGATTATTTTTATTATTTGCCGCTGTATCGCGGAGCATGATTGATTTAACACGATTAGGATATCTCAACACATACTCTAACGTTAAAAATCCGCCGTAGCTTCCACCAAAGACATGGATTTTCTCCGCACCGACATGTTCACGTAAGGCGTCAATATCTGCTGTCCATTGTTCGTGTGTGTAAGGTCCTACTTCTTCAGAGCGGCCAGAACCGCGATTATCTAGAAAAACTAACCGATACGTATCACCGAGTGAAGCAAACGTCTTTACATCACCACGGCAATCGCTCATCCCGGGTCCGCCATGAATGAAAAAGATGGTTTCTCCGTCCTCTTTTCCGTGTACTTCATAATAAATTTTACAACCGTTTAATGTTACTTCCATAATAATCCTCCTGTTCTCTATTCGTAGTTGCTTGGCCTACTCGGCATCAACAGATACAAATTCTTCGTTCAGTTCGCCTTTTAAAAATTGACGTAATAGCTTTTTATAAACATGACCTTGTTCACGCACTAATGAATGGCCGTAGTTTTCAAAAAGGACAAACGTCGCATTCGGTATACGGTCGGCAATTGCTTTTGAATATTCAGGTGGGATAATCCAATCATGTTTACCAGCTGTGACCATCGCAGGAACAGATACTTCTTTCAAGCGTTCCTTCAAATCAAAGTTATTTAAATTGTTATGAAACGCTTCGTTATGTGTGGCATAGTGAAAATGGATGCCATCTAACTTTGCCTTTTGTGCTTCTTTATCTTGTTTCATCGTATAAAGCGGTAAAATACTACCATAAAGATTTTTGAAGTCTTCGTCAGATTCAACTTTTCCTTCAAAGAGACGTAAAAGGCTTTCTTTATCAATATCAGCCTTGTCACTATTTAACGCATTATCAATCGCTTTAAAATGATGTTCATTATCTGGAGCAGTTACATTTAAAAGAACAGCTTTCGTATTTTCTGGATAAGCAAGGACATATTCTTGAACGATAAAACCACCGTAAGAAGCACCGTGCAAAATGATTTTCCCTAACCCTAACTGCTCTCTTAACGCATCAATATCATCCACCCATTGTTGATGAGTGTACGGAGGAACATCCGCTGATCTCCCAGAACCGCGCATATCAATAAAGACAAGATGGTATTCGTCCTGCAATTCCTCGAAGGTTAAAATATCCCCTCTACAATCACCTAGTCCTGGACCACCATGTATGAAAAAAATGGAGTCTTTTCCTTCTGAGTTTCCGCGAGTTTCATAATATATTTCACAACCGTTAATGACTGTTTTCAATGTTAATCCTCCCTTTTTTTAAAAAACTATGTTGAGCGGTTATTTCTTTTGATATTTCGGGTCGATTAGATCTCGTAACCCATCACCTAAGAAGTTGTATGCTAACACAACTAACGTAATCGCAACTCCCGGTAAAATACCTAAAATAGGCTCTGTCCAAATATATTGCTGAGCATTTTGGAGCATATTCCCCCACGTCGCTGTTGGAGGTTGAATCCCTAACCCTAAATAACTAATCGCACTTTCACTTAAAATTGCCCATGCAATTCCGAGTGTACTTGAGACGATAATGGACGGAATTATTTGTGGAATAATGTGCTTCGTCAAGGTTCGGAGCGAAGATGACCCCATCGCATTGGCTGCTTCTACAAATTCACTTTCTTTCCATTTTAATGTCTCACCATAAATCACCCTAGCAATTTCCATCCACGACGTAAGTGCAATGACGACAATAACCATAAACGGACTTTTTCCCAGTACCGTTAATGCGACTAATACGAGGAAAAAGTTCGGTACTGATAACATCGCCTCGGTAAATCTCATTAAAATCGTATCAATCCAACCACCGAAATATCCTGCAGCTGATCCAATTAAACCACCGACTAATACAGTGAAAAACATGGATGCAAAGCCGACGAGTAATGTAATTTGCCCACCAGCTAACATCCTACTGAATACATCACGTCCTACATCATCTGTACCCAAGGGATGTTCAAGTGACCAATCCGCAAGTGCATTTCTCGGATTTGTACTTTCTGGGTCAACCGTCCAAATGAAAGGTCCGAGAAAGACGATGACATGAATTAACACTAAAAAGATTAACGCAATAAACGCCATTTTATTTTTTGCTAATTGACGCATAAACGTACGAAATCTAGATTCAGTTTTTACAGTTTCTATACTAACCTCAGTTGCTTGGCTCATTTAAACACCCCCAATTACCCTATATTTTTAACTCTTGGATCTACTTTTGAATAAATAATATCGACTAAGAAGTTACTTAAAATAACTAGCGCCGTCACAATAACGGTAACTCCCATAACTAAATTGTAATCACGCGATTGAGCCGCTTCTACAATTAATCTCCCCATTCCAGGCCAACCGAAGACCGATTCAACAATGACCGTTCCACTCAACATTCTTGGAATTAACACACCAATAATTGAGATAACCGGAATTAAAGCATTCCTGAGCGCATGAGAGTAGATAACCGTTTTTTCACGTAAACCTTTTGCTCTAGACGTTCGAATATAGTTTTGTGAAACGACTTCAAGCATAGATGACCTTGTAAACCGTACAATGGTCGGAAGAGTTGCCGTCGATAAAATGATGACAGGCATAATATATTTTTTGATAGATTCTAGTAACGTATCGCCGCCAACACCTGAGGAAGGTAACCAACCAAGTGTTACGGAAAATAATAAGATCATCATAATCCCTAACCAGAAAGAAGGAACAGATAACCCGATGACACTACCAAAATTGATGACATGATCTTTCCATGTATTTCGGTTTTTCGCTGAGATAATCCCAAAAATAATCCCGAAAATTACGGAAAATAAAATGGTCCAAACTGCTAACTTCAATGTATACGGAAACCGTTCCTTAATACGATCCATAACAGGTTGTCCACTTGAAAATGATGTACCTAAATCACCCCGCAAAGCATCAGTTAACCAATGACCATAACGAACAATGACCGGATCATTCAATCCAAGCTGCTCAGCAATGGCTTCACGCTCCGCTTCTGTTGCATCCATTCTCATCATCGAGGAGGGGCCACCAGGAGCTAGATTCATTAAGAAAAACGTGATGATGGTGACAATCAAAAGAAGAACAATACTTTGCCATAGACGTTTTATTACAAACTGTAACATTAAGAATCCTCCTCTCAACTTTTTACCTAATTATTTATCTTTGATTTTTGAGATTTTGTTAAAAAATTGAGTGCCTTTGCTCTGGGTTTAGACAGTCGTGGCTCAAGTTTGAGTAGTTATAATCTAAGTTTGAGCAATTGCACCTCAGGTTTGAGCAATCGCACCCCAGGTTTGAGCAATCACTACCCAGGTTTGAGCAATCACAACCCAGGTTTGAGCAATCACAACCTATGTTTAAGCAATCACAACCCAACTTTGAGCAATCACAACCCAGGTTTGAGCAATCACTACCCAGGTTTAAGCAATCACAACCCAGGTTTGAGCAATCACAACCTATGTTTAAGCAATCGCACCCCAGGTTTGAGCAATCACTACCCTACTTTGAACAATCGCAGCTCTACTTTGAACAATTACTACTCAAGTTTGAGCAATCGCCCACCAAAATTTTAAGAAAAAAGGGACGCTGACCTATGGAGGGCAGGTCCCTACTAATCTAATAAACCTTAAATCTATTTAGACACTGACCATTCATTAATATAGTGAAGTGTACCGCCGAAATGTAGATCAGGTACATTTTGTAGTCGATCACTTTTTACACTTAACGCTTTCGGGTACCATAAATAGATGTATGGTAGGTTTTCAGCCATATGTTCTTGGACTTGGTCATAAATTACTTTACGCTCATCTGGATCACTAACTGATTGACCTTGTTCTAGTAATTTATCAAGCTCTTCATTTTTATAGCCCGGGATATTGTTACCTTTTCCAGCGTTGGAAGAGTGATAGTGTGTAAGAACGTCTGGATCTGTTGGGTATGCCCACCAGTTAAGGATCATGTCAAAATCGCGCTCGATAATATTTTTCTGAATCATCGCATTCCACTCAAGTGTATTAAGTGAAACATCAAAGCCTACATCTTTTAAATATTGTTGGACTAAAACAGCAATTTGTTCTAAGTCTCCTTGTAAAGCAATATCAAATGTGAAAGAGAATTTCTCTCCATCTTTATCTAGAATTCCATCGCCGTCACTATCTTCCCAACCTGCTTCTTTTAATAGAGCAACAGCTTTGTCTGGATCAAATTCATACGTCTTCACATCTTCTTTATAATATTGTTCTTGGTCTGGTGTAATCGCTGCATTCGCAATTGATGCATAGCCACCTAAAACCGAATCAATAATTGCTTCACGATCGATTGCATGAAGTATGGCTTGACGGACTTTGACGTCTTGGAATAAAGGATTTTCTAAATCAACAGCTACCCAGAAATAACGCGTTGTATCAGATTCAATTAAACTTAAATTATCTGCTTTCTTAATACGTTCTAAAGAAGAAGTATCTTCAAGAGCAAAAGCATCTAACTCACCGCTTAATAGTTGTGCAATTTGAGTATTTACATCAGGTAAAATTTTGAATGTTACAGAATCTAAATTAGCTGCACCGTTATGATAATCATCAAAACGTTTAAGCTTTAAACTTTGTCCAGAAATATACTTATCAATTTGAAACGCACCTGTTCCAACTGGAGCATCCTTGTTAAATTCTGTGTAATTCCAAGGATCGTCAACACCTTCAAATTTATGTGCTGGTAGAATTTCTGAGTTAAAAGCTAAGTAAGCTGGAAGTGAAGCGAATGGACGATTCAGATGAAACTTCACTTCGTAATCATTCACTACTTCAACTTTATCAACCGCTTTATAGTTTGATGCACCGTTTGAACCAAGTGATGCTTCAAGTACTAGTTCATTAAAAGTAAAAGCAACGTCTTCAGCAGTAAACTCAACACCGTCATGCCATTTAACGCCTTCTTTTAATTTAAAAGTCCAAACTAAACCATCATCAGAAGCACTCCACTCTGTAGCTAAACTCGGAGCTGGCAGGTTGTCTAAGCCCGGTTTAGTTAACCCTTGGAAAAGAACACGGTTAACAATGTTAGATTCCGCATAGGCATTTGGATGCCACGGGTTAAAAATTGGATCTCCAACGATTGGAATTGAAACATTTCCACCTTTTTCAGGTTCAGCATTTTCATTTGTTTTATCAGAATCACTATCTTTTTCTTTACCGCCTCCTTTATCGTCATCTGAACAAGCCACTAACACGGCAAGCAACAACGCTAACAATACGAATAAGTATTTTTTCATCTTCCTTTAACCTCGATTTCCTCTATATTATTTAACCCAAGTTTCTTTCAGGACGCGCATAATATTTCCGCCCATAACTTTACGAATATCTTCACGGCTGTAGCCATGTTTCACTAACCAACGAACGACATTTAAATAAGCTTCTGAAGGATTTTCGACACCTTCAACGTAATCTACTTCATCAAACTGAACACCCGCATGTGCGTCACCAATTGATAAAGCTGCAGCAAACGCATGGTGAAGACCGACGTGATCACCGAATAACGTATCTAAACCGAATGCCACATGATCAATTCCGACTAAATTCGCGACATATTCAAAATGCTCCATCACGGATTCGATTGAATGGTCTTTATGCTTTTCTGTTAAAGTGGTATGTGGAGCCGCCTCAATACCAATAACCCCACCTTTTGCTGCACAAGCTTGAATGACATCATCTGGCTTCAAACGATTAATATTCCAAAGACCACGAGCACCTGCATGTGTGATGAAAATTGGTTTTGAACTCGCTTCAATAACATCTCGTGACGTTTGATCCCCACAGTGAGAAACGTCAATCGTCATCCCTAGCTTGTTCATTCTTTCAACAACACGGTGACCAAATGATGTTAAACCACCATCATTTTTCTCTTTTAAACCGCCACCTAATGAGTTTGATTCAGAGTAGGCAATTCCCATTACTCTAACACCAAGTCCGTATAACACATCAACACGATCAATCTCATTTTCAATTTGAGTTGCAGATTCTAAAGATGTAACGAACGCAATTTTATTTTCACGTTTCGCACGATAAATATCTTCAATCGATTCTGCACGAATGACCATATCTTGATGAGCAAAATCACTATAACGAATCCCTAAATCGTGAATAACATCGTTCCATTTCCAACCTGCAGTAGATGTAATAAAAGCTGTTCCATCCATGAAGTTTTCAAATACAACATCTAAACCCGAGACACTCAAGCCTTCATAACCTGTCCAGTCACGGCCTTGACGACGGAACTCCATAATTTGACTAAGATCTTCAGGAGTCACAAACGTATGCTCATGTAAAGAAACAATTAAATCTTCTTCCAAAATCTCTTGGACTTTTGCTTCTTCCTCTTCACTCACTGGATAAACAAACGGCTCAACACGACCGATTTCTTTAGCTAGTTTATAAGGCTTATAGTCTTTCCCTGCCTCTAGATAATCAAATGATTTATATCCGTTATAATCTTTAACTTTGGATTTTATATTTTTACTCATTTAGAAAAACTCCCTTACTAAATTCTGTATTTTTTGAAAATATGATATAATAAAAAATGGGAAAGTAACCATTTTACACGAGTGGAAAATGACAAGCGACAGAACGTTCCTCAGAAATAGGAACTAGTTTTGGCGTTTCCGTTTTACAGCGATCCTGTGCCAAAGGACAACGCGTATGAAAACGGCAACCACTCGGTGGATTAGAAGGAGATGGAATTTCTCCTTTAAGTATTACTTTCTCTCTCTTAGCTCTAGGGTCTGGGGTTGGGTTTGTTGAGATTAGTGCCGATGTATAAGGGTGTGCCGGCCGCTTATACAATTCCTCAACTTCTCCAACCTCAACCAAATGACCTAAATACATCACGCCAACTCGGTCGGAAATATGTCTAACGACGTTAAGACCATGTGCAATAAATAAATACGTTAAATCTAGTTGCTCCTGTAAGTCCATTAATAGATTAATAACTTGTGCCTGGACAGAAACATCAAGTGCTGATACTGCCTCATCAGCAAGAATAAACTTCGGATTTAAAGCAATCGCTCTTGCAATCCCTATCCTTTGACGCTGACCTCCAGAAAACTCATGCGGATAACGATTTCTCCTTGAAGGATCAAGCCCAACAAGCTCCATTAATTCAATTACACGACTCTCTAACTTTTTACCAGATAACATTCTGTTGATTTGATAAGGTTCGCCAATCAAATCTATTACTTTCATCCTTGGATTCAGTGAGCCGAATGGATCTTGATAAATGACTTGCATATCATGCCGGATTTTTCGCATCTCTTTCTTTTTTAACGACGTAATATCTTGTCCTTCAAAAAAGATCTGACCTTCCGTTGGTTCTTGAAGTCGTAAAATCGTTCTTCCCAAAGTTGACTTACCAGAACCTGATTCACCAACTAATGAAAAAGTTTCTCCTTTATAGACTTTTAGAGAAATATCATCGACTGCTTTTACAAATCGTTTTTCTTTAACGAATAAACCATCATTAATCGGAAAATACTTTTTCAAATTTTTCGTTTCAAGTAATACATCTCGTTCTTCTATCACCCTTTCAGAAGGCTGATTTTTGTTTCCCACTGCTTCCACCTTCTCACCTCCCTTCAAATTTTCGAAAACTTATCCACTTAGGAATTCACTTTTTCTTTTCCAATCACTTGTTCATAATTCCAACATGCAACTTCGCGGTCATTTACATGAAGTAATGGTGGTGCCTCACCAATACATTTTTCAGTTGCAAACTCACAACGCGGATGGAAACGACAACCTTTAGGTAAATCATTTAAGCTAGGGATAGTTCCTTTGATTGAATATAATCGCCCTTTTCCACCATCATCCTTGGGAATCGATTGAAGTAACCCTTTTGTATACGGATGAGTAGGTTCATCAAAGATCTGATACACAGTGCCTTGTTCAACAATCTTCCCAGCATACATAACGACGATTTTGTCAGCTATTTCTGCAGCAACTCCCATATCGTGAGTGATGAATATAATCGCCATATTTATTTTTTGTTTTAATTCATTAAGTAAGTTAAGAATTTGTGCTTCAATTGTTACGTCTAATGCCGTCGTCGGTTCATCGGCAATCAGCAGCTTCGGGTTACAAGCAAGCGCAATAGCAATCATAATACGTTGTCTCATCCCACCTGATAGTTCATGTGGATGCTGTTTCATTCGCACTTCAACATCGTTGATCCCGACTAACTCCAATAAACGACAAGCTCGCTCATAAGCTTCCTTCTGCCCAACCTTTTCATGACGCTCGATCCCTTCCATCAGTTGCCGGCCGATTGTAAAAACAGGATTCAACGCCGTCATAGGCTCTTGGAAAATGATTGAAATATCATTACCACGAATATCTCGCATTTCATTTTGGCTTTTTTGAACTAAATCTTGCCCTTCAAAAAGAATTTCACCACCTGCAATAGAGCCATTTTCGTACTCTAGTAAACGCATGATTGATAAACTCGTCACACTTTTACCACTACCAGATTCCCCAACGATACAAACTGTTTCACCTTCATTGACTTGAAAAGAAACATCATCAATCGCGCGAATCTTATCACCATCAGAATTGAATTCTACTTGCAAATTATTCACCTTCAGTAGCTCTTGCATTGGTCTCACCCCCTTCAAAATATTAAATATTTAGAAAATTATAGTTAAAACACTACTGGAGTAATAACCCCAAGTAAATGTGTTTCATCATCCATTAAATTCTCACCATAATGTTCTAGATGAGATGGAAAATGAATCGAATCACCTTCATAAATACAATATTCTTTATTATCAATTGTGAATTTAACTCCACCCTTTAAAACGTAATAAAACTCTTCACCCGAGAACTTAAACGTATCTTTCCGACCTTGCTTTGGTCCTAAAATTAATATGTAAGGCGCTAAAACACGCTTATCAAAATTCCCGCCTAAATTAGCATATACCGTATCTAAACCATCGACTTGGAATATTTTTTGTTCATCTTTTTTCGTTACGTAATTATAATGATGCCGATCTTGAAAAAACTCCGAAATATTAACTTCAAATGCATCCGCAATTTTTTTCAATGAACTAATCGCTAAGTTTGACGAACCACTTTCAACTTGAGATAAGAAGCCGGTGGATAAACCTGTTGCTTCACTTAAATCTTTAAGTGTCATTTCTTTAAGTTTTCTAATCGATTTAACCCTGTCCGCTACCTCCTTCATTAAACTCTCCCCCCTTCGAACATAAACATATTTCGAGTTTTGAAAGAAAAAATATAACTTTTAATGCATAAATATACGTTGGAAATAAAAATAAAAACACTTACTCTAGTAAAACTTATACCATTTTTAACCTATACTAAATAATTTAAGTACTACTAAACTTTTTAATGGATTTATCATATTCTAACATAATCATTTGAATTGTCTATACTATTTTATATATTTTTAATCTTTTTAATTAAATGTACAAATTGTAAGCGCTTTATGTGGAAAAGCTAGTAGTGATAGGGCTTTCAGACTACAATTAAATGGAAACTAATTTTTGGATAATAAACAAAAAAGCCCCTACTATTAAAAGTAAGAGCTTTATGAAAAAATATTATTATAAATAAAGCATGAAAATCTTTAGTTACTAAAATCATCCACCCTAACACCTATTCTTTTATGTCGAAATCTCTGCTATTATATAAATATGATTACTTCAAAATTGTTAATCAAATGAATT
The DNA here is from genome assembly GCA_051846895.1 of Bacillaceae bacterium W0354. Lineage (GTDB taxonomy): Bacteria > Bacillota > Bacilli > Bacillales > Alkalibacillaceae > CALKAL01. Next base: position 48,664 of record JBPYCQ010000010.1, read on the forward strand.
AATGAACATATAAATATTAAACGAGCCTTTTCTTTCTATATAAGTAGATGGAAAAAATTTAGAAAGGATAAATCGAGATGACATTTTACAAACAATTATCTCGAGGTGGATAGAGGATGGAATGGGGAAACTTAATAACACAATACGGATATATTATTATTTTTATCGTCCTTTTATTAGGAATTATCGGTCTACCAATTCCTGATGAGGTATTACTCACTTACGTTGGTTATAACGTCTTTCTCGGAAGACTTTCATTATATTATTCACTTATGTTCGGTATGGCTGGAGCAATATGTGGAATTTCTATAAGTTATCTACTAGGTTTTAAGTTCGGACCTCCACTTATTAAACGTTTCGGTCCGAGATTCCGTATTACTGAACAAAAAGTTGACAATGTTCGGTTTAAGTTCAGTAAATATGGAGGTTTTTTTCTCATTGGAAGTTACTTCCTGCCTGGCATTCGTCATATCGCCGCATATCTAGCTGGGATGACGACATACAGATTTCGCTTATTCGCAGTCTTTGCTTTTTTAGGAGCAATCGTATGGGTGTGCTGCTTTATTTTTCTAGGAATTATTTTAGGCCAAAATTGGTTTATTATTGAAAATGTTTTCCGAAAAACAACCTTTATTTTTATCACCATGTTAATCGTGTTTGTTATATATATGTTTAACCGTAAAAATACTGTTACGGAATAAAAAGTACTTTTTCACCAAATTTCATTTCTTTTCCTTCGTGCAAATCATCGCAAAACTGAAAATCACTATTTTCAATCAGCAAAATGACAGTAGAACCAAAGGAGAAATACGCTAACTCTTCTCCGCGTTCTACGTCATTACGTTGATTTGTAAGATGAATACTATTTACATTTAATGCACCCACTTTAACAACCGCTATAAATCCAGCTTCAGTTTCAAGCTCTGTAATTCTTCGATAATTTGTTGATAACGGGCGATCACCGAATTTCAAACCAAGCTTGTTCACTGGAAAAGATTTACCACCTAACGTCCAGTGGTCACGAATTTCTCCTTTAAAAGGACTATGAATTCGGTGATAGTGCTGAGGTGATAAATAAAAAATGATAAATTTACCCCCCATATATTTGTCTGCCTTCTCTTTACTCCCAAGCATTTCGACAAAATCAAGTTCTCTTTTCTTAACTTCCACCTTGTCCACATCTTTGATAGAACCGAATTGACTTGCAACTCCATCAACTGGACTCACAATAACATTTTTACCTACATCAACTAGTCTCGCATCCTTTTTCAAATTTCGCGTAAAAAAATGATGCAAGCTTTCATAATCACGAATTGATAAACTCATCTCATCGCGATTGATTTTATACACTTTAGCAAAAAGAGGAACAAAGCCCCTACTCCATTTCGAATTAGAAAATTTGACGAGCAGTTTTGAAATTAACCGACTCCCAGTTAATTCAACAAAAACTTTAAACATCCACCTTAACACATTGTTCATCTCCCTGAAGCGACCATTTTTATTAAAATTTACATAATAACAAATAATAATTCTTTTGAACCACAAAGTAAATGGTATAATCTTATTATTACTTCACGATATAATACTGTCAAAACTAATATAAACTTTACGGAATAACAGGTGATGAAATATGAAAATCAAACAACAGATACCGAATTTTATTACATTAGGAAACCTCTATTGCGGTTTTTTATCAATTGGATATGCCGCAGTCGGTCAATATAGTAACGCAGCGATTCTTGTCTTAATTGGCATGATGCTCGATAGTATGGACGGTAGAGTCGCAAGGATGCTCAAAGCGGAAAGCCCAATAGGTAAACAACTCGACTCACTTGCAGATATTGTTACCTTTGGTGTGGCACCTTGTTATTTAGTTTACTACACCATTTTCTTTCAAAACGGTTTACTCGGCTTCGCTGTTGCAGGACTATTTCCGTTATTCGGAGCATACCGACTAGCAAGATTTAATGTAACTCCCGATGACGAAAATATGGACTACTTCACTGGAGTACCCATCACAGCCGCGGGAGGAATTCTAGCACTCTTAACATTATTTAATACACATATTCCAAACATTGTTACCACAGTCATCTTTACAGCACTATGTTTCTTAATGGTAAGTAAAATTAAAATCCCAAGCTTAAAAAGCGTCCCTTTACCTAAATACGGAACGATAATAACGATATTTCTAGGCGCAGTTCTTGTCGTCATCGATATCGGCGCTTATCGTAAATTCCCCTACTTAGTTTACATCGCAACACCTATTTATATCATTTACGTCGCTTATCGATTTATAAAAGTGAGGGATGGTGGTAAAAGTGGGGCTACAGAAAGTAAGGAGGATCATCTCGATTCAACCAATTCATAAGACATGTAAGTTTTTTAGAAATTGAAAAGATTTGAAAAGTGATTACTAAACTCAGAGTAGACATACTAGCGTAGGAAATATACGTAGACTCCTGGTCGACATAAACGCCACGTCCTGTGGTACCGTCGACACTAGGTCGTCCTGACCGTCGCGTCGCGGAAGGAATGGCATAGGTGAGACCCCTAAAGACGAGTTAGCACGAGGTCGGCTAAAAGTGTCACGTCCTTATGACAGCCGACACTTGGATCGTCCTGCTCGTCGGAGACTCACCAACCACCCGCGGAAAGCCGGAGTATGTTCCGGAGCGGGTCTGATACACTAAATCCTTATGTTCGATAGCTCTAAAACAAAAACGCTTTTCTCCAAAACGCTAACTTAAAACAACCGCTTCAAACCGCTTTAGCTCTGCCGGCTCCACTAAAACTTCATCATGCTTCCACAATGTTTCAAGGAAAATTTCCGCAATCGCTTTTTGACGCACATCTCCATTAACTGCCAGTTCAATCGCTACAACACTCTCAAAAATATCGACCATCCACTTCGTCAAATCCTTACAATAATGAGTTTGCAAGTCATAAGAAAGAAGCTTTATTTTATTCGTTCGCTCAATTAATTTTGATAACTCACCCTTAACTTTTTGAACCCACTCAGATAATTCATCTTTTACACCCGACTTCGCTTCCACTCGACCTAACCGCTTCAGCATTTCTTCCGTATATACAGAATCGATATTAAACTTCTTCAATAACCGTAAAACTTCTAGCCCTAAAATATTTGCTGTCCCTTCCCAGACCGTCAACACCTGGGCATCACGCAGCAGTCTTGGCGTAACAAAATCTTCAATATACCCATTGCCACCATGCATCTCAATCGCTTCATGCGCGAAATGCACCGCTTGATCAGCTGTCTCCATTTTCATCATCGCGACATACAATCTGAAAAGCGCACGTTCCCGTTCAGTAACCAGATGTTTCGACTCCAAACCCATCACCCGGTCCATCATCTCAATCACTTCAAACACCGCGCGCATCTCAACTTCCTGCTTAGCCACCATTTGCGATAACGTCGCACGAACCATTGAAAAAGCAGTCAGCTTTTGGCCAAAAGTAATACGCCCCTCCGCGTAAGACTTCGCTTCCAAATAAGCCCGACGCATAATCCCTAACGACGCCACAGCATTAGACACCCGCGACAAATTAAGCGCCTCAATCATATAATAAAAACCATGATTTTCCTCACCAACAAGATAAGCCCTAGCCCCCTCAAACTCAACCTCAGCAGACGGAACCGCCCGAACACCAAGCTTATCCTTTAACCGACGAATTCGTAAACGACCATCACGCCGATTCTCCTCCCAAGGCACAAGGAAAAGACTCAAACCCCTCGTTCCATCAGGCGCCCCCTTAAGACGCGCCAACACCATCGCAACACCACAAGCCCCCGCATTACTAGCAAAATACTTCTCACCCGTAATCCGATAACAATCACCATCTTGCACCGCTTCAACCACATTCGCACCAACATCTGAACCACCTTGACGCTCCGTTAAAAACGTCGCCCCCTCATAAAGCTCCACCTCACCCGTCGACAACACATGAGGCAAAAACCGCTCCTTCAACTCAGACGAAGCATAATGATCAATTAAATACGCCGTCGCCTTCGTCAAAGTCACCGGACAAGCAAGCCCAGGCTCAGCCATCGACAACAAATACGTCAAACCATACGCATACACATAATTCCCCTTATGACCTAACTCAGGAATCTCCTTATGAATATAACCAACAATCCCCGTATTGTACGTATCCTCAACCGACTCTTTGTACCCCTCATTCAGCCAAACCTCAGAAACCTCATTCCCCATCTTGTCATAACGAATAAGCCGCGGCTCACCCTCACGATCAGTATGCACCGCACGCCGACCCAACTCATTCGCACACAACTCACCATACCGGTTCAATACACCATCCGCCCAGCTATAAAAACCCTCAGATAACGAGCCCTTTAATATATATTGCAAATTTTTATCTTCTTTGAAAAAATTAAGACGTTCTTCTTTTATGTTCAATGTAACCATTAATTAGCCCTCCTCACATGATGTATAAATAAAGACTTCCAAAACGTCAGTGCTGAAACAACCTTCAGAATAGTGCTCCTAACCCGTTGAGCAGAATATAGGATCCCAAACCTGCGACGGTCGGAGGTGCACTCGTGACGGTCGGAGTTTACCTCGCGACGGTCGAAGTTACAACCGTGACGGTCGAAGTTGCACCCACGACGGCCGAAGTTGCACCCGCGACGGTCGAAGTTGCGCCCACGACGGTCGAAGTTACGCCACGACGGCCGAAGTTCTTCCACGACGGTCGAAGTTGCGCCGCGACGGTCGAAGTTACGCCGCGACGGTCGAAGTTGCGCCCACGACGGTCGAAGTTCTGCCCACGACGGTCGAAGTTGCACCCACGACGGTCGAAGTTCTGCCCACGACGGTCGAAGTTGCGCTACGACGGTCGAAGTTACGCCGCGACGGTCGAAGTTGCGCCCACGACGGTCGAAGTTCTGCCCACGACGGTCGAAGTTACTGCCAAGACGTCCGAACATCACCAAATAATCATCCTCTAGCCGTCGCATCACTCCTCAAAAAACGGACCTCATCCTAATTCCCAACTCGCTCCCTCAATTGATGCTTCAACAATTTCCCTGTCGCATTCCGAGGCAATTCATCTAACTGTTCATACAGTTTTGGAATTTTATAATCGGCAAGCTTTCCTTGCAGAAACCGTTTACATTCCGTCGCTAAATCACCTAGCTCACCTTCGACAACCACAAACGCCTTCACAGTTTCACCCCAGTCAGGATTCGGCACCCCAACGACGGCAACATCAGAAATATTCGGATGTGTCAGCAATAAATTTTCAATTTCTTTTGGGTAAATGTTGACCCCTCCAGAAATAATAATGTCTTTCTTCCGATCAATCACCCAGTAGTACCCATCTTCATCTTGCCGCGCCATGTCGCCAGTATATAACCAGCCATCTTTAAGTACTTCTTTCGTTTTTTCCTCATCTTTATAATACGCCTTCATATTCCCTTCACCACGAAGGACGATTTCACCAACTTCACCCGGCTCAACATCAATACCATTTTCATCAACAAGTCGGATTTCACAATTCAACGCGCCACGATTCCCGATACTACCAGCCTTTTCTTCATGATCGTCAAATCCAAGCAACGTTCCATTCGGCCCCGCTTCTGTTAGACCATAAACACAAACTAATCGGTCCGTCGCAAACTTTTGCTTCACAAATTTCACTTCCTCTTTCGAAAGCGGTGCCCCGCCGTAAACCCAATACTCCATCGAAGATAAATCATATTTTTCAATATCAGGATGCTTTGCTGACCCTAAATAAGCAATCGGTGCACCGAAGAAATGCGTCGTCTTTTCCTCTGAAACCGTTTTCAATAATAAGTCTGGAGTAAACGTCGGCACCAACACATGAGTCGCCCCGACATACGTTCCCGCCACCATAAACAAATGAAGTGGCGCTGAATGACTAAGCGGCATCATGTGCAACACTCGACTCTCAGGCTTCATTGACATTTCAACACAAATCGTTAACGCGACGGTTAAAATATTACGATAAGTAAATAAAACTCCCTTTGGATCCCCTGTTGTTCCAGAAGTATATAAAATAGACGCCTCATCATCCTCAGTTAAGTCGCACTCAATCTCCTCAGAAGAACCATTCTCCAAAAGCTGCTCAAACGACAACCAGTTCTCTTCACCCGAGCCCGTTTTTATAAAAACTAAATCAATTAACTTCGGCAAACTCTTGACCTGTTCAAAAAGTAACTCATGTGTGACAAAAGCGACCGCATCACTATGCTTTAAAATATACATAATCTCCTGCTGCACTAACCGAGCATTAATTGGAACGATAATCGCCCCCAACCTCTGAACAGCAAAATAAGTATACAAGAACTCCTTCGTATTCGGCATGTGCAACACAACTTTATCACCTTTTTTAATTCCAAGAACTCGAAGACTATCAGCTAAACGATTCACCTGCTCAATCCAACTCGAATACGTGACCCTCTCATACGGAGTAACAATCCCTTCATGCTCCGGATACTTACGCGCCATGACAGAAAGCAAATTAGGTACATTCATTAACTTAACCCTCCAAATCATTTAATTTCTTCTTAAACAATTCCATTAACTGTTCCATCTCATCGCGAATAATCGCTAACTCCTCAATCCGATGCGTCACCTCCTCAATTTTTTCCTTACCATATTCGATTGTCCGTTCCAACTGCTTTTTCCCAGTACGGTCACGGTCAAAAAGCTCAATCATCTCACGAATCTCATCAAGCTTAAAGCCATACTTCTTCCCACGAACAATAAGAAGCATCCGCGTCCGCTCTTTTCTTCTATAAATACGACGCCCACTTTCCGTTCTTTCCGGAGTCAACAACCCCAACTCCTCATAATAACGAATCGTCCTTTTCGTCACCCCGAACTCGTCAGCAAGAGCCCCAATCGAATATGTACCTGTCGTCTCCATGTCTGTTCACCCTTATTTTGAATATTCATACAATTAATATTATAACAGTTACGTTAACGTCAACTTCAAGGTAAGAAAAATAAAAAATGATGCCCTACAATTACTAAACAAAAATTAGTCCAGCGCACACGCCAAAGTAATTCTAAAAAGACTTCCAAAACTACTAATATGACCTTTAAATTATAAGTCTTTTTAACTAATCATTTCATAAACTAGTAATAAAACTTCCTAATCTAATCTACATCTCTCAATTTACTAATAATATAGTGCTTTAGTTTCTGAAAATTTAGATTTATAATAAGGAAGATAAAGGGGGTTTGTTATTAGTGGAACACACATTGTCAGGTGCAACGATGTTCTGGTTATTTGTTCCCATGCTAACACTCATTGTTTTAGCGGGAATTTCATTATTAAAAAAGAGAGGTGAATAAACATTGGCAACGTTAATTACTTTTATTATTTATTTAGCAGGTATGCTTTTTATTGGTGTGATTGGATATCGCAGAACGACTGATCTATCAGACTACTTTTTAGGAGGAAGAACACTTAAGCCAGGAGTAGCTGCTTTAAGTGCTGGGGCCTCTGATATGAGTGGATGGTTACTACTTGGACTACCTGGGGCTATCTATGCATCCGGATTATCTGAAGCGTGGATTGCTGTTGGGCTATCAATCGGCGCCTACTTAAACTGGCAATTCGTAGCAAGACGTCTTAGAACTTATACTGAGGTGTCAAATAACTCAATTACTATTCCTGACTTCTTCGAGAACCGTTTTAAAGACGGAACACATATCCTTCGAACAGTGTCAGCAATCGTTATCTTATTCTTCTTCACCATCTATACCGCATCAGGCATGACAGCTGGGGCAAAATTATTTAGCTCCTCATTTGACCTTACATACACACAAGGATTATGGATCGGTGCAGTTGTTATTATCGCATATACATTTTTAGGAGGATTTATTGCCGTTAGCTTAACGGATTTTATCCAAGGAACACTCATGTTTCTAGCATTAATTGTTTTACCAATTATTGCCATCATTGAAGTAGGTGGATGGCAAGAAACACTCAATGTCGTTGGAGAAGTGAACAGTGGACATCTTAGTATGATCGCTGGAGTGAGTGTCATGGTCATCATCTCAAACCTAGCATGGGGACTCGGCTACTTCGGGCAACCTCATATATTAGTTAGATTTATGGGGTTAAAATCACATAAAGACGTTCCAGTTGCTCGATTTATCGGAACAACTTGGATGGTTATCGGTCTATTCGGTGCCATTTTTGCAGGATTCGTCGGTTTAGCACTTGTACAACAACAAGGACTAAATCTAGGAGACTCAGAAGAAATATTCATCTTATTATCACAAATCCTAACAAATCCAATTGTTGCAGGAATCTTACTCGCAGCGATACTATCTGCAATTATGAGTACCATCGACTCACAATTACTTGTGTCTTCGTCTGCACTCGCTGGAGATATTTATAAAGGCCTTTTCCGAAGAAACGCATCAAACAAAGAACAAATGACCATCGCAAGAATATCGATTGTCATTATTGCGGTAATCGCCATCATAATTGGAAGCAATCCTGAAAACTCTGTGCTTGACTTAGTCAGCTATGCTTGGGCCGGCTTCGGCGCCGCATTCGGGCCACTGATAATCCTTGGCCTATTTTGGAATCGAATTACCGCCCCTGGAGCCATCGCTGGAATGATTGCCGGTGCCGTTACTGTCGTCATCTGGGGCAACATTAAAATTGAAGATAACCCAAACCATATATTAAATCTATACGAAATTGTTCCAGGCTTCTTAATTAATTTATTATTAGCCGTAGTCATCAGTTTATTAACACAACCAAAACCAGAAATGCTAGAAGAATTCGATAAAGCTAAAAAACTAGCACAAGAATAAAACAATAAAACCTCTTACAGCTGTATAAAAACTGTAAGAGGTTTTATTTTATTCCTCTTCAATACTAAAATTGTTTTCCTCTTCAACAATGATAAACCGGCCTATTTTACCTATTGCTTTTATGTGTAAAAAATACTTAGAACCAGGTTCACTAAAATAATGGTCATCTACCGTCACTTCAGTTCTCTTTTCCGAAAACGTTGCACTATGCTTCACCATACGAACGACCTCAGTCTGACCTTCTTTATTAACCTCGACTTCTACATCAAATTGAGTACATTCTTCATCTAAACATTCCGTATCATAAAGCTCTTCCATTAACTCAACATAGTGATTCATTGTAGGCTTCAAGGCTGAAATCCACATAGTAATTAAAACTACAATAATTGCGAATAGGACAACTCCTAAAAGACTAAAGGAGATAATTTTTTTATTAGATATGATAGCTCGCCTCCTGCCTTTATCTATCCTGACAAAATTGTAGCATCAGAATATTATCGTTCCTTTTAGAGTAGCATATTTTGGTAATTAAAACAATGCTGCTGACTTAGGAACTAAAAAACTGAATAGGACTAAATAGACTAAATTATTCACTTCTAAGTTATGTATAATCAATTCATATAATAGCTTTGAAACTCAGCTATTAATTCATCTAGTTCTTGACTCATTTTAATAGTGGTCGAATGATTCAATCCTAAATCTAAACCCATTTCAACTAATTTACTTCTAATGTTCTCTATTTTATTTTCAAGTTCTTCTCTATTATTTTTACTCATAATCTTCTCGCCCTCTCCTTCTTACTTTAAATTAAATTTAGTTCCTTTTTCATAGTGTTATGTAAAATAATGTATGGTCAGTTCATAAAAAAGGAAAACAATTATTGATTTATGTTTTCCTTTGATTAAGTAATATTTATTTTGAAGTTATTTCATTCTTCTTTACATTAATTTCATGATTTAAAGCATTTATTTGAATTAACTTTTCTTCTTCAGACCAATTAAATCGGTCTGCCATGTAAGCACAAACAGAATCTTTCCAAGTTTCAACTGAATGAATATTAAATAATAAATCCGACACCCTTCTTAAAAAGAAATCTTTGGGTGTTGCGACCATTTCGTATTCAATTCCATAAATTAATTGAGAAAATACTAATGCTGATAGCTTGTAATTCTTTAATTCGTCTCGCCTTTTTTGATATAGATTAAAGACATCTATAACATTCGAGCCATATAATGACGCTAAAATCCTACTGTCCTCTTGTTGAAGACCGTATTTTTCTCCTTCCTGACCCATCGACTCAATAAATGAGGAGAAGTTCCCTGAACCCCCAACTTCCCCACCAGAGATAGGAAGTTTTTTAGTGACACATTCCTTAAAATTTATCCTTTCTTCTTCTTGAAACTTTTTGGAGACTAAATCAACTATCGTTTCTGCCATTTTACGATATCCAGTTAGCTTACCTCCTGCTATCGTTAACAGACCTGAATCCGACTCCCATATTTCATCTTTTCTTGAAATTTCGGATGGGTTTTTTCCTTCTTCAAGAATTAAAGGACGTAGGCCGGCCCAACTTGATTCAACATCTTTTCTAGTAATTTTGACACTTGGAAACATATAATTAACTGTGTCCAATAAATAACTAATATCTTCTTCAGTTACTTCTGGTTCAGCTAAATCACCACTATAAAATGTATCAGTCGTCCCTACATATACTTTTCCATCTCTTGGTATAGCAAAAATCATTCTCTTATCATTTTCTGTATCGAAATATATAGACTGTTCAAGTGGAAAACGAGATTGGTCAAAAACAATATGAACACCTTTTGTTAAAATAATCTCTTTATTTTTGTTCGAATGATCCAATTGCCGTACTTCATCAACCCAAGGACCTGTTGCATTAATTACCTTTTTGGCATAGATTTCAAAACTCTCATTAGTTAACTGATCTTTAACTTCTACACCAACAATTTTTCCATCTTTGTATAGTAACCTTTCAGCCTTAGCATAATTAATTGCTTTTGAACCGTGCTCAACAGCTGCTTTTAATACTTCTAATGTCAATCTCGCATCGTCAGTACGGTATTCAACATAATAACCTCCACCTTTTAAACCTTCTTCTTTTAAAAGCGGCTCCCTTTGCAACGTTTCCTCTTTACTTAACATGATTCTTCTTTCATTCTTTTTTACATTAGCTAGATAATCATACACTCGCAAACCAAGAGATGTCATTGCTTTACCGAATGTCCCCCCTTTGTAAAAAGGAAGAAGCATCCACTGTGGTGTGGTTACGTGAGGACCATTCTCATATACTATTGCACGTTCCTTTCCAGTTTCAGATACAACCTTTATGTCTAACTGTTTTAAATATCTTAGTCCTCCATGGACAAGTTTCGTTGATCGGCTAGACGTACCTGCCGCAAAATCCTGCATCTCTATTAGAGCCGTTTTCATCCCTCTAGTGGTAGCATCTAACGCTATTCCCGCACCTGTAATTCCACCACCAATAATAAGGACGTCAAAAGGCTCAGTCTCTAATTTTTGTATAATTTTCCCTCTTTGAAGATTTGAAAACACTAGAATACCTCCTAAACAACAAAAAAGAGACCACTAAGAAACCTACCTATTACTGGTAGTACTTAATGGTCTCTCCATATCTCCGTCCATTTTTTATATTTACATTAATTCTTTTGCTTATGACAATTTTATACTAACTACAGTATAATACTATTTCGTTTAATCGTTTGTCAATTATTTCTACTTTTACTCGGAAAATATTATATATTGTTCTTTTCACTCAGCATATGTTATAATTTTCTAAAAATTATACAAGAGGAGTGTATTTTTTTGGATAATATTGTAGATTTAGTTCAGTCACAAATTATAGCTTCAGTAAAAAATGAAAAACATCTAGATAATGCCATCCACTCAAATTCAAATATTGTTTTTTTACTGACTGGTGACTTAATGTCTACGAAAGCTTACTTAGATTTATTAAAAGAGAATCATAAAAAAACATTTGTGCATGTTGATTTTATAGATGGACTCGCAAACACACGCAGTGCCATTAACTATATAGCAGACGTTTGGCAGCCTGAAGGCATTATTTCAACTAAAAGTAATCTAATTAAGTTTGCAAAAGAAAAAGGGCTTATGACTGTACAACGAGTATTTTTAATTGATGGAAATGCCTTAAAAAAAGGAATTGAAATCGCACATACTTGTAAACCCGATGCTATAGAAGTCTTACCTGGAATCATGCCAAACATTATTGATCGATTAACAAATTTAACTCACTTACCAATCATTGCAGGCGGATTGATAAGTAATCAAGAGGAAATAGAAAATGGATTAAAAGCTGGAGCTCTAGCTATTTCCTCTGGTAATCCAAAGCTTTGGAATTTGAATCTATAATTACATCTACAATTTCATTAATACTATTCAATACATATTTCGGTTGATCCAAGGCTTGATTTAACATCTCTCTGTTAGTAATACCAGTTAGTACTAATACCGACTGCATTCCACATAAATTTCCCATTCGGATATCTGTTTCTAAACGGTCGCCTACCATATAACAATTTTCAGGTGGCAATTCCAATATTTCTTCTACAATAAAATTGGCTGCAAGTGGAGAAGGCTTCCCGAGAATAACATCAATTTTTTCTCCAGTTGCCCCTTCCATTGCCCCAACCATTGCACCACAATCAGGAATTTGTCCTCCTTCTACTGGACACGTTCGATCAGGATTGGTAGCAACAACCTTTGCACCATTCCTCCATGCCTGAAAAGCAGTGTTTAACTTTTCGTAAGTGAATAAGCGATCCCATCCTAAGACTACATAACTAACATCCATTGCATTATCAGAAATATTAATGCCCATTGCACGTAGTTCATCATAGAGTGGTTCTTCACCAATAACAAAAACTTTCTCATCTTGTTCCAGTCTGGATGCTAAGTAACGTGCAGTTAAAAAATTTGAATTTATAACATTCTCTCTCTTGACTTCAATCCCCAATCTAGTTAACTTATCAACATACGCTTCAATTGTTTCAATTGATTTATTAGTTAAGAATACTACCTTATCTCCTCGGGCTTGTAACTTTTTAATAGATTCTTCGGCACCGTCTATCAATCTATTATCTACGTAAACTGTCCCGTCTAAATCAAAAATAAAACCTCTTTGCAATTTAATTCCTCCAATACAGACTTATGATTTATCTCCTCCAGAAAGCTTGTTAGCAAGAGCCTGTAACACAAGAACCATCGCAACTAAGATTACGGACATCGCTGCTGCAGAGTAATATTCTGCACGTAACACGTTTTGGAATATAGCTAAGCTCATCGGGGCCCAATCAGCTGGTGCCATAAGAATAGAGATACTCGTTTCTTTAATAACTGTTACAAAGACCAAAATTGATCCTGCTGCAATCCCCGGTAACATCAATGGACCAATGATAGTTATTGCTGCTGTTAACGTTGAAGCACCTAGGTTTACTGCTGCTTCTTCAATATCTTGCTTAATTGCCCTCATTGTCCCAACAGTTGAGCGAACCATATACGGTAAACGACGAATACTGTAGGCAATGATTAAAATGGTTGCCGTACCAGTTAACTGTAAAGGTGCGGTATTAAATGTTTGAATTAATGCAATACCAAATGCAATACCCGGTACAATTAATGGAACTGTAGTCATAAAATCTAATCCTGTTGAACGGTGACGAACAACAAAATATGATACAAAAGATGCGACAACTACACTTAATAATAATGCGCCCCCAGCTAGTACTAGACTATTTTGAATATTTCCTAAAGAAGAAGTAAATATAGTTCTATAGTGTTCAAGAGTGTATCCGGATGGCAAAGGGTCCTTTCCCCATGTCTTTGCAATCGATTGAACAAAAACTGTTGCCATTGTTAAAATAGGAATAAAAACAACAAAACCTGAAAAAACAGCTAATGGAATAGTTAACGCTTTATTCTCATTTAATTTAATTTGTTTTGGTTTTCCAGAAAGTGTGTCGTAGTTCCGTCCTTTAACTAGATAGTTTTGTAGCCAGTAAACAAATCCTGCAACAGCAATCATAATAACTGTCAGAATCGCAGCACCACCCCAGTTAAAGAATCCAGCTATTTCACGATAAGCATCAACAACTATTAAGTTTAAATTACTTGGAGCTAAAATAATTGGAGTTCCAAAATCTGAGAAACTAACAGCGAAAATGACTAATGCTGTAGATAACATTCCAGGTAAAGCTAATGGAAAAGTAACGGTTACAAAGGTTAGCCAACTCTTTGATCCCATATTACGCGAGGCTTCTTCTAAAGACACATCACTAACTTTAAATGCTGCAACCATCGGCCACAAAGCATATGGGAAGAAGAAAAAGATTTGCACAAGCGCAATACCTGTCATTGAGTAAGGGTCTATCAGCATTCCTTCTCCACCTAATTGTTGATAGATATAAGTAACCCAACCTGCACGACCAAACATTATTATAAATGCATAAGCAGAAATAAACGTCGGTACAACTAAAGGTACTGTACATAACGCTCCAATTGTTCTCTTAAAAGGCATTTTAGTACGTGCAATACCATAAGCTATTGGCAAACAAATAATCAAAACCCAAATAGATACAATTGTTGATAGATAAAGACTATTTAATAAACCTTTAAAGTAATGCCCATATGAAAATATAGACCTGAAATTATCTAATGTAGAATTTTTAAATTGTTCTACAGTCGTCTGAAATTGTTCTAAACTAATTAATGAACCAAATAGATTTATAGGTTCATTTGTAAAGCTAACTAGAAACACTGAGAGTAATGGAATTAGTAGAAACAGAATAAAAAAACCATAAACTAAAAACTTAATTACTCCCAAGCCGTTAATACTTCTTCTTAATCTATTCATATGAGTAACACCCTCTCAGGTGACACACCTAATTTAACCTTAGAACCTGATTGTTTAATGCTATCACCTGATTCATATGTGGTATCAACGACGAGGCTATGTTCTCCTACTTTAATATCATAACGAACGGTTGATCCAAGGTAAGTTGCGAACTGTATTTCCCCTTCAAACGCATTGTCATATGTCTCAGATTCCCCATTTAATACATTAATATTTTCGGGGCGAATGATAACTTTCACATCATCTTTATCTGTCTGAGATACAGATTTAATGACTTGTTGTTCATCGATTTTAACAGTGGACAATCCATTTTCACGTTCAACCACAGTACCTGGGATAATGTTGGATGTTCCAACGAAATCCGCAATGAACGGCGACTTTGGATTACTATATAAATCTGTCGGTGTCCCAATTTGCAGAATTTCTCCATCCTTCATGACAGCAATACGATCAGCCATACTCATTGCTTCCTCTTGGTCATGAGTAACAAAAATGGTTGTGATTTTCAATTCTTGTTGGATACGTCTAATCGTATTACGCATTGAGTGACGTAACTTTAGATCTAGGTTTGATAATGGTTCATCCATTAATAATACTTCAGGTTCCATCACGAGTGCTCTTGCTAATGCAACCCTTTGTTGTTGCCCACCTGAAAGCTCGCTAGTTAACTTTTTAGCATGATCAGTTAATTCAACGTATTCTAAAATGTCATATACCTTTTTCTCAACTTCTTTTGGATACTTAACTAATTTGCTATTTAACATTCTTGTATATACGCCAAGCTTCTTGAAAATATTGCTCTTTTTTAGTTCTTTAATATTCAAACTATAAGCTACATTATCAAATACATTCATGTGTGGAAATAAAGCATAGCTTTGGAAAACCATGCCACAGTTTCTCTCATTTGGCGCTAATTTTGCAACATTTTTATCACCAATTTTAATTGTTCCACTTGTTGGATTTTCAAAACCCGCTATACATCTCATTGTAGTTGTCTTTCCACAACCAGATGGACCTAAGAGGGCAAAAAACTCGCCCTCTTTAATGTCCAAGTCAATGTTTTGAAGTACAGTTATACCTGAAAAATCCTTCGTTAGTTGTTCTACTACAACCGACCCCATAATTATCAACTTCCTTTAATTAATTTTGCTCTTCCACTCATTACGAATACGATCATAGTTATCGTTAACCCAGTCAATATCTAAGTCAACCGCATGATCACTAATAGCATTGACGTTAAGAGGTGTCTTAGATTCTACCTCAGGATTAATAGGAATATGATACCAGTTTGCTAATATCTGTTGAGCGTCCTTACTTAATAAGAACTCCATGAATTTCTTACCACCTTCAGGGTTTGGTCCACCTTCTACAAGTGAAGCTGGATTTACTAGAATAGGTGTTTTCTCTGGTACAATAAAGTCAACTGTTTCACCTTTTGATTGATGCTCATAAGCCATAAAGTCAAAACCTACTGCTACATGAGCTTCACCCATAGCAACAGCTTTCGTTGGACCTGATCCTGAATCCGGTATTGAGTTAGCTTGCGATGCAAGTTTTTGGAAGTATTCCCATCCTGCATCTTCGCCGTTTTGCATCATATAACTAAGTACCATTAAGGTAGCTGTGCCTGATGCAGCTGGGTTAGGAAATTGGATTTTCCCTTCCCATTTAGGGTCTAATAAATCTTCCCACGTCTTTGGCGCTTCTTCTTCTGTTACAAGATCAGTATTATAAGCAAAACCTAGAACGAATAACTCAGTTCCTACATAATAACCATCTTGGTGCTTCATCTTGATACCGTTTTCAACTACTTCCCAATCTTCAGCACTTTCAGGAATAAATGGTGCGATAATACCTTTATCCACTGCAGATTCAAATGGTAGAATTCCACCTCCACCATACCAAACATCAGCTTGAGGATTTCCCTTTTCAGCCATCATTTGGTTAACTAAAACATTAGTACCCGCATAGTGCACATTTACTTTTTGACCATGAATTTCCTCATACTTCTGTGCTAATTCTTTTGTCAAATCCGGAGTTTCGGGTGAATATAAAGTGATTTCACCGTCTGAACCTCCATCACCATCTGAAGAATCACCTGCACATGCCGCAAGCATTCCTACTAGAAAAACTAGAGATAATAAAAACAAGAGCTTCTTTTTCATTAAGTGTTTTCCCCCTTAATTTCTTTGAATATCTTCTGTTCAACAAAAAGAAGAGAATGAAAAATCGCCCCTCCAAAATTGTAAGGGTTTTCATTTCATTCTCTTCTCTTATCATCTCCGAGAGATATTCAATTATTTATAATCACTTTACCAAATATTTTGACTCTTGTAAATAGTATATTAAATAAAAATAATCAGTTATTATACTTCCCTATATTTATATTTTCTTATAATTCGTTAACAGTAAATTTTCCTATCTGTAAATCTATGAATTATTATAATTTCAGGATATACCTTGACATAAAAACAAATCAGGAAATAACTGTTGATGACATTTCTTGGCGCTTCAGTTAGTCGAAATATCGAATTTATACAGTTTTAGTGTATTTTATCCTATTTTTTTGTTAAATTTTATCAAAAGACTTACATTTATTATCTATTAATGGTAAATTATATGTATGGACTACCATGGAAATGTAATACTATTTTACCAGACTATTAAACTATAAAAACTATAACGTTACACATTAAAATCGAAGCGGGGGAACACAATGGAAGAAACAATCTCATTAAAAGAAATACTAGAGGTAATTAAAAAGAGAATTAAATTAATAATTTTAATTACTTTTTTAGCTGCTTTTGCTAGTGCTGTTTTTACAATTTATTTTATAACTCCTACATACCAATCTTCGTCTCAATTTATAGTGAGTCAGAAGGAATCTGTTAATGAATACAATGTCAATGAGATTCGTACGAATGTAGAACTTATTAATACTTATAACGTTATTATAAAAAGTCCAGCAATATTAGATTATGTAATCCAAGAATTGAATTTAAATTTATCAGTTAATCAACTTGCGAACATGATTAATGTGTCGAATGCATCAGGTTCACAAGTTGTTAATGTTACAGTCACCAACACAGATCCATATTTAGCTGCAAATATTGCAAATACGACTGTTGAAGTTTTTCAAAAACAGATACCGATATTAATGAATGTTGATAACGTTAATATTTTATCAACAGCAAACGTAGGACCAAATCCAGCGCCAGTAAGCCCTAACATAAAGTTAAATATAGCTATTGCGATAGTTCTAGGGGTAATGGTTAGTGTAGGTCTAGCTTTTCTCCTTGAATTTTTTGATAATTCGATTAAGAGCGAACAAGATATAGAGAATATTCTTGACTTACCCGTCATGGGGGTAATTTCCACCATAAGCTCATATTCAGCACCCTCTGTAAATAAGAAACGTGAACAAGTACTGGAAAGTAGAGGTGTCAAGGTTGGCTCGTAAAAAGAAAAATAACGCTAAAATTGGTAGAGCACTTGTAACAAGAGATTTACCTAAATCTCCAATAACTGAACAATATCGAACATTAAGAACTAATTTACAATATTCAGCAATAGATAAAGAAATTAGAACAATGATTGTAACATCAACTGGCCCTGAAGAGGGAAAAAGTATAACCGCTTCTAATCTAGCCGTTGTTTTTGCCCAACAAGGTAAAAAAGTGTTACTTATTGATGCGGATATGCGCAAACCAACCGCACATTATACTTTTCGTGTAAATAATGTTTTAGGCCTAAGCAATTATTTAATTGGAGACTTTTCGTTTGAGCGACTAGTTCACGATGTCGGCATTGAGAATTTAAATATTATGACGTGTGGCCCAATACCACCAAATCCAGCGGAACTTCTAAGTTCTCAAGCTTTAATAAACATGATTGACAAAGCAAAGCAAACTTATGACTTAATTATTTTTGACACACCACCAGTGCTTGCAGTAACTGACGCTCAAGTTTTAGCCAATAACGTTGATGGTGTTTTATTAGTAGTACGTAGTAAAAAAACTGAAAAAGACGCTGCGATAAAAGCAAAGGAATTGCTCCTTCAAGCAAAGGCTAACATCTTGGGTGTTGTATTAAACGACCGCGAAACTGAGGATAAAGAATATTATTACTATTATGGTAACTAAGTGCCAAATTTCGATGGATTGTGATAAAAGTCTTATGATAATGTACTCATAAGACTATTTATTTACGTTAATTTTTTTAAAATATTACAGTAATGGTATTAATTTAATAGGAATATAATTTAGGTAAAACTAACTTTTGGGGGAATTAAAGTGATTGATATTCATAGTCATATTTTGTACGGGTTAGATGATGGTCCAAAATCAATTCAAGAAAGTTTACAAATTGCTAGAGAAGCTGTCAATGAAGGCATTAGGATTATTTATGCAACCCCTCACCATTTAGATGAACGATATGAAAATGACGCTCGTCTAATAAAAGACTCTGTAAAACGGTTTAATGATATTCTGGCTGCAAATGAAATTGACCTTGAAGTAAGAGCAGGCCAAGAAATTCGTATTCATGGTGAATTAGTAGAAACTTTAGAACAGAAAGAATGCCTAACATATGACGACCTTAGTACATATGTATTAATAGAATTCCCATCAAATGAAGTTCCAAGATATACTAATTCACTTCTATTTGATTTGCAAGTTGCTGGTTATCAACCAATCATTGCTCATCCTGAGCGAAATAGCGAACTCATTCAGAAACAGGGCAAGACTTATGAATTAGTAAAAAACGGATCTCTAATGCAGTTAACTGCAGCTAGCGTTGCCGGAAAATTTGGTAAGAAGATTCAAAAGTTTTGCTTTGATTTAATTGAAGCAAATTTAGCACATTTTATAGCATCAGATGCCCATAACTTGACCTCACGTAAATTTTGGCTTAACGAAGCTTATCAAGTGATTGAGACTCAATTCGGAATTGATACCGCATATTTCTTTAAAGAAAATGCTCAATACTTAGCCAATAATGAATCCGTTATTGGAAATCCACCAGAAAGAATCAAACAAAAGAAGATATTTGGGTTGTTCTAATATGATCTCCTCATCATTTGATGGGGAGATTGTTTTTTGTGCATGTCAATCATTTAATCATTAATAATAGGTATGCAAATTATTAGACTCTAGATTCCTCCTAATTTAAAGTATAAACCCCCGAAGCTAAACAGTTCGGGGGTTAATTTGTTATTAGTTAATAAACTCAACAAACTTCAGATACTGGTGTAACACTTTAACCATTTCTGCTCGAGTTGCGTTTTGATATGGCTGGAACTTCCCTCCAGTATATCCTTCCATAATATCCGCTTGCATTAGCTTTTCAACGTCACCGCGTGCCCATTTAGCAATCTGATTTAAATCTGTATACGACTCAACCGAATCATTATCTAATTTCGTTTCGTCAAATCCGACAAACTCCATTGCTCGTCCAATAATTGCCGCTACTTCAACACGAGTTATGTTCTCATCCGGACGATACGTACCATCTGCATGACCTGAGATAATTTTAGCATCATAAAGTGCTTGTAGATCATCCGCATACCACTTGTCAGCTGAAACGTCTTTAAACGCTCCTTGGTAACCATCTTCAGGTGTTAGTGCTAGAGAACGAGCCACTAAAGCAGCAAACTCATTACGCTTAATTTTTGCAAAAGCGTCAAAGCTTCCATCAGCTTTACCTTGAACAATCATCTTATTACCTAGCTTTTGAACTTGATCTTCATTCCACAGCCCAGCAATATCAGTAAACTCTACTTCATTCTTAATGACAGTATATTTCGAGTTCCCACGTCGCTTCATGTCAACTTTGTAACCTGTTGAGCTAGTACCAGAGAATACAGAAGGCACAAATGATAGATTCCCTTCATCATCAACTAGAACTCCAGTTGTAACAAATGGGTCTACCTTATTAGCTAGATTAATAGAACGAGAGACATAAGAATTAAATCTCGTGATTGCTTTCGTCTTACCATCAGCCGTTCGAGCAGTCACAGTAAACTCCACAACTGGCCCAACTAACTGGTCCGCACGGTCTGCCAAAATTTCTGCAGCTTCCTCTTCCGTATATTCAACTATATCGATCTCGTAATCTACATTTTTGTCAGTTAAATCAGCTAAAGGAAGCTCATAAGTAGCTTGATCACTAACAATTTCAACAACCGCTGATTTGTTTTTACCCTTTACAGCATTAACTGCAGCTTTCGGTAAAATAACCTTCGCTCCAGCTTCACCAGATTTACGTTTAACTTCAATTTTTACACGTGACACTTTATCCGTAACGGCATCTGCAATTTTATCTGCATCTACTGTAACTTTTGTAACTTTCTTACCATCATTACGTGTTTCACTTTCAACAGTCAAGGCATCATCACCAACGACAACTTCACCATCTTGATCCGTGTCAGCATCATCTTTATCGTCAGTAGGTGGAGTAGCACCTCCTCCGCCACCAGAGCCACCGCCTGGAGATCCGCCACCTCCAGTGTCATCACCTGGTTCTTCAACTTTAGGTAATGTTGCAATAGACGCTTTTATAAGGGCAGCTTGAGCATCTAGTAAAGATTCCTTTTCTGTATCAGTAATCTCATCACTGATTCCAGTTAGTCTGGATATAATGTTCTCAAATTCAATTTTACCTTCTAAGATTACATAAACCTTATGACCCTTCAAACCTTTAAGAACATCATCATATGCTCTGTCCAAAAAGTTATCTAATTGCGTGTAATAGTTATCTTTTTGTTGTAATTTTAGTATACCTTCAACTTCTTTTCTATTTAGGGTTACATAATTCATCACTTCTATTTGTAAATCTTCTAAGAATAAGATAAAATCGTTGAATGTCAGTTCTTCACCAATATGCGTTTTTAAATTACTATCATAGACATCTTTAAAATCAAATACAGCCCTAGCTAAATCCACAATAGAATCTTGGTAAAGTATACTACTGATTCCCTTAATAACTTCTGCCTTCTCATCCTTAGTTAATCCTTCAATCTCTACATACCCAGTCAAATCATCAAAACTTCCGTGTGTTAATAATGCTTGTCGTGCCTTTCTAATTGCATCTTTACCTTCGCTATCTAGATTTTGATAGACACTAATTACCTGATCAATTAACAAATCCTCAAGACTTTTTCCATCTTTTGCAGAAACCATCGTTGCAGAAGTTGCAAGCATTGGCGTTGCTGCCATTGCTGTTGCGACTGTTGCTTTAATTAGCCGCCCATTTCTTAACTTCATTTCTAAAACCACCTCTCAAAGAAATATTAGGTCTACAGAACTATAAGACTATTATATTACCTATTGGTAAAATATTCAATGTAATATTTACATTATAATTACATATTTTTATTTTAATTTACAAATGATATACTTATTATGAAAATGTGGAATAATATTCTTCTAAACTTTAAAGGAGTAAAAACTATGTGGAAAAAGATTTTGCTATTCTTTGTAGGTGTGATTCTAGTATCGGTTTCAACCATTTTTTACTTTTTCTTCATAAAAGAGTACGATACTGCCGATGAAAATGTAGATGAGATTGTATCAAGTGATTTTGATATCATTCTCCCAAATGATTTAGTAGAAAAAGAATATAATCAAGAGAAATTAGATGACACAGAATCTATTAAAAGTGAAACATCCGAGGAAACTGATGGAGAAGAAACAACACAGACGATTTCAAACGATTTCTTTAATAAAGATGAAGAAGAACAAATTAACAAAACTGAACAAAACAATAGCGCAACAAAACAAAGCCATAATGACATCAAAGAAAAAGACACACCATCTTCTGAAAAAATACTAGCAAAATATGAACCTTCTTTTAGATCCTTACAAGAACAGGCGGAATCAAGATTACTTAAATTAGCTCAATATGCATTAGATGAATACAAAAGTAAAAAGAAAAATGGTGAACGCGTTTCTTACTCATACTTCTTCCAGAAATATAAAGCTGCTGCAAATCAGCTAGAATCAAGGACTGACGAAACTTTTTATTATATTTATGATCAGATGGTAAATGAATTAAACGAATACGGTTATTCAGAATCTATCGCAGAAAAAGTTTTAAAAGAATATAAATCGATTAAAAAAGACCGTGAAAGTAAACTTATCAGCCAAGCCCTAAAAATGTTCTAAAAAAGCCAGTCATGAAGCGACTGGCTTTTTCTATTAGTATTAATTTTTAATAAGCTAAACGACACGCACTTCTATCCTTTGGTCCAATTGCATAACTCAAATTGAAACCTTTTTCAAAAAAAACATTTATTTCTCAGCTAAAATCCTCGCCAACAACACCGCAATATGATCACGTCTTATCGGCTCATCTGGTCGATAAGTTCCATCTAAATACCCCATCACAACATTGTTCGCAGCCAATACATGCACCGCTTCATACAGCTCAGTTCCATTCTCAATATCCGAAAATTCTAGCTCACCCATACCAGAATAATCAAAAGCCCGAGACAGTAATAGTGCCATCTCACCACGTGTTAACTTACCTCTACCATCAGAACCTAAACCTTGTAACCAACCAAGTTTTTTCGCGGTAACTAAATGGTCGTACCCGTACTCACCTGGTCTAATACCTAAGATACTCTCTTTATACTGATGTTGAACCGGTTTCACACCCGATGTACTCATAATAATTTGTACCGCCTGAGTCCGCGTCACATTGTCAAAAGGACGATATTTACCATCACGAAAACCTCTAATAATCCCCTCTTCACTTAAACGCAACACTTCACTTTTATTTGAATTCACATCAGGATAAAACGGTAAGACCTCTCTAATAACCCTTTCACTCTCATCACCATTTCGATTAACAAGCTTAACAGAAAGCCTATCTCCAATTTTAAAACCTTTAAAACCGCTAACAGTAAACGTACCATCATCTGCTACCGTCCCCCTAGCAACTTGTCGCCCACCAGCTTCAATTAACACATCAGCACCAGGCGTCCCCTTCCCTCTTAATTCCTTACTCGTCACATAAACATAACTCACATCATTTAACACAAGTGGCTCACGGATATTCCCACTCACCTGAATAACATAAGACTGAGCAGACCAACGATTATAAATCTCACTCACCTTCACAAAATACTCACCCTTATCCAAGTTCAGCGACAACACCTCACCAACAGACGTCACCCTCTTAACAAGCTCATTCCCCTTATAAATCTCAACCTCTATCGTTAAATCATCAAATTGATAATCAAAGAAAAAATCTATCTCACCTGCGTTATGAAGCTTAAACTTAAACCAATCCACATCACTCGGAAGATCCATTTTTTCTTCCAAAACCTCATTTAGACGAAGAACCTCCGCCTTCTGCTTCTCATCAGGCGTATCATTTACTAGATTCATAGACTTGAGCTTTAATGACTCAGTAAAGTGTACGACACCATAACCCATCTCTTTACTCCACTCACCACTAGAATAAGGAGATAAAGTGGCACCACGCTCTATGGCCCACTGAATCATATTTGCATTCCACTCTTCATTTTCCGACTTAATCAAAGCAGCTAAACTACTGACAATTGGTGCGGCATACGACGTTCCTTCGCCAATAGCATATCCCGACTTTGTTTCTAAACTAACAATATCAACTCCAGGTGCCATAACATTTAACTCCGGGCCATAATTTGAAAGTTTTGCTTTCAATAACAGAGGATTCTTCGTCTGATAAGTCACTTTATCCATCGCTCCAACAGCGATAACCTCAGGATATTTAGCTGGATAGGCTATTTCTTCTTTTCCGCGATTTCCAGCCGCTGCAATTAAGACAATATCATTTTTCTTTGCTTCTTGAATCGCACGATATTCAATAGAACTTCGTTTATAACCAGCGAAGCTCATGTTAATAATATCTGCTCCCTGTTCAATCGCATAGTAAATACCTTCAGCAATATGGTTTGACTGAATTTGTCCGGCTTGATCACCCACTTTAACCGGCAAAATTTTAACATTTGGAGCTAAACCACCAATTCCTTGTCCATTAATATTAGCAGCAATAACACCAGCGACAAAGGTTCCATGCCCATGATCATCCTCAGGTGTATCGTCATCATTCACAACATCATAGCCTGGGAGTAGCTTCCCTTTTAACTCAAGATGTTTTGCTGATACACCCGTATCTAAGACAGCAACAACAATTTCTTTATCACTTGTAACCAAATCTATTGAATTTAAATAATCTATTGTTTTTAAATACCATTGTTTATAATATAAAGGTTCCTGACTTATGCCTGTTATACAACGATTATATACTTCCTCAGCAAAAACGATATTTGGATGACTTTTTAAGATATTTAGCGCATCATCCACACTCATATATTTTGGAATTTCATATGTATAAAAATAATTGTTTTTACTTACTAATTTAAACTCATTATTTATTGTAGAATGACCACCCTCTACAAATTGAACGACAACTTCATTAGGACTCTCACTAGAACAATCCACTTCAGCAAAAACAACGACACTACTAAAGATAGAAAAAAGAAAGCTCAATGAAATGATGAAATATAATATTTTTTTCTGCATCTCGTAACCCCACTTTTAGTTTTCTATTTATAATAATATTATAATAGACTCATCGAAAATAAGGTAGATATTAAAAAAGCTATGGAGAAATTCCATAGCTTTCAGTAGACAATATATTTTATATCAATAATACTTTTTACTTTATTAGAAACCCTTCTCGACCCGTAATAATTGCATTCGTTGAATTAATTACGTTGCGTTTTCCCCAACAACTCAAACATATTCCTCTTATACTTCTCAACATCCGGCTGGTCGAATGGATTAACGTCCAGTAAATAGCCACTTATCGCACATGCTTTCATAAAAAAGTAAAACAAATAACCAACTGTGAACGCATCAATGCGAGGAATTTCAATGACAAAGTTCGGAACTCCACCTTCCGAATGTGCCTGACGTGTGCCTTCTAAAGCTTTCTCATTAATTTCATGAATACTCATTCCATTCAAATAATCCAAACCGTCATCTACATCATAGTTATCTTTCATTCGTATATCTTGATCGATTTCATTAACCTTAACAAAAGTCTCAATCAAATGTCTTGGTCCAGCCTGAATATATTGCCCTAACGAATGAAGGTCTGTTGTAAAATTCGCTGATGCTGGAAAAATTCCTTTCCCCTCTTTCCCTTCACTCTCACCAAACAACTGCTTCCACCACTCAGCAAAATATGAAAGCTTCGGTTCAAAGCTAACAAGTAACTCAATCTTCTTACCTTTTTCAAGAAGTATGTTCCTGGCAGCAGCATAACGATAAGCGGGATTTTCCATCACATCAATTAATAATAAATCTTCCATAGCTTGTCTTGCCCCATTAATCATCAACTGAATATCAATCCCAGCAGCTGCGATTGGCAACAAACCTACAGGGGTTAAGACAGAGTAACGACCCCCAATATCGTCAGGAATAACAAAAGAAGTATAACCATACTCATCTGCCATCTGTCGCAACGTCCCTTTTGATTGATCTGTAATGGCATAAATTCGACGGGAAGCCTCATCCTTACCATACTTCTCCTCGACCATGTCACGAAATACACGAAAAGCAATCGCTGGCTCAGTCGTCGTCCCACTTTTAGATATAAAAATAATAGAAATATCTTTGTCTTGAATAACATCTTTCAACTCAGTCATATAAGTCGCACTCAAATGATGCCCAACAAAATAGACGTCAGGCGCTCCTTCTTTTTTCTGTAAAAACGTATGCGATAACATCTCAATTGCTGCGCGTGCACCTAAATAGGAACCCCCAACACCAATGACTAAAACAACATCAGACTGATCCCGAATCCGTTCAGCTACCACTTCCACCTTTCGAACCTCGTTCTCACTAATAACAGCCGGCCAATCTACCCAGCCAATAAAATCATTACCTTTTCCAGTTCCATTATGTAAATTACAATGAGCTTTTTTTACCCGCTCCACCATACCTCGTAAATCATCCTCAGTTACTAAATTTAATAACTCACTTTTCAATTTAATATGCATCAATGACCCTCCATTTGAAATATGTAAAAGGCATACTAGTCCCATCAAACCAGTATGCCTCAATCTATAACTTTATCATTTTTGTAAGTTGTACTATCTTTTTTCTTTCTATTTATCTAGATGTTCTTTATTGCATTATAGTCTTTTTTATTGAAAATATAAAGTTTATCAGTTCTATATTTTAAAATTCAAGGCCCTAAGCATATCGAAAGTGTTCATGCTTGTAATACCAAACTCCCGGCACACATTCGGGATAAGTATTTTATTTCTTTTATGTTGCTTGTATTTTTCGTGTGTTACGATAACGGAATCATAAGTCATTGCGTACGCTATTAGCCAACTATCTGCAACATTTGCAAATTCACTCTTTGCATAACCTAAATATTGATCCTGACTAAATGCCCATTTCATTAACCTCTCATAGTTACGAATGACATCTTCATCATCAGTAGATTTAAACCAGTTTCTAAAGTCTCTACACACCCATTCATTTAGAACATCTTCTTGCTTTATTAACTCATCTTTTATACGATCAATGCTTATTAGATGATTATCTTCAGCACATCGTATCAAAAAAGACCAAAAAGAGGGAACTAAGTCAAACGCATAATATCTTTTATGAGCCTCAATAAAAACGTTGGCATCTAATAGATATTTTGTATTCAAGAGAAGTTCTCCTCCTCTCTTAGCTGAGCGTACCTTTCAAAAGTTTCACCACTAATACCTAACAGTCTATACGCATCCCTGTATAATGTATTTCCTGACCTTGTGTCGTTAATAATTGCATCCGAGAATATTCTTCCAACCCGCAACCTTACTAACGTATAGAAGTCTGGTCCACTATCAATCTTTGGAAGGTCTACAATTGTTCGTTCTTTATAGAACCTTAAATACTCATCTTTTGTGATGAGATTCAAGTCCAGCAATCTTCTAATAATCACTAATTCACTAACTTTAAAATATCGAGCACAAACCTGATAAGGGTTTTTTTCACCTTTTATTTGTTGCCATAGGTTCAACATTTCCGATTGAGGAACTAAAAATTCCGCGGCTGTTTCATTGCACAATTGTTCAATTCTTTCTTCAGATGGTTGAAGGTTTTCTAAATCAAAAATTCCACTTAAACCAAACCAGATATGAGCTAATTCATGTGCTAGAGTAAACATCTGAGCTGCTTTTCCATCCGCACCATTTATAAAAATTAATGGTGCGTATTCATCAACCAATACGAATCCTCTAAATTCTGAGACATTCAGCTTGCGTCTAGTATTATTACCGACAATACTATTGACAGAAACCATGATTCCAATCATTTCAATTTTTTTAATAAGTAAGCGTAAGGCATCTTCCCAAGTACTGCATTCGGAAGCCCAGCCTTTTTTCATTCCCATCTCTTCTCTAATAAGCCTTGCTACATCCTTTGGTGAATCATCATCATTGACTGACCCTACAAAACGTAATGGCTCATTACCTAATTCAATTAAGTAATCTCGCATCCAATCACGCCGTTGCTCCATCATTTTCAATGTATCCAATAATTCTGGGCTTGGATTGATTTGATTTATTTGATCTAAGGTACGGTAGTAGGGCACTGATAATTCTTCTTTTGGTGGTTCATCAAGAAAAAAGTAACCTAATGGAGCTGCAATGGCTTTAGCAAAAGTTTCTAACTGCTTTAACGTAGGTTGCATTTCTCCACTTATCCACTCATTAATTTTTGGAAAGCGTTTTTCTAAAGACTGTATACCACCAGCTCTCTCGACAGCCCATAATAAGACACTCGGCTCAACACTTACCCTCGCCATACCTAGACCTCCTTTCAGTATCGCAATAATCTACCTATTAATAAATTTGAATATATTATACAATATATTTCTACCAAAACAAACGTTCCATTCATCTATTTAAAGAATTCAGACATGCCATAAACTAATTTTATATAAAATACCTACGAGCAAAGATTTTTACACACGGCACTAGTTCTTTTAATATTTTTTTTAATAATAGCAGTCAATTTCACTGATTATAACGCATCTACAATACCAACGACACAGCCATCATAACAATAACAACGATTAAAACTAGCCTTAACCATTTTTCAGGAATTTTAACTGCAAATTTACTTCCTAACACCCCACCAATACTTGTTCCCAAGGCAAGGATTAAAGCAAATGTCCAATTCACCTGTCCATTAATTGTAAATATAAAAATAGACGGCAACAAATAAATCGTAATAACGATAGTTTTAACACTATGTTGTAACGCTAATGGAATCGTTCCGTGAATCATCGTTAAAGCAATAACAATTAATAACCCAACTCCCGCTTGAATAAACCCACCATATAAACCAATTATGAAAAAGGCGAACATTAGAACCGTCATTCTAAGTGGAGAAATTTCTGTTTCTTTCTTTTTCATTTTTCGATGAGGCTGAACTAACATTAAGACTAGACATGTCACAATGACTACAGCAAGCGTTGTATTAAACACTTCATCAGATATTTCTAAAGCGATGTTCGTTCCAATAATTGAGCCGATCACCGCCGGAATTGCTAATAGTAGGCTCAACTTCCATTCAATCATTTTACTTTTATGAAAAACTCTCATTGCAGTTAAGTTTTGAAAAATAATAGCAATTCTATTCGTCCCATTCGCAGCGGTTGACGGTAGGCCGATTAAGATCAACATCGGCAATGTAATTAATGAACCACCTGCAGCTGTAACGTTAATAAAACCAGCTAAAATTCCTATTAAAAATAGTAATATTAAATTTTCTATCATAAAAATGCAGTCCTTCCCGTATTTCTGCCCCGTCATGCAATTAATCAAACGTTTGATTAGCCATCATTCTCTGTCAAAATTAATATACCACTTAAATACTAGACTTCCAACAGACAAATCAAAAACGATTCAGGACAACAAATAACCCCCATTAAATTTACCAGCCAATTTTGAGCCGTTCGCAGCCAATTTTCATGCTTTGCCAGCCAATTTTACCTGATTACCAGCCGATTCCACCCATTTACCAGCCAATTTGTGTTTTGCCAGCCAATTCAACTTGGCCATATAAACTATGCTTTAAGCTTCCTCTCCCAAACAACAATAAAAAACCCTCAGCCAGTCATAGCCAAGGGTATCATGATAAAATTATGATATTAAATTATTGCACATTCACATCTTCCAAAATCTGAACAGCATATGAGCTTCTAGCATGTCCAGTTCTCATTTTGTATTTCTCAAGGCCATACATCCCGCGGTTATACGCAGTTAAGGCTTCTTCCCAATTGCCATATCTTCTGTATAAGAAGTCTAAGTAAACAACGGTTAATTCGATTGAATAGTATGGATCAAATAATTGCTCTTTACCTTTATACTCTAGCCCTGCCATCGATGCCACCCATGCCGCTGTATTAGAATGCATGATTTGCCCTAAGCCTCTTGCATTTCCGTATTTCGTATCTGGACCGACTAGATTCGGATCAAACGTCCCGCCAGTCTCAACTTTAATCAATTCATAGACAATGTACGGATCAATATTTAACTCGGTCGCTTTTTCTATTAAAAAATATGCCCATGACTCTTTGAATTTGCCTTCACTATCTTTAATGATGTCCTGAACGAAATCTCTTCTTTGCTTCCAATCATTGTAATTGACTGAACTCTTTTTACTATTATAAGTTACTTGTTCAATGCTATAAATGTCTTCCGTTTTGTTACTCGCTTCGATAATCATATTGAGCTCGTTCAATTTTTCTTCATACTGGCTTTTCCAATTAGAAAGTTCATTAGCTAGTCTTTCATTATTTCTTTCTTTTTCATCAACTGCTTTACTCAGTTCGTGATTGATCGTTAATCCAATTGATACTAGAAGAACGATAATCAGACTTTGTACAAATATTATACTTTTCATGAAATACCTCACCTCTAAGATAAACATTCGTCTTAAAAATGTTATCCCCATGACGTTTAATCTTAGATGTTTAAAATGAATCTACTAGACGAATGAATATGATTCTATCTCTATTATTTCCAAAAGATAGATTTATATACTTGTTTTTTTACCCCTTAAGTATATTAACAGTTTTAAAATGTATTGCAAGGATTTTACCTAAATCATCCAATAAAAGAGTCAGCCGATTGTTTCGACTGACGTGTTCAGGCGTGATGTAAGGATTAAATAACTGTCCTCTCATCAAAGAATATTTCGTTTAAACAATATTAATTGTTTTCCATTTGATGAACCTTATCCCACTCTGTCTTTTTATATTTTAAGGATTTCAGCATACTGTTAATCCGCTCTTTTTCGAATTCACGAAAAAATTGTTCTTGAGCCCAAGTGCGATATTCCTTATGCAACGGGTGCTTTGGGTTATTATATATCTCCAAAAATTGATAGTACCCTGGCAAGCCACCAACGTCCTCTGGAGGAGCATCTTCCGCTCCGTCTATAAACAAAAATAATGCGAAGAAATTCTGGAAGACCACATATTCAAAGCATTTACCACTTTTCAAAGCAAGGTAAAACTTAGTATTTGAATCTTAATCTTATACTTAATTGATGTGATAAAAAAAACGTACTAGCCCCTCAAGAACTAGTACGCCTCTATTATTGACTCACTGTCACTCGATTTAACACTGCTTGCTTTAACTGCTCCAAACGTTTTTCCGCTTGATCTCTCGTCTCACCCTTAACCCCGAAGTAAAACTTAATCTTCGGCTCAGTTCCTGATGGACGCAAGCAACACCAGCAGTCTTCGCTTAAAATAAACTTCACCACATTTGAAGTAGGTAAATCGATGTCCTCGGTTTCGCCATTTTCTAAATACGTCCGTTTGCCAATTAAATAATCCTCAACAGCTACCACTGACAAATCACCTTCAACCTCTACCGGCTTCAAACGGAAATCTTCCATTATATTTTTAATCAGCTTTGCGCCATCTAACCCTTTTAATGTAATTGAATGTAAATCTTCAATATAATATCCGTGACGCTCATAAAGCCTCTCCAACGCATCAAACAACGTGAGCCCCTTTGATTGATAATAAGCTGCCATCTCACACGCCATCACCGTCGCCTGAATCGCATCTTTATCACGCGAGAAGTCTTTAATCAAATAACCGTAGCTTTCTTCATAGCCAAATAAAAACCGCTGCTCACCGGATTGATCGAACTCCTCAATCTTCTCCCCAATAAACTTAAAGCCCGTCAAAACATCCAACGTTTCCACGCCATAATAATTAGCAACAGCCCGGCCTAATTCCGACGTCACAATCGTTTTAATCATCATACCATTACTAGGTAGATCACCCGAATTCGCTAAAATATAATCTAGCATGAGCGCACCAAGCTGATTTCCCGTTAAAACTTGATACTCCCCACTCGCATTTTTAACAGCTACCCCAAGCCTGTCAGCATCAGGATCTGTCGCAATTAAAATATCAGCCCCAACCGACCGACCTTTTTCAATCGCTAATTCAAAAGCTTGATGCTCCTCAGGGTTTGGAGATTGAACAGTATTAAACTCAGGATCCGGCACTGCCTGTTCATCGACGACGTGCACCTCTTTAAAACCAAGCTGCTCAAGCCCCTTTTTCGCCAAAAGAAGAGACGTCCCATGTAACGGTGTAAAAACTATCTTCAATTGATCCGCCTGCTCTTTTATCACACGATGATTCAACGTCACCTTCTCAAGCTCTTTTAAATATTCACGGTCGACCTCCTCATCAATCCAACGAAGCAGCCCCTTCTCCTCAAGCTCAGTCCGCTCCATCACATCAATCGTCAGCTCATTCTTAACCATCTGAACCATCTTAATTACCTGATCCGCTTGATGCGGCGGTAACTGCCCGCCAACCTCGTTATAAACCTTGTACCCATTATACTCAGGCGGATTATGACTCGCCGTAATCATCACACCCGCAGCCCCCCCTAAATGACGAACCGCAAACGACAACTCAGGCGTCGGCCGAAGCGATGAGAAAATATATGTAGGAATCCCATGCACACCAAGAACCCTCGCCGTCTCCAACGCAAACTCCTGTGACATATGACGCGAATCGTACGCTACAACACACCCACGTTCAACCCAATCCGAACCTTTTTCTTCAATATAAAGAGCCAACCCTTTCGCCGCCTTACGCACCGTATAAACGTTCATCCGATTCGTCCCAGGCCCAAGCTCACCACGCATCCCACCAGTACCAAACGTCAAATTCGTATGGAACGCATCCTCTAGCAAACTACTATTACCCTTAATACGAATCAGTTCTTCTTTTAATTGTTCATCCAATTCCACAAAATTTTTCCATCGATTATAACTATCCCGCCACGTCAATTTGATCATTCCCTAACATATTTTCTATTACAACTAGGTCTCACGTACTAGACTATGATTAGTATTTAACCATATTTTTGGAAAAAATTCAATTCTGTGTCCATGTTCATATGAAATATTCAGATACACGCTCAACACTTACGATAGAACAAGAAACAACCCCCAGCACTAAGTTGACACACAATTACCGATAACGCATAAACACCCCTTTTTAGCAGGAAGGCTTGGACAATTATAGCCCATGTTTGAACAAACGCAAACCCACTTTGAACAATTACAACCCATGTTTGAACAATCACACCTCCACTTTGAACAAACACAACCCATGTTTGAACAATTACAACCTAACTTTGAACAATCACAACCCATGTTTGAACAATTACAACCTACTTTTAACAATCACAGCTCCACTTTGGACAATCGCAACCCTACTTTGAACAATTACACCACTACTTTGGACAATCGCAACCCTACTTTGAACAATTACACCACTACTTTGGACAATCGCAACCCTGCTTTGAACAATCACAACCCATGTTTGAACAAACACAACTCAACTTTGAACAAACACACCCCATCTTTGAACAATCACACCTCCACTTTGAACAATCGCAGCTCAACTTTGAAGAGATACAGCCCAACTTTGGACAATCGCAACCCTGCTTTGAACAATCACTGCCCTACTTTGAACAATCGCAGCCCCGCTTTGAACAATCACACACAAAAAAATCCGACATCCACTAGACCAGCAGATGTCGCACTACATCACTTATATTCAGACTCATCTTCTTGCTGATCATCTTCCCTCTCCTGATCAGCATTAGTCTCCATCGTTTTAATACTTTCCTTCCGAATTCGAGCAATCTCTTGCGGATGGATTTCATCGCTATCCATATAAATACCATGCTGAACACCCGTAGGATCATTCATGACACCCTCTTTAAATCCATCCGGGTGAAGCCCTTCCGCTATAATTTCCTGTTGCTTTTTTCTAGACATGACCTTCCCTCCTTTATAGCTATTAGGATAAGAAGGTATTCAGAAAATATGCGAATTAAAAAAAGAACGACACAACCCCAATATACAAACCAATCCCAACAGCCGCACCCAAGCTATCGATGATCACATCACTCACTAAAGGTCCTCTTCCCGGCACAAAACGCTGATGAAATTCGTCTGAAGCGGCATAAGCTACACAAATTAACCAAGCAATTCCAACAGCAAACCAGCCAACCCAACCACTAACTCTTAAAGCATTTATAACTAAAATCCCAAGAATCAAATAGATAAAAAAGTGCGCACTTTTCCTAACAATATGCTGCATGCGTTGTCTTTCTAATTTCCTTTTAGGTTTAACTTTCTTAACCGTCTTAACAAATATATTTGTCACACCCGTACTTAACTTCGCAGACTCCTTACCCGGCTGATGCGACAAGAAAAAAATTAGTCCCATCCATGCCAGCACTATTCCCCATGTAATAACATTCATTAGATAATTTCCTTTCCAAATTTCTAGGTCTTAATATAATTATTTTAACAAAAAGCCAGCCACACTATGAACAAATCCTATTATATTCAAAAAATCATCTAACCTCTTTCTACATTAAAACTTCTCACCAAACATTTTTGCAAACAAGAACAATGCCAGCTATTCCTTCGCCCACCGCGGCAAATCAGCACATATTAAGCATTTTGCCGATTATTAATAATGAAAGGGTTTACACATAAAGCAAAGAATCCATCCCTATATTAAGAATTACACATAATAAAACAAAATAAAAACTATTAATTGGCATATACTACATATAGTACAAATTGTACAAATATAACACTTTGTACAACTACGGACTAATATGATATTATCGGAGGTGAGGAGGAATGAGCATGTTAAAAGAATATAATATTTCAAATGCACGCGCTAATTTATCAAATGTATTTGATGATGTTCAAAATTTCATTCCAAGTTTAATTAAAAGACGAAAGAAAAATGAATCTGACGGTGTATTCTTAAATCGAACCATACTATTAGATATACTAGAAAAATATACATTTACTGTTGATATGAAGTTAGAGGAAGATGGTCATTATTGGGCGTGGATAGAACCGTTAAAATTATATGCAAACGGAGCAACAGAAGAGGATTGCCGTGAATCAGCTGTTGAAGTTGTTCAAGAATTTGCGGAAGATTTCATAGAACAACCGATTATGTTCCAATCATCTAATACGAAACCTTTCATCCCTTATTTATTTCGAGTTCTACTTTGTGATTCCCCTAAAGATGTTATGAAATTATTATTTGGAGAAAATGCCGAAGTTTAGAGATTTAAAAAGGTATTGTGAAAAAAACGGCTGGGAACAATATAAAAAAGGGAAACACCATTATTATTATAGAAAATTCGAAAATGGAAAGATGAAACGGACATATGTTAGTCATTCGTTAGGAAAAGAAATCCCACCACGTATTTGGAAGGACATATTAAAAAATCAGATACAGACAACACAAGAAGAATTTAATAGGAACAAATGATTTACCAAAACAGGTAAGGCGATCATGACTCTGTAACTTTCACCCTACCCTACAATACGTAGAATCTAGACACCCACCTAGCAAAATGGTAGGTGTCTTCCTACATAAACCTGAATCGTCTATTAATCAATTCTAAATCAAAATTACTATACCCTTGACCTCTTCCCCAGTCGTTCATCCAGTCGTAATCAGGGTTGTTTTTATCTTTGATCACACTGAGGAAGTGATCGAATCCAGGTTCACCACCGACATCTTCAGGTGGTGCAATCCCATCTCCTTCAAGACACATTGCATAATTCCGATCATAATCATCGATCACATCCTCCACTCGAATATGATGCCTCCAATCGTCACCATAGTCATAAGTATAAATAATTTCAGCAGGGAGATAGTCATTCAGCTTCTCACCAGTCTCCATCTTTTGTGGTACCCCATAGTCATAACTTAAAGTCTCCTCAGAACAAACTAAACTCACCAACGGTTTACCATATTCCCGCCGATGACGAGACTCAACCACGTACGGCCTACTTGGATAAATACTAAATTCATGCAAATGATAATCTTGCCAACCGAAAGCAATTTGCAACACATTATGCAATTCCGGAAAAGTAATATGCTTTGGCACTACAATTTTTCTATAAACATGATGATTAATTAAATCCATCGTTACTCGAAGAACTATTGCTTCTTTTATAAAAATTGACTCACCAAACCACTCAGCAAGACCACGATAGAACTCTTCATTGGGTCTCATATAGTCCTTAGTACCTCTACCGACCGTTAAACGGCTTGCTTTCTTACTCAAATCACTCTGAATCATTGAACCTTGCCGAAGTTCATTCTCATAAAAATATGTATATTCACACGCCTTATTAAGCCTAGCTACCGTTGCCCGCCCCTTTGTACTTGAATAATTAACCTCTTGCGCCCGAGATATATACGCATCAATGACTTCTTCCCTAATATTCTCCGCATGAAAAGTCTCACGAATCGCCTGTAAAAAGAGCTCATCAAAATTTTTAAAATCCTTTGCCTTTAACCCATGCAACACAATGACATACCGGGAAAAATCATTCATTAAAACAACCGTTTTCCTTCTTCGTTGTGTGATCACATTCGCATGCCATGCAAATAGAGGATTGTCACTAGTCACTTCATTTGACGAATCAACCTTTAATTCATTCAATAATTTTTTCGTACATTGAATAAGTAGCATCTATTCCGCTCCTTTTAAAGACTAATTGAAATAAATTATATCACACAGCGACGTTTAGAGTTGTTGAGAAAAATTGATGGGGCTACGACCGGATGCAGTACCGTTTTCAATGAAGATTTGAACAATTCCTTAGCATGTTTGAACAATTACAACCCAGCTTTGAACAAACTCAGCTCAACTTTGAACAATCACTACTCAACTTTGAACAATCAGACCCCATGTTTGAACAATTATAGCTGAAGTTTGAACAATTTCGGCGTGGACAATCAGAATTCTATTAAACGATACACCCCTTTATCAACCCTCTCAAGTACCCTAAAATATTCAGGAACATTTGAAGAACTGTTACCGCCATGAGATTCAGGTACCATATCAGCCATTGGAGTTCCAAGTTCTTTCCACCGATTACCATATCTATGAATGATCCAGTTACGAATTTCCTCAATACTCCTTCCTCCACCCAATTCTCTAAACGCTTCAATTATACATTCATTTTGAGTTTTCACCTTAAAGCCTCCTTTTTTACTTTTCATGGAAAAGCCACTTGTACAACGACACAACTCTTTACAACAATCCCTTTAAGCAGCTTTCTTTAACTCCAACATCCAATTTATTAATTGTTCACGATTAATTAGTCTAACATGATTTGAACTTGCTAACCTTTTAGCCTGTTCAGTAAAAAAACTGTTAGTGACCACCCAACATTCATCAGCTTTGTAGTGGCTTTTAGCTGATGCAATTTCCTGTATCGCTTTTACCCCGACATTCTTTTTGTATCTTTTTGCTTGGACAACAATTTTTTTACCCTTTGTTGATAGAACAAGATCCGCACCATAGTCCCCTGTAGCGGGTGTTAATTGTACATGATAACCTTTTGCTTTTAGTAAAGATTTAAGATACTCTTCAAACTTTCTTCCAGACATTTTATCTATTTCTAAAATGCCTGATTTCCTAAGCCTTTGTTCCCTAAACACATTAACTACGATAGCAAATAAAGTGAAACCACCAAAAATGACTAAAAGAATCATTGTGAATACAGGATCGGCAGTGAGTATTGACCAAATCAAGTCAATTCCCATTTTAAAACTTTCAAAAAAACCAATATCCATTTAATCTACTCCCATTATTTCATTTTAAACATCTCAATTGGTTGGTTTATCTGTAAAAATTTGCAGAATTCATTATCATTATATCAAACTATTCTGAACTATCCATATACCCTTCGCGACTTTCTTATTCTACTCATCTTATAATTGCTCTAACTTGGTGTACTTATGGTAAATATTAACCGAAAGTTATTCTGGAGTATTAACGATCTGTTTAGATTAACATACGAACTTTTTTCATGGGCTAACTATTTGAAATACGGGAAAATAAGTATGTTAGTACAAAATAAATATGAAAATAAATTAAACCAGGTAAGATTCCTAGCAATGCTAGAGCAGGTAATGTCACTTCTGAAACAGAACCACTCATTACTGCAAGTAACGAAACGACGAACAATCCTGCAAGGACGTATAGAATAAATTGAAAAGCATATTTATGAACTGAATTCATTATGTTCACCTTTTTAATTAAACAATCAGCCACTACTGATACTAAATATCCTGCGACAA
The DNA here is from genome assembly GCA_051846895.1 of Bacillaceae bacterium W0354. GTDB lineage: Bacteria > Bacillota > Bacilli > Bacillales > Alkalibacillaceae > CALKAL01. Next base: position 87,157 of record JBPYCQ010000010.1, read on the forward strand.
GAAAGATAGGGAAAGAATATAAGAAGACGTAAACGACATGATTTATTTCAAAAGGCAAAATAAATACGAAAACTATGGAACTTATTATTGCAGCGAGAGTTTTTCCTACAAACATATACCCCACTCCTCCTTTATATATTGATGAATAATCAGTTCTCCATTACTGTTCAATTTACCTCTTTTTTCTAAATTTGTTTTTAAAATTAGAAAAATATAATTATATATAATGCGAATGAACGAGGAAGATTTAGATGAAATACGAAAATCTATAAACATATCGTCTCAAAGAAATCCCACTTTAATCTTTGGTGCGGGAGCTATTTCAGGGGCCTTTTCAAAAATGTTCAGTTCTAAAAATAATTTTTTATTTTACTCTTCCAAAAATAACCAACCTTCAGTATAGTACTTTGCCAAAGACTCACCCCAAAACAAAAAAGAAGCCTGTCCCCAAGCTCCTTTTCACCAAAGATCATTCAAACACTTTCCTCTTCAACCTGCTCACGTTCTCCCCGAGCATCCTCAATAAGCTCATCCAACTCCGCCATCATCTCCGCACTTCTATCATCCGACCATTCAAATATCCGCGCCATATACTGAACAACCGCTTCTTTATTATCAATCACCCAATCAATATTAAAAAACATTGCGCCTGTTCGTCTTACAAAAAAGTCAGCGGGTCGGCACACCATCTCTTCCTCTATCCCGTATTGGAGCTGCGCGCATAATAACGGGGGGATGCCTTCGTTGCCTCCATCATCGGCTCCTTCTTCACTAGCCTCATCAACAAGCGCCACATACCTCGCCAATACGCGATCAACATTCGAACCGTACAATCGTACCATTCGCTCGGCTTCTTCTTCTGTTAACCCGACTGCGACACCTTCCTTAATCTTCTTTAAGAGAAAAGATTCAAACCCGACAGAACCTCCAACGTCTCCTCCAGAAATCGGTAGCTCTTCCGTCGCCGGTCGAGGTACCGTAAAATCATAGCTATGCGCTAATTGCTCAGCGACTAAATCGACTATCTCTATAACTCTCTGAGCAGTTAACGGAATAGGACATCCCCTTTTCTACATAGGTTGTGTATGAAAGGAGTTACAACCTATGATTAACATCCAGAAAGCACTTCCCAATGAACTGTTGTATGTTCCATTAGGTAACTTGCAACCATTTGTTAGTGATTTAGAAATCCCTAAAAAACAACTTCTTCGTGAAAAGAATAAGATTTCAGTAGAAATTAATGCTTCCGTATTGCCAGAGATTGTCTTTGATCAAGAATCTTGTAAGTATCTTGTTGTTGGTGGTTACACTACTTATTTCGCATATAAGTCCCTTTACAAACCTAATAGACTTGTCCGCTGTAAGGCATTTTACCAATTATCAGAAGAACAACGATACTTACTCACTATCGATTGGATGATGAAAAATAATGTAACTAATTGGTATAATAGGCACAAAATTATTACCAAACTTATTAGTGGCTTTAAATACACCAAAGAGGAATTAGCAACTTACCTGAACAAAGGAAATAGGGACATCCAGTTTTATTTAGACCCGCCAGTTAACGTTAAGCAAAATACAATAAAACAGGAACAGGAAAAAATTATAAATAAAATTTCTCTTGAAGCTTTTAAAAATAGTCATAATAAGGACTATCTTTATATTCTAGTGTTGTACTTTGGAGAAAAAATAACGCAAGAAAAGCTGGACTTCATAAGATGGATTAGAGGCAATAATATTAAGTTTGAAGAGTGTGAGTTAACGCTTGAACAAGAACATCAACTGATTGATAAGGCGTTAAATCTAAAAGATGAATTTTTAACTGAAATAAAGATATTAATTAATGACATGAGAATACGTAATGGACAGAAACCAATTTTCTAAAAAAATGATGAGTTTGTAATAATTTCTATAATTTAAGTTTGCAAGAATAGATGGTAGTATATTTGGTATATATAAAAAAGATAAGCCTATTACCATTTTAGGCAATAAGCTCAATATACTTTAATCGCGTTTTTAATTTTATTTATAATTTCACTATAATCATTAGTATCTAATGTGAATCCAATTGTGTTTAGTAATTGTTCCCTTTTAACAGTATATACCCCATTTGTTCTTAAGGATCCTTGTTTACCCATAATATTTATAGGAAATCATTTTATATTACTCATTACCATTACTTAATTTATAAAAACGGTTTAATAAGTCTTGGAATGTACCATCGTTATGAATCGTTTTATATCCATCTTCGGGTATTTTAACGAATTTATTTGTTTTTAGATTATATAAACATTCTTCTGATTGTGGAAATAGCAGAGGATAAATCATAAAATCGCGTATATTTGAAGTTACTAATATACTATCCTCACAGTATGCAGAATATAATATGCGTGAATCTGAAATACTTGGGTATTCTAGTTGCTGTTGACCCATTTCATCTTTAAATTCTGCGCGGACATAGGCAGACATTTCAATAATCACATTTTCGATTTCTTCAGTTAAATAATCTGGAATCGTTTGTGTACACAAAGTCTTAAGCTCATTAATTTTTTCTACCTGTTTTGGTTTTAATGTATACGATTGAATAGTTAATTCTCTAATTACTTCTTTTGGAATAAGTAACATAGCTTTATTTTGATTGATCTCATCTTTGATTTTACGCCAAAACAATTTAGCCCCTTTTTGTTCAAGGGAATTTTGATCCCTACTGTTCGTTCTGTGGCGAAAAACATTTGTATCCAAGGTATACTTTTTCATTTTAACACCTGTTGTTACTGCATGTCGGTATAATATTCATTCATAAATTCTGCTATTTTTTTAGACTGTTGTTGCTGCTTTAACCAATTTCTAAGAAACTTATTCCAACCAGGATAGTTCATAAGTTGTTTTGTTTCGATTCGCCATTTTCCACTTCCCGGCATTGTTTGCTCACCTTTTAGTTTGTTGTTCATACAGTATTTACGAATCATTTGAGGGGTTACATCAATAATTGACGCTGCATCCTTCACTGTAACATAACTTGGAACCGCAAAAAGTTCTTTTATTCTCTCGCGTTCTTTATCATTCATTTGTTGATACTGCTTTTTCATTTGATCATCTAATTTATCCTGTAATTGAATCAATTTGATTAATTCAAGAATAGAATTCGATTCTTTAGACTCATCGATGGAATAAGGTATTTTATCCTTATCCAATTCTAACTGATCTATAATTGATGACATATCCATCACCTCTTTTACCTCCATTATATCTTATTAAAAAATGAAAATAAAGAAAAAAAGGAAACAAACGAAACCTCGTTAGTATTATATGCTTTAAGTAAAAAATAATACCTTATACAAGTTAGATACTTTTAAAAATAATTTTATCTATTATTTTCTCCCTATTACAGAATACCTAATTTTAGTATAATATAGTTTATTAGACAGAATGGGAGAGATTCATAGATATGGGTTCACGAAACATACATAAAATATTGTCAGTAATTATATTCCTTATTCTTCTTGTAGGTTGTGGAGATGAGGAAGTTTTTAGTCACCAAGACCATGCGGCTATCACCCAAGAGCCAGAACTAGAACTAAAAAGTATAGAAGCTAGCGAATGGCAAGTCGGTCCTTCTACTTTAGAAATCACTGATCGTTTTGGTGATTATATTGGTTTAGATATCTATGAAGATGTTATTTATCTGCGGCGCACAGGGGAAGAAGGGTCAAGAACACTCTACAAAAGTACAGATTATCTAGAAACGATTGAGCCAATACATACGTTTGATGAAACCGTTTCACACATGTTTAAAACTCCATTCGGAATGTTTGTCCAGTCCGGTGGTTTTATTCATAGATCAACTGACAGCGAAAATTGGGAAAAGGTGTTTGAGCTTCCGACATCAACAATCTTACAGAATGGTTGGGATTTTGATCCGATAAACGAAGTTGTGTATTTCGGGGAGTATCATAAAAAGGGTGAAAACCGTGTAAATATTCATCGCGGATTAAACGGGGGTGAAGATTGGGAAGTAGCTTACAGTTTCAACCTGGAGAAGTTCGCCATATTCATGCAGTCCAATATGATCCATTCAGTCATTACATTTGGCTTGGAACGGGTGATAGTGATTCGCAAAGTAGAATTTACTACACTAAAGATCAGTTCGATACTTTAGAGTTAGTTGCTGAAGGCCGTCAAGATTATCGTGTTGTCAGTTATGCTTTTACTGAAGATTATATTTATTGGGGAAGTGATGCGCCAGATCATCCACAAAAAATTATGCGACTTTCTAGAGATGACTATCAAACTATAGAAGATTTAGGAACTTTTAAAGATAAACCTTTTTATTTTTCACACGTAACTAAAGATGGAATTGTTCTATTAAGTACAGTTACTGAACAGAAAGACCATATTGAAAAGGATAACAAAAATAGAATCTTTGCTATTAAAGACGGTGAAGTGCAGGAAGTGTTTTCGGTTGAGACTAAGGAAGATCAATTGTGGGCTAGAGTGATCCCATTTGGTGAAGATAGTAACGGTAATATCTATGTTAAAGGTGTCTACTTGAAAAATGGTCCAACAAATGAGTTATTTAAAATACAGTTAGAATGGCAATCCGTAGAAAAATAGTATAACAACTCCAACCAATATATAAAAAGGTTGGAGTTGTTTATTTTGAATTAAATCTTATTATATATTTTTACTGGTAACCCTATTTTATTACATGCAAAAACCCAACCGAAATCAATCGATTGGTAAGTTTATGGATACATTGAGGATATACTTTCACCCTTATCAATATTTTTCCACATATATAGTTAAAACTTGCGCTTCCTTGTTATCAACGGGAAGGAAAAAATGAGGTTTTGATCCGTCAAAGTATGCTGTATCATGTGTAACCATTCTATATTTCTTTCCATCGTAAAGAAGGTCAATCTTACCATCAAGAACATATATAAACTCATCTTCCATATGTGTGTAAGGTTCTTGTCTAGTTGCGATATTTTTAGGTGTAACATATACAACCATTGGCTCAATTCCAGTTAACTTGGATCGTTTAGCAAGTAACTCGTAAGAATAGCCCATATCTATATCTTCAATTTTCCCTCTTCTATTATTTCCCGCCATAATTTCTATATCCTTATCTATTTGATCATCTATGAGCCAAGAGAGTTTAACTCCTAATGTATCACTAATTCTCGATAGAGTTGCCATCGCGGCACTAGTTTTTCCGTTTTCAATTTTAGATAGTAGGCTTTTTGAAATATCACATTCATCTGCAATTTGCTGTTGGGTTTTCTTTTGTTTTATACGCAATGTTTTTATTTTTTCTCCAAGTAATAATAAGTCCATTGTAATCACTCCCTTAACTCTTACTCTAGTATAATATTACTACAAAAAAATAACCACCACACTATTGATAATGTGGTGGCTATCTTATAAAACTTGAATACCTTAACCAAATAAACCTAGTAGCCACGGTGCAGCATATAATATCATAAACATAACACCATAGTTAACCCCATTACGATATAAAATACCAGCAACTAATGCTACAAGTAATGTACCAAAAATATTAATTAATCCTGCATCCATAAATGCCAACATAACAACTAATCCTGCGAATAAACCAATTAAAGCTTCATGTGGTATGTACTTGAAAACAAAACCACATATTTGACTTGCATATCTTATAACAACATAGAATGTAATCAATAAAGCGACTGCAGCACCAATAACAGTTACAATAATAATTTCTGATGGTGACAGTAAATGATGGATATTATTTTCTGGTGTAAATACTGGTGGTGCATTAAATAAACCAGCCGCAGGTCCTATAGCCATTGGTGATAAAGGTAATCCAATTGCAATTAAAGGAATTAGTGTACCAGAAAGATAAGCTGCATTCGTTACTCCATCCATCGTTGAAAGAGCTCGACTTGCTCGTTTGATTGGGTCTTTCACATGTCTTGATATAACATCACCAATAAATACAGTCATTCCAACAGGTGATAAAAAGAACGTTAATGTCCCAACAGCACTTCCTGCAGCTGAAGAGCCGACTTCTTTCTTATCTAATATTTTAAATGGGTTAGGTAAACCTTTTTCATCTTGACTTTTTCTAATTGTTATTTCTTTCTTACCTAGGAAAGGAAGGTTCAATCTATGATTTTTATTTAAAAGCTCAAATAATGAAAAAATAATTGGACCAATAGTAATCCCTAAGAAGAAAGAGACAAATACAGTTACATTAGACGGTATTATTTCCAAACCCCAATATAAGTGACGTAATCCTTGTATTAATATAGCAAACGGAACAATGATAGCTAAAGATAAAATTTTATTTCTAGACATTAATGCAAGGAAAATTGCGCCTAAGAAAAATATTAAACCGGCATAACTACTTATTTTATCTGCATACGGTAATATTAAACTAGCAACTAAAAAGCTTAATGGAATTGCAATAAGTGTACCAATGACAGAACCAGAAGACATTTTCTTAATACTTAAATCAGGTAGACCCTTTTCTTTTAATACCATTGCATGTTCAACCATTGGCGCTGACATAACTCCACCTGGGATACCAGCAACTGCGACTGGAATAGAGTCTGTTAGTTTTTTAGCAACTATTGCGGAAATAAAAAATGCTAAGATTACATAAGGCGAAAATCCTGACAGTACTAATGCTATTGTTACTGGAGCAAGTACAGCTGTTTCATCAGTACCTGGCGCAATCCCAATAATCGTGTAAAGCGCAGCTCCTGCAATACTAGCCAATATCAGCTGCATTATAATCATCGGATCCATCTTCATTCACTCCTTCTACTTTTACATTTCTTTTAGGCTTAATAATAATACTGCTGATTATAAAACCTATTACTCCACCTACTAGCCCAAAAATAAGTGGCTGAGGGCTTTCTCCTGGTGCAATGATATAGCCTCCTAAAGTAAAAGCGATACATATTGTCATAGCAATTATCAAGTCTTTAATATCAACGTTATCTCCCCAAATATCCACCAAAGTTTGTTTTTCTTCTGACATTTATTCACACCCCCTTTGCTTAAAAGTGTTATAGTTTATTTTTGTAAATTCTCGACAATACGCTTAATCGTATCAAAAGTGAACTTGCCTTCTTTTGAGGCCAAATCAATCACTTGATCAATTTCATCCTCTTTAGCACCTGCCATAGCAGCTAAATTTCTAGCATGTAATTTCATGTGTCCTTTTTGGATTCCATCTGTTGCTAAAGCCCTTAATGCAGCGAAGTTTTGAGCTAGGCCTACGGATGCAATTATCCCTGCCAGCTCCTCTGCTGAACTAGGGTTCAATATTTTTGTTACAGCTTTAGCAACTGGATGTGATTGAGTTGCTCCCCCCACTAACCCAACAGCTAAAGGAAGTTCAATTGTACCGTAAATATCACCATTTTCTGATAGCTCAAATTTAGTTAATGATTGATAATGTCCATTCTTAGCTGCATATGCATGAGCACCTGCTTCTATTGCTCGAGTATCATTACCTGTTGCCAAAACTACTGAAGTAATACCATTCATAATTCCCTTATTGTGAGTAGCTGCACGGTAAGGATCTTTCGTTGCTAAATCATATCCATACATAAATCGTTTTAACAATTGTTTATCTCCATTAAAAGGGTCTTTAAAAACTGCACTAGCACGCACAATTCTTCTATCAGCTAGATTTGATAAAATTCTTAGTACAACTTTCCCTCCAGTTATCTCTTCTAAAAGTGGGGCACAGGCTTCCGCCATTGTATTAACGGCATTTGCTCCCATCGCATCTAGGGTGTCGACTATTAGATGTACAATTAACATTTTTTCTTTTTCACCATTAATGACATGTAAATCTAAATCAATTGCTCCTCCACCAATAGACACTAGTGTTGGATCCTGCTCGTTACACAACTTTATAATTTCTTCCTTTTTCTCATATACCTTTGCCATTGCAAAATATGGATTATTAACCTCGGTTATTTGCACTTGAGCTCTCATTATTGAACCAGTATAGGAAGTCTTAAAACCACCTGTATCATAAGCATATCTTGCTGCGTTACTAGCTGCGGCAACGACTGATGGCTCTTCTGTTGCCATTGGTATTAGTACATCGCGACTATTAACTTTAAAATTAACCGCGATCCCAATTGGAATTGGTAAAGTTCCCACAACATTTTCGATCATTCTGTCCGCTTGGTTTACATCAAACTTTTGATTCTGATTTATAATCTCTTTTTCTTGTTCTGTAAGGTTGGCAATCTCTGTAACCTTTTCTAATCTCTCTTTTGGTGACAATTGGTAAAACTTCGGTATTCTTGAAGACATAAGTAGTACCTCCTTGTGATTTAACGCTTGATGGTAAATAAGTTAAAATAAAAAATAAAGCGCTTACATTTAACTAATTAAAAAAAGTTTCAAGTAATTCAACTATGTTGAATTCAGTATATGTTTAATTTTCTGTATTTTCAAGTATTATTTAAAATTTTGTATAAAAAAACTCCAGCCCTTCTTAAGCTAGAGTTTCTAAATTTAAATTCTTATTCTCGTCTTCCAAAATCCAAACCTTATATGGATCTCTAGTTGTATCTGTTCTTAGTTTGCACTGTTTCATACCATACATTCCTCTGTTGTAGGCTGTTATAGCCTCTGTCTAACAGCCTTATATTTATTGAATATGTTTATTCCATACCAAAAATTACTTTACCATTTCTAATCCAAAATGGTGTTCCTTCTGCTGATGTTCCATCGCCGTAATGAATATTAACAAAAATTTCATATAACCAATTTTGTTCTCCATTTGGCGAAATTTCATTTTCTAAAACGTTTCCGTTAAGAAATTCCAATGATTCTATAGTAAAATTTTTTGTTACATTAGAAATAATCGTTTCATATTCATCTTCTTCCTATCTTTCGCCAAAAACAACTTTACCATTACTAATCCAAAATGGTGTTCCTTCTGCTGATGTTCCATCGCCGTAATGAATATTAACATAAATTTCATATAACCAATTTTGTTCTCCATTTGGCGAAATTTCATTTTCTAAAACGTTTCCGTTAAGAAATTCCAATGATTCTATAGTAAAATTTTTTGTTACATTAGAAATAGTCGTTTCATAATCATCTTTGTCGGAATCTTTGTTGTAGTATAGTTTTCCGGTGGCTAATTCAGAAAGTTCTTCTCCGTGATGTTCTTGGTTATTTAATATTAATAATACTTTTGTCGTAACATCTTTAGCAATTTCATGCATTTCTTTTTCGGTTAATTCATAATCTTCATCTTTCGCATCTGTTTTTTCTTCTTTGTTTTCTTCTTTGTTTTCTTCTTTGTTTTCTTCTTTTTCATCATTTTCATTTTCTTTGCTTTCTTTTTTAACTTTCTCGTTTTGCTTTTCTTGTTTTTTCTCTTCATCGGTCTGATTCACAACATCAGTTTCTTTTACCTCTTCATCACTATCTTCTGAACAAGCGAATAAGAAAATCGTTGCAAAAATTAATACAAATGTTAATAAGTATTTTTTCATAATTGACCCTCCGTCTTTTATATTTTTTGATAGAAATTCATCACTTACTACCTTTGGGTTAGGCTAGATGTGTGATGTCATATTTATAGATTTTATGACGAACTATCAATAAATACACTCCTTTTCTAAATGCTATTATATATTTCAATTATAACAATAAGAGTTGAAAATTTGTGAAATTATTCATTTTTTTATATTTTTTTCTTCTAGAGAAATCAATAATTCGATACCGATGCTTTGCACAGCCTAGAAGATTGGCTGTTTCCTTATACTGCAATCTGGTCTGCTTGTATACCCATAACAAATTATCACGTGCCCATGTAATAAATCCCGAAAATGCAAAAAAAGATAAATGCTTTACCGCTAAAATTCAAAATATTTATTATTTATCCCAAAACACGTTATCAATCTTATAAACGAGCTTGATCCTAACCTTATAGTTGTGTTATTGAACAGTTTCTTGAGGGGGGCTTCTAAATTTTCTACCAAGTTGAAAATTCCATTCAAGTTACATTAATCTGGTGATAAATGATTCATTGTTCAAATCTAGCATGCTACTTGATAGATTAACTTAAATTATTAAGAATGTATAAGTCCTTAATCGTGCAGTTTATTAAACTGGTAAACTGTACGTTTTTTTAATGTTTGTTAAACGTATTGTCATTGAGTGGTAAATTGGCTGAGTTAACACCTAGAAAAAAAGTATGGCAAGTGGTAAAATCTCGTGTGCGTAATCATAAAGATTAAAGCGGCAATGGAGAAGGTTTACAGACAAAATTATTGATAAACAAAAAACTACACCTATTTCGTGTAGTTTAGCTTTACTTATAAAAAGAAAACTCGCCAAGACTATGCTCGCGAGGGTCGCCAAGACAGGACTATTTCCTTCTTGACTACATTCATTATACAACATATTTGCGATTTTTCAAGACTTCTAAAATAAAAAATCGTCTACTTTTTGAGAATATATTTTTAATTTTTTTAGATAATCAATTGGATTTAGATCATTATACCCTTTTACCTTAATTGCGACTTTATCTACCTCTACCTGCCATAAATCCCTCGCAAGTACTGTTGCAATAAAGTCGACTATTTCAGACCCCGAATGTGGCATGTCTTTTTTCTGACCAACTTCGTCTTTTCCGATAAAACGTACTTCATCAGATATTCTTGTAACTGCCTCAGGTTTAAAGTGTCTTGTACCTAACGTTATTGAGTGATGATATGCCTGTTTAATTTTTATAAGTTAACTACAGATAATCAATCAGCAAAAGTAAACTCTACCTCACAACATTAATTTTACAGTTTTTAAATGGTTTTCTATTAAACTCTCTTAACATATCTTCTAACTGAGCTGTTAATCTTTCAGAATATGAAGCCTCGATCGTCATTAATTGCCTTAGTATTTTTTCTGTATCCCGACCATCAGCGCCTTTGCCCTTTTTGTTAATATATTTTTCTGCCGTCATATCTTTATAGCCTATAAATTTACTAGGCCCAAACAGATCTAATTCAGGAAAGTAGTACCACTGTCGGTACAAACTTAAAAAACGGAGAAACTGTTCATTCTTATAATCTAATTCTTGATTAAACCTTATAACATTATCTAACACTTGTTGTTTTGTACTAACTAACTCATATTTCACTATTTTTCCCTCAACACTGACAATATGATAAAAAATTGAAAATTGATTACGCAATTAACGATATAGTATGATTAGTAACTGTTGGTGGCTTGCCTCCTTTGAAAAGTAATATGCCAAAAACCTTTAACATAACGTGACTTCCATCCTACATATATCACGTTAAGGAGCTTTCTTCGTAAACCGACACTTCGGGAAGTTACTACAACCGTAAAAGGTTCCGTATTTACCCTTTTTCAAAGACAATTTCCCTCCGCATTTTGGACATGTGTATTGCTGCAAACTTCCTTTTTCTTTTCTAACCTTCTCCGTTCTCTTACTTTTTAAAGCTTGAACATGCTCTTGCTTCACACGCTTTTTCTCTTTCTTATCTTTAATGACTAAACCTTCTAGTGTTTGGTTGATTTCCTTTAGTTCCGCTATGCTAATTTTTTGGTTGTCCAACTCTTGTATAACCTTGGCTAACTGTGGAAATTGAATGACTCTAGCAGACTTAAAGTCTTCCTTAAACTTAAAAGTTGAGTTCTGTGAAAATGCGATTATTGAATGAAACTCTAAATCCTCTTTGCCTAAGTAATTCTTTAGGGCTTGTATGTGGCCATAGTTCTGCCATATTGGGTTGAGAAATTTCTCTTTGCGTTTGTAGATTACTTGTGTCCAATAACGTTGATTTTCTTTCCCGAAGATCCACCCCTCATAGTGCTTTTGTGACTGATAAACTAAATTATACAGTTTCCGATAAATAAGATTATACACTTTTAGTCAGTTGCCGAAGTTAGTAGTTTTTATGAAACTGCCCGAGGGCAGTTTCATAAAAACTACTCTCGCAACTTGAAACCAATATAAAAATCACTCTATCACTGGTATTATATTGATAGCTTAATTTCTCAGTGATGGAGGGTAAAAAGGTGGATAAATGGGAAATGTATATGGAAATTCATCAATTATTAAAACAAGGTTTTAGTAAAACCAAAGTTGCTGAAAAACTAGGCATCTCAAGGTCGACAGTTTACCGTTATTTAAAGCATAATCCAGAAAGCATGGCTGATTGGATACGAAGCACGAAAACTAGAAGAAAAATATTGGATCCATATAAAAATTTGATTTTATCATGGTTAAGAGAACATCCAGATATGTCAGCTGCACAAGTATTAGATTGGCTATTAGAAAAATATAGTGATTTAGTAGTTTCAGAAAGTACTGTACGGCTATATGTAAGGAATCTTAGAAAGGAATATAATATTCCAAAGGAAAGTTCACCAAGAATTTATGAGTCGGTTCCAGAGAAGCCAATGGGTTCACAAATTCAAGTTGATTTTGGACAAACAGAACAATTCACACCAGATGGAAGAAAAGTAAAACTACGTTTTATAGCATTTGTATTAGCTCATTCTCGCTATAAATATAAAGAATGGTTGGACAGGCCATTTACTACAAGAGATGTCATTCAGGCCCATGAAAATGCATTTCGATATTTTGGAGGAATCACAGATGAATTCGTCTATGATCAGGATGCATTAATTCTCGTTAGTGAAAATGGCGGAGATCTTATATTAACTAAAGAATTTCAATCTTATAAAGAAGAACGAAACTTAAAAGTCTGGATGTGTAGAAAAGCTGACCCAGAAAGTAAAGGAAAGGTAGAAAACGTAGTTAAATATGTAAAACAAAATTTTGCCAAGCATCGTTTGTACTATGGGTTAGATGCATGGAATGAAGCTGGTTGGAAATGGCTTGAACGCACTGCAAACTATAAAGTCCACAATACAACAAAAAAGAGACCAGTTGAAGTGTTTGCCCTCGAAAAGCAACACTTACGTCCAGTCTCCCCAATTAGTGATAATACATATATCACTAAAACCTTTAATACAAGTATAACAAGAACTGTTCGGAAGGACAATATAATTTGGTATAAATCGAATCGTTACACAGTTCCTTTAGGAACTTTTCAAAAGACAAAACAAGTCTATATCGAAACGAAGGATGATAAATATTTAATTATTCGAGAAAGCAAATCTGGTCCCATTCTTGCCAAACATCGAATCACTTCTGGCAAAGGAAAGTTGATTCAAGATACAAGTCATATACGTGATCGGACAAAGGGAATTGATACCTATATTGAGACAGTTGCCTCGTACTTTAGCAATTCAAATAAAGCAAAACAATTTTTACAAGAAATACGTAAGGTACGACAGCGTTACATTCGAGATCAATTACAAATGATTTCTAAAGAAATTAAAAAACACAATCAAGAATTACTTGATAAAGCATTAGAAGAATGTATGAAATGGCAACTTTTTTGTGCAACGGATTTTATCGATATGGTTCAATACCTGAACCGACAAAATGTATCAAGTGTCAATAATGAAAAACGACAAATAGATGATCTTAAACAATTTAATTATTTAAGTGAGTCTGTTTCTCAGACAAAAGCTCAAACTAGAGATATTCAGGAATATGTTTCTGTATTGGAAGGTGAAATTCAATGAGTCAATTATCAACATTACAAGACACATTAAAGTCACTTCGTTTCGGAGAAACAGCTAATAATCTACCAGCATTGTTAGAAAAGGCAGAAAAAGATAATGTGACTTACGCAGCCTTTTTAATGGATATCTTGAGCTATGAGCAAAAAAAGCGTGAAGAAAAACAAATCGAAAAACGTCTTAAATGGGCTACATTCCCTTATTATAAAACCCTAGAGCAATTTGATTTGAATGAACAACAATCTATGAGTAAGAAAGAGTTTAATAAATTAAAAGAGTTACTGTGGATAGAGCAACTTTACAACATTATCCTGTTAGGACCTCCAGGTGTTGGTAAAACACATCTGGCGGTCGGCCTAGGAATACAAGCAATTCATCAAGGCTATAAGGTGATTTTTACTTCCATGGGAGAATTAATTCATACATTAAAAACAGAGGGAATTACACGTAAGTCACAAACAAGGATGAAAAGAATTCGCAAAGCCGATTTAGTAGTCATCGATGATCTAATGTTCATGGCTATAAATCAAGATGAAGCAAACCTATTCTTTCATCTAATAAACGATTTATACAACACTTCAAGTATTATACTTACTTCTAACAAGGCTCCTAAAGAATGGGGTGAGTTATTAGGCGATCCAGCAATTACTACCGCTATATTAGATAGGATTATGCACAGAGCGGAAATTATCCATTTAAATGGAGACAGTTATCGCATGAAACATAGAACTTCTATCTTTGGAGCAAAAACTGCTTCAAATTAATTATCGAAAACTGTATCTTTTTACTTGACGGTTACA
>JBPYCQ010000011.1:0-97461 GCA_051846895.1 Bacillaceae bacterium W0354
AAGTGTGCTTAATACTCCCTTTAATGTTTATTAATTGGTTACTTATGTAGTTGGTTGTCTGCATTCAAGACGAATACGTGTATTAAAATTATCTAGGTTTGGACATCCAAAACTACGTCTTTTAATAGTTTTTATGAGGTTATTTGTTCCCTCAAGTGGCGCATTAGTTAGACGATATTTAAAATAATTTAATATCTCTTGTTTCCATTGTAATAGCGTCTTAATAATCGTTTGTATTTGACCGGAACTATGAAATACATAATATTGACAATAGTCTTGAAATCTACTTTTAGCTAACTCGAAATCTGTAATCTTGTATATGTCCCTAAAGTCTTGTAAGGCTTGATAAAGTTGTTTTAATTTTGGATTGGCTTCCAGCCAATCATTCAATATATTTGATTCTTCTTTATTTAGCTTTTCTGGCTGTGCCATCAGGAGACGTCTTTGAAAACGAATTTTTTTATGTTTGGTTGCGTAGTGCCAGTCAACTTTGCGAACGTTCTCTAGAGCTCTAGTAAAAAATTGAATAACATGAAATTTATCAGCTACGATATCAGTATGAGGCCATACTTCTTGAACTGTTTTTGCCATACCTGGTGCTAGGTCCGTTACAACTACCTTTGGAGCAGTAAATGGATATTGTTTAAGAGCTTCTTGAATCTTTTTACGACTTTTCCCAGGAGCCGTTAACCAAATATGTCCTGAATCTGCATCCATTAAGGCAATACTGTAAGAATGCCCTTTTTTATGTGCAAATTCGTCCAAACAAATAGCGCTTGGCGCTTCAAACTCCTCTGGGCTAGCTTGCACATTATCTGCATATTGATAAAACCAATAAGCTACCGTTGATTCAGGAACTTGCATCTCACGCGAAACTTGTGCAAAAGACTGTTTAATACATTTTCTAGCGATCATTTGTTTAAAATGGGTAGTTACTTTTCCACGGCATGGTATTTCTGGCCAATTAACTGTCCAAGTGATGCCACAGTCGTCACAACGTTGGCGATGAACGGGTACTTTAATATAAATAGTTAGCCCAGTAGACACCCATGCATGACGTAATACTCGATACGTTGTACGAGCGTGGTTAGTACTTTTTCCTAAACAAAGTGGACAGAGATAGCATTGTGAATATGGTTCAACACCTAATACCCATCCGTCAGTAACACGCTCACCTTCGCCGTTTAATTTTAAATTTGTTAAATGGAGGATATCTGTAGTAAACTGATTATACAAAGCAGATCTTCCTTTCTTTGTTATGGTGTGGTTACCTTAAACATTAAAGGAAGAATCTGCTTTTTTCAATATCTGACACATTTCGTTGTGGAGAATCAGGAATATACAAATCTCACTAAGTTTTGTAAATGATTTGAGATCATTTACATGCATGTTTGGACAATTGCAACCCTACTTTGAACAATCGCAACCTATGTTTGAACAATTACACACCAACTTTGAACAATCACAACCTATGTTTGGACAATTACGACCCTACTTTGAACAATCACAACCTATGTTTGAACAATTACACCCCAACTTTGAACAATCGCACGCTAATAGGAAATGCCCAAGAACGCGAAGCCATTCTTGGGGATTTTTTTAATAACATTGAAATGATTCGATTCTTCTTAGGTCAACGCCATAGTAGACCCATGTAAAACCGGTCCAACGATAACCAGATATGGAGCGTCTGCCTACATAAACAGGGTAGAACCAAAATCTTTGACGATTATCTAACCATACATACGTATATCGATATAAACAACCTCTAATCGATCCTGGATCTACAGCTTTGACACCTACTTGCCCATCCTTTTGTGGTGTAAAATTTGGTGGTGGGGAACTTGGTGGTCCTGCTTGCCCTTGATCTGGTCCTCCGCCCGGAAAACTAGGGCCTCCCGGAAAACCTGGTTGCTGACCCGGCGGAAATCCTGGTTGTTGACCTGGTGGGAACCATGGTTGCTGGCTTGAAGGATAGCCTGGATAGCCATAACCTGGATAACCAGGTGATTGGAAGCCTGGTAAACCTAATAACCCTCCCATAAAGGATAATGGGTCTTGCCAGTTCTGTCTTTCATCTAAATGATTATAGCCGTTCTCATATGGATAACCATGTGGTGAATTCACGTTAAAGTGACTCCCTTCTATAAATAGTTTCATACCTATCATATGAATACCTAACTGTTCTGGGTGCCTGTCTAGAGAGCCCATGTGTGAACATAGTTAAAGAAAACACAGTTCATCTTTTTTCAGTTATGTGAGTATGATAATATGACTTTATAGGTAAAAATTGCCTAAGGGGGAACTCCAGTTGAAGGATCGTGTTTTTTGGTGGGGAATTGGAATTATAATTGTAAGTTTTATTATTAATTTTACATACTTTCAAATAAAGCAATTAGATGAGCCCATTGTATTAGAGCATTATATTGAATTAACTTATAATGCCGATGATTTAAATATTAGACCAACATTTGAATTTTATTATTTAACAAACAAAGATGATACAGAGGCAAGGTCAATTACTTTTGGCGACAATTACGCCTATACGCAGGATCAAGGTTTTCTATTTCATCAAACGAATTATATTCCACATATAAGCGAGTTTAGTCATTATTATTTGAAAAAAAATCTATTTGAAATAACTCCTCATAACATAAAAAATCACGACACCTACACGTTTGAAGATGGAGAAATATCTTTTTATAGACAAAAGGGAAACTATAATCTTTCATTAGATATCGGGGAAATTATTTTAAGGAACTATATTTACGATAAAGACAAGTATAATAAAATCAATCAGTATAGATCAGGTAGTGGTAATGGGTTAAATTCAAATTTCTTCCTCGTTAACGAAGCAGTCACCATTGAAAAAATTCACATGCCTTTTCCAGATGTGACTAAAGACATAGGATTGAAAATACATTTTGAGCATAAGTCTCAAAAAAACGAAAGCACGTACTTCAAAACTCGCGGATATAACAACATACTAAACAAACCATGGAAAGACATCCCCGGCGAGGAAGTGACAGAAGACCTATTCCCTATTAAATTAAACGAAGGGGATCATTTCCTGCTAGTTACCAATTTTGAAAACGTTCGTGATAAATATTTCTCATTTTTCATTCGTATTGAAGGTAAAGATAGTCACGGCGAACCATTTAAAGATTATGCCAATGTAAGCAGTTCACCTCATTTAAACAAAGATTCATTAAAACAGCTTATTTCCGGAGGTGAACAATAATGAGAAGAGCTTGTATTTTAATTATTTGGGGAATTATTTTTACACGTGTCCATATTCGTCTTGATGTCATAGATGTTCTAGCAGATCCTATTGGTTATTTATTTATTTTTTATGGATTAGGGCATCTTATTCAACACCATCATTTAGTTGCTCGTGCAAGAAATATTGCTATCGTATTATGTATTGCTCATATTCCACATGTATTCATCCCATTCGAATCCTTACAAATTCACATAAGTAGTATGTGGATCTTTTACAATTTTACGGTTCAGTTAGTAGATTTAATTTTGTTTTTCTATATATTTAAAATAATTATCGCCATTCTACAAGACTATAATGAAAATGAACTTGCAACTAGAGGCAACAAAATTTTTCTTTACTACATGTCGATCTTTTTGGCTACAAGTTTCTTTCAAGCGCTCGCACTTAATTTAACGAGCGATATTGTTTTAGGTGTCACTATCTTTTTGATTATTATAGGCATAATAATACAATTAATTCTAATTGGTTATCTCATGAATATCCGTCATATTAAATTGGAACAAAGCAATAATAATGAAGGATTGACTTAGTGAAAGGATGATATGGAGTGAACAAAGCTATTTTTCTTGATCGAGATGGAGTTATTAATGAAGTTAAATCTAAACGTGTTCATTTTGTGAATAAACCTGAGCAATTTTACTTTATTGACGGTGTTGCGGAAGCGATTAAATCCTTAAACGATGCTGGATATGATGTCTTCGTTGTCACCAATCAAGGCGGGGTTGGGCTTGGTTATATGACTGAAGAGATGCTTGAGAGTATTCATGACAAAATGGTTCGCGATTTAGAAGAACATGGAGCGATAATAAAAGATGTAAGAGCATGCATCCATAAGCCACACGATAACTGCCCTTGTCGAAAGCCAAAGCCTGGCATGCTTCATGATTTGATTGAGACGTACGACATTGATATAGAAAAAAGCTATATGATTGGCGATCGCGAACCGGATATTGAAGCAGGCGTTGCAGCAGGGGTGAAAAGCCTGATGGTCGTTGATGAACATCCTAAGGCATATAAATGTTTTAAAGACTTAAAAGAAGCTGCGGAGTGGATTCTGGAATACGAGGAGAGAAATGAATGAATTTTATTGATTTACAAAATCGATTGTTTAAAGTGTTCGGAGAAAAAGATTATGATGCAGCAAAAGAAATTATCCAACAAGCTACTAAACTCTTCCCAGAACGCCTTGATAAAACATTGTTTTGGAAAGCTTGCTTGTATTCGACATTAAATGAATCAAATAAGGCCGTCGATGCTCTTAACGAAGGATTATCTAAAGGGTTTTGGTGGAATCCAGCTTTGCTTCTTAATGATCCAGATTTAAAACCAATTCATGATGTTGCTGAATTTAAAGAGGTTATTAAAAAATGTGAGGATATTTTTCATAACGTTAGTCATCAATCAAAAGCTGAGACATTTATTTATGGGAATCATGAAGCCAAACGCGCTATTTTAATTCTACATTGGCGCGGTTCCAATGTTAAAGATTTTGCACCTAATTGGTTAGACTCTGAGTTAGAGAAGGAGAACTTTTTTATTTTTCCTCAATCATCACAAATATTCTCTTATAATTCTTATTGTTGGGATGATGAAACACTTGCCAGAAAAGAAATTGAGCAAGCATATTATCAATTAATTGATAAGTATAATGGTGATGACAAAATAATAGCAGGTGCTTCTCAAGGTGGTAAGCTCGCAATTGATCTATGTTTAGATGACTCTTTTGCCATAACAAAATTTATTAGTGTTATCCCCGCAATTAAGAGCTTAGAAGAATATGAGAAACTCCTTAAGTCTAATACATTAAAAAATATTAGCGGACATATTATTACAGGTGACCAAGATTATTTTTACGATAAAACAGTTGAACTTAGTAAACTACTAATGGAACATGGTATCAAATGTGAACTGCATGTCATTAAAGGATTAGGCCATCATTTCCCAGAAAATTTTATAAATCTGTTGAAACAAATATTAAATAAGTAAAGTGTTTGTATATGACTGAAATATTATCGTAAACACTACAAATTTGACAAAAATTAACCGGCACCCCATTACATCTACAATCAATTTTGCAATCGGTGCCGGTTCGTTTTAATTATTGTCTAAAAGTAAACAGCCTCGAAACAACAAGCGACATCACATATTGGTATGGAACAGGAATTTTTTTAACGATTATTTCATTGACAGTTGAAAAAATGAGCCCGCCAATGAAAGTAATGGGAGTTGAGTACATTAGAAAAGGTATTAAGTATTCCCAATTACCCCACATCATTGCCATGCTTAAAGAAAAGATGATTCCTGATAATAGTGCCGCGATAATAATTTTAACTAGATACACCTTTAATCACATCCTCATATGGTTAACCGAAACTCTCTTTCATTGGATGCTTGCGCTCGCTTTACTTCTTCAAACTTTAACTTTTTCAACATATTTATTGAACGGATATTTGTTTTGTTAGTAATTGCTGTAAAATGTGTGATGCCTAATTCATTTGATGCGTATTCGATCAATTTTAAAACAGAGCGTGTGCCAATCCCTCTTCCCCATAGCTGACTTTCTCCAATTGCTATTCCAATCTCAGCAGAATGGCTAGTTATCTCTGCTAAATCAGCGTAACCTACCATTCTGCCTTCCAGATCAATCGCTTGTCTTATGAAATGTGGTGAGTGATGATTGACACAGTTGACCCACCAATTATAAAGTTCCAATTCATTTCTATTTAGCTCCCAATCATTCGCCAAGCAAAAGGTCTTATCCTTGCTCCACTCTTTGACATATTGAAAATCATCCATAGTTATTGGACGAATAATTAGTTGTTGTTTCATGTTTTCACCTACATTTTTTCTGGAGCGCCTATTCCGAGAAGTCTCAATCCTTCTTCCAAAACGATTGTGACAGCTTTGACAAGAGCGAGTCGACTAATCTTTTCTGTATCTTCAGATAAGATTTTCACTTGTCCGTAATATTTATTAAATAACTGGGACAAGCTTAATAAATATTTCGCAATTTGAGACGGCTCAAGCTGTTCAAAGCTTCTTTTAACCACTTGTGGGAACTGCATTAATTCTTTAACAACTTCCCAACTATACTCATCTGAGAGTCCATTGTTATCAGTCCTTACTGTAACATCAGCCTTTCTTAATATAGAACAAGCTCGGGCGTATGTGTATTGAACGTAAGGGCCTGTGCTTCCTTCAAATCTGAGCATGTCTTCTAATGAAAATTCGACATTGTTAAGTCTTTCATTTTTTAAATCGTGAAAAATGATCGCGCCAACTCCGACTTTTTGTGCAACTTCGGCCTTATTTTCAAGCTCAGGGTTTTTCTCTTCTATGTTTTTCTTAGCTAGTTCAATAGCCTCTTTAATAACTTCTTCTAAAAGGACGATTTTCCCTTTTCTTGTCGACATCTTTTTACCATCTTTCAAAATAAAGCCAAATGGTACATGAGTCATATTTTTCGCCCAATCGAAACCTAACTTTTGTAACACGAAGAAGAGCTGTTGGAAATGTAAGCTCTGTTCATGCCCAACGACGTATATTGCTTTTTTAAACTGATATTCTTTGTGACGATAAAGCGCAGCGGCTAAATCTCTTGTTGCATATAAGGTTGCGCCGTCTTTTTTCTTAATTAAGCTTGGTGGCAAGTCATATTCATCTAATTTAACAACCTCTGCCCCATCTGATTCTGTTAACAATTCTTTTTCTTCTAAAAGCTCAATCACGCCACCCATCTTATCGTTGTAGAACGCTTCGCCATTGAATGAATCGAACGTCACCCCGAGTAAGTCATATATTTTAGTAAATTCTTTTAATGACTCATCTCTAAACCATTTCCAGAGCGAACGAGCCTCTTCATTGCCATCTTCAAGCTTTTTGAACCAGGCACGCGCTTCGTCCTCCAGCTTTGGGTCTTTTTCCGCTTCTTCGTGAAACTTTACATATAATTGCAGTAGCTCTTTAATTGGATTAGCTCTAACCTTTTTTTCATCCCCCCACATGTTGTAGGCGACAATCAATTTCCCAAACTGTGTCCCCCAATCCCCAAGATGATTGATTTTTACCGCTTGATAGCCACATTTTTCTACGATTAAAGCAAGTGCATTCCCTATCACCGTCGAGCGTAAATGTCCCATGGAAAAAGGCTTCGCGATATTTGGAGAGGACATGTCAAATACAATATTCTCTCCTTTACCAAAAGAATGACTCCCGTAATTTGCTTGTTCAGTAAGAACGTTTTTCAAAACTTGCTGACTAACAGCAGCTTTATTTAGAAAGATATTCACATAAGGTCCTTCAGCGACAACTTTTTCAAAAAGAAAATGATCTAGCCTATCTGCGATTTCGGATGCGATTTGTTGTGGTGCTTTTTTAAAATGTTTCGCTAAAATAAAACACGGAAAAGCAAGATCTCCTTGCTCCTTATATTTTGGCTGTTCTACGAGTGAGCCGATTTGATCCAAGTCTATTAATTCATTTAATTGATCATATATTTCCTTTGCGAAAGTTTTTTTCAAATGATTCATCGTTTTTCCTCCTAAATTTTATAGATTCATTGCATGTTTGAACAATTGAAGTGCGCCTTTGGACAATTGCAGCACTACTTTGAACAATTAGAGTGCATCTTTGAACAATCACAGCATAACTTTGAACAATTAGAGTGCATCTTTGAACAATTGCAACCCATGTTTGAACAATCAGAGTGCATCTTTGAACAATTGCAACCCAAGTTTGAACAAACGCACCCCAACTTTGAACAATCATACAAAACGGGTCGATAAAAACAAAAAACTCGCCTCTTAAAATAAGAGACGAGATATTCGCGGTACCACTCTTTTTGTTCATTCATGCACAGACTCCACGAATGAACCAGCTTCATCACGATAACGGGTAATCCGACCAGCCCTACTTCATTCAGGTGGCTCCTCTGAAGTGCGGTTCATTAAGATTGCTTCATTAGGCTCCCACCATCCCTAACTCGCTAAAAAGCTCATCTTAACTACTCTCTTCTTCACTGGATTATTATATTGCTAGAAATTATATCTTATCTATTTCATTTATTCAACAAAAATTAATCTTCATAAAAAGATAGCACATGAATGTCATCCGTTCTAAAGCCATAATCAAAGTAATGCTTCACAGCTTCTTTAACTGGTTTAGTGATCTTACTATTCTCCACTTCATCTAACGACTTCCAAAACAGCTCACCTTCATCACTCTCGATCACTGGTGTTGCGTCTTTCACTTGTGCAACAAAAAGGTATTGGATTCTAATTTCATCATCTAATATACGATGTAAAATATACCGCATGTTTAAGTCCTTTAATCCCTCCGCTTTGATACCTGCTTCTTCTTCAATTTCCCTCAAACAAGCGGTCTTTGGGTCATTCATTTCCTCTAGCTCCATATGTCCGCCAATCGGAACCAAATAGCCAGGTAAGAAATGGTGATCTTCACCTTTTTGTAAAAAAAGAATATGGTTTTCTGAATTTATTAGAAGTGCTGTTGCCATATGCCGTAGTTTCATTTTGTAGGCTCCTTCGTTTTTAATTTTATACAAGCAAATTTTGGTTATTATACTATTTCCGTTTTCAACCATTCTAATAGTAAGGAGGTATATATCTATGGACTTCGTTAAAGGGTATAAAGTTCAAGAAAACAGTGATGGTTCTGGTTATACTATCGTCTTTTTTCTTGATCAAAATTATACAGAGTTTGCTGATGAATTTGGACCTCACAATTTACATTCTGGGCAGACGAATGACAATATTAAAGAGTTTGTGAAGCAACGTTTTCCTGATAAAAAAATTACAAAGGTAAAGTTTTTCGTAGGGTCATTATTAATTATGTCGTTCGTGTTAACGGCCAATCCAGCAGCGGCACAAACGGTAACAGACTCGTCTCCACAACAATCGGATGTTGAAAATGTTCATATTGTTCAAAGTGGTGAAACGTTATCGCATATAGCAAAAGCTTACCATACAACAGTCGATCAATTGAAAAGTATTAATAAATTAAGAACCGACACAATTTATGCTGGACAAGCGATTAAAGTTCCTGTCAGTTACACACAAAACACGGTCAGCTATCAAGTGAAATCTGGTGATACGTTGTCTGGGATTGCTAAACAATATCATACAACCGTCGATCAAATTAAACAAACAAATCAGTTAACGAGTGATGTCATTTATGTTGGGCAGTCATTAACGATTCCAACCAATCAAGGTGAAGCGCCAACACCTGCTCAACCAGATGTGGCTGACACGCAAGATCACGTTGTTTCTGCCGGGGAATCTTTATCTTTGCTTGCTAAAAATTATAACGTTTCAGTGCAAGCTATTAAAAGTGCTAACAACTTATCTAGTGATACGATTTACGTTGGGCAGACATTAACCATTCCAACGAGACAAACAGAAACTCCAACACCGTCACAACCTGACATGACTGATACGCGGAACCACGTCGTTTCTGCTGGGGAATCTTTATCTTTGCTTGCTAAAAATTATAACGTTTCAGTACAAGCTATTAAAAGTGCTAACAACTTAACTAGTGACACAATCTACGTTGGACAACATTTAAAAATACCGATAGCAGGTTCACAAGATTCAGCGCTGAATTATACGGTTAAAGCTGGAGACTCTTTATCAGAAATTGCTAGAGATTATAATGTGACCGTTCAACAAATTCAATCGGCGAACCAATTGTCTGGGACAACTATTTATGTTGGACAGAACTTAATGATACCAACAGCTCAGCAAGCCCCTTCACCACCACCTGCGTCAAGTGGGAATTTAGCTCAAGGTGTTGAAGGTCCTGAAGTTACGACACTACAAACAGATTTAAAAGCTCTCGGTTATTTTAATGAGCAAGCAACAGGCTATTTTGGTACGGTTACCGAGGGTTCAGTTAAAAACTTTCAACGGGATTACGGATTGAAAGAAACTGGCGTCGTTGACAATCAAACCCAAAGCCAAATTGATCACGCTATTGTTAAACATCGACTTGTTTCAGATCTAAACAGTTACACGGGTGTTCCTTATGTTTGGGGTGGCACATCACCTTCAGGGTTTGACTGCTCCGGGTTCGTCTATTTCATGTTTAACAAACATGGCGTGGACATGACGCGTTCAACCTCAAGTGCTTTATATAACATGGGAACAAAAGTGAGCCGCTCTGACCTCCAACCGGGTGACCTCGTTTATTTTGCGGTTAATCGGTCTGGCACGATTTCACATGTCGGGTTTTACACTGGTAATAATTCATTTGTTTCCGCAACATCGTCTAAAGGTATTTGGGAATACTCCATGGATAACAATTATTGGTCTAAGTACTACGTCGGGGCAAACCGAATTTATTAAGAAAGATGTAGGTGTAACTTCATGAAAAAAATCTTAAGCTTACTCATTTTGTTTTGCACAATTATGTTTTATGGTTGTAACGCTAATGAAACAAGGCAAAATGATGATCCTTTTCGGCAATTATCAACAGACGATTCAGAGTCATCTGATGAATTATATGATATTACACAGCGTGAATTTAACGGTGATTATCAGTCTGAATTAGAACCTATTGATGATCTCTCACCAAGTGAGGATATACCTTTTACAGAAAACAATGAACAACAAGAACCACGGCAAGGAAATGACCCGAATGAAATTAATCAAGGAAGAATGGGCATCGATAACCAAATCGTAGATGAGGAAAAATTAACGACTTATTTTCAGCTTCCTTTTAATGAATTTCAAGCAAGATGGAATGCTTTAACAGACGAGCAGCTCTCTAATTTGTATATCCGTGAGATTAATAATGATTCAGAAAATAAATACGTTACAACTATAAATAGCTACATTGCCCTTCAATTAGAAAATGTTAATAATGACGTACAACAAATTAAGATTGTCTCCAAGCCACAAACAAAAGAACAAATATTGAAAATGCTGACAGCCTGGCAACAAGCCATCCAAGTAATGTATCCGGAATTAGAAATTCATGATGTCGACCGAATTTTTAGTGAGATTGGAATAGAGCCTGATGCTAATTTGAGTAAGTTAAAAAATAAAACATTTACTCATAACCATCTCATTTATGATATTTCAATAAATGAAAATCAATATATATTGAATATATCCTTCAGTTCTTAGGAGGGTAAAGAAATTTATGAAAAAAAGAAAAGCTTTAATAGCAATCTTATTATCTGTTTCATTGTTAGTTCCTTTAACTTCGAGTAGTCAAAATCAAATGTTTAATATGACCTATGTTTATTTTGGATCATTAAGCAGTTATGTCAGTCAGGTTGACCAAACTAACCGAACGTTAAACGTTGTCGCCCCGAGCTATTTTGATATAAAACCGGATGGTACTTTGGATGTTACATGGCGGCTTCAAAGTAGATTCATTGATGCCATGCATACTAGAGGGATTAAAGTTGTACCTTTTTTAGCCAATCATTGGAATACAACTGCAGGTAAAAACGGCCTCGCGAATCGTGAACAATTAGCAAGAGATATTGCGGCCGCAATTGAAAAATATAACTTAGATGGCGTGAACGTCGATATTGAAGGACTAAACCAAAACTATAAAGACGAGCATACTGACTTCATCAGACGACTAAGAGAATATATCCCGAATCACAAAGAAGTATCTGTTGCCGTTGCAGCTAATCCAAACAATTGGAAAACTGGGTGGCATGGTTTTTACGACTATAAAGCTTTAAGTGACTATGCTGATTATTTAATGATTATGGCATATGATGAAAGCTGGGAATCACCGGAGAGTCCAATTGTTCCGGTTTCAAGCATTTCCTTTTTTGAAAGATCGGTACAATACGCGATTGATCAAGGAGTTCCACGAGATAAGATTGTTGTCGGCTTACCTTTTTACGGACGTATGTGGAAAATGGATGGTCCGACAACTGAAGGTAAAGTTCTAACAGGGTTTGGTATTTCCATTAACCGAATCGAACCACTCGTTGCTAAATACAATGGTGGGATTCAATACGATGAACGAACACAATCTGCTAAGGCAACATTCACCATTCCTAAAGGAGAAAGCACCTTTGTAGGAAACACTAAGCTCACTGAAGGAGATTATTTAATTTGGTACGATAATGAAGCAGCAATTAAAGCTAAATTACAAGTACCAAGTAAATATGGGATCAAAGGGACAGGTTCTTGGGCATTAAGTATGGAACCAAAAGAAACTTGGAGTTACTATGCTTCAACTCTTAACAACAACCGGTATTTTACTGATGTCGTTTCAGATAATTGGGCGGCCAAAAGTATCAATTTTGTTAGTCAAAAAGGGTGGATGCAAGGGACTTCAATCTCAAGGTTCTCACCGGGACACCACATCACCCGTGCGCAAGCAGCTGTTGTCATTGTGCGAGCATTAAATAATACTGATTATGAGCCAAGTGCGTTTCAATTTAAGGATTTAAATGGGCACTGGGCACAAAAGGAAATAGAAATTGCTCGTGAATTAGGCTATGTTGAAGGTTTTTCTCCAGAAAAATTCAATCCGGATTCATATTTAACAAGAGCACAACTAGCTCAAATGTTATATAACATTTTTGAATTTCCAATATCGGATACAAACAATCCGTTTCCCGACTTAAAGAAGGATCATTGGGCATATGATTCCATCCTTTCACTAAGTAAAAATGGTTTCATCGAGGGTTACAAAGATGGGACCTTCAAGCCTGCTCTTACTTCTACCCGCGCACAAATGGCTGCTTTGATGGAACGTATGGCTGAAAAATTTGATCAAAGAGCTTCTAAATAATATTTAGCACTCGTACTGTTAATTGTGCGGGTGCTTTTTTGTCAATTCCCTATATATTTGATAATTTCCCTATATATCTTATAATTCCCCCATAAAACTGATAATTTCCCCATATCCAGCGACAATTTCCTCATATATCTGAAAAATTCCCCATATCCATCCCGCACCAATTAATATGATATAATTAATCAGTAAAAAAGGGGATTGATCATGACTTTGCTTCAGAAATACGCTAAATTTTTACCAATAAATGAAAAGACCCCACACCTAACATTAGGCGAAGGAAATACACCTCTGATCTATGCCGACCGACTATCAAAAGACCTTTCAGCTAATATATATTTGAAAATTGAAGGCCTAAATCCAACCGGCTCATTTAAAGACCGCGGAATGGTGCTAGCTGTCGCCAAAGCAAAAGAAAAAGGTGCAAAAGCTATTATTTGCGCCTCAACCGGGAACACCTCTGCTTCTGCTGCCGCTTATGCAGCAAAGGCCGGATTAAAAAGCTTTGTCGTCATTCCCGATGGCTACGTCGCTTTAGGCAAACTTGCACAAGCGATGATGTACGGGACAAAGATTATTTCGATCAAAGGGAACTTTGATCAAGCGCTCTCACTCGTTAAGAAAATCGGCTCAAACCATCCTGTAGAAATCGTTAACTCTATTAACCCTTACCGAATAGAAGGTCAAAAAACAGCCGCCTTTGAAATCATTGAACAACTCAACCATGCACCCGACATTTTATCCATCCCTGTTGGCAATGCCGGAAATATTTCAGCCTATTGGAAAGGATTCAGTGAAGCATGCAAGGCAGGACTCAGCTCAACAAGACCAAACATGTGGGGCTTTGAAGCAAGTGGTGCAGCCGCGATTACCCATCAAAAAGTAATCAATCAACCAGAAACACTGGCCACTGCTATTCGTATAGGTCATCCGGCAAGCTGGGATCTCGCAGAACGAGCACGTGATGAATCTCAAGGACTGATTGACGAAGTAACCGATGAAGATATATTACACGCTTATCACTATTTGGCAAAAAATGAAGCCGTCTTTTGCGAGCCAGCTTCCGCTGCATCCATAGCGGGCCTCTTTAAGATGCTTAGCAACAAAAGACTTCCAAAACGTTCAACAGTAGTCGCTGTTTTAACAGGCAACGGCTTAAAGGATCCAGGCATCGCTATGGAACAAATTGAACGACCAACACCAATTGAAGCAACAGAAGAAGCTCTATTAAAAATGATGTTTGAAGGTGATTAAATGGATAAAATAACTGTAAAAGTACCTGCTAGTACATCTAATTTAGGTTCAGGCTTTGACAGTATCGGTGTCGCACTCAAACTTTATTTAACCGTCACATCTGTACAAGCAGACCAAATGATGTTTCATTGGAATGACAACTCACTAGTCAACTTAGAAGATAAGGATAATTTGATTTTAAAAGGCATTCACGATGTATATGAACACTGTCATCAAAACATGCCAAACTTATCAGTAACTGTTCGTACAGAGATACCACTAGCTAGAGGTCTTGGAAGTAGTGCAACGGCATACATTGCCGGGTTAATTACAGGAAACGAATGGTTAAACCGACCATTGTCAGACGATGAACTTTTTTGGTTAGCCGTTAAGCAAGAAGGCCATCCAGATAATGCTGGCCCAACCATTTTTGGTGGGTGTGTTTTGTCAACCATAGATTGGGACGAAGAAAAAGCAATATACCAGAAATTAACGTTCCCTGACCAGTGGCGATGGATTGCTGCGATTCCAGCATACAAGCTATCAACAGCTGAAGCGCGAGGTATTTTGCCAGAAACGTATCATAAGAAAGATGTTGTTTATAATTTGAGCCGTTACGGAATGCTTATTAATGCTATCATTCATGAAGATCGTGGGAAAATGAAAATTGGCCTCCAAGATCAGCTACATCAACCATATCGTCTGCATTTAATCCCAGGACTAAAAGAACTACTAACCAAGGCTGATGAATTTAATGCAATAGGAATGATTATTAGCGGGGCGGGTCCAACTGTCCTATCTTTAACAGATAAGGAAACTGAACATACACAATTAGTAAGCGCGATGAGGGAGCTTCTAAGTAAAGATGGAAATGACATAAGTATTGTACAACTACCTGTGGAGCAGGACGGATATGTTGTGAAGCATAGTTAAAAGAGGCTGGGTCAAAAGGTTTTTACTAGACTTAAAACCGAACAATTTGAATAGTGCACTTAACCCGCTCCGGAAATATACTTCGCTTTCCGCGGGTGGCTGGTGAGCCTCCTCGTGCTATCGCACTGTGGGGTCTCACCTATGCCATTCCTCCCGCAGGAGTCTACGTATATTTCCTACGCTAGTTTAGAAATTGTTCGGTTTCAGTCAAAGTCAATTTACTTATGTCCCAGCCACTTTTCACACTTCCCATTTCCGCCATCTAATAAATATCTCAAAAAATGATAGAAGCAATAAAAATATAAACATGCCATCACTAAAAAATAGGCCAGCACTTGAACGTCCACCGACCAAAAAGAAGATAAGAACAACGATGACAATATAGACCGTACTAAAAATTTGCCATTTCATTATATGTTCATCTGAGACATTTTTATATTTTTTATAATTTAAGCTATAAATGATCAAACCTGCGAATCCCCAAAGTAAGACCGAATCAGGAATCCACTCAGTCAAATTAAACTTAAAGTAATCCAAAAATAAAATGATTGTGTATATAGCTAAAATGACAAAGTCTTGCCTCGCTAAGTAGTTCAATGAGTAACATCCTCCAAAACCAATTATTTACCGATAAACATTTGAGTCCAATAATATGTTCCGCCCTTTTTGACAAAACCAACCCCTAGATGTGTAAAGTTCTCCTGTAAAATATTAGCGCGATGCCCTTCACTGTTCATCCACCCTTCCATCACTTGTTCAGGTGATCGATGACCTTTCGCAATATTCTCCCCTGCCGCCCAATAGTCAACACCATAAGCATCCATCATCTCAAAAGGTGAACCATATGTCGGAGATTCATGATTAAAATAACCGTTATTGGCCATATCCCATGACTTATCCCGAGCGACAATGCTTACTTCTTTAGAATATTCGAGTGGCGCTAATCCATGTTTGTCACGCTCAACATTAACAAGTTCAAGGACTTTAAGCTCAAATTTATGCGCTTCAAAATCATTATTTGCTACTACTTCCGTTTCTTCTATTCCGTCAACACGAGAGCTGACAGGTGCAAAAGTAGTTGTCACCTCATCATTTTTCATCACGCGATTAACGATAAAATAAAGATTTTTCCAACCATTAATCACATCCTCTTTCAATTCTTCATAATCAATTTCAGCTAAATGACCTTTGACATTGCCTACTATAGAATGGATTTGATTTTGTTCATCACTTATTTGATTACTAGTAATCAATGAGCTTGGAAGTATATTTAATATTAACCCTATAATAACAATCATTATAAGGTATTTTAACAATTTAAACATCTTTACTGGCCTCCCTTTAATCATGGGAATCTTGACGTTAATATGAACTATTATACTGTCATTTATAGTTTAATCAAAAAGTCTAATATATAAACAATACTATTTTCTAAAAACAAATTCGTACATTTGAAGGGAATTAGCTCTACTTATAGAAATAATAAAATAATAACTTATTAAAAGGAAGATGATTATGCCAAATGTTTGGACACATATTCTGTTTAGTCAAGATGTCATGGAAAAGGTTGAATCGGTAAAAATAGAACCAACTTTTCAAAACTATTTACATTTAGGTGCACAAGGACCTGACCCGCTTTTTTATCATAATTTTTGGCCATGGCAAAAAGATCGTCGAATTAATAATCTCGGTTCAATCATGCACCGAGAAAAATGTGGAACCGTCTTATTACATATGATTGAAGAAGCAAAGGATACTAATGACGCTACACAGACATACATCATTGGCTTCATCACACACCACGTACTTGATCGTGTAACACACCCTTATGTCCATTATAAAGCTGGCTATAACGACTATAACCACCAAAAGCTTGAGACCATTATTGATACCCTGATGATGGAAAAATACCGTCAATTTCAAACTTGGAAAAATCCAGTCACAAGGATGATTGATGTCGGGTCACAACTAGACACCCACTTAGCAACAATCATGGAAAAAATCCTTAAGATACATTTCGGAGACCAAATAAAGATTGATGCCGGTTTTTATCAAAAATCATATGAAGACATGAAAAAAGTATTAACGATTGTGTTTGATCCAAATGGCTGGAAAACAAAGCTCTTATCAAAAATCATTCCGCCTATTTCACATCGCCCGATTGACGATGACGTTGATTATTTAAATGAAAAACGAGAAACTTGGTGTCACTCCGCAACAAACGAACATCAACATGAAAGTTTTATAGATTTGTACAAACAGGCTCTTGATGAAGCAAGTCTATTAGTCAAAACTATTTTCAATTACTGGGAAACGGAAAGTAGTCGTGCCCTTAATGATGTGAAAGAACTGCTTGGAGATATTTCTTACGATACAGGCATGCCACTTGAAGATAGATTGGAGAATAAATACGCTGAACCAATTGTATAATTAAAGCCCCTTTTCATTTTGAAGAGGGGCTTTATTTGTTATACTGCTTTTTGATTGACAGGAGCGTTCAAAGCATCCTGCTCACCTTTTTCAATATTTACAAATTGTAATAAAATAATTCCTGCGATAAAGAAGAATAATAGTGATAGAATACCTAATCGACTTGAACCAGTCAATTCGATTGTTAATCCGAAAAGTAAAGGCCCTAGTATTGCTGAGAATTTAGACATAATCCCATAGAAACCGAAGAATTCAGCCTCTTTATTAACTGGCACCATTCTTGAAAAGATTGAACGACTTAATGCTTGAGCACCACCTTGTACGAATCCAACACAAACAGCTAATAAATAAAAATGAATGGCTGATGTCATGAAATAACCCAAAACAACGATGGCTGTATAAACGATTAATGCAAAAGTTAATGCCTTTTTTGCAGTAACTTTTTTTGCTAGATTCGAGAATAAAAATGTACATGGAATTCCAATAAATTGAGTAATTAATAGTGCTGCAATTAAGTCCGTAGAACCTATTCCAATCGACTTACCATAAATAGTGGCCATGCGAATAATGGTGGAAATACCATCAGAAAATAACCAAAATGCTAATAAAAAGATTAATAATTGCTTATAATGTGTTAACGTTTTGAACGTTTCACCAATTCTTCCAAAACCTATTTTAATATACGATTTAGTTCGTTTTTCTTTCGGTTCTTCTCTAGGTTCTTCTTTAATATTTTTAAATAATGGTAGTGAGAAAATGAACCACCAAATTCCAACCGTTACGAAAGCAGCTTGAGTTGCTACGGTTTCACTAGGAAAACCGAACCATGAATACTTCATAATCATTAGTAAGTTGACTGCGAGTAAAAGCCCACCACCGATGTACCCAAAGGCATATGCCCAGGTCGATACTTTGTCCACTTCATCTTTTTTAGCAATCCGTGGTAAGAAAGAGTCGTAAAATACGTTACCACCTGAAAATCCGACTGATCCAACAATAAATAGAACAGATGCTAAGATGTAATTCCCTTCATTAACAAAAGCTAATAAAATACTTCCAATCATCCCCATATAAGCGAAAAATCTTAGGAACTTCATTCTTGTTGCGGAATAATCGGCGATAGCCCCAAGAACTGGTGCTAAAACTGCAACAATTAATACAGCGATTGACTGAGTATAACCCCAATAAGCCGTTGCCGTGTTTTCATCAAGCCCTTTTGCTGCAACCCCAGAATAAAACACTGGCAAGACAGCCGCCATGATTGTCGTCGCAAAGGCAGAGTTAGCCCAGTCATACATCATCCAACTGCGTTGTAACTTCTTGTCCATTCCATCCCTCTTTTCAAATGATTATTCTAACTATTTTAAATATACAAAATTTAAATATAATTTGTTAGCTGTTTTTAGAAAAAGCTATCGGCAGGTAAACTTGGATGTATTTACATACAATTTTTCTAAACAGGTCAAACGGTTCACATGTTAAAATATTATTGGGTGGGTAGAGATTTTATTTATTATTTAAGGGGGCTTATTTTGAAATTTAAATCATTAACTGCATATTTGTTTGCTTTTCTTTTGTTATTAGGGGCATGTGATGGTTCTGAACAAGCTGAACCTAACAAAACAGATGATTCATTGAACGTCGTTGAAGAAAATAATGATAGTCAAACTAAAAATGATGACATAGATAATCAAGCCGAAGAAGAAGCTGAGGAACAGTCTGACAAACAAGAACAAGTCGAAAGTAACGACGAAAAGATTGAAAAACCAACTTCCATTCAAGGCGTATTAAAAGCACATTATATCGATGTCGGTCAAGCAGATTCTACGTTAATTGAATACAGCTATGATGGTGTTGACTACCGTATATTGATTGATGCTGGAGACTGGAAAACTAACAATGTCATCAATTATTTAAATGCGCAACATATCGACCATATTGACATTCTTGTTGGGACTCATGCACACGCCGATCACATCGGTCAAATGGATAAAGTAATCAATCAATTTGACATTGATGAAGTATGGATGAACGGAGATACTGCAACATCACGAACATTTGAGCGTGTCATTGATGCGTTAGAAGCTAGTGATGCGAGTTATTATGAACCACGAACTGGAGATATTTTTGATGTTGGTCCTCTACAAATTGAGGTTGTTCATCCATCTAGTCTAACAGGGAATACAAATGATGACTCCATCTCAATGAAATTAACGTATGGAGAGACAACATTTTTATTCACTGGTGACACAGAACGATCAGGTGAATCAGCGATGTTGAATGAAGTGGAAAATTTAAACGCTGATATTTTACAACTTGGGCATCACGGTTCAAGTACATCGTCAACACAACGTTTCCTTGCTGCTGTTAGTCCGGATGTAGCTATTTATTCAGCAGGTGCAGGAAATACTTATGGACATCCACACGTAGAAGTAGTCAACCGTGTATTAGATGCTGGTATCAAGCTATACGGGACAGATATACACGGGACAATCATTGTAACAACAGATGGAAAAACTTATTCTATTCAAACGAAGAAAGATGGAACGATTACACCTTCGACAACTGGAGGAGAAACTAGTAGTAAAACAACTAATCAAAATACAACAAGCCAAACGCCTACAAAAAATAATACTAATTCAAGTTCAGATAACCAATCTGCGAATAAAAATTGTGTAAATATTAATACCGCTTCTTTTGAAGAACTACAACGTATTAAACATGTTGGCCCTGACCGCGCTCAACAAATTATAGACCTAAGACCTTTTAATTCAGTCAATGGATTAACCCGAGTAAAAGGAATAGGAGATGGTCGGTTGAAGGATATTAAAGCTGAGAACTTAGCTTGTGTGGGTGGTTAATATGAAAAAATATAAAGCTGTTTTAGACCGCATTGAAGATCAATATGCTGTTATATTGGCTGAGTCAGTGAATAAAGAGTTCCTCGTTGCTCAGTCCGAACTACCTGAAGGATCTGAAGAAGGAACTTGGTTCATCGTTTCAACAGAGAATGGTGAAATCATTGACTTAACAATTGATGAGAATAAGACTGAAGCTAGAAAGAATCAGATTAGTGAAAAGTTAAACAGGCTTCGTAATAAAAAGTCTGGTAGCAAATTCAAGCGAAACTAACTAAGAGACGACAAACCCCCAGCCCGTAAGCAAATAATAGGCTGGGGGTTTTTGAGATAATAAGTATAAGTTCTATTTTCTTTTTCCAATCAATTCATTGATACGCTCTTGCTCTTCATGCTTATCTAAGTACTCAAAAAGCCCCAGTCGGTTTCCCCACAGGTCTGCAAAAGTCCCCCATTTGACTGGAACTTCTGGCCTTGTATGTATTTCAAAGCGCTCAATCTCGAGCATCTCTACAAGTCGTTCCTCCTCAGCTTCAAGGTCCGTCACTCCTAATCGTAATGGTCCATTACCTTCAATCAAAGTTCCTTCTGCAATTTGCAACCAACAACCTGGGATGAGTTCCCACTCAGCAAAACCTTCATGCGGAATAAAATCAGGCTTTCTATTTAAAAATATTTCATACCACCGTTGACCTCTTTCAAAATCAGAAACCCGAAACTGAGTCGTCACTTCAAAAATCAATTGTATCCCTCCAAGAAAATTATTAGATATATAATACCATCATTACGATACACTCACTTAAAATCTCTTATATTTTTTCTAAAAAAATAAGCCTTCGCAAATCAAAGGCTCATCATAAGTAGAATATATTTTTAACGTTCACAGCTAAGAAACCCCACCCCACGTTAGCAAAGTTCCTTATAGTTCACTCAACCCATCCCTTTTCTTTCACTTTAGAAATCGCTTCAATTCTATTCGTTACTTCAAGCTTGTCAAAAATAACAGATATATAGTTTCGAATCGTTCCGTTAGTAAGATGTAATTCCTTAGCAATCTCCTTCGTGCTTTTTCCTTGAGCGATTAATTGAATCACTTCATTTTCACGCTCAGTTAATGGATTCGCTTCCTCATACACTAATTCAATGAGCTCCGGTGCATAGACCCGACGTCCTTCCATAATCATACGAATCGATTTAGCTAATTCTTCACTTGGGCTATCTTTTAATAAATAACCACTCACTTTTGCCTGGCGAGCTCGTTCAAAATATCCTGCACGGGCAAACGTCGTTAATATAATTACTTTGCTCCTCAAATTAACCATTTCCATGGCTGCATCGAGTCCATTTTTTACCGGCATTTCAATATCCATTATACAGACATCGGGGTCCAATTCTTTTACAAGTTGTACAGCTTCTTCCCCATTCGAAGCTTTTCCAACCACTTCCATATCTTCTTCTAAATCTAGTAAGGAACCAAGTGCGCCAAGTAACATTCCTTGATCTTCAGCTATAACGATTCGTATCATTGAACATCCTCCTGTTTCACTTGTTGCAGAACATTTGGGATTTTAATTTCTAATTTTGTTCCGTGAGTTCCATTTTTGACATCTAATCGACCGTTGACGAATTCTAGACGCTCCCGCATCCCTTTTAAGCCGTGGCCACGAATAATATTCTTTGACTCTTCTATCCCGATGCCGTCATCTTCAACAATTAATGTTAATTCATTTGGCGACTCGTTAATCATTATGCGGCAATGATTTGCCTGGCTATGTTTGACAACGTTAGTGACCGCTTCTTTCATACACATGCTCATCACGTCTTCAACAAGAGCAGGAGCTTTCTTTAACTCTGTTGCCCCTTCAATATGCATGTCGATATTCGCTGCTTTAAGTAATTGTTGAACATGTTTAATCTCCTCTTGTATTTTTGCCCCACGCATTCCTGTAAGCATATCTCTTACTTCTTTAAGAGCTGTTCGTGCCGTTTGATTAATATCATCTATTTCTGATTTCGCTGCTGTAGGGTTTTGATTAATTATACGGCTTGCCAAATCACTTTTTAAGCCGATGAGTGATAGTTTTTGCCCTAACGTATCGTGTAAGTCTCTCGCAATCCGTTGTCGTTCTTCATAGACTAAGAGCTGGGATATTTTTTCATGGGCATCAAATAGTTCCGCTTCAAGCTTCTGTCTTTTTCGCCGATTATATGTATTAATTGGTAAAAGAATAACCCCTAGAACGGTTAATACTAAAAAGGGCCATTGAGAATAAAATAACTCTTTTTGTGTTAAAAAACTAAGTGCTGATGCGACAATTGATAGAACGATATGAACGACATAAAGCGAAATGAACCCAGCTTTATGCTGAACATATCCAATAAAAAAGGCAATGAACAACGAAAAGTAAACGTAGCCATAAAAGATGGATAGCCCGACATTAATTAACATCATGATTGAAACACAGAAGTACAAAATGCCACCAATCGATAAAAAAGATAAGCGGTAAGCTATAAAAAACACTAATATAAGGACAATCCCAATAATCACTTCAAGCAATGAATTTGACTTAAATATAAAATAAAAAGGCAATAAACTGAATATTACCCAGACATAAATACTTAAGCTAATATTTTTCGGAAAGATATTATACCAATTTTGCATAATAAAGTCCTCTCTTAAACTTGTCTCCTTATTATAGCATGATTAACCATATGTAAAGAAAACCATTCATAAGCGAATGGTTTTCTGAAATTAATTATCTAATGAAACTTTTGAAGGTTGATGTTGTTTATTTTTATTATTACTTTTAACTAGAGGCTTTACTTCTTTAAAACTGACGAACGTTTTATTTTTTTCATCGTAAAGTCTAAAACGAATCGACTTTAAACTCGAGCCCACGGTAATCGTTGTCGCCTCTTGAAGTGGTGGAGTTGACTCGTGCACTTGCTCTAAATGGTAGTTCGGAACTTTCGGGTTTAGATGGTGGACGTGATGGTATCCGATATTACCAGTGATCCACTGTAATACTTTTGGTAATTTATAATATGAACTTCCGTCAATTGCAGCTTTTACATAATCCCAGTCAGACTCATCTTCAAAATATGAATCTTCAAATTGATGTTGAACGTAAAAGAGCCATATACCGAGCGAACCGGATACAAACATAATTGGTAACTGCACCATTAAATAACTCGTCCAACCTATGAAGTAGATTAGTAATCCATTGGCAGCAACGATTGCTAATGTATGAAGATGTGTATTGAAACGCTCTTTTCTTCTAGCGTCTTTACGATTAATACGATTTGTTATTAAAAAAATATATAACGGTCCTAGGACAAACATGACAAAAGGGTTGCGGTAAAGTCGATATTGTAACCGCTCTAGCTTCGATGCATTAACGTATTCATCAACTGTCATAATCCACACATCACCAGTTCCGCGCTTATCAAGATTACTACTCGTCGCATGATGGATGGAATGCTCTCTGCGCCACTTATCATATGGAAACATTGTGATGATGCCTGTCAGATTCCCAATTACATGATTCAATTTCCGATTTTTGAAAAAAGATCCGTGACAACAATCATGAAAGATAATAAAAATTCTAACAACGAACCCAGCTGCAATGATTGATATACCTAACGATAACCAGATTGATACAGATAATGCTTGGTAAGCTAAAAACCATAAGATAAAAAATGTTGGGATTGTATTTACTAATTGCCATACACTTGATTTCGGGTTTGGATTTTCATAAGGTTTAATATTTTTCTTTAAATTCGCTAACTCTTTATTCGCCATAATTGCCTCCTTAAAAAACTTTCTCTTATTTTAGGATAGGCGTTAAGGCAAAATTTAAACAGTCATGATTGTAAGGAATTTTATATGACAAATGTCATGTCCTTACCCAAAATTATCCTTCTAGTGCATCGGTAACATCATATGATTTAAGGTCAATATCCGGCTCTTTCCCCAAAGCTAACTCTGCCATTATTTTGCCGACATATGGTCCACTAGTTAAGCCAGAAGCCCCCAGACCGTTAGCTACCATAATTCCTTCAACATGCGGAAGACGGCCAAAAACAGGCAAGAACCCTGGGGTATACGGCCTAAAACCAACTCGCGTTTCTATAAATGTGCTATCTGATAAGCCAGGTGCATACGTTAAGGCTTTATGTAAAATTTCATGAATGGCTTCCGTTGTTGCTCTGTAATCAAAGGTTGATACGTCCGTCCGGGTTGCCCCTATAATTACTCTCCCATTACGGTTTGTTAAAAGATACACATTATCCGGTGGCATGACAACCGGCCAATCATCAGTTTCCGCATCCGGCAATTCAAGATGAATGATTTGTGCACGTTGATGTGTCACATTAAATTGAATACCGAGTGGTTCGGTTAATTGTTTTGACCACGCACCGGTAGTATCAATGACTAAGCTACTTTCTAGAGTGGTTGTGCCATTTATTTTTACCCCTGCTACTTTGTTATTTTGGTGCATTAATGTTGCACTTCCATGTATAACCGTCGCGCCATATTTTTTAGCTGCATTGATCAGTGCATCTCGAATAAGGCGACCATCTACTCTTGCACCTCCACTAACAAATACCGAGCTATAATCCTTAGATAAAGGCGGGAAACGTTCTTTCGTCTCTTTAGCAGATAAAATAGAAACGTCACCAATCTCAGGCGCATCTTCCCTCCTTTTAAGCGCACGCTCTTTCATTTGTTCTAGTTTCTTTTCATCGTGATGTAAACTGATTGTACCAACACGTTTATAACCCGTTTCTGTTTCACCGTCTTCCTCAAGCATGCTTACTAGATCTGGATAATATGCCGCACCACGTTTCACTAACTGATACCAAGATTGATTCCGACGCTGCGATAGCCAAGGACAAATAATTCCCGCTGCAGCATCTGTTGCCTGTCCCAAATCTTTGCGATCGATTAACGTTACCTCTTCTCCAGCTTTCGCTAAATGATAAGCTGTTGACGCCCCTAGGATCCCTCCACCTATTACTACAATCATGAGATGTCACCTCTTATTAATTTAAAATGATAAATCCGATGTTTTTTTAAAAAACGAGGCCCAGTTTGAATAATTTTTCTTGATGTTTGAACAATCGCTGGCCTTCTTTGAACAATTACAGTGTAACTTTGAACAATCGCCGACCTTCTTTGAACAATTACAGCGCATCTTTGAACAATCACCGTCCATCTTTGAACAATTACAGCGCATCTTTGAACAATCGCCGACCTTCTTTGAACAATTACAGTGCATCTTTGAACAATCGCCGTCCATCTTTGAACAATTACAGCGCATCTTTGAACAATCGCCGTCCATCTTTGAACAATTACAGCACCTCTTTGAACAATCGCTAGCCATCTTTGAACAATTACTTCCCAAAGTCCTGATGAATTTCTACCCACAGTATATTACAATGTAATAAGGTAAACAAAGGGGTGAGTTCATGCAAAAGCTATTGTTTGAAAAAGCATGGGATCAAACGATATCAACGCAAGACCGCGATAGGATCCAACACATTTTTAACGACACGAAAGAATCAACAGAGGAAAATATTGAACTAATTACTTTATGGCATGCTGTTAATCACAAAGGAGATCTTCTCGTTACCGCCTTAATGCATAATAAAACTGACGAAAGGTTTACCTTCAATGATCAACCAATCCAATACGTTATAAAACATAACGTTGTCGGTGAGTTTAGCTTTACAATACCAGCTTTAACATTAGAAAGTAAGACAAGTATGCCGTGGACATTTATATTTCCGAAAGATTATTGGACAAATAAATTAGGAAAGGAAACAGGAGAGCTTTCACTTTTATAAAGACAAAAGGGTGATAAGAACATGCTAGTTGATGTTATTTTGTTTGTTATTGCTGTTATAATTTTTAGCCTTTATTATTTCAATCAAAAAGATTTAGCCCAAAAAGGTGTGCTTCTCTTTTTAGAAATCTTGTTTTTCATCGTTTATTTTAAAATCATTGTATATGTTTTGGAATATGCGCTGCAACCTGTTCCAAACCCGTATGCATCCATTATTACTATTTTCATCGTCTTGATTGTCGTTGTACCAGCTACTTTTATTTCGGCTAAAAAGGTCATTGAAATTATTAAGGCGACTTAACAATATTCGCCGTTCGTCTTTAGGCCTGACTCGACGATGTTGGATTGCGAGCAAATGTATAAAGCTCACGTTTTTTTCCGAAATTAAAGCCCCATTCATCATTTGAACAGGGCTGTTTCTCCTTACGCCAACTATATTTGTTCCTTACCTTCTTCACCATTAATCGAATAACTAACTGTCACTTCTGAGCTTAATGAATGCGAGACCGAGCAATATTTATCTTTTGAAAGCTTGATGGCACGCACGACTTTATCTTCTGGCAAATCGCCTTCAAGCG
This sequence comes from Bacillaceae bacterium W0354, assembly GCA_051846895.1. Classification (GTDB taxonomy): domain Bacteria; phylum Bacillota; class Bacilli; order Bacillales; family Alkalibacillaceae; genus CALKAL01. The sequence goes on from JBPYCQ010000011.1 coordinate 26,951, forward strand.
CATAATGAATATGAATTTTTGTGAACTTTTTCGGGTGGTCATCTGCTCTCTCACCACTAACATCCATCTCAAATGACTTCGGTTCCAAGCGCATCTTTTTCAATATAGAAATAATGTCAATCCCTGTACATCCAGCAACGGCATTAAGCAATAGCTCTGTTGGTCTAGCGCCTGTATTTTCACCACCAACTTCTTCGGCCGCATCCATTTTTATTTCATGTCCTGACGGTGTTGTACTGGAAAAAGCCATCTTTTCATTCCATTTTACTGTTAAGTTCATTGTAATCACCTTCCTACTATTTAGTTTGTGCCCAGCCTCTTAAAAAATTACTTCGCGTTATCTTTTTCAAGTAAAACGATGAGCCCTGGCATCAATACGCCTCTAACGATAAACGTATCAATTAGTATACCCACCGCAACGATAAAACCAAACACGAACAACAGTTGAATCGGTTGTGTCATCAATACAGCAAACGTTGCAGCAAGAATGAGACCTGCAGATGAAATGACCCCGCCCGTATTTGCAACGGCAAGTTCAACGGATTTTTTAACTGAATGTTTCTCGCGTTCCTCTTGATATCTCGAAACGAGCATAATATTGTAGTCAATCCCTAATGCAACTAAAAATACAAAGGAATAAAGCGGAACTCGGTTACTTATCGTTTCAATGCCGAAAAACAAGTCTGTTAAAAACATCCCTAACCCTAAAGCCGCTAGGAAAGAAACTAAAATTGTCCCCATCATATAGATAGGCATTTTTACTGATTTAGTCATGACAATCAGTAGTGCAAATATCAGTAACGTTTCTAAAATAACGATTAATAAAACATCACGGTTATTTATCGCTCGGTCATCGACTTGCTTAGCCGTTTCTCCGCTAAAATATAACTCACCTGACAGACCCGTTTGGCTTAAAAACTCATCACTTTTACTAATCATCGTCTCCAGCGCATCGATCGCTTCAACCGAATAAGGATTATCTGAAAAAGTTAAGCTATACTCAATCACTCGACCATCTGCTGCCGTTTCGCTTAACCGAACGTTGGCAACTAAATTCTCACCTTCAAGCTCTTTCCTCAAGGCTTCCTGCTGCTCTTCGGTAATTTGATGATCCGCTTCTAGTAAAACTGTCGTTGGAGCAAGGTCCCCTTTATCAAACTTTTCTTCTAAAATATGATACCCCTCTCTTGAAGGCATATCATCTGGAAACGAATTCAACATATTAAAATCGTACTGGATATTAAACAAATTACTCGCTGAAATTAAAATAAACAGTCCAACCATGCCTACAGACAGCCCTGGTTTCTTTACGACAAAACGTCCAACTCGGCTCCATAATGAGTGACTTTTAACCGTTTCATCTCCTACCCGTGGGATTTTCGGCCAAAAAGATTTTCGTCCAAACAAGGTAAAAAGTGCTGGAACTAATGTAATCGAAGCCACCATAATCACTGCCATAGTCGTTGCAAAAGTCGGCGCAAAATTTCGGTAATCTCCGAATTGAGCAAAAAACAGGACTAACATCGCTGCTAAAACGGTACCGCCAGAGAAAAAGACTGGAAGACCCGTTCCACGCATTGCTAACTTCATCGCTTCGTACTTATCTTGGTGGTTTTTTAATTCTTCACGGAACCGCGAAAAAACAAATAACGAATAATCAATCACAGCTGCAAACAGTAAAATAGACATAATCGATAATGTTTGGTTGCTCATCATAAGGCCTAGGCTACCAAATATTCCAAGCGTTTGCATCACAACTTCATAAACAAATGCAGCACCTAATAACGGTATAAGAGCTAACAAAGGCGAACGATATATAACGATTAATAAAACTAATATTAAACCTATCGTTGAAAAAATAAGTACTAAATCTGCTCTTGAAAATAAATCAAGGGTGTCTGTCGCGATACCCGCAGGCCCGGTCATAAATAACTGAATATTTGAGTGACCTTCAACTAGTTCCATTATCTTTTCCTTAGAACTTTTCAAATCTTTATTTTCTAAAGATTGATTAAAAATTATCGGTATAGCAGCCGTCGTTAAATCTTCTGAAAAGAAACTCATAGCTGCTTGCGGGGGGATTTGAGACACAGGAACGACCTGTTCAACACCAGTCACATTAGCTTTCATTATTTCATCCATAACATTTGCAAGACTATCATAGGATAGTTCGCCATTCGTTGATTGGAAAACTAATATAGCCGGTATGCCTTCTTGTTCTTTAAAATACTCATCCACTTTTTCTTGAGCAATCACACTTCTAGCATCGTCAGGCAATGAATCGATGCTCGTCACTTCATAGTCTTTAGCACTGGGCGCAAAGAAAGCAAGTGCCATCGTGACAATTAACCATACACTTAAAGTAATCCACACCCCTCTTTTCGTTGTCACTAGATCAGTTACAGCTTGCAAAGATTTTCTCATTACGAAATCTCCCACTTTCCGTTCATTTACACACATTTATCTTAATTATATGTTAACATTTCTGAATCAAAACCACCAGTGTGAACTGGTGGTTTGTTCTGCGGCTGAAAGCCTCTTTTGCCGGCCTCGGCCTAAAAGGCCCACTGAATGGTTTCCCCTTCCGCACCACATCCACACACTGATTCTAAAGAATCTCTTACCTCTTATGATTTTTTTCTCCGGTAAACGGATCAAACTCTTCGAATAAAGTTAATTGATCTGCCATATAATCTTCTCTAAGCTGATTTCTAATATATTCTTCAATTTTTTTCTTATTTCTCCCCACTGTATCGACATAGAATCCTCGACACCAAAACTTACGATTGCCATATTTATATTTTAAGTTTGCATGTCGATCGAATATCATCAAACTACTTTTTCCTTTTAAATATCCCATGAATTGAGAAACGCTCAACTTAGGCGGAATACTCACTAACATATGGATATGATCTCGACATGCATTTGCCTCATGAATCGTTACACCTTTTCTCTCGCATAATTCTCTTAATATTTTCCCTATGCTTTGTTTGTATTTTCCATATATTATTTGTCTTCTATATTTAGGTGCAAACACTATGTGATACTTACAATTCCAGGTTGTATGTGCTAAACTATTCTTGTCCTGCATTTGGACACGCCTCCTTCGTTTTTTTGATGTAGTGGTCGGGAAACCAACTATATCTTATCACGAAAGGAGGCTTTTTTTGATACCTCGCTGTAAGCTCTATGGAACCCCTGGCAGAGCCAGGGGTTTTCAAAAGACACAAAAATAAAAAGCCGCTAAGTAGATTTATAATTTCTACTCGCGACTTTTTATTTTATATCAAAATAGGGGAAGGCTTTCCTAACAAATATCCTTGACCATATTTCACCCCTAATGAAAGGGCTGCTTGCATATCGTCTTCCTCTTCAATTCCTTCTAAAATTAATTTAGAGTGTGTGCTGTCACAATATGTCACAAAAGATTTAAGTAATTCTTGTTTATGTATAGATGTTGCCAGCTTTTGTGAAAAATATTTATCCATTTTAATACAATCAGGCTCTAATTCAATAATTGATAAAAGAGATGCTGAACCTTTGCCAACGTCGTCAAGGGCAAACAAGTATCCTCGTTTTTTCAATTCAATAATTCTCTGCTTCAGTAACTCAAAGTTCTGAATAATTTCATTTTCATTGATTTCAAATACTATACTAAGATGATTAGGAATTAACATTTTAAGTTCTTCAATAAAATTTAAAAAAGTAGGCTCCATTAAATTTGATGGATAAACATTTAAGAATAGTTTATTATTCTTTGTAGTTTCAATCTCGTTAGAAGTGATAATTGCTTTTTTAATAGACTTCCTATCCAACTCAAAAAGTCTATTCGCCTCCTTAGCTTTATTAAAGGCAACTTCAGGATTTTTGAACAATTCCGTCCTTAGCAAAGCTTCATATCCAATTTTGTCATAAGAGCTAAGATTAAATACAGGCTGAAAATGATGTTCGAAATTTTCATTATCAATAAGGTCTTCCAACAACATACACACTAAACCTCCACTCTAAAACAAAAAACCACCAAAAAAGGCGGTTTTCGAAACCTTCTTCTTCGGTAACTCGGCGATCATAGCACTAGTGCCTTAGACCCGTAGCTTTGCGTCCTTGTCTTTCAACAAGTTTGCCTTTATCGGAAAACATTATTAGTATTATTTTCCTATAAGTATATAACAAACTTCTACAAAAATCTACAATTATTTTGTTTTAGTTATTTTTTGTATAAAAGTATATGATAGTTGATGCAATGAACTCAGCGATTAGCAAAATCTACTTTTGCTTTTCAAAAACTAAATCAAACGCTTTAATCTGACCATACCCACCAAAGTCAACAGGTATAGCAGTAACAAATCGCCAACCTTCTTTGCTATACTGATCGATTAACTCTTGATGATTCGATTCACGTAACATTCCGCCTGCCTTCGCTCTAACATATGTGTACTGATAAATAACAATCACATCCTTTCATTAATATTTGATTATATACACCATTCTATTTGTGCGGATCCCGACCCTATCTAGCAATAATTTGAAATCTATCTACATGGGTGGGGACTCTATCTACATCATTTACGTTTCTATCTACATGTTTGACGGTTCTATCTATATTTTTTGAGGTTGTACCTACATTTCTTAAGGCTCTATCTACTTCTTTCCGCTATTTCAATTTCTTTGCATACTCACCTTTCAATAGCCCCATATAGACTATGTCATACCATTTACCCTATCTGAAAAGAAATTCACGACTGCGCCTTCTTCTTTAAAACTAATCTTCCTATTACTCCTCCTTGTTTAATTTTTAAAATCACTTAATCTAAAGATAATAATAAACTTTTTGCGAACTTTTTTCTTTTTGTACGATGTATTAAGTGTAAGGGCCTTTACAACCAAAAAGGAGTTTATCGCTATGAAAATAACGAGGCACAATTTTATAAAGTATTTTAAAAAAGGTAAAGAGGAAGCACTCGAATACATCATTGACGAATATATCGGCATTATTAAAGCAATTATTTATAATTCACTCAAAGGTTTTCAAGACGAGCAAATTATCGAAGAATGCATAAGTGATACATTCCTTGGGGCGTTTGATAATGCCAAACAGTTTAAAGGAGATGAAGAAGACTTTAGAAAATGGTTATGTACAATCGCCAAATTTAAAGCTATTGATTCAAAGCGGAAACTACTCCGTGATCCAACTATCCATGAAATAAATGATACGCACTTTCTAGCAAGTTCAGCCGAAGAAGAATTTTTCTTAAAAGAATCAACGAATGAATTATTAAAGAAAATGAACCAGCTCAATCAAATCGATCAAGATATTTTTATTATGAAGTACTTTTTAGATATGAAAAATAGTGATATCGCCACTCAACTAGGTATGTCAAAGTCCGCTGTTGATAACCGGCTTTACCGCGGAAAAAAGCAATTACAACAGCTATTTTTAGGAGGGAATCTTTTATGAAAAAGCTTTATCAGCGTTTTAATAGACTTAATATAGAATTAGACCAGCAACCAATAGAAGTTTCAGAACATGAAAAAGCACGGATAAAAAATAAGGTTCTTAACCGTAAATCAACAAAAACTCACCCAAAAACACTCATAGTAGCAGCGCTCATATTCTCTGTGATTCTAAGCTTTGTAGCAATAGGTAATGCTTATCCAAGCTTTGCAGCAAAACTCCCGGTTATTGGTAATATTTTTAATTATTTTAATGATCATGAAAAGAATGTTTTTCATGATTACGCCGCTTTTTCAAAAGAAATAGAATTAACAGAAATTAGTAACGGGATTGAAATAACAATTAATAATGCAATCTATGATGGTGAAAATGTTACTCTCGCCTATTCAATTAAGAGCGATCGCGATTTAGGTGAAGATATTTACCCTGATGGATTTATTTTTGGAAATCAACACGATTTAGGGTATACACCAAGACATAATTTAATAACGAAAACCGGAGAGCATGAATATATCGGGATATTGATGACATCACTAATGCAAAGAAGTCCTGATCAGGTACAGGTCGATTGGGAAGTTAAAGAATTGTATTTACCTCAACTTAATAAGACAATTTATGGAGATTGGAATTTTAAATTTACTCTTGAAGCTTTAGAAGGAAAAACTGTAACCTTTGATAATCTTGAAACTACAAAAAATGATATAAAAGTAATATTGACTAAGCACGTCGCAACACCTGTTTCAAATACATTTTCAATTCACAGAATCATTAGCCAGGAACATCCACAATTTGCAAATGGAAATTGGGCAGCAGTTCATGCTGATTATATAGTTAAAGATGATTTAGGGAATGAATACGAGACGATGCATAACGGAACATTTGGAAATGATATGTTTCACGTCACCACACGCCTATCAACGAAAAAGATTAACGAAAATGCTTCCTATGTAACGATAACTCCCACTGTTATCCCAGTTAAATTTAAGGATAACGGAACAACTGAACTACAAGAAACAGGAGAATCATTTACACTCGATCCTATTCAAGTTCCGCTCAAATAAGACGAAAGCCATCATGTGCATACCGACATGATGGCTTTTAAAGTTATTGTTGTCTAGCAAGGTTCGTAATGTAATCAAAAAAGTCATCGCGCTCAACTTCATATACAAGTTGAACAGGACGGCCTGATTCATCAAGCACTGTTCTACCTTGGCTTGGCCCATCTTCATGCACAATACTTCTCACTTCTTTTTTCTTCACTAAATCTGGTTTACCAATGGTAGCTGTCGTAAGGACATCCCATAAAAAATAAGTTGAATTCGTTTGAAAATGAACTAGCGGTGGCACGAGTGCGTAACATTGACCAAGAAAATCAACGCCTAAATCTGAGCGCTCCTCAGCCCAGCGATTTCTAACATCCAATGTTAATGGCACCATATTTGTGCTTTCTAATGCGACAAGTTCAATCGGAATATTCGTTTCCCAAACAGCCTTCACTGCTTCCGGATCCCAAAATGCATTCCACTCTGCAGTTCCATCATGCTCTGGTTCTTCAACATTTCCCTGCTCCAAAAAGGTTCCACCCATCCAATATAACTTCTCGATTTTTTTCTCAATTTCAGGTGCTTCTTCAAGAGCGCGTTGTAAGTCAGTGAGTGGCCCAACGAATAATAGTGTCACCTTTTCAGAGCTATTACGCAACGTTTTTATTAAATGTTGATGGGCAGGAAGTTCTGAAAGGGGTGTTTTAACAGGTCTATATTCGTTTAATATTGGTAACGCATCTACGAAAAATGCATGCATGCGCCAATCTTTCGGAAAAGGGTTCTTTCCACGAGAATTTGATGCAGCTACTTCAATGCGCTTTCCTTTTCCAAATCGGTCAATAATTTTTCGACTAGCAGACACAGCTGGTTCGAGATAACAATCAGCTGGTATGACGCCGACTCCAAGTAAATCAACATCTTCCATTTGGAGTAATAAAAATAGTGAGACTAAATCATCTACGCCACCATCGTGGTTTAAATATACTTTTTTCATTGTTGTGCACTTCCTTTTTTGTTTTAAAATAAGCGAACCTCATCACCGTCATAAAAGAATTCACTTAATTCGTCTGAATCAAATACTTTAAACATCTGTTCAAAATCATTAGCTAGTTGGTAATTATTTAACTCGTCCTTCTTAATCCAGAAAACTTCTCCTTCTTCTGAAGATCTTAATTCACCAGAAAATTGATTTGTTTTATAAAGAAATACAATATATCTTTCATTATCCCTTGTTTGGAATTGTTTCACACCACACAAAACAGGGTTTTTAATCGTTAAGCCTGTCTCCTCAAATACTTCTCGAATGACTGAGCTTGCAAATGATTCACCTTGTTCTATGTGTCCACCAGGAAAAGTAATCCCTGGCCAGTTCTTATTTTGCCTATCTTGTACTAAAATATTATCTCCGTCATACACCATACACATATTCGTTAAAATAACTTTCTCGCTTCTTCCCAACAATATCTACTCCTATTTCTCTTATGTAAGACTATAAAAGTATTTTAACATAACAAAAGAAAACGAGCCGATCAATTTATCATCGACTCTTGTTAATAGACTTAAAGATTAATGGTATTCTCCATCTATCGCCTCAGCTTTTGTCCTATGAACCGTACCAAATGGATGCTCAGGTGGTGCATAAATAGAATACAACTTAATTGGTTTATTCCCAGTATTCGTTAGATTATGCCATGTACCAGCAGGGACCATAATCGCATCATCCTCATAGACTCGCGTCTCAAAATCTAATCGATCTTTACTATCCCCCATTTGTACTAACCCTTGACCTTCCTCAATTCGTAAAAATTGATCAGTATCTGGATGGACTTCTAAACCGATATCTTCACCAGGATTAATACTCATAACCGTTACTTGAAGATGTTCTCCAGTCCATAATGCTGTTCGGTAATATCTGTTTTGTTCAGCTGCCTCTTCAATATTAACAACATAAGGTTTTCCACCATAATCTTCTAAATTAATTTTATCCATTGATTTCTTTTTCTTAAATAAATCAAAGCGATTAGGATAGTAGTGCGTGTTCGGATTATACCAATGTGGTCCTGGATATCTAGTATATTGATACATTTGTCCATGACCAGGGTAAGTATGTGAATATGAATAAGGGTAATACATATTTTCCATTCCTTTCACCTATATTTATTTATTCTTATGCGTAGACAATTTGGAGTGTACACGAGTTAGCAATTCTAAATTATATGTTTGGAAAATAAGGTTCATATTTGGGATTAGTATAATAAGGCGGCCTCTTCCAAATTAAAGGGGAATAAAACGGTTTCGAATTAGCATCGTAATAGATCGGAACTTTCTCCCCTGTGTTATTCATCAACAATAGACGAACTTCTGGATTGTAATAACAATTCATTCTAAGACCTCCGTTCACTTTTAGTACAACTAATTTATTCCAAAACCATTATGTTTGTGCCTGTATCACTTCATCGGCGTAGGTAAAAATGATCTGAGTGCTCAAACTTAGGGTGTGAGTGCTCAAACTTGGGGCGTGAGTGCTCAAACTTGGGATGCGATTGCTCAAACTTGAGGTGTGAGTGCTCAAACTTGGGGTGTGAGTGCTTAAACTTGGGGTGTGAGTGCTTAAACTTGGGGTGCGATTGCTCAAACTTGGGGTGTGAGTGCTTAAACTTGAGGTGTGAGTGCTCAAACTTGGGGTGTGAGTGCTTAAACTTGAGGTGTGAGTGCTTAATCTTGGACCGTGAGTGCTCAAACTTGAGGTGTGAGTGCTTAAACTTGGACCGTGAGTGCTCAAACCTGGGGTGTGAGTGCTTAAACTTAGGGTGTGAGTGCTCAAAGTTGGCGTGTGATTGTTCAAAGTGGACCCCTGATTGTTCAAAGTTGGCGCGTGATTGTTCAAAGTGAACCCCTGATTGTTCAAAGTTGGCGCGTGATTGTTCAAAGTGAACCCCTGATTGTTCAAAGTTGGCGCGTATTTGTTCAAAGTGGACCTCTGATTGTTCAAACTCAGTGGTGTGACTGGCCTCATTTTTCAATACAAGCACGGCACCTACCCATTTCACATATTGTAAAAAGAATGATGACTTTGAAAGGATGACAAAAGTGTCTGAACAAAATAATCCTTATCCGATGTACCCGAACTATGGAAAAATTACGAAATATGAGGAGGTGCCACTCACCGTTCCAGAACAGCGTCAATTTCGGCAACCTGGGATTGAAGGCTGTATGGTACCAAGACCTATTGTTGAAGACCCTACTTACAAGGGTTCTGGAAAACTAGAAGGGAAAATTGCATTAATTACTGGTGGAGATAGTGGTATGGGGGCGGCAGCAGCTATAGCTTTTGCAAAAGAGGGTGCAGATGTTGCTATTGCATACTTAGACGAACATGATGACGCGAATCGTACCAAGAAAAGAATTGAAGAATTAGGGAGGCGTTGTTTACTTTTACCTGGTGACTTAAGAGAAAAAGAACAGTGTGTTCAAATTGTAGAAAAAACAGTTGATACATTTGGCGAGCTTCATATTCTTTGTAACCACGTGGGCATTCAATTCCAACAGTTAAATTTACTAGATATTTCTGATGAGCAGTTTGACAATACATTTAAAGTCAATATTTACTCACATTTTTACACGACACGTGCAGCATTAAAATACTTAAAAAGTGGCAGTTCAATTATTAATACAGCATCTGTTGTTGCCTATGAAGGTAACGAACAGTTGATAGACTACACCGCAACAAAAGCTGCAAATGTTGGCTTCACTAGAGCTTTAGCCAGGAATTTATCAGACCAAGGAATAAGAGTTAATGCGATTGCACCAGGAAAGATTTGGACACCACTTATTCCCGCAAGCTTCTCTGCAGATCAAGTGCCACTTGTCGACAATCTGCTAGACAGACAAGGTCAACCTTTTGAAGTTGCCCCAACCTTTGTATATCTAGCATCTAACGATTCCCGGTTTGTTACAGGGCAAGTACTTCATGTAAATGGCGGGCAGGTTTTTGGCTAAAATATAAAAATCACACCTTGTGTGACTTTCTCACATAAGGTGTGATTTTTTTAACCTAGCTGAACACGCAATCTTCTTTTAAATTACATATACTCTTTGACTAATTCAAAACATCTTTCTTTCGTAACCTCTGCTTGAGTTGAGACATATGTGTATGATTCGAGTGACCCGCCTTCATATTTCAATGATTCCTCTTTCGCAGATTCATCACGCTGTTTAATCCACTCACGTTGTTCTTCTCTTAACTTTTCCATATTCTCAGGACTCAATTGTTCTATAAGCACTCCATATACTTCATTTAATGCTTCATCCCATTTTGCGTATATTTCATTAGCCGCTTCTTCCATTTCTAATGTCGTATCTGCTTCATCAAGTAAACTTTTCATTTCATTTTCAAGCTTATTAAGATTTTGAATATACTCTTCCTTAAGTTCTTCATTTTGCAAATCGCCAGTTTCTACATTCGTTAATTTGCCACTATCCTTTTCGCTGGCTGCATTTTCTCCCTCAACATCTGAAGGCTGCTCATCAATAGGATCTTCTTCCTTGTTTGAACTTGAATCATCTGTTGAATCCGAACATGCACTTAATCCAAACATTAAGGCAATAAGAATAAATAAAAATGTTTTCCTGCTCAATTTTCTACTCCTTTTCTGCTACTAATACTAGAATTTCTGCTGCTACCACCATTAAAAATGGCTATTAATTAATCGGAATTAGTTTATCATATAATAGTTTATCTTCAAAATCTTGAGGAACTAAATAGTGTCTTTCTTCTGTCATATCAACTCCAAAAAATCTAACGTATGATACGTCGCCAGAACTGTTACTCGTAAAGGCCGATGAATATAAGTATTCGTCTCCACCTTCTGATCTTATTATAAATTTAATATCTTCACTCTCGCTCTGTGACAAGTCATAATAAACCGTAGTGGAGATTGGCGTTGACACTACCTTTTCAATCGTAATTTTGTCACCAGTTGATAAAGTAATAGTTTTGTTTATTTCAAATATCTCTTTATCCTTCAGCAATTGTGCCTGAGACATTTCAACTTCAAAAGTCCACGGCTGTTCTATCGTTGTTCTATGTTTCCATGTATCATAACTGATTTCAATTTGCAGATTTTGAGTATTTACCGATTCATTTAATTCGATATCATTATAAATCGTATACATAGATTTAGTTAACTCAATCGATTGTGCACCAGTAAAATCTGTGTAGTCTTGACCATTAATCCTTACTGACGGAAATATTTGTGTTTTATAATCAAAATCAACTGATTTCGCTGGTTCAAAAGTTGCGCTTAAGAAAAGCTGTTTATCGTCCATCATCACTTCATTTAATGTCAATTTACCAAGGTGATTTTCTGCTGTTTCTCCAATAGCGGTCTTATATGATGAATAATCTGTTTTTTCATTTGTACTTATATATTTTTCAATAGCCTCACCAATAAAAGGAATGCTCGCTAAAACACCTGTCTGAATGGTAACTGTTAAACTTAGACCTATTACGGCAGCTGCAATGATTGAGTTAAGCCATTTTTTCTGACCTTTAGGAGAGATTTTCTTTTTCGCTTGTTTCAAAATCCTTTTTTCCTCAAGCCTTGATAACGGTTTCTCTTCAAATTCACTTAAATCAATATTCGCATGATTTAAATCTTTAAAAACGGACATATGATTATCCCTCATTTCTTCTTAATAATCTATCTTTTAACTTCTTTCTCCCACGAGAGAGCTTATTATGGACCCAAGATTGTTTAGTATTATAATGAGTTGCGATCTCACTAGTAGGCATGTTTTCAAAATAATATTTTCTAAAAATATGTTGTTCAACCTCTGATAAACTTTTTATCAAGTCTTCCAGATCATAGATGTCAGAGTCAGAAGAGCTTTCATTCGCTATCTTTTCATTGTGTTCAACTGCACTTACGAGATTCCTTTCTTGCTCACTCTTTCTGAGATAATCAATCGCTCTATATCTAGCAATAGCAGCAATCCACTGTTTGAATTCATTTTTAGTAGAATCAAATGATTGAATGTTAAACCATATCGAAACGAGTACATCTGCCAGACATTCCTCTATATCATGTTGATTACGATGAAGGTATTTACGTATGACCGCGTGGAGTAAACCGCCATACGTTTGAAGTACAAATGTAAGACTCTCTTCATTTTTTAAAATTAATTGTTCCACAACGTTTTCTTCCGTAATGCGCACTACTTACCCTCCTTTTTCCCTCTCTACAAAGTAATACGTTTCAAGTGAATAAAACCTATCAAAAAAATAAACCGACAGAAAAAACTGCCGGTGAATATACACATTTATATATTTAATTTTCAATATAAAATCCATCAGTTCTGTTAAAATGATGGATTTTATGTTAATTTAATTTTCTTGTTTTCCTCTTATATACACGGCTAGTGCCATAAAAATAACTAAATATCCTAATAACAATAAATAGCTTTTTAATTCAGGAGCATTTCCAAGTACAATTTCCCACGCTCCACTTGCAAAATGAAAAGATGGCAACCACTGAGCAATATTTTGTAGAAATTCTGGAAAAATCCAAATTGGCATCCACATACCACCTAATACTGCAATAACTAAATAAATAATATTGCTCACACCGCTTGCTGTTTCAACCTTCTTCATTGTACCAATTAACGAACCTAATGCTAAAAACGGAATAGATGCTACTAAAATCCATAAGCCCGAAAAAAACCATTGCCCAAATGTTAAGGTCACATCATTAATTAAAAATCCAGCTAAAAAAACTATGATAATTGATAAAATATGCATAGAAAGTTGACCGAACATTTTTGAAGAAAAATATCCCCAAGCTGAAAACGGCGTAATTTTCATAAACGTTGACCAACCCTCAGTTTGTTCTTGGACCATACGAATGCCGAAATTCATAATCGCAGACCCCATCACACTGAAGGTCGTCATCGACATTAAATAATAAGCCTGCCATTCCGCTTCATCAGGGACACCTGTATTCACTATGTTTGTAAAGATAAAATAGAATAATATCGGCATGAGCAAAGACCAAAAAACAAAATAAGGATTTCGAAATATACGAATGATTTCATACTTGCTTTGAGTCATCATAGCGTTCATTTTATACGACCTCCTGATGTGTGGAAGTTAAATGTTCAAAGGCTTCTTCTAATCGGCCTTGCTCAATAAAAATATTTCTCGCATCTATATTGTGTTGGAATATAAGTGCAAGTACTGCATCCGTATCACCTGTAATAACATATATGCGTCCTTCTTTTTCAAAACATTTTATGACCTCGTTAAATGAGTTCAACTGGTCAATGACGTTATGATCATTGGTTTCAAAAGATACACTTCTAGTTGCGATTTTATGTTTGATTTCTGCCGGCTTACCATCTGCAATGATTTCTCCGTTATTAAAAAGGATAATTCGATCGGAAAAATCATCAGCTTCTTGGAGATAATGAGTTGTGAATATGATCGTTTTCCCTTGTTTTTTTAACGTTTGAATCTTTTCCCAAAAAATCCTTCTTGCCGTAATATCCAGTCCTACTGTCGGTTCGTCCAAAAATAACAAGTCAGGATCTCCAGCAAGCGCTAACGCAAATCCTACTCTTCTTTTTTGACCACCTGACAGCTTGTTTGCCCATTTCTTCAATTCATCGTCAGTTAAACCTGTTATTGATATAAGTTCTTCTAGCGAGAGTGGGGATGAATAATAGCTTCGAACCATATCAATAATTTCTCGAACTCTAAGTTTATCAACAACACTCACTTCTTGTAACATCGCTCCAATTCGATTACGAACATCTAATTCTTTTGGGCTTTTACCAAATACTTTTATTTCCCCTTGAGAAGGTTCTAATAATCCTAACATCATTGAAACTGTTGTCGTTTTTCCAGCACCGTTTGGACCGAGTATAGCAACCGTCGACCCTTTCTCAATTGAGAATGAGACATCGTTGACGGCGGTTGTTTTGCCAAATATTTTTGAAACGCCTTCCAATTGAACTAATTCTTCCACAAAGCATTACCCCCAATTTTTGCAAATTGCAAATCTTTGTATTAATCAAAATAAGGCAATGATCAAACACATTCTTTCACCATGTTTAAAATTAATATTAGCACAAAATATCTGAAAATAATCTAACTTCAAAAAATATTTTTTTTATAAATATTTTAAACCTCTTACACCTCTCGTCTAAAATAAAAAAACAGGGGTACTCCCCTGTTTAATCAGACTCCTCGTCCTGCCATTAATTCACTCTCTGTCAGTTTACTAATCTCCAAACCTTTCATCGGCGTGCCAATATCTTTTGACAGTTCACCGATTAAGGCATAATTTCTAAAATCCTCTGTTGCCTTGACAATGGCACGGGCAAATTTTTCTGGATTATCAGATTTAAAGATTCCTGAACCGACGAAAACCCCATCTGCACCAAGCTCCATCATTAGAGCAGCATCTGCCGGAGTTGCGACACCGCCTGCTGCATAATTGACAACTGGAAGACGACCTGCTTCTCGAATCGCAAGTAATACATCATAAGGCGCACCTAGATTACGAGCCTCAACCATTAATTCATCGACACTCATGTGAACGATTTTATTAACTTCGGCATTCACCATGCGTAAATGACGAACCGCTTCAACAATATTTCCTGTTCCTGGTTCACCTTTCGTACGAAGCATTTTAGCTCCTTCACCTAATCGACGGGCCGCTTCACCCAAATTACGTGCGCCACAAACAAATGGAACGTTGTAGTCACTTTTTAATAGATGAAATTCCTCATCTGCTGGAGTGAGTACTTCACTTTCATCTATATAGTCCACTCCCATTGCTTCAAGAACACGCGCTTCTGAAATATGACCTATCCTTACTTTGGCCATCACTGGAATAGTAACAGCCTTCTGTACTTCTTCAACGATACGCGGATCGGCCATACGAGCAACCCCACCAGCTGCACGAATATCAGATGGTACACGTTCCAAGGCCATGACCGCCACAGCACCAGCCTGTTCCGCAACTTTTGCCTGTTCTGCATTTATGACGTCCATAATGACGCCTCCGTATTTAAAATCCATTATATCTTCCCCCTTCTCTTAATTTTGATTATAATGAAGTGTGACCATTTTAAAATAATCAGTTGTTAGATATTTGAGGTGGTCAGATGGAGGTATGAAAATGGAAATGCTACTTGTAAAGATAAATAAAAAGAGTGCTGTTCCACTTTATGAACAAATCTATCAGCAAATAAAGGAAGATATTATTGATGGAAAACTTGCTGTTGGTACCAAACTCCCTTCAAAACGGAAGCTTGAGGAATTCTTGAATGTCAGTCAAACGACGATTGAACTTGCTTACGGTCAGCTATTAGCAGAAGGATTTATTTCTGCCATGCCGCGAAAAGGCTATTTTGTACAAGAAATTGAGGAATTATCTTACGTTCAAAAAGATGAAGCTCCACCTATGGAAAGTACGTTTCCAAAAGAAGATTATGATATTGATTTCTCTCCAGGAAAGATTGATCCTGATGCCTTTCCTTTTGCACAATGGAGGAAATATGCAAGAGATTTAATAGAGCCGGCAAACAAACATATATTAATGCTTGGACATCAACACGGTGATATCGAGTTAAGACAAGAAATAGCACGTTACTTATATCATTCACGAG
Organism: Bacillaceae bacterium W0354; assembly: GCA_051846895.1. GTDB lineage: Bacteria > Bacillota > Bacilli > Bacillales > Alkalibacillaceae > CALKAL01. The sequence continues at coordinate 43,124 of JBPYCQ010000011.1, forward strand.
GTGTCGAATGCTCACCTGAACAAATCATCGTCGGTTCAGGGACAGAACAGCTTTTACCACTTCTCATTCGTATACTTGGGGAAGATACGGTATATGCCATTGAGGATCCTGGATATCCACTTACCCATCACATCTTTCCTCTTAATCATCGAAAGGCGATCTCCATCCCTGTTGATGAAGAAGGAATGAATGTTGAAGTATTACAAAAGACTGAAGCAACGGTTGCATATGTTACTCCTTCGCACCAATTTCCAACAGGGACAGTCCTTACAGCTTCTAGACGTACAGCTTTACTTAATTGGGCCGCATCTAGTAAGGATCACTATATTATTGAGGATGATTATGACAGTGAATTTCGCTATACCGGACGTCCTATTCCCTCACTTCAAGGAATGGACCAAGCTAAGAAAGTCATTTATTTAAGTACATTTTCTAAGTCACTTATGCCATCTCTTCGTATTGCTTATATGGTACTGCCAACGATTATATTAGAAAAATATAGACAAGTATTTACTTATTACGCATCAACTGTGCCACGCTTTGACCAACAAATCTTAGCTCGGTTTATGGCTGATGGACATTTTTCCCGTCATTTAAATCGTATGAGAAATTTATATAAAAGAAAGCTTCAACTGTTAACGGAAACATTACAAGACTATGCCCCAATAGTGACTTTTTCCGGAGACGAAGCTGGAATGCACATTATGATTCGTGTACATGTTGAGCAAGATGAGGAAACATTAATAGAAATGGCTAAAAAGAAACGAATTCTGATAAATGGTCTTAACGAATATCGACTAAATTCGATTGAAAATACTCCGTCATTTCTAATTGGTTTTGGAGGAATACCCGAAGAGAGAATTTCTGAATCAATCCATGCATTGATGGGGGCTTGGAATATTACTCGATAAATGTAAAGAAAACTATGTTTAATGTAAAAACTAATCTTTGCGATGAGGTTGCCAAATATTAATTAAGTTTCATTGGACACATCTATCTAAAATTAAAGGAATGATTTGGCCAAGATGTGTCCTATTAATTTAACTTTCTAAATAACGATATAAGGTTGACTTACTAATGCCTGTCTTCTCTCTTATTTCTTTTAAACTATACTTTTTACTTTCGTACATTTCAATAGCACGTTTGACGTTTTCATCTGCCTTTTTAGGCCTTCCTGTAGCAATTCCCTTTTTCTTTGCCTTATATAATCCTCTTTTCGTTTGTTCACTAATAAGATCACTTTGAAATTGAGCCAGACATCTCACAATGCTATTAAAGGAATAACCTTCTTTATGGCTTGTATCTATATTATCGTTTATAGATTGCAAGTGAGCTCCTTTTTCTTGGATCATGTCTAACAATTCAACGAGGTGCATAGTTGAATCTGCTAACATATACAGTTTTGCTACAACAACTTTGTCACCTTTATTTAAAGATTTGATCATATTTTGTAATTGTATTCTTTTATTTGCTGAAGAATGCTCTTCCATAAATAATTGCTGACAATGATGTTGTAGCAATTGTTCTTTTTGAAATTCACAATTCAGATCTTCTTGAACAGGTCGAATATAACCAATTAACAATGTTATCTACCTACTTAAAATAATTTTCTTTATTATAACATATTATTCATTTACTTTCCCAAAAAGGTTCCCTTTTGGTTCTGCGTATGTTAGACTTGACTCTGTTGTTTTTCATTATTAATACAAATAGATAAATTAATATATGCAACAAGAGGAGACGGATAAAGTGTTAGAGAAATTAAAAGTAGACTGGTTTTCAAATATACGTGGAGACGTACTTGCAGGAATTGTCGTTTCTTTAGCTTTAATTCCAGAAGCTATTGCATTTTCTATTATAGCAGGTGTTGACCCTATGGTTGGGTTATATGCATCGTTCTGTATTGCGGTCATCATTGCTTTTGTCGGTGGACGACCAGGGATGATTTCAGCTGCAACAGGAGCTATGGCATTACTCATGCTTCCATTAGTGAAAGAACACGGCTTAAATTATTTATTAGCAGCGACGATTTTAACGGGTGTCATACAAATATTATTCGGTATTTTTAAAGTAGCTAAAGTGATGCAATTTGTTCCTAGGGCGGTCATGATTGGTTTTGTTAACTCATTAGCTATTTTAATATTTTTGGCACAAGTGCCTCACTTTTTAGGGATATCCAATGCAACTTATGTTTTTGTTGCTATTACTTTATTAATTGTTTATATACTTCCTAGATTTTTGAAGTCAATTCCAGCGCCATTAATAGCTATTATTCTATTAACTACGATTGCTTTATATACAAATTATGATTTACGCACAGTCGGGGATTTAGGTGCGATTTCAAGATCATTACCAGAATTCTTAATTCCTAATGTACCATTTACATTTGAAACATTAATGATTATTTTCCCTTATTCCTTTGCGTTAGCTATCGTCGGATTGTTAGAATCATTATTAACCGCTTCAATTGTAGATGATATGACAGATACCGAAAGTAATAAAAATAAAGAAGCAAGAGGACAAGGAATTGCGAACGTGGCAACTGGGTTCTTTGGTGGTATGGCAGGCTGTGCAATGATTGGACAATCTGTCATTAACGTTAAATCTGGAGGACGTGGTCGACTATCCACTTTTGTGGCTGGGGCTTTCCTCATGTTTTTAATTCTTGTGTTAGGTGATTTAGTCATCCAAATTCCAATGCCTGTACTTGTCGGAATCATGATTATGGTATCAGTTGGAACATTTGATTGGTCATCATTTTCTTATATTACAAAAGCACCGAAAGCTGATGCCACTGTTATGTTAATAACCATGGCCATTGTTGTAGCAACAAAAGATTTATCAAAAGGTGTCATTGCAGGTGTCATTTTGAGCGCACTGTTCTTTGTTATTAAAATTTCAAAAATCAAAGTAAAGAGCCAACTAAATAATGAATCCACTACTTATTATGTGAGAGGGCAGTTATTTTTTGCATCGGTTGATAATTTAGTTGATTCCATTGATTTAACTGAACAAGGAAAGAACATTACAATTGATTTTACTGATGCACATGTTTGGGACGACTCAGGTGTTGGCGCCATCGATAAGATTGTAACAAAACTTCAAGAAAACAAAAATTACGTCAGTCTCTCTGGATTAAATAAGTCTAGTAAAAAAATTGTTGAGAAATTAGCAGTTACTAATATTATTACGCCACACTAATTATTGAAAGGAGTGTTAATATGTACAACAATATTTTACTTGCTGTTGATGGTTCAAATCATTCACTACGTGCAACCAAACAAGCAATTAATATTGCTTCACTCGTAAATGATCCATTCATTGAGGTCGTTTTAGTAGCTGACTTTTCTAAAGCGAAAAACGAAGTGCTACACTCACAAGGGAAAGAAGACCTTGAACATTCAAGACGTAAAAGACTTGCACCGATCGAGGAACTTATTCAGAAAGAAAATCTTAATTATAGTATTAAAATTTTACATGGTGATCCAGGGCCGACCATAGTCGAACACGCTAATCATCATGATTTTGATTTATTAGTTATAGGAAGTAGAGGACTGAATACATTTCAAGAAATGGTATTAGGAAGTGTAAGCCATAAAGTTGTTAAAAGAGCTGATTGTCCTGTGCTTGTTGTGAAATAATTTACGTCATGTAGTACTTTGTATTATCCTTATATGACTAACAGGGCGTCAACTTCTTATAATTTTTGCATATAAAAAAGGACTCTATAGCAGAGTCCTTTTTTTAAAATTATGCTTTGTTTACGTTAACTGCTTGAAGTCCACGTTGACCTTGTTCTGTTTCAAAAGTAACACGTTGACCTTCATCTAAAGATTTGAAACCTTCACCTTGGATAGCTGAGAAATGAACAAATACGTCATCTCCACCTTCTACTTCGATGAAACCGAAACCTTTTTCTGCGTTAAACCATTTAACTGTACCTTCTTGCATGTTATTTCCTCCTGTGTGGATTTTATCCACGTTTTATTACTATTGTTGTTCAAATAGATATCAAGGCGAAAAGTTTAAATACTTACCATTCCATATTTACCGAACAAAAATAACTTCCCTTAGTATAACAGAAAGTATTTTGAATAGCAAATAGTTATTGGAATATTTCTTGATACTATTTGAAAAAAGTGTAATGCCAACAAGCGCACACCTTAGAGCTGGCATTTTTATTGGCTAATAAACACCGACATTTCTATTTTGTGTTTTCGATTTAATCCTATACATTTAATTTATAATTTCCTTCACTCTACCAACTACGCCATTTTCTAGCCTTACTTTAATACCATGCGGATGAGTTGAGGCGTTCGTGAGTATATTTTTCACAATACCCTCTGTTAACTTTCCTGTTCGTTGGTCTTGTTTTTGTACAACTTTAACTTTTGAACCTTGCTTTATATGCTCTCTACTCATTCCATTCATTTTCTGTTACTCCTTATTTACATGATATACTATTTGTGTGTTCTATATAAGAATATCATCTTTCAAGCGTTTCATCATAAACTCAAAAAAGCACTCTCACTATTTAAACCGTTAAAAACCCACGGAAACCCCTAGAAGCATAGTATGACTCAGCGCCATTGTGATACAAAAATACAGTATCATAACGACGATCGCAAAAGAGAGCGCCCCCGAGATTTCTAATATTATCTGGGGTTTTTATCCAGCTTGATGTTTTCATATCAACATGCTCAACATTCTGTAGCTCGCGGTATTGTTCCTCTGTTAAAAGTTCTATGCCCATTGCGGTCGCCATGTCAATTGCACTATTTTCTGGTTTGTGTTTTTTTCTAGACTCTAACGCCTCACGGTCGTAACAAACACTTCGACGGCCTTTTGGACTTTCCTTTGAAAAATCACAAAAAATGTATTCGTCCTTTTCCCCATCATAACGAATGACATCAGGCTCACCACCAGTTGTTTCCATTTCATTAAGTGACCACAGCTTTTCGGGATTGGATTCCAATTTAGCTTGAATATTATCCCATTCAATTCCTTCATGACGGTGCGCATTTTTTTCAAAACGGGCTTTAAGTACACTATATAGTTGTTCCCGCTGCTGTTTTGACAATTCCTTTTGAACGTTGCGAAATTCTTTATCATTCATAGTAATTCTTCCTTCCTTCGTCAATTATTATTTTAACTTACTTATATAATTAGTCGTCTATTTTTTAAAAAATTTCCGTATTATTTTATCAACATTACTACATTTGTAAAAAAACCTAAATAAATAACTTCTACTTCTTACTTACTTTAGTACTCCGAAACAATATTCATTCAAAATATAGTATACTGTTTTTAACAACTTCGAGGTGATATTTATGTGGAATATTTCAAAAGAAGCTAAAGACAAATTTTTAAAATACAACCTTCTTCCCATTCAAGAATCCGATCACGATTGGGAAATCTCTTTAAAAGAAGCAAAAGAAGAAGGGGAAGATCTTATTACCCGTTTGAACGAAGAACTTGAAGAGGTAAAAGAGGAATTATTACATGTGTTGCCTAGCCGTTTCATTCCATATGTAGAAAACGGTACATTGAATCAACCGACACTACCAAAAACAGTACGTGAAGATTATTTACAATGGATGAAAGAGGCGGACAAGGAATTTGAACAAGTATTAAGTGCCGCCCACGAAAATACGGTGGAGACCTTAGCCTATTTGCCTACAACTGTACAAGAAGTCTTTGCGGAAAGCTTGCATGACTCAATGATCGAGCGAATTGAACGAGATAAGGACACCCTTCATCTTTACGTCAACACAGACGGTGGATTCTCCTCGAAATCGCTTATTCATTTTATTTTTAAAGGAGTTAAATCAGAAGATACGGACGAGCCTATCCAAGTCGGACAATGGTTAATTTATGATGAATTACAGAAAACAGATGATGGATTTGCGTTTCGCGTTTTGTTTGAATGCCCAGAAAGTCAATGGACCATTACAATGCAAGAATTGAAAGCAGAATATTTTTTTCGACCAAAGGAATATACAAGACTGAAGGATGAAGAGAAGCTTGATGATATGTCAATAACTGAATACATTTCGATGTTAAATTCAGAGTATCGTTATTGGTTCATTACACCACATATCAAATGTGTGATTGAAACATTATCGGAAAACATCAAAATAGAGAATGGAACGATCGAATTTAAAAGTCATTCAATGATAGTAACTGTTGGAAAAGAACATTTTTCATACGATTTAAACGAATATAATCCTATTCAATTTATATATACCGATATATATGAAGATCCTTATGCACATTTTAGTGAACCTATCCCAATTGACGAACTACAGGAGGCAGCATTAAGTGATGATTTGGACTTACAAGTGCGTGCATGGAACACACTGTATACAAATCCAATAAAATTAGCTGATCTGATTAATGAGGTATTATTGAAAATGGAGATTACAGAAGAAAACGAAATGATGTTAAGCGTTTACGCTAGTCATTTTAATAACCATGATATTTTGAAAGACGAAGTCGTAGAAAAGTTTCGTTTATTAATTTACTGATTATCCACAAACAGAAAACATCTGTTTCATCGTGCTGACTAAATAGGTGTTTCTTTTAATTTCTTAGGAATTATCAAACCTAACCTTAAAGTTTTTTCTAAAATAGAAATCCCTTTATTTTAGTAATAAAAAAAATATGACAGCGGTTCTTAAAACACTGCCAAATATGTGAGAGCAATATCAATATTACTTGAATCATCACCCGTTATTTTTCTGTTCTAACTCTAAAATTGTCTTCGTAAATGTAAGAAAGTCACCAATATGATTTTCTATAATGGATTGTAAAATATCGAGATCTAATGTTTGATAATCGTGAACAGCTATATTTCTAAATCCGACCATATTCATTAATGTATTGGCCAATTTCTCTTCAAGCATACCTTTATCGTACAATATTGCAAATGCATCTCGACTTGTTTTTGGGAGGCCAAGTTTATGTTTACTTACTAGATGCATTGCTAAATCAATGCTTGCCTCGCACGCACGTTGAATATTAAGTATGATACTATCTTGTTTTGTAAAATCAGAAATATTCTCAGGGTTGTTTTCATATACTTCTTCTATTCGTTTTACACAACGTTCAATCGTTGTTATTTTATTTAAAATAATATCATTCATGTCTAAAAACACGCCCACTTTCTTTAATTGCTTCGATTACCGGTGCACGTTGTTCATTTAATGTAGCATACATACGATATGCACGCATTCTTTGGTGAATAAATGTATTTTCATCTGCTATATAGATAGGGATACCTTCTGAAAATATTTGTATTGTAAAAACTGTATCGATTCGCTTTATATCAATTAGATCTACTTCCCGTTCTGTGAGATTAGATAGTTTGTTTGCCAATATGAACCGTTCATAATTAGATATCTTTTTGTCACTAAAATAAGCAAGATCTATATCACTGCGCTCATGATTAGTTCCTTTTGCATATGAACCATATAGAATAATGAAAGCTGGGTTTAATTCTTTTACAATTTCCTGAATTAGATGTTCTTTAAGTTTCTCCGCTAACATCTATTACCACCTACCTATAACTAAATAATGAATAAACTTTTTATATATTAGAAATACCTTATCCAATTCTTAATACTGAATTTTTTAACATTATACTTCTATATTACTACTTCTAACCCCTTTTTTCGAAATTTGATAATTAAAATGAATATCTTATTTGTCAACTCCTGTAAACAATAACCCTTCAATCACCCTATTTTCATCCCTACAAAAAAATAAGGCTCACCAGGCTGGACAACTTACCAAATCACTGGAAACCTTATAATAACAACACTTAAGCTACTTTTACTCGTTTACCTGTACAACCAAAATAAATAACCCCAAAAAATACACCTCAAACCCGCATTCACCTTTGGAGTTAAAATATATTTTACCGACGGAACCCCTATTTTTCACTTTTACAGTTGCAAAAAAGGGAACTCCCCCTTTTTAATGATATGTTATATCCCATTCTAATTCTTGCCTATTAATTGCGTTCATAAGTTTATTGTCACTTTTTATTTTATAATACTTACTACCGTTGCTTATAATATCATCACCCATATATAAAACCACTTTTTCACCTTCGACATTAGTAAGAGTAATAAAATACTCGACTAGATTAGATTTACTTACTCTTAATTCCATTTCAACAGACTCTTCTAAAATATCTTTGATAATAACTTTATCAGTAATTTTAGTTACTCTAGTTTGTTCTTCTAACTCTTTAATTTCAGCATATTCCCCTATAATAGTATGACTGATAAGCATTTCAGCGATTTCAACCTCATCATTATAGACTTCTGATATTAAATTCCCAAAAGTTATAGTTCTGAAATAAAAGATAACCAATCCCAAAATTATTATTATAATTGCCAATAAAACATATAACCATTTTTTCAAAAGTACCACCTCTTCCTCGCCATAATGCTTTCAAAGAAATCGGTACATTACTATCAATAAAACTTGTTAGACTTATCCATCGTTCTCCTCAAAGTAAACCCTCATATAACCGTTTGCCGTACAATATTCGCATGATCACAACTTGTTTTGTTCGTTCATTAACAATATAAAAAACTATATAGGAATCAACAACTATTTTTCTATACCCTTTGGAACGTAAATACTCATCAGTAAGATGGCTGCCGGAATATGGAAACAAACTTAGCGTCATTATATGATCTTCAATCCGTTTTAATAAATCTGCTGCAGCATTATCTGCGAATAACTCTTCTGAAATATAACAATATACTTCATCTAAATCTTTCATGGCAATCGGGGTAAAATGAATTGAATATTTACTTTCCGCCATACTTTTTCTTTAACCTTTCGAAAACCATTTCAGCACCTAAAAGCTCTTCATTATTATTTAATTGTATTTCTGCTTCTGCTAACTTTTCATACAAATCCGCTTTCGCCAATTTTTCTTTATACGTTTCCATACTCATGACAACTAAATGACCATATCCATTTTTCGTAATATATACAGGCTCATTACGTTCATGACACAGCTCTGAAATTTCATTTGTATTTCTTAAGTCTTTGATTGGTCTTATTTCCGGCATATTAAACCCTCCATCATAAATCATAATTATGCCTTTATTATATCATAATTGTGTTCAAATTAGTTTATCTATTCAAATAATTACCAATAAAAAATGATGTCAACATCCATTCTATCCACTTATTAGTTAAACATTGATTCTGTAAGCTCAACTTGGTCATATTTAGTAGTGAGGTGATTTGTTTACTCAGACAAAAAACACCCATTTCATCGTGTTGACAAAACGGATGTTCCTTTCAAAATACTGTTATATCAATGTTTAGCCCTAGACATCAACGCCACGCACTCCACATGGGACGAGCCACCAAGCTTGACGTCTAGGGTTTTTTTATAGTTTCGTACGTCTGCGGGAACATGTCGACTAAAGGTGTACGTATATGGGAATAGGTCTATGATTTCATTTGAATTCCGAACTAGAAATCGTTCTAATCAATTTACAGAAATACTCCCATTCAGCCGGAAGTTTGTTGTTTCCACTTCTTTTTAAGTTACGCTTTTCACGGATGATTTCAACTTCCCATTGTGTACCATCTAGCACGTTTGGTTCTTCATATCTTCTTTTCCAATTTAGTAAGTCAATCACTTTTAATCCATTGATGAACGTTGTTATATCTTTATCTGACAATTCTTTTTCAACTGAATCACCGTCTAAGCTATATTTCCATATAAGATTCTTATCTTGGAAATGAATCATCACGTCATAATACCCTTCAAAATATCCCCCAACGGATGCTCCCAGACCAATCATTTCATTGTATGCTGCATCAATCGCTTCATCTGCTGTCCACTTTTCACCGCATTTATTACAATGATATTGAGGACTGTCTTCAGAGATTACGCATCCACCTAATTTGATTTTACCTTCTTCCTGCTCTTTGAATGCCTCTGCTGTCGGGTAACCATATATTATTCTTGCCACATCAAGTGACCCGCAAGTAAAACACTTTTTATAACGAATTGTCATTGTCTCATCTACTCATTTCCAATTTCATAATTCTCTCTTCATAAACTATGAATCATTCATTATTTTCTGAAGTGGATCTTCAATAGCACTTTTAAATTTAATCATGGATCAGTTAAAAATTGAATCATTTCAGTCCAATGCTCTTCATTAAAAATACTTGTTCATTTTCTGTAAAAGATTTGTCCAAAAATATATCCTAGTATTATACCTGGCCTGATTTTGTTCTTTTATTTTACTTCTACTTGTTTCTTATTAATGGGTTAAAAAAAGAAAAACATTGCAAATCATTTTCTTTCTCTTCGGTGTAATCGATTCTACTCCTATTGTTTAATACGGTTAAGAAACGAGATACGTTTCACGAAGTTTATTATAAATTAAATGCTATTACAGAACAAAATTGCTAAGCTCAGAATTTAATATTAACTCTTTACAACGACTATCGCACCGTGATATACTCTATGTATCACGACGCGATATATCGAGGTGAATAATAAATTGGATCATGAAAAATTAATGAAAAAATACACACCTATGACCGAAACGGCCTTTTACATTTTGCTATCGTTCATGCATAAACGGCATGGCTATGAAGTCATACAACATGTTGCTGAACTGACGAACGGTCGTATCAAGCTTGGTGCAGGCACGATGTATGGCACAATTACAAAAATGCAAAAAGACGAACTCATTCAGTATTTACACGAAGATGAAAAGCGGAAATTTTACCAAATTACCGCTTTAGGCAAGGCTATTTTGAAGGCAGAAACATTGCGGATTAAAGAACTTTATCATAATCTGGAGGGATTATCGTGGGAAAACTAATCAAAAAGTTTCGTTTTATAACAGTGGATAACTTCGAAAAGGAAGAACACTATTTCAAAGAGATGTCTGAAAAAGGGTTCCATATTGAAGCGTACGGTTTCCCATTTTATAAATTTCGCAAAGGAACGCCGCAAAGCTTTATGTATCAAACTGATTTTCAGAAACTAGTAGGCAATGAGAAGGATAGCTATTTGCAATTATTTTCGGATGATGGTTGGGAATTCGTGATGGAGTACCCTGGCGTTCACGGGACGTGGTATTATTTCCGCAAGCCAGCAACAGGTCAAGACAGTACGAAAATTTTCACCGATAACAGCTCAAAAATTGACCTTTATCGAAAAGTTCGGAAAAACTGGTTCTTTTTCTTTTTGATCATGACACCAGCCATGCTTATCCCTTCCTTGCTTACGAGTTACTGGACGGAGTTTTGGACCTGGTCGACGATTGCCGTGTGGGCACTCGTTGCACTATTATATTTCAAAATGACGATTAATCTTACGTATAAAATCAAACAACTAACACATTCGCAAACAGATTAATTCATTTTTGATACGAACCCTCGATCAACAATTGATCGAGGGCTTTTTTATGGGAAAGGACGGAAGACTGCATTTCTATCACCTGGTGCCATATGTAGGCCACCGTCTGCTCTTTGTCCATTCCCGTTAGGTGGTACTGCATGCCTATCCGCTGTGCAATCGCCTCATATTTTTTCATCCTAAGTGTTCTAGGATCGTCGTCTGTCCTCATCTAATAAATACTTTCATTCATCCTTTCTAGACATCAAAGCCACACACTCAACATGACTACTCTGCGGAAACATATCAACTGGCTGAATCTCTTTTGTCTCGTATCCACCATCAGCTAATATTTTTAAATCTCGAGCAAGGGTTGATGGGTTACAGGATACATAAACAATCCGCTTCGGCTCCATCTCAATCATTGCTTGTAATAATGACTCATCACACCCTTTACGTGGCGGATCGACAACGATTACATCAGGCCTTAAGCCTTGTGCTTTCCACCATGGCATAACCTTCTCTGCCTCACCTACATAAAATTCAGCATTCGTGATGCCATTCCGTTTGGCATTATCTTTAGCATTGTCAACGGCTTGTGGCACAACCTCAACACCGTATACCTTTTTCGCGTGTTGGGCTAAAAATAATGAGATACTTCCAATCCCACAATAGGCATCAATCACAGTTTCTTGACCGGACAACTGAGCATATTTTAAGGCCTGTTCGTATAAAAGTTCTGTCTGTTCTGGATTCACTTGGAAAAAGGAATGGGCTGATATTTCGAATTCTAAATCACCAATTTTATCAATAATCACTTCTTTTCCCCAAATAACTTTTGAATTGCGCCCCATTATGACGTTAGTTCTTTTCGGATTTACATTATGAACAATGCCAACAATATTTGAGTCAAGTGCACGAATACGTTCTATTAGCTCTTTCTTTTTCGGTAAGTCCTTCGTGTTAGTTACAATGACAACCATGATTTCACTCGTGTGATAGCCTGCACGGACAACGATATGTCTAATGACACCACGGTGCTTAACCTCATCATATGGCTCTATTCCAAGATCCTCAATAATGCCTCTCATTTCACGCAAAATATGATCATTCGCTTTATTTTGTACTGGGCAAGTATCCATTTCAATAATATGGTGGCTTCTCTTTTGATAAAAACCGGTTAATACTCTCCCATCTTTCATTGCGACAGGCATTTGAGCTTTATTACGATAACTCCACGGTTCTTTCATGCCTATCGTAGGATGAACGGGTACACCCGGCATATGAGCGATTTTTCTCATGACATCTTGAACTTGTTTCTGCTTCATATTAAGCTGCAACTCATACGTCATATGTTGTATTTGACATCCGCCACATTGATAAAAGACGTCACAAGGTGGCTCAACACGCTGCTCACTTGTTTCATGAAGCTCAATCAGCCGGCCAAAAGCTAAGTTTTTCTTCACTTTAACTATTTTCACTTTCGCTTTTTCACCTGGTAAGCCGTACGGAACGAAGATTGGGAAACCATCAATCTTCCCAACTCCTTCTCCCTCATGGGTCAAATCCGAAAAAGTAAGATTAACATATTCATTTTTCTTCACAGGTGCTGTATCTTTTGCCATATTAAAACCGCCTTATTTTCTAGTCTTTAACTATTATAAGCCAAATGACGGGTTTTCATAAAGTAATTGATTAATGGTTTTTAGTTACTACTATGGTTAAAATTTTCATTATAAAAATCATATAATTCGGATTTTGATTTTAAGTTTTGTACACTTTTAAGTGTAGGATAATAGTTATCACTTTAGAGGGAAGTAGGAATTTTAGTATGAATTTATGGAAAATGTATCGTGACACATCTCTTGTTATTAAAATGTCAGTTGGCTTTTTATTAGGCCTTCTCGTTGCACTCATTTTCAGAGAAAGCGCTGAACTATTAAACCCGCTTGGCACGTTGTTGATCCGTCTGTTAAGTTTAATCGCCATTCCCGTTATTTTTTTAACAGTGGTGCTGGCCGTTAATAAAATGAACATCAGTCTGACGGGTAAGTTGGGTGGAAAATTGTTTCTTTATTATACAGTCACAACAGCTGCTGCGGTATTAATCGGGGTTTCGTTAGCACTTTGGTTTAATCCAGGGAAAAACATCTCATTACCGAACACCTCTGTCGATCAACCAGAAATTCCACATATATCCGATATATTATTGCAAATCGTTCCTGAAAATATATTTGTTGCGTTTTCTGCTGGCGATTTAATGTCAATCTTATTCCTTGCTGTGGTGATAGGTATGGCAATATCGACGATGATTTTTGCGCAAGATGAAAACATGCAGAAATACGGGAAGGTACTCGACAGTTTTTTCACCGCGTTAAATGAAATGTTTTATAAAATATTAAACGGTATTTTGCTTTATGCGCCGATTGGAGTATTTGCGATTAGTGCGTCTACTTTTGGAATACAAGGTTGGGAGACATTAAAATCATTACTCACATTTACGGCCGTATTTTATCTAGGACTAATTATTTTATGGGCAGTTGTTTATACAGGATTTTTGAAGTTATCTGGACATTCCTTAAAACACTTTTTTACAAAAACAAAAGAAGCTTATACGACAGCATTCTTCACATCAAGTAGTATTGCATCGTTACCTGTGGCCATTGATGCTGCTAAGAAAGCTGGTATTTCGGAAAGGACTGCCAATTTCTCTCTTCCGCTAGGGGCTATTTTCAATTCTGACGGTGGAGCGCTTCGTATGGGTGTGTCACTTGTGTTTGCCGCAAATATTACTGAGCTTAATCTGTCATGGATGGATTTTATCATTATCGTCTTGATTGGTACGTTATTGTCTATTGGAACAGCAGGTGTACCAGCAGCAGGTTTAGTTACATTGTCCGTTGTTTTGAGTCTGTTTGGCCTTCCATTGGAGATCGTTGCGCTTATTGCAGGAGTTGATGCGATTATTGGAATGGGTGGAACAGCTTCCAATGTTGTTGGTGATATTGTTGGGGCGGCTGTAATTGATCGTAAAGAACAGGCACAAACTTAAATGTTTACATCAAGAATATGACTTCTTGCACTATTGGTAAGTGGTTCAGTATTCAATTAATTAAGCTTGAGAGACAACTACTAAGACAGGATTTCTCAAGCTTAATTAATGTTGCTTAACTTCACCAAAAAAAGAGGCCATTATCTGACCTCTTAATCGTCTTCTTCATCAGGAACGAAAAATTCAATATGTCTATGAAGCATCTCGAACGTTCCTGGGAGTTCACCGCCGTATTCCCCGTCTATATTTAAATGCATCGTATTTTCGGGGATAACTTTTATTTTTTTAGCATGTGTGTAGATCACATGCTCATCCATAATATGATTTCCACGTAAAGCTTTATTTGCAGTAAAAATAAACTCTGCGATATTTGTTTTTTTCAAAATGAGTACATCAAAATAACCATCATCCAAAATTGCTTTCGGTGCTAACCGTTCAAATCCACCGACTGAGTTCGTGTTTGCGACTAAAAACAACATGATTTCTTCATCTAATACTTCATCATCGTACTCAATTCTAGTTTTTACAGGGCGGATTGATGGTAGCATCTCAATTCCTTTTAAATAATATGCTAACTGACCTAAATGAGTCTTTAACTTACTTGGCACTTCATACGTTAATTCTGTTAAACGCCCACCACCAGCTATATTTAAAAAGTGTTGATCATTAACCTTACCGATATCCAACTTTTTAGAAGTTCCATCAATAATGATATCCATCGCTTTTTTAACATCTCTTGGGATACGAAGGGCACGAGCGAAGTCATTCGTTGTACCCATCGGTAGAATCCCTACTTTTGGGCGATAAATTTGTTCAGCAATGCCGTGGATGACTTCATTTAAAGTACCGTCACCACCAGCTGCAACAATCATATCATATTCACGTTCACAAGCGAGTCTAGCAGCTTTCGTTGCATCATGTTCCCCTTTTGTCGCATGCGCCGATGCTTCAAAACCTGCCTGTTCTAAACGATCCAGCACGTCTGGTAAAGACTTCTTCATCAGTTCCTTACCAGAGGTTGGATTGTAAATGACACGAGCGCGTTTCATATTCTCACCTTCAGTCAGTTTCTCCCTATTCTCTTTTCAAAGGGTTAATTTGTCTAATCTAGTTTAACGCAAATTAACGTTTATCCATTTCTTCTTTTAATATTTTATTAACCATTGGTGGGTTCGCTTGACCTTTTGTTTTCTTCATCACTTGTCCCACTAAAAATCCTAATGCACGGTCTTTTCCGTTTTTATAATCAACGATTGATTGTTCATTATCGTCAAGGATGGCAGTAATGATTTCGCGTAACTGGTTTTCGTCTGAGATTTGAACTAAACCTTTTTCTTTAACAATTTTTTCTGGATCTCCACCTTTTTCTAATAACTCAACGATGACTTTTTTCGCAAGCTTAGAAGATAAGGTACCCTTTTCAATTAATTCAATCATTTTTGCTAAAGCTTGTGGGGTCACTTTTAATTCAGAAAGCTCTTTATAATGTTTGTTCATATATCCTGAAATATCACCCATAAGCCAGTTCGTTGTTAATTTAGGATCTGCCCCGTTTCTAATCGTCTCTTCAAAAAAGTCGGACATCTCCTTAGTTGCTGTTAATACTCGAGCATCATATTCATCCAATCCTAGCTCTTCAATATAGCGCTTGCGTCTAGCATCAGGAAGCTCTGGAATCGACTTACGAATTCTTTCTTTCCAAGCATCATCGATATGAAGTGGAACTAAGTCTGGTTCAGGGAAATAACGATAATCATCCGAACCTTCTTTAACACGCATCAAAATCGTTTCTTTTGTTTTTTCATCAAAACGTCGTGTTTCTTGTAAAATTTCTCCACCTTGGCGTAAGACTTGCTCTTGGCGTTTTTGTTCAAATTCTAGGCCTTGGCGGACAAAGTTAAACGAGTTCAAGTTTTTAAGTTCTGCTTTAGTTCCGAATTCTTCTTGTCCAATCGGGCGTAGTGAGATATTAGCATCACAGCGAAGTGAGCCTTCTTGCATTTTTACATCAGAAACACCAGTAAATTGAATAATATTTCTTAGCTTCTCTAAGTATGCATATGCTTCCTCAGGAGATCTCATGTCTGGTTCAGATACGATCTCAATGAGTGGAGATCCTTGACGATTAAAATCCACAAGTGAATAACCATCTTCTCCGTGCATGAGCTTCCCAGCATCTTCTTCTAAATGAAGGCGAGTAATACCGATTCGTTTTGTTTCACCATTCACTTCAATCTCAATCCAGCCATTTTCTCCGATAGGCTTGTCAAATTGAGAGATTTGATAAGCTTTCGGGTTATCTGGATAGAAATAGTTTTTGCGGTCAAATTTTGTATCTGTAGCGATTTCACAATTTAGTGCCATCGCTGCTCGCATGGCAAAATTAACAGCTTCTTCATTTAATACAGGTAGAACACCTGGATAGCCAAGGTCGATTGGGTTCACATTCGTATTTGGTTCATCACCAAATGCATTCGGACTTGGACTAAATATTTTAGATTTTGTTTTTAATTCGACGTGCACTTCTAATCCGATTATGGTCTCAAAATTCATTGTTTGGCACCTCCGAGTTGTGGCTTTTCCTTATAATAGCCAGCCTGTTGCTCATAGGCGTGAGCGACACGGTATACTGTGCTCTCATCAAAATGCTTTCCGATAATTTGCAGTCCAATTGGCATGCCGTTGTCTGGATGGAAGCCACATGGAACTGAAATTCCTGGGACACCAGCTAAGTTCACTGGGATAGTAATAATATCATTAGCATACATCGTTAGCGGGTCTTCAATTTTCTCGCCAACCTTAAAAGCAGTCGTTGGTGCTGTCGGACCGATTACGACATCATATTTTTCAAAAATTTGATCGAAATCTTGTTTAATTAACGTGCGGACTTGTTGCGCTTTTTTATAATACGCATCATAGTAACCAGAACTTAATGCAAACGTTCCAAGCATAATCCGGCGTTTGACTTCATCTCCAAAGCCTTCGCTACGAGATAGATTAAACATCTCCAACATATCTTTCGCATTTTCAGAACGTTTCCCATAACGCACACCATCAAATCGAGCAAGGTTAGCTGATGCTTCTGATG
Organism: Bacillaceae bacterium W0354; assembly: GCA_051846895.1. Taxonomy (GTDB): domain Bacteria; phylum Bacillota; class Bacilli; order Bacillales; family Alkalibacillaceae; genus CALKAL01. The sequence continues at coordinate 60,659 of JBPYCQ010000011.1, forward strand.
ACGAAATAATATAATAAGCTGCTACAGCATATTTTGAATGTGGCAAAGAAACTTCTTCCCATTCAGCTCCAAGTTCTTCTAAATCCTTTAACGCTTTGCGCACTGCTTTTTTAACTTCTTCATCTACGCCTTCACGGAAGTATTCCTTTGGTACAGCAATTTTAAGCCCCTTAACATCTCCAGTTAATGCGTCAGTAAATTTAGGAACTTCAACGTCTGCGCTTGTTGAATCCATTTCATCCAAACCTGAAATCACTTCTAAAATTCGAGCATTATCTTCAACTGTACGTGTAAGTGGACCAATTTGATCTAATGATGAAGCGAATGCAACTAAGCCAAAACGGGATACACGGCCATATGTAGGTTTCATTCCAACGACGCCACAATAAGATGCAGGTTGGCGGACAGATCCTCCTGTATCACTTCCTAATGAAAAAGGAACTTGTCCTGCTGCAACTGCTGCGGCAGAGCCCCCGCTTGAACCACCTGGAACATAGTCTGTATTCCAAGGGTTTCTCGTAATTTTCATACTTGAATTTTCAGTTGAAGATCCCATCGCAAACTCATCCATATTAAGCTTACCGACATTAATGGCACCAGCTTTTTTCAACTTTTTAATGACCGTTGCATCATATAATGGATCATCAAAATTCGATAACATTTGGCTAGCACAAGTCGTGCGAAGACCTTTAGTCACAATGTTATCCTTAATTCCAATTGGCATTCCGAAAAGAGGGGCTTCGTTTAAATCGATGTTACCTTCATCTAGCTTTTTAGCTTCTTCTCTTGCTTGTTCTTCATTTAATGTAATAAATGCTTGAACGTCTTTTTCCGTCTCATTAATTCGTTTATAAGTTTCATCTATTAAATCAGATACAGTAATTTTTTTGTTATTTAATTGATCTTGTAGTTCTTTAATCGTTAAATCGAATAGTGACATAGCTTACTTTCCTCCTTATTCTAAGATTGAAGGCACTCGGAATTGACCATCCTTTTTGTCTGGTGCATTTTTTAATGCCTCTTCTTGAGAAATCCACTGTCTAGGCTCGTCCTTACGCAAAACATTTTTCATATCCAAGACGTGTGTTGTTGGCTCTATGTTTGATGTATCAAGCTCATTTAATTGCTCAGCGAAATCTATGATGTCACTGATCTGCTCACTATACATCTCCGCTTCTTCATCCGTAATCGCAAGTCTTGCCAAGTTTGCGACGTGTTTTACTTGTTCTTTTGAAATTTTAGACATGATATCCTCCTCCGTACTTTTTCACTTTACAGTACTATCAATCATAGCAAATTTTGAATGGTTGTGACAATATTTTATACAGTCTTATTCTAACACTAAATAGGGTATTAGAAACGTGAAATACCTAAGATTTAAAGGATATGAATTTTTAATCCTACATAAGCAATGATTTTTATACTACCAAAAAAACTTATTCTCAATTAGCTGCAACTAACGTAGCCAGTAGGTAACACTCTGGCAAGGTAATTATTTAAATAAAATAGCCTGTAGAATTAAGGTTCATATTCTACAGGCTATTACAATTATTTTACTTCATTTATTTTTTTAAAAATTCTAGAATAAACTTCTTTGATATTTTTTTCATTCTTTTCATGATTGTATAATCCGAAGCTCCAAGTAGTCATTTCACCGTCTTCAGTATAATAGACACCTGTTGCAAAGAATTCTTCACCTACAGTAAAACTATTATCATAAGTGAAATCCTCCATTACGAAAGGTAAGTACGATCTGTCTGATTCAATAAAGAAAAAAGGAATACCCGAGCTTTTATAGACATCTGCATATTCCGCTTCGGATGCACGAATCAAGTAATCTTGCATAATAAAAATTGCATCAAGATTTTCTATACCATCAGTAATTAGTAGGTCTCCTAAATCAATTGTTAAAAAATTGATTTGTTCCTCTATAACATCAGGTGCATCCCCTACAACTCCAATATTTAAGTCTCTACCCGTATACTCTTCGAACTCAATAGGCTCTTCTTTAGATTCACAACCAATTAAAAGGAAGAAAAATGTTAGTGATATTAGAAATAGATGCTTTTTCATATTTCACCTCTCCCGGGAATCTTGTAAACTTTTCCTATTGTAGCTAGTAAAAAAGAATTATTTTCGGTTTTTTAATAGAAATATAGAGGAACTTTTTATTTTCAAGTTTAATTATATGAATGTGAAAAAAATTTATCAAGGGAGAGGATGTAAAATGAAAAAACTGTTTACATTAGTATTGTCTACTCTTTTGATTTTGATTTTTGTCACTAATGTTTCAGCAGAATCTAACGGGCACATCACAACACACGATCAAGTTCAAATAGTTTCTGGAACTAACAACGAAAGACCAGAAAACGACTATGTTAGAGAATTGTCCTATGAAGAAGCTGTTAAACGAGCCGCAGAACTTAGTGGGAAGTCAGAGTATGAAATCATGAATGAATTCTCTGACACATATGATGCTGGTATTCAATCAACATGCTCCTGGCTTGAAACTTCAACCACTTTAAATGTTACTAGCTCTTACAAACCAAGCTTGATTAATATCCTTAGAGCTTGTAGATCAGGTTCATTCGGCTGGATAGATACAAATACAAAGCCTATGTATATTGGGATCCGTGCTGATGAAAAGAATTTTTCAGGAGATATTGAAGTACGGCTCGAACACAATGGTTTCTATTATGTAGTTAACGGAAATTTTTATGATCATGGTACAACAACTCACCAAGGAACCACTGGTGCAAATGCAATTTGGACAACAACTTATACCATTTCTTATGCATCAGACCACTATGCTTCGTATTACTCGGGATTAAGTTGGAGACAGGTTACTCGTTAAGATAAAAAAAGTCTGTAGAGTTTATTTCTACAGACCTTTTTTATTTCATATTTAAAATCTACCTACCAAATTTTAAATTCAGTTTACTAACTCTTCTAACATGAAGTAAAATCCTCTTCAATGTAAACGGTTTGTTCTTTTATTACAGTAGTTTCTTCTTGAGAATGATTGTTTTATACATTTGTTACCTTTTCATTGCAGCTATTACTATTTAATTAGAGTTTTCAAGAAAGTTAAATAACCTACCTTCACTTATAAAAGGTAGGTTATAAAACATCATCTATTCAACTGTCACAGACAATCCATTTACTAACAGCGAAGCTGAACCGACATAACCGTTCTGGCCACCAAACATAAGAGTCATTTCTAAATCAGATCCCACTTCTTCAACTTGGTTTAATAGCTCGAAGAAGTTTCCAGCTATGGTCATCTGATTCGTAGCATACTGAACTTTTCCATTTTTGACGTAATAACCTGTTGCTGCTAATGAGAAATCTCCTGATATTAGATTAGTTCCCGAATGCAGTCCTGATAAATCGGTAACAATCACACCTTCATCAAGACTACTAACTAACTGATCATAAGATTTTTCGCCTGGTTCTAGAACAAAATTCGTCGGCGCAACTGTAATCGAATCTTTGTATGATGTTTTATGTGCATGGCCAGTTGATTGTACTCCATCTTTTTTTGCTGTTCTCCGATTATGAAGTAAGGTGTTCAACTTACCTTTCTCTACAACCGCTAACTTTTGTGAAGCGACACCTTCTGCATCAAAAGTTCGACTTCCTAATCCATCTCTTCTAAATGGGTCATCAATAAAGGTGATGTTCTCACCAGCTATTTTTTTTCCGACTTTTTCTTTTAAACGAGACAATCCTTTTTGTGCATTATTTGCAGAGAAGATTGGCGTAAACGTGTTAATTAAACCTGCAGCTGCATTATTGCGTAAAATAACTTTATATTCATCATCAGGAATATTTTTTGCACTTAATTGTGAGACAGCTTCTTCCACAACCTCCTCAGCTATTGCCTTCACATTAGTTTGGGCTAAATTCTCGACTTGATGGACCGTCATAGCCGACTTAATGACATCATTTTCTTTTACGATCACCATGACGTGAAAAGCTAAGAAATTTTTCTCGTCATGTAGTGAAAGTCCTTTCGTATTATATAACCCACTTTCCATTTCACTAGAAATTAATTGAAAAAAATTCGTTCCGATAACTCGCTCATCAGTTGCATAAATGTACTCGTCAAGTTGTTTAATTAAGTTAATTTTATCTTGGTTGGAGAGTGTTTTTAGATTTTGAGAGGAAAAATTAAGTTCTTCATAATGTTGATCGCCTTCATAAATTTCATCTTGATCTTCCTCTTCAACAATCACAGCATTTTCTTTAGCATTTTTCAATAAAAAGTCTACCGAAGTATCATCGATCTTTTCAGTAAAAGTGTATCCCATCTTCCCGTCAAAAAGTCCGCGGAAGGAAACACCAAGTACTTCAGAAGACTGAAAATGATCAACTTCACCTTGATCAAATGAGCAATTAAATCTATGTTCTTTTTCATAAGATAGTTCCATATCTGTAAAACCAGCATCTTTTCCTTTTTCAAATAAGAGATCTTTAAAATCTAGCATGTTCATCATCTTACTTGTCCTCCTTTCTTCCACCGACTGTAATCTCACTAACACGAATCATCGGTTGACCAACATTTACAGGAATACTTCCACTTAATGAGCCACACATTCCCGCTCCATGGCCTAAATTATTTCCGACCATATCTACTTTTTGTAAAGATTGTGGTCCATTTCCAATCAATGTTGCACCGCGAACTGGTTTATCAATTTTTCCGTTTTTCACGATGTACGCCTCATTAATTGCAAAGTTATAATCACCAGTTGCTGGGTTAACTTGACCGCCACCCATATATTTCGCATAGATTCCATATTCTGTGTTACTAATAATTTCTTCCGGCGTAGATTTTCCTGGAGCAATATACGTGTTTGTCATACGTGACGTTGGTGCAAAACGATAAGACTCTCGACGGCCAGAACCAGTCGAATCCATACCCATAATTCTTGAATTCAATTTATCTATTAAATAGCCTTTTAATATGCCGTTTTCGATTAAAACATTTTTACGGGATTTTTCACCCTCATCATCAATATTGATAGAACCCCATTCATTTTCTATCGTCCCATCATCAATATAAGTCACAATATCTGGCGCAACACGTTCACCGATTCTATTTGCAAAAACTGATTTCCCTTTCGCTACTGAAGTCGCTTCCAACCCATGACCACAAGCTTCATGGAAAATAACGCCTCCGAACTCGTTATCAATAACGACTGGAAACTTTCCACTTGGACATGGATCAGCTCCTAACATCGTCACCGCGATTCTAGAAGCCTCTTTCGCGTAGTGTTCAAGGTTTAAGTTTTCTAGGTATTCAAACCCTTGTAACGCACCTGGTCCGTAAAAGCCGCTTTCCATATCACTACCGTTAGAAGCGATGGAATTAATGCTTAACCTGCTTCTTACTCTCGTATCTTCAATAAATTTACCGTCTGAATTAGCGATTAAGACATTTTGTTCTTCATCCATTAATCTGATATGCACCTGAGAAATGCTTGAATGATAATTTTTGGCAATCTCATAAGCCTTTTTCATGACATTAACTTTTCGTATCTTCTCAACTGTTTGAGGCATTTGGATAATCGGATGAATCGGATTAACCTTTTCTTCTACTAGTGAGGATGAACGAGTCATTACATCACCTTTAATCGCATCCGCTGCTTCACTTGCAGCCTTTAAAAGTGACTCTCTTGAAAAGTCAGTCGTGTATGTGTATGTACTTTGAAAGCCTTTAAATACACGAATCCCGACACCGAAATCTCTTCCAGATAAGCTATTGTCTATAAGCCCACCTTGTAAATAAATGTTGTTTGTGAAACGGTCTTCAACAAATACTTCCGCAAAATCTCCACCTGTTTGGAGCGCTTGATTTAAAACATCTTCAACTAATGACTTTCTTAACATACAATCCCTCCTTGGTCCTTAAAAACAGTATATAATAAAAAAATGATTAAATAACCCAATCAAAGAATGAATATCTATCCGACTGCAGTCTGAAAGTTTCGGATGTTTTAAAAATTTTATAGTTTTACAACACAAAATGCTAATTTTATTTTATAATATTATTTAGTATTACGAAATATTATTTTTTAGGAGGTATTCAAATATGGCAAAAGCAAGACTTAAACGTTCAGAAGTCCCTGTGGAACAAACGTGGAAAGTAGAAGATTTATTTACATCAACTGAAGAATGGGAACAAGCTTTAGCACAAATTGAAAAAGAAATTCCTAGTGTGACTCAATATAAAAGTAGATTGAATGAAGGTGCAGATGTCCTATATAACTGCTTAGAAGCACAAACAACTCTTTATGAAAAAGCTATTTTAGTTGCTACATATGCTAATTTACGTTCTTCTGAAGATGGGACGAACCCAGTGAATCAGTCTAATTCAGGAAAACTAGCAGCTGCTATGGCAAGCTTCAGTGCAGCATTATCTTTCATCGAATCTGAAATATTAGCTCTTCCAGATGGAACGATTGAAAAATATTTGGCAGAACATAAAGGACTTGAGGAATACCGTCTTGAGTTGGAAGATTTACTCGATCGTAAACAATATACACTATCACCTGAAACAGAAGAATTACTTGCTTCAATGAGTGAAGTGCACCAAGCACCTTACATGATTTATCAGCGTAGTAAATCATCAGATATGCAGTTTGAAAATTTCAAAACGTCTGATGGTGAAGAATATCCGAATTCTTTTGCTTTATTCGAGGATGAGTATGAGCTATCTCCAAATACCGAGATTCGTAGAAAAGCTTACGAATCTTTCGTTAACACCTTGAAAAACTATCAAAATACGTATGCTGCTGTTTATGCGACTGAAGTTAAAAAACAAGTCACGCTTGCTCGTGCTCGTGGTTATGATTCCGTCACTCAAATGCTTTTAAAACCTCAAAAAGTGACTGAAGAAATGTACCATAATCAATTAGACGTCATTCAAAAAGAACTAGCTCCACATATGCGTCGCTTTGCACAATTGAAAAAAGAAGTACTCGGTCTTGATAAAATGACATTCGTTGATTTAAAAGCACCACTTGATCCTGACTTCAACCCTGAAACGACCTACGACGAAGTGTGCGATACTATTATCGAAGCACTTAGCGTAATGGGACCTGAATATACGGATATTATGAAAAAAGCTTTATCAGAGCGTTGGGTCGACTATGCTGATAACGTCGGAAAATCAACAGGTGCTTTCTGTTCAAGCCCATACGGTTCTCATCCTTTCATCTTAATGACGTATACAGGTCATATGCGTGGTGGATTTATTTTAGCTCATGAGCTTGGTCATGCTGGACATTTTTACTTAGCGAACAAAAACCAGCGTAGCTTCAACACTCGTCCATCAACCTATTTTATTGAAGCGCCATCAACGATGAACGAGATGTTATTAGCAGACCATTTATTATCAAATACAGATGATCCACGTATGAAACGCTGGGTTATTTTACAGCTGCTTGGTACTTACTACCACAACTTCGTCACACACTTACTAGAAGGCGAATTCCAACGTCGAGTGTATGACCTAGCTGAAAAAGGTGTGCCTTTAACTGCGAATGTTTTAAAAGAACAAAAAGGAGAAGCGTTAAGAAACTTCTGGGGAGACGCTGTCGAAATTGATGAAGGTGCAGAACTTACTTGGATGCGCCAGCCTCACTACTACATGGGGTTATACCCTTACACTTATTCTGCAGGTCTAACTGCTTCAACTGCTGTATCTGAGCTAATGAAAGAAGAAGGCCAACCTGTAATTGATCGCTGGTTAGAAGTACTAAAAGCTGGTGGAACTAAAACTCCACTTGAACTTATGAAATATGCAGGTGTTGACATGTCTACACCAGAACCAATTAAAAAGGCTGTAGCAAGAGTTGGTTCATTAGTAGATGAGCTTGTAGATAGTTATAAATAATTAGTTAGATAAGTTGTCCGTCAATTAATCTTGATGGGCAACTTTTTTATGTTGAGGAACTTTTTATGCGCGAATTTTTTGTTTTATGCGCGCTTTACCACAAAATACGCGCGAATTTTTTAGTTTATGCGCGAAAAATTTATTTTATGCGCGCTTTTTCTATTTTATGCGCGAATTAGATTTATTGAATTCGATTTCCGTTGGATGACAGTTTCTTTTTTTGCCAATCATTTATACAATGTAACTTAAAGATTAAACAAATATGAGGTGTCTATATGAAAAAAGTAATGGTATCATTCAGCAGTGGAAAAGATTCAGTCCTTGCTCTTCATAGACTTTCACAGGATCCAGATGTTGAAATAAAATATTTATTTACAACTGTTAGTGATGAGTACAACCGTATCAGTTCTCACGGAGTCCATGAAGATTTGCTTGATTTACAGGCGGAAATGTTAGGATTTAATTTAAAAAAAGTTTATATTAAAGCATCGACAACTAATGATGAGTACGAACGAGTGATGAAGCAGGTCATGCAGGAGGCTGAAGAGGACGGCGTAACCCATGTTATGTTTGGTGATATTTTACTAGAGGATATAAAAAAGTACCGCGAAAATAACTTGAAAGATCATCCTATCAAGCCATTGTTCCCACTATGGGGTGAATCGACGAAAGACTTAATGGATGAATTTTTACAACTGGGTTATAAAACTATCATAACGACGATTGATCCGAAAAAGGTTCCAAGAGAATATTTAGGTAAAGTTATCGACTATGACTTACTAAATAATCTCCCTGAGGATGTTGATATATGTGGTGAAAATGGGGAATTCCATACCTTTGTGTTTGATGGTCCATTATTTAAAGCACCTTTACCTATTGAAGTGGGAAAGGAAATCAAGGAAGATACTTTTTATACTTATCAGGAGATTAAATTAAAAGGATGAACTAGTCTATAGTCTTTCAGGGTATTAATTAAGGAGCATGAACATTCATGCTCCCGTTTATTAACTTCGAACCCTTAAACCTTAAATTGTCTTATTAACTGATCTAAGTTATCAGCTAAATGTTTTAATTCCTCTGAACTACTCGTAATTTCTTCCATTGAAGAGCTTTGTTGTTGTGCGGTTGCTGAGCTTTCTTCGATTCCTGCAGCTGATTCCTCACTTGTTGAAGCTATCTCATGTCCGTATTTACTAATTTGATCACTATCATCGGCCATTTCTTGTAAATGACTAGAAATGCTTTGGATATTATGAATCATATTCTTCATAGATTCTGTGATTTCAATAAAACTCTGGTTGCTTTTCAGTACGTGTTGATTCCCTTCATCAACTTTTGATTTTACGTTCTCAAGTGATGTTACAACTTCGCCAGTATCTTCTCTTACTTGATGAATGATTCCAGTAATCTCACTAACGGATTGGGCGACTTGTTCTGCTAGTTTCCTTACCTCGTCAGCAACAACTGCAAAGCCTTTTCCATACTCTCCTGCTCGCGCTGCTTCAATGGCAGCATTCAACGCTAAAAGATTAGTCTGATCGGCAATGTTTTGTATAACATCAACTAGAGTTGAAATTTTCTCTGAACTATCATCTAATTCTTTCACTCTATCAACAGTTTCAATTACCTTACCTGTGATCTCGTCCATTTGTTCAACTGAGTTTTTCATATATTCGTTACCCTGAACAGACATTTCGTATACACTTTGTGATGATTTGCTCAGCAGTTCGCCTTCTTTATAAGAGCTTTGTACTTTATGGTTCAATCGTTCAATTGATGTTGAAATTTCATTCGCTGAACTAGCTTGTTCCTCTGCCCCAGCCGCTAATTCTTCCATTGTTGAAGCTATTTGTTGAGCACCTGAAGCAACTTCATTAGAAGCAACTAATAGACTTTCACTACGATGGTTCACTCTCCCAGAAATCGTTTGCATCTCGCTAACCATTTGTCTTAGGTTTTTAACCATTTTGTTAAAAGAATTTGCTAATAAACCGATTTCATCTAATCTATCTAGGTCATCTATTTCATTTTGTAAATTCCCCTCAGCAATTTTCTCACTCTCTTCAACTAAAAGACGAGTTGGTTTTACGATACTGCGTATAAGGATAAAGCCAAGAGTAAAGACAAGAATAATAGAGACCCACATAACCGCGATTAAAATCACCAGAAAATTAAAATTTCTATCTTTGATCTCATTAATAGTTTGAGACGCTGATTCTTCTAATCCTTGCTGAATAAAATCAATTTCTCCTCGTGTTGATTCGAATTTAGAGCGAATGCTCTCCATTTGAGTTTGAGAGACATCCCCACTTTTACTCATTAATATATCATTCGTTTGATTATTCCAGCTTGCAAATTTGTCATTAAACGATTGATAACTCGACTCAATGTCACCTGAAAAGAATTTCTGGTCCTTTTGTAGAATTTGTTTAGATAAGCCGACCCTCTCTTTAGTCTGTTCAACATTTTCATTAAAACTATCAATCAAACTTGCTTTTTCATCTTCACTCCACTCAATGTCTAGCAACAAATTAGTAAAAGCTTGGTCTGCTTGATATAAGTCTCGATCTGCATTTAACAAGTAGAAAGTAGACATATATAGTTCATCGTATAAATCTTCCTCCAATTGCTTTGTTGTATAATGAACATGAGTTAGTAGAACGCTTCCGACTGTGAATATAGTTAACACAGCTAGAATTAATATCGAGTATAGCTTTGTTCCTATTTTTCTATTTCTAATCCAACGAATCATAATACCCACCCCATATAATTGTAAATTTTCTGAATATTAATTATTAAAATTTTACCACAAAGTTTGACAAAATTCGATGTTATTTTTAGAAATTGATGAGGTGTGAGAATTGGAAAGCTTTGAGCGGTAGACATAATTAATCTCAAACCTAGGATTTGTTCAAACATATACGGTGATTGTTCAAAGATGGGGTGTAATTGTTCAAAGTTGAAGTGTGATTGTTCAAAGATGGGGTGCAATTGTTCAAAGTCGAGCTGTGTTTGTTCAAAGTTGGGTTGCGATTGTTCAAAGTGGGGCTGTAATTGTTCAAAGTTGGGTTGCGATTGTTCAAAGTGGGACCGTGATTGTTCAAAGATGAATCGCAATTGTTCAAAGTTGCAAGGTGTTTATTCAGTGTTGGAGTAGTAAAAAAAGCCTTACGCATCGACAAAGACGCATAAGGCTTTTCATCATGTATCTTTTTATAGCATTTCTGAGACTGTTTTTCCTTGTAGGAAGTTGTATAAGTAGTCAGGTCCGCCTGCTTTAGAGTCTGTTCCTGACATGTTGAAGCCTCCGAATGGGTGATAACCGACAATTGCTGCTGTACAGCCTCTGTTAAAGTATAGGTTACCGACATGGAAGTCTTCACGTGCAATTTCTAAATGGTTGCGGTTATTCGAGATGACCGCACCTGTTAATCCATATACAGTATTGTTAGCAATATCAAGTGCTTCATCGAAATTTTTCGCTTTTGTGAAAGCTACAACTGGACCAAAGATTTCTTCTTGCATAATTGTTGCCTCAGGGTCAACGTCTGCAAAAATAGTTGGGTTAATAAAGAAACCTTTAGAAGTATCACCATCTCCACCAATCATTAGTTTACCTTCTTTTTTGCCTGTTTCAATATATCCCATAATCTTATCGTAAGCTGCTTGGTCAATGACTGGTCCCATATAGAAGTTTTTATCTGATGGGTTACCTACTGTTAATTCTTTCGTAAGCTCAACACAGCGGTCTAGTAATTCGTCATAGATTTCTTCATGTGCGACAACGCGTGAACATGCTGAACATTTTTGTCCGGAAAAACCGAATGCAGACATAACGATTGATTCTGCTGCTAATTCTAGATCACAGTCATCATCAACAACGATAGTGTCTTTTCCGCCCATTTCAGCAACGACACGTTTTAGCCAAATTTGTCCTTCTTGTACTTTCGCTGCTTTTTCAAAAATTCCAACACCAACATCACGTGAACCAGTGAAATTAACAAAGCGTGTACGTGGGTGTTCAACTAAATAGTCCCCAATTTCTCCACCACTACCAGGAATATAGTTCACAACACCTGGAGGCATACCTGCTTCTTCTAACACTTCCATCAGTTTATAAGCAATAACTGGTGTTAAGCTAGCTGGTTTTAGTAAAACAGTGTTCCCAGCAACCATTGGAGCGACTGTCGTACCTGCCATAATCGCGAATAAGAAGTTCCAAGGCGATACAGTTAAACCTACACCTAATGGAATGTAACCAAAACGGTTATTTTCTACAGGGCGACTTACAACTTCTTTTCCTTTTGCGATATCAAGCATTTGACGACCGTAATATTCTAAAAAGTCGATTCCTTCTGCAATATCTGCGTCTGCTTCTTTCCACGGTTTACCCGCTTCTTTTATGATCCACGCGCTAAATTCGTGTTTACGACGGCGTACAATCGCTGCTGCACGGAATAAAATATCTGCACGCATCTCTGGTGTTGACTTTCTCCACCATTCAAACGTTTCATCTGCTACTTTCATCGCTTGTTCTGCTAATTCCTTGTTCGCTTTTGACACACGGCCAACAACTTCTTCTTTGTTAGCTGGGTTAAAAGAAATGATTTTATCATCCGTATAAATTCTTTCACCACCGATAATCAGTGGATAATCTTGATCTAGTTCTTTTTCTACTTGAGCGATGGCTGCTTCAATCGCTTTTTTATTTTCTTCCAATGAGAAATCAGTAAATGGTTCGTGACGATATGGTTGTACCATGAATAAAGCCTCCTTATTATTTATAATATCGCTAAATAATAGCGCTACCATCCTATATTTTAAATGAAAAGAATTGACCATTCAAACCTTTATTGGTAAATATGGACAAAAGGTTGTTCTTCCCCTGCTTTTCGTATGACAATTCCTTCTTCTCTTCTTAATGATTCTACTATTATCTGTACGTCGAAGTAGTTAGGAAAATGCTCCGTGACTAATCCATACAAATGTTGAACAAATCCGACAACTTCCTGTTTTCCGTGAAATTCAACAGGTATATTAATTGAAAGCTGCTGAAGATTGCCGTCAATATAAAACCCATTTCCAATAACTCCAACATAATTCGGGAAAAATTCTGTGACATCATTAGTAAAGTCACGCATCATTTCTGAGTGATCATAATATTCTGTTTCTGCGCGTTTGGATGGGAATAACACATACTCTTCATTGATTGTCGTCCATTCTCCCACTAGCATCGTTTGTGGTTGAGCGACTGTTTTTGCAATGAAGTTCCCAGGTACAATGGCATTGTTTGCATTTTGTTCGTAAAGCATAATTAAGATAGGAACATCATTTAATGCTTTTATATTCCTTAATCTTTCAAGCACTTTATTAGCTGTTTCTTTACCGAATTCAAGCATTTCTTCTTTGTTGATATCTAAATAATAAGTTGGGCCACCTATTTCAGTTGTATAAGCCAACTCAGATTTCAGTGCAATTCCAATCGCCACTCCACCTAGCTCTACTTTATTTTCTTCAGCTAAAACTAAGTAATTTTGTTCTAAAATGTGTGATAGAATTCTAGGATTTTCTTCGTGATATTGACGATGTTCTTGAACAGTTGCATCATCGTCTAAAACTTGACTAACCTTTTTCGGGTTCAAGTCATCTATCCACGTTAACAAAGTCTTATCATTTAAATATTGTCCTTCTTGGAAAAAGTATTTTTCCGGATCAAAAACTGTACTGGCATGTCGGATTAACCCTTGTTCAAGTTCATCAATATCGTAACGATTAGACACTTGATTCGTAATAATCCCTCGAGCAGCACTTACTTCATAAGGAAGCATCGTTCGATATTCTTCATCTGATATACGTTGTGGGACGATGAATCTTTGTTCTTTCTCTGAATCTTCCTTTGGTTCTTGAATAACTTCATCTTCTGAATTAAATTTAGGAGCACATCCTGATAATATGATGACCAAGGAAGAGAGAAAAATTAATGTTTTTTTCATTAGGTCCACTCCCTACACTTTCAAGGCATGAAGCAATTGTTCTTCATCCCAAATTTCAATGTTTAATTCTTTCGCTTTATCTAGTTTGGAACCAGCGTCTTCACCAGCAATGACAAGATCGGTCTTTTTACTTACACTTCCGGTTACTTTTCCGCCTAAAGCTTCAATTTTCTCTTTGGCTTCACCCCTAGATAATGCTTCTAGCTTCCCTGTCAGTACAACCGTTTTTTCAAATAAAACAGAGTCCGTATTCGTCACTTCAGTCGTACCTAAATAGGTCATGTTTAAACCGAGTGATTTCAATTCCTCTATAAGCATTTGCACTTGCTCTTTATTAAAATATGCAGCAATCGATTCGGCCATTTTCTCGCCAATTTCAGGAATAGTTTGTAGTTCATCGACAGTCGCATTCATTAACTCATCCATTGTTTTAAAATATGCGGCCAATGTGTCGGCTGCTTTACTTCCGACATAACGAATACCTAATCCAAATAAGAGCCGTTCCAAAGACTTCTCCTTAGATGCTTCAATAGCATTTAATAAGTTAGTAACTGACTTATCACCCATTCGCTCGAGTTTTATTAATTCATCATAATCTAGCTTATATAAGTCAGCTATCGCATGAATGAGCTGATGATCAAACAATTGCTGAATAACTTTTTCTCCAAGGCCGTCAATATTCATCGCTCCACGCGAGACAAAATGGATCAGCCCCTCTTTGATTTGGGCAGGACAATTCGGATTGACACATCGCCAAGCTACTTCGCCATCTAATTTTTCAAGTTTAGTGTCACATTCCGGGCAATTTTCAGGCATTCTAAATTCTACTTCGTCACCTGTGCGTTCTTCAGTAATAACCCGTACGACTTCAGGAATGATGTCGCCAGCCTTTTTGATCACCACAGTGTCATTTATTCGTATATCTTTTTCGATAATTAAATCTTCGTTGTGTAAAGATGCTCGTTGCACGGTCGTTCCTGCCACTTGTACTGGTTCAAGCAGGGCAGTCGGCGTAATAACCCCTGTCCTTCCAACACTTAGTTCAATGTCATATAATTTCGTCACAGCCTCTTCTGCCGGGAATTTATAAGCAATCGCCCACCTCGGACTTCTCGCCGTAAAGCCCAATTGATCTTGAAGGTCGATTTCATCTACTTTAATGACGATTCCATCGATTTCATAATCTAAATCAGATCGTTTAACCGTCCATTCATTCGTAAACTCAATGACGTCATCGATCGAATGAAATACTTTTGTTTCTGGATTTATTTTAAAACCTAACTCTTTTAAATAAGCTAATCGTTCACTATGAGCTGATATAGAACCTGCTTCCCACTGACCCACACTATAAATGTAAATACTCAGATTACGGCTTGCGGCAATCTTCGGATCAAGCTGTCTCAGGGATCCCGCTGCAGCATTTCTTGGGTTTGCAAATAGTTCCAAGCCGTCTTCCTCACGTTTTTGATTTAAATTTAAAAACGATTTTTTGGGCATGTATGCTTCGCCGCGAACTTCAATCGTTTCCTCTTCTTTAATCGTTAAAGGAATGCTTTTGATCGTTTTTAAGTTTTGAGTAATGTCTTCTCCAGTTCGACCATCACCTCGTGTTGATCCTTGAACAAATTTCCCGTTTTCATAACGCAGAGAGACAGCTAAACCGTCAATTTTTAGTTCACAAACATAGTGAAACTTTCGATCGACATTTTCTCTCACTCGACGGTCAAAATCACGTAAGTCTTCTTCATTGAAAGCATTACTTAAACTTAACATCGGAACTTTATGGTCGACTTTATGAAACTTGTCTAATGGAGCACCACCGACTCGCTGCGTTGGTGAATCATCGGCTACAAGCTCAGGAAACTGTTCTTCAAGCTCGATTAATTCATGCATTTTTTTATCGTAAACAGAGTCCGGAACAGTTGGTTGATCCAATACATGATACTCGTAATTATATTGATTAATTTCTTTTCTTAACTCTTCGATTATTTTCGCAGCTTCATCACGATTCATTCAACGCCACCTCATTTAATCAATTTTCGTAATTGGAGCAAATTGTGCTAGCAGTCGTTTAATGCCAACTGGTGCTGGGAATGCGATATCTAATTCCATATCCTCACCACTACCTACGACTTTAACGACGGTTCCTTCTCCCCATTTTTTATGAGTGACTTTATCTCCTGGATTCCAATTTTGCGATGTTTTAGGTTTCTCATGAATCTTAACTGGTTTTCTTTTTGGTGTTTTTTGATTTCTTGCAGATAATTGATCAATCGCATCGAAAAATGATTCATTAGATTCACTACTTGAACCAAAAATAGTGCCCTCTCGCTCAATCAAGTCACTTGAAATCTCAGTTAGAAAACGACTCGACGGATTCATTTGTCTTCTTCCATACAACGTACGAGAAGAAGCGTAAGTTAAATACAACATTCTCTCAGCTCGTGTAATTCCAACATAAGCTAAACGACGCTCCTCTTCCATCTCCTCGTCATCCACAAGCGAGCGGCTATGCGGGAAAATATTTTCTTCCATACCGATTAAAAAGACGACCGGAAACTCCAAACCTTTTGCTGAATGTAATGTCATTAACGTTATCTTATTATCTGTCTCTTCTTCCTCATCCAAATCTGAAATTAGAGCCAAATCGGTTAGGAAGTCGATTAACGACGTATCTTCTTCACTCGCTTCTTCAAACTGTCTCGTCACAGTTTTAAACTCTTCTAAGTTTTCTAATCTCGTTTGTGATTCTAACGTACGTTCATTTTTTAAAGATTGCTCATATCCTGAACGTTTTAAAACTTCCTCAACTAACTCTGTCACAGATAAAAAGTCTTGCTGCTTGCGCCAATTTTCAATTAACGTCCGGAAAGCATGTAGTTCATTCACCGCTTTTTTACTGATTCCAGCAAAATCAGAATCTTTAACCGCATCGTATAGAGACAAATCATGCATTTCTGCATATTGTTGCAATTTATTAACCGAAGTTGCTCCGACACCTCGTTTCGGAACATTCACTACACGTATAAAGCTTATATCATCATTAGGATTTGCTATGAGACGTAAGTAGGCTAGTAAATCTTTAATTTCTTTACGGTCATAGAACTTAGTCCCGCCGACGATACGATATGGGACATTCGCTTTCATTAATACATCTTCCATCGCACGTGACTGTGCATTCGTCCGATAAAGAACAGCAAAATCTTTATATTGAAAGTTCTCTGCTTCAATTAAATCTTGTATTTGATCGACGACATAACGAGCTTCTTGTCGCTCATCATATGCCTCATACATTTTTAATTTGGCGCCTTCAACATTTTCCGTCCATAAATTTTTCGGCTTACGTGACCGATTGTTTTCGATCACCTCGTTCGCAGCTTTTAGAATCGTTTGAGTCGATCTGTAATTTTGTTCTAGGAAAATAGTCTTTGCATTAGGATAGTCTTCTTCAAACGATAAGATATTATTGATATCCGCTCCACGCCAACGATAAATTGACTGATCCGAATCTCCAACGACACATAGATTTTTAAAGCGATTCGCCAACATTTTAACAAGCTGGTATTGAGCATGGTTCGTATCTTGATACTCATCAACATGTATGTACTGAAAACGGTTTTGATAATAATGCAAAACTTCTGGCACACGTTTAAACAAAAAGTACGTCTCCATGATTAAACTATCAAAATCTAATGCTTGGTTTTTACGTAACAGCGATTCATACGTCTCATATACTTTAGCAGTGATCTTCTCAAAATAATCTCCTGTTTCTTCTGCCTTTTCAATCATATCTTTAGGTGTGATTAATTCGTTTTTCATTTGACTAATTTTATAAAGGATTGAACGTGGCTCATACCGCTTTGGGTCTAATTCATTAATTCTCAAAGCCTCTTTAACAACTGTGAGCTGATCAGCACTATCATATATGGCAAAATTTCTATCAATCCCTATTCGATCTCCGTCGCGTCGTAAAATTCTTACACATAACGAGTGAAACGTTGACATAATAATATCTTTCGCTTGTTCACCAACTAAGTATTCCACACGATTTTTCATTTCTTTAGCTGCCTTATTTGTAAAAGTAATCGCCAACACATGATATGGAGCCACATCTTTTTCCGATAAAAGATAAGCGATACGATGTGTGAGTACCCGTGTTTTTCCACTACCAGCACCAGCCATGACTAATAATGGACCTTCTGTATGTTTAACTGCTTTCTTCTGCTGTTCATTCATTCCTTCTAATATTTCATCGACTGTTAAACTCATTGTAAATCCACCTTCAATTATTTTTTTACTGCGTGAACTGTCCTTAAGGCTGCCTTAATGTCATCATAAATCACATCACCGACAACAACTATATCTGCAAAACTAGCCATCCCTTTCGCTTGTTCTTTCGTTCTAATACCACCACCGTAGATTAGTAGCGCATGTTCTAGATTTTGCGCGACTTTTTCTACTAATTGAGCATCTCCATATGTTCCGCTATATTCTAAATAGACGAACGGTAGCCGCATCAGTTTATCAGCAACATGTGCATAAGCAATAACATCGGCATCATCACACGGTTTAGCATTCGTATATTGATAAGCCTTTGAGTCAGGGTTAAGCATAATATAACCTTCTGCGAACAACTCGTCCCAGTTAATAAACTCACCATACTCTTTAACAGCTTTTTGATGTAACCCTGTTATCCATTTCTCTTCATGACTATTTAGTACCATTGGAATGAAATAATAATCGAACCCTGGAGTAATAGAAGAAAGATTAGAAACTTCAAGTATACAAGGAACGGCATAGCGTCTTACACGTGCTAATAGGTTTAACACATCATCAAAGATGACACCGTCTGTCCCGCCGACCATAACACAATCAGTACCTGATTCACATATTTTTTCTAAATCTTCGTCACTTATTTGCTTATTTGGATCAAGTTTAAATATATGTTTCCATTTGTTAAAATTTAATTCCACGATGATTCCTCCAACTACAATCTACACGCTTTTCATTATATCAGAAATCCACCAAATCTTTTACCGTTTCATTTTCAATAATATAGCCCATTTTTTTCATAAAAGTTGAGTAAAGAAAGACAATATGCTAATATAAGCACTAGCAAAATAGAATACGAGTAAAACGGTGAAGGATTAATAGTAGCTAACCCCTCTGCTTAAAGCGATTCAGGGACGGTGTAAGCCTGAAAGCATGGATAGTGAAACGGCAATCTGGAGTTTATAAATATGGAGTGGGTATGAACGAATCATACCAATCAGGGTGGAACCGCGGGAATTTAAACTCTCGTCCCTGGGCAATTAAATGCCCATGGGATGAGAGTTTTTATATTTTATTTGGCTCTGTTATAGTTAGGTGTTGATAATAACCAAATTTGCACTGAGTTGTTGTATTGTGAAGAGCGAAGGTGGCGACTCCTGCGGGAAAAGCACGAGTCTTGAGACCCCGCAGGAAGTGTCTTTCTTCCGAAGAGGCTCGAGCCGTGCCCCGGCATAGAAGACGTCTCGCGAAAGTTTTTCCTTCGCAGATGTCGCCTTGTGCCCTATGGGTAAAAGCGTCCACCGGTAGCAATTCACAATAAACAACAACGGACTTTAACAGGGACTTTTATTTAATTAAAAACGTTAGTCTAATAAAGGAGGCCAATCTTATGGCAAAAGATATGGAGCAAATTGTTAATCATTGTAAACACCGTGGCTTTGTGTTTCAAGGTTCTGAAGTTTACGGCGGGCTTGCAAACACTTGGGATTACGGTCCTTTAGGTGTTGAACTTAAGAAAAATTTAAAAGATGCTTGGTGGAAAAAATTCGTTCAAGAATCACCTTATAATGTTGGGTTAGATGCAGCGATTTTAATGAACCCAAAAACATGGGAAGCTTCTGGTCATTTAGGAAACTTCAACGATCCAATGATTGATTGTAAACAGTGTAAATCACGCCATCGTGCAGACCATCTAATTGAAGGGCATTTTGAAGCAAAAGGTGAAGAAAAAGTTGTAGATGGGTTACCTATCAATGAATTAGAACAAATCGTTAAAGATGAAGGCATTGTCTGCCCGAATTGTGGTTCTGATGACTTTACAGATATTCGTCAATTCAACCTTATGTTTAAGACGTTTCAAGGGGTAACTGAAGATTCTACAAATGAAATTTACTTACGCCCTGAAACAGCACAAGGTATTTTTGTAAACTTCAAAAATGTGCAACGTACGATGCGTAAAAAACTACCATTCGGCATCGCACAAATTGGCAAAAGCTTTCGTAACGAAATTACTCCAGGCAACTTCATTTTCCGTACACGTGAATTTGAACAGATGGAAATTGAATTTTTCTGTAAACCAGGTGAAGAAAAAGAATGGTTCCAATATTGGTTAGATTACTCTCACAATTGGTTGAAAAATTTAGGATTAACCGAAGAACTTATCCGTCGCCGTGAACATGGTGAAGAAGAACTTTCACATTACAGTAAAGAGACAACTGATTTAGAATATAAATTCCCATTCGGATGGGGAGAACTATGGGGGATTGCCTCTAGAACTGATTTTGATTTGAAACAGCATGCTGAGCACTCTGGTGAAGACTTTGAATATATTGATCAACAAACAAATGAACGATATATCCCATATGTCATTGAGCCTTCATTAGGTGCGGATCGTTTAGCGTTAGCGTTTTTAACAGATGCTTATGAGGAAGAAGAATTAGAAGACGGAACAACACGTACGGTCATGCGTTTTCATCCAGCTATTGCACCATTCAAGGGAGCCGTGTTTCCTCTTTCTAAAAAATTGTCTGAAGAAGCGCAACAAGTTTTCCAAGATTTAGCGCAAGATTTTATGGTGGATTACGACGATGCTGGGTCAATCGGTAAACGTTATCGCCGACATGATGAA
The DNA here is from genome assembly GCA_051846895.1 of Bacillaceae bacterium W0354. Taxonomy (GTDB): domain Bacteria; phylum Bacillota; class Bacilli; order Bacillales; family Alkalibacillaceae; genus CALKAL01. The sequence continues at coordinate 81,453 of JBPYCQ010000011.1, forward strand.
ATTGGTACACCATTCTGTATTACTTACGACTTTGATTCTAAAGAAGATGGCCAGGTAACTGTGCGCGACCGCGATACGATGGAACAAACACGTATGCCGATATCAGAGTTAAAATCATTTTTACAAAATAAAATCAAATATTAATTTAGTCAAACAGCTCTTATCTTGTACACCACTCGATAAGAGCTGTTTTCGAATATAAAAATACATTCAAATGAATCTTCATTAAAGGAGTACTTACAATGAAAAAGACGTTAACAACATGGGTCTACATTGCCTTCGGTGGTGCTATAGGAGCGGTGTCGCGAGCAAGTCTTGGGTCCCTACTAAAACCTCTTGACTTTCCGTTAGCGACTCTTCTTGTCAACCTAATCGGTAGCCTATTACTAGGCGGATTGACAGCCTTTTTATATAAAAAACATAATGAAAAATTACACTTATTAATCGGTATCGGGTTTTGTGGTTCTTTTACTACAATGTCTACTTTTGCGCTTGAAAGTACAGGATTATTAAATGATTTAACGAGTTCGATCGTTTATATATTTATATCTGTGATGGGCGGGATATTACTAGCTTTTATAGGCTTTTTAGTCATTAGTATGACCATGAAGAAGGGTGAACAATGAACTTATTCTATATCGCTTTAGGCGGAATATTAGGTGCGATTACCCGATATGAATGTAGCATTAGATTATTTCAAAAAAATAACTTTCCTTATACAACGTTATTTATTAATGTATTAGGCTCGTTTTTATTAGGGATTTTTTACGCTTTGCTCTCACACGACAGTTATTTTTACTTTTTTATTGCTACTGGGTTCTTTGGAGCTTTCACAACATTTTCCACTTTTAGTGTTGAAGCGATGCAGTTCATTCTCAATCGTCGATGGAAATATTTATTTTTATATATAATTTTGACAATCGCCGGAACAATCATAAGTTTATCATTTGCCATTCAATTAACCTATTTCTTTTTTCGTTAAGTTATAGTATAATCTATTTATAATAATTATAAATTAATAACTATTATAAATAGGTGGAGATATTGATGGAGAACAGTAAAAACAAATTATTAAAGAAATTTTCAACACATCGTGAAGTAGTATTTGCAATATTAGGCGGTGCTTTTTTGCTTATTGCTTATCTCACAGAATCTTTGGAGAACGAACTTTTAACCGCTATCCTGTACATTGCTGCGTATGTTATTGGTGGTTATTATAAAGCAAAAGAGGGACTGCTTGATACTATTAAAAACCGTTCACTCAACGTGGAAATATTAATGATTTTAGCAGCACTTGGAGCCGCTTCAATCGGTTATTGGCACGAGGGGGCCATATTAATTTTCATTTTTTCACTCAGTGGTGCTTTAGAAACTTATGCTAATCAAAAGAGTGAGCGCGACCTTTCAAAACTCATTCAATTAGCACCAGATGAAGCGAATAAACTGATTGATGACCAAACCATTGTCACTGTCCCTTTGGATGAATTAAATATTGGAGATAAAGTTCTTGTGCGTAACGGAGAAAGAGTGTCTGTAGATGGAGTCATTATTAGTGGCCATTCGGCAATTGATGAATCAACTATTACTGGTGAATCAATACCAGTAGATAAGCAAGCTGGAGATGACGTTTTTAACGGAACAATCAATGGCTCTGGGTCACTAGTTGTTAAAGTAACAAAAAGAAACAAAGATTCACTTTTCCAAAAGATGATTCGCCTCGTTGAAGAAGCTAAAGGCAATCGTCCACCTAGTCAACAAATTATTGAGAAAATTGAAGGACCTTATGTGATTACCGTTCTTGTTGTTGTCGGTTTAATGCTCCTTATTCCACCACTTATTGGTTTTGACTTTGAGGAGACGTTTTACCGAGCTATGGTTTTACTAGTTGTCGCATCACCATGTGCCGTCGTAGCCTCTATTATGCCAGCTGTTTTATCTGCGATTAGCACAAGTGCGAGAAAAGGTGTATTAACTAAAGGTGGAACGTATTTAGAACAACTATCTAAAATGAACGCCATCGCTTTTGACAAAACAGGTACGATCACTAAGGGTGAACCATCAGTTACAGACTTTTATGTCATTCCAGAATACGATAAAGAATTTGTATTAAATCATCTTGTCGCAATTGAAAATCAATCAAGTCACCCGCTAGCCCGAGCCATCGTAACGTTCGGTCTTTCAAAAAAGACAGAACACCTTGACGTTGACTCAACAGAAGATCTAACCGGATTTGGAGTTAAGGCGACTATTAATAGCCAAGACTGGTATGTTGGAAACGAAAAATTAATGAACAGAATGAATCAAGACGCTTTGTTTTCACCAGAGCTAACAGAGAAAAAGAAAAAGCTTCAAGCTGAAGGAAAAACAGTCATGTTTATCGGTTACAATCATGTCGTCGTTGGAGTAATTGCTGTTAAGGACCAAATAAGACCTGAGGCTAAGCAGCTTATTGATGCATTAAATAAAAAAGGGATTAAGACAATCATGATTACAGGAGATAACGAAAATACTGCTCAAACTATTAGTAATGAAGCAGGATTGAAAGAGTGGGTTTCTGAATGTTTTCCTGAACAGAAAGTTAAAGAAATAGAAAAACTGAAAAAGAAATATGGGACTGTTGCCATGGTTGGAGATGGCGTTAACGATGCACCTGCCATGGCCAAGGCAGATATCGGAATCGCGATGGGTTCAGGTACAGATGTAGCAATCGAGACATCTGATTTAGTACTAATGAATAGCCAACTTGAAAATATTTCAGCATCATTCAATTTATCAGAAAAGCTAAATCGAATTATAAAACAAAATTTAGTTTTTTCAATAGCTGTCATCTTAAGCTTAATTGCTGCGAACTTTTTACAATCATTAACATTAACCTTAGGTGTCATCGGTCATGAAGGAAGCACTATATTAGTTATCTTAAATGGGTTGAGGTTACTTAAGGATTAACTGTAGGTGTGAATGAGGATGTTCTAAATAGGGAAAAAGCAACTCTGAAATTAAGTCACTTAGTATAAGAATAAAAAAGGTATGTAGATTCATAAAAAAATGAATCGCATACCTTTCTGTTTTTAGTGTTATAACAGTATTGTTTTACAGTTGAGATTGTAATAAGTTCTACTTTACATCTTAAAATAATTGAGTGAGAAATGCGTTGATTTCCACACTAAAAGTAAGTATTAAAATGATCAATATGACAGTAAATAATAAAACCATTGAAGCACCATTTGATTTGTTATTACTTTTGTCATCATCCTGGTTTGCTTTTACCAACTGGTGTACCCCAGCAGGTACTAATCCAAATAATACAGTCCCCATAATTAATGACCAAAATTTTTTCATCTTATCCTTCCCTTCTGACAATGCATTTAAGATGTCACCCTGAATCTTATGTAAAAATCTAGTTTATACATTTAATATTCCTTAACTAAATTTTACCACATATATGTATTTTTTTATATAAAAAACATTCCTAAACCCTTAGTGTTACGAATAAAAAAGTAGTCCGTTTTGAAGTGTTTTTATTAAATACTCACTCCAAAAGCGAACTACTTATCTAATTAAAAATACTCTATTTCTCTTTTTTATCTTTAACAGGTCCATACAATCGTTCTAGAACAACCTCATAAGCATCGTTACCATAATTCAGACAACGTTTAACACGAGAAATTGTTGCCGTAGATGCACTCGTCTCCTCTTCAATACGATGATATGTATGACCTTCGCGTAACATTCTAGCTACATCTAAGCGTTGTGCTAATGCTTGGATCTCATTAACCGTAGCTAAATCATCAAAGAAACGATAACATTCTTCAACATCTTTAAGTGACAAAATAGCCTCAAACAACTGATCAAGTTCTTTACCGCGTAATTTATCAATTTGCATTTTACATGCCTCCTTAATTAAATGATACCGCTTCAGTTAATCCTGGTGATAGTGGGATCACATTAATCCATGTCTTTCCTGGTACTAATTTAGCAACTTCACCATTAATGAAAGGTTTCATTAGTCCATCGATATTTTTCCATTCGATTTTTTGTATCTTTCCTTTTTGAATTAAATATCCATCACCACCGGATTCTATATCGATAAAACGTCTAAGTGCATCATCAATAACACGATGCTCGGTTTCGTAAATTAAAATATTTGCAAGTTCAACAGGGACATCCGTGTTCAAATCTGCCGTGACCTCTCCATTAATATAACGAGTAAATAAACCCGTATCTTGATTATAACGGTATGAGACAACTAAATTGTCGTAGTAGTGAACCGTTACTTCATTAATGTCGTCGCCTTGGAAATTACTATCAGCTAGTTCTTGTTGGCTCATAAATTCCCATGGTTGATGATAAACTTCAGTTTCAATATTGTTCCTTTTCGCTACTTCATAAGCATTTTCTAAAATAACATATGAATTATGTGGCATCACCCTAAATGATTCGCGTTTAAATAAAAAGCGATCATCATCGTAATACGAACCATTCAAGTTATCAACCCAGCCTTGCCGTAAATCATCTTCAATAAATTGTGCAGCCCCATGATAAATATAAAGAGCCTCGTGTGCTTTAGCCGTTTCAATATAATAGGACCTCGCACTTCTTACTGGACCAACGACTTCTGGAATTTTACTTTGATAAATGGCTAAAAAGCGTGTAATAGCACCTTCTGCTAAAAACTCATATACCATATCTGCATCTACTAAGCCAGTTTGTGGGCGTGCAGCACTATGATTATTGACCATAACAGCTAATGCTCTATTTGTAACCTCTCCATCAGCCTCTAATCCCGTAAAAGGATACGTGAACTCGGGCTCAACGATTTTCTCTTCTTCCTCTTCTTTTTCTTCTGGTTCATTTTGTTCTACATCTTCATCATTTTCTTCAGGTTTTAAAACTTCTTCTTTTTCTTCTTTACAGGCCACTAAAAATACTACAAATAGACATATCCATATCAATGACCACTTTCTCATATTCTACCACCACTTTCTCTTTTATATTAACGCATTACAGAAGGAAAGAGAATTTCTTTTTTCATAACATCCATAATTCCAACTGGTGTAATTCTTATATATGGTAAGTGAGTTGAGCTTAAAAACAATAACGTATAGACAGGGTCATTAAATTGATAACCATGATCAATTAAAATTTGTTTAAGTTGTTTTTCTTTTTCAATCAGATCCTCCATTGGGATATCTGTCATAACTCCTTGCAGAGGTAATGACAATTCATATATAATTTCACCTTCGTCGGCTAATACGATTCCACCACCGATTTCTTGCATTCGGTCAAAGGCTAATTTCATATCTTTTTTTCTTTTACCAATTAAAATGATATCACCTGTATTGGAATATGAACTTACTAAACCTCCTAGTGTTCGCGTGAATCCTTTTAGGAAAGTCGATACACTCCAATCACCTTCACGATCCATAAGCATACAGTAAGCCTCATTTTTGGAGCGTGCTAGCATATTCATATCCGATTCAGACTTCACAGGATAAGGTCTCATAATGACATCGTTGACCATTTCCATTCCAATTGGCATAGAAAACACTAAATCATCATAGTCAGCTTTCCAATTCATCTTCATTGGGCTTAACCCGTAACGATTCCATTTAATTGACTTACCCTTGTAAACTTCTTCCTGATCCTTAACAATCCATTCCCCTTTTGCCATGACAGAGACAGGTTTTGGATTATCTTTAGCGGTTAAAAAGTTGATATGAGCAACACGCCCTGGCGCAATACTACCTAACCGATGATCAAGAGAAAAATACTTCGCGGGATTTATCGTCGCAATCGCATAAGCTTCTTCAATCGGAACGCCTTCTTCAATCGCAATTCTGATACATTCATCAATGATTCCATTTTCATAAAAGGAAGGCGTTGAACCATCAGTTGTATAAAGTAAATAATCCCACACACGAAGGTCATATTCACTTAAACCTTGCAAAATCTCTCTTAAATCAGGACGTATTGAAGAATAGCGCATCGCTGCATAATATCCTAACTTTAACCTTCTAAACACTTCATCTGCATTAATGGATTCATGATCGCCATCAGCTCCAAGTAGCTTCATTTTTGTTAATGTTTTCTCAGAAGCACCTGGGAAGTGACCTTCGACAGGTTTTCTTAATCGTTTTGTTTCCTGCATCCAATAAAGACTTAACTCATCTTCTTTTAAGATGCTTGGCCAGTTCGTTAATTCGCCACCTTGAATAACGGCTTCATGATTAAGCCAGTCCATCACATCATCATTTTCTAAAAATTCAATTTCATTTTGCAACTCAGATTGTGAGTCAAAACGAGCCCACCAAAACACTGACATCGGTATATGTTGAAATTCATCCAATAAAGAAAACGCTTTCTTTTTCTCCATTAATAAGAGCCACATTAAATTATCGTTAACAATGGTCGTTGTACCACTTTTCAATGCATATTCAGCTAATGATTGGGGATTATATAACTGAAATGGATGGGCATGAGGTTCGACATAACCGGGTACTAAGTATTGTCCTTCACAGTCAATAAATTGTGTTGATTTATTGTTTTTCGGTAAGTCATCACCAACATAAACAATGCGATCATCATATATCCAAATATTGGCTGTCATCCATTTTTTTAAATAAACATTTAAATATGTTGCGTTGGTAAAGACAATTGTAGGAGAGAGCTTACCATCAATTACAGCTACATGTTCTCTTAACTGTCTATTACGCCATCTATAAAGGTGTTCGTTCATGATATTCATTTCCCCCGTTTCAAAAAGTCACTTACTTAAATTTTAATACATTAAAACTGTGAAGGGAAGGGGTAAGTTGAGTAAAGTCAAAAAACAGAACATTGGTACTATAAATGCATTAACAAGAATTACACTTGGCTTGTTTTTCATGACATATGGTGCCATTAAAATTGGTCGTAAACCTTGGAAGCAAGGGTATTGGGTTCTTATTCTCTGCTCTGCTATGAAAGTTGGAGAAGGAATTGTCCGATACTGTCCAGTCACAGATGTCGTTAAGACTAAAGTCGCAAATACCATATTCGGTAGCATCGGATCTAATCGGTCAAATGAAGAACAACAGCATGAATAAAAGCTAATCTGCCAACAGCTGGTAGATTAGCTTATTTTTCTATAGCTTCAAAAATAATATCTTGTCTTAAAGGGGTGTACTCTCCGTTTTTTTCTTCAAAAATAGGCTTTTCAATTCGACGAACTGGGGTATACCCATCTTTTTCTATCTGTTCAAGACAAGCATCAATTGATGTAAAATCACTCACTCTGTATTTTTTCTTCTTCACGTTGCAGTCGACTTCCTTTCACTTTCTTCACCCAGAATCCGCCAAAAATTTGTCTTGGCTCATAGGCAATAATAAATGCCTTTGGATCAATATCTTTAATAACTTCATAAAGCATAATTTCATATTTTCTAGGTGTTAATACTTGAATCATCAGTCGGTCGCCTTCCATTCCATAAGCATACCAACTTGTTACCCCAAACCCTTTAGAACGTAATGTCTCTGTAAATGGAATATTGGGGTCTGAGCTGATGACATTAACCGTAATATATCCAAGGGCTAATTTTTCTTCAATCTTTGTTCCTACAATAACACCTATACCAAAACCAAGTGCATATGCCACTAAATTTTGAATTTCATTTAAATTATCTAAAATAATTCCTAATCCAAGTGTATAGATTGTTATTTCAAATACACCTACAGTCGCCGCTATGTACTTACGACCTTTTAATGTAAAAATCATACGAACTGTCAGTAACGAAACATACACTATATTAATCGTTAAAACTATAATGATGATGGTCAAACCAGATTCTAACACTTTAACACCCACTTTATAAACCTTATTTTGAGTAATCACTATACAAGATATTCGTGCATATGTCTAATTACAACGATATGATTAGGAGATGAAAAGCGATGAACAACTTTAGTCATATGCACCAATGGAAAGATAATATTGATAAATTTTTTGGTGAAACTTTTTGGGGTGAATTCGATCAAATTTTGAAACCATTGATTCCACAAGTTAATATTTTGAAAAAAGAATACGAAATTCTCTGTATCATTAACATACCCGGAATAAGTGATTTAAAACAAATTGACTGCTCTGTAAGCGGGCGCACATTACAAATTAGTGGTGAAATTAATATTCATACTCCTGGCTTTGAAATGATTCAAGAAGAAATAGCACAAGGGAGTTTCAACCGAATGATTGAACTCCCTTATCATGTAAGACAAGATAAAATACAAGCCCGCTATAAAAACGGACTTGTATGGATTATGCTTTATAAAGATGTTGAGGTTGAACGTAACCTTAAACCTATAGATATTCAAGGTGATGATGAATAACCCTCTCATCTCATATTTTGTTCAAATCTAGTCTGTCATTGTTCAAACACAGGCTGTAATTGTTCAAACTTGAGCCGTAATTGTTCAAACACAGGTCGTAATTGTTCAAACATGCTTTATAATTGTCCAAACTTGGTGCAATTTTGTCCAATCCTACACCGTAATTGTTCAAAGCACCCTGCGTTCAAACCATCTCTATGCTAAGAAAATAAAGTAAAATATAAACACAAAGAATAGCAACCACATAATCGGGTGAATCTCTTTAAACTTACCTTTAAAAGCCATAGTAATTGGGTAGAAAACAAATCCAATCGCTATTCCTGTTGCAATGCTATAAGTTAACGGCATCGCTAATACTACTAAAAAGGCTGGAACTGCAATTTCAAATCGGTCCCATTCAATATGTTTTAAGTTAGCTGCCATCAAAATACCGACGACAATTAATGCAGGTGCTGTAACTTCAGATGTTACAATTCCTAAAAGTGGTGAGAAAAACAATGCTAGTAAAAAGAGACCAGCTGTTACAACAGAAGCAAAGCCAGTTCGACCCCCAGCACTTACACCAGTTGTTGATTCAATATATGAAGTCGTTGTCGATGTACCCAGAATAGCACCTGATACTGTCGCTAATGAGTCAGAGAATAATGCTTTACCAGCACGTGGTAATTTCCCATCTTTCATTAATCCACCTTGAGTCGCAACAGCAACTAAAGTACCAGCTGTATCAAAGAAGTCAACGAATAAAAATGTTAAAATAACTAAAACCATATCTTTAGTAAAAATCTCACCAAAGTGCTCAATCGCTGCACCAAAAGTAGGCGCAATACTTGGTACAGATCCTACAATATCACTCACTGCAGTAGGTGGTTGAATCAAACCAACAATCATTCCAGCAACTGCTGTTATAATCATTCCGTAAAATACGCCGCCTTTAAAGCCTCTTACTAAGAAAATTACCGTTATAACTATACCAAAGACAGTTAAAAGAATTTTTGGGTCAGCAATATTACCTAGTGTAACGATTGTTGCTTGGTCTGGTTCAATGATATTAACGTTTTGTAGTCCAACAAAAGCGATAAATAAACCGATACCTGCACCAACAGCAAGCTTTAAATTATTCGGTATCGCATTAATAATTCTTTCACGTAATCCACTCAAAGTTAATAAAATAAAGATTAATCCTGACGCAAGTACACCTGCTAAAGCTGTTTCCCAAGCAATACCCATACCTAAGACAACACTATAAGCAAAGAACGCATTTAAACCCATACCTGGTGCTAAACCAATCGGATATTTCGCAATAAGTCCCATAAATAGTGTACCTACTGCCGCAGCTAGAGCTGTTGCTACGAATACAGCATCCGTATCCATTCCAGCGTCACCTAAAACTGATGGGTTAACAAACAAAATGTAGGCCATCGCTAAAAACGTTGTTAAACCAGCGATCGACTCTTGACGATAATTCGTGCCATGCTTTTCAAAATCAAAATAATTTTTCATTGCTCTTTTCCCCCTTTTTGTTGTAAAAACACCCGCAACGCATTTGTTGCAAAATTAAAAAACTCCTGGATAAATATCCAAGAGTTCATACGAGGAAAATTGCAAAAAGAGTGCATGACCATACCCTACAACCTCAAGTTTATGGTTTGAACAAATTTTGCAAATCCTCATAGTCAGACCATTTACGGTGGTCCGGTAGAGACTCTTGGGCCGTATTCCCAAAATTATACGAGGTGTTTCTATTTTATTTACACTTATACATTACAATGGTTTACATTTTTCGTCAAGACATTAATTTATTTACCATACGATTCCATAAGTCATAAACATCCTTAAATTGATTGTTCATTTCCTCATCACGATAAATCGCACGTTCATAATAACTGGTTAGTTGGGTCATGTCAGAACTGCCATAAAATTGATCGATATCTTTCGCATATTCTCTTAACGTTTGCCCCTCTTTAAACGGTAAACCTTTTTTAGATAAAACTTTTAATAAAAATTGATAAGCGTCTGAGAATGTATTCACATCTCCACTTTGGGCAAGACGTTTTCGTTTCCATTTACTTAATAAGACATATCTTTTGCGATAAATATACCATGTTAAGAACGCAAGCAGTCCTACACTTAAGATGATTCCACCAATATAATAGAATTTATTAAACTTCCCTACTGCTACAGTTTCATCTTTTTCTTCTTTCTTCTTATCTTGTTCCTTTTGTTTGTCTTGCTCTTCTTTTTCTTTTTGTGAATTGTAATCGCGGTCTTTCAGCACGTCTTCTAAATCATCGCCCAAAACAAAGGCACTTTGGTTACTAAAGCCTACTGTTGGCTCAAAAGGGACCCAACCAACATTCGGAAAATAGACTTCCACCCATGAATGAGCATTACTATTTTTTATTTCGTAAACAGCTTGATTGTTTTCTTCAAACACATCTTGATTATAAACACGATCCCCACCTGTAAAGCCTTTCACCCATCTAGCAGGAATCCCAACTGACCGCAATAGCACGACCATTGAAGTCGAATAGTTGTCACAATAACCTTGCTTTGTTTCAAACAGAAATTGATCCACGTAATCTTCATCATCGTCCGGCAAGGCGACATCAGTAACCTCGTATTTAAAACCATTTCTTCTAAAGTATTGTTCAATCGCTTTCGCTTGATCATAACGATTCGTCTCACCATCGATAATTTCTTCCGCTAACTCAACGACTCTTTCGGGTAACGTATCTGGCAATTGTAAATACTGTTCGATTTCGGGCTCTACTTCATTAGTAATTTCCCTCATTCTATTTGTTGGGAAAAATGGTCTTGCCACTTTTGAATCATAAAAAACATCAGAATATGCAAGAAGTGACGCTTGATCCCCATCCTCAGTCACTGTTAAAACTTCTCCAGTTATCGGATTATATTCAATGTTAAAATCATTGATTGGTACAAAACCTTCTGTACCATACATGTAAGGGATTTTGTCTAACTTGCCAGGATCAACAAAGTTAATACTTCCTGTTCCTTCTTTTCTTTCAACAACTTCACCATACTCCATTAAATCAGGCGTACTGCCATCAGGGCTTAAAACTGTCTCCCCCTCATTCGAACGAATCCATCCTTTACCTGTATACACATCCTTCGTCTCAACTTTCCAATATTGAGATGTTGGAGCTGTTGCAAAAAAGACCGTTGATTCATCCCATGAAAAGCCACCACCGAGACGTTCATCATTTGAGTCATACCCAATTCGCTGTGGCCCAGAGTAACCTACACCCCCCTGTCCTTGCCCTCCTGCTGCAGCTTTTAGAAAAGGAACAGGATCTGGCCAAATAGGATCATATTTAGGTGCTGCATATCCTATTACAGTACTGAACATAACGACAACTAATAAAGGAGATACCCACTTCACCAAACGTTGGAATGATGGGAGCTTTAATTCTTCCTTTTCCAAAATACGATGAAAATGTGCTGAAGCTAATAAAATAACACCAATAATAAACGCCCGAATAATCGCATGTTTCGCATCAAACAACGTAAACGTATCTAAAACGGTTAAATAAATGAATGTAATTAATATAAACGATAATGGTTTCTTTCTCACAACAAACCAATAATAAAGTAAATAGCTCATCATCCATAACAACACTAAAAATAAAAAGGTTCTAAAAAGCGGGGTTAAATCAAACCATTGTTGAGATAAAACAGCAGAAAAATTTATTTGAATGTCACTAAACAACTTTGCAAACCAAGATTTTGTCAGAAAAGAATCTACAATGAACAATTGATCAATAACAAATAACATACCTAATAATTTTAACGGTGAACTGACCCAACCCGGTAAGAACGATGCCGTTAAAATGAAACATAGCAGAATATAAATAATAAAAGCTTTAGATTCCCCTGTATCTGTTACTTGCTCTAATGGTAAGATCCATTCAATTAATAACAGCATACTGCCAAAATATAAAACAATTGGTATGATTGACTGGATTTCTTTTTTCATTAAACGCATTATGCGTTCACCTCAATCTGTTTACCCATTAACTGTTCTTCAAATAGCCATGTAACAGCGATACCTTCATGATTCAATTGATCAACATAATTTCGTTCACTCATTGATATTTGATATTTACTTCTTATAAAAATAACACTAACTTTAATATCTTGATGATTTAATTGATGCAATGTTTTTGATATATCTTTACCGAGGCTATGAGTGATAATAACTAAATTACGGTCCTTTGAAAGTGACAATCCTTCTTTCAATAACATCGTTGAAAAAGAGCCTTCTTCAGCTAATTTAATTTCTGATAAAAAGCGAATTAATTGATCAATTTGCCGATTTCCATTTCCTAAAGCCACTTCTTCACGATAACTTCCAAGCGTAACTAATCCAACACGTCCATGATCTTTCACAGATACTTTAGCCATTGACAAAGCAATTTCAACACCCGCTTCAAAAGCTAACCAATCCGTTTCTCTATGTTGAACACTATTTAATACAATCGTTAAATCCTTATGTTTTTCTTGTTCAAATTCTTTCGTAATCAGTTTCTGCTTTCGCGCTGTCGCCTTCCAGTCAACCCACGATACACGGTCACCTGGAGCATATTCCCTAACACTTGAGACAACATTCGTTTTATTCGCACGAACAGAGTATGATGTTTGTTCACCTTCTTCAAAGAAAGAAATTTCATTATTCACTTTTAATGAAAGCTCTCTAGGCTGAACTAATAATTCTGTAGCTACATGAAAAGTTTTTTCCTTTTTAATTAAACCTAAAAAGTCACCTGTTATAATTTTTACCTCATTTAATAAATGACGACCTCTTGGAATCGAATCAATCTCATAAGTAAAAACTAACTTTCTTTTAAAAAGCGGGAATAAAATCGTCTTATTTGAACCCCGGTTTTTTAACGTATTAGGGTTTTGCAAAAATTTATATTTAAATTGACGCGTATCATTCCAACTAATTGTCTCTGGAAGGTCCTCTTTAACGACCATAAACAAAATTGGGAACGGTATTCTTCGATCAATGTGTAAATCCACTTTTAAAGTTTGGCCTGATTGTAAAATCCTTCGAGAAACAAATCTATCAATCTGCACTAGATTTAGCGGGTAAAAAATCATTAACATGGAATAAGCGATAATTGGTGAAAAACTAAAAAATAGAAACCAACTAACAAATCCACCTTGAAACATCGCATAAGAAAATAACACCGCAAACAAGATAAAAACTAAAATAAAGCGAAAAATCGTTGATAATGGCTTAATCATATTAACTCCGTTCAATTGGGATCATCGTTTTTCTAACTAGATCAGTTAATATGGAATTTGCGGTTTTACCTTCAAACTTAGCTTCTGAAGATAACATCACTCTATGAGATAACACGTGCGGCGTTAAAAATTTAATATCATCAGGAATGACATAATCACGCCCTTCAATATAAGCATAAGCTTTAGCTGCTTTCATTAAGGCAATGGATGCACGAGGACTCGCACCTAAATCAAATAGTGGGTGATTTCTCGTATTGTTAACGATTTTCACAATATACGTTTTTACAGCATGACTAACATGAACTTGTTTAACTTCCTCTTGTAATTGAACTAATTCCTTTTGATCCATGACCGCTTCTAAACTTTCAATCGGATGGACTGATGACGTTTTATCAAGCATCATAATTTCATCCTGCTCAGATGGATATCCGAGGTGAAGCTTTAATAAAAAGCGGTCCAATTGTGCCTCTGGTAATGGATATGTCCCTTCATACTCAATTGGGTTTTGTGTCGCCATCACGAAAAATGGTCGTTTTAACTTCATCGTCTGACCGTCAACCGTAATATTTTTTTCTTCCATACTTTCAAGTAATGCAGATTGCGTTTTTGGCGATGTACGGTTAATTTCATCAGCTAGGACGATATTACCCATAATCGGGCCTGGACGAAATTCAAAAGACATTTCTTTCTGATTATATACAGAAACACCAGTTACATCTGATGGGAGTAAATCTGGTGTAAATTGAATTCTTCTAAAGTCTAAATTCAGTGATTTAGCTAATGCACGGACGAGCATAGTTTTTCCAACACCAGGTACGTCTTCAAGTAATACATGACCTTCAGCCAATAATGCTATAAGGCACAGTTCAATTGCATCACGTTTACCGACGATTACTTCTTCCATGTTATTTATTAATTGATTAATCTTTGTATGCTCAGACATTAATTGTTGGGTCATTTTTTCACTTTCCCTCCTGAACGTAAATAAGAATCTACTATCTATCATACTATAAAAGTTGCTGGATTGTATAATCAAGTTAGCCACTAGCTAACTCTTTTACAAAAAAGTAAAAAGGTCATGTGAATTCTGCTATATTGAAAGTACCACCAATCGATATAGGAGTGAATTCACATGACCCAAGTAAAAGATAACATAAACTCACGTAAAGGAAAACACTTAACCTACGAAGAACGTGTAAAGATTGAAGGTTATAAAGAACTAGGATACTCAAATCGTAAGATTGCACTCATATTAGGTCGAGCAGCACAAACGATTAATAATGCGGTTAACCGTGGAACAGTGCGTACGATTAAGCAACGACAAGTTCATAACGACAAAGTATATGAATACGATCAATATAGCTATTCCGCTGATTCTGATTATCAAATTTATCTTCGGAACCGACAACACTGTGGACGAAGTCCAAAATGGTTACTGGATGATTCATTTACAAGCTGGGCAGACGAGAAGATGTTACATGAGGGTTGGTCACCAGATATGGTTGTGGGACGAGCGGTGAAAGAAAAACTCTTCCCGTCTGATCTTATCCCTTGTACATCAACGCTTTATCATTGGATTGATCGCGGTATCATGAAAACAAAAAACATTGATTTGCTTGAAAAGGTTTCTCGTAAACCAAGAAATGATTCCCCAACTTATCGAGAAAATCGCCGAGTACTCGGCCCGTCGATTAAAGACCGTCCAGAGAAAGTAGATACAAGAGAACAGTTTGGACATTGGGAAATCGACACATTAATTGGTACAAAAACAAAAGATGACCCTGTATTATTAACGCTCGTAGAGCGAAAGACACGCTTCGAAATCATATTCAAGATTGATCAGAAGTCTCAAGATTATGTTGATCAAGCCATGAAGCAGCTTTGTGAAAGAATAGGTAATCAAGCGAGCAGCTTGTTCAAATCAATCACGTCAGACAATGGTTCTGAATTCGCCGGCATTTATGAAGCACTTACAGATATAACAGATGTTTACTTTGCTCGTCCCTATGCATCATATGAGCGTGGAACGAAAGAAAACCAACACAAGTTAATCCGTAGATTCATTCCCAAAGGGAAACGCCTAGCTGATATATCAGCTAACACAATCAACCGAATCCAGCAATGGATTAATAACATACCACGTAAAATATTAAGTTATCGTACAGCAAAGGAAGCCTTTTTGAAAGACCTACAATTACTGGCAGGCTGAATCCGCGCCATGAAATGTTTATTAGTAGGAGGGGCTAGCCCCTCCTACTAATAAACATTAACAAATACAACACCAAGGAGATAGGGCTATTAAAAGACCAAAAGTTTTGAGTGTAAATATAGCAAAATCACAAAAACCTAAGTGGCTAACTTAAACTTGAAATTCAGA
>JBPYCQ010000012.1:0-92901 GCA_051846895.1 Bacillaceae bacterium W0354
AAGCTGATATTAGGTCAATCGTTGTTAAAAAGTTTCGTCCTACACCTAGCAAGGAAACGATTGTAGAACGTGAAAATATTTTAGAAAGAGACTTTTCAACAAATACAATTAATGAAAAATGGGTTGGCGATATTACCTACATTCATACACTTCGTGATGGTTGGAATTACCTTGCATCAGTTATGGATCTTCATACTAAAAAGATAGTAGGTTATTCTTTTTCTCGTACGATGACGACTGATTTAATAATAAAAGCACTAGAAAATGCTTATCACGCACAAAAGCCTGATGAAGGACTAATATTCCATTCTGATCTCGGAACACAATATACAAGCACTGATTTCGCTGAAGTAACTAAAAAATTTAAAATGACACATTCTTTTAGCTATAAGGGAAGTCCTTATGATAATGCTTGTATTGAGTCCTTTCACGCTATTTTAAAAAAAGAAGAAGTAAATCATGTTCAATACTTTGATCATAAATCTGCCGAATTAGCTTTATTCCAATACATTGAAGGTTGGTACAACCGCAAAAGAATTCACGGTAGTATTGATTATAAAACACCACAAGAGATGGAAGATTTATATACTTGTGCTGGATAACCAACGCTAACTAAATTCACTGTACCGGCTTTACGTGGAGAGGCGGGCATGATAGCCTCTTATGGCAAGCCAGCAAAGTTTTAAATAAGCTGGCTCCATGGCTTAGAAATCGTGCCCGCAGAGGCTCCACGTCAAGCCACAACAGTTTAATATAAATCATATTCAAAGAACAAATTAAAAACTTAACTTATTTGTGTCCAAAATATTGACGTAGATCCAACCTGTAATGTTTGACATGAATTTATTGTTAGTGAACTCTAATATAGAAGTACCTGTTACTTCATAGTAGTAACCATCTTCGCCTTTAGTTAAAAACATTAGATACTTTTTGTTGTTTTCCACGAAATCAAGTGCTTGATTTAATATAATTGTTTTATCAGATGGATTTCCTTTAAGAAGATTAATGATTTTTAAATTTGTGAACTGTGCTTCTAAAACATCCTTTTCATCTTCTTGATTTTTATTAGCTGTAATCTTTTTCTTATTAATATTTTCTGTTTTGACAACTGCTATAATATCGGCTTCATTATAAATTTCTTCTATATTTAAATCTGGCCAATCAGCATGGGCTTCATTTGAAAATTTACTCTGATTTGTGGGAATGCTTACCAATAAAGTTGTTAAAACAATAGAACCTAATGTGAAAAAGGCTTGTTTGTTTTATCATTTTATTGATTTCACTTAAATATTACCATAATATTTATTTGAATAGTTTGAATAATTCTTAAGTTAAAGTATCACTTATTGCACTATTTTTTGAAAAGTTGAACAATTTATCTGGTATCTTTAAAATAAAGTTATGAGTGTGAAAAGTTAAATTGAAAGGAAGGATGTGTAATGGATGGGACTATAGGGAATATCATTAAAATAAAACGGAAGGAAATGAACCTTACACAAGAAGAATTATGTGAAGGAATTTGTACTACTTCATATTTAAGTCGAATTGAAAATAATAAAGTATTAGCAAATGAAGAAATTTATAGATTACTACTTAAAAGACTTGGAATTAATTATGAGAATGCTAGTCAAATAAGTGAAAAAGTTAATATGCAGATTGAAAAGTGGTATATGAACATGCTACTTTCTCGCAAGTATATAAATATTCCTGAAGAATTAAATAATATTTCATATTTGCCAGATGGACATATTACACTTAAATTCGATATCGTTTATTGTAGATATCTACTATTAAAGAATGATATTGATAAAGTCGAAAAAACTCTTCAGAATCTAAGTAAAGTAGTCTCTAAACAATCTTCAAGAAATTACTTTATATATATTAACACATTAATGCTTTACTACTTTCAAACACAAAATTATTCAAACGCTGTACAATCTGGGTTAAATCTAATCACGATACGAGATCTTAAATCGTTAGGTAAAGATATTGAGATTGCGTTCTTTTATTACAATCTTGGACTCAACTTAAAAAATACTTACTCCTATAAAGAATCTATAAAGTATATCAATAAAGCGCTATCCATATTTAATCGCGGATATTTAGAATATACTGTTGATTGTTATAACCTATTAGGAATTTGTCATAATAATTTGCGAGAATGGAGTGTAGCAGTAGAAAACTACTCCACTGCTTTAAAAATGATAAGATATTTAAAAGAAGATTATAAGCAATACTTAGGATTAATATATAATAATTTTGGTTATTGTTACGAATGTCAGAAAAATTATCATGAAGCTATCTCATATTATAAAAAGAGTTTAAATAATAAAAATGAAAATCGTCAAATTATTACATTTATAAATATTATTAGATGTTACTATAATCTTAAACTTTTCCAAGAAGCGAAAAAATGGTTAATAAAAGCCTTAGAAATTTGTAATGAACAAACAAATGAATTATATATAATTCAAATCAAAATCTTCAAACTATTGTTATTAAGTAATATTCCAAATATAGATGAAGTAACAAAAATACAAAATACATCCATGAAATTTCTGTTTAAAAATCAATTGTGGGATTTGGCTATATATTACAGTAAAATTTTTGCGAAATTATACGAAGGTCAGAAACATTATAAACAATCAAATAAAATGTATAAAATGGCATTGAATGCGAGTGAAAAATTATTAAAAAGTAATTAAAAAACATATGGGCGTATATCTAAGACGCCCTTTTGTAAAAGTTATGTTCGTTATTTTGTTTCAATTTTTAACCATCAGTTTTGACCACATCCTTCAAAATATTATCTTTATTTTATATGATTCAATACATATTTGACGACTAAGATTCAGATTTTACAACTCTCTTCTCATAATAATTATAAACATCTTCATTCTCATCATGTTTTCGCTGATCAACTAATTGGTAACCGCTTTTTTCAAACACTTTAAGGGCTGCTGTATTAATAGCATTCGTATCGGCACGTACATATTTAGCCCCCTTTTCAGCTGCTAAATCCTCAATGAATTGATAAAATTGTCGACCAATTCCTTGATTTTGAACTTGTGGATCAACGACTAAACGTTTCATACAAAAGTATGCCGCCTCTTCTGACCAATTAATTTCTTCATATTCACTATGGCCAACGTCACTAATGCAGGCTGCACCTACAATTTTTCCTTCTACTTCACAAACATATAAATAACCGTCATTCAAATCTTTCGCATAATGCTCTCGATTCGGATATGTATCACCCCACTGAAAGTTCCCTTCTTGATGCATTTTTTTCTTCGCTCGATTAACAACATCCACAATCTGATCTAAGTCAGCTGTTGTACCACGTCTTATCATGTCTATTCACCTCTTCTTCGCTAATTTTAAATCATTTTTTAAACAACACACAACTGTTTTGACATTCAAACGATCTTTTGAATATAATATAATCAAATGAACATTTGAATGAAATGAGGGTCATTAGTTGAAACTTGAAAACTGTACGTCACATATAACTGAAGAACAGCTTCAAAACATTAATCAATCACTTCAGCAAGTCCCTGTTGAGTTAGTTAGTCAACTTTTTAAAGTATTGAGTGATCAAACACGGGTTAAGATAGCACACGCTTTAACAATCGAAAAAGAGCTTTGCGTATGCGATGTAGCAGTACTTGTTAATTCATCTGTCGCATCAGCTTCTCATCATTTGCGCACATTAAAAAGACATGGATTAGCCAAAACTAGAAGAGAAGGTAAGAACATTTACTATTCTCTCGACGATCATCACGTCCACTTATTAATTAAAATGGCCATTGAACATTCAGAGGAACTGGAGGAATAACAGTGGAGAAGGAAACATTTTACGTACAAGGCATGTCTTGTAGCAACTGCGCTAAAACTTTTGAAAATAATGTTAAAGCAATTCCAACTGTTAAAAACGCGGACGTCAACTTTGGAGCATCCAAAGTTACGGTTTATGGGGATGCAACGATTGCAGATTTAGAAAAAGCCGGTTCATTTGAGAACTTAATCATAACAAAGGAATTTAAAGAAAAAGAGAAATTCAGCTTAAGTTATTTTCTAAAGCATAGTTGGCACCTCGTCGTTTCATTTATTTTATTAGGAATTGGTATCAGCCTTTTAGTTAATTTAGGGGACAATCATCCTGCAACAATAACGGTATTTATTTCTTCCATTGTGATTGGAGGATACTCACTGTTTCAGGAAGGTCTTAAAAATTTAATTCGATTAAAATTTGATATGAATACGTTAATGACAATCGCCGTCATCGGTGCAGCCTTAATTGGGGAATGGGTTGAAGGTGCAGTCGTTGTTATTTTATTTGCTATTAGCGAAGCACTGGAACGCTACTCTATGGATAAAGCACGTGCTTCAATACAATCATTAATGGATATCGCTCCAAAAAGGGCGGTCGTTGTTCGTGACGGTGTGCAACAAGAAATTCATGTCGATCAAATACAGCTTAATGATACCGTCATAGTTAAGCCTGGCGAAAAAATTCCGACTGATGGAGTTGTCGTTAATGGGGAATCGACCATCAACCAAGCAGCTATTACAGGTGAATCTGTTCCTGTTTTCAAGGCCTTAGGTGATGACGTTTTTGCCGGAACGTTGAACGAAGAAGGGTATTTAGAAGTTAAAGTGACGAAACTCGTGAAAGATTCAACATTAGCTAAAATCATTCACCTCGTTGAAGAGGCACAAAATGAAAAAGCTCCTGCTCAACATTTCGTTGATCGATTCGCACAATATTATACACCGTTAATTATCTTAGTTGCATTTGGCGTTGCAACTGTTCCACCTTTATTTGGTGCAAGTTTTGAAACATGGTTATATCAAGGCTTGGCAGTATTAGTTGTTGGCTGCCCCTGTGCCCTAGTTGTTTCAACACCTGTCGCCATCGTAACAGCAATTGGTCGCGCGGCTAAAGATGGGGTACTGATTAAAGGTGGTGCCTATTTAGAAGAGCTTGGTCACATTAAAGCTATCGCCTTTGACAAAACAGGAACCATTACAGAAGGGAAACCTTCAGTACAACATGTAGAAATCATTGATGACAATGTATCTGAAGAACAGCTATTTGAAATTGCAAGTGCTTTAGAAAATCGCTCGCAACATCCACTTGCCAAAGCGATTATAGATTATTCGGACAAACATTTTGATACAAAAGCATTAGAAGTTGAACAATTTCAGTCGATCACTGGTAAAGGTATTGAAGGAAAAATTGATGGTGACACCTATCAAATAGGAAGTCCTTCAATGTTTAACACACTTAACAATCATGTTCTATCGAAAATTGATCAATACCAACTAATCGGGAACACCGTTATTGTCGTCAGTAAAAACAATCAAACACTTGGCATTATTGCTATCGCTGATACGTTAAGAAAAAATGCTAAAGCTGCATTAGATTCTTTAAATAAAAGTGGAATTAAACATACCATTTTGCTTACAGGTGACCATGAGCAAACGGCTAAAGCAATTAGTGGTAAAGTTGGGATTAGCAATTTCCTAGCAAGCCTTTTACCGAAAGACAAACAAACTGAAATTAAGAAACTGAAGCAACAATACGGTAAAATTGCCATGGTCGGTGATGGCGTTAACGACGCTCCAGCATTAGCAACCGCCGATGTCGGAATCGCTATGGGTGGAACCGGTACAGACACCGCTTTAGAAACAGCGGACATTGCACTAATGGGTGACGATTTAGAGAAGCTCCCATTTACTGTACGACTAAGCAAACGAACACTAGCCATTATTAAAGAAAATATTACTTTCGCTATCGGAATCAAACTGTTAGCACTTCTTCTCGTCATACCAGGATGGCTCACACTTTGGATCGCTATTTTAGCAGACATGGGTGCAACATTACTAGTGACACTAAATGCTTTAAGACTGTTAAAACAAAATTAGATGGTTGTAATATGTTTTATACAAAATTCCCGCTAAGGATAATTCCAACGACCTTAGCGGGAATTCTTTAAAATTTGGTGGACTATCTACATGATTAGATACACTGCCTACGTCATTTCCAGCCTCCATTATTACCCCTTTATCTTCCCATTCAATTTACAAGATAAACAAAGGTCGATAACTAGATTGATCGGAATTGTAGCTGTGAGTTATTCCT
The DNA here is from genome assembly GCA_051846895.1 of Bacillaceae bacterium W0354. Taxonomy (GTDB): domain Bacteria; phylum Bacillota; class Bacilli; order Bacillales; family Alkalibacillaceae; genus CALKAL01. The sequence continues at coordinate 6,149 of JBPYCQ010000012.1, forward strand.
AATGTTTAATTATTGAATTAGGATGGACTGAACTAATAAAATGGCTTGACTATGGTAGAAAAATACCGTTTCTTTCAAATGGTATTGTCATATTATTAGAATAGTTTTACAATTATTATAAGTTAAGGGATAAGTTTAAGGAAAATAGAAGTACTTGATATAACGCGTCTCCATAGACAATATTTTAATCTTGTCTATGATCAAAAAAAGGATGGGCGTTCAGTTTATGAGAAAAACACTTATAATAATTGAATACACACTGATTTCAATCTTTACAATTGCTTTGTTTTTAGATTTTTTTCCACAACCAAATTTACCCGACTGATTCTCTATAACACCTTGGGTAGCATTAATATTGTTAATTACAGCAAGTATACAGACCAAAAAGTTAGGTGCAGATAAGAGTCATAGTAAGTTCAGTGATTACTTTTTATATTTTGCTATTACTCTAGTAGTTGTATTCTCTCTAGCTGGTGGGAAGTCACAATCAGGACTATCATTAAATGAACCATTAATTTGGATTGCTTTAGCTTTAGGTTTTTTAATTGATAGGAAAACAAACAAAAAAGAAAATGATTAACTATGATTATTACCCCTTACTTTTAACTATGAGTTGGACCAATTTCGCTACATTGAAACTACTGCCTGTATTGGTTTTTTATTATTATGGCATTTTTATGCTTTCTAATTCTTTTGAAAGAGACACCCACACTAAATGCAAAGATGCATTCAGTCTTCGGTTTTAATTATAGACCCTCATGCTTGGCTCATTATTTCCTTTTAATAAAGTCTTGTATTCTATCTACATCTTTAGTGATGCTATCTACAAGAAAATGGGGTCTATCTACATTTTTTGGTTCTCTATCTACATGAAATGTCGTTCTATCAACAAAGCAGCCTTTTTATAAAAAAACTCTGCCAACTTAAAAATAGTGGCAGAGCTTTTGCTTTACTATTATTTATTCAGCTTCATGTTCTAACTTCCCTAATCCATAAGCAGCAAGTAGTCCTAGGATTAACCCAATCATACTTAATACATTGCGATTCGTCTCTGCTTCAAATCCAGGGAAAATAACGAACAGCGAACCGACAACTAGCCCAAGGATTAAAGCATACGTTTGATAATAAAAACGGTGGAAGAAATAGGTTAAAATTTTACTCATAAGTAGTAGCCCCAAAACTATGCCCAGGCCCAATGGAATTAACGCTTCTATCACCAAATTATGAATCGCATAAGTAAATGTAGGATAAATTCCAATTAATAAAAGTAAAAATGAACCACTTATACCTGGTAAAATCATAGCAGAGCTTGCTAACCAGCCTGATAAAAATAAAATGACGTATGTTTTCATTTCAAATGCCATAATGACTTCTGGCACTGAATCTTCTCTAAAGAAAATCATTGAAGCAACAAACAGAGCTGCTATGAGTAGTAACCCATAATGAGAACCTTTAAAATTCGTTTTATATTCCGATTTTTTCAAAAGCATCGGGATCATACCTGCAATTAACCCGAGAAACAAAAATTGAATTTGATGTGGATAATGTTCGAATAACCATTCAATGGCTCCGCTTAGTAAATACATAGCACCTAATAATCCCACTAATAGCGGGAGTAAAAATAAAAGGTGCCGCTTCCACTCTCTAGATAGAATGCCACTGATGGCTTCAATAAAGCGTTCATAAATACCGAGCACCATGGCAATTGTTCCACCACTTACACCTGGGATAATATCGCTTGTCCCCATTAAAGCGCCACGGTATATATTTTTCCATTCAATCATTCGTAATCCCCATTTCCATAGCACGTGATATTTATTACATTATACTAAACATTATCTATAATACGAATGATTTTTAAAAATATTCTATTCATGATTTAACAGAATTTGTGGTATATCTAATTTTGGATGCCGTATGATTTCAGGAGTTGTATGGTAAACTTTTTCTAATGTTTCCTTTTCAATAATTTCCTCACTCGTTCCTATTTGGACAATTTCACCGCGGTCCATTAATACTAATCGTTCACAAAACTGGGCGGCTAAATTAAGATCATGTAAAATCATGATAACTGTTAAGTCCTCACGCTTTTGCCAATCCTTAACGAGCTTCAAAATGCTTAACTGATGACCAATATCTAAAAATGTAGTTGGTTCATCTAAGATTAACAGCTTTGGCTCTTGGACCATCGCTTTAGCAATCGCCACGCGCTGTCTTTCGCCTCCACTTAATGTATCAAGCATTTGATCACGGAATGGAGTTAATTCTGTTATTTTTAAGACGTCATCAACTTTGTCATAGTCTTTTTTTCCTTCACGTTGAAAAAAACTTAAATGCGGATATCTCCCCATTAACACAGCATCAAATACAGTGATCGGATATGGCGCAAGACCTTCTTGAGTAAGTACTGCCACGTGTTGTGCAAACGTTTTTATACTCCACTCATGAACAGACCTTCCTAACAAATCGATTGATCCATGAGAAGGACGTTCAAGTGCCGAAATTAATTTAACCAAAGTTGACTTCCCAGCACCATTTGGTCCTATGATTCCAATACATTCTCCACGATTCACCTGAAAAGAAACATTATGTATTATATTTTTATCATCTATCTGTTTATAAACAGACTGTAATTGGAGCACAGTTGTTCCTCCTAAAAATAGTCACGTTTTGCTTTACGTAATAAATAACCAAAAAATGGTGCACCGAGAAAAGCAGTAATAATGCCTAATGGTAGCTCACGTGGTGATAAAAGTAGTCTTGCAAAAAGATCTGCACTAACTAAAAATATGGCTCCACCAATGATCGATAATGGGAGTATGACCCGATAATCCGAACCAAAGATTAGACGGATGATATGTGGAACAACGAGCCCTACAAAACCAATCGCCCCGGAGACCGATACAGCTGCGCCTGTCATTATCGACGCTAGTAATAATAATAAAAATCTCGTTCGCTGGACAGAAACACCACTATGATGTGCCGCTTCCTCTCCAAGACCTAACATATTTATTTCTTTAATAAAAAATAAAGAGATGACAGCCGTAACCGCAATAATTGGAAAGATAATAATGTTATAATCCCAACTAGTCAAGGATAAACTTCCCATCATCCAAAAAATGATCGTTTGTAACTTCTCATTTGACAGTGCCATAATAAGTGACAGACAAGCACCAATAAATGCCTGAACAACGACACCAGCTAAAATAATCGTTTCTAGTCTAACTTTATTTTGTACACGCGACAGTAAATAAACAATCATCAATGTCACGAACCCAAATACGAAAGCAACAAAAGGGAGAGTAAATCTCCCTAACCAGAAAAGTTGCCATCCAAAACCAATAACGAGTGCCGCACCAAACGAAGCGCCTGATGATACACCTAATATATATGGATCAGCTAAAGGATTCCGAAGCACCCCTTGGTAAATGGCTCCTGCTAACGCTAGAGCCGCACCAACAATCGCACCTAGAATAACACGTGGAAAACGAATATTCCATACGATTGTCTCTGTCGAATCGCTCCAATCTGGCGTAATCCAATTTTTAATAATTGGAGTTTTTGAAAAAATAATTCGCCAAACTGTCATCCAATCGACTGACGCTGCCCCTAATGTTATCGAAACACTAATGACAGCTATCAGAATTCCAGTAAACAACGGAATCCATATCCATAATAATTTATGATTTCTCAAAGGATTTAAGGACACAATAGTTGCTCCTTTTATTCAAATAAATCAGGATATAATGCGTTAGCTAATTGTGTTAAACCATCTACTAATCTCGGCCCAGCTCTTGATAATAAATCACTGTGTATATCAACAACCTGCTCATTCTTAACCGCTGTCACACCTTGCCAGTTTTCACGACTTAGAACTGTTCCAGCTGGATCATCAACATAGTAGCCATAAGTTGTAATAATGACATCTGGATCACGTTCTAAAACGATTTCTTCACTCACTTGTGGCCAGCCTTCCATATCACCGATTATATTTTCTCCACCAGCAAGCGTTAATAATTCATGCAAAAATGTTCCTTTAGCTGCTGAAAACAGTTCTGGGTCAATTTCCATCCAGACAGATTTTCTTTCTTCTTCAGAAAGACCGCTCACTTTATCTTGAATAAATGCAACCTGCTCTTTCATATCTTTGATTAGCTTATTAGCATTTTCTTCATTCCACGTTGCCTTACCTACTAATTCAAGATCTTCATAAACTTCTTCTAAACTTTGTGCCCCTAAAACGACCACCTTAACTCCAACATCTCTTAACGCATCAACGTCTTGAGCATTTAATAAGTCAGCAACAACTAAGTCTGGCTCCAACTCAACAATTTTCTCAATATTTAAGTTCATATCGCCAATTTTTTCAATTTCAAATACTTCCTCAGGATAATTGTCCCATTCAGTCACACCGATCACTTTATCACCAGCTCCGACAGCGAATACGATTTCTGTCGCACTTGGCACCGCTGTAATAATTTTTTCTGGTTTTTCCTCAATTGTTACTTCAGTTCCGGATTTGTCAGTAATCGTAACTGCTTTAGAGGCTTCATCGGAATTACTTTGATCATCAGATTCCTTTTCTGCATCTTCGTTATTTTTTTCGACGTTCTCAACGTCATCTTTTTTATCTTCCTTGTCAGAATCATCATTGTTTCCACAAGCTGCTAACCCGACAGCTAGTACTAAAAATAATGCTAGAAATAATCTGGTTAGTTTTTGTTTGTTAATCATATTCCATCTTCCTTTTCTATTTTTTAGTAACAAAAATGCCCTCGTTTCCAACAGGATTCTAAGGAAACGAAGGCAGTATAAACCTACTATAATTATCAACAATCGACAATTTATAGCCTTTCCTTTTAACCCCGAAGGAAATCGAGCTAAAACAATTAGGCAGGTCTCCTGGCTCAGGATCGTAGCTTCCTATCCCTTCCCATCATTTATCATGACAGTGGTTAATAAGTCGCTCCCCATTCACAGTGGCGGGACCGCGTCGGATTTGCACCGAACTTCCCTTTTAAACAAACAATGACTGTTTGCACCTAATCGTTTTCATATTCAATTCTACAAATTATCTTACGTTCATTTTTCACTTAAGTCAATATAATAACTCTTAATCTATTATCATTTCTTGTCAAGTAATGATAAAATTTATCTTACTATTACAAAAATAGGTGATGCCTGTGAACTTAGGAGCTATGATTCAATATTACCGTACAAAAAAAGGATTAACACAAAAAGAATTAGCTAATGGAATATGTTCGGTTTCTTATTTAAGTAAAATCGAAAACGGCTCTATTGAAACGAAACAAGATATTATTCAAATGCTGTTTGACCGTTTAGATGTGAACTATATCGAAATCACATCTTATGACACTCAAACAATTAATGAAAAAATTTTAAGTCTTTATAAAAGAATTACTGAAAACAACCTTAAAGCTGCCAAAAATATTTTAACTGATTTAAAAAGAATCATTACTCCTTTTCATCAGAAAGAAAGTCAAAATCTATTTGAACTCATTCATCTATATTATTTAATCGAAAACAAAAATTCAGACGAAGTTGAACGCCGAATACAAAACGTCATAGATCTAAAAGACTATTTTACCGGGGAACATACATATTACTATCATAAAATAATCGGAGTCTATTATAACTTTAGAGCCTATCCAAGTATGGCTATTGATTATTTTTACAAGGCTAAAGCTATTCTTGAAAAACTTTCGATTAAAGACCCTGAATTATATTATTTATTAGCCATATCGTATACAAGAATGCAGCAACCAGCTCATTCCATTTATTACTGTCAAATAGCATTAGAACAGTTTACAAATGATTTGCTGTATGCAAGAGTTACAGATTGCTATAACTTATTAGGAATTAATTATATGCAACTCGGAGTCTATGATATTGCGAAGAGCTACTTTCACCAAATTTTAAACTCAAGGCCTATGGGTGATGTCATTAGAATAAAAGTTCGTTCTTATCACAATTTAGGTCTTGTCTATTATGAGCAAGGCGATTATGATCAAGCGCTACATTACATTAATAAAGCACTTGATTTTGATTATGTTGCCTACGACAAGGTACAAACTCATTTCGTTAAGGCAAATATTTATTACTTCAAAAGAGATTTGGAACGAGCAAAAAAATATTTGAAAATTGGAGAGCAAGAATTGAGTAAAACGAAATCATTAAAGTTCCAGAATAAATTCTACATCTTAAGGCATCAAATAAATAATACATTGGATAGTCCAGAGTTTATAAGAAAAGCAGAAAATGTCCTTATTCCTTACTTTCAAACAGTCGGCGAAACGAAAACATTAAAACTTCTATTTGATGAACTTGGTGATATATTTTATAAAAAAGGGAATTATCAAAAGGCTGCAGAATATTATAAGTGGCTTAGTGAATTAAAAAAATAATGAGGTGATTTAAAATGGATTCAGTACTAGTGAATTATGATGGAATCGTAGCTACAGTTACGTTAAACAGACCTGAACAATTAAATGCAATGAACGAACAATTATTAAAAGAATTAAATGAAAAATTAAATGAAGTGAGAAATAGTGATGCGAAAATCGTTGTCTTAACTGGAGCAGGACGAGCTTTCTCAGCTGGGGGAGACCTTAACATGATGTTGAAAGCTGATAGTCCAGATTCATTTGGCGAAATTATGAGTTCTATTAAGGAAATAGTTACTACGTTTTATTCTATGCCTAAAATAACGATTGCTAAAATTAACGGGGCTGCAGCTGGCCTTGGTTTAAGCCTTGCACTTGCAGCAGACTATACGATTGCAAGTACACATGCAAAAATCGCCATGAACTTCATTGGCATTGGTCTTATTCCTGATGGTGCGGGTCATTTCTTTATGGAACAACGACTAGGAACTGCAAAGGCTAAACATATGATTTGGGAAGGTAAAATGATGGTCGCAACTGAGGCAAAAGAGATTGGAATGATAGATGAAGTTGCAGAAAATATCGATGAAGCTGTAAAACTTTTAACTGATAAATTATCAAACGCACCTATCCTAGCAATGATCGAGACGAAACGCGTATTACACAGTCAACATTTACCTACTTTAAAATCCGTTTTAGAGACTGAAACGAAAGGTCAACTTGCTATGCGCCAAACTTCAGATCATAAAGAGGGTGTTCAAGCATTTTTGGAAAAAAGGAAGCCTAATTTCAAAGGGGAATAATATTATTATAAATGCAATCGACTAAAACCATAGTTTAGTTGTTTAAGAGTACAAAATAGCAAACCAGAAGTAAAAAGGTATGTGAATTCGTAATTGAATTCGCATACCTTTATTTAAGAAACAGCCTTTAGACCTGTTACACCAATGATAATAATAATTAGGCTCACTATACGCCATAAGCTTTTTGACTCATTGAAAAAAATCATATTTACAAGAACCGCCGCAGACGTTCCTACGCCAACCCAAACAGCATATGCAACACTTACTTGTAGATAATTAAAGGAGGCATACAAAAAAACAAATGAACCACCAAATCCACCGAAGAAAACCAATGTATTAAAAAACGATTTTCTTTCACTGAATCTGTTTAAGCCGATAACACCAACAAGTTCGAGCGCTGCAGCAATAAACACGTAAATCCATCCCATATTAAGCAACTCCTCCCCCTGATTCCATGTTCGAATTCGACTTATTATCTGCAAGATTCAAAGAAATAACGCCAATAACGAGTAGTCCAATGAAGAATCCTTTTTCCAAAATAAATGCTTCTCCAAATATAAATACATCCATAAGAGAAGTGCCGACTGTACCAGCTGCTGCGAAAATTGCATAGACTGTACCCGTTGGTAGCAACTCACATGCCTTTGAAAGTACAATAAAGTCTACAACAATAACAGGGACAATAATTGCCCAGTGCCACCATACATTAGCAACATTAAAGCCAAAAATCCAAAGCAGTTCAAATAAACTAGTTAACATTACATATATCCAAGCTCTATTCATATAAAATACCCTCTTTATAATGTAGTTTTAATCTTAAGCTCAATAATGAATGAACGTCAGTCATATTCGCGTAAAAAAGTAACGCTATTGGTGTGCCCCTATAGCGTTAACTACAAATTTATGTAGTTCATTTTTATGCTCTATAATTGACTTCTCATCTGGTTGATCGTAAAGATATACTTGTTCTGCTACCGATTCAATTGATCCTATAATAATTTTCGCAGCATATTTGACATTTACGTCAGATCGAACTTCTTGATTTTCTTTTCCTTTTTTTAGGATGTTCTCCATCCAGTTATATAGGGGAGCATATATATCCTCCCAATCACCTACATACCGTGTTTGTGTTAAACCTGTGTAAATTAACTTAGTAAGTTCTTTATGCTCATTTGTTATATTAAATATTACGCGTATAATTTCTTCTATTTGCTGATTGATTGGGCCATCCTTTACCTCGCTAGTTATATCTTCTAATATTTTGCGGACCATCACTTCCGCAATGGCTGGCATGACAGCTAATTTAGAAGGAAAATATAAATAAAAAGTACCCTGAGCAATACTTGCTTTATTTACGATTTCAGAAATTGTCGCTTTTTCAATACCTTTATCAGAGAACACTTCAATCGCTGCTCGAATAATTCTTTCTCTTTTATCCACAATGTCCACGTTCTCCTTTCAAAAATGACTGACTATCATTCATTGTAGCTCTTCTTTTAATTATTTGCAAGCAGTCAAGAAGTAGTATAAAAAACACTACCACAAACATTGTTTATAGTTACGATAAGTATAAAAAAGTAGTTCGTTTTGAAGTTTTTTAAAATCCACTCCAAAATTGAACTACCTACAAATCAATCGATTACCTTTTTAATCAAGATATTCATCTTGTAATTTTTCACTCATTTCAATAAAATGAGCAAACACTTTAGCCAATTCATCAATCCTTCTTTTAATATCTTCATCAATTAATTCATTTTCGTGTGTAAAATGGCTTGGCTGGGTATATACATAATTTGGTGTAACTAAGCATCTAAAATAATCTAATATCGGTTTCAATTGATTTTCAATTACTAAATGATGTTGATTAGTCCCGCCATTAGCAACCACTGCTACTGGCTTATAGCGTAAAGCTTTTGGCGAAATTAAGTCAAATAAGTTTTTTAATACACCAGGAATGGATCCTTGGAAAACCGGTGTCGCAATGATATACCCATCAGCTGTTTCCATTTCGTTAATTAATTTTTGAGTATCATCGTTATACTCGTTGGCAGGTCTTCCATCTGCAAATTCCATTTGGAAATTTTCTAAATATATATGATTGCACTTAATAATATTTGAATGTCTATTTAAAGCTTCTTCGACTTCATTTAATAATGTCTTCGTTTTATCACCAATAATTGTCCCATTTAACAAGAGAACTTTCAAAATGATGACCCCTTCCTTGTTATGCTTAATCTATAAATATCATATTATCTTTTAAATTCTTTGTGAATGAATTAGCCATCTAATCTCCATTGTAAAACAAATCAACTATTAAACGTCAATTAATATACACTTTTTATCAATAGAATTTTCAGTCATATTACATGGTTGTCATATAATTGTTAACCCACTGTTGCTCTGTTGTTATCCAGTTGAGATAAGTAATTGTTATACTGCGTATGGATTAGAAACAAACCATTCTATTAAGGAAGGTGAAAAATATGAAAACATTCCTACTTAGTCTAGCATCCATAGTTGTTATAGGAACAAGCTGGCTATTTATTGGACAAGATGTCTCAAAAATTAATGACAATAACACTGAAATAATTAATATATCAAATGTTACACAATCAACCTTAGCATTAAATGATAAAAAAAATATAACAGTAATAGAGCCGAAAAAAGAACAACAAACTGCATCAACTCAAAAAACAAGCACACCGAAACATACTGAAAAGCAAATTGTACAAGTAAGTGAACAAAAAGAAGGTAAAACTATGTTCGTTACCGCAACGGCTTACACTGCAAATTGTGACGGGTGTAGTGGTGTAACATATACAGGCATTAATCTACATGAAAATCCTAATATGAAAGTCATTGCTGTTGATCCAAATGTAATTCCTATTGGCTCTAAAGTATGGGTCGAAGGATACGGAACTGCGATTGCCGGAGATATTGGTGGCGCAATCAAAGGAAATCGAATTGACGTATTCGTTCCTAATCAAGAAGAGGCAAAACGTTATGGTATAAAGCAAGTAAGAATTAAAATTATTGAATAAAATTTAAAAAACACCTGAAAAGTAATTAGAACTTTTCAGGTGTTTTTACTTTATTTAGCTATTGCTTCTAATTCAACATCAACATTTCCTCTTGTAGCTTTAGAATATGGACAAACTTGATGTGCTTCGTTCATTAATTCGGTTGCCTCGTCTTGTGTGACACCACTGATTTCAGAGATAAGCTTAACACTAATTTTAAACCCACCATCAGACTCATCCTTCATAAAACTTACTTCAGCCGTCGTTGTTGAGTCAATTTCTTTTTTATTATTTTTCGCTACTAAATTTAAAGCCCCATCAAAACATGAAGAGTAAGTAGCGGCAAATAATTGCTCAGGGTTCGTCCCTTTTTCATCAGATTTCTCAGTTGGCATCACTAATTTTAAGTCAATGATTGAATCATCAGACTTCACATGGCCTCCACGACCACCTTTTGCTGTTGCTTTCGAGGTGAATAATGTACTCATTAGAAACACACTCCTTTTAAATTTTCCATATCAACCTTACCCTAACTATAACGTTTTCATACGCTCGTTCAAAATGATTTGATTATTTATGTTCATATAACATGTTGACATGCATAATTCCGTCTAATAAAAACTCTTCTGAAATCGTACGAAAACCACAATTTCCATAAAAACTTTGTAAATGAGCTTGCGCCTCAATTACAATCTTTTCCGCACCGGACGCGACTAAACTTTCAATCGATTTGTTAACTAATTCCGTCCCTAAACCTGATCTTCTTTTTCCTGGTTTCGTAATAACTCTACCTATCGATGCTTCTTCAAACTTGACACCACTCGGAATCAATCTTGAATAAGCAATTATTTCTTCATCTTCTCTGAGAAATAAATGCTTGGCCGCTTGATCAAAGTTGTCGATTTCCGGATAAGGGCAATTTTGCTCTACAACGAAAACATCAACTCTTAATTTCAATATTTCATACAACTCATCAGTAGTTAATTCATTAAAATTTTTTAATGACCAGCTCATTGATTTTCCACCTTTATATAATAATTCCTAGCTTTTTATGGAATAATAATACTATAATGTTTTAATTGTCGTAAACATTATTACATTTTTATTTCAATCTAATGCTTAGGCTTGTATTAATAAAATCGGATGTGATACAATTCATACTCATAGTCATAATTTCTCCAAAGGAAGTGTTATCATGAAAAAAATGATCTTATTTACTATATTTGTACTGTTAACTACAATTACAGTCGCTTGTTCAAACGACTCAGATAAAGACAAAGAAAATGATAAAGATAAAAATGAAACTGAAAATGTCGAAAATAATAATGAACAGGATAAAGATTCGAACGATGAAGAAAGTGCTTTGAGTTTTGAAGAATTAGATGTCGATGTTGTTGCAACTGTTAATGGTGAAGATATCTCTAAAGATGAATTAATACAGAACGAACAATACTTAGTCGACCAATACGAAATGATGGGAATGCCTATTGCTGGTAGTGAAGGTCAAATCCGCGAAACAGCATTAAATCAATTGATTAATACAAAACTTGTTGTCCAAAATGCAATTGATGAAGGATTAGTTCCATCTGATGAAGAAATTGAAGAAGAGTATCAATCACTTATTGATGAACTGAAATCGTATTATGAAACAGATGACGTGAGTGAGGTTTTCGAACAGTTTGATACGAATGAAGAAGAAGTGAAAAGTGACATTCGCACTGACCTAATTACCAATAAATTTTTAGAGGCTAACCTTAAAGTAGAAGAAGTCTCTGATGAAGAACTTCAACAAGCCTATGACGATTATGTTGCTCAGATGGAACAAGCAGAACAAGAAGCTGAATCACTTGAAAATGTTAGAGAACTTCTAAAGCAACAACTCACTGATCAAAAACAAAGTGACGCACAACGTGAACTAATTGACAGACTACGTGAAAATAGTGAGATTGAAGTATTAATATAAAATATAAAGCAGGCAGTTCATTCAAAATGAACTGCCTTTACTTTTGCAATAAATATAGCCACATAAACGATAATGACTGTCGTAGTTCCAAAGATAAGGAGCCGAGATGTGAGTTTGTCACTCCTCGTTTAAAAACACCTTCAGAGTCGATAATTTTCAGTCCATGTTCCTCAGCCAACTGTTCAAACTCCCATGGCATCATTGTATTCATAATGACTGATTCACCATACAATCGTTTATAACTGTTCACCCTCGGCATCGCTGTTGGCCCTAAAACACCTACACAAAGATATCCTCCTGGCTTAACTTTACTTATAATATGTTTTATTGCCTCTGCAGGGACTTCAGCCCATTCTAATGAATTAATCGCCATGACACTATCAAAAGATTCATTTTTAAAAGGCAAATTAAGCATATCAGCTTGTAAAAAAGCGAGCTGGTCCATTTCGATTGTTTTACGTTCTCTACATAGTGCTATCATTTCATCTGAAATATCAACGCCAGTCACATGATACCCAATACGCCACAATTTGTATGATCCATATCCATCTCCACACCCGATATCAAGAACTGTACTACCTTTTGGAACATGACGTTCAAAAAATGGGATAATCGTTTTTCGACTGCCATTTTCCCACATCTCTTCACTATTAGCGTTCCATGATGACGCACGTTCGTCCCACTGTTTTTTGGCTTCTTCATGCCACATTGACATTCAGATTACCTCCCTTAATTTCAGATGAACCCATTTTTCTTTCCATACACAATTAATTCGTCATATGGGTCCCCTTCAATATTTAATAATTTACAAAAAGCAGGTTCTGTTTTGAGTCCTTCTTTTTTTAACTTAATTATGTGTTCTTTCAAATGTGGATGATTATCTAAGATCGCTTTTTCAATAATCATATGTAAATACGCATATTGTTCTTTGACTGGCTGTGGTTGTCCAAACAATTCAAATTCAAAACCTTGATAGTAAAAGTTGGCTTTAATGACTGGACGACCTCTAACTATCATGTCCTTTAACAGAAAGCTTGTCTCATTTCCATACAATTCTATTATTCGATTTTTAAATTGATTTAACTGATAAACTTCCATAATAAAATCAAGATCAGATTTATCAATATCAATCCCAAGCGGAATCGTACCACACAAAACTGGTTGATATTCAGACAAGTCTTCTAAAATGTTTAATTCCATTATACTCTCATAAGCTTGTCTCTGTTTGTTATTCCCATTTTTCAAATAATTAATTACCATTAGAACTGTCCACCTACAGTTGAATACAGGTGTTCATTTTTTACATTACAAATGTTTTGACTTAACACGTAATCTCGTCCACCATGTAGCTCATACCATTCCTTCACTCTTCTCACATGCACCTCATCACTTCTAACTTGCCTTTCAATTTCTACATAGTCTTCGTATGAATCATATTCCCATATCGCAAAAATCTCTACGAGGTCTTCACTTTCATCAGTCATCCATCGCCCAATAAGTCGTGCTCCGTATTTTAATTGGGTTGGCAATAAGTTTTTGTTGAAGTGCTTATTAAATATAGGAACGAAATCTGGTTGTACCTGATATGTCTTTTTACGATAAAACATGTACCTGCCTCCATATATAAGTAATACTACTAGTTTCTCACTTTATGTTGGAATTTCCTGCATTTCCCCATATGTTTGAGAAATTCCCCATATAATTAATAAATTCCCCATAAAGTCTTGTCATCTCCCCATAAAAATAATAATTTCCGTATATATCGCAAAATTTCCCTATAAACAAAAACCACTAAAACATATTAGCGGTTTTTCATGTTTTCTATTCTTTTTTTAATGTCATCTCTTACATCACGGAACACTTGATAAACGTCTTCTTCTGTTCCTTCTGCTTTTGCGGGATCAACTAAACCCCAATGTTGTGACTCTACATGAGGAGGTAATGTTGGACAACTATCACGTGCATCATCACATAAAGTAATTACTAATTTTGCCTGCTCTAATAACTCTAAATCAATCAAAAAAGATTGTTGATTCGAAATATCAACGCCAACCTCAGCCATGATTTCAACTGCTTTAGGATTTAAGCCATGTGCTTCAATACCTGCACTATGAACATCCCATTCATCCCCAAGAATTTCTTTACCAAATCCCTCAGCCATTTGACTGCGACATGAATTGCCAGTACATAAAAAATATAGAATCGGTTTTTTAGCCACAATCTCCCCTCATTTCTAAAAAAGTAATAACGACAAGTATAGTCCAAGTAAAGTCATAAATAAAACGGGCAAGGTTAAAATGATTCCTACTTTAAAATAATAACCCCAAGATATTTTAATACCTTTTTTAGACAAAACGTGTAGCCACAACAATGTCGCAAGTGAACCTATTGGTGTAATTTTCGGTCCAAGGTCACTTCCAATTACATTCGCGTAGACAAGAGCTTCTCGAATAACACCAGTAGTTGCTGTGTCCGCAATGGCTAAGGCATCAATCATGACTGTCGGCATATTGTTCATAAGCGAAGATAATATGGCCGCAATGAATCCCATAGACATAGTTGCTGCGAACAATCCGTGGTCTGCAGTATAATCAATGACCCGTGCCAGTACATCCGTTAGTCCAACATTCTTTAATCCATAAACGACAACATACATTCCAATAGAGAAAAAGACAATATTCCATGGAGCATCTTTAATCACTTGCTTCGTCGGAACAGCAGGGCTTCGATTAGCCATAATTAAAAAGAAAATCGCTACGATCCCTGCAATAAGTGATACTGGTACTCGAATAAATTCACTAGCAAAATATCCGATTAATAAAATGACTAAAATAATCCAAGATAAACGGAACATTTTTTCATCTTTTATCGCTTTTTGCGGTTCTTTTAATTCAGTCAAATCATATTCTTTTGGTATTGATTTTCGGAAGAACAAATATAGAACTGTTACACTTGCGATAAGTGAAAAAAGATTCGGTATAATCATTCGTACTAAATATTCAGTAAACCCAATTCCAAAAAAGTCTACCGAAACGATATTAACTAAGTTACTTATCACAAGTGGAAGTGATGTCGTATCCGCAATAAAGCCACTCGCCATAATAAACGGCAAGACCATCGCTTCTTTAAAATTGAGCGAGCGAACCATAGATAAGACAATCGGTGTTAAAATAAGCGCAGCACCATCATTCGCGAACAAAGCAGCGACAGCAGCCCCTAGTAATATTACTAAAACAAACATCTTCACGCCGCTTCCATTCGCTATTCTTGCCATATGTAATGCTGCCCACTCAAAAAAGCCAATTTCATCTAGAATTAATGAAATTAAAATGATGGCGATGAAAGCAAGTGTCGCATTCCAAACTAAATCTGTCACTTCGATAACATGTTCAAACTCAACTACACCGAACAGTAATGCAACGATGGCACCACCACATGCTGTCCAACCAATGCCTAAATTCCTTGGTTGCCATATAACTAACGTTAATGTGAGTATAAAAATAATAATTGCTATTGCCATTAATTGTACTCCCTACTCTACGTTGTAACATCTACTAATTTAATCATCTACTTAACTACTTCATCCCAGCTCACTTCAATCTTTCCCTTAATATTGTTACCATGATAAGTTAACTCGATGATACCATCGGCTTCAGCGTGATATTGATACGTCCACCCTTCTACTTCTCGGAACTCACCTAATTCATGAACGTTACGACTAATTCGCATGCCGTAACTTGCATCATTTTTTATTTTCCAATCGATATCAATTATATAAATGGAGCCTGCTTCCACAGGAATTTCAATTGTTTCCTGTCCATTAAAGTTTTCAAATTGTGCAACATAATTATCGTCTCCATATTCACTTTCAAAACCTTTTTTTATCGATGGATTTACAATTAAAACGAATAAAAGTACGATTAACGAAGTCAGGCCAATAATCCCAATACGTTTCCACGATTGACGAATGACTCGGTCAACTCCGAAAAATATAATAAAAGGAAAAACGGTGAAAATACTTCCGTATAAAACAAAATAAAAATAGCCGATAAGTGATTCAAATAAAATAGGAAAGAAAACAATAAACCAAAAAAATGAACCAGCTAACGTATAAGCTGAAACATAATACCATTTATTGTCTTGAAATCGCTTGATGAGCCTGTCTATAACTAAGGATGCCACGATTAAATAGATACCGAAGACTGCCCATGCAATTGGACTTGATATCATATCATATGTATCTGACACACTCATACCCGAAATGAAAAAATAACCAATCATTAACGTGAACATAGCAAAAAACGCTGCCGCATATTTACTTGATATTTGTTTTAAAATCGTCAAAATCTCTCCCCCTATCAAACTAAATCTATCGTAACATAAAACTAATTACATTAAGATTTAAAAATATTCAATTTAACAATTCATATTACTTACAATATGTTTTAATACATACTATAATTTTGTTGTACAAAAAGTGAAAAGGTGAAGCTATGAATAAACGCACGGAAAATTTAATGGTTTTTACATGGGTTGTTGCGCTTGTAGCGACATTAGGTTCACTTTATTTTTCCGAAATAAAAAACTTTGAGCCTTGTAAGCTTTGTTGGATTCAGCGTATTTTTATGTATCCGATTGTCATCATAATACTAATTGGGATGATTATAAAAGATAAAAAAGCGATGATCTATACTGCTGTATTTTCTGGAATTGGTTTTTTAATTTCATCGTATCACTATGCCATTCAAAAATTACCTTTTTTACAAGACTCTGCACCTAGTTGTGGAAGAGTTACTTGTACTGGTGCCTATGTGAACTGGCTAGGCTTTGTAACCATCCCATTCTTAGCTGGCACAGCATTTTTAATCATTTTTATTACGTCCATATTAATATGGAGACGTAACTAGGAGGGTCACTATGAAGAAGTTAATCATCTTTGGTTCAATTATCGTCGTATTATTTATCGCTACTGCGGTTTTAACGAATATGGCAGAAAAAGAGACGGTTAAAAATAATCCATACGGTAAAGAACAACTCGATACAGAAACAGCTAAGCTTTTAGAAGATCCAAATTACCAAAACTTAATCCTACCTGATGAGCTTGATAAAAAACTAGCTGATCAAGAAGAAGTGACTGTATACTTTTTTAGTCCGCGTTGTGAATTTTGTCGTGAAGCAACGCCACGTTTAATGCAAGTTGCAAATAAAATGAATGTTGATGTAAAGCAGTTTAATCTTTTAGAATTTCGTGATGGATATGATGATTTCAATATTAAAAATACACCGACACTAGTGCATTATAAAGACGGAGTAGAGGTTGATCGTCTTGTTGGGGCAGCACCAGACGAAGAATTTGAACGCTTTTTTGAAACCAATATTGGGAAATAGGTAGGCTATAGCTTACCTATTTTTTACGTAAAAACAAAAAATCCGAACTCATCACACTTTTATGATGAATTCGGATTTATTTAGTCTTTATTACTTTGTTCTTTATTGTCTGGTAGCGGATCAACTTTATGTTGATACGCATATGCTTTTGATATAGTCGCAACAGACAGTATTAACACAATCAGACTAATGACTACAGATATTAGCAATACTTTAAGCATCTCTATACTCCCTTAATCGCTTTTTATCTACATTATAATGTATTAATACTTTACGTTCAATTATTGACGCCCACGTTTATTTCTATTTCCACCACTTGATCTACGGCGATTATTCGGACGGTCGTTTCCACCACTTCTCTGGCGATCACGTCCACGTCGGTTTCCGCCTCCATTTCCTCCACTTCCTCTATTACTCGCTTTTCTTACTCGTAATGGAGAAACATCTGTTAGCTTCACTTTAACTTCTTTCGGTTCCTTAGCTAACAATTTTAATGCAGCTGCTACGACATCTATTGATGGGTATTCATCTAATAGATGTTCAGCCAGTCTTTTATACTCATCGTAATCATTTTTCTTAATGGCTTCGATAACTTCTTTTCTTGAAGCTTGTTGAATTCCTTCTAACACATCATCATATGAAGGAACTGCTTTTTTAGTCATTTTCTTTTTTGTTAGTCCCTCAATATTTTTTAAGTGCTCTATTTCTCTTGGGACTACAAATGTAATTGATTGCCCCTTTTGTCCAGCCCGTCCTGTACGACCAATACGGTGAACATAGCTTTCAGGGTCTTGTGGTAAATCAAAGTTATAAACATGTGTTACTCCTGAAATATCTAGTCCGCGTGCAGCTACATCTGTTGCGACTAAAATATCAGTCTCTTGGTCTTTAAAGCGACTAATGACACGTTCACGTTTACTTTGTTGAATGTCTCCGTGAATACCTTCTGCAGAATAGCCTCGTTTGTTAAGCCCTTCTGTTAATTCATCGACACGTTTTTTCGTACGTCCGAAGATGATCGCCAAGTCAGGTGATTCAATATCAAGTAGACGACATAACACATCAAACTTTTGACTTTCTTTTACTTCTAAATAGAACTGTTCAATGTTCGTAACTGTTAATTGCTTCGCTTTAACACGAATCATTTCTGGTTCATTCATAAAACGTTCTGCTAGCTTTTGAATACGCGCTGGCATCGTCGCTGAAAACAATAACGTTTGATAACCAGATGGTATTTCAGCTAATATCGCTTCAATATCCTCAATGAAGCCCATGTTTAACATTTCGTCTGCTTCATCAAGTACAACAGTGTCTACATCTTGTAAACGGATTGTTTTTCTACGAATGTGATCTAATAGTCGTCCTGGTGTTGCGACAACGATTTGCGGACGCTTCTTAAATGCACGAATTTGACGGTTAATATCTTGTCCACCGTATACAGGAATCGTGCGCACCTTTTTATTATTTCCAATTCTGTTCAACTCTTCAGCAACTTGTATCGCTAATTCACGAGTTGGACAAATGACAAGCCCTTGAACTTTTTGACTAGCCTCTTCAATTTTATTAATTAACGGGACCCCGAACGCAGTCGTTTTCCCTGTTCCTGTTTGAGCTTGTCCAATTAAATCTTTTCCGGTTATGGCAACCGGAATAGCTTGTTCCTGAATCGGGGTTGGATTTTCAAACCCCATGTCTGATAAAGCTTTTACAATAGCTTGATCAATATTAAAATCTTGAAATGATACCAATCTTATTTCCTCCTAATTTTTTATTGACGCTAATTTTTATCTCGACTATATTATAAGCATTTCATATTTTTCCCAACTTTTTAAAGACAATTCAGTATAACCTTTCCTTTAGTTAAAGTCAAAACAATTACGTGTCTAATACATTTGCAGCTAGTTGTTCAAGGACTACATCATCTAAAGGTGGATTATGAAGTCCAGCTCTTGCATCGCGGAAGTATCGTTCAAAATTATTTGATTTAAATAAACCTCTTCCACCAGCTACACGCATAGCTAAGTCGACTATTGTATTAACATCATTTGTAATACTGACCTTTACAATGGAGAGTTGCTTTTCTAATTCTGAGCGTTGTTCCGGATGTTCATCCCACTTTTTCGCAAGAGCATAAAGAAGATGTCGTGAACGCATTAATAATAACTTCATCTCGCCAATTTTTTGTCTGACGTTAGCTTCCTTAGAAATAGGGTGATCTAAACTATTCGGAATAAACGTGTTCGCAAAATGAACGGTGTCATCTAAGGCTGCTTTAGCTATTCCTAGATAACAGGCAGGAATATGTAGCAACCAGCCTTTAGATGCCGACTTTTTCCCATCTTCCTTTTCAACAAAATGTGTTTCTGGAACATAGACATCTTTTAACAATAAATCATGACTTCCAGTTCCTCTCATACCTAACGTATCCCATGTTCGGTCAATTGATACGCCATCATTTTTCATATCGACTAAAAACCAACCAATCGTGTCATCTTCTTCGACTAATGCCGATACAAGAGCATAGTCCAAATGGTCAGCAGCTGTTGTAAATGTTTTTCTCCCATTTATTTTATAGCGGTCCCCCTCTTTTACGGCTATCGTTTCCGGCTTACCTCCACGTGTTGGGCTACCTGTATTCTTCTCCGTTGATGCACGATTTACTAATTTTTGCTTCATTACTTCACGCGCTAACAAGTCAAATTGATCATATGACCATGTATCACAGCTACGAAGCTCCATAATAATGCCTAAATGCCATCCGACAGATAAGGCGGCGGCTCCGTCACCTTCTGCAATTTTTTCTTGCATAATTAGCCACTCATATAAAGATAAATGATCGCCTTCATATTCCTCAGGTAATGTTGCAGATAAATAATGATAATCCTTAAGTAATTTAATGGACTGCTTTAATAAATTACCAGTACGATCAGCTTCCTTTGCATATCTTTTTAATTGATTAGAAATCGTTGTAGCATGCTGATATAGTTCAATTTGTCGATCATTTTCTAAAAAAATGTTCTCTTCGGTGTTCATAACCGACAACTCCTTTCAAAGCTTATAAATTAACATATGAAGGAGCTTTTCAAATGTTTAATCAACATATCATTTTTATATACAATAACCTTAAAAGTAAATGTTAAAACAAAAAAGACCTTTAGATTAAGGTCCCAGTGTGAATTATGATGATTCACCTTATTCCTACTGCTTTAATAGCTTATCCTTTTTAGAAAGTAGAAGGAGTCCACACATAAGTAATACAAGCCCGATTATAGTATATGAAGTAATTAGCTCTTGTAGTAAAAAAATACCGAGCATCGATGCCGTCAGTGGTTCGGCTAAAGCGAGAGTAACTGCAGTCGATGCAGTGACCCCCTTTAAACCGCGGGCAAAAAGAATGTATGCGATAGCAGTTGCAATTAAACCTAAATGTAATACTGACAAAGCGCCTGAAACTTCGAGTACCCACGTTAGGTCTGCGAAAAATAAAATTGGAAGTAGCATGAGGGCTGCACCAGAAAAGACGATGGCAACAACGACATCAGACGAATGGTTTCGAACTAAGCTTTTAGTCACAAACGTATAAACAGCAAAAACTAAACCTGCCACTAAAGAAAATGCCATTCCTATTGGATTAAAAGTCATCTCTGTGTTGGATTGAAATAAAAATAAACAACCTACTATAGCTAATAACGTCGAGATAGACCAAACCCTGTCTGGTACTTTTTTATTAACCATCCATTCGATTAATCCAGCGAAGATTGGCGCACTACAAATCGTGACAACTGTCCCAATAGCAACCCCTGTCATTTTCACACCTGAGAAGAAAAACGGTTGATAGAGCGCCATCGTTAAAGCGCCGTAAAATAGGGCAAACTTCGGCAAAGTGCTTAAAGATATTCCCTTCTTGAACAGGATAAATATAAATAAAGCTCCTCCGCCTACGAGTAGACGAAGAGCCCCAACAACGAGTGGGGTAGATTCAGTTGGTGATAAAGCTTGAGCTGTACCCGTCGTCCCCCATAGAATTGCCGCTAACAATACGAGAAGCACATGTTTATTCATTCTGCTCACTTTCCCACTTTTATTTATACGTAAAAAAGGTTTAACATTTCAAATGTATGACTTAATCTGGGAGAATTAAGCTATCTGCCAA
Source organism: Bacillaceae bacterium W0354 (assembly GCA_051846895.1). Lineage (GTDB taxonomy): Bacteria > Bacillota > Bacilli > Bacillales > Alkalibacillaceae > CALKAL01. The sequence goes on from JBPYCQ010000012.1 coordinate 27,880, forward strand.
GTTCAAGGTTCAATCTGCCAAATTAATGTTCTAATCTTCCAAATTCTAAAACGAATCTGCCAAAATTCAGTTTTAATCTTCCAAATTTAAGTTTTAATCTTCCAAAATCAAGAATTAATCTGCCAAAAATAGACTTTAATCTGCAAAAAATAGACTTTAATCTGCAAAAACACGAGTTAATCTGCATCACATGAAATACCTACTGCCATTATAAGCCACTTTTATATGTTTATGAATCATTGTTTTTTAAAACGAAAAAACTTAGCCTCAGCTAAGTTTTAACTAATTGGTTTTAAGTTTTTTTCGATTTCTTCCCGATGTGGTTCTAAAAACGGTGGTAATGCTAATGACTCTCCTAAATGCTCTGGATCCTCGTCTGTTGCAAATCCAGGTCCATCTGTTGCTAGCTCAAATAATATTCCATTAGGTTCTCTGAAATAAACAGATTTAAAATAAAAACGATCAACAAAACCTGAATTCCCAATTCTTTTTTCATTTAAAATAGTTAAATAATCACGTAACTTTTCTTCGTTTTCGACGCGGAAAGCTACATGGTGGACACCACCTCGCCCTAATCGTTCTCTCGGTAAGTCAGGGCGTTCATGAACGTGTAGTTCAGCCCCCGTTCCACCTTCACCTGTTTCATATACCACCACTTTTTCACGACTCAAATCATCCTCGTATTCACCAACATGTCGAAAACCCATTAATTGAATAAGAACATCTTCTGTCGGCTTCAAATCAGGAACAGTTAAATGAATCGGACCGAGACCAATGATGCCATGCTTTGGATCCGCCTCGCTTTTTCCCCAAGGCGTTCCACCAGCAACACCACGATTTGTTTCATCTGAGACTAATATAAGTCGTTGGTTCTCACCATCACGAAACGGCAACACTTTTCTTCCATACTGTTCAATGATCCCGTCGTTCTCAACATTAGCTTCACTTAAACGAGTCAACCAATATTCAAGCGCTTCATCATTTGGTACACGTAAAGACGTTGTCGAAATACTATTATTACCATTATGATTTCGACCCGCATTTGGTAATTCAAAAAAAGTTAATTCCGTTCCTGGGTTTCCTATCTCGTCACCGTAGAATAAGTGATAAACTGATGTATCATCTTGGTTAACAGTCTTCTTAACTAACCGTAAGCCTAGAATTTTTGTATAAAACTCAACATTTTTCTTTGCATTTGCCGTGATTGCTGATAAATGATGTATACCAAATAATTGCATGCATCTCATCCTTTCTTAGCAAGTCTTTATAAAAATTTTATCTAATGCTTTGAATAACTTAAATTAAATAAATTCGGGATTTCTCTTTACATTAATGAACCATAGACAACCTACGAATACAAGTAAAATGGCCGTCATTTGATATAGCGCCGTGAAGCTTAGGAAATCGACGACTATATAACTAAATAGTGGTCCTAACGCCGAACCGACATCAACAGCTACAGTATAAGCTGTCATTACCCCAACTTTTGACGTTTTAGAAGCAACATCTGAGGCAAGAGAATCTGTAACAGTTACTAATATTGTGGACAATAGCTGAAAAATTAGTAATAACATTAACAATATGACTAAATTGATTTGTATTGTAAATAAAAAGAACACGACACTCGCTGATATAAACACAAAAACAAGCATCGGAATCCTACCAAATTTTTCATCCGACCATTTACCAACAAGTGGTGCAAGAACAGGATCCCATCCCCACTTAATAGCTTGCATAACACCCGATATCGAAGCAGCTCCTATTATAAATCCAAAGACGACTAATTCAGTTGTCATATGTAATTCTACTAATCGACTTAACGTAGATAAGAAAATTCCAAACACAACCATCGCCATCACAACTCCGGTTAGGAGAATCGCCCAGACTTGTTTATTTTTCCAATAAGATTGAGAAGGTTTGTTATTACTTCTGGATTTATCTCGACTATTTGCTTCTTTAGTTTTCGGAATATACTTTATGACAAAAGGTAAACTTGAAATAGATATAATTGCAAATGCTGTTGTTACAAAAGTAATACCAATTGAATCTGCGAGTAACCCACCAATTAACATCCCAACAAGACCACCTAACCCCCACAATCCGTTATACTTACCAATTAAGCGGCCGCGATTACGATCACTGGCTACTTCAATAACAGTTAGGAAACCACCAAGACGTAAAAATGACCAAGCAACTCCCCAAATCATCCGCATGAAAAGCAAAATGATAAAACTTTGAAACATCCCATAAGACATCGTTGAAAAACTAGCGAGCAGAACAGCAATAATTACACCTGTTCGTTTACCCATACGATGATAAAACCAACCGACTAAAGGATTAATGGGCAGGCGAATTAATCGATTAACTGATAACAAAACGCCAACCTGCCATAATGCGGTAAGCCCAAATTTCTCCCAATATATCGGAAGTACTATAAATAACATCGCGTCCCCAATCACACAAGCAGCAGTAATTAACGCGATAATTGATACTCTTTTATCTTCACTATAGTTATGCATCGATCAATCCTCTTTCATATCACGTAATAGTATAGATTACCATAATAAGCAAGAGATGAATATATTTTTGGGCTCATCTTGAATCTTTAACGGCCGTTGTGTGCTCCTTTTCGGCTGTCGTGCGCTTTTTTTCGGCCGTCGTGCGTTCCTTTTCGGCTGTTGTGTGCTTCATTTCGGCCGTCGTGCGCTTCATTTCGGCCATCGTGCGCTCCTTTTCGGCCATCGTGCGCTTCATTTCGGCCATCGTGCGCTCCTTTTCGGCCATCGTGCGCTCCTTTTCGGCCATCGTGCGCTCCTTTTCGGCCGTCGTGCGCTCCTTTTCGGCCGTCGTGCGCTTCATTTCGGCCGTCGTGCGCTCCTTTTCGGCCGTCGTGCGCTTCATTTCGGCCGTCGTGCGCTTCATTTCGGCCGTCGTGCGCTTCATTTCGGCCGTCACATTTTTCTAATGACTCAGCCACTTCCTAAACATAAACAAAATCCCGCAACATCTAATTTTTGCGGGATTTTACGTTTTACCAATTGTCATCAAATTTCATGTAGTATTCGTGATCATCGGGGAATATTTCACCTTCGTGAACGATTCCGTTATTATATTCAACTCGTAGGATAATTTCGAATAAATTTTTATTTTCTACTTCCAACTCCCAACTTTCGATTGGGATACCATCATAGTTAGTTCCGGACACACTTTTCTCTAACTCGATTTCTTTTTTACTACCGTCAGCAAACGTCACTGTAGCCACAGCTGAATAAACACGATAAAAATCAAAAGGGTGAGGACTATCTTGCTCAAATCTCCAAGTTAACATTTCTTCACCATTTTCACGGGAAGACCCCCACTCCACAGGTATTAATGGAGTTGGTTTATATAATGAACCAGGAATCCATTTAACTTCACTTGACTTGCTTAAAGCACCTTCACTAACGATTTGATATTGATAATCTTTTTCTGGTGAAATTTTTATTTTAGCTGAAAAATTGAGTCCGCCGATATTTTTTGCTGCTTGCTCGTCCCATTGCGATTTCCCTTCTTCTCGATAGAGTAGTCTCACGTCCGAGCCTTCTGCCAATTCTCGAAAGGTCCATTCAAAATCCATGACGATGCCATCTTCAGAAGATTCATCTACATTAGGTGAAAAATCTTCTGATAATATCCAAATTGTTTCTCTACCAATTTCTTGAATTCGCGAATAAATTCCATCCATTTCAGAACTCACTCTAAAACTTAAATTATCTTGATTCATCGACAGGCGTTCATATTTTTCTTCAATCTTACTATTTAAAGAAAAGAAAAAAATAATATTTAATATAATACTCCCAACTAATAAACCTGTAACAACTTTTCCAGAATTATTCAAAAAATGTCACCCTCAGCATATGTATTTAATCTCTCTAATATTAATTGAATATTCATATAAAATCAATAACTCTTTATATCTATCCAAAACCGTTTAACAATATTACCATCTTCTTCTGTGAAGCTTTTATCTTCTTTGCCACCGTTATTTATGATCACTTTTTCTGAAGCGACATTATCAGCATTGCACGTAATAAGCGCACGGGTAACACCGACCTTTTCTAGTTGCAATAATGAAAGCCTTAATATTTCCGTCGCATAGCCTTTCCCTCTTTCGCTTGGTCGAACGCCATAGCCTACATGGCCACCGATTGAAAGTAACACATCATTTAGCTCATGCCTAATATTACAAGCACCTAACCATCTCCCACTATCCTGGACTAAAATATATGTTGTCGCAGGAACACGCCCGTCTGGTTGCTCAACCTTACCGTCTCTCCTTAATTTCTCTAAAAACTTATGATAGTCTTTTGGAAAGTACCTAAAAGTTGAAGGAACGATTTCCTCTTCAGCTTTTAACCATTCATTTATGTAATCAAAGTACTCATATTCCATTTCAATTGTTGGTTTAATTAATTTTAACGACTTAGTCATTTAATCACCCACTCCATGTTTATTAAAAAAAGCTAGGCAAATAATCGCCTAGCCTAAACTATTCTAAATCTTCTCCCACGGCTCAACTGGACCTTTTACAACTGTGAACAAAGGATGCGGTAAAATGTTTTGCTGTTTCTTACCCATTTGTAGCTGTTTAATCCGCTCCGGGTCCCGCGTCCGAAGCTTAGCTCGCAAATGACCCCACTCATATTCCAGCTGACCCGAAGTAACTTCAATTTGTTCATTCGTTTGATCACTCACAATTTTCGATTGATCAAAGTTATATCCCCGAGCTTTCGCTTCAATATAAACATATTCTAAATAAACCCCAATCGCATCAATTGGACTTTCATGTTTTTTAAAACGGACAAGCTGTGGGTGATTCGTATACCCTTTTGTTTCTCCTAGTAATACTTTTTGTGCCAAAAGTGTTTCGCGCCATAATGCGACTAAACCTTTTGCGTCTAAATATTTCGGATGGATTGACCATATGCGCATTATTTCACCTTCTAGAATAAAGTGTCAATTCTTTTAAACTCTAATTCTTCAAACTTCGCCATAGCTTGATCACGATTAATTTCAAAAATCGCATCGTCCAAATGGCAATCAACATCCGCTTCACAGTATATTTCTGCCAGCTTCCTAGACAAATGAACCATTTCTAAGTCATTCTCAAATTTAGTTCGTTGAGCCTTCGTTAAACCATCAAGATTAGCTAAGATTTCGTCGAGCGACCCGAATTGTTGTAGTAGCTTTAATGCCGTTTTTTCACCGATTCCCCTTACCCCAGGGTAATTATCACTTGAATCACCCATCATCGCTTTTAACTCAATCATCTGCTTAGGGGTAATTCCTTTTTCCTCCTGAAAACGGACGGCGTCATAAACATCATAATTTCCGTAACCCTTTTTCAGTAAAATAACTTTAACTTTTTCATCCAACAGCTGCAAAATATCTTGATCCCCAGTCAAAATATGAACGTGAGCTTCATTTTTATAAATCTGTGCTAACGTGCCGATACAATCATCAGCCTCATAACCTTTAATTCCGACATTCGGTATATTCATCGCTTCTGTTACTTCTTTAACTAAATCGAATTGTGGGACCAATTCTTCAGGTGGTGCACCACGATTCGCTTTGTATTCTTTATATAAATCGTTTCTGAATGTATGGCTACCCATGTCCCAGCATGCAACAACATGAGTTGGCTTAAATGTATTCGTTGCAGTTATTAAATGTCTGACGAATCCGTGAATGCCATTCGTGGGAATCCCTTTACTATTCACCATAAAATAACCACTCATCGCTGTTGCATAAAAGGCACGGAATAATAATGCCATCCCATCAACGAGTAATACTTTCTTCTCCATCATATCCCCTCTCTCTCTACCCTATTATAATAGAAAAAATGGTACACTTCGACTACTAAAGTGTACCATTCTACTTTTGTTCAACTTCACGAAATTGCTTAATAAATTCATCAGGCTGCTCTTTAATATGAAGCGTAATGACCCCTTTTAACGTATGCAAGTAAAAAAATCCATACCGATCTGACATCATTTTATAAGATAGATCTAAAACTTCACGAATATGAAACGAATTTTCGTGTGTTTCTACTTTATTTTCATATAAATAAACGTAATGTTCATCCTCGTAATTGATTTGCTTGAAGTTCCAATGATCAATCTCTCTTCGAAATTTAACGTAAGGGTGTTTGGCTAAAATAATAACTCACCTCTTTTTTTATGTAAATGAGTATATTATATTTTAGCTCAATAATCTAATTATATGTTTTTCCTATATTGATATTAATATTTTTGTATCTATTATACACTCTAATTAATGTTAAACATATTAAACAAAAATGTAAATAAGTTGCACCCTGGAAGCTATCTCCACCGTCTAATCTATGAATGCGAGAAAGGAGGCACGTAATGTCTAGACATAAAAACAATGTGTCAGGTCATGACCGAATGGAAGTTTTAGAAGAATGTATGAGTGAGTACGGTACTGAAATAAAGCGTGTTATATTTTCATACGTAAGAAATCATTCAGATACCGATGATATAACACAAGACGTATTCTTTACTGTTTATAAAAAGCTTAACGATTTTAAAGGTGAATCGTCGCTGAAAACTTGGATTTATCGAATTGCGATTAATAAGAGTAAAGATTATTTACGGTCTTTAAATGTTAGAGAAAATAAACTAATTAATAAGCTTAAAAACAATACAAATACGATAAATAACAATCCAGAAGCATTGTCTATTCAAACGGAAACTTCTAATGAGCTTTTAACTGAAGTTTATCAATTACCTTTAAAATATCGTGAAGTGATTATCTTATATTATTTTGAGGATTTAGATACGCAAGAAATATCAGATGCTCTAGACGTTAACATTAATACAGTAAAAGCTAGATTAAGACGGGCAAGGGAGCGTTTGAAAGAACGACTCGAGCTCAATGGAGGTGAAAGTATTGGATAAAGAATTAAGAGAGTTAAAAAACGATTATTTAAATGATCATTCCATACAGTTTACTGAACAAGATCGCGACGGCGTTTTACAAAAAATCAATCAGTCTAAAAAAAGTAATAAAACATTCACTCCGACAAGGGTTGCCTTGACACTTGCTGCCGTGTTTTTAATTGGATTTACGATTTTATTTAGTCAATTGAATGGCGAAGATACTCCTAGTGGCTTAGGTAATAATACAGAACCTGCGATTGAAGGGTATGTCTTACAAAAAGAAGAAAACGGGTCAATTCTAGTCGTGAGCTCAGAAACGAATCAATATAATCAATATGATGCAGTGTGGTATCGCGGTGTAACCGAGGAGGTTGAGCTGGGACGAAAAATAAAAGGCTGGCATTCGGAACAAGAAGATTCATTTCCAGCCCAGGCGTCAGCTGATCGGATAGAATTACTACCTGATGAGAGTGTACCAGGAGCCACTCTTACTAAAAAAGAGGTCATAGTAAAAGTGTTAAATTCGGATGAGCTAACCGAATTTGGATATGATTTTGTGGCGATAAAAGAGATTAATTTCATTGAGAATAAACAAATTTGGGAAGTCATTGTAAGTAATCTTTCTAACGATTCTTTTATCACCATTCAAATCCAGGATAATTCGAATGAAGACATCTCAGAATCGGAAAACTTGAATCTTGATTATGCAAAATACGGCAAAAGGTTTCCGGAACTTGAAGAGAAATTTATCGACTATATGAATGGTCCTAATCGTATGCTTAACGCTCTTGGAATTGAATTAAATGGAGTAGCGATTGATGAAGAAGGTACTGTTACAGTCGATTTTAAGCCATTTAGTTATAGCTTTACGACCAATGAATCTGGAGAATTTAATAATGAAATGAAAGAAATAGTATTTAGTTTTGAAAATGTTAATCAAGTGTATTTCCAAGAAAATGGGGATAAAGAAATCTACTACAGAAAATTTGAATCGTTTGTTCAACCTTTAACAAATAAAGACCGAGAACCGACAAGTTTTAACGAAAAAGAATTTTTTAATCGATACGACGAAACATTCAACCAATTCATTCAAAATAATGAACAACAACGATTAACAACCTTTGACTCACTGACTGACGTGAAAGTCGAATTATTAAATATAGCCTCAAATGAGTATGCAAAGGAGTTAATGGACACTTACTTTTACGAAGAAGAGGATGGGGTATACTTAGTTGCTACTCATACACCAACATCATTAAGTATAAATGAACCATACGACGTTAATAAAATTGATGAAAAAACGTATGAAATTAAGCAAGAGCACATAAGCGATTTAGACGGACATGTAATTTATACGTTTACAATCGTGTTTAACGGTGCGAATTGGGTGCTCCACCAAGTTGAATATGACATGGTATACGAATCAATTAAAACTCTACTAACTAATTACGAACAAACATTTATGCATTTAGTTAATAACAATGAAAATCAACGTTTAACGACGTATAATTCTGCCAAAGAAGTACGAGTTGACTTTCTAAAAGTCATGACAGATAAACAAGCAGACCAACTTATGGATGATTATATTTATGAACAAGACGGCGATGTTTACTTAACAGCAACCATTATGCCAGTCTTTATTGATATGAAAAAAGACTTTTCTCTTAACCAAATTGATCGCAATACGTATCAAGTCGAGCAAGAACATTCAAGCGACTTGCGTGGAAATGTCACCTTCATATTTACGATTAAGAAAAAGGATTACCAATGGTTTGTTGACGAAGTTGAAGTTGAACAAAGATAATTAAAAAAACGTTTGAGAGAAATACGGGGAAACAGATACTTATTTGCCCATCCGTTCTCTCAAACGTTTTTTAATTGTATATTTATTAATAAGTCTCTGTTAAAGTTTAGTGTAGATAATAATGATATTTACACTAAGTTGTTGTTTGTGATGAGCGGAAGCGGCGACTCCTGATCGGTAAAAGCGTCCACTGATAGCGAGTCACTATAACCATTAATAAAAAGCATCATTATCTCTATTATGTCAGGAATATTAAGAATTATGGTCGTGATTCGTTTTTTGAAAACCAACTTCTAAGTATCAATATGATATGTTTACCATCACTCGCATGTCCATCTTTATAAACGGTTGGTATCATGACGTAAATAGCCATTAAATAAGAATAGAGAACAAAACCACGAAAAGGTATAATCTTTGGTAGATAATCAATAATCATTAGGTACCAAACAATCGAAGCAGATACAATATTAAAAATAATACCACCCGCTGATATTAAAAAATCTTTATAAGTTGAAACATTATTAAGAACAAAATCAACACGTCCATAAAGGAAGTTACCTTTATATAATGTGTGTTTTCTTAAACTGAAAATTTTTTGGTCACTAGTGCCGAATCTAATCTCTCTGATCTCAGCACCAAATAATTTTAAAAATATAACATGACCATACTCATGTATTATTACGGCAATAGGAAGAGAAACAAATATAAATAAAGCATATTCTATTAATACCATGAGCGTTCTCCCTTCAAAAGTACTTTTTTGTGATGATTATTATTAATGTATTTTACTAATTTGATCAGAAAAAAAATTATCGAGTGAGCCTGCTTTTCTATAAATAAGCTTGCCTTTTCTGAAAATGTTTACGTAAGCCTTCTGCGAACATTAAAAAACCTAGAACTACAACTGTAATTGCAGCACTCGCAATGAGTGGAATCCATGGTGCTGTATAAATGAAAGTACCTAATTGTCTAAAAAGTAACGGCCACGAATGCGCGTCTTGGAATTCTTGATGCACTCCTCCCAACTCGAAATACCGCGCAGGAATCCATGTTACTTTATACGAAATATATATTCCGATTATCCCTAATTGACCAATTAAAAACATATTTCTTCCAAAATCAATAATCATCTGGACAATAATCTCTGGCAATGTTAATGGGATATAATATTTTCTAAAAAGTCTTCGTCTAGTCGTTCCCGTTGAAATAGCCGCCGTAATAAATGGTTTCACTGCAATCGTTTCTATACTTGATCGATACATTAAAGCAACTCTTCCAACTTCAATAAGAGCGATGATAAACATCATCCAGACCATCCGATTCGGTGCATAAAAAATATAAGGTATATTAAAAACTACGATAACTGTAAAAATAACTGGAATATAGGTAAATATTTTATTCCAAGCATTAATCGTTGAATGAAGTGGATTATTATAATAAGAGAAATATCCGAGTGGGATTCCAATTAAAAATCTTATTAATGTAATTCCAATCATAAATATAAATACTTCTCTCGTCCCTACTAAAAGTTTACTTAATAAGCTAATTCCAAAATCATCTGTCCCTAATAAATAATCCTTGCCAGGGGGAAAGGGTGGTTTACTTATCGATCCATCCTCATTGATTACGGCTCTTGCTCTTTCTGTTGCCGACTCCTGCAAAGAATTTATTTCAGGCCCGACAATTGCGATAATTAGTAATACACTCACGAAGAGCGTGCCAAATATTAATTGGTAATTCCATTTTTTAAACTTCATTAACTGACTCTCCTTCTAAGCGAATAACTGAATACTTGGCTAAGGACGTCTGTAATTAACATAATTAATGAGAAAAAGAGGGCAAAACCAAATAAAACTTGAGGATCAGCCATATGCTCAAATAACCGCACGGTCGCTCCACGATACATCATTAAGTGTTCAACAATAAATAGACTAGAAATAATATAGAGCATCACCGTTGGGAATTGCCCGAGTAATTTAATATAAGCATTACTTAACATATGTCTTGAAATAATTTTCTTCTCACTAGTTCCTTTGCTTATCGCCGTTCGAACGTAATCATAACCTTGTTCCTCTTGTAAACTTAAATTAACACTTTTTGCTATATACATGGTTGGATAAATCGTCAAAAATATAATCCCAAGAATGACATTTGATAACCCGTCTTCACCATACAGATCTATTCTAGGTAACCCGAAGTCAATCAATTCAAGTAACATAATTTGAATCAATAATACAACCATGAAATCAGGAACTGCTAAAAAGAAATTTGTAGATCTTTCCCCAAATATAGAAAAGCGCTTCTTGTTTTTTCTGAAATCATAGATTCCTTTTAAAATGCCAAATATAATTCCTAAAAAAAATGCTGGCAAAACTAATAATAGACTTCGCTTCCCATTCCCCCAAACAAGCTCCTCAACGGGCATTTTATACGCTTCACTAGTTCCTAAAAAAGCTCCATCATTCGCAAATAAATTAGAATAAAAGCCTACGACATTACTTTTATAATCTTCAAACTCAAAATGTCTAAAGACATCTATTAACCGTGCCGTTTGTTCATAATAAGCCATAGCGATATCAGCTTCTGTTGGCTCTCCAGCTGGAATTAGAGCTAGTAAGACGATGCCATTGATTGCAATTAGCCACAAAAATATAGAGACAAGTATTGATTTTAAAAGTTTCACAGTGACCACCTTAGTTTTGATATTTCAGAATATTATATCACTAAAGGAATACATAATAAATATCTATTTTTTATAGTTTATGCCTAACAAATAAACGAAGGCTGTCCCGAACAAGTCGGAACAGCCTTTATTGTAATTATTGAAAATCTTCAGATGTAATTAGTTTAGCAAGTCTTAAGCATGATACTGCTAACTGCGCATATGTCACTTCATTTTTAGGTAAAAATTTATCTGCATGATTTTTCGTTAGAACGCCAAATGAATTAGCAAGAACGACGTAACTACGATATTTTTCGCCCATCTCATTCGCATCTCGAAATCCATCATATTTAAAAATATCATCTTGTTTCGCAACCGCATTTAGTCCTAATGCACGGACATACCAATAAGCTAATTGTTCACGTGTGATGACTTCATCGATATTAAACGTATCTTGACTGTCATCTATAATCCCTAATTGTACGGATCGTTTAATAACTTCATATAATTCATGATCACGATCAATATTACTAAAAGGAGACTCTTCTGTGTCATCCATAACTGGTCCTTGATAAATACGTGTCAAAGACTTCGATAAAATTTCTAACGCTTCACCTTTTGTTACAACAGCATCTCCATCAAAGGTTTCAGGATTGTCTACTTCGATGATCTTATTTTTAATCATGAAGTTAAGCTCATCCTCCGCCCAAGAATGACTAATCGTAATATTTGATTTCTCTTCTTCATAATACGGTGAAATGCTTATCCATTCACCTGTCGTTGCATCATAAAATGACCTAATGTAATCAGCATCTCTATTATACCTAAGCTTATATTGTAATGTTTTACTAGTTGAATCTTTTAAGTCATCGCTTACATAGTATAGCTTTAAATCTAAATTGTCTTTAATTGCTTCCATAGCTTGATCTTCACTAACAACATCTTTTAATGAAGGCCAATCCTTGATATGACTAGGAGAATTTATTAATAAAGTTAACTGACCATCATCTTTTGAAACACCAACTAAAATGTTATCTCCGTTTACGATAAGGCCATTTTTTACTCTTGGGAATGAAAACATATAATTAGGTTCATTTGTGTTAGATTGGTAACTTATTGGATAAGCATACTCGTTCATCTTCGAATAAGCGTAGTCTTGAATATATTCCACAGCTATATCTAATGCTTCTTCTTTTGAAATGTTCACGTCTACTTCCTTGTTTCGGTCAAGTACAGATGAGAAATGTAGTAATTCTCCACTATCTTTTTTTATGCTTATAGTTGAGCCGGAGCCACCATTTACTCTATTGTACATATATTGAACGTGGTAATATATTGTCCCGTCTTGCTCTTCACGTTCCTGTACACGATCAATACTTAATGTGATACCTTCTTGATCAGTGGCTAGTAACTTTTCAGCTAACGCCTTAGCTTCATCTTTCGTCAATGGTTTCGGAGACTTAGTCTTTGCTGTTAACATTTTTATTTCACTCTTCTTTGGAAGCTCGTCTACATATTCACCGTTAATGTAATAGTTTCCATCTTTCGCTGACACACCTTGAACCATTGGTACTTCTTGGTAGGTGAGATGTGCAGTTTCTTCTCGTGTGTTGTAGTCTCTAGTTATTAAATACTGCAATTCAATATTAATATTATCTTTAACGCTTTCAAGGATCGCATCTTTAGATATTATTCCTGTCTTACTTTCAAATATTGGGTTTTCTTTATGAATGAAGTTGCTGTAATGAGTGACTTCACCATTACCTAATACTGTGATACTAATGGATTGTCCATGCACTGGGATCCCATTTTTAAGCTTTTCAAAGATAAAACGGTATTCAATTGGTTCAGTTAATGGTTGATTCACACCGCCCATAAACAATCTATCATCAATTCTTAATCTGTACGTTTCATTTGAATTGATGTTATCTATAAAGTTTCTCGCAATAACTAAAGCTTCATCTTCAGTTACTTTTGGTGGAAATAAAGCATCCGATTGATCCCGTTTACGAAAATTGAAGTTTGTAAGTTCTAGATCATCGCCAGTAAATTCAAAAAAAGCATTTACAGGGTTCTTTGAAGTGCGTTCATAATAGCTCAGTCGTATTCTTTCGGTATCATCACCTTCTAATGGGTGACGGATAACAATATCTAATTCGAAGTCTTTCTCAGAGGCATCACTAAATTTTTCAGGAAAGATTTTTTTCACTTTAGTTATTAATTCATCCAATAGATCGGAGTCTTCACTTGATTCCTTCAGGTCTACCTGGTCCTCTGACTCAGATGAATCCACTGATACATTTTCTGCTGCACTAACAGCTAAAGTAAATCCTACCATCGTATAAATAGAAGAAAGTAAAAATGCTTTAACCCATTTAAACTTCATTAAAATTAATCCCCCTTTATATAAATAAGAGCCAAAATATTCTATTTAGCTCCCTGCGATTACTTAATTTCTATATTATTCCTATAATTTCCTTCTTTTTTATTAAAATCTTTTAAGAAACCTTCTTGCTCAAAAGCGGCGGTTATTTTGCCAGCCAATTTTGACAGGTTACCAGCCAATTTCGGATGATTACCAGCCAGTTTCGAGCAGTTACCAGCCAATTAGACTGATTTACCAGCCAATTTCACGATTTGCCAGCCAATTTTCAGTTTGCCAGCCAATTTAGTGTAAAGCCATTCCGTTTTTAACCATAAAAAAAGCGAGTCACAAAGAACTCGCTTTTTAAATACTAACTATTTTAATTTTGATGGAAACGAAGCTACTTTTCCTAGTAGTACAGTAACTGCAGGAATTAGTAGTGGTAGCACGATAAAGCCATACAGTAACAGACCTGTAATAACAATCGAAGCAATCTGCAATAAACTTAACACGCCTGAAGGCATCATGGCACCAAATGTACCAGCTAAGATGATCGCAGCGGTAATAATAACCGTACCCATTTTTGCCATTGACGTTTTCATTGCTTCTTTAATACCATTTCCTCGAGCAATTTCTTCTCTATATCTTTCCAATAAGAAGATCGAGTAATCAACACCTAAAGCAACTAACATGACGAATCCGAAGAACGGTACCGCCCATGTGATCCCATCGAATCCTAATAAATTAACAAAGATTAATTCTGCAATAGATACTGTTGTAAAATAAGTTAGTAGTAATGAACCAATCATATAAATTGGCATAACTATTGAACGTAAAAATACTAACAATATAATAAACAGCCCGATTAACATGATGATGATTGTTCTCACGTAATCTTTTGATGAAATATCTTCTAAGTCACTATTAATACTAGGAATACCACTGTAGGCCACCTCTGATTTTGCTAATGTTTCAGGAAGTTCATAATCGTTAACGACAGATTTAATATCTCTTAAAATCGTTATTGCCTCAGCGGAATATGGATCAACATCTAATACTACATTTAAAATTAATCCATGACTTTCCCCAAAACTATATTGACTTAACACAGATTCAAAGGCTTCATCTTCTAAAACAGATTCTGGTATGAAAAGCCCTGTCTCTTCTGCTAATTTACTCTCTTCTATATTTAGTACAAGCTCTTTCGCTTCATCAAGACCTGTGCTAATCTCCCCGATTCCTAAGGCCATTTCATTAATTCCACCAGCCATTTGAGTAATTCCTGTGCCTAAAGCAGCCGCTTGACCACCTTGCTGAATAAGGCCATTTCCTAGTTGATTCATCGAACTGTTCAATGCCTCTAAGTCAGATTTAATTTCTTCACTATTTGAAACAACTTCCGGAATGTTTTCCGCTGAATCAAGTAATTGAGTTAAGTTTTGTAAATCATTAGTGATATCGTCAATTGATGTTTTGAACTCTTCAATCTTGTAAGCTAACTCTGGACCAACTTGCATAGAAAGTCCTTCTAGATTAGCATCAATCTCCACTAATCCATCTTCAATTTCAGATAATCCATCTTTTACTTCCGGAAGATTTTCTTCAATCAGTTCATATTGACGCGTAACTTTTATATCCTCTAACAATGTTCCCGTAGGTCGAGTCATTGAACGTACAGCATCGACACCATTTACTTCATCTATCTTTTCTGATAAAAGTTCCAAGTGGATCATGTTTTCTGGAGTGACTAGCTCTTGTTCGCTATTGATAATCACTTGAATTGGTAATGAATCACCTTTTCCAAAGGCTTCAGAAATTCGATCTAAACCTTTAACAGATTCATACTCGTCACCAATTTCTTCTAGTGTGTTGTAAGATTTATCATTATCATAAGTAAACAAAATTGGTACAGTAATGACCGCGACTATGAGAATTGATAAAATCGGGCGTAAAACTGAAACATTACTAAACCATTTCCATAATTTACTGTCACTATGTGATGCAGCTTTTTTCGATGGCCAGAAAAGTTTATCTTTTAATACAGCCATGAAAAACGGCATGATCGTGAGTAAAATTATGAGTAATGTTGCGACCCCTATTGCCACCCCAGCCGCTGATTTATAAATAGGGAAATCAGCGAAAATGATGACAATAAATGCGACAAAACCTGATATTGCACTTGCGATTAACGTTTTACCTGCTGTTCGGTATGTGTTAATAATCGACGTTGTCACATCATGACCTTCTGATAATTCTTCTTTATATCGGCTTAATAGCAATATACAATAGTCAGTTCCTATTCCGAACAACACGGCAACTAAAAATATTTGCGTATAGTTCGATACTGGGAAGTTAAACCAATCAATGAAAAACGCTACAATTGATTGACTAATTAAGTATGCTAAGCCCACCGAAACTAATGGTACTAATGGTGTAACAAGTGAGCGGAAAACGGCTAACAGTAACACAAAGATTAAGACGACTGTTATAATCTCTGTACGCTCTAGCCCTTCTTGAGCACTTAAATTAACATCTTGGTTAATAATTGCCTCACCAGTGACGTAAGCAGTAACATCAGATGGAATAATCTCTTCTCTTACAACTTGTGCAAACTCATAAATCTCTTCCATTTCACCATCAACGGTGATTGGCAGTAATACCGTTTTCTGATCTTCAGAAACGAACTGGTTTTCTAATTCCTCATTTTCAAAAGGACTCACTACTTCATTGACTGGTTCACCATAGTTTTGTAAATCTGTAACGACTTGATTAATAGTTTCTTTAGTTTCATCATTTAAGTTTTCATCTAAAGCAAAAGCAATAGAAATCATGTCTGCTGACGCACCTGCATCTTCTAAAATTTTTGCTGCTCTTACCGAATCAGAATTTTCCTCCAATTGAAAGGTTCCTGCTTCTTCTGCTTGTTTAGTTAAGTTAGGGGATGTAAAAAATAAAACAGCTGTAAGTACAATAATAACCGTGAAAATCAACCATCTAAATTTAATAATATTTTTCATCTCTCTATTCACCTACTTGTAATATTGATTTTATTTTATTTAACAACATAATAAATTGGTCAATCTGTACATCCTCAACTTGATCAATAAATAATTTTTCAATGTACTTGTATAAAGCTTCATTAGATTGTTCAAGCACTTCTTCACCTTTACTTGTTAAAACGATTATTTTTGAACGTTGGTCATCCGTAGATGTCACCATATCAACAACTCGTTTTTCAAGCAATTTTTTTAGACGATTCGACACTGCACTTTTATGAACGCCTTGTAATTCAGCTAATCGATTGGAAGTAATCTCTTTCTCCTTTTTTATCAGTTTTAGCATCTGAATTTGCTCGGGTGAATAGTCTTTCCATATATCCGATTCCACGTTTTTTAATATTCTACTCGTACCATATATAAGAATATCTTCGAATAACTGGACAGCTTCTATAACACGGTGGTCCATATTGTTTACCCCCTAAACTATTTGACAACATCATTAGTTTAGGGGATAGACTAGTTAGTTGTCAACTAATATATATGGTTAATATGCAATTAAATTTAAAATCAATTTCCTATGTAAAAATAACATTTCACGATAAAATATATACTATTGATTCGATTTGGAGGCCACAACATGAAACTAGTAGTAAAAATATTAAAACCTTATTATTTACATATGGTCATAGCATGGATTCTTATGTTGGTCGAACTAACTGTTGAGTTGTTACTTCCATTTTTCTTAAAAAATATGATTGACAATGGAATCGTCAATAAAGATTTAAATACAATTATTTTTTGGGGTTCCATCATGGTTGGGCTTGCTTTCTTATCTTTCACAGCTGGGATTATTAACTCCTTTTACGCCTCACATACGACTTTTAACTTTGGCTATGACATAAGGAAGAAGCTTTTCGATAAGGTTCAAGCGTTTTCTTTTAAAAATTTAAATGACCACCCTACATCAGGATTAATTACACGATTTACGAATGATGTCCGTCAAATCCAAAACGGAATTTTTATGATTGTTAGAATTATGCTTCGCGCACCGCTATTAGTCATTGGTGGTGTCGTTATGGCTTTTCTAGTCAACTGGCGAATCTCTTTAGTATTTTTAATTACAGTGCCACTTTTGATTGGCTTTTTATTTTTAGTATTAAAAATTGCCTCGCGGTTATTTGAAAAAGTTCAAGAAAAGCTAGATTACGTCAATCGCGTCATGCAAGAAAATTTATCTGGCATTCGATTAATCAAAGCTTTTTTACGTAGAAATTATGAAAAAAGCCGTTTTGAAAAATCAAACTTTGCATTGATGGACTATACGAAAAAATCTTTACGACTGATTGAAACAGCTATGCCGATTTTACTTCTCGTTATGAATACGAGTTTGCTATTTATTTTATGGTTTGGAAATAACGAGGTATTGAACAATAATGCACAAGTCGGGGAAGTTGTCGCCATCGTCAACTATGCACTAAGAGTGTCAATGGCCATTAGTATGTTCGGCTGGTTATCGATGGCTTTTGCTAGAATGAAAGCATCTGCAGACCGAATTGAGCGTGTGATGGATACGGAAATTGATTTATTAGAAAAAGAAAATGCAGATCCGACATATACCATCACGGATGGGAAGGTTGAATTTGATAATGTATCATTCCGTTATTCAAATTTGAAGGAAGATGTATTATCAAATATTACATTTACGGCTAAACCTCAAGAAAGAATCGCCATTATTGGAGCAACGGGCTCTGGTAAAACATCACTTTTTCAATTAATACCAAGATTATATGATGTGACTGGTGGAACGATTGTTATCGACGGGCACGATGTTAAGGATTTCGCACTTGACTCACTGCGTAAGAAAATAGGCTACGTCCCTCAAGCACCACTTCTATTTACCGGAACCATTATGGAAAATATTGCGTGGGGCAAAGAGGATGCGACAAAAGAAGAAATTGTTCAAGCTGCAAAGGATGCACAAATTCATGACACCATCATTAATCTTCCAAAAGGTTATGACACTAAAATAGGACAAAAGGGAGTTAACCTTTCAGGAGGACAAAAGCAACGGGTATCCATTGCGCGAGCGCTCGTTCGTAGACCTAAAATATTAATGTTAGATGATAGTACGAGTGCGCTAGATTTAAAAACAGAGGCTAAACTGCTTGAGGCGATTCAAACATATGAATGCACGACTTTAATTGTCACACAAAAAATTACGACTGCTATGGACGCCGATCAAATTATTTTATTAGATTACGGAAAACTTTTAGCGATGGGAACACATCAAGAGTTGTTAGATGAATCAGAACTATATAGAAAAATTGTTATATCACAGTTCGGAAAGGAGGCAGTGTATGAACGTTAAAGAGTTGTTCGTTGACCCATTTTCATATGAGAAAATTGATTTAAATGAAGCTGAAAAAGTTAAAGACGAACGAGCAAAGCCAAGAGTTCGTGATTGGAAAGGTACAGTGAAACGAATTTTCAGCTTTTTACTAGATGAAAAATGGAAGCTGTTTTTTGTCTTTGTCATGGTGATTGTCAGTTCTGCACTTGCCATCCTTGGCCCTTACATGATTGGGATGGCAGTAGATGATTATATTGTTGCACAGGAATTATCAGGACTTGGTAAAGTTATCATTGCTTTACTCATTGTTTATTTTATTTACTCCCTAGCCATGTTTTCGCAAAATTTCGTCATGATAGGGATTGCTCAAAACACAGTATTTAAATTACGCTCACAGCTTTTTAACCAATTACATGAGCTACCGATTGCTTATTTTGACAAGCGACAATTCGGAGAAATTATGAGCCGAATTACAAATGATGTCGATAACGTCAGCAACACGTTAAACACGTCTGTTATTCAGATTTTTTCAAGTGTCTTGACTCTAATCGGGACGGTATCAGTCTTGTTTTATCTAAGTCCGATTCTGGCAGTCGTTACACTTACCATTATTCCGATGATGGTGTTCGGTATGCGCTGGATTACGAAACGGACCGGCCCTCTTTTTAAAATCCAACAAAAGCGGCTCGGTGAATTAAATGGTTATGTTGAGGAAACGATTTCCGGACAACGAATCGTGAAAACATTCTCGCAAGAAGACCGTGTCAAAGAAGAATTTCACGAAAAAAATGATGATGTGAAACAGGCAAGTTATTGGGCGGCGGTATTCTCTGGTTTTATTCCGAAACTAATGAATATGCTTAATTCATTTAGCTTTGCTATTATCGCGTTTGTCGGTGGAGTGTTAGTGTTGAACGGTATGGCATCTGTAGGAACTATCGTTATTTTTACTGAGTTAGCACGCCAGTTTACTAGACCTTTAAATGAATTATCAAACCAATTTAACCAACTATTAGCCGCAGTTGCTGGGGCTGAGCGTGTCTTCGAAATTATTGATGAGGATAGTGAAGAGCTTGATGAAGATAAAGCTATCGAAATTGACGAACCACAGGGTGACGTTCAGTTTAAAGATGTCAGTTTTTCGTATGATGAGGATGAAGTCATTTTACAGAACATATCCTTTAATGTTGACGCAGGGCAAACAGTCGCTTTCGTCGGACATACTGGAGCTGGTAAAACGACGATCATTAACTTAATATCTCGCTTTTATAACTATGATAGCGGACATATTTTATTAGATGGTCAAGAATTAAATCAGATTAAACGTTCAAGCTTGAGAAAACATATGGCGTTTGTATTACAAGATGCCTTCTTATTTGAAGGAACTATTCGAGAAAACATTCGCTACGGAAGGTTAGAGGCGACTGATGAGGAAATTATCGAAGCCGCTAAAAACGCTAATGCTCACTCCTTTATTATGAGATTACCAAACCAATACGATACCGTGCTTGATTCCGACGGCAGCGGAATTAGCCAAGGTCAGAAGCAACTATTAACGATTGCTCGAGCGATTTTAGCAGATCCGAAAATTTTAGTACTCGATGAAGCAACAAGTAGTATTGACACTATTACTGAGATTAGAATTCAAGAAGCTTTACAGCGCTTAATGAAAGGACGGACAAGTTTCGTAATTGCGCACCGCCTAAATACTATTCAAAATGCGGACAAAATTATAATGCTCGAGTATGGGAGAATTATTGAGCAAGGGACCCATGACGAACTCATTAAACAAAAAGGCCAATACGCCGACCTTTATAAAACGCAATTGTCCGGGTAGTTAAATTAGTAGAATGCGACTCTGAACTTCGACCGTCGCGCTCTGAACTTCGACCGTCGCGCTCTGAACTTCGACCGTCGTGCTCTGAACTTCGGCCGTCGTGCTCTGAACTTCGACCGTCGTGCTCTGAACTTCGACCGTCGTGCTCTGAACTTCGACCGTCGTGCTCTGAACTTCGACCGTCGTGCTCTGAACTTCGACCGTCGTGCTCTGAACTTCGACCGTCGTGCTCTGAACTTCGACCGTCGTGCTCTGAACTTCGACCGTCGTGCTCTGAACTTCGACCGTCGTGCTCTGAACTTCGACCGTCGTGCTAAAAAAGAGGGCTTTTGCTTTCTGCAAAAGCCTCTCTTTTTTAGCTATTGAGTTAATCGTTCATACCATTTTGGTTTGAGTAGATCTTTGACTTCAGAAATTGGAATCTCAATTTCAGGCATCCCCGCTGCTCCGGCAACGACTTCGTATTTATCGAACTTAAACACCAAATTCTCACCTCTGACAAACATATTATCAAAATGATAATTTTCTTTATTGACCCATTCTTCTAAAGAATCCTCAAGTACGTAATCTCTATACTGTTCTGATTGTAATATATTTTCTTTTACCAAAGGTCTAATTACTTCTCGGGCCTCATCAGGGGCTTTGAACAATAGCTCTTGATTTACGAATTTTTCTTCATTTAAATCGACAAGCCATACTTCTGACTGTTGATTTACATTTGCCCCACCAGAATACATTTCTTCATCCATAACTATTGAATATAAATCTGTTCCACTTAAATAAATGTATGTCCTAATCGTTAAGTTACCCGGACGTTCTGTACTAACCTGCCCTTTGATTGCTGCAAAAAATTGTTCTTTCACATGCTTTACATGCTTTTTTATAGGAAGATTTAGCTTTTCTGCTGTGAATGATGGCATTTCAATATCAATACTATAGGTCGGTTCATCCTTCTTAATTTTCTTCATATGAATGCCTTCAAAATCAGTTTTCTCATCTTTGGCATCTTTTTCGAACATGACGTCTGAACCGATAACCGTTTCTTCTGCATCTATAAACATTTTCGGAACAAATAAATGTCCAATTATCATACTAAAAATGAGTGATCCTAAAAATACCTGATAAGTTTTCAATCCCATATCGAAACCTCTTTTCTTCCTTTTACTTTTAGTTAATCCAATATGGGAGAAATTATGCATTTAAGTTACTGCACCAAACAACTTGATTACGTTCTTGGTCTGTTCATAAAGTAGTTGATCACTGTTTTTTATCGCATCCTGTAAAGTGAGTGGTCTGTTTATAATAGAAAATGTGGCTAGAAATAGCTCTTGTAAATCTTTATTGCGTTCAACTGCTCCCGAAATTAATATAGCTGGGACACCGTGTTTCTTAGCAAGCTTAGCGACATATCCTGGTGCTTTTCCATACAATGTTTGTTCATCGCTTTTCCCCTCTCCAGTTAAAACGAAATCACTTTCTCTAATACTCTCTTCTAAAGCAATTGTTTTAGCAACTAGCTCTGCTCCTGAGACTAACTGAGCACCCACGGAAAGTAAGGCAAATCCAAGTCCACCAGCTGCACCGGCTCCAGGGACTTTAGCTAGTCGACGCCCCACTTCTTCCTCCACTAATTGGCTAAAATTATCTAAAGCCCGATCTAGTTGTTTCACTTGATCTGGGGTCGCTCCTTTTTGCGGTCCAAAAACATTGCTTGCCCCACGTTCGCCACATAGTGGATTATCAACATCTGTCGCTACATGGATCTCAGCTTCATAAACACGGCGGTCTATTTGTGAAAAGTCGACCCTACTTACTCGAATCAAATCCCGGCCAAAAAAGCCTACCTCGTTATTTTTTTTATCAAAAAATTTGGCACCCAAAGCCTGAAGGAATCCTAATCCACCATCATTCGTTGCACTCCCGCCTAATCCAATCACCACTTTATTAAAACCTTCGTCCAAAACGTGAATTAACATTTCACCTAAACCATATGAAGTTGTATGGAAAGGGTTACGCTGATCTTGAGGGACTTGCACCAACCCAGCAATGTTAGCCACTTCGATAAAGACTGTTTCTTCTTGTTGATCCACACCGAAAACAGCCTTACACTTCCCACCAAGAGCGTTCATCACCTGCTTCAATATACGCTTACCTGCAGTCGCTTTAACTAATGCTTCGACGGTTCCTTCTCCACCATCTGCCATCGGTTTCAATGTTAGTTTTGCTGATGGGAAAATTTCAAAACATGCCTGTGCCATCCTACTAGCGACCTCATTAGCTGACAAGCTCCCTTTAAAAGAATCAGGACAAATTGTAATGTACATAAAATAACCCCTAACTAGATTATTTTCCAAATATTCTATTTATTAATAGCACAGTTGCCTCTCCAAATAAAATGATACGAACATGAAGTTTATGAATGCTTTGACTTAACAAGGGTGGTGACTATTTTTAAACTGTTTTACTATCAGTTTGAACAATTACTATCTATGTTTGAACAATCACACCTCGACTTTGAACAATTACAACCCATGTTTGAACAATCACAAAGATTTCTACAACACTTTTTCTAAAAAATCCTTCGCTCTTGCGCTTGTTGGGCAATCAAAAAATTCAGACGGAGCTCCTTCTTCTACAATTTGACCTTGATCCATAAAAATGATTCGGTCAGCAACTTCGCGAGCAAAGTTCATTTCATGTGTCACGATGGCCATCGTCATTCCTGTTTTAACAAGTTCTTTAATCACTTGTAGAACCTCTTTTACCATTTCGGGGTCTAGGGCTGAAGTTGGTTCATCAAATAACATCATTTCTGGTTCCATCGCAAGCGCTCTAGCTATAGCGACCCGTTGTTTTTGACCACCTGATAAACTGTTAGGGTATGCTGAAATTTTATCAATTAAGCCAACTTGATTTAATAAATGCTCCGCCTTCTTGACCGCCCCTTCAGTTGTTATACCTTTTACCTTTATTGGGGCGTAGGTTAAATTGTCTAACACACTCATATGCGGAAATAAATGAAAATGTTGAAATACCATACCGATTTTTTGACGTATTTTTAATATATTTACTTTAGGCTCTGTAATGTCTTCATCATCAACCCAAATGTGGCCAGAGGTTGGTGTTTCAAGTAAATTAATACATCGTAAAAAAGTTGATTTCCCTGACCCAGATGGACCGATAATCGCTACAACTTCCCCGTCTTCAATTGACGTATTAATATCTTTCAAAACCTCATTTTGGCCAAAGCTTTTATATAGGTTCTCTATTTTAATCACTTTGTCTCAACCTCTTTTCTACCAGTTTACCGATAAGTGTTAATATCATGACGAGAATGTAGTAAATAACACCGACAAAAATGAGTGGCTCTAAGTTGTGGAATATTTTTGAACCGACAACTTGGGCTCTACGCATTAAATCTAAATAACTGATTACCGAAACTATAGCCGATTCTTTTGTTAATGTTATAAATTCATTCATTAAAGCAGGCAAAATATTTTTTAACGCTTGCGGAAATATAATTTTCATCATCATCGGACGATAAGGAATCCCTAAGGCTAAAGCCGCTTCCCTTTGACCCTTATCAACAGCCAAAATACCGGCACGAATAATTTCTGAAACATAAGCCGATGAATTTAAACTAAAGGTTAAAACGGCTGTGAACAATGGAGACGGAATAAATTCTCCACCTGTTAATTGAGGGAATGCATAATGAAATAATAATAATTGTAAAATTAAAGGTGTCCCACGAAAAATAGACGTATAAAAATCTGCTAATAAGACAAAAACTTTTATTCTACTAATTTTCACTAAGGCTATTAATCCGCCTAATATAAAGCCAATGACAATCGAGATGATTACAAATTGTAACGTTACCCATATTCCTTCTAACATAAAAGGAATATAAGGCACGATTTGGGTAAAGTCCAAATTCATGCCTTATTCACCCCATTCTATTAATCTAAATTAGTCGTTCAAACCCCATTTTTCTTCTAATTCTTCAATCTTTCCACTTTCGATTAATTGATCAATAACTGCGCTCACTTCTTCTACAAATTCACTATCTTTCGGAAAAGCAACGGCCATTCCTGGTGTACTTGTTGTTGGATCGTCAAACCCAGCTAAATCCTGCGCCTCAATATATCCTTCAGCAACTGTCTTATCCATATAAGCGATATCAATTCTACCAGTCAACAATTCTTGTATTAATGTTGTTGCGTCATCGATCAACTTAATTTCAAAGTCGATCTCTTCTTGAATTTTATAAGCACCTTCTTCTTGAATCGTCCCTAACTGAACACCCACTGTTTTCCCTGCAATATGCTCCAATTCAGTAACATCAGAGTCTTTTTTAGAAATAAACATTTCACCTGAATAATGGTAAGCACTAGAAAAGTCTACGTTCTCTTTACGCTCTTCTGTCGCAGACATACCAGCCATCACCATGTCGACACGATTCGTCTGAAGAGCACCGATTAAACCATTAAAATCCATATCATCGACTTTTAACTCTAGCCCAAGCTCTTCTGCGATTGCCTTTGCAATATCAATGTCAAATCCTACAATCTCACCTGACTCATCATACGACTCAAATGGTGGGAAATCAGCTGAAGTTCCAAGTGTTAAAACTTTTTTCTCATCACTTTTGTCTTGGTTCTTTTCTTGATCTGAACTGCCCGATGTGTTTTCAATATCCTTATCATTTTCTTCACCTTTTTGATCTAAAGTTCCACATGCAGCCAACACTACAACTAGTAAAACGGAAAAAATTATGCCTAAAAGCTTTTTATTCATTCTCCTCGACTCCTTTTGTATATTTATACGAATATATGTATATTAACACATATTTATGCATAATCAAGTATAAAATATGCATTTTTATAAAATAATACTTTTCAAAAAATTGAAAGGGGTTTCATTTTTTCGTGGAGTTAACACATAAAAAAAGCAAGGTACTCAAATTTGAGAACCTTGCTTTCAGAACGTTTATTTACTCTTCGTACTTACCTATGACTTCTAATACTTCCTCCACAAGCGAAGTGTCTACGGCTTTTTCCAAATCAACTTCTCCGCGAATGGCACCATTTTCTTTGTATGCTTCATATTGATCGCCAATATTATCAACAAACATACTACCGTTTGGATCTAAACCTGTGACGTTAACATCTTTCCATATTTCAGGATCCTTAAGAGCCGTATATTCAGTCATAATCTCAATGATACGATCTATATCACCTGTTTCTTTAATAAAAGCATCATGATAATCTCGAATACCTTTTAAATAGGCAGCCATGAAACGTTTAGCAACTTCACGTTTTTCGCCGACGAACTCTGGAGATCCGAGCACCATTGCAATTTGAGCTTCGGGCGCATAATCTGTTGCATCTTTAAATTTAACGTGGATATTTTCATAAGTACCTTGAGTAATAAACGGTTCAATTTGTAGCGCAGCGTGTATTTGCTTATTGGCCATCGCAGCCATCATGTTTGGAAAGTCAGACATTAAAACAAACTCTACATCATCTCTCGTTAATCCTGCATGTTTAATCATTTCTCCGAATATATAATCATCGACGGCATTTTGCGTTGATACTGCAATTTTCCTTCCTTTCAAATCTTCATAGTCTTTAATTTCATCTTGCAGGTCTTCTCGAATAACGAAAGTAAAATATGAGCTACCTGGGTTGTTATGTCCTTTATCAGCAATCATCTTTACATCAATCCCTTGAGCAATTGAATTAAAGAATGACGCAGTTGATATACCACCTGCAACATCGACCTCACCTGAGGCTAACGCAGGTAACATTTCATCACTATTACTAAACGTAGCAAATTTGATTTCTATATTATAGTCTTCAAAATACCCCATCGCCTCAGCAATATAAAAACCAGCACCAGATGCTGCCCCGTCTTCAGCAACGATGACCGTAGCCTTCTTATCTAACGGAGCAAAATCACCATCAACGACACCAGCTGACTCTTGTTCTTTATCAGTAGAGTCAGAATCTTGATCATCACCACAGGCCACCATTAAGCCCATAGTAATGAAAAAGAGTGGAATAACCAGCCACTTCTTCATAATCATGCATCCTACCTTTCATTTTCATGTGAATTTCTTGAAGCTTGCACTTCTTTTTGCAAATGATTCCAAATCTTTATAAACACATCGGCCATTTGTTGGTCTGACCTAACTTGAGCCATTTTCCGTGGTCTTGGCAAATTAATCTTTACTTCTTCAGTAATCGTTCCAGGCTGCGCACTCATTAAAAAGATTCGATCACTTAACAAGATCGCTTCATCTATACTATGAGTAATAAAAATAACGGTCTTTTTCGTTTCTTCCCAAATTGAAAGCAATTCTTCCTGCAAGATAAATTTGTTTTGTTCATCTAATGCAGCAAACGGTTCATCCATTAATAGAATCTCAGGATCATTAGCGAAGGCCCTTGCGATGCTTACTCTTTGCTTCATTCCGCCTGATAATTCTTTTGGATAAAGCTTTGCATAAGGAGTTAAACCAACTTTTTCTAAGTATTTTCTCGTTCGTTCTTTAACCTCTTTTCTCGGTGCATGACGCATTCTTAAGCCGAAAGATACATTTTCTTCAACCGTCATCCACGGAATAACGCCTTGTTCTTGGAAAACCATCGATTGAAGAGGTAAAGATGACTCTGCTTCTTCAATATGGTAAGATCCTGAACTTGGTTTCTCAAGACCTGCTAATATTCTAAGTAACGTAGTTTTTCCACAGCCACTCGGTCCTAAAATACAAATAAATTCTCCTTCTTTTACAGAAAAGGAAACGTCATTTAGGGCCATGACGCGCTCCTGCTTTTTTATAAACACTTTTTTCAATTGTTCAACAGTTATTTTATTTTCCATAGGCAACGTCATTCCCTCCAGTTTATTTCCATGGTACCAATTTACTTTGTAAACCTCTTAAAAATAGTGAGAACAGATAGCCAAAAAACGAGATTAATATTAATCCTACGAACATTTCAGGTAATAAGAACGCTTTATAATTCATCCAAATCACATAGCCAATACCAGAATTCGCACCAATCATTTCAGCAGCAACAATCGTAAGTAGTGCAATCGCCTGCCCCATCTGGATTCCTTCCATCATGACAGGTGTTGCACCTGGCAATGCGATTTTTAAGAAAAAGTCTTTCGGATTTGCTCCATAATTTTTTGCTACGTCAACGTAAACTTTATCGATGTTTCTCACACCAGCCACTGTATTAATGACGACTGGGAAGAAGACACTTGCAGCAATCGTTACAATCTTCGAAAATTCACCGATTCCGAATATGATTAAAATTAGCGGAAGCAACGCTAGTGTTGGAATAGGCATTAAAGCCATTATTAATGGTGAGAAAAAATGTCTAATTGTCGAGTACATGCCCATGAGTAAACCTAGCGTAATTGCAGGTAAAACCCCTAGTAGGAAGCCCATAAAAATACGAAATAGACTGATTTTAATATGTTCAAATAATTCACCTGATGACCCCATAGAAATTAACGTTTCTATAATAACTGTCGGTGGCGGGAAAAATCTTGGATCAATAATTGCCGTCCGTGAAAGAATTTCCCAGAAAAGCAGCATTAACAAAGGTGATAATATCGTTATAACTTGCTTAATTCGATTATTGCGCTGTCGTTTCTTATAATCTCTTCTCTCCACCTTTACAGCTAAGTCATCCGTTTTTATTTTCTCTTCCACTCCGTTTCACCTCTTTCGCTTCATATTATGCATTGGGCGTTTATCCGTGCTAGTTTTATAAAAAAATAATATGTATAGCATTAAATTTTCCCATGAACAACAGCTTAGGTAGTTTGGACAATCACATATTAATTTTGAACAATTACTTGCCATGTTTGGACAATTACACACCAACTTTGAACAATTACTTGCCAGGTTTGGACAATCACACGCCAACTTTGAACAATTACTTACCAGGTTTGGACAATCAAACACCAACTTTGAACAATCACTTGCCATGTTTGAACAATCACACACCAACTTTGAACAATTACTCGCCATGTTTGGACAATCACACAACAACTTTGAACAATTACTCGCCATGTTTGATCAATCACACACCAACTTTGAACAATGAATAATATGATTAATAACCATCTCCTAAACAATAAAAAAGCCACACTTTTTCAAGTGCAGCCTTTTCGTTTATTTACTGTCCAGTATCTTCTTCACTATCGTCTTCCTCTAAACCATCGGAACCATCTTCACCAGTATCAGTGTTACCATCTTCCATTTCACTACCTGGATTTTCCTCAACGCCTCCATTATCTAAGTCAGTTCCAGGGTCGTCGGAACCGCCTCCACCACAAGCTGCTAATACTAGTACAAGACCTAGTAAGGAACTCATCAACCATTTTTTCATGTTGAACACTCCTTTTCCTTATTTAAAATATTTGGTGATACGCTATAACAATTACCCCGTTCAATCCATTTTCTAACCGTTGTTATTGTTTTGTAAAAAAATTAATCTAATTATAAAATAAGCTCATTCTTTCGGTTTAGGAATTAAGAATGAGGACAACTTTTCAGAGCGTTACTTATCATTTTTATTATAAAAAAGTATTAGAATGGTCAATATAAAGGAAGATTTTCCTGATACTTATTGTTTTATTTTTTTTATGTTATATTTACAATAACAAATTGAAAAGTAGGAGTTTAAATGAACAACCGTTCTTCAAAAGCCCAATTCGCATCAATTGTAGGGATTGTTGCAAATATTATTTTAGCTCTTATTAAAGGTATTGCTGGTCTAATAGCGAATAGTCGTGCATTAATTGCTGACGCTTTTCATTCTGCATCAGACGTCATAAGTTCTATAGCTGTTTTAGTCGGAATTCGAGCGGCCCAGAAACCGCCTGATTCAGAGCACCCATATGGTCATGGAAAGGCAGAAAATATTGCAACGCTAATTGTTGCTATTTTATTAGTCATTGTTGGCTTTGAAATTATGCTTAATTCAGTTAAAGCGATCTGGGCACAAAACTTTCAAAAGACGAGTATCCTGGCCTTATATGTTGTTATTTTTTCTATCATCGTCAAGGAAGCATTATTTCAATATAAATTTCGATTAGGGAAAAAGATAAACAGCCCTGCTATTATTGCGGATGCATGGCACCATCGTTCAGACGCGATTTCATCTGTCATCGCCTTAATAGGGATTGGTGTCACCATCGCCGGAGACAAAATGGCTATTCCTTATTTACAATATTTCGATCCAATCGCTGGTGGACTCATCGCTATAATTGTTATGTGGATGGGGGTTAAAATAGGAAAAGATGCCGTGAGCGTCTCATTGGAAACCGTTTTAGATGAGGAAAAGACAAAACCATTTGAAGAAACAACCAAAAATATTGAAGGTGTTCAACGTATTGATGCATTGAATGCCCGGACTCATGGATCTTACGTCATCATAGATATTAAAATTAGTGTCAATCCAAATATTACAGTTGATGAAGGTCATGCCATAGCTGCCCGAGTAAAGGAGAAGTTAATCTCAGATCACGAACAAGTGCAAGATGTTTATGTTCACGTGAATCCGTATCATTGATATGTTTGGGTCAAAATAGTAACCATATGAAATCAATATTCTGATTTCATATGGTTTTTCCTGTTTTATAATTGGTCTTGCCTTAGGTTTTGGACAAATTTTTGCCCATTTTTGAACAATTACAGCTCAACTTTGAACAATCGCAGGCCATCTTTGAACAATTACAACCCATCTTTGAACAATTACAGCTCAACTTTGAACAATTACAACCCATCTTTGAACAATTACAGCTCAACTTTGAACAATTACAACCCATCTTTGGACATTTACAGCTCAACTTTGAACAATCGAAGCAAATCAAGATTAAGATTCGGACCATATGAATTAACAAAGAGCCTCGGCTTACTTGCGCGAGACTCTTTTGCTAATTAAATATTTTCCTGTTCTTTCTTCCTTAACTCAACCCGGCGTATTTTACCTGAGGTTGTTTTTGGAAGTTCTTCAATAAATTCAATTTTTCTCGGATATTTATAAGGTGCTGTTAATTTTTTAACATGATCTTGAAGTTCTTCAATTAAGCCTTCACGGTTAGGATTAACACCATCTTTCAACACAACAAAAGCTTTAACGACCGCTCCACGTATTTCATCTGGACTGGCTACAACCGCACATTCTTGAACATCTCGATGTTTAACTAACGCATCTTCAACCTCAAAAGGTCCAATCGTATATCCTGAGCTAATGATGATATCATCACTTCGGCCTTCAAACCAAAAGTAACCATCTTCATCTTTACGCGCACGATCTCCTGTTAAATAATAATCACCACGGTAAGCGGCACTCGTACGTTCAGGTGCCTTATAATATTCTCTAAATAACGCCGGTGTCGAACGATGAACAGCAATATCACCAATCTCACCAGGCTTAACAGGTTCCCCATCTTCATTAATGATTTCAACTAGATTTCCTGGTGTCGGTTTGCCCATTGACCCTGGTCTAACTTCCATCTCTTTTGTAATACCAACTAATAACGTATTTTCAGTTTGACCATAGCCATCTCTCACAGTTAAATTAAAATAACTTCTAAAAGTATCAATGACTTCACGGTTTAACGGTTCACCTGCTGAAACGGCACTATTCAACTCAGACAGGTCATACTTTTCTAAACCATTCACTTTTGCCATTAGACGATATTCTGTCGGTGTACAACAAAGGGCATTAATCTGATAGTCTTGTAACAGTTGTAAATAACGGTTTGGATCAAATTTTCCTAAATAAACAAACCCTGTAGCACCAGAACCTAGCACAGATAAAAATGGACTCCAAAGCCATTTTGCCCAACCTGGACCAGCAGTTGCCCAAACGATGTCATGTTCACGAATTCCTAACCAATTTGAAGCTGCTGTCTTCAAGTGGGCGAATCCCCAGCCATGAGTATGGACGACACCTTTTGGATTACCAGTCGTTCCCGATGTATATGATAAGAAAGCCATGTCATCACGATTCGTCTCAGCAGTGGAAAAAGAATCGGATGCCTCGACCATTAACGAGTCAAGATATGTCCAACCATTCTGCTCATGACCAACGACAAACTTTTTCAACTCATTAATTTGTTCAACTTTCTCAAACTCATCAACAAACGGTGCATAACTAATTACTGCTTTTGCTTCCCCATGTGAGATTCTATATTCAATATCTTTTGCTCGAAGCATTTCGGAACTTGGAATAACAACCATCCCCGCCTTTAATGCAGCAATATAAACTTCATATGCTTTAATCAATCGAGGGATCATAATTAATATTTTATCACCTTGCTTTAGCCCACTATTCAATAACACATTCGCAATTCGATTAGCATTTTTCAGTAATTGCTGATATGAAATTTCTTGTTGTTCTCCTTCTTCATTTACCCAAACAATAGCTTTTCGGTCATCATTAAACTTCTCAAACTCAGACACGATGTTATAATTCTTTGGAGCTATTAAGTCTTCACGGTTCATAATTATCCCTCCTAAAAATAATGTATTATTATTATATTATCAAAATGTCAGAATATTTTTGAACACCCTTTTTCAAAATAGGACTAATTTGCTATGATTTAATTAAGATAGAAAGGAGATTGATAATATGAAAAAAGTTTATGAGTCAAAGCATGCACCTGCAGCCATTGGACCATATTCACAAGCTATAGAGGCTGGAGGGTTACTTTTTATTTCTGGACAAATCCCACTTGACCCTGAGTCGATGGAAGTCGTCAGTGAAGATGTAAAAAAACAAGCTGAACAAGTGATGAAAAATATTGGAGCGATATTATCTGAAGCTGGCTTAGGCTATCATCATCTCGTTAAAACAACGATATATTTAAAATCAATGGACGATTTCGCAACGGTTAATGACATCTATGCAAGCTATTTATCCAAACCATATCCAGCTCGTGCTGCTTTTGAAGTCAGCCGCCTACCGAAAGATGTTAAGGTGGAGATTGAAGCTGTAGCGGTGAAGGAGTAATTAAAAAAGCCTGTCCTACTTAGCATAGAGGACAGGCCCTTCTTATCAAATTTAATCAAAACATAATATGGGTAATCTAACAATATTGTGGAAGTCCCTATTCGACGTTCTAATATATTGCTCGTTCTTACACAATCATCCGTTCGTAAGTTAACTAAATATTTTTTGTCGGCCTTTTGACGTAGATTTAATTCAGTTTATTTATTGGGTTATTTAAATAATTATTTTCAAAAGCCCCTAAAAAATGGACCAACATTTTTATCCTCAAAAGCTACGACGTTAAATCTTCTGTCTACAATTCACTTAATGCAATAACTTGGCCGTTGTTTGCATTCACAGCATATTGACAATCTAATTTTCCACACAAAATATATTGCCTTTGTTCAAAGTCATATACATAATAAGGCTTTAACTCGTATAGTTTTTTTAGTTCTTTATATGCCTTTTCCTTATCAATCATTATCTTCTCGGGTGCTTGAAATTGGTCAAAGATATCCAACATCGGTTTGTTATCTATATAATTTACGGCTCGAAAGTTAGTAGCATCAATGATTACAGTTAGTTTTCTTTGAAATAAGCGATTATCCTGTTTTTTAACTCTCAAAATTGCATGAATATAACCTCTATCACGGTGTAGTGTTTTAAGAACCCAATCTCCTGAGTCTTCGGGATATTCTTGAAGTAAAAAGTCTTTGACTGCAAGTAAACACTCCTCTTGCTCTTTCATAGTAATCGGTAAAGATTCAGGACTTGGCTCAGATGAAAATGCTTGTTCTGCCGTCACCTCTTCATTCCAGTTAATTTCTTGTCTTTCAAATGGATTTTTAATTGTCTTATCAAAAAAAATGGTTTTATTGATGAAAATATGGGATCTTACATCAACAATAAATTCAAATGGAATCGTCGCCATTTGATTATTTGTAATATAAACTTCTTCTACTCCATATGCAGGAATTAATCTTTTATGTTCATGTGAAGGAAATTCAACCAACTTCAATTGATCCTTTGCCAAATGTTCTACCTTGTCGAAAGAAAGTGTATATGCTTCTTTTTTTATAATATCCTCAGAAGGGAATTGTCCATGAACAGCAAATAAAGTTAGCTTCCTTTCTTCGTTAAATTCTAGCTCAACAGATCCAGAAGGGGAAACAGCAACCCCATCAATTACTTCTTTAAATAGAAATCTTCCTTCTTCTTCTTTATGAAGTTGTAATTGTTTCCCATAAGTTAAACCAGTTTCCTGTTCAACCCATTTTATTATGTCGTTTTTATGAAGACCTGCAAAGCTAATCCCATTTTTTGCATATGTCTTACCCATTACAAAAATAGCGCTGAGAAACTTATGAGAATTAACATTGACTTCTATAATTGCCGCGCCTTCCGGATTGGTATCGTCCTCTGGTTCTTCCACATGATCAGGAAACCATTCCATCGATAAGGTATATACGGTTTCACCGAAGACATTTACATACCGATCAAGTCCATGTCTTTTTAAATAATAGTTATTTAAGCCAAATTTCTTTTTTGTAATATCAATTAATTCTTTTAATCTATTATCCATTTGTTCTCCCCTCAGCTTATGTTTGTTATTAAAAAAGTTATTCTGGAACATGGCCCTTATATGGAATAAAGTGCGCTAGTATTTTTATGCGTCATCGCGCACGATTACTTAATAATTTTTTTTATTATAATACCTTGCTTTTTTGCATATTTATTGATCAACTTTATTAATTTGTTCTTATGTATTGAAACTGAATTATGAATTTCCCTTTTACCATCAATTACATATTCTTCAAAGATAATAAAGTTTAAATGATCCATCTTATTAATAACAAAGCGATTACATTCGTATTCTCCGCATCTAATATTATGGGAATAGATAAACTCAATGATACCATCATAAAACTCTTGATAAGTAATCTCATCCTCTAGGAATGATTGTATTAATTCTTGCATTATTTACCCTCCTTCTGTAGCCCTTTACTTTAACTTACAGCCTCCATCCATTTTCTTATAATCCCATAGCTTATTCCAGATAATGGCCCGTTTGTTGAAAGACAATTGCATAAAATTGTCCTTTTAAGGTTAGTTTAACATACACTAAT
Organism: Bacillaceae bacterium W0354; assembly: GCA_051846895.1. Lineage (GTDB taxonomy): Bacteria > Bacillota > Bacilli > Bacillales > Alkalibacillaceae > CALKAL01. The sequence continues at coordinate 62,981 of JBPYCQ010000012.1, forward strand.
TGACCTTAGTTCCACACCATAACCGAGTACCCCTTAATATCTTCACGTTCAATAACTTATGAGATTAAACCAAAAAAATCAATTAATCTATTGTATTATACTAGCCTTTCATTTCATTCCTTGTTATGATGTAACGTAACTACAAATTATCTACATCTATCACTCACTTACACATCTACGTATTAAATCAAAATCTTTTCAAGCATGATCTCGCATATTTTTTTAACAACATTAGTATTTACTTTATAACACTACATTTCTTATAAACTCACAAAAGGATTATTATATTATTTTTTAAATTATAATCATTATAATTTACAAATGATTATTAATTTAATATAATTACTATTGTAATCATTTAGAGGAGGTAGTTTTATGATGGATAAGAAAAATCGATTAACGACAGCAAGTGGTGCTCCAGTTGGTGACAATCAGAACTCGATTACAGCTGGTCGTCGCGGGCCAACCTTAATTCAAGACGTTCACTTGTTAGAAAAACTAGCACACTTTGATCGTGAACGGATACCTGAACGTGTTGTACACGCTAAAGGTGCAGGTGCATACGGGTACTTTGAAGTGACTAACAATGAGATTTCAAAATATACGAAAGCAGACTTCTTAAATGAAAAAGGAAAACGTACACCGATGTTTATCCGCTTCTCAACGGTTGCTGGTGAGCTTGGATCCGCTGATACGGTACGTGATCCAAGAGGTTTTGCTGTTAAATTTTATACACAAGAAGGAAACTATGATTTAGTAGGTAACAACACACCTATTTTCTTTGTGCGTGATGCGATTAAGTTCCCTGATTTTATTCATACACAAAAACGGAACCCACAAACAAACTTGAAAGATAAAAATGCTGTTTGGGATTTTTGGTCACATTCACCAGAATCACTTCATCAAGTAACATATCTACATGGAGACCGTGGTATTCCAGCATCTTATCGCCATATGAACGGTTACGGAAGCCATACTTACAAATGGGTTAATGAAGAAGGAGAAGCCTTCTGGGTTAAATACCACTTCATCAGTGACCAAGGTGTTAAAAACATGGATGTAAACGTAGCTGATCAACTTGCGGGTACAAATCCTGATTATCATACTGAAGATTTATTTAATGCGATTGAAAACGGGGACTATCCATCATGGACACTATATGTTCAAATCATTCCATTCGAAGACTATAAAACATATAAGTGGGACTTATTTGACGTCACAAAAACAGTAAGTCAAAAAGATTACCCAAGAATCGAAGTCGGAAAAATGGTGTTAAATCGCAATCCTGAAAATTATTTCGCTGAAGTAGAACAAGCTGCACTTTCACCAGCAAACTTAGTTCCAGGGATTGAACCATCACCAGATAAAATGTTACAAGGTCGCTTATTCTCTTATTCTGATACACAACGCTATCGTTTAGGCATTAACCATCAACAATTACCTGTCAACCGTCCAATTGTTGAAGTAAACAACTATCAACGTGGTGGTTACATGCAATATGGTCAACATGGAAGTCAAATCAACTATGAACCAAATAGTTACACTGATGCACCTAAAGAAGATCATTCAGTAAAAATTAATCCATTTGAAGTTGAAGGTGTAGCCGATCAAGTCGCATATGATTCAGACGATCACTATACTCAAGCTGGAGATTTATATCGTCTAATGAGTGATGATGAAAAAACTCGCCTCGTACAAAATATTGTCGATCATTTAGGACAGTGTACAATGGAAGACGTTAAACTTCGCCAAATCGGTCACTTCTACAAAGCAGACCCTGAATACGGCACACGTGTCGCAGAAGGTTTAGGATTAGAAGTTCCTGCAGAGGTTAAAGCCTAAATATTTGATAAAACTAATATTTAAGGTTTGAAATTTTTTAAATGGAATGTTTATAAAAGCTCGGGGTTTTATTCGCCCCGAGCTTTTCCTATTTTTTCCGAACTTCCACTTTCCGAATCGAATACTGATCAATTTTTTTAATCACAAATGTATACTGGCCATATTCATAAGTGTCACCTTCACGCAAATCTGGATTTTCTGTTAATAGCCATCCACTTAAAGTATCGACATCACTATTATCAATATTTAGACTTAGCAATTCATTCACTTCTGTAAGTAATATCCGGCCATCTAACACATATTCATTTGGCTGTACCTCATCTACCAATTCTTCTTCCTCATTATCAAATTCATCTTGTATTTCCCCAACTATTTCCTCGAGTATATCTTCAACCGTAACAATACCTGACGTACCACCATATTCATCAATTAAGACAGCCATATGAATATGTTCCTTTTGCATTTTTTTAAGTAACTGCTTAATCGGAATCGTTTCAATCACTCTTATAATTGGCCGTGTATAACTTTCAATCGTTTCTTCTTTAATGTCTTCTATTTCAGTAATCGATGTGACTACTTGTTTAATATTTATCAAGCCGATAATATGGTCATGGTCACCTTTAACTACAGGATATCGTGTATATTTTGATTCTCTAACGCTTTTTAAAAATTGTTCAACAGTCGTATTATAGTCGAACACTTCAACATACATCCGAGGCACCATAATTTCCTTGGCCAAACGATTATCAAATTCAAAAATTCGATTGACATATTTGTATTCAGATTGATTTATCTCTCCGCTTTCGTAACTATCTGAAAGAATAATTCTTAGTTCTTCTTCCGTATGAGCTAGTTCATGGTCCGATGCCATAGACACTCCGAACATCTTCGTTAAAATTCTAGCTGATCCATTCAATATCCAAATAAAAGGATACATAACTTTAAAGAAAATAATAAGCGGTTTAGCTGTATTTAAAGCGATAAACTCCGTCTTCTGAATAGCAAGCGTCTTTGGTACTAATTCACCGATTACAACATGTAAGAACGTAATTAGAAAAAACGCAATAATAAATGAAAGAAAATGTGTGACCTGATCCGGAAAATCGAGCAAATTAAATAATGGCCGAAGCATACTTTCAACAGTCGGCTCACCAATCCACCCTAAGCCCAATGCTGTAATCGTTATACCTAATTGGCATGCGGATAAATATTCATCTAAATGAGACACAACTTTGTGTGCTGCCTCAGCCTTTTTATTTCCTTGTAGCATTAAACTTTCTATCGTACTACTGCGAATTTTTACAATCGCAAATTCCGAAGCAACAAAAAAAGCTGTAAGAGCAATCAATATTATAATCGTAAACAAATAAATCCAATCTTGACCGGTCATAAACGTCACCTACAAATTATAAAGTGTCTCTGAATTATCATGCCCTATTTATTTTAATAATATAAAGGACTGCTTAACTAGCCGACATAAACACTAGTTAAGCAGATTTTTTTAATATCCACTATATGAATCCCTATGGAATTTTCCATTAGCTTGATATAAATAATTCTCAGGTACTGCTTCTTCAACTTTAGGGAAAATTTCACGTTCTTCAAGCCGGACATGCTCATCTAATATTTGTCCAAGTTCATTCATTTTGTCATACTGTGTCTTAATTGTTGACCTTAATTGTTGGATGAGTGATCTTATTTGTGTATGTTGATATAACGCCTCTTTTATTAGGTCTGCATCTGGTTCATCTGCATAATGTAAGTATAGTGGAAATAAGACTTCTTCTTCATCACGAAAATGATCTTCTCCATCCTTTTCCCAAAAGTCAATTAAACTTCTCATTAAGTCCTTATATGATAAGTCGCTTTTGTCTGTTCCTGCTCGTTTAAGTTCTAAGCTCATCGTTAACGCATGATGGTGATGATGGGATAAAGGATTTAATGCTTCATGCCGCTTCATAAAAAAACCTCCTTCAATTGATTTATCATTAGTGTAACATTAATAATATCTTCGTTTACAATACTTTTATGAAAAAGAACACTAGCCAACATTAGACTAGTGTTCTTTTAACTATATTACCAGAACTTAAATCCTTTAGACCCTGGAGGTGCATTCTGTATTAAGTCAATAATCGGAATCGTATAGGCTAATAAAATTAATGCAAATGCAATTCCAATCCATACTTTCCAGTTTTCCAAAATAGGAGGAATTTTTAAGTTTTTCTCAGCTGGAACAGCAATTGGGAATTCTTCTTTTCCTTTTGGTGCGAAATAAGCTAAGTTAATCATTAAGGATACATAGAGAATTAATGAAATTAACAAGAATGTCCCACCAACTGCCATTGCTGTTTCATAGGCTCCCCAACCTGATGCAACCTCATGTCCGTTATAACTTGTTACTTGGGTTCTTCTAGGGTTACCTTGAAGCCCTGAAAAATGCATTGCACCAGACATGATAAACATACCGACTAACCATAAAACCGTTTGATAAATTCCTAAGCCATTAACACGTTTTGTTAAAACACGGCCTTTAAGGTGTGGAATCAGCCAGTAACTAATCCCCATAAAAGTAACCGCAACTGTTGTACCAACTGTTAAGTGGAAGTGACCAGTTACCCAAATCGTATTATGAATCACTTGGTTCATCTGGTTACTTGCGTTAATAATTCCACCTGCACCACCTGGTATAAAGACAGCCATCGCTAGGAAAGGTGCAAGAAAACGTACATCTTTCCAAGGTAATTTTTTAAACCAACCGAACAACCCTCTTCCACCAAGACTTCTTCCTCTCATTTCAAACGTTGCAAATAGAGCAAAAGCTGTCATTAATGATGGAATGATAACCGCAAATGTTAAAATAACTTGTAGGAACTTCCATCCCTCACTAATTCCTGATTCCAACAACTGATGGTGGAAACCAACTGGAATCGAGAACAAAATGAAAAGTAAGAACGCTAATCTTGCCATTGAATCACTAAATATTTTTGCTCCAATAATTTTTGGTACAATTGCATACCAAGCCATATACGCTGGTAATAACCAGAAATAGACTAATGGGTGACCGAAATACCAGAATAATGTACGGCTTAAAGTGACGTTAATCGTATCCACCCATCCAAATGACCAAGGAATGAATTGGAAAACAACAGTAACTACGACACCAATTGTTGCAATAAACCATAATACTAGTGTCGCAACTGACATAAATGCTAGTAATGGGCTAGGTTCTCCTGGATTTTCTTTTTTCCATTTTCTATACTGACCGATATTTGATATCCCTGAAAAATAAGTACCTATAACTAATAGTGCTAATGCAATATAGAAAAATGGTGACGCTTTTAATGGTGCATAGAATGTATAAAGAACAGTTGCTTCACCTAAAACGATCATTGTCACTCCAAGTAGAGTACCAACAAACATTAACCAAAAACCAATCCAAGCAAATCGGCGGTTTACCGGTGATATTTCTCCAGTTGTCTTATTGATAACAGCATGGAAAAACCCAAAAATAAAGAATGTTGTAAATACTAATCCCATTAATACACCGTGGGCTGTTAATAACTGATAATAGTTAATCGCTGGTGGTAGAGTAATTGTTTCACTTCTAACCAATGTTTGTAATAAACCGATTATTCCCGCTACTAACATAGAACCTATAGCAACGTAGAAATGCGCCATACTTAATTTGACATCACGTTTACTCAATTAAATCACCTCCAGTTTAGCACTCATAAAGTGGTGCCCTGTTCCGCAATATTCGTTACATAAAATTAGATAGCTACCTTTTTTATTAAACGTATAAGTCATTGAGTTAATAAGTCCTGGTGTTACCATCATGTTGACATTCGTTCCCGCAATCTCAAAGCCATGAACAACGTCTATTGATGTGACGATAATTTTCACTTCTGCACCTTGAGGAATCTCAATATCATTAGGTGTAAAACCGAAAGATTGTAATACGATAACTAATTCATATTGATTTTCTCCGACCTGTTTTAAACCCGGTTCATCAAAAGGTTTTGTTTCCCAAACTTTTTCTGGATCGATTTGTGTTAAGTCACTTGGTGGAGCCTTATGCTCTTGTGTAAAAGCTTGGATTCCAATTGTTGTTAAGAAAGCAATTAACGTAATCGTTCCAATTGTTAGCCAAATTTTTTCAAGCTTATGAATATGCATTATTCAAATCCCCCTTCATTTATCTACTTAAAAATAGGAAGTAAATCGCCAACCATGAACCAACGATTAAAGCACCAACAATTAATACTGAAATAAAAGCACCGTGCAGTTTTTCTTCATGATGCTCTTCGTTTTTATGACCCATCGATAATCCCCCCTCTTTATGTACCTTTCTTATCTCCATAATAAAAAATGTCAAAGTGTAGATTTGTGATTTATATCACAGTTTTAAGTGAAAAAAATGACGGAAGTGTGAAATATATCACAGACAAATAATAAAAAGAAGGTTATATTGGGTTATTCACGGTAAATAGGCAAAAAAAAAATAACCCAAGAGCTTAGTTACTCTTAAGTTATTAATTTGATTTTTGCCATCCCGATTCCAAGTGCTGGAAAATAACTTCTTTCACTTTTTATTTCTTGGACATGTCATATAACTTTTTAACCCTTCAATACAATGAATCGTAATCTCTTGTCGGTTATAAGTCATGATCCCATCCTTTTTTAATTTATTAAAAACCCGATTCACCGTTTCTCTTGAAACCCCAACTAAACTAGCGAGTTCTGCATTTGTAATTGGTATATGCAAATGCACAACCGTCGAATTTTCTTCCCTCTCACCAAGTTCATAAGCAAATTGAACAAGCGTAGCAATAATTCTTTGTGATACATCTTGGGTTTGGATGGAGCGCAGCCTCTCTTGAATTTCGATTAGTTTTTTTCCTACTTCGCGCATAACTTTTATTGATGTTCCTGGCCTTTGCACGAGAAGCTCTTCAAACCTTTCAATTGGCACAGCTAGGACAGTCACTTCTGTTAATGTTTCTGCAGTAGCTGGATAAGGACTGTCTTCAAAAAAGCCGGCATGAGGGAACATCTCATTCGAATGTAGGATATTTATTATTTGTTCTTCACCGTTCTCACTAATTTTGAAAATTTTAATAAGACCAGTAACGATGAAAAACACATCTTTTCGCTCGTCACCTTCATGAAAGATGTATTCATTTTTATCGAACCTTTTTTCAATGGAGATGTCAGCAATTTTCCACAGTTCTTCTTCCGTTAGCCCTCTAAAAATTGGGCACTTTCTGTAAAAATCAGGTGAATATTTATGCATCGTGAAACCCTCCTTACCAATCTGGCCCTGCTGGTAATTGCCATTTGTATATAACTGACAGCATTCGTAAAACTACGATCACTGCTACAATTCCAACGAGCTGCCATGTTTCTTGAAAAATTCCTAAGCCAACTGTTAATGCGCCTAATACTGCCCACATTGCGTATATCTCTTGATGCAGGACGAGTGGTTTTCTTCTGGCGAGTATATCTCTAATGATTCCACCACCAACACCTGTCAGAACACCAGCGACAATAATCGCGATTAACGGGTGTCCAGCGAGTGCAGCGAACATTGCCCCTTGTACCGCAAATGCCCCTAGCCCTATCGCATCGAAAAATGCAAGCCATCTCACCCACCCTTGAATCCAATTATTCGGAATAAAAAATATAACTGTCATCGTAACGAAAGCTATGATAAATAGTGTATTCTGCTCCCAAATATCAGAAACAGGAAGGCCCAGCAATAAGTTTCGAACAATTCCACCACCAAAAGCGGTAGTAAAGCCTAATAAATACACTCCGAAAAGATCATACTTCTCTTCTAAGGCAACGATGACGCCACTAATTGCAAATGCCATCGTCCCAATGATGTTTAGTAAATCCCAAGTCAACCAATTCACCTCTATAATTATTTAAAACCGTTATCTGAACCTTTTGTTACCAACTATTTTAACAGATAAAACAAATAAAGTTACCATTGCCATGAAATATTCAAAAATTGTTAGGTAATTTTACCTATAATTGGTTAAAGTAATTACTAAATGGAAATAAGAGGTGCATATTTGGCGGAACTTGGGCGCACGACGGACGGATTTGGCCTGCGACGGTCGAAGGTGAACCCGTAACGGTCGAAGATGGGCCTGCGACGGTCGAAGGTGGACGCGTAACGGTCGAAGGTGAACCCGCGACGGTCGAAGGTGAACCCACGACGGTCGAAGGTGGACCCGCGACGGTCGAAGTGTGCCTGCGACGGTCGAAGGTGAACCCGCGACGGTCGAAGGTGAACCCGTGACGGACGAAGGTGAACCCGCGACGGTCGAAGGTGAACCCGTGACGGTCGAAGGTGGACCCGTAACGGTCGAAGATGGGCCTGCGACGGTCGAAGGTGAACCCGTAACGGACGAAGATGAACCCGCGACGGTCGAAGGTGAACCCGTGACGGTCGAAGGTGGACCCGTAACGGTCGAAGATGAACCCGCGACGGTCGAAGGTGGACGCGTAACGGACGAACCGTAATCCCAATCAAACAAAAAACGGAATGCCCTTAAGACACTCCGCCTGATTCTAATCTAAAATGCGATGATTTATATCTACATCACTTATTCGACTTTCTTTACTTTCTGTTTCAGAAACAAATCCATCTCCGTGACAAACAGGGCACGTATATTGCCAATATTCATCATCTCTTACTAGTCCTTCACCTTCACATGCTTTACATTTAAATTCTTGAGAGCCCATCTTAAACACCACTTTCTTGTTTGTTTTTAATCCAATTGATGACTCCGCCTGCGAGTATTATGTCCAAATGTCTCTCAGTTAAATCATGCTTAACTCGCACGACATCACTTTTACCATCACCTTTAATCTTCACTTCAAATTCCTTCTGCTTTCTAACCGTATCTCTCACATTTTCAAATTGTAAAAAGTCACCTTTTTCAAGTTTGTCAAAATCTGATTCATCAACGAATGTGATTGGTAAAATTCCGAAGTTAATTAAGTTTTGTAAATGTATTCTTGCAAAATCCTTAACTAAAGCGACCTTCAAACCTAAATATCGCGGTGCTAAAGCAGCGTGTTCTCTACTTGACCCTTGACCATAGTTAAACCCTGCCACAACTGCATGGCCACCATCATCCCGCGTTTCCATAGCACGTTGGTAATACGTATCATCTACAATTTCAAAAGCAAATGTAGCTATCCGTGGCAAATTACTTCGGTATGGGAGTACACGTGATCCACCTGCTAAAATTTCATCTGTCGAAATGTTATCTCCCATTTTCAATAAAATAGGTAGTTCAAAGTTATCTTCAATCGGTGTTAAGTCTGGAATGGACTTAATATTAGGCCCTTTAACGATTTCAACTTCTGTTCCAGGCTCATGATTTAGTGGCTCTTCAAGCATACCTTTGTCTCTTTCCAAATCAATTTTTTCAGGGTCTTTAACTTTAGGATATTTCATATTTAATGTTCTTGGATCCGTAATGACTCCAGTTAAAGCAGATGCTGCTGCCGTTTCTGGACTGCACAAAAAGACACTATCTTCTTTTGTACCAGAGCGCCCTGGGAAATTACGTGGCGTTGTGCGCAAACTATTTCTACCAGAAGCTGGTGCTTGCCCCATACCAATACAACCATTACAGCCTGCCTGATGTAATCTTGCCCCCGCCGCTAATAGGCTAGCAATATGCCCATCATCAACTAGTTGAGTTAATATTTGACGAGATGATGGATTAACATCCAAAGATAAACCATCAGCTATTGTTTTACCTTTTACAATTTCAGCTACGATAGCAAAATCACGATATCCCGGATTTGCCGATGATCCGATGTATGACTGATAAATAGGCTCACCCGCTACTTCACTTACAGGCACGACATTACCAGGACTTGATGGCTTCGCAATTAAAGGTTCTATTTTTGATAAATCAATTTCTTCATGCAAGTCATAATCACAGCCACGATCAGCTTTTAATTCTACCCAGTCTTCTTCACGCCCCTGCGTTTTTAAGAAACGTTTAATTTCATTATCTGAAGGAAAAACGGTAGCTGTCGCGCCAAGTTCAGCGCCCATATTCGCAATGACGTGACGATCCATCGCTGACAGCTCATCAACCCCAGGCCCGTAATACTCAATAATTTTACCGACACCGCCTTTCACATCATGGCGTCGTAACATTTCCAAAATCACATCTTTTGCACTAACCCAATCAGGAAGCTTACCTGTTAGTTTCACACCCCATATTTTTGGCATTTTTACATAAAAGGGTTCACCTGCAATCGCCATCGCGACGTCAATACCACCTGCTCCCATCGCCAGCATGCCCATACAACCATTTGCACAAGTATGACTATCTGAACCAAGCAGAGTCTTGCCAGGCTTAGCTAGACGTTGCATATGGACCGGGTGACTTACACCATTTCCAGGCTTACTATAATACAAACCGAATTTTCTCGTCGCACTTCTTAAAAATATATGGTCATCCGCATTTCGATGGTCCTCTTGAATTAAATTGTGATCCACATATTGACACGATGCTTCAGTTTTTGCACTTTCGACTCCCATCGCTTCAAGCTCAAGCATTACCATCGTTCCAGTCGCATCTTGGGTCAGTGTTTGATCAATTTTTAGTCCAATTTCTTCACCTGGATTCATTTCTCCAGAAACTAAATGACTTTGAATTAATTTTTGCGCCACATTTAACTTCAACTCAATAACTCCTTTCAATGACAAAACGTATGTAACCATCATTATTTTGTTCAATTAATCAAAAATTACACAGACATTTTAAGTGTCTATATTTTTACTAGTGAGATGGACTCATGTTTCATCGAAGGGTTGCGAACATATGTTCTGTTATTTTATAATATGGACAAAGCAAAGCACTATGTTTTGGAGGTGCCTATTTTGGAAAACTATATGATTATCCTTATCGCGTTTGGATCGTTTTTAGTTGGGTTCATTTCTTTAATTGTCCAAATCATCCTCGCCATTATAAAGAAAAAATAAAAGGCTCTAGAATTTTTATTCCGGAGCCACTAATTCAACTTTTATTCGATCAGGATCTTCGAAATAGAGCGCATAATGATTTGGCCCTCCTGCATAAGGGTACTGTTCCTCATACAATATTTTAAATCCTTTTTCCTTTAACTTTCCATACATCTGATTGACGTGAAGTCGTGATTCTGCATAAAAAGCGAGATGATTTAAACCCACTCGTTTTCTATGATAAGAGATGTCTGAATACTTCCTTTCAACTTGAACGAACACCAGATATGTATCATTAAGTTTATAGCTGATTCCTTCATCCCATTTTTGAAAGATACCATAACCAAGTTCTTCTAAAAACCAACTCCAAAATGCTTTTGATTTATTTAAATCGCTAACATATATTTCTATATGATGTAACATTCCTTTTTGCATCTTGCTCACCTCAATTTTTTATAAAATCCTATTGCGGAACCGACGAAACCATGCTTTTCATAAAATTTGTGAGCCACTTTTCTTTCTACTCTATTCCCACTATTTAACGTAATCGTATCAATATTTTTATGACGCGCCCAGTCTTCTACTTTATGAAGCATTTTTTCACCAATGCCCATACCGCGATAATTAGTATGTGTTACCATTGCCACGATTCTTATATAGGCATCATCATTTTCATATCGAAATGATTGAATAAAACCTACCATACCGACAATTTGACTATCCTTTTCATACACATAAGTATGATAATCTTGGTGATTAAAAATAACTTTAAATCTATTTTTCATTTGAGAGATTGTTGTTGGATACCCTAATTCATTCATTAAAACTGAAAGTCCTTCGACATCACTCATGGATGCTTTACGAATCATCGTTTTACCCCCAATCAAATAGCCCAATTCCCTATATATTCTATAATTTCCCTATAAAACTGATAATTTCCCCATATATTTTAAAATTTCCCCATAAAACTGATAATTTCCCCATATATCAAAAAAATTCCCCATAATGCCTTAGTAAACTAAACGACGGTCTCCAAGAATTCTAATAACAGTGTACGGTCTTCTGGAAAACCGAACTCATTTTCACTCATCTCGTTAATCTTACGCCAAGCAATGTCATGAATGAGTTCATCAGGATCGTGTATCGTCATTTCACCGCCCACAATTTCAACTAAATAGTAATGAATCTGCGCTATATCATTCTTTTTAATATGTAATTTTTCAACCACCTTTACCTTATAGCTAGTTTCTTCGTAAGCTTCGCGCTCACAGCATTGTTCTAAGGTCTCACCCTCTTCTGCAACCCCAGCAGGTACTGCCCACTTTTTATCCTCTTCTGGTTTACCTTGTAACACCATTAGCACCTCCCGTTTTTCATTCAGACAAACGGCCGCTGATAATCTCCACTCTGCCATACTAATCCCCCTTTTAATATTAGCATTCTACAATTATCCCAATTTTACCTGTTCACACAAACAACCTCATCAATTACAATTATATTGTTGAATATTTTGAGAGAGATTAGAATAAATATTTTAAAAAAGTTATAAGGGGTCTTTGGATGAAAAAAGTAGCTGTCTTTTGTGGGTCAAGAGAAGGTAATGACCCGATCTTTATGGAAGACGCAAAAAAGATGGGGAAGTTGTTAGCAAATTGCGGGATTGAGTTAATTTATGGTGGTTCCATGTTAGGCTGTATGGGTGCTGTAGCTCAAGGCGCTTTAGAAAATGGCGGCAAAGTAATTGGTGTGACGACCAAAAAGCTTTTAAACGTCGAACTTGTACATAATCATTTAACAGAGCTTCATGTCGTTGATACGATGCATCAAAGAAAAGCAATGATGGCCGAGAGAGCAGAAGCGTTTATTGCTCTACCCGGTGGAATTGGAACATTAGAAGAGTGGTTTGAAGTTTTTACGTGGGCGCAAATTGGTTATCATTCGAAGCCATGTGCATTCCTGAATATTGATAATTATTATGATCCACTAATTGATTTATTCGACCATATGATAGAAAAAGGTTTTGCTGATTCAAGTTATAAGAACTTAATCATTTTAGAAAAAGAACCGAAAAAGTTACTTCGGCGAATAGACTCACAGCTAAAAACATTACATTAAAAATTACCCCCCCATCTAAACTAGATGAGGGGATTTCTTTTTAATCCATCATGACCCATTTATCTTTCATAAACATCACACGAGAGATGATGAATAGAATGGCACCTGCCAATAAGTTACTTCCAATCACTACTACCAAGTGTTGGTAATCAAAGATACCTATTAGAAGTTCTTTAATTATACTAAACACATTCATAATCGGAACAAGGAAGTGCCAAAGCTGAAGGTCATTGACTCCTACCATTGTTAGGAACATAGCCGGAAACATCCCTAACATCATTACAGGGGTACTGTAGCTTTGTGATTCTTTTACTGTTTTAGCCATGATGCTCGTTAACATTAATATTGAAGCAGTAAACATTGAATAAACAACAGCCACAAGACCGATTAACCCAATCATTAAACCGAACTGATCACTACTAGTTAAAGCCGCTTTAAGGTCTGTTGTAAAAAATTGAATCTCAACCGTCACGACAGTTAATGTAATCACTCCGATTATAATTCCAATACTCGTAATCGCAAACCATTTTGCCATCAGCATCGTTGAACGATTAACAGGTGTCATCAGAAGTGCTTCCATTGTTTTTCTTTCTTTCTCACCAGCAAATAAGTCTGAAGCTGAAGGTCCTGCCCCAATTCCGATTGCTAATACTAAAATTAATGGGATCAATAAGGCTAATAAATTGATACCTATATTTTCCTCAGAAATTTCTTTATGTTCAATAACAAAAGGTGTGATGAGTTCATGTTCAACCCCTTCTGCTAATAAGCGTTCTGTAACGACCGCTTTTTCATACATACTAAGAGCTAAGGATACTTGTTGCATTAAGTTAGAGGACTTTTCACTAAATGAATCCCCATAAATAGAAACAGTTGTACTTTCATGTGACTCGATTTTCTCAATAAAATTCTCACCAAATACGACTGCTGCATGTGCATCACCATCTTTGACAGCTTCTAATGGTTCATTCGTTTCTACTAGCTCAATACTCTCAAACTCATTAAAAATTGCTTTTTCTGATTCACTTGTTTCGTCCGATAAGGCTAATTGATAAACTTCACCTTCACTACCCTCTGATCCCATACCTTCATAAAAGAATACAAGTCCAGTCATCATAATAATCGGCAAAAATACGGTTAGTAATAATGTTCTGCGGTCGCGGAACGAATCTTTCATCTCTTTTAAATATATTTTACGAAGCATAATCATCGTTCCCCCTTACTAATTTACTCATAAAAATATAGTTTAGATCTTCACTTTTTTCTTCCACATACAGATCATTAAGTGCACCATGATATACTAATTCACCCTTGTGGATCATAGCGACTGAGTCACACAGCATGGAAACTTCCTCCATAATATGGCTTGAAAACACAATCGTTTTTCCTTGCTGTTTAAGTTGATGAATTAATTGGCGAAAAACGTTAGAAGCCGTTATATCAAGGCCAGTTGTTGGTTCGTCAAACAATATAATCTCTGGATCGTGAATCACTGTTCTTGAAATCGCAAGTTTCTGGCGCATCCCTTTTGAGAAGCCACTTACTTTACGATTTAAAAAGTCTTTCATGCCGAACATTTTTGCTAATTCATCAATACGAACTTTCGTCTCATGCTTACTCAAACCATACAATGTGGCAAAATACTCTAAATTCTCACGAGCAGTCAATCTTTCATAAAGACCTGTCTCACCACCGAATAAAACACCAATTTTCTTCTTAATGTTATTCGGATTTTGTACCGTATCATAGCCATCCACAGTAATATAGCCTTCATTAGGTGTAATCAATGTAGCTATGGCACGTAGTAATGTTGTTTTACCTGCCCCATTCTCTCCAAGTAAGCCAACGATTTCTCCCTTTTCAACTGAAAAGGATACATGTTTAAGTGCTGTAACGTGTTTCTTTTTATCCTGAAATCGTTTTGTCACTTCATTAATTTCAATCATTCGTTAATTCCCCTCTCTCCTCTTTCTTGTTAATTACATCATATAAAGAAAAAATAAATGAATCGTCACTTATGTCGTGAAAAGGGCTTTTTATGTCGTGAAAAGGTCAAAAACAGTCATTTTAATGATAGAATAATTAATGAAAGGTAAAAAAATGGCGATATTTTATGTAACGAGAGGCGAATAACAATGAAAGTCGGATTAGTTGACGATAGACAAATTGATTTAGACAAGATGCATGCTATTATATCTTCTATGCCTGAAATAGAAATTGTTTTTTCAACAACTTCAGCAGAAGAAGCTTATGAGCAAATAAAAAGAGAAACGATTGACGTTTTAATTGCGGATATAGAAATGCCACATTTATCTGGTTACGAGCTTGCGGATATTATCCATTCCCATGCATTAAATATCGCTGTCATCTTCGTAACAGCAACGAGTGGTTATGCCGTCCATGCATTTGAACTCAATGTCCACGACTATATTATGAAACCTTATCCTAAAGAACGTCTCACCAAATCTATGGAACGTTTATTAGAAAAGTCAAGGTCTTCAGAAATAGCAGGCCGATTATATTTAAAACAAAAAAATGACATTCATATCGTCCAAAAGAAAGATATTATCTTTATTGAACGTTCTGGTCGTTCAACGACGATTTACACAAAAAAAGAAGCAATTAAAACATATTTGACATTAAATGAATTAGAAGGTGAATTAAGAGAACGTGACTTCATCAGATCACATCGATCGTTCATCATCAATATTCATTACGTCAAAAACTTTTCACTATACGCTAAAAATTCATATATCGTCACATTCGAAGGTATTGAAGAAAAAGCAATGATTACTAAAGAACAAGTGAAATCCTTACAGGAGTATTATTTTTAATAAAGGTGGAAGCGTCATTGAATACACATATTTACGGAAGATTGGTGGCTTTAATAGGTGTCATTCATTTATTTTTTCTAAGCCAATATTTGAACCTAATCACTTATCTAATCGTTTTAATTCCAATTGGGCTCATCATGATTTTATTATTTAAACAAGTTAAACATCTCAATGGGAAAATAAATAGTTCGTTTTTCATCTGTCATATATTAATTGTTCTTTTATATGTCGCAATAAAACCGTCATTTTATTACTTCATTCCTCTTGCAATCTTTATTTGTACTGAAGTATTACGCCTTTTGTTAGCAAGAGAATTAGTAATGGTCAATAAACAAATTATCAGTTTTGAAAAAGAACGTGAACAATTCAACGAAACATTTAAAATTGTTCGTAGTGAGCGACATGATTTTTTAAAACATATATCGGCTATACATTTTATGTTAGAAAAAAAGAAGAACGAAGAAGCGAAAAATTATTTAGATGATCTTGTTGGGAAATATGAAGAAACTAATTTATCAATTAAAGGAGAAAAAGGTGTCGTTGCAGGCATATTAAACGATTCCTACCGAAGAGCATCAAAGCTTGGTATATCCTTGTTTTACGACTTTGATGTTCCGATTTCTTCGTTACCTCTGTCTGACCAGGACCTCGTATCTTTGATTGGTAATGTTTTAGCCAATAGTATAGAGGCGTGTGAACAATGGCAAATTGAAAGAAATGAACAAGCATTGCTATCATTGGAATTTTATAAACGAAGTGGCTTATACATATTAACTTGTAAAAACCAATCGCTTCCTATACCAACTGATATACTTGATCAACTATACCAATCGTTTGGATTAACAACAAAAGATGATACACATGATGGACTGGGTACGAAAGTCATTTCAGAAATTGTCAAAAAATATGGCGGTTTTTTAGACTTCACATATAAGCAAGAGGAATTCTTACTCAAAATAAAATTTCCTGCATTAACATGAGTGAGGAGCGGCAATGAATATGGCCACTCCTCACTCTTTTCATTCTAAATCTGTATATTTGCTTCCTGCGTTCCATAGCAAATATTCATTAATTCCTAAATCATTTAATGCCCTTATTTGGTTGAGTACATCTCTTCTTGTATACGTTCGTTTAAAGCTGAAATCTTGAAGCCATGGTCTGATTGTAGCGACGTCGACTCCTTTTTCTTTTAGTTTTTCATTTCGCTCAATCGCATCTTCAATGGCCGCTTTAATCAATTCGTAAGGTTGATCATTCGGGTTTAATAAACCGTACGAGTTTTCTGAGTAGTGGGAAGGGTAATTCATTGGTGAAATAAAATCAACGTATGGTGAGAACTTTTCCCAAATTTGACCTATCCCCATATCATCTGCTGAACTTGTCACTAAACCGAACACATCGGCAGAAACGAATACTGGATAATCATTTAGACGCTTCTGAGAAGCTTTTAGAAACTTTTCAATTAGCTCATCTTTTTTTAGATTTTCTGAATTTGCATATTGGACCTCTTGATCGACCTTGACAGCATTTTCAGGAAAACGAATATAATCATATTGAATTTCATCAATTCCACTTTCGGCAATTTCCTCAACAATATCTAAATTATAATCCCACATTTCCTCTTTATAAGGATCTATCCACTTCACGTTATTCGGCCCAATCCACGGTGAGCCATCTTTCTTCTGTAAGGCCCACTCAGGTTTTTTACTAGCTAAAAATGGGTCTTTAAACGTTACCACACGTGCGATTGTGTATATCCCTTCATCTTTTAACCGTTGCAAAAATTGTTCAAGATCATCAATCACAGCACCCTCATCGGCGCCAATCTCATTGACTAAATTAACATTTGATTGGTATGTTAGTTTCCCATTGTCATCTTTTAGATCCATAACAAAAGCATTATACTTTGGTGAATTTTTTACCATTTTAATATACCGATCAATGTTTTCGGAATTGATGGCATTACGGTTAAGATAAATGCCCCTAACTTCTTTTTTTTCAGGTTTTTCAATGACCCGCTTCTTTTTATCAAACTGTTTATTAAAGTCGGGCACTTGACTTAGCTTAACTGCTTTATTTTCATTTTTTGTTTCATAATAAGCTTGATTTCTTACATCGTCTAGAGCTTGTCCTTCGTTTTCTTGTTGCTCTTTATTTTGAGCGCATCCACTGACCATAATAACAATAAGTAAAAGAATATATATAAATCCTTTTTTCATTTGTTTTCACCTCATATTTACGATTTGTTCTTTTAAAATGTTTTATCCTATGTAAATAATGCAAACTAAGGGAGCAAGCGGAGTAAATAGGAATTGTAGATTTTATTTTATTTACAAACAATTGTTCAAATGATAAACTTTTGTTATAACTTGGAGGTGAAGCCTTGAGCAAAACTAAACAAATTCTGCAATTAATCAAGTTGAATCCATATTTGAGTCAACAAGAAATAGCTGATCAAGTAGGATTATCGAGACCCGCAGTAGCTAATTACATTAAAAAACTAATTGAATCTGGAGAAATTGTAGGCCGGGCTTACGTTTTAAATGACAAACAATCAATTACCTGTATCGGCGGTGCCAACATTGATCGAAAAGCCTTTTCCAAGCAACAAGTAAAGTTTGGCTCTTCAAATCCTGTTACAACTGAGGAGACTTTTGGAGGTGTTGCAAGAAACGTTGCAGAAAATCTTGTGCGACTTAATTTAAATACGAAATTGCTTACTTTCGTCGGACAAGATGCTGAAGGGAAGGCAATTGTTGAAGCATCACAACAGCTCGGAATAGATATGAGTCTAACAGTAACGATCCCTCATGAACGAACTGGAACATATACCGCCCTTCTTAATCCAGACGGTGAGATGGTTGTTTCCTTAGCTGAGATGGATATTTACGATCAAGTAACGATTGACCTTCTTGAAAGTCGTTGGAACAATATATCAGGTTCCAAGGCGATTTTTGTTGATACAAACATTTCGGAAGAAGCGCTACATTTTATTATTAAAAAATGTGAACACTCTCATTTATCATTGTTCATCGATCCTGTTTCTTCTGCTAAAGCTGCAAAATTACCTGAAAATTTAAGCGGGGTTCATACAATTTTACCTAATAGAGAAGAGGCTGAACTTTTATCAAATGTAAAAATAAATACTCTTGCTGACTGTGAAAAAGCTGCACACGCTATTCAAGAGCGCGGTGCCAACAATGTCATCATCACGTTAGGAGAAGAAGGCATTTTTTACAAGACACCGAGTGATGTAGGCTTCTTAAAACCACCTCATACGAAAATAAAGGACGTAACTGGAGCTGGTGATGCCTTTGCAGCTAGTCTCATCTATGGTATCTCTATGGATGAACCGTTCCATGTAGCCTGCAAGTATGGATTAGCTGGAGCATCGATGACCTTGCAATCTCCACAATCCGTATCACAAGAATTGAGTCCAGAAAAAATTAAACAACTTATAAAGGAGCTAAACTAATGAAACAATATTTAACTTATACAGACGAAGTGAAGCATGCGCTTGAAAATAATTTACCCGTCGTTGCTTTAGAAACGACGATTATTTCACACGGAATGCCTTATCCCGATAATATTAAAATGGCAAAAGAAGTTGAACAAATTATTCGTGATCAAGGCGCCGTCCCAGCAACTATCGGAATTATGGATGGAAAAATAAAAATTGGTTTGAACGAGGAAGAACTCGAAACTTTCGCCACACGTGACGATGTAGAAAAGGTGAGTCGCCGAGATTTCGCATACATTTTATCAAGTGGAAAAATCGGTGCAACAACTGTCGCTGCAACGATGATTGCTGCTGAACTAGCGGGGATAAAAGTATTTGCTACTGGAGGAATTGGCGGTGTTCACCGTGAAGGCGAAATCACTTGGGATGTATCCGCAGATTTAACTGAACTTGCCAAAACGAATGTAGCTGTTGTTTGCGCTGGTGCAAAATCAATCTTAGATATTGGACGTACACTAGAATATTTAGAAACTCAAGGAGTGCCCGTTGTTGGATACAAATGCAAAACATTCCCATCTTTCTATTCACGCGAAAGCGAATTCGAAGTTGATTTCCAGATGGACTCTCCTGAAGAAGTCGCATCGATGCTCAATAAAAAATGGGAACTCGGGCTTAATGGTGGTGCGGTGATCGCCAACCCAGTACCTGAAGAAGCAGCGATGATCTATACTGAAATCGAAGGGTACATTACCCAAGCACTCAATGAAGCAAAAGCAAATAACATTTCCGGAAAAGCAGTGACACCATTTT
Source organism: Bacillaceae bacterium W0354 (assembly GCA_051846895.1). GTDB lineage: Bacteria > Bacillota > Bacilli > Bacillales > Alkalibacillaceae > CALKAL01. The sequence goes on from JBPYCQ010000012.1 coordinate 83,043, forward strand.
TATTAGATCGAGTTAAAGCATTGACAGAAGGAAAAAGCTTAGAAACAAACATCGCACTCGTCTACCACAACGCTGAAGTCGCCGGAAAAATTGCAAAAGCACTATATTAATAGGAAAATCTCTGCCTCGGAATCGCGGCAGAGATTTTTTATGCGCGCTTTTTTTGGTTTATGCGCGAATTTCTTCATTTATGCGCGCTTTTTTTCATTTATGCGCGAATTTTTTAGTTTATGCGCGAACTACTTTAAATCGACTTTGACACTCTCATTAATCTCGACATTATAAGTCAAGTTTAACCAATTAACATTTAGTTCATTTGATGTTGTCACAAAATATTTATGAACCTGGAATCCATTATAATCTTCATATATACCCAATTGTCCTATACCTTTACCTTTTTCATTTGTTATGTCTAAAACACTTGGGTCATCATAGTTATTAAAAGGGTCAAGTCTAGCATGAAAATATTTGTTAAAAGAAATCGGTTGATTTGGTAAGCTCTCAAAACGAAATGGAATGGTCATCCATTCTTCATCTATCATAACTTTATCTATAAAAACTTTTGTGAACATCCACTCACCAACATATTTATCTACTCTTTTCTCAAATGGTACTTTATTTTTGAAAAAATCAACATCATATTCTGAAATGTCGAAACTAAATTCTAGTGATTCATCAGTCATATATTCTACACTTTTAATTTCGATTTCAAGTGAGTTCATTTCTTTATTAAAGTGATCGAAATTGACAACATATTTTCCATTTTCACTTAGCTCATTCAATCTGCCAAAAGAAAAATCCTGTGAATATCCAGTTTCGCTTGTCAATTGGCCATATAAACTTCGAAATTCATGCCCCCCGTTAATTTGATTTGGAACATCAAATACTAACGTGTTTCTAGCTAAACCAACTTCTAAACGGTCAATTAAAATAGTGACGCCATTTTTCATTATTTGTTTATTTATCGGTATGTCGTAGGATTGTTGTCTTTCCGCTTCTTGACTATAAGAATGAGTCACTTCAATAGGTTGCATTGCAATCGGTGATTGATTATGAAAAAAAGTTGGCTCAATTATTACTGTCTCTTCATTGAATTCGATTACCTCTTCATCCGGAAAAATATTAAATGGCATTGATTTAGCAACTTGATAAACTCGATTATTGAATATGACACTTTTATTGCTATGACGATAACCAGATGCAAAACGATAGGCATCTTCTTTATCCTCTTTTATATCAAAACTAACGCCTATATTATCAACCTCGATTAAATCCTCCGTCCAGTCAATGCTATAGAAGAAATAAATACCGTTAACTGTATGCCATATTTTTTCAAGATATACTTCTGCATTGTAACCTTCAATTGGTATAGCTTGATTGACCTCTGTGACTAACCCTAACTTTTCAGCTTTATTAACATTCGGAGCCATCTCTTCAAAAAATGCATCTACTTCCTCTCGACTATCTACTTCTACCCTAAAAGGCTTTACTTCTTGATCTAATTCCTTATCTTGTTCTAGCTTTTCATCACTTTCCTTTTCTTGTTCTTTTAATGAGTCGGTGTCCTTTTCATGATCATCTAATTGATTAGCTTCACCAGGGCCAAACACTGGCAAAACAAATACAAACAATGCAAAAGCTAAAGCAAACATCGTGACAACATAAGGACTTATCCGTCTATTTTTCTTGCCTTTAATCTTTTCAAAAACTTTCTCCTTATCTCCAACCGAATACATCGGTTCATCTCCTAAAAACCTATCAAAATCATCCTTCGAAAGTTTACTCATACAAGTACACCTCCCTTAATTCTTGTTTAAGTTTATTTCTAGCACGCATCATACGCGAACGAATGGTTGATTGATTAACACCCAACAACTCACTTATCTCTTCCACCGAAAATTCTCGATAATAATATAAAATTAATACTTCACGGTCTTTAATGGGTAACTTTAGAATAGAATTTATAAGCTCGACTTTTTCTTCATCCAATAAAGCACGGCTTTCTGGAGTTCGATGATCGGCATGATTTAATAATTGGTCTTTCCATAAAATTAATCGATTAGCAGGTGACCTTAAATAATCTTTGCATTTATTAGCTGTAATACTGTACACCCATGTTTTCAAAGAAGATTTACCTTGAAAAGTGTGTAGTTTTTTATAAATTGTTATCATGACATCTTGAAATAAATCATCTGTCGTCGCGTGATTCTTTACATACGTGTATATATAACGCTTTAACTCTTCCCCATATTCATTCATCACCCATTCCAACACTTCTTCATTGGACATGCGCGCAAAGGATGATGAATCACGTCCATTAACCAAATTATTCACCTCTTCCAAACGAAACAACTAGTTGTTCTATTAATTAAGACGATGCCAATCTAAAAACGTCCCATCTTTTAACATTAAATTTAGCACAACTATTCATTTTTTTATTCGATTTATAAAAAAAGGCATTGAAAACTCACATTAAGAATGTTAAGTTATATATAATCCTTTATTAGATAAAAGCGTTTAAGCGAACAAGCGTAAAAGTAATAAAGATTGAATGATGAAAGGGGAATTAAGATGGTTAATCAGAAAGTCGTTCCAAAACATTTGAGAAAATATACGGTGAAGCAGCATTATGAACATTACACCGCAATTAATCATGCTGTTTGGCGTTACGTCATGCGGCAAAATCATAACCAATTTAAAGATACAGCACACGAAGCATATATAGATGGACTTAAAGCATCAGCTATATCTGTTGATAAAATCCCGAATGTTGATGAAATGAATAAGAGTCTAGCGCCATTCGGTTGGGGAGCTGCAACTATTGATGGTTTCATCCCAGGAGTTGCCTTTTTTGAATTCCAAGCGAAAGGGATTCTACCAATCGTTTCAGAAATTCGCAAATTAGAAAATGTTTTATACACACCAGCACCTGATATTATTCACGAAGCAGCAGGCCATGCTCCGATTCTAGCAGATCCCGAATACTCTGCTTTCGTCAAACGGTTTGGTGAGATTGGAATGAAAGCACTCGCTTCCAAAGAAGAGCATGACCACTTCGAAGCTGTTCGTGCTTATTCAAACCTATTAGAAAAAGGCGATGCTACTGAAGAACAAATTGCTGAGGCCAAACAAAGAGTCGATGAATGTGAAGCAAAAATTACAGGACTTTCTGAAGCTCAAATTGCTGGACGGTTTTACTGGTGGACGGTTGAATTTGGATTAGTCGGCGATCTAGACAATCCAAAAATATATGGAGCAGGCTTACTGTCATCAGTAGGTGAAGGTTCCAATGCGTTAAGCGATGACGTTGAAAAGATCCCATTCGACATGGAAAAGGTTATCAACACTGACTTCGATATTACAAAACACCAGCCACACCTTTTTGTCTGCGAGAACTTTGCCCAACTATTAGAGGCGGCAGAAGACTTTGCCCAAACGATGTCATTTATGAAAGGCGGCACTGAAAGTCTAGAAAAAGCCGTCCAATCAGCCAATGTCGCAACAGCCGTTTATAGCTCTGGCTTACAAGTGACAGGGATTTTTTCAGAAATTATAAAAGATGAGAATGGTGAAGCTATATTCATAAGAACAAATAGTGACACTGCATTAGCCTTTAATGATAAACAACTCGAAGACCATGGAACAGATACTCATCAAGATGGATTCAGTGCCCCAATCGGTAAACTGAAAAACCTTAAACAACCATTAGAAAAGTTAAATGAAAAAGAATTAAATCAACTCGGTATTAATGAAGGGGAAAACGTGGAACTCGAATTTGAAAGTGGAGTAAAAGTGACAGGTAAAATTGTTAAAATTCATAGAAAAAATAACAAACTTATTCTACTTTCTTTTCAAGATTGCACCGTAAATCTAGATGATGAACAGTTATTCAAGCCAGAATTTGGTCAATTCGACATGCCTGTAGGGGCTGAAATTATCTCTGTTTACGCTGGGGCCGCTGATGGAGAAAATTATTACACAATTGAAGAAAATGAAGAAACACCAATCCCAGCACGCGAAAAAGGAGAACTAGACGAACTTTACGGACAAGTGAGAACGATTCGGAATGAAAAACCAAGCGATATCGTCAGTACTCTTGAGCCAATTTTTAATGAATTGCAACAAAAATATAAAAAAGATTGGCTACTCCGACTCGAAATAGTAGAAATACTAAAAGATAGAGCAGAGGACTCAGAATTAATGAAAACCGTTTTGTCCGAACTAAGGGAATTAATGAATGAAAATGAAGAAATGAGAAGTCTCATTGAACGAGGACTAAAAATTATATAAGTGATACATCAATGGTCAAAAACCAACTTGCTTAATTGCTGGTTGGTTTTTTTACTTTTCATCACGAATAGAACACTGCAATATATCGCGATAATTCCGAAAAATAGTTAATCTCAAAAATAGTTTTTATATCGATAAAACCCGTCATAACAATGATTTGAAAACGTTTTCATAAAATATGTTGTTTTATTTTTTCGAAATTACAAGAAATATAGCAAGAAATATATTGCATTTTACTGACAGGGGGAGTATTATAAAATACATTAATATATCACAAAATAATCTAAAAATTATTACTTCCAGGAGGAGACTATATGACAAACAAGCTATCATTCTTTTCATATTTAGCGATAGGCTTTATGTTATTCGCATTGTTTTTTGGAGCTGGTAATTTAATTTTCCCAGCCCAGCTTGGACAATATGCTGGATCTAATTTATGGTCAGCATCTACCGGTTTCTTAATTACAGGGGTTGGCTTACCTTTACTAGGAATTTTAGCAATGGGTTTCTCAGGCAGCAGTAATTTACAAGAGTTAGCAGGTCGAGTTAGCCCAGCTTATGGAATCTTTTTTACTTCATTATTGTATTTAACAATTGGACCATTTTTCGCTGCGCCCCGTACTGGAACAGTGGCCTATGAAATCGGGGTATCAACTTTCGTTGGTGAAAATAACCAAACTACTGGCTTGCTCGTCTTTTCACTTGTGTTTTTCGCGATTGCACTTTTAGTTTCTCTTTATCCAGGAAAGCTCGTAAATACTATTGGTAAGGTTTTAGCTCCTATTCTTGTTGTTCTTCTTACTATATTATTAGTTTTTTCAATATTGAATCCGATGGGTGCTATTCAAGAACCACAAAAAGGCTATGATAGTGGAGCTTTTATGACTGGATTTTTAGAAGGTTATAATACGATGGATGCACTCGCTTCACTTGTTTTCGGAATTATTATTATTAACGTCATTCGTTCAATGGGACTGACATCTAAAAAGGAAATATTATCCGCTACAGCTAAAACAGGTGTCGTCGCTATTGCTTTATTAGGATTGATTTATTTAGGGATTGCATATCTTGGTGCAACAAGTACATCAACATTAGGATTTTTTGATAATGGAGGACCTGTTCTAAGTGGAGCCGCCTCTCATTTCCTAGGCACATTTGGATCACTCGTTTTAGCTGTTGTAATTATTCTAGCCTGTTTAACAACAGCTATTGGACTAATAACGGCAAATGCAGAGTATTTCCATACACTATTACCTAGTTTAAGCTATAAAACATTAGTTGTATTTTTTGCACTTATTACATTTACATTTGCAAACTTTGGACTTGCTAATATTATCAATTATTCAATTCCAGTATTAATGTTCTTATATCCATTAGCAGTTGTACTCATGTTGCTGACCTTTTTGTCGCCACTATTCAATCATGCACGTATCGTCTACGTATCAGCTACTGTTATTACTTTATTAATAAGTATTGTTGATGGGTTAAAAGCTTTCTTTAGTGAATATCCGAATTGGTTATTAACAATTGTACAGTTTTATGACAAGTACTTACCGATGTACACACAAGGCTTAGGTTGGCTCTTACCAGCTCTTGTCGTCATCACCGTAACCGGCATTTTGGCTAGAGTATTAAGCCTTTCAACCGCCACACAACAACAAAATTAATCATATATACAATAAAGCTCACTTCCAATGAGAAGTGAGCTTTATTTATTTGAAATCATCAACAGTCCTTATCCAGTTTCTTCGCATCGTTTCAGATACTGCTTTCACATCTTTTTTTCTTAATAAACTGATAATTTCCTCATGATCGTCAACAGATTTTCTTGTTAATATTATCGAATTATGAAAAAACAATCTCCGAACATGAGACTGAAGTGATGCAAGCACTTTATTTATGTAAGGGTTATCCGCTATATCAACAATAATTTGATGAAATTGTTCATCTATTTTTAACGCCGAGAAATAAATTTTTTTATCTACAGCATTTTCGAAACGCTTGTTTGTTTGTTCTAAAAGTATTAAATCATCTTCACCCAATTTAGGGATGGCTAATTCAGCTGCTAAGGCTTGTAATACAGCAAGTGGTGGTAACAAATCGTTAATCGACTCTTTATCAACTTCAGTTACTTGTGTCGCTTTGCCTGGAAACATTTTTACAAAACCTTGTGATTCCAAGAGTTGTAGAGCTTCACGGATTGGCGTTCGACTAACACCTAGTGTTTCAGCTAATTCACTATCTATTAGTTTCTCGCCAGGCAAAAGTGTCCCATCAATAATCCATTCTTGTAGCTGGTTATAAGCTGTTTCTTTAGCTGTTTTTCTAATTGGCTTTGGCTGATTGGTTGGGATTGGCACAACTATTCACCACCCTAAGTTTATTAATAGTATACAACATCATTAGTAATTGTGATATACCAATATATTGATTTGGTTAAAGTGTTACAGTTTTGAATTAGGTGGATAGTTCTACAATTACAGTGTTAAATCCACACTATTAACTAATTTAATCTTATACTTTTCAACAAGCTCACTCCAACCTTGATTAGACCCTTCTTCAAAGCCTGGAATGCAGCTCATACCGTCTTTAAGTACATAAATGTTAGAAGTAAATTGAACATCGCCTTTATAATGCTCAGCAATTTGTTTAACTGATTCATAAACACAGTGAGACTCTGCTTCACCAGCTACGATAACCTTATCAAATTGTTTAATATAATTTAATAAAGGATAATCCGTTTGATCGTCAACACTAAATTCAGGTTTGATAATCCCGTACATTTCACTTAATGGATCTTTCCCTTTGACAATCATTTTAATTGGAGATTGTCTAACTGCCGAATGAAAATGAATCATTCTCGCAAATTGGCTTTCAAGTGCCGCACCTGGAGTCCCTTCAATACAATGATATGGCCAAATACACAACTGTTTTTGACCAGTTTTCTCAAGGTTCCGGACATAGTTCAAGCTATCTTCGTGATAGTAAACAGCTTTCCAAACACCTGTTTCTACATCTTCAGCAGAAATAATCGTCAATGGCTGCGGATGGTTTCCATCATTGTCTACCCACCAAGAAGGATGGAAAATTTGGTTCGTATGATGAGTATCTAAGGAAACCGCGATGTTTGTAATTTTATCTAAGTTATTAAAAATAAAACTGTTAACTTTCTTTATATCCTCATGTGATCCAGGAACGCCAAGTGATCCATTTTCCATAAAGTCATTTTGAATATCAACGCCTAAAAACAGAACTTTTTCCTTATCTTGATTTGCTTTTAGTACTGATTCACTAGCGGCCAACTGACTCATCTCATTTACATTTACCGCTTCATACTCCCCTACCCTTGCTTCGTTAACAATTTGTTCATAAGAAACTTTTAGCATTGTATCCCCTCCTATTACATTATAAATGAAAACATTTTTAAATAAAACTTGCTTATGTTATTGACACTAACGTTACGTGATAGTTTACAGTTAAAATCGAGGTGATGTTATGTATCGAGTAAATGAAGTAGCAAAGTTGTCCGGTGTTAGTGTGCGCACACTCCATCATTACGATCAAATAGGTCTGTTGAAGCCGTCTTTTGTAGCGGATAATGGTTACAGATATTATGACGATCAAAGCATTGCACGTTTGCAGCAAATTTTATTTTTTAAAGAACTCGGTTTTAAACTGCAACGAATAAGAGAGATTATGTCGAGTGAGGATTTTGATCAGAAAGACGCACTCATTCGTCATCGAGAGCTGCTCAAGTTAAAAAAACATCGCCTTGAAAAAATCATTCGTACGGTTAATCAAACGATTGATCAATTAGAAGACCTGCGGTGGTATGTCAACAAAGAAATAATTAAATATTTGATTATCAAGGTTCAGATTTCTTAAAAAAGGCATTACGAAACTAGACCAGTAAATATTTGGTAATTACTGGAATTATTTAAAAGGATTTTTGAAGTTTGCTAACTTCATATATTCACGCTCCTTTTTGGCGTGTAGACTTGGTGATTGCGTAGTAGCGCATCCACCAAACGCACTAATTTTCTTGCGGTTAAGACGAGTGCTCTTTTATGTTGATGCTTCGGAACTTCTTGGTATTTCTTCGCGTAATAAGCTTGATACTCAGGAACGTGCCTTCTTACCGAGTTGGCGGCTTCAACCAGGTAATATCTGAGGTACTGATTCCCGTTCCGCGAAAGTGAAGTGTCGTCCGCTGTAAAGCGGCCTGATTGGTGTTTTCGCCAATAAAGGCCTGCATATTTGGCTATCTTTGTTTCATCATCAAATCGCTCGATTTGGCCGATCTCAGCGATAATTCCAGCTGTGAATACTGGCCCAATGCCAGGGATGGTTACAAGCGTTTGCGTCAAGCCAGCCATTATTCTCTCGATTGCTTTATCAATCTCTTTTACCTGCTTTTGAAGTGTACGAATAACTTCAATAGTCGTTCCGAGAATGATATCGATGGAATCTTCAACAACCTTGTCTAAACGATAGGAAGAGCGAACAGCTTTCTGGATGGATTTCGCAACGCATTCCGGATTCCCAAAACGATTTCTGCCCTTTTCCTGAAGAAAAGCAGCCAGATCCTCGACCGGCATTTGCGCAAGTTCATCCAGACTGAACTTCTCAAAAAACAGCTCCATCATGGCATTTCCAAAGACAGAAGAGTCGACCTCCTCTTTGAAAGTGTTGCACTTAAAACTCAAGTGTTGAAGGAAGTGCTGCTTTTCCTTGGTAACCTGATGGACCAGCTGATACCTGGAACGTGTAAGCTGTTGGAGCGCAACATATTGGCTCTCTTTTACCACGGACATTGGCAATCGGCCAAAACGCAGATAATCGGCGATGACGAAGGCATCAATTTCATCGGTTTTGTCCATATCACTATAACTCTTTTTAAAGTTCGCAATCTGTTTCGGATTCATGACAAAAACCTCTGCGCCAAGTGCTTTGAGAGCCTCGTCATGATGAAGAAACATGGATGGATGAAAACTGTAAACAGACGTGGACTCAAGCCCGAATCTGAGTGTATCAACAGCCTGACCATTCACGCATTCTAAAACGGTATCCCGAAGCTCACTCGCACCAGGAAGGTCATTAGAGACCGTGAAGGATTTAACCTTTTCTCCTTCACCATCTAACAAACAAACCTTGATATCAAAAGAACTAACATCTAATCCAGCAAATAATTTCATGGGGGGATTTCCTCCTTTCGATTTAGAATCATTGGTACTTATTTCTTGGACGCCCTGAGATATCCCTAGTGTGAACGCCGATCAGCAACCTCGTGTATAAGTACTATCCCTGATTCGAAAGCCGCCCCAGAGCTACTATCATCTAGGTTCGAGGTTCAGGGTGCACAGCCTGCGAGTAGGAAGGTCCGCACGCACACTGGGAAACAGTCTTTATAGTGTGGTCTAGCCACAAGGGGGAAAAGAATTGTCCCAAATGATCCTAAGACCATTATCTAGGAACATCTCGGGACGTCCAAGACTTTTGACTATATTCAGCAGGAAATGCAAGAAAATCTGGGCTCAAATGATAGGGCCTAAACATAATATACGAGGGG
>JBPYCQ010000013.1:0-83375 GCA_051846895.1 Bacillaceae bacterium W0354
TCTTAATTAAATATCCTTAGAAAGGAGGTGATCCAGCCGCACCTTCCGATACGGCTACCTTGTTACGACTTCACCCCAATCATTGATCCCACCTTCGGCGGCTGGCTCCATAAAGGTTACCTCACCGACTTCGGGTGTTACCAACTCTCGTGGTGTGACGGGCGGTGTGTACAAGGCCCGGGAACGTATTCACCGCGGCATGCTGATCCGCGATTACTAGCGATTCCGGCTTCATGTAGGCGAGTTGCAGCCTACAATCCGAACTGAGAATGGCTTTTTGGGATTTGCTTCACCTCGCGGCTTCGCTGCCCGTTGTACCATCCATTGTAGCACGTGTGTAGCCCAGGTCATAAGGGGCATGATGATTTGACGTCATCCCCACCTTCCTCCGGTTTATCACCGGCAGTCTCCTTAGAGTGCCCAACTGAATGCTGGCAACTAAGAATAAGGGTTGCGCTCGTTGCGGGACTTAACCCAACATCTCACGACACGAGCTGACGACAACCATGCACCACCTGTCATTCGGTCCCCGAAGGGAAAACCCTATCTCTAGGGTGGTCCGAAGATGTCAAGACCTGGTAAGGTTCTTCGCGTTGCTTCGAATTAAACCACATGCTCCACCGCTTGTGCGGGCCCCCGTCAATTCCTTTGAGTTTCAGCCTTGCGGCCGTACTCCCCAGGCGGAGTGCTTATTGCGTTAACTGCAGCACTAAGGGTGGAAACCCCTAACACCTAGCACTCATCGTTTACGGCGTGGACTACCAGGGTATCTAATCCTGTTCGCTACCCACGCTTTCGCGCCTCAGCGTCAGTTACAGACCAGAGAGCCGCCTTCGCCACTGGTGTTCCTCCACATATCTACGCATTTCACCGCTACACGTGGAATTCCGCTCTCCTCTTCTGTACTCAAGCTCCCCAGTTTCCAATGACCGCTTGCGGTTGAGCCGCAAGATTTCACATCAGACTTAAGGAACCGCCTGCGCGCGCTTTACGCCCAATAATTCCGGACAACGCTTGCCACCTACGTATTACCGCGGCTGCTGGCACGTAGTTAGCCGTGGCTTTCTGGTTAGGTACCGTCAAGGTATGAGCAGTTACTCTCATACTTGTTCTTCCCTAACAACAGAGTTTTACGATCCGAAGACCTTCCTCACTCACGCGGCGTTGCTCCGTCAGACTTTCGTCCATTGCGGAAGATTCCCTACTGCTGCCTCCCGTAGGAGTCTGGGCCGTGTCTCAGTCCCAGTGTGGCCGATCACCCTCTCAGGTCGGCTACGCATCGTGGCCTTGGTAGGCCGTTACCCCACCAACTAGCTAATGCGCCGCGGGCCCATCTGTAAGTGATAGCAGAACCATCTTTCGTCTTCAGGTCATGCGACCTAAAGCATCATCCGGTATTAGCACCGGTTTCCCGGAGTTATCCCAGTCTTACAGGCAGGTTGCCCACGTGTTACTCACCCGTCCGCCGCTCGTTCCACAAACGTCCTCCCGAAGGATTCAGTTTGCTTCCCGCGCTCGACTTGCATGTATTAGGCACGCCGCCAGCGTTCGTCCTGAGCCAGGATCAAACTCTCCATAAAAGTTAAGTTTGATTGGCTTCTTTTGTTTTACTTCCGTTTTTTCCCCAATCCTAGAAAAATCCGGAATTGACTACAGGCTATTTTGTTTAGTTTTCAAGGTTCGAAGTTTTTGTCGCGTTTTGGCGACGAACATTAATTTAACACAGCAACGACTCAGATGTCAACAGTTTTTATAAAAAAATAAAAACAAATTTTTAAATTATTGCTTGTTTCAGTTCTTTTAACTGACAACGAAAATAAATATACCATATATCCAATCTTATATCAATAGATTTAGACTAGAATATATTACTAATTTTTCTTTGCCTTAGGAAAGTTTTTTGTTGGTGTATAGTGTAAACATTCGGAATGACTTGCGAACCTTTTATATAAATTAAATAACGTTGTATATCTTTCTTTTATAGCCTTTTTAACTTGTGGATCCATTCCTTGATAATTAAAATCATATAACAATTCGTCCATTTCTCTTCTTAATAAATATTCTAATTCTTTTTGTTCTTGTTCACTAATCATTAATCCTAACAAACTTCTTCCCACCCATTCTCTTTCATATCATGTATTTAAAATTAGATAATTACTTTGTCCATTCTAAAATTATGCAAGTAATCATATATATATTTCTAAAACGACTAATAAAAGGTATGATGCTTATGTTTTATACTTGGAATTGGACAAGTTGGAAAAAAGGAATTTCGCTTATTTTTTTAGTTGGGTTATTTATTTTTTCTACTTATTTTTCATCTAGTTATATTTTCAACCCTGTAAACGATGTCAAACAAACCGAAGCAATTACAAAGAGTTTGAACGACGATCAAAAAATAGCTTTGACTTTCAATGTATCTTGGGGCGATGATGTCATTATTCAAATTCTAGATATATTGAAAGAAAAGAAAGTAAAGGCTACATTTTTTATAAATGGCGAGTGGGCTTTACGTAATGAAGAAATCGCCAAATTGATTATTTCTGAAAACCATGAAGTTGGCTTGCTAGGTTTTTATAATGAACCTTATGAAAACAAATCTAAAAGGGCTATAGAGACTGACATAACTAACGGGGTTGAAACGTTAAACAAATTGAAATATGATCCTGTAACATATGTGAGACCACCAGAAAACAGATTTAACGAAACAGTGGTGAAACATATTCATTCTTTAGGGTACAGGACCGTTTTCTGGAGTTTGTTTGCAAATGTGAATCGATTTGACAGTATTGATAAAACGAGCGACTATATTACTAGTCGACTTTCATCTGGAGATATTATACTTTTTTTAGCTGATGACAATTTAACAAACACCTCTAAAGTCTTAAGCCGAATTATTGATCAAAAGTTAGATGAAGGTTTTGAATTCGTCTCTGTTACGGAATTATTATCTCCTGCAGATATAGAAATTAAACCTATCGAATAATATTCAGATTTTTACATTAATAAAGGCTTTTCGCATTTTTTAAAAGCGAAAAGCCCTTTTATTTTTTCCAAAACTATTTTGCTGTAGTGACTTCACTCGATTGCTCACCTTTAACCCCAACAATTCGGTGTAATTTCAATAATTGATAAGTGTTACATGCTAACAAAGGCACAACCATTAACATCATGGACGCTTGATCATCCACTCTTAAAGTCGGCACCCACTCTATTGTTGTCATAACCACCATTACAAACAGTGCAGGAATAAATGCTTTACGATTCGTTTCTTTTGCTTTGACATAAGATACAACTAGTCCAAAAATCAATAATACAAGTGCAACGGTTATATAAGGAAAAATACTCTCTGGATTATCAGCTCTTGTATAACGTAAATAAACTAAATCAAATAAAGTAACTGCAACTAAGAAGCCTAAAACATAATTCCAAAACGATCTAAAAAATCCAAGACCAAATTGATGGATAACTAAATAAGCAAAGAAGCCCATTTGACTAATAATACTATATACAAACCCTAACACAATATACCATAATATTGCCCCAAAGATTTCCCAAGCATTAAATGGATTTAAAAATGGTTCATAGGCCTCTTGTTGTACAAAAAAACTTGTTAAGATTGTGGAAACGGCTCCTATGATTAAAGTTGCTAAAAAGAATTGTTTAAACCATACACGTAATGTCACAATTGTTCCTCCTCAAAAACAAATTCATACAAAAAAATATAATTCACATAATAACTTGATACTTTAATTTTATTAAAAAACTTCGCTCGACAAAGTTCCCATACCTAACGTATTTTATCATGTATTGGGTTATTTTGCTTACTATATATATGTATATTTTTTCACAACCATCTAATATTAACAAATATATAGGCTAATATAGAGGGGTAATTTATATGAAAAAAACAAGTTGGATTATATTCAGTTTGTTCATTACAATTTTATTTGCTGGATGTAGTCAAGGGGACAGTTCACAAGGCAATCAAGATTATGAAGCGACTAAAAAGATGGTCGTAGACATATTAAAAACAGATGATGGCAAAAATGCCGTTAAAGAAGTGTTATCGGATGAAGAAATGAAACAAGAACTCGTCATTAATTCCGATGTTGTTCAAAAAGCCATTCAGCAAGTTTTTGATGGAGATAAAGGAAAGCAATTTTTCGCTAAGTTGTTCGAGGACCCGTCATTCGTTCAATCATATGTAAACGCCACTCGTGATGCAGAAAAAGAGCTAATAAAAGGGTTGATGACTGATTCAACTTACCAAGAACAAATGATTCAATTATTTCAAAATGAAGATATGCAAAAACTTATCACCTCAGCGCTTAAAGGCCAACAATTTAAGTCACACCTTGAAGAAACGATTCAAGAAACGTTAAATAGTCCACTATTTAAGGCAAAAATGACCGAAACCTTACTCAAAGCTGCTGAAGAGCAACAGAAACAGCAAGGCGGCGGTGAGCAAGGAGGACAAGGTCAGCAACAAGGTGGACAAAGTGGCGGCGGTGGCAGTGGAAGTGGCGGTGGCGGTGAACAAGGTGGCGAAGGATGATTAACCGTTACTAATCAATGTAAATAGACAATTTATCTGATTCAAAATAATGAAAGCCTGCCCAAAAACTTAGGCAGGCTTTCAAATTACTTCTTAAGTTTAATCACTTTATTTGTTACTTTGTAAGTTTAATCACTTTATTTGCTATTTGCAAAAATAACCTTCCTGTTGGATGATCTTCCTGATAAACACCAGGAGCGAAAGTATCCTCTTCATCATATGGCTGTTGTAACGGCAAGCGCCCTAATACTTCTGTCTGTAACACTTCTGCAAGTTTATCACCGCCACCTTCACCGAAAACGTACTCCCTTTGACCAGTAAGTTTACTTTCAAAGTACGACATATTTTCAACCACGCCTAAAATTTCGTGTTCAGCTTTTAATGCCATTTGCCCAGCACGTGCTGCAACAAACGCTGCTGTTGGGTGTGGTGTTGTGACAATGACCTGTTTAGAAGATGGAAGTAATTGTTGCACATCTAGCGCAATGTCACCTGTTCCTGGAGGTAAATCTAGAAGTAAATAATCTAAATTTCCCCACTCCACCTCTTTAAAAAAGCTTGTTAACATTTTTCCGAGCATCGGACCACGCCATATGATTGGTGAATTGTCTTCAACGAAAAATCCCATTGAAATAACTTGTACACCAAAACGTTCGACAGGAATTATTTTTTCCCCACGAACTTGCGGGCGTTTTTCAATCCCCATCATGTCTGGAACACTAAAGCCATAAATATCAGCATCGACAATCCCGACTTTTTTACCTAGACGCGCTAGGGCAACAGCAAGGTTAACAGTGACAGTTGACTTCCCAACTCCACCTTTTCCACTAGCAATTGAAATGAATTTAGTGCCAGATTGTCCGATTAAATTTTTTTCTTGCTCCTCATTAGCTGCGGTCATATATTCCAAACGCTGCTTTTCTGGAAGCTCTGTAAAGCGTAAACCGACAGTCAAAGCACCTTCCTTTTTCAACATGCCAACAATTTCTTGTTGTAATTGCATTTGTTCTGCGGAATTTGGATTAGCCAGAGCAATTTTTATACTGACATGCTTTTTCTCTTCTTTAATCTTTACATCTTGAATAGCGTTTGTTTCCTCAAAGGTCTTATGTATATGTGGATCATTAATTGGATTAAGCAGTTCTCGAATTCTTTGTTCAGTTATCAAGTGATACACCGTCCTTTTTTAGTTCCTAAATTAGTTTGCAAGGTCAGTATAACATAATTTATTGAAAGTCTCAGTTCATACGTATTATGGTGTATTTTCACTTGTTATATACTCAACAATTCCTTGGTAAATTCCTGCGGCCATCTCTCTTTGATAATCTTCTTTGAGTAGTTTATTACGATCTTCTTCGTTAGATAAAAAGCCTAGCTCAACCAAAGCTCCTGTAGCTTCAGCATGTTTTAAAATGTAAACGTTGTTAGTTGCTAGCGCTTCTCTTTTTGTATTAGAAATATTTCGCATCCGTTCTTGAATACTTCGAGCTAATTTTTCATTTTTTTCATTTGGATAGAAAAAGGTTTGCGCGCCTTTCCATCTGCTGTCTGATAATGAGTTGAGGTGAATACTTACAAAGAGATCCGCATCCTTTTCTTTAATAAAGGACACTCTTCTTCTAATATCGTGAGCTTTTCGCTTGGAAAATCCCTTCATACCTTCAGGTGCGAGATCCATATCTTTTTCACGTGTTAAATAAACCATAGCACCGGCTTGCTGTAAGTAATCCCTTAAGTAAAAAGCTGTCTTTAATGTGATTGATTTTTCCTTAATATCTTTATTTTGAGCTCCTCCATCAACACCACCATGACCTGGGTCGATGACAATGACTTGATTTGCTAGGGGCATTGTTACGTTTGTCGGCTGAAATATCGTAGGAAGAGGAATCCTTAATAAATAAACTAATAGTATTAATCCTGCAATCCACACTAATATAAAAAATAACCGTTTCATTTGCATACCTCCTCGTCTAAATATATGGACAAGGCAATGCGTTTATGAAATTTATTTACCCAAAATTAACATTAAAAATCCCCCACCCTCTTAAAATAAGAGCGGGGGATTAGTTTAGTTGGCAGTAACGTTTTTCGTCTCGTTTACATCAACATGTTTGCTATTCTTTTTATAATATTGAAAAGCAACCAACACGAGCAAAGCAACTATCGCAATCACATCTGTTACCCAACTAACTTGAATAAACATTAAGGCGATAATTAACGCTACGATTCTTTCCCACCAACGATATTTTATGATTAACCAGTTTTGAATGAATGAAGCAAATGCAATCATCCCAACTGTTGCAGTGATGATGGCCCAAACGACTTGAAGCCAGTTAGCATCCGTTAAAAATAAAATCGTCGGGTTTAATGCAAACATAAACGGTAATAGAAGTGCCGCTGAGTCAAATTTAAAGCCTTGAATTCCCGTTCGAACAGGCCCTGCCTTCGCTATACCAGCTGTAGCATACGCCGGTAAGTTAATAGGTGGTGTATCATCGGCCAAAATACCGTAGTACAGCACGAACAAGTGGGCTACGAGTATATGAACACCCATATCTGTTAACACTGGTGCAACAATTGCCGCTAAAACAACATAAGTTGCTGTTGTTGGTAGTCCTAGTCCTAATAGTAAACATGCGAATACGGTTAAAATTAAAGCAAAATATAGTTGTGTATTCTCTGTTTGTAAAAAGGCTGGAACTAATGCTGCTAAATCACCAGAGAAATTAATGACAATACGCGTGAATTTCGTCGATAATCCCGACGTTGTAATTACCCCTATTAAAATTCCCGCAGTAGCACAAGCGACGATGATTGACAGTGAATTTCGCGCTGCTATCTCAAACCCCGTAGCAACTCTATGCCAATCAAAACGAACAGGCGCCGCTTCAATTTTAAATTTCTTTTGCCCGACTGCAAACACTAGCGCAATAATGGCACCTAACAATACCATGATCGCAATTTCAGGTTTCCAACGAATCGTTTCTGAACTGAAAAAACTAATATTAAATAAATCATTTAGTTTATAGAGTCCTAAATTAAAATACTCAACTGTATATTGAATTCCGATAGTAATCGCAAATAGACCAGCTGCGTAAACGAGTGCTCTGCCTAAACTTTCCTTAAAGCGATGCGCAAAGAAAGCAATGACTAACAAAATGACAATTGAGAAAAATGCGGAATTATTTACAGAGACACGTTTTACTACCAAGAAATAAAGTAAAACTAAAATCGGAATGATTAAATACCCTTGTTGTATTAATAACTTACGTCCAGAAGCTAATTCTTCTTTTTTCATTCCTGAAATGTTATTTTTAGAAGCTTCAAAGTGAACCATAAATAAAATTCCGACATAACATAAAACAGCTGGAACGATGGCACTTTGAATGATTTGGTAATAAGGAATTCCAGTAAACTCAACCATAATAAAGGCAGCTGCACCCATAATCGGAGGTAAAAACTGGCCACTGGAGGAGGCTGCTACTTCAACTCCACCTGCAACATGTGGTTTAAAACCTACTCTTTTCATTAAAGGAATGGTAAATGTTCCCGTCGTTACAGCGTTTGCCGTTGAACTACCAGAAATACTTCCCATCATTCCGCTCGCAAGCACACTTGCTTTAGCAGGGCCACCCTTAAATCGCCCAAAGGCTCTTAATGCAAGGTCGATAAACAATTTACCCGCACCCGTTGATTCTAAGATCGCTCCAAATAAAATAAAAATGAATACGAATTGTGCCGAAGCATAAATAGGTGTTCCAAAGATTCCGTTGTTACGATAAGTGATCTCATAGATAAAACGTTCAAAGTCACCACGACTATGGTAAAACTGCCCAGGCATAAATTCACCTAGGAAAAAGTACGCAATAAAAACTAAAGCAATAATGACTAAAGGCTTACCAACAACACGTCTCGTTGCTTCCAAAACTAAAATAATTAATGAAAGACCTACAAATAAGTCAAAATCAGTTGGACGTGCTGACATAATTGATGCTGATGTTTGGTTGCTTATAATATAAAACCCAACAAATAACGAATATAAGGCTAACAATAAATCATACCAAGGAATTTTCGTCTGACCCAATCCCTTTTTAATTGGAAAAATCAAATATACAAGCACTAAACCAATTGTTAGATGGAAAATTAGAAATGTTTTTGAACCAATTCCCGGAAGGCCAAATCCTGCAACATATAGATGAAAAGCAGACATAAAGACTGCAGTGATAATTACAATTGCAGCCCAGCCTTTCCTAAGATTGCGATCACTACCTTCTAATTCCTCTATCATTTGTTGCTGTTGTTTTTCATCCATATAATCCTCTCCCACGATTGAATTGAAACAAAATAAGGAATGTATTTATTGATTTTTATGTAAAAAGCTGAATAATCTTCTCATAAATTTTAACAGGTTGAATCTCTATTAATAGTTTATGACCAACAAAAGGAGATTCCGAAATTGTTAGCTCTTGATCTTTGAAATGGAACGTATGAGGGAATAAACCTGATGGCTTAATTCGGAGTACACCACCATGTACGGGTCTGTTTAAATCTCTTAATATATAATACCCATCAGATATTTCTACCTTTCCTTCACGTTCATAAGGCATACCAGCCCCAAATGATTTTGTCCAACTTTCCATTGTTAAAATTTCATAGTTTTCATTCACCATAAATTTTTCAATGACAGGTGATTTTTCTACTGAATGAATGTAACGATGATAAAACCAATCCCCAGCGTTTATATTATTTTGCCATAAGATTTCATCTGTATCTAGACTTTTTATAACTAGCTTTTTATTTGAGCTCGGTAAAATTAATAGTAATACAATTACGACAACGATAAGTATGCTAATCGAAAACTTGAATGCTTTTTTCTTAAAAAAGGCATTGCTATTAAGCAATGCCTTTTTATGTTGATCATTCCCAAAATCATTATTGCTCATCGTAGTACTTCTGAGCTCCTGGGTGTACAGGAATTGACATACCATCAAGCGCTGAATCTA
Organism: Bacillaceae bacterium W0354; assembly: GCA_051846895.1. GTDB lineage: Bacteria > Bacillota > Bacilli > Bacillales > Alkalibacillaceae > CALKAL01. Next base: position 9,562 of record JBPYCQ010000013.1, read on the forward strand.
AAGTTAAATCATAACCACGGTCATGTGCATTCTGCATAGCATCTAAGTTTTCAAAGATAGCTTTTGTCATTTCATATACTTGTTCTTCTGACAAATCATCTCTTACTACTAACATAGCTTGTACTGCTACTGTTGTCGCTGTACTATCGAAATTCTCATAATCATCAGCAGTTAAATCAACTCTTACATAGTAAGGGTATTTTTCAATAATTTTATCTACCATATCGTCATTAATGCTTACAATACGAACGTCAGCACTTGCCGCTAACTCTTGGATACTACCAGTTGGAGTACCAGCAGTTACGAATGCTGCATCAATGTTACCATCTTGTAAGTTAGTAGATGCATCACCGAATCCCATCCACTCTTCGTTAATATCATCGTAAGTAATTCCGTGTACTTCTAAAATTTGTTTAGCGTTAGCTTCTGTACCTGAACCAACATCACCAACAGCTACACGTTTACCTACTAAATCTTCAACCGTTTTAATTCCACTATCAGCTAAAGTTACGATTTGGATTGTTTCAGGGTAGATGGTAAATACACCTTGGAATCCGTCAACAACCTCTTCAAACATATTAATTCCTTCATGTGCATAATATGCAATATCGTTTTGAAGTAAAGCAAATTCTGCTTCACCATCATTTAGCTCATTCGCATTAGAAACTGATGCACCACTAGCAATTCCGTTAGCTGTAACACCATCAACATTTTCAGTAATAATGTCAGCCATTGCTACACCAAGTGGGAAATAAACACCCGCTTCCCCTCCAGTTAGAATTGTGACGTCCTTAACCTCTCCATCACCTGATTTGTCGCTACCACAAGCAGCTAAAACCATTCCAGAAAGTAAAAGAACAGCTAAAAATAATCCTAGCTTCTTCATAAAAAAATCCCCCCATATTAAAATTTTATGATTCGCTTTAAATATGTTATTTCTAGTTGTTTATCTATTATACTAAAAAATGTAACCGATTGCATTATATAATTTTAATAGGGTTGTTTCAAGTCAGAAGTTACTTGTGAGAATGATTAACTAGCTTTATAAGGTCCATTCGCGTATGTTTGAGCACTTGCACCCCATGTTTGAGTAATTACGCCCTAGGTTTGAGCACTTGTACCCCATGTTTGAGCACTCGCGACTCAACTTTGAGCACTCACTCATCAAATAGTATCGACAGAATATTAATTAGGTAGATTTCAAGTCAATCGCAATTTATTTACAAATATATTTAAAAAGACTCTTCTCACCGAAGTGAAAAGAGTCTTGAGAATCGAAGAATATTTTTTAATGATGGATACTTATTATAGTAAAGCACCTGCTAATACAAAAAGTATTATGATTCTATTATAATAGACAAAAGAATTTAAGAGTTAAGATTACCTAGATTACTATCTCTTTTAAAAATTTCCTTGTTGCATAGAAGTAGTAAATGGTTTGCAAGAGTAGATATAAACCACCAATGGTTAGAAAGTTTACCATTAGGATAGGTTTAGACATGATACCTCCACTATCTTGAACAATCGTTATAATATATATAGCGCTTAATATAATTCCAATAGTTGGTGCAAAAAAGAACATAATTCTTAGCTCTTTTGTAACCATCTTTTTTACCTCTTTTTTTGTAATTCCTATCTTATATAACTTTCGATATTTTATTTTTTCCTGATCAATATCCGTTAATAAATTCAAGTATACTAGAATAAACGTCGCAAAGAAAAATAAGATACTTAAAAATGTGGATACAAAAAATATTAATCCGCCATCTATTCTATTCTTATTGTATTCATTTATTTTTGAAACGGGCTCTAACAACTCCCTTTCAGTGTATGGAGAAAATTGTCCTATGGGATACTCGTTAATATTAGGAGTTAATTGATTTTTGGCATGTAATATTTTCTTTAATTCATTAACCGCTTCAGATGAGTGTTTCCAGTTGGTTATATCTAGCCAATGTACCTCAGCAGTATAAACATCTAAGTTATTTTTTAGCATCTCATAATCTTTTCCATTCACTAAAATAATATCATTATTAAAATAACGAAAACGATAATCAAATATCGGTTCTATAACAATGTCCTGTAAATCTAACGAGATGTTTCCCTCTCCATTGTAAAAATTAAACCCTTCTGTATAATCCCTGTTTTCCTCAGAAGTAGGAGAACTAATCAAATAAATATAGTGTCCTTCACTAATATGAAGCTGCTTTTTTGAAAGTTTATTAAAACTTTCTACCGGCATAAACGTATACCTATACATAAAGTTCCATCCGGGGTGAAAATCGAAGTAATCCAAAGTTTCTATAAGATGATGCTCAAGTATTTCATGATTGTAATTATTAAATGTCTCAGAAAGTTCATCTAATGAGATATTATTTTTTGTTTCCGTTTGAACAAAAGCTACATCGTACGGAAGTTCTTCTGCTATATCCTCAGCACTAGAGTAAAAGTTTAAGGTTAAGGTACTATAAAAAATAGTCACCATTGCCATAATAATAATGAGCATAAATGTTGATTTAAGTTGTTTAAACTTAAAGTCAATGCTTGTTAATGTTAAAAGTTTACGATAATAGATGCTCGGGTACTTTTTAGTGTATTTAAGCAAAAAATTACCAAAATGGGAAACAGCTAAATATAAACCAAGGAAAAGACTAATTGTACAAAAAATAAAGAGTGTGCCTTCCCCTAACTCATATAGATGATTAAATATTGTCTGATCTAGGTTAAATTTCTTTTCATAAGTAAATGTATATAAAGTTAACATTGAAAATAAAGTAATTACTATTCCCACTACTCCCAAAATCGGATTCTTAATGGACTTACTATCAGATATACGATCCCACTTCATGATTTTCACTAGTTCATTGATCTTCATCTTGAACAAGGATTTACCTATCGCAACGATAAAAACAATGAGAAATATCCCAATTGTATAAAGAAACATCTTTCCATTGAGATAAAAGGGAATATCCGTTATCCCCACATTGCTCATTAAAACAAGAAAGAATAAACGTGAAAATACAATTCCTGATAAAAGTCCTGTAGCAATAGATACCAGTGCAATCCCTACATTTTCAATAAATATTAATTTTATAAGATCACTAGTAGACATTCCTAACGTCATAAATAAACCAAATTCTTTTTTCCTTCTTTTAATAAAAATTGAGTGAGCATAACTAATAAAGAATACTGTAAAAATGAGTAATGCTATCGCTGGGATCATTAGCATTTCGTTTATTCCGTGCTGAAATTGTGGATGATCAATAATTTTATCGTTGAAAAAGACCGTTGAAAACATAAAGAAAACCATGACAGTAAAACTGTTGCATAAAAAATAAAAGATATATTTCTTTTTATTTACTTTTGCCATTTTCCACGCAAGTTGTTCAAATGTCATAGGTTCCCCCTCCTAAAACCGCTAGACTATCCATTATTTGATCTAAAAACTCATTCCTAGTTCCCTTCTTCACTATACGCGAATGAATTCTTCCATCTTTAATAAAGGTAACCTTATCACAATAGCTTGCAGCAAACACATCATGAGTAACAACTAAAACAGTTGTTTGAAATTCTGTTACTATTTTCTCAAAGCATTCCAAAATTGCCGCAGTTGATTTAGAGTCTAAATTTCCAGTTGGTTCATCCGCCAATACAATGTCTGGTTCATTTACAAGCGCCCTACTAACTGCTACTCTTTGTTGCTGACCTCCAGATATTTGATAAGGGTATTTATTAGCTATATCTTTAATCCTAAATAAGTTCATCAGCTCTTGTGCCTTCTTTTCCATATAGGAAGCAGACTTCTTCTCTAAAATCATAGGTAACATTATATTTTCTTTGACAGTTAGGCTATCTAACAAATTAAACTCCTGAAATACAAATCCTAGTCGTCTTCTGCGAAATAGTGCAAGTTCATCACCGTTCATATTACTTATTTCATCCCCAGAAATAATGACTTCTCCAGAAGTAGGTTTATCAATTCCACTTAACAAATTCAATAAGGTTGTTTTACCACTTCCCGATGGACCCATAATTGCAAGAAAATCTCCTTTATTAATTGAAAGACTGACACCATCTAAAGCTCTTGTAGAACCTGCCTCTCCTTCATCACCATATAACCTAACTAAATGATTCGCTCGTAATATATCCATGTTCATCCCTCCTAAAGAAACAGTAATATATATAACCAATGCCATCCATCGTCTTAACTAAAAAAACCTTACAATTTTGTAAGGTATGTTACTTGGACCTCTGTCCCCTTTGACACTTCTGATTGAATCGTTAACGTGTGTCCTAGATTTTCTGAAATTTTTTTACAAAGATATAAACCAATTCCAGATGAGTTTCGGAATCGTCTTCCATTTTCCCCAGTAAAAAACAGTTCAAATACACGGTCAATATCGTATTTTGGAATTCCTACTCCTTTATCTATTATTGATAATGTAATATTTCCTTCTTCATTGACAATACGAAAGAATATCTTCTTACTCCCATCTTGGGCATAAGAGTATTTAATAGCATTTGATATAAGTTGATCCAATAAGATTTCATTCCATTTTTCATCTGTAACTACAACAGCCGATTCTTCCTCAAACTCAATGGAAGGGTATAGCTGATTATAAATGAATTCATGCTTTCGATTGTTAATGATTTTTCTTAAAGAACCAACCAGATCAATCGCTCGTGGTTCCAAGTCATTTTCAAAACTCTCCATCCTAATCATTGTTAATCCTTGTTCAATACTTGTATGGAGTCGCTTGTTTTCTTGTTTTATTAGTTTTAATGCTTCTATAGAGGTCTCTTGATTAATCTCTTCTTTTTCAACTATTAATTCAATCACAGATACTGGTGTTTTTAGATGATGCATCCAACGGGAGATAAAATAGTATCTTTCTTTATTTTGCTCTCTCATTTTATTATATCTTCCCGTATGTTCTCTTATATTTTTATTCAACAATCGTTGAAATGCTTTCTGTTCTTCCGTATGCGGCTCTATTTCCACAAATTGATTTTTCAACTTTTGCTCGATTGCTCGATTTATTTGATAATAAATTAACCAGTCAATTACTAAATATAAAATTAATAAAAATATTCCAATGGATAGTGGGTAAAAAAACTCTTGGTTTCTTGACTCACTTAAGTGAAAAAAAGCAATGACGGAAACCATATTTATAATATAAAAGCAAATTAGTAAGGCCCTGTCTTTTATAAATTTATTTAATATTTTTCTACACATGATTAATCCCTCATGGGTGTAGGATTATAGAACATATAACCTACACCTCGTTTACTTTTTATAATGTCATCAAAACCCAATTTATAAAGTATACCCTTTATTCTGCTGATATTTACAGTCAATGTATTATCATCAACAAATGTGACGGTGTCCCATACTTCTTCTATTAGCTCCTCCCTAGAAACAAAATTATCATGATTATCCATTAATTTTTTCAACAACCTATATTCGTTTTTGCTAAGTTCAACTTTTTTCTCTCGATAGGTTAATGTAAGAGATTTGGTATCAATACAAAGTTCACCAACACAAGTATTTATAGAATCATCCAGAGTTGAATATTCCCCGTAAACTCGTCTGATGCTTGCTTTAATCTTTGTGTGTAGCAATTCAAACGTAAAGGGTTTTGTTATATAATCGTCTGCTCCAAGCTCAATTGCCATAATCTGATCCAATTCTTGATTGCGAGCAGATATAATAATGATTGGAACATTAGACTTTTTTCTAAAACTTCTACTCAAAAAAAAGCCGTCATAATAAGGTAGATTTATATCTAGCAAAACCAAATCAGGCTTTATGTTTATAAACTCATCTACTAGACTAATAAAGTTTTTTGGTTTGTATACCTCATACCCGTAACGTTCTAAGTTTTCCTGAATTAGCTCACTTAACTGTAAATCATCTTCTATTAGCATAACTTTGTACCTCATGATATATCCCTTCTTTATTGCTATCTATTTATTCAAGGGATTCAGGGATTCTTAACTTATTTATCCTACAATCCCTCATAACCAACTCAGTATGAACTGTTTTCCAGTGAAAAGTAGAGTTCAATTTCACTAAAACCCCTGAAGGTAAAAACAGTATAGGAGGTACTGGAAACGAAATAAGTATAAAAACTATGAGACAACTTCTGGCTACGACTGAATTTGGTACGAAATGGCGGGAATTTCACCTATTTACATGTCATAATAATACTCACCCGCAGTAGATAGCGTTTCTCCTATTTCTTTTGATGTACCTCCATATCCTGCTCTTTAAGGGAGTGATACACAGTAAATATCTTGAAGAAAAAAGGGAACCAGTCAACCCTTTTAATTATATCCTTTTTCTTTCAGGCTTGTAAAATTGTTAAGCTATTTACTACTAAGTGATCGTGATTTCGATATCTAGTTATTTTCTAGAATCGACCAATTTACTTGTAATGTCAATATCATCCATCGGCTTAATATCATCACTTGGATGCTGATGTGCAACAATGACACTTGCTGCAATATTATGTATTGCTAATTTAAAAACCTTACGCGGATGAACAAGAGAGGCATTAAGCGAACCGACATGACAACGATGAACTGCGATAACATTATTTAGAGTTAGATGGATATGCAAGTGAACGTCAATATTCCGAGCTATTAGCCGAATTATTAACGGAATTAAACACCAAAAAAACGACTTTTCATGGTATAAGGGATACGCACGCATCATTTTTATTTGCTCAAAATATAGATATTGCATATGTTTCAAAACGATTAGGGCTAATAAATATTCAAACAACACAAAATTATTATCTGGAATTAATGCCAGAAAAAAAGCACCAGCAAGATGCCGATGCTTTAAATCTGTTAAGTGCTTTATGAGGTTCAGTTTGATTTGAACCAACTTGAGCCAAAAAAGCCCTGTAAACATTGATATATCAATGTTTCTATTAACGTTTCGAGAACTGTGGTGCACGACGAGCGCCTTTAAGACCGTATTTTTTACGTTCTTTCGCTCTTGCATCACGTGTAAGTAATCCTGCGCGTTTTAATACTGAACGATATTCTGGGTCAGCTTCTAATAGTGCACGAGCAATTCCTAAACGGATTGCACCTGCTTGACCAGTAAATCCTCCACCATTAACTTTTGCTAGAACGTCATAGTTCCCAACATTTTCAGTTGCTTCTAAAGGTTGGTTAATAACTAGACGAAGTGTTTCATGTGGGAAGTAATCTTCCGCATCAATATTATTTACAACGACTTTTCCATTACCAGGAACAAGTCGAACACGTGCTACAGAGCTTTTACGACGGCCAGTTCCGTAATATTGTACTTGTGCCAAAGTGATAAACCTCCTTCTTCATTAACCGCGAAGTTCGTAAACTTCTGGTTTTTGTGCATGATGCTTATGATCAGCGCCACGATATACGAAAAGCTTTTTCGCCATTTTACGACCAAGCTTGTTTTTCGGTAGCATACCTTGAACAGCTAACTCAAGCATTCTTTCAGGATATTTCGTACGCATTTCATTAGCCGTACGTTCTTTCAAACCTCCTGGGTGATTTGAGTGACGGTAATAAATTTTGTTTTGTAATTTATTTCCAGTTAAATGAACTTTATCAGCGTTAATGATGATAACATAATCACCAGTATCTACGTGTGGTGTGTAAGTTGGTTTGTTCTTACCACGAAGGATTGAAGCCACTTCAGACGATAAACGGCCAAGTGTTTGTCCTTCTGCATCAACTACATACCATTTACGCTCAACGTTGTTTTCATTCGCCATGAAAGTTGTGCGCATTGTTTTCCCTCCTATTTAAATCCGATATTACGAACATTTTTTATCTTTAACACGATATTCCGGGGCTAATCGTGAGTTAATGATAAAATGCCATAAATAATATTATAATATCTATCGGCTATATGTCAAGGAAAATCCCAATACAATACTTATATTTTTTACATTGCAGAATTTGAGATTTTTTCAACAGACTTTTGAGCCGCTTCTACCGTGTTTTTTAATAGCATGGCAATCGTCACAGGTCCAATTCCACCAGGTACTGGAGTGATTGCCGAAGCTTTATTGGCACAAGCTTCATAATCAACGTCACCAATATTCCCTTCGTTATAGCCTGCATCAAGAATAATCGCTCCATCTTTAATCCACAACCCTTTAACAAATTTTGGTTTTCCGACTGCAGCGACAACGATATCAGCCTGTTTCACAATATCAGCTAATTCCTTTGTTTTTGAATGGGTTATCGTGACCGTTGCATTTCGATTGAGTAACATCATCGAGACCGGCTTTCCTAAAATAGGACTTCTACCAATGACAACCGCATGCTTACCTTCAATTGGTAAGTTGTAATAATCAATCACTTGCAAAATGGCTGCAGGGGTACAACAAGGATAAGCGTTAAGTTGAAACGCTGTTGATCCAAAGCCATGACTCGTAACACCGTCCACATCTTTTTCAATTGCAATCGCATCAAATGCTTTTCTTTCATCAATCTGTTTTGGAACAGGGTGTTGTAATAAAATACCGTGTACTCGTCGGTCGTTATTTAATCTCTTGATGACATTAATCAACTCATCTGTCGTCGTTTCCTCTGATAAAAAGATTCTCTCAGATTCCATACCAATTCTTTTACAGGCATTGGCTTTCATTTGGACGTACGTTTCTGAAGCTTGATCATTACCAACTAAAATTGTTGCTAGCTTTGGTGTGATTCCTTGGTTTTTGAGATTAGAAATTTTTGATTTTAACTCATCTTTTATTGATTTTGCCACAGTTCTTCCGTCTAGTATCAATTGGTTGTTCACTTTTAATGACCTCCTGTTATAAGAAGAATAACTCTTCCGCCCAGACGACCGGCATAAATTTAACATATAGCTCCCTTATGGTTCATTCCATATTTGTCGTCAGTCACTATATGCTTTATTCATTATACTAAAGCTTGAATTCTTTTAGCGATATCTTTACGGTAAAACAAGTTTGGTGATTGAATCTTATTAATCTGTTTATAAACATTTTTACGAGCCGCTTCTAAGTCTTTTTCTTTCGAAGCGATAAGTAACACGCGCCCGCCATTGGTCACCCAGCTATTGTTCTCTTTTTTTGTTCCTGCATGAAAAATCAATGAATCATTTTCAACACTTATTAAAGAAGGTATTAAGGCACCTTTGATATATTCATTAGGATAACCATTCGAGGCCAAGACAACACCGACCACCGCATCGTCAGACCATTTTAAATTAATCGGCTTGTGATCCATTATAGACAACATAACATCGACTAAATCTGTTTCTAGTCGCGGTAAAATCACTTGTGCCTCTGGATCGCCAAAACGGGCATTAAACTCTATCACTTTGGGACCACTTTCTGTCGCAATGAGTCCTGCATATAAAACGCCTGTAAATGAACGTCCTTCATTAACTAATGCTTTAGCAACAGGTTCGACGATTGACTTAACAGCTTCTTCATAAACATCATCAGTTATTTGTGGTACAGGAGAATATGCGCCCATTCCGCCTGTATTCGGCCCTTCGTCATTATCGTATGCACGCTTATGGTCTTGCGATAGGACCATCGGATAAACTTTTTCTCCATTGACGAACGCCATTAGTGAAAATTCCTCACCTACTAAAAATTCCTCTATAACTATTTTGTTTCCCGCTTCCCCGAATTGATTTCCTTCTAACATCAACGTCATCGCTTGATCCGCTTCTTCAATTGTCTGGGCAATGACAACACCTTTTCCTGCAGCAAGACCGTCAGCTTTTATAACAATGGGAACTCCCTTTTCTCTAACATAAGCCTTAGCTGCAGACAAATTTGTAAACGTTTCGTACTGAGCGGTTGGAATTTGATAAGTCGCCATTAAATCTTTTGCGAATTGCTTACTTCCTTCGATAATAGCCGCTTCTTTCGTCGGACCAAAAATCGTAAGACCTTCTTTCTGAAATCGATTAACAATCCCATCTATTAACGGAGCTTCCGGGCCAACAATTGTCAGCTCAATATTGTTTTCTTTAGCAAAAGTCACTAAAGCTTCTTGGTCTCTTTCATCAATGTGAACGGGTGTTGCGACGTCCAACATTCCATCACTGCCTGGTGCGACATATATTTCAGTTACTTTACTACTTTGCTTCACCTTCCATGCAAGTGCATGTTCTCTACCACCACGACCAATGATCAATACGTTCATAAACGAACCCCCATTTTTTTTAAAAAACAACTTTTAATGTTTAGGTTGTATTTCATGGAAAGCATCCACCGATAACGATTCATAATTGGGTTTTAATGTTTAAAATGCCTCACACCGGTAAACACCATGGCGATTCCGAATTCATTACATTTTTTAATCGAATCTTCATCACGGATTGACCCGCCTGGTTGAATAATAGCCGTTATACCTGCTTGATACGCTGCTTCAACAGTATCTGGCATTGGAAAGAACGCATCTGACGCCATGACTGCACCTCTTGCAAGTTCGCCAGCCTGCTCTATTGCAATCTTCGCAGCACCGACACGATTCATCTGACCAGCACCAACACCAATCGTTTGTGAGTCTTTTGCCAATAAAATCGCATTTGACTTCACATGCTTAACAATTTTCCAAGCAAAAAGTAAATCTTTCATTTCTTGCTTAGTAGGCTCACGATCAGTTACAACTTTTAATTCAAGCTCATCTAGCGGAAATTGATCTTCATCTTGAATGAGCACGCCACCTGAGACCGAATGTAACTTTTCGTCTTGCTTTGTTTTCTTAATCGGCACTTCGAGTAAACGTATGTTTTTCTTCTTCGTTAACATGTCAAACGCCTCATTAGAAAATTTGGGAGCAATAACAATTTCTAAAAAGATATCACTCAATTTTTCTGCAACATCTTTTTCAACTAAACGGTTTAAAGCGACAATCCCACCAAAGATCGAAATAGGATCAGCTTTGTAGGCACGGGTATAAGCCTCTAATAAACTACTACCCACCCCTACTCCACAAGGATTCATATGTTTCACTGCTACTGCAGCAGGTTCTTCGAGGTCTTTTACGATCGAGAGGGCCGCATCCGCATCTTGAATATTGTTATATGATAATGCTTTACCATGCAGTTGTTTCGCATGAACGAGAGAGGATGTTTCGCTTAAAGCATTCCGATAGAAAGCTGCTTGTTGATGTGGATTCTCCCCGTAACGAAGTGTCTCTTGATGTTCAAAAGTAACTGTTTTTGTTTCAGGGAACTTTTCGCCAACTTGTTCAGTTAAATATTGAGCAATTAATGCATCGTAATGTGCTGTATGACGAAATACTTTAGCCGCTAATTTTCTTTTAATATCAAGCGAGACTTCACCGTATTCTTGTATTTCATCAATGACAACTTGATAATCATTAGGGTCAACAATAACTGTCACATCTAGATGGTTTTTAGCTGCAGCACGTAACATTGTCGGTCCACCAATATCAATGTTCTCTATCGCATCATCAAATGAGACATCATCTTTCATAATTGTTTCTTTAAAAGGATATAAATTCACAATGACAAAATCGATTGGCTGAATTTGATGTTCTTCTAGCTGGTTTAAATGATTATCTAAGTGACGTCGTGCTAATAATCCCGCATGAACATTCGGGTGTAATGTTTTAACACGTCCATCTAAAATTTCAGGGAAGTTTGTCACATCTGATATGTTCATCACATTAATTCCAGCTTCGTTAAGCGTACGCATCGTTCCACCAGTTGAAATGATTTCAACGCCTAATGCTTCTAATTTTCTAGCAAATTCAACAATGCCTGATTTATTTGATACACTAATTAATGCTCGTTTCGTTGGCAATCTCCTCATCCTCTCGCAGTAACTTTGCTAATGTTTTTGGGTAAAGCTCATGTTCAATCGCTTGGATTTTCTTTTGTAATTGTAAATATGTATCTGTATCCTCAATTTTCACAGCTTCTTGAGCAATGATTGGGCCAGTATCCATTCCGGCATCTACATAATGAATAGTCACCCCGGTTACTTTAACACCTTTATTTAGCGCTTGCTGAATCGCGTCTTTCCCCGGAAAGCTTGGCAGTAATGATGGATGAATATTCACGATTCTCCCGATATAGGCATTTAATAGTGTTGGCCCGATGAGTCGCATATAGCCAGCCAAGACGATGAAATCAATACGTTCCCGCTTCAGGACGTTTAATAACTCTAATTCGTAAGCCGCCTTATCCCCGAATGACTTCGGTGAAAAAGCAATAGAAGGAACGTTGAGCTGCTGAGCGCGTTTCAAAGCATATGCATCTTCTTGATCGGAAAAAAGAAAGACGACTTCATAACCGATTTTCTCTGTTTGCGCTGCTTTCACAATCGTCTCAAAATTTGATCCACTACCTGATGCAAAGACCGCAACACGCTTCATCACACATTCACTCCTTTTAACACTAGCTGTCCACCTTCTGTCACAACGCCTATTTCATAAGCCTCTTCATTAAGATCGTTTAATACGTTTAACGTTTCCTTAACCTTTTCTTTAGAAACCGCCATCACCATACCAATTCCCATATTAAAAACGTGATACATTTCATTGCTATTTAGCTTCCCTTTTTCTTTAATAAAAGAAAAGATGCGTGGCAATGGAAATGTCGCCACATCAATCTCCGCACCGAAGCCACCTGGTAACATTCTCGGAATATTTTCATAAAAACCACCGCCCGTTATATGAGCTACCCCTTTAATCAGGTGACGTTCCTTTAATTGAAGTAACGTATTGACATAAATTTTTGTAGGCGTGAGTAATACATTTCCAAGTGATTGCTCAAACGAATCGTACACTTGTTTATAATCAAGGTGGGCATCAGTAATGACTTTTCTTACGAGTGAGAAGCCATTGCTATGGACACCCGATGAAGCAAAACCTATTAGTACATCGCCTGGAACGATCTCATCACCAGTAATAAGCTCGCTTTTTTCACATGCACCGACAGCGAACCCAGCAAGATCATATTCGTTTTCATCATATATACCTGGCATTTCAGCCGTTTCACCGCCGATAAGTGCGCAACCTGCTTGCACACACCCATCAGCGACACCTTTTACGATTTGTTCAATCGTTACTGGATTAGCTTTCCCTACCCCGATATAATCTAAAAAATATAAGGGCTCTGCTCCTTGACTAGCAATGTCGTTCACACACATCGCAACAAGATCAATACCTATCGTTTCATGTTGATCCATCATAAAAGCTAGCTGTAGCTTCGTACCAACACCATCTGTTCCTGAAACGAGAACAGGTTCTTTATACGGTAACGACGATAAATCAAACATACCGCCAAAGCCGCCAATCGCTCCCATAACTCCTCGACGTTCCGTACGCTTCACATGCTTTTTCATACGATTTACCGCTTCATAACCCGCTTCTAAATTAACCCCAGCATTTTTATACGCTTCAGACATTGAAATTCGCTCCGATCAACTTCTCTTTTTCATCAAGCTCTAAACTATGTTCATATAAATCAGTCGGATACTTACCTGTAAAACAAGCTAAACAATGACCACAATTAGGTGACTGATCTTGTCTCCCAATCGCTCCAACCATCGCATCAATCGGTAAAAACTTTAATGAATCAGCACCGATTATCGCTGTCATTTCATCAACCGAATGATTAGCTGCCATCAATTCTCCTCTTGATGACGTATCAATTCCGTAAAAACAAGGGTGCGTAATTGGCGGTGCTGAAATACGGACGTGGACTTCTCTTGCTCCTGCTTCTTTAAGTAATTTAACAATGCGTTTCGAGGTCGTCCCTCTAACGATAGAATCATCGACCATGACGACACGTTTGCCTTCAACAATTTTACGAACTGCTGATAGCTTCATTCTTACTCCCCGCTCTCTTAAGCTTTGAGAAGGTTGAATAAATGTGCGAGCGACGTACCGATTTTTAATTAACCCTAGTTCATATGGAATGCCAGATTGTTCAGCATATCCAATGGCAGCAGAAATACTAGAATCAGGTACACCGATGACGACATCTGCATCAACTGGAGTGAGTTCTGCTAATTTTTTTCCTAGACGCTTTCTTACACTATGAATATTTTCATCATCAACATTACTGTCTGGTCGAGCAAAATAAACATATTCCATCGTACAAATTGAACGGTCCTTTGGCTCTGTAAACTGATCGACTTGAATCCCTTCATCGTCAATGATAATAATCTCACCTGGTTCGATCTCTCGTATATATTCAGCACCGACAACATCGAAGGCACACGTCTCAGATGCTACAGCATAACCGTCACCCATTTTCCCAAGTGATAATGGATGCATCCCCCGTGGATCAAGAGCAGCTATCAGTCTATCTTCTACGAGCATGACAATAGCAAAAGCCCCTTCAAGTTCACATAAGGCGTCTTTTATCCGATTAATTAAAGGCTTTCTTCCACCTTTTTTGATCAAATGTGCAATGACTTCTGTATCTGATGTTGTTTGAAAAATACTACCTTCTGCTTCAAGCTCTTCTTTTAATTGAGCTGCATTAATTAAGTGACCGTTATGAGCAATCGAAAGAGAGCCTGTTGTCGATTGGAAGAACAATGGTTGAACATTTTCAATCGACTTACTGCCATTAGTAGAGTAACGTACATGCCCAATCGCACAGTTTCCTTCTAATTGGTTTAAAACGGTTTCGTCAAACACTTCTGTGACAAGACCGAGCCCTTTTGTCTGCTTTAATCGGACACCATCAGAAACGACAATCCCAGCCCCTTCTTGACCACGATGCTGTAAGCTGTGCAAACCGTAATAAGTAATATGTGCTGCTTGAGGATGATTAAAGACACCAAAAATACCACACTCTTCATTCAATCCCTTTATTTCAGCAAGCATGGAATAGCTCCTTTCCATAAATCTGTTAATCTACTAACAGACTGGCCAATCACCTTTTTCTCGTTAAAGAAAATAGTGAGTTGCTCATTATCAGTCACCGTCCCAATAAACTGAGCATCCTCTACTAATTGCTCAAACGCTCGTCTATTCGATTCTTTAACTGTCACAATAAAACGGCTTTGTGTCTCGCTAAACAACTCGATTAAGTGATCACCGAATAGGGCTATATCTAATCCAAAACTTGTCGTCATCACCTTTTCAGCTAATGCTGTAGCTAACCCGCCTTCAGATACATCGTGTGCGGATTCAATCACTCCACCTTGAATCGCTTTTAAAAGCTGTGACTGACGTTGTTTTTCTTTTTGTAAATTAAGGGCTGGTGCTTTACCTTCATATGTTCCAGTTAATAGTTTTTGAACTTCACTACCACCGATTTCATTCGTCGTTTCACCAATCACATAGACGAAGTCCCCAGCTTCTTTTACATATTGAGTCGTGATATGTTTTAAATCATGGACGATGCCTACCATCCCAATAATCGGTGTCGGGAAAATACTTTCGCCATTTGATTCGTTATAAAGGGAAACATTACCGCTAATGACCGGTGTCTGTAGGACTTCACATGCTTCGGATAAGCCATCCGTCGCACGTTCCATTTCCCAATAGACATCCTCTTTATCCGGACTGCCGAAGTTTAATCCATCTGTTAGAGCGATTGGTTCCGCACCCGTTGCTACAATGTTTCTTGCCGCTTCAGCAACCGCGATTTTTCCACCTGTGTAAGGATCTAAATGGATATAACGTGAATTACAATCTGTCGTCATCGCAAGGCCTTTATTCGTCTCACCGATACGGATGACGGCAGCATCTGATCCAGGCGCAACCAACGTGCTTCCGTCAGTTCCTTGATCAAATTGTTTATACACCCAATCTTTACTAGCAATCGTCGGGGTTTGAAGCAATTGTTCCAATATTTCATTCGCATCTTGAATGTTCGGTATTTCAACTTTCAATGATTGATGATAAGAAAAAGATTTCGGCTCTTTTGACGGCATTTGGTAAACTGGGGCGTCTTCCGCCAATGCATCGACAGGCAAGTCACAGACGACGTCACCTTCATATAAAAGGCGTAGTTGTTTTTCTTCAATGACATGCCCAACTTCAATCGCATCAAGGTCATATTTTGAGACGATATCTTTTATTTCTTGTTCATGACCTTTTTTCACAACAATGAGCATCCGCTCTTGTGTTTCAGAAAGCATCATTTCATATGGTGTTAAATCATCATATTTTTTCGGAACTAAATCTAGGTTCAATTCAATACCTGTGCCTGCTTTACTTGCCATCTCACTTGCTGAAGAAGTAAGTCCAGCAGCCCCCATATCTTGAATTCCTACAAGTGCTTCTATTTTGCAAATTTCTAAGCAGGCATCAATGAGACGTTTTTCTAATAATGGATCGCCTTGAACAGTTAAAAGATCTTCGCCTGATTGTTCAGTTAGTTCCTCAGATGCAAACGTTGCCCCATGAATGCCATCACGACCTGTCGCCGCCCCAATATACATCACTGTGTTACCGACACCTTTTGCTTGACCGACTTGAATGTCACTATGTTGCATCACGCCGACACACATCGCATTAACAAGTGGATTACCTTGATAACTTTGATCAAATTGAATTTCTCCACCTACTGTTGGTACTCCAACATCGTTCCCGTAGCTTGCCATTCCTCTAACAACTTCTTTAACTAAAAACTTCGTTCGTGGATGATCTAATTCTCCAAATCGTAAAGAATTAAGTAATGCAACAGGGCGCGCACCCATTGAAAAGACATCCCGGATAATACCACCAACTCCAGTCGCCGCACCATGGAATGGTTCTACAGCAGAAGGGTGATTATGACTTTCTATTTTAAAAACGACTGCGAGATTATCTCCAACATCAACAATCCCCGCTCCTTCGCCAGGCCCTTGAAGAACTCTTTCACCTGATGTTGGAAACTTCTTAAGTAATAGTTTTGATTTCTTATAACTACAATGCTCGCTCCACATTACAGAAAAAATGCCGGTCTCAGTGTAATTTGGAGTTCTACCAAGGATTGATTCAACTCTGGCAAACTCTGAATCTGTTAATCCCATTTCCCGATATAGCTTTTTCTCTTTAATGTCAGTCGTTGACGGTTCAGTCATTAATGTCATTCCGTTCCCCTCCAGCTTTTTAATATCGATAATGATCAAATGTTTAATCCAGTAAGTCTATTAAAAACTTCTTCATATGTTTTTAATACATCGCCTAAATCTTTGCGAAAAACATCTTTATCAAGCTTTTCATTTGAATAAAGATCCCACAATCTACACGTGTCTGGTGATACTTCATCAGATAATATAATGTTTTTATCTTGATCAAATCCAAACTCCAACTTAAAATCAACCAAACGTAGTTGACAGGCTAGAAAGATTTCCTTCAGCACCTCATTTACTTTCAACGTCTGATTCCTTATATTTTTCAGCTCTTTATCAGATGCTAGGTTTAAAAGTTTAATATGATCGTCATTTATGAGTGGATCACCAAGAGAATCATCTTTATAGTAATACTCAACAATCGGCTCACTTAATTGAATACCTTCTTCTAACCCAAGTCTTTTTGCTAAGCTCCCAGCTGTGACGTTTCGTACGACGACTTCAATTGGGATGATTGATGTTTGTTTAACAAGCTGCTCTGTCTCACTAATTTTTTTAATAAAATGATTTGGAACACCATTCTCCTGAAGCCTTTCAAAAATAAGAGCAGATATCTCGTTATTTAACTTACCCTTTCCGGCTTTTTCAGACTTTTTCACCCCATTAAATGCCGTTAAGTCGTTCTTATAGTCAACGAGCAACACGTGATTTTCATTCGTTTTATATAACTTTTTAGCCTTGCCTTCATATAACAAATGCCCTTTTTCCAAGGAAATTCCCCCTTAAAGACCGACTCGCTCAAATATAGCGTCGACATTTTTTAAATGAAAAGCTGGGTCAAAACAAGCTTCTAACACCTCTTGTGATAATGTAGTTTTTATTGTCTCGTTGCTTCTAACTAGATCAGGGAATGATGTCTGCTCTTCCCATGCTTGCATCGCTAATGGTTGGACGAGATCATACGCTTTTTCACGGGCGAAACCTTTATCAATTAATGTTAATAAAACGCGTTGTGAAAAAATTAATCCAAATGTCCGGTCCATATTTCGTTTCATATTCTCTTCATAGACCGTCAGCTTTTCCACGATGTTAGTAAAGCGATTCAACATATAATTAAGTGCAATCGTCGCATCTGGAATAATGATTCGCTCAGCTGATGAATGTGAAATATCACGCTCATGCCAGAGCGGGACATTTTCATAAGCGGTCATCATATATCCACGAATGACGCGCGCCATTCCAGCCATATTTTCAGAACCTATTGGATTCCGTTTATGCGGCATAGCAGATGACCCTTTTTGACCTTTTGCAAAAAACTCCTCAACCTCTCTCGTTTCACTTTTTTGCAGGCCACGAATTTCGACCGCCATTTTTTCAATTGATGTTGCAATAAGAGCAAGTGTTGACATGTAATGGGCGTGTCGATCACGTTGTAACGTCTGTGTAGAAATTGGTGCCGGCTTCAACCCGAGTTTTTCACAAACGTATTTTTCAACAAACGGATCAATATTTGCATACGTTCCAACAGCACCTGATAATTTTCCAAAGGCAATCGTTTCCGCAGCCGCGTCAAAACGCTCAAGATTGCGTTTCATCTCTTCATACCATAAGGCAACCTTTAAGCCGAACGTTGTCGGTTCAGCGTGTACCCCGTGCGTACGACCCATCATGATTGTATATTTATAATCCTTCGCCTTTTGACCTAGAATATCAATGAAACGAACGATATCTTTTCGAATAATGTCATTCGCTTGCTTGATTAAATACGATAGAGCCGTATCAACGACATCTGTTGACGTTAAACCGTAATGAACCCATTTTTTCTCTTCACCCAATGTTTCCGAAACAGCACGAGTAAATGCAACAACATCATGTCTCGTTTCCTTTTCAATCTCAGCAATACGATTCACATCAAATGAAGCATGTCGACGGATTTTCTCAACGTCTTCTTTTGGAATAATTCCTAGCTCACTCCACGCTTCACATGCTAATATTTCTACTTCCAACCAAGCTTGAAATTTATTCTCCTCTGTCCAAATACGACCCATTTCCTCACGTGTATAACGTTCAATCATGACATTTCCCTCCAAATTTGCAGTTCATCTATTTGCTTTAATGCTTCGTTAATATCATTTGTTAAAAAATTAATATGACCCATTTTTCGTTTAGTTTTCACATCTTTTTTCCCATAAAGGTGTAACTTAGCATTCTGGATTGATGGGATTTGTTTTATAGCGTCGTCAAAATGCTCACCTAAAATATTCATCATAATAACTGGTCGGTATAGTTCTGGACTTCCTAGTTTAAAACCACTAATTGAGCGAACATGTTGTTCAAATTGTGATGTCTCACAGGCATCTAACGTATAGTGACCTGAATTATGTGGTCTTGGGGCAATTTCGTTAATGTAAATTTTACCTTCATGTGTCAAAAACATTTCGACACCTAACGTCCCAACCATATTTATTGATTGAGCTAACGCTTCAGCCAATTTTGTTGCATGTTGCTCTACTTTTTGTTCAATACGTGCAGGAACAATCGACTGAACTAATATATGATTAACGTGGATGTTTTCCGCAACAGGAAAAGATGTCATCTCACCTGTTGTTCCCCTGTTAACTATGACTGATATTTCTTTTTCAAAGTGTAAAAATTTCTCAACAATACAAAGCTGTTCGCTCACTAACTGTTCAGCTTCACTTAAATCTTTTTCTGACTGTAAAAGTATTTGACCTTTTCCGTCATAGCCGCCACGTCTTGTTTTGACGACTACCGGAAATCCTAGTTCAAAACAGGCTTCTTTTAATTGTTCTTCATTAAAAATCACCCGATAAGGGACGACCTTTGCGCCACTCTTTTCAATAGCTTCTTTCTCGTAAGCACGATCTTGAGACAACTTGATTAATTGACTTCCTTGTGGTAATTTGCCGTATGATTCAATGAGCTGACAAACTTCAGCATTTACATTTTCAAACTCATAAGTAATCACATCGGATACATCAATCAATTGCATGGCTGCTTTTTTATCACTATAGTCCGCGACAATTTCTATATCTGCTACTTGCCCTGCCGGTGAATTTTCTGTTGGGTCAAGTACAGCGATTTTGAATCCAAGTTGTTTAGCGGCAATTGCAATCATTCTGCCCAACTGACCCCCGCCGATTAAACCAATTGTTTGAGTAGGCTTTACCGTTTTTACCATGTTTGTAGCTCCTCATTACTTTGTTCTACTTTTCTCTTTAATTGTTCACGATGTTCTACTAGTTTTTCATAAACGTTTTTATCAGAAGTTGCGATAATTTGAGCTGCGAGTAATCCCGCGTTTGTCGCCCCAGCCTTTCCGATTGCAACCGTCGCAACAGGGACACCCCCAGGCATTTGCACAATCGATAATAATGAGTCAAGACCATTTAATGCCTTTGATTGTACGGGAACACCGATAACTGGAACGACGGTTTTTGACGCTAGCATACCTGGTAGATGAGCCGCTCCACCAGCACCAGCAATAATAACTTTAATTCCTCTATCTTTTGCCTCTTCAGCATATGTAAACAGTTTCTCAGGTGTACGGTGAGCCGATACGACTTGTTTTTCATACGGAATATCCAATTGGTCTAACACCTTACAAGCATGTTCCATCGTATCCCAATCAGACGTACTCCCCATAACCACTCCAACCAATTCCTTCAACAAAATCACCTCAAATTATTGATACTTTTTAGAAACAAGGTTCTGTTAATGTTTAGTGTTGATAATAACGATTTTTACACTGAGTTGTTGTATTGTGAAGAGCGAAGGTGGCGACTCCTGCGGGAACAGCACGAGTCTCGAGACCCCGCAGGAAGTGTCTTTCTTCCGAGGAGGCTCGAGCCGTGCCCGCGGAAAGCGTCCACCGATAGCGATTCACAATAAACAACAACGGGTTTTAATAGAACCTAAAACAAAAAAACAGATTGTTCCCTAAAGAGGAAAGCAATCTGCACAATAAATCACACTTAAAAAAACGTATGAAAAATCGTTGTTCAGCTTACTTCCCTCATAGTCCGGTCATTTACGGTAACCGGGTAGAGACTATTGGGCCATATTCCCAAAATTATATGAGGGTGTTTCTTCACTGTTCGATTTTACAACTTCATTATAACATTTTATAGGATACATTCAACACACAATTAGTAAAAAACCGTTATTTTTTAAAAAATTAATTCCTAATGTTCGGATTTAACTTAATAAATAACCTCTTTTAAATATAATCCTTTCCCAGGAGCAGTTATTCCAAGCTTATTACGATCTAATGTTGAAAATGCATCATTAATACAGCTAGCTTCTTTTTTCCCTATACCAATTTCTATTAAAGTTCCTACAATTATTCTAACCATATGTGTTAAAAAGCCATTTCCTGTCACATCAAAATAAATTCGGTCATTCTTTTTGTAAATTTTAATATCGTAGATTGTTCGGGTTTTATCCCCTTTTACATTAGACTTCGAAGCTGAAAAAGGAGTGAAATCATGCGTCCCAAGTAATAACTTCGCAGCTTCTTCCATTTTTTGAATCGACACGTCTTGAGGGACATGCCATTCATATAGCCTTCTGAATAGATCAACAGCCTTTCTATTCAACACAACATATTGATACGTTTTTTTCTTTGCATCTTTTCTAGCGTGAAACGTCGGACTAGTTTTTTCAACATGTTTAATCGTCATGTCATCTGGCAGTAATGTTGATAAAGCACGAAGCCACGATTTTTCATCCAAATTTAAAAATGAATCAAAATGAATGACTTGTCCTAAGGCGTGAACATTAGCATCTGTTCGACCTGAACTATAAATCCTAATATGTTCACCATGCATTTTTTCTAATGCTTTCTCAATATCCAATTGAACCGTTCGTTTATCAAGCTGAACTTGATAACCCGCAAAATTTGTTCCATCATATTGAATGATTAATTTAATCCGTTCCATAGACATTTATTCACGTCCTTAAAACAAAAAATAATACCATAACTAGTAAAAAGAATACAATGGCTACATAATCTAGTCTATCCAGTCTGAGCTCCCGAAGTTTCGTACGCCCTTCACCACCACGATAACCACGAGCTTCCATCGCTGTCGCCAATTCTTCTGCCCGCTTGAAGGCGCTGATAAATAGCGGAATTAATAATGGAATAACGGCTTTTAGTCGTTCTTTAAACGGCCCGGTCGCAATATCTAACCCTCTTGATGATTGTGCTTTAGAAATCTTTTCTGTCTCTAGCATTAAAGTCGGAATGAATCGTAAAGAAATCGACATCATAAGTGCTAGTTCATGTACAGGGAATTTCACCTTATTTAACGGCTTCAATAGCACTTCAATCGCATCCGTTATTTCAATCGGTGTTGTTGTTAATGTTAATAATGTCGTCATAAAAATAAGTAAAAATAAGCGCCCTGAAATTTCAATCGCTTGAATAAGCGCCTCTTTGTAAAGCGGAAACCCAAATATTGAAAAAAGCTCCTGCCCATCTCGAGTTAAAATAAAATGTAATATAAATGTAATGGCGACAATAAACCATAACGGCTTTAATCCTTTAATGATATATGAAACATGTATTTTAGTAAGAATCGCACTTAACAATGAGAAAAATAATAACACAGAATAACTCGCTAATGTTTCAGCTGAAAAAACAATAATGACATAAAAAAAGACGATACCTATTTTCAAACGCGGATCCAATCTATGAATAATAGACCCACCAGGAACATATCTACCAATGATAAACGATTCACTCACGATGAGCACCCTCTTTCAACCACTCAGAAAGGTGCTGAGCAAGTCTATCAATAGAAAGATCTTGACTATCGTAGGTAAAGTTGAGTCGCTCTTTTAAATATGTAATGAATTCAATGATTTCAGGTACATTAAGGCCAAGGCTTTTCAGCTGATCTTTCTTCTTAAATATTGTGAGAGGCTCGCCAATCATCGCAGTTGTTCCTTTATCTAATACAACGATTTGATCCGCATAAGCTAAAGCGTCTTCCATATCATGGGTTATTAAGATTGTCGTTTGTTGTTTATCTTTATGTAATTTTGCAAAAAGCTCCATCATTTTATATTTTCCTAACGGATCAAGTCCAGCTGTCGGCTCATCTAAAACTAACACCTTAGGATTCATAACCAATATACTTGCAATAGCTACTCGACGCATTTGACCACCACTCAACTCAAATGGTGACTTTTCAAGTACTTCCTCTGGTAGGCCGACTGTTTTTACTACTTGTAATAATTCGTCTTCTGACACATCTATCCCAAAGTTTTTCGGACCAAATAAAATGTCCTTTTTAACTGTTTCTTCAAACAATTGATGTTCAGGATATTGGAAGACCATACCGACTTCTTTACGTAATTGTTTAATTTGTTTATTTTTTTCATTCGTCAATTCGAAAGGTCCAATCGTTATCTTACCTGTCGTCGGCCGAACTAAACCATTTAAATGTTGAATGAGTGTTGATTTCCCCGAACCTGTATGGCCGATAATTGCTGTAAATGAGCCATTAGGTATGTGAAATGAAATATCTTTAAGTGCTTGATGTGCAAATGGGGTGTTCGCCTGATAAATATAGTTTACTTTTTCAAATGTAATGTCCATAATTGATCCACCAACTCTTTTAATTGTAGAGGCTCTTTAACGAATTCAATCCCATTATGTTTCAATGCTTGTACAATTTGTGTCACTAGTGGAGGAAGTAGGTCTATTGATGGTAATTCATCACTTTTTTCTAATAACTGTTCTGGTTTCCCATCGAACCATATTTCTCCTTTATTTAATGCGATGATTCGATCAGACTGTACAGCTTCATTCAAATCATGTGTAATAGATATAATCGTTAATTCATTTTTCCGACGTAAGCTTTTAATTGTTTCAATAAGCTCTAATCTTCCTGTTGGATCTAACATCGTTGAAGCTTCGTCAAAAATAATAACGTTTGGCATAATGGCTAATATACTAGCAATTGCGACCCTTTGTTTTTGACCACCTGATAACCTATGTGGTTCATGCATCTTATAATCAAGCATTCCAACGGCTGCCAGACTTTGATCTATTCTTTTTTTCATTTCTTCTCTTTCAACACCAATATTCTCAAGTCCAAAGGCTACATCATCAATAACGGTTGTTCCGACGAACTGGTTTTCGGGGTTTTGAAATACCATACCGACTTCACGTCGAACATCCCAAATAGTCTGGTCATTTAATGTCATATCATTAATAATGATTTCCCCTTCAGTTGGGAGAAGTAAACCATTCATTAATTTGGCGATTGTAGATTTTCCTGAACCATTATGACCTACTAAGGAGACCCATTCACCACGTTTTATTGTGAAAGAAATCTTATCTAAAACCTTCTCTGAATGACTGTCGTATTTAAAAGTTATATTTTTAAATTGAATCACAGTTTTTCCACCTTCAGTTTAGCAATATATTTCCTAGGAAATAGACCTACACCATATTCTATCATATCACCCTTTTGTTTTTTACATATAACTATATTCGCAAATCTCATTCTTTTAGGCACAAAAAAAGGGCACAGTTTCCAAAGTTTTTGGAAGCTGATCACCCTTCAAGCCATCTATCATTCGATTAATTAGTCGACAAATTCAATAATCACCATTTTTGATCCGTCGCCTCTACGCTCGCCAAGCTTTAATATACGTGTATATCCACCTTGACGTTCTTCAAAACGAGGAGCAAGATCAGAGAATAATTTTTGAATTGCGTTTTGTGTACCTTCTTCATCGGCGTTTACTTTTCTTAAATAAGAAGCAGCTTGACGACGTGCATGAAGGTCTCCGCGCTTACCGAGTGTAATCATCTTTTCCACAACTGGACGAAGTTGTTTTGCTTTCGCTTCAGTTGTTTCAATTCGCTCATGAACGATTAAGTCTGTAGCAAGATTACGTAGTAAAGCGTTACGCTGATCAGTTGTACGACCTAATTTTGCTTTTGCCATTCTCAAAACCTCCTTCATTCGGGAATGTAATTCATCGGTGTCTGACGATTAATCGTCCTTGCGCAAACCAAGGCTTAAATCAGCAAGTTTATTTTTAACTTCATCTAAAGATTTACGTCCTAAGTTACGCACTTTCATCATGTCTTCTTCTGTTTTTTGCGTTAATTCATGAACCGTATTGATTCCTGCACGCTTTAAACAGTTATATGAACGAACAGATAAATCTAATTCTTCAATCGTCATTTCTAACACTTTTTCTTTCTGGTCTTCTTCTTTCTCAACCATAATCTCCGCTTTTTGCGCTTCATCTGTTAAACTAACGAACACGTTTAAATGTTCTGTAAAGATTTTAGCACCAAGGGAAATTGCTTCTTCCGGGCGAAGACTTCCATCTGTCCACACATCAAACGTTAGTTTATCAAAATTCGCATCTTGACCGACACGTGTATTTTCAACTTGATAAGTGCATCGTTTTACTGGTGTGAAGATTGAATCAATTGGAATTACGCCAATCGGTTGCTCATCATGCTTATTTAACTCAGCAGGACGATAGCCACGTCCTCTTTCAGCAAAGATCTTCATGTTTAACTTACCATTACCTGAAATAGTTGCAATTAATAAATCAGGATTTAGGATTTCCACATCACTATCATGCTGTATATCCTTGGCTGTAACTTCCCCTTCTCCTTGAGCATTTATTTCAAGTGTTTTAGGTTCATCTGAATAAATTTTCAGTGCTAATTGTTTCAAGTTCAAAACAATCGTAGTCACATCTTCTACTACATGTTCTAAAGTAGAAAACTCATGAAGTGCACCTTCGATTTGTACAGATGTAACTGCTGCTCCTGGAAGTGAGGATAGCAAGATACGACGTAGGGCATTTCCAACTGTTGTTCCATACCCGCGCTCTAATGGTTCAATCACAAATTTACCAAACGTTGTATCTTCACTAACTTCAACTGTTTCCACTTTAGGTTTTTCAATTTCAATCATCCACAAACCCTCCTTCAAAACGTCGAAACATCGACGATACGAGACGTACCCCCGAAATTAATCAAGTTGTTTCTTGATCATTTAATAGTTTTTCCGCACTACGTGTAAAAAAACTTATTACCCTATCATATCCCATTATAGACAGGGATACAAATTATATACTAACGATTAAACACGACGACGTTTTGGTGGGCGGCAACCATTATGTGGTACAGGTGTCACATCAATGATTGAAGTTATTTCTAGACCTGCAGCCTGCAAAGAACGAATCGCCGCTTCACGGCCAGCTCCTGGACCTTTTACAGCCACTTCAACTGTTTTCATACCATTTTCTTGTGCAGTTTTAGCTGCTACTTCAGCAGCCATCTGTGCAGCGAATGGTGTTGATTTACGAGAGCCTTTAAAACCTAATGCACCAGCACTACTCCATGAAACTGCATTACCATTAACATCTGTAATTGTCACAATCGTATTGTTAAAAGTTGAACGAATATGTGCCACTCCAGATTCTATATTCTTTTTCACACGACGTTTTCTACGTGTAGTTGTATTACCTTTACGAGCCATGGCTTAGCATACCTCCTTCATTTATTATTTTTTCTTATTCGCTACTGTACGACGAGGACCTTTACGTGTACGAGAGTTATTTTTCGTATTTTGACCACGTACTGGTAATCCACGACGATGGCGGATTCCTCTATATGAACCAATTTCAATTAGACGTTTAATGTTAAGTGAAACTTCACGACGAAGGTCACCTTCAACATTGTATTTGTCTACTTCTTTACGGATATTTGCTAATTCTTCTTCTGTTAAATCACGTACACGTGTATCTTCAGAAACTCCTGCATTTTTCAAAATTTCTTGTGCAGTTGATTTACCGATTCCGTATACGTATGTTAATGAAATAACGATACGTTTATCACGCGGAACATCTACTCCTGCTATACGAGCCATGTAAGACTTGCACCTCCTTCAAATTTATCCTTGCTTTTGCTTATGCTTTGGATTTTCACAAATTACCATTACTCTACCTTTACGGCGGATTACTTTACATTTTTCACAAATCGGTTTTACAGATGGTCTTACTTTCACTTTTCTTACCTCCTTTAGATCGGAGTATTCCTATTATTTGTAACGGTATGTGATCCGACCTCTTGTTAAGTCGTATGGTGACATTTCTACTGTCACTTTATCTCCCGGTAAGATACGGATAAAATGCATTCGAATTTTACCAGATACGTGTGCTAATATCTCGTGATCGTTTTCTAGTTTTACTTTAAACATTGCATTTGGTAATGTCTCTAAAACCGTACCTTCCATCTCAATAACGTCATCTTTCGCCATAGAGAGAATCTCCCTTCTTCCAATCTGTTAATTGTTCATTAACAAATTTTGTTATTGCGAAGCGAAGTTTTCCGTTCGTTACTCGACCAGTTTCTTTCATACTTTTCTCCACTTCTGGAGCAATATAATCAAGTAATTCGACATGATGAATGTTTTTGCGTTTAGGTCGATCAAATTTACGTTTATCACCATCAGCTAAGAAAACATGTTTGTCATCTATCGTGTCAATAATAATCGCAAACTGATCTTTTTCACGACCTCGTAATATTCTTACTACCTGGCCAATCCTGGGACTTCCCGACTCTCCATCGACCAATCATAATCACCTTCACTTAAGCTTTAGTTAGTATTTCAAAACCGTCTTTCACTACAGCGACAGTATGCTCGAAATGAGCGCAATTTTCTCCGTCTTCTGTAACGACAGTCCATTGATCTTCTAATGTTCGAACATAACGTTCGCCTAAATTGACCATTGGCTCGATTGCCAACACCATACCTTCTTTAAGTCTCGGGCCTTTATTCGGTGGACCGAAATTAGAGATATGTGGGTCTTCATGAAGGCCTTGCCCTATTCCATGACCACCATATTCACGAACAATCGTAAACCCAAAAGGATTAACATACGATTCAATCGCATGTGAAATATCGGACAAACGATTACCAGGCTTAACTTGCTTCAAACCTTCAAACAGTGAAGCTTCCGTTACTTCTAGCAGCTTCTCAGTTTGTTCGTCAATCTCACCAACTGGATATGTCCAAGCTGAATCTCCATGATATCCGTTGTAATTAGCTCCGATATCGATACTAATAACATCTCCATCTTGAAGTACACGATTACCTGGGATTCCATGAACAAGTTCCTCGTTTACTGATGTACAAATGCTACCTTTAAAACCATTGTAACCCTTAAAAGAAGGTTTAGCATCCATGCTACGTATAAACTTTTCAGCAATACTATCAAGCTCTTTCGTTGTAATCCCTGGCTCAATATGTTTTTTTAATTCTTCGTGAGTTAAGGCAACAATTTTACCTGCTTGACGCATGATTTCGATTTCTCTTGGAGTTTTTAAAATAATCATTTGATAACTCCTCCGATGGTTTGATCAATTTGTTGAAAAACTTCATCAATATGTTGATCGCCATCAATCTCTACTAAATACCCTTTATTCTCATAAAAAGATAACAACGGCTGCATTTGCTCTAGATTAACATTCAAACGATTTTTTACAGTGCTTTCTGTATCATCATCTCGTTGGATCAATGTTGCACCATCGTGGTCACATATTCCTTCAGTTTTTGGCGGATTAAATTCCACATGGTAAGTCGAACCGCATTCTGGGCAAATTCTTCTACCAGTTAAACGGTCGACCAATTTTTGTTTCGGAACGTTAACGTGAATGACGTAATCTAGACTTGTGCCTAGCTCATTAAGCAACGCTTCGAGCGCCTCGGCTTGCGGGACTGTTCTTGGGAAACCATCTAATAAGAATCCTTCGTTACAGTCGGGTTTGCTTAAGCGTTCCTTAACAATTCCAATTGTCACTTCATCAGGTACAAGTTCACCTTGATCCATATAAGATTTTGCTTTATTTCCTAGCTCTGTTCCTTCTCTAATCGCAGAACGGAACATATCTCCAGTTGAGATATGAGGGATGGCATACTTTTCTACGATCTTTTCTGCTTGGGTGCCTTTTCCAGCACCAGGCAGTCCCATTAAAATCAGATTCATATTTTCCCCTCGCTCTCATTTTAGCATTGTAGAAGGTCTACTTAATGAAACCACGATAGTGACGCTTCACAAGTTGACTTTCTAACTGTTTCATCGTGTTCAATGCAACACCAACAACGATTAGTAGACTCGTTCCACCAATTTGTACAGCTGCTGGTAGATTAGCGATTGTACCTAAAATGATTGGGAATATAGATACTACTGCTAAGAATAACGATCCAACAAAAGTTAATCGATAAATAACTCTCGTTAAATACGTTTCAGTATTTTTACCTGGACGAATTCCCGGAACGTATCCACCTTGTTTTTGTAAGTTTTCTGCCATTTGCTCAGGATTAACTTGAACAAATGTGTAAAAGTATGTGAAGGCGATAATTAATCCGACATAAATGACCATACCTATTGGTTGTGTATAATCAAATATATTTTCAATCGTTGATGCGATTCGATTGCCTTCAAAAAACCTTGCGATAGTCTGAGGTGCGATAATAAACGAAATAGCAAAAATAATTGGGATTACGCCTGCAGCGTTAACTTTTAACGGCAAATGTGCAGAGTGTCCTCCAACTGGTGAACGGTTAACTGTTCTTTTTGCATATTGAATAGGGATTTTACGCACTGCCTCTTGGATGAAAATAACTCCAACAATCACTGCAATAACTACTAGTAAAATGATTCCCAATATAACAAGATTTAAGAACAATTGATCCCCTGCATCAGTTATATATTGTTCATATAACTGGTTTAATCCGTTTGGAATACCCGCTACGATCCCCGCGAAGATAATAATTGAAATTCCATTTCCTACACCAAATTCAGTAATTTGCTCACCAAGCCACATTAAAAATGTTGTTCCACCTGTTAATACAACAGCAATGATTAAGTACGTCATGAAGTTAGGATTACTGATTAAAGCTCCACTTGACATATAGTTAAACCCGACTGACATACCAATCGCTTGGATGAACGCAAGAACTACTGTACCATAACGCGTGAATTGAGCTAATTTACGACGTCCAACTTCACCTTGTTTTCTCCATTCCGAAAATTTCGGAACGACGTCCATTTGTAACAACTGCATAATGATCGCACTTGTAATGTATGGGAAAATCCCCATTGCAAATATAGAAAACTGGCTTAACGCTCCTCCACCGAATGTATCGATAAAGCCGAATGCATTCACATCGTTCCAGAAATCTAATGCTTCTTTATTCGTAAATGGAACTGGAATGAATGATCCTAATCGGAAAACGATGAGAACAGCGAGAGTGAATAGGATTTTTCGTCTTATATCAGCTACGCGAAATAGGTTCACGAAAGTACGAAACATTAGATCACCTCAGTTTGACCGCCTGCAGCTTCAATAGCTTCTTTAGCAGAAGCAGAGAATTTATGCGCTTTTACAGTCAATTTTTTCTCTACGTTTCCATTACCTAGAATTTTAACACCTGCATTTAGTTTGCTTATAACGCCTGTTTCTAATAATAATTCAGGAGTTACTTCTGTTCCTTCATCGAAACGGTTTAAAGTTTCAAGATTTATTATAGAGTATTCTTTACGATTTATATTTGTAAAACCTCGTTTTGGTAAACGTTGGAATAATGGCATTTGACCACCTTCAAATCCTGGACGAACTCCACCGCCTGAACGGGCTTTTTGTCCTTTATGTCCACGACCAGATGTCTTACCATTACCTGATGCCATACCTCTACCAACGCGGTTACGTTTTTTACGAGAACCTTCATTAGCTTTTAACTCGTGAAGTTTCATGCGAGCACCTCCTCTTAACGTTATTTTCCATTAAGCTTCTTTTACTGATACGAGGTGAGATACTTTATTAATCATACCTCTTATTGCCGGTGTATCTTCAAGTACAACCGTTTGGCGGATTTTTTTCAATCCTAATGCTTTTACTGTATCTTGTTGATCTTGTTTTCTTCCGATTACACTTCGAGTGAGGGTAATTTCTAATTTATTAGCCATTTGTTTTCCCTCCTTATCCTAACAGTTCTTCAACTGACTTGCCGCGTAATTTTGCGATTTCTTCTACTGTCTTTAAACCTTTTAATCCTTCCATTGTAGCACGTACCATGTTGATTGGTGTACTTGAACCTAAAGATTTAGATAAAATATCTCCAACACCAGCAAGCTCTAATACCGCACGAACTGGTCCACCTGCGATAACTCCAGTACCCTCTAATGCTGGTTTTAGTAAGATGTTTCCGCCACCGAATCTTCCGATGATATCGTGTGGAATAGTTGTTCCAACGATTGGTACACGAATTAAGTTTTTCTTACCGTCTTCAATTGCTTTACGGATTGCATCTGGTACTTCTTGTGCTTTTCCTGTACCGAATCCAACATGTCCGTTTTTATCTCCAACGACTACTAAAGCAGTAAAGCGAAAACGACGTCCACCTTTTACAACTTTAGCAACACGATTAACTGTAACTACACGTTCTTCTAAATCTAATTTACTAGCATCGATTAAAGTCTTCATGAATTTCCCTCCTTTATAAGTCGATTAAAATTCTAATCCAGCGTCGCGCGCAGCTTCTGCTAAAGCTTTTACACGTCCGTGATATAAGTAACCTCCACGATCGAACACGACTGATTTATAACCTTTATCTACCGCACGTTTTGCGATTAATTCACCGACCTGTTTAGCTGCTTCTGTATTTCCTGTTCCATCAGCTTTAAATTCAGGATCTACTGTTGAAGCACTCGCTAATGTTACACCACTCATATCATCGATTAGTTGAGCATAGATATGTTTGTTTGAACGGTAAACATTTAAGCGTGGGCGTTCAGCAGTACCGAATAAATTGCGTCGTACACGTTGATGACGCTTTTTACGAACCTCATTCTTATCTGGCTTCGTAATCATTTAGGTCACTCCTTTCTGTCTCTTAACGGATATTATTTAGCAGTTTTACCTTCCTTACGACGGACATGTTCACCTGCATAACGAATTCCTTTACCTTTGTAAGGTTCTGGTTTACGAATTGCGCGGATGTTTGCCGCAACTGCTCCAACTTTTTCTTTATCAATTCCTTTAACAACTACTTTGTTGTTAGCAGGACATTCAATTTCAATTCCTTCTTCTGGTTCAATCTCAACCGGATGTGAATACCCAGCATTAACGACTAATTTCTTACCTTGCATTTGCGCACGGTAACCAACACCGGTAATTTCAAGTGCTTTTTCAAAACCATTCGTTACACCTTCAACCATATTGTTTAATAAACTTCTAGTTGTGCCGTGTAATGAACGGTGTTCTTTATTTTCACTTGGACGTGCGACAGTGACTGTGTTACCTTCGAAATTAAAAATCATATCTTCATGGAATGTACGTGTTAATTCACCTTTTGGTCCTTTAACAGTAATCGTATTTCCGTCTTGTTTTATTTCAACACCGTTTGGGATTTCTATAACTTTTAATCCTATACGTGACATCTATTACACCTCCTGACTTTCGGTACTATTACCAAATGTAAGCTAAAACTTCTCCGCCTACTGCTTGTTCACGAGCTTCTTTATCCGTTAATACTCCTTTAGAAGTGGAAACTACAGCTACACCTAAACCATTTAATACGCGTGGTAATTCATCCGCTTTCGCATACACACGGCGCCCAGGTTTACTGATTCTTTTAATTCCCGTAATAACGCGTTCATTACCAGAACTGTATTTTAGGAATAGACGTAATACGCCTTGCTTATCATCTTCTATATATTCATAATCGCGAATATAACCTTCACGCTTTAAAATTTCTACAATGTCTCTTTTCAGTTTAGAAGCTGGAACTTCTAACTGGTCATGACGTACCATGTTTGCATTGCGAATTCTTGTTAGCATATCTGCTATTGGATCAGTCATCATTTGTACATTACCTCCTTCCCTGAAACGGGTTTACCAGCTTGCTTTTTTAACGCCTGGAATTTGTCCTTCATATGCTAATTCACGGAAACAAATACGGCATAATTTAAATTTGCGAATAACGGAGTGCGGACGACCGCAGCGTTCACAACGAGTGTATTCACGCACTTTAAATTTTTGTTGGCGTTTTTGTTTTGCGATCATTGACTTTTTAGCCACAATTTTCCCTCCTTATTTCTAAATTACTGTCTGAAAGGCATACCTAGTTGTTTTAACAACTCGAAAGCCTCTTCGTCTGTATCAGCAGTTGTTACAATTACGATATCCATACCACGTACTTTATTTACTTTATCGTAATCAACTTCCGGGAAAATCAATTGTTCTTTGACACCAAGTGTATAGTTACCACGACCATCAAAAGCCTTTGATGACACACCGCGGAAATCTCGAACACGTGGTAAAGAAACTGAAATTAATTTTTGCAGAAAATCATACATACGATCACCGCGCAAAGTAACTTTCGCACCGATTGGCATACCTTCACGTAGACGGAATCCAGCGATTGACTTTTTAGCACGTGTCACTGTAGGTTTCTGACCGGAAATTAATGTTAATTCCTCAACAGCATTATCAAGCGCTTTTGAGTTCTGGACCGCATCTCCTACACCCATGTTAACAACGACTTTTTCAATTTTTGGCGCTTGCATGACTGAGTCATAATTAAATTTTTCTACTAAACTTGGGACGATTTCTTCTTGATATCTCTTTTTAAGATCGTTCATCTTATAGACCTCCTTTCAACGCTAGACTATTTATCTAAAGGTTCGCCAGACTTTTTAGCAATACGCACTTTTTTTCCATTACGTTCTTCGTAACCAACACGTGTCGGTTCACCAGTTTTCGGATCGATTGGCATAACGTTAGAAACGTGAATTGGTGCTTCTTGCGTTAAAATCCCACCTTGAGGATTGTCTTGTGAAGGCTTAGCATGTTTTTTCATATAGTTTACACCTTCAACTAGAACGCGCTCTTTTTTCGGGAACGCCTCTAAAATAACGCCTTCTTTTCCTTTATCTTTACCAGTAATTACTTTTACTTTATCGCCTTTCTTTACATGCATGAATCGTGCACCTCCTTGCAAGGCTAAATTTTGCATTATAAAACTTCAGGAGCCAGTGAAACGATTTTCATGAACTGTTTCTCACGCAATTCACGTGCTACTGGGCCGAAAATACGTGTTCCACGTGGGCTTTTATCATCACGGATAATAACCGCTGCATTTTCGTCAAAACGAATGTAAGAACCATCTTTACGACGAACTCCGCTCTTAGAACGAACGATGACAGCTTTAACTACTTCACCCTTCTTAACAACGCCACCTGGTGTTGCTTGTTTAACTGAACAAACAATTACGTCACCAATATTAGCTGTTTTTCGTCCTGAACCACCTAATACTTTAATCGTTAGTACTTCACGTGCACCAGAGTTATCAGCAACTTTTAATCTAGTTTCTTGTTGGATCATAGGATTTGTTACCTCCCTTCGGTTTCATACCGACCGATCTATATTATATGATTACAGCTTCTTCTACGATTTCAATTAAACGGAATCGTTTCGTAGCTGATAATGGGCGAGTCTCCATTATGCGGACGATATCGCCAGTTTTCGCTTGATTATTTTCATCATGTGCTTTGTACTTCTTAGAATATTTAACACGCTTTTTATAAAGCGGATGGAATTTATATGTTTCTACAAGGACAGTAATTGTTTTATCCATTTTGTCAGATACAACACGTCCTGTGTAAACTTTACGAGAATTACGCTCACTCATTGAGGCTTACCTCCTCTCAATTATCGATTATTAATGCCGAGCTCTCTTTCACGAACAACTGTTTTAAGACGAGCAATTGACTTTCTAACTTCACGGATACGAACCGTGTTTTCTAATTGTCCTGTTGCTAGCTGAAAGCGTAGGTTAAACAGTTCTTCTTTTAATGATTTAACTTTTTGTTCAATTTCGGCAGTGGTTAATTCTCTGATTTCATTAGCTTTCATCGCTATCACCACCAATTTCTTCACGTTTTACGAACTTAGTTCTAACCGGTAGTTTGTGAGATGCTAAACGAAGCGCTTCACGTGCCACCTCTTCACTTACTCCAGCAATTTCGAACATTACTTTTCCTGGTTTTACTACTGCAACCCATCCTTCTGGAGCACCTTTACCGGAACCCATACGGACTTCTAATGGTTTAGCGGTTTTTGGACGATCAGGGAAGATCTTAATCCATACTTTACCGCCACGTTTCATATAACGAGTCATCGCAATACGAGCCGCCTCGATTTGTCTACTTGTAATCCAAGCACCGTCTTGCGCCTGTAGACCATATTCACCAAAACTAACTTGAGTACCACCTTTTGCACGGCCTTTAAGACTCACGCGATGTGGTTTACGATATTTTACACGTTTAGGCATTAACATATTGCTGATCCCCCTTCCTATTTTTTATCAGTTTTTGTTGGAAGGACTTCACCACGATAAATCCACACTTTTACTCCTAGCTTACCGTACGTTGTGTCTGCTTCTGCAGTTCCGTAGTCGATGTCCGCACGTAATGTGTGAAGTGGTACAGTTCCTTCGTTGTATTGTTCAGCACGAGCGATATCTGCTCCGCCAAGACGTCCAGATACTTGAGTTTTAATACCTTTTGCGCCTGCACGCATTGCACGTTGAATCGCTTGTTTTTGTACACGACGGAATGAAACACGATTTTCTAATTGGCGAGCAATGTTTTCAGCAACTAAAGTAGCATTCAACTCAGGTTTCTTAACTTCTACGATATTGATGTGTACGCGCTTGCCTGTTAATTCTCCAAGCTTTGTACGTAACGCTTCTACTTCTGATCCACCTTTACCGATTACCATTCCAGGCTTTGCAGTGTGGATAGATATATTAACACGGTTAGCAGCACGTTCAATTTCAATAGAAGAAACAGCTGAGTCTGCTAAACGATCTTGAATATATTCACGAATTTTAATATCTTCATGTAAAAGGTCAGCATAATCTTTTTCAGCGTACCATTTTGATTCCCAGTCACGGATAATACCTACACGAAGACCTTTCGGGTTAATTTTTTGACCCACTGACTATCCCTCCTTTTTTTCTGATACCACAACAGTAATGTGGCTAGTACGTTTATTAATAGCTGTCGCACGACCTTGAGCACGTGGACGGAACCTTTTTAAAGTTACACCTTCATTTACATATGCTTCAGATACGACTAAGTTTTCCGCATCTAATTCATAGTTATGTTCTGCGTTAGCAACAGCAGATTTTAATACTTTTTCAATAATTGGTGATGCTGCGCGGTTCGTATGTGCTAATATCGCGAAAGCTTCGCCTACTTCTTTTCCTCGAATTAAGTCTATGACTAAACGAGCTTTACGAGGAGCAATACGGATTGTTCTAGCTACAGCTTTAGCTTGTTGCATCATGCTAACCTCCTCTCAATTAGCGTTTTGTTTTCTTATCGTCACCGGCGTGGCCTCTATACATACGTGTTGGTGCGAATTCACCAAGCTTATGACCTACCATATCTTCAGTGACATATACCGGTACATGTTTACGTCCATCATATACAGCAATTGTGTGTCCTACGAATTCAGGGAAAATTGTTGAACGACGAGACCATGTTTTAATTACTTGTTTTTTGTTTTCATCGTTCATTTTTCTAACTTTCGTTAGTAAATGCTCGTCAGCAAATGGCCCTTTTTTCAAACTGCGACCCATGAATTAACCTCCTTCCACTATTAAGCAACAATCATTTGCTTTCTAAGGTTATTTTTTACGACGACGTACAATAAATTTATCTGATGCTTTATTGCGTTTACGAGTTTTAAGACCAAGAGTAGGTTTGCCCCATGGACTCATTGGAGAAGGCATACCAATTGGAGCTCTACCTTCACCACCACCGTGTGGGTGATCGTTAGGGTTCATAACTGATCCACGAACTGTTGGGCGAATACCTTTCCAACGGCTACGACCTGCTTTACCAACTCTAACTAACTCGTGTTCAATGTTACCTACTTGACCGATTGTCGCACGGCAAGTACTTAAAATCATACGTGTTTCACCTGATGCCAAACGTACTAATGTATATTTGTCATCTTCTTTACCTAAGATTTGTGCTGATGAACCTGCAGAACGAACTAATTGACCACCAAAACCTGGTTTTAATTCGATATTATGAACTGTTGTACCTACAGGAATTTTATTTAAAGGTAACGCGTTACCTACTTTAATATCTGCACCTTCACCAGACATAATTTCTTGACCTACTTTAAGACCTTTAGGTGCTAGGATGTAGCGTTTCTCACCATCTACATAATTGACTAATGCAATGTTTGCAGAGCGGTTTGGATCGTATTCGATAGTAGCAACGCGGCCTGGTATACCATCTTTGTTGCGTTTGAAGTCGA
The DNA here is from genome assembly GCA_051846895.1 of Bacillaceae bacterium W0354. Lineage (GTDB taxonomy): Bacteria > Bacillota > Bacilli > Bacillales > Alkalibacillaceae > CALKAL01. The sequence goes on from JBPYCQ010000013.1 coordinate 47,014, forward strand.
TAATACGATATTGACGCTTATGTCCTCCACCGTGATGACGAACCGTTAGTTTTCCTTGGTGGTTACGACCTGCACGCTTTTTAAGTGGTGCGAGCAAGGATTTCTCAGGCTTATCTGTCGTAATTTCATCGTTAGTTAAAGTTGTCATGTTACGACGCCCATTACTAGTCGGTTTATACTTTTTAATCGCCATCATTTTTCCCTCCTTTAATTTCTAGTTAATAGTTATTTCTTTTATACACCTTCAAAGAAGTCTAGTTCTTTACTATCTTCTGATAACGTCACAACCGCTTTTTTACGGTCTGGGCGATAACCGCCGTAACGTCCCATTCTTCTAAACTTACCTTTTAAGTTGATTGTGTTTACTTTCTCAACTTTAACACCAAAGATTGACTCTACTGCATCTTTAATTTCCGTTTTGTTTGCTTTAGTTGAAACTTCAAAAGTATATTTTTTATCAGCCATTAAGTCTGCAGAGTGTTCTGTAATTACCGGGCGCTTAATAATATCTCTTGGATCTTTCATTATGAAAGCACCTCCCCTGCTTTTTCAGCTGCTTCTTTAGTAATAAACAGCTTATCATACTTGATTAAATCTAATACGTTAATTTGTTCTACTGATAGAACATGCACGCCTTGAATGTTATTAGCTGAACGAACGATGTTTTCGTCATTATTTGCTGTAACAATTAAAACTTTATTGTTAACTTCAAAGTTATTTAATAAGTTTACGATTTCTTTTGTTTTTGGTTGATCGATAGTCAACGCTTCTAATACGTAAATTTCATCATTTTTAACTTTTGATGACAACGCAGAGCGTAATGCTAAACGACGAACTTTTTTCGGTAACTTATAGCTATAGCTACGCGGAGTTGGTCCGAAAACAGTTCCACCACCAACCCATTGCGGTGAACGAATAGATCCTTGGCGAGCACGACCAGTACCTTTTTGACGCCACGGCTTACGTCCTCCACCACGAACTTCAGAACGATTTTTTACTTTATGTGTTCCTTGTCGCAAAGACGCTCTTTGCATCACTACAGCTTCATGAAGAACACTTTCATTAGGTTCAATTCCGAATACACGATCTGCTAGTTCGAAATCGCCAACTTGAGATCCTGTTTGATTGTATAGTGCTACTTTAGGCATGACATATCCTCCCTTCATCCATTATTTAGTTAGCCTTAACCGCACTTGTAATTTTTACGAAAGACTTTTTCGCACCTGGAACATTTCCCTTAATAAGGATTAAATTGTTTTCAGTATCCACTTTAACAATTTCTAAGTTTTGAATAGTAACTGTTTCGCCACCCATTTGTCCAGGTAATTTTTTACCTTTAAATACGCGCGCTGGATCAACAGCACCTAATGTACCTGGTCCACGATGATAATGAGAACCGTGAGTCATAGGTCCGCGTGATTGATTATGTCGTTTAATAGAACCTTGGAACCCTTTACCTTTTGAAGTTCCAGTTACATCGACTTTATCTCCTGGTTGAAAAATATCCACGCTAATCGCTTGACCTAATTCAAATTCGTCAAGATTAGCATTACGGATTTCGCGAACGAAGCGCTTAGGCTTTGCTTCTGCTTTTTCTGCATGACCTTTTTCAGGTTTATTCATGCGGTTTTCCTTCTTATCCGCAAAACCGATTTGGACAGCTTCATAGCCATCATTTTCAGTTGTTTTCTTTTGTAAAACAACGTTATCCTCTGCTTGAATGACTGTTACAGGAACTAATACTCCTTCTTCAGAGAAAAGTTGTGTCATTCCGATTTTACGTCCTAAGATTCCTTTCGCCATCCGTTACACCTCCTAAAAAAATATATTTTATAGTTTAATTTCAATATCTACGCCAGATGGTAAATCTAAACGCATTAATGAGTCCACCGTTTGTGGAGTTGGGCTCAAAATATCAATCAGACGTTTATGGGTACGCATTTCAAATTGTTCACGTGAATCTTTGTATTTGTGTACCGCACGTAAGATTGTATAAACTGAGCGTTCTGTTGGCAATGGGATTGGACCAGACACATCTGCTCCTGAACGTTTTGCCGTTTCTACGATTTTTTCAGCTGATTGATCTAGAATTCGGTGATCATAAGCTTTTAATCGAATACGAATTTTTTCTTTTGCCATTATTTTCCCTCCTTTTTTCGCCTATCTTCAAAACAGACTTACTCAGCGGAAATTTCCCTACACCCTGCCATGGCAAAGGGGCCGGGTGTGTCGGCAACCTTCCACTTCATCGCCTTTTTGACTGCAACATTTGTTATTATATAAAAATCTCGCTACTAATGCAAGAAAAAATCTATAAAAATGTGAAGTTTCATCGATTATTTTACATATTGGTTAGTAATGTTTCAACAATCGATAAAGATTCAGAATTATTATTAAATAATGTTTAAAATTAAAGGAGGTTGCCGAGCTATTCGGCAACCTCTATTTTTAGATTTATAATCTTATATTTATGATTATTTTTGGATTGAAGCTACTACTCCAGCTCCAACAGTACGTCCGCCTTCACGAATTGAGAATTTAGTTCCTTCTTCAATCGCGATTGGAGAGATTAATTCAACAGTCATTTCAATGTTATCTCCAGGCATAACCATTTCTACTCCTTCTGGAAGCTCGATAACTCCAGTTACGTCTGTAGTACGGAAGTAGAATTGTGGACGGTAGTTTGAGAAGAATGGAGTATGACGTCCACCTTCTTCTTTAGATAATACATATACTTCAGCTTTGAAGTTAGTATGTGGAGTAATTGTTCCAGGTGCAGCTAAAACTTGACCGCGTTTAATATCTTCACGAGATACCCCACGTAGAAGTGCACCGATGTTATCTCCAGCTTCAGCATAGTCTAGAAGCTTACGGAACATCTCAACTCCAGTAACAGTTGTTTTAGAAGCTTCTTCAGCTAAACCGATAATTTCAACTTCGTCACCAACTTTAATTTGTCCACGCTCAACACGACCTGTAGCAACTGTACCACGACCAGTAATAGAGAAAACGTCCTCAACTGGCATCATGAATGGCTTGTCAGTGTCACGCTCAGGAGTTGGAATGTAATCGTCAACAGCTGCCATTAGTTCAACGATTGCATTTTCATACTCTTCGTCTCCTTCAAGAGCTTTAAGAGCTGAACCTTTAATAACTGGTACATCATCACCAGGGAAGTCGTATTCTGTTAATAGATCACGAACTTCCATTTCTACTAATTCAAGTAGTTCTTCATCGTCTACCATGTCGCATTTGTTTAAGAATACAACAATAGCAGGAACACCTACTTGACGAGAAAGTAGAATGTGCTCACGAGTTTGTGGCATTGGGCCGTCAGCAGCAGATACTACTAAAATACCCCCGTCCATTTGTGCAGCACCAGTGATCATGTTTTTAACATAGTCAGCGTGTCCTGGGCAGTCAACGTGAGCATAGTGACGATTGTCAGTTTCATACTCAACGTGAGAAGTAGCGATTGTAATTCCACGCTCTTTTTCTTCTGGCGCACCATCGATTTGGTCATAAGCCATAGCTGAACCTTTACCAGATTTTTTGTGCATAACTGTTGTGATTGCAGCAGTTAATGTAGTTTTACCATGGTCAACGTGTCCAATAGTACCAACGTTAACGTGTGGTTTGGAACGGTCAAATTTTTCTTTTGACATTTATATTTCCTCCTTAAAAAAATAGATTTTATATGTTTTTTATATTGTACAGCTGTCCTCTAATTTCATAGAAGACAACTGTTTACAATTTTGTTATACGGCATTTAGTTAAAAAAATCAATTATTGGCCGCTATTTTTTTTGATAATCTCTTCTGAAATAGACTTTGGAACCTCTTCATAATGACTAAAGTGCATTGAGTATGTTCCGCGTCCTTGTGTGTTTGAACGTAATGCTGTTGCATAACCAAACATTTCTGAAAGTGGTACAAAGGCATTTACAACAGATGCATTACCGCGTGAACCCATACCTTCTACACGTCCACGACGAGATGTTACATCTCCCATAATATCACCCATGTATTCTTCAGGAATAACGATTTCTACTTTCATCATTGGCTCAAGTAGTACTGGGTTACATTTGTTCTTAGCGGCTTTCAGTGCCATAGATGCTGCAATTCTAAACGCCGTCTCACTTGAGTCGACATCGTGATAAGAACCATCGTATAGAGATGCTTTAACGTCGATTAGTGGATATCCAGCTAACACTCCGTTTTCCATCGCTTCTTTAATACCCGCTTCAACAGCTGGTATATATTCTCTTGGGACAACCCCACCTACGATGTTATTGTTGAATTCGAATCCTGCACCTTCTTCGTTAGGCTCGAACTTAATCCAAACGTGACCGTATTGTCCACGTCCACCAGACTGACGAACAAATTTACCTTCAACTTCAGCCGCTTGGCGGAATGTTTCACGGTACGCTACTTGTGGAGCACCTACATTCGCCTCTACTTTAAACTCACGTTTCAAACGGTCAACGATAATGTCAAGGTGTAGCTCACCCATTCCATGAATAATCGTTTGTCCTGTTTCTTCGTTTGTTTCTGTGCGGAATGTCGGGTCTTCTTCAGCTAGTTTCCCTAACGCAATACCCATTTTATCTTGGTCTGCTTTAGTTTTTGGTTCGATAGCAACCGCGATAACTGGTTCAGGAAATTCCATTGACTCTAAGATAACCTGACTTTTCTCATCACACAATGTATCACCAGTTCCAGTATCTTTTAGTCCAACACCTGCAGCGATATCACCAGCGTAAACCATATCTACTTCTTCACGGTGGTTTGCGTGCATCTGTAGAATACGACCGATACGTTCACGTTTACCTTTAATTGTATTCTGAACATATGAACCGCTACTTAATGTACCAGAGTAAACTCTGAAGAATGTTAATTTACCAACGAATGGGTCTGTCATAACTTTGAACGCTAATGCAGAAAATGGTTCTTTATCATCAGATTTACGCTCAATTTGCTCTTCAGAATCTGGTTTGAATCCTTGAATCGGAGGTACATCTAATGGTGATGGTAAATAATCAATAACACCATCAAGTAATAGCTGTACACCTTTGTTTTTAAAAGCAGATCCACAAAACACTGGGTAAAATTCTACATCACATGTTGCTTTACGGATTCCAGCTTTTAGTTCTTCTTTTGTAATTTCTTCACCTTCTAGAAATTTCATCATTAGATCTTCATCTAATTCTGAAACTGCTTCTACTAGGCGGTTGCGATACTCTTCAGCTTGCTCTAAATATTCATCTGGAATATCTCTAGCTTCCGCACGAGTACCTAAATCATCTTCATAGAAGTAGGCTTTCATCTCTACTAAATCGATGATTCCTTCAAAGTTGTCTTCTGCTCCAATTGGTAGTTGAACAGGATGTGCATTAGCACCTAGGCGTTCTTCTAAAGTCCCTACTGAATATAGGAAGTCAGCACCTGTTTTATCCATTTTATTAATGAAAACTATACGTGGAACACCATATGTTGTAGCTTGGCGCCACACTGTTTCAGTTTGTGGTTCAACACCTGATTGAGCATCTAATAATGCAATTGCACCATCAAGTACACGAAGTGAGCGTTCAACTTCAACTGTGAAGTCTACGTGCCCTGGTGTATCAATGATATTTAGACGATGGTCATGCCATTGAGCTGTTGTCGCAGCTGACGTGATTGTAATACCACGTTCTTGCTCCTGCTCCATCCAGTCCATTTGGGCAGCACCTTCGTGAGTCTCTCCCAACTTGTGAATACGCCCTGTATAAAAAAGGATACGCTCTGTACAAGTTGTTTTACCGGCATCGATGTGAGCCATGATCCCGATATTTCGATATTTGTCCAAGGAGAACTCTCTAGGCATTTTCGTCTCTCCTTTCCTGATTTAGGCTATAGTTTTAGTTTGATAAAATATTACCAACGGTAGTGAGCAAATGCTTTGTTTGCTTCTGCCATTTTGTGCATTTCTTCACGACGTTTAACCGCCGCACCTGTATTATTTGCAGCATCTAGAATTTCATTAGCTAAACGTTCTTCCATAGTTTTTTCACCGCGAAGTCTAGAATAGTTTACGATAAAACGCAAACCTAATGCTTGACGACGTTCTGGGCGAACTTCCATAGGAACTTGATAGTTTGATCCACCAACACGTCTAGCACGTACTTCTAATACTGGCATCACATTTTTCATTGCTTCTTCGAAAACTTCCATAGCATCGCGTCCGCTACGATCTTTCACTAACTCAAATGCATTATAAAGTATTTTTTGAGCGACACCTTTTTTACCGTCAACCATGATTTGGTTAATTAATCTAGTGACTAATTTTGAGTTATAAATCGGATCTGGTAAAACGTCTCGCTTAGGAACTGACCCTTTACGTGGCATGAATAGTTCCTCCTTTCCACGTGGTATTTATTTAAACGGTTTATTTTTTAGCTTTAGGTCTTTTCGCTCCATACTTAGAACGACCTTGCATACGACCTTCAACACCTGCTGTATCAAGCGCACCACGAACAATATGGTAACGAACACCTGGTAAGTCTTTTACACGACCACCACGGATTAACACAACACTGTGCTCTTGAAGGTTATGACCAATACCTGGGATATAAGCCGTTACTTCAATTTGGTTAGATAAACGCACACGCGCGTATTTACGTAAAGCTGAGTTTGGCTTTTTAGGAGTCATAGTTGCAACACGTGTACATACACCACGTTTTTGTGGAGATGCGTTATCAGTAAATCTCTTCTTAAATGAGTTGAATCCTTTGTTTAATGCTGGAGAGTCTGATTTTTTAGTTTTAGATTTACGTCCTTTACGAACTAATTGGTTAATTGTAGGCATGTATTTTTCCTCCCTTCTTATCACGTTTTGTAATCCCACACATCCAGGTGGTTCATAATTAGGCAAAAAAACAAACTTGATACACGATAACTCGCGTATAAGTTTTTATCGCTTTATTGCCACTGCCGCCGCACCGACTTCAATGCCGCTAGCTTTACCTAGTTTTTTCTGTGAATCGACATAGGTAATTGGAATACCAAGTTCATCGGCTAAGCGTAGCACTTTATCAGTTATACGTCGCTCTGCATTTTCTGCAATCACGACTTCGAGTACCTCTCCACTTTTCATGGATTTAAGTACTTGTTTAGCTCCTATAACTAAGCTTGAATTAGCCTGTGCTACTTTTTCATAAGACATTCAATCATCCTCCAAAGTAACAAGGTTATATGAAGCACCTTGAATATAGTATCACTCACAATATTATGTTGTCAATGATATTTTTTCAAAAATTCAAGGTGCTACAACCTTTTTTAGATTTCTGATACAACTTCTTCTTGATTTTCTTCTTCGATTACTTCTGGTTCATCAGTTTCAGCTTCCAAGACACGATATTTAGCTAATCCAGTTCCTGCTGGTACTAGTTTACCAATAATAACGTTCTCTTTTAGGCCAACAAGCTCATCATATTTCCCTTTAATCGCTGCATCTGTAAGAACTCTTGTTGTTTCTTGGAAAGATGCGGCTGACAGGAATGAATCTGTTTCTAGTGATGCCTTAGTAATTCCGAGAATAACAGGTTTTGCAATTGCTGGCTGTAAACCATTAAGTAATACTTCTCGGTTTGCTTCACTGAACTGATTGACATCTAACAGTGAGCCTGGCAGAACATCTGTATCTCCAGATTCAATGACACGAACTTTTCGTAGCATCTGTCTTACCATTACTTCTATGTGTTTATCACTAATTTCAACACCTTGCATGCGATAAACCTTTTGAACTTCTTTTAAAATATATTCCTGAACGCCTTGTAATCCTTGAACCTTAATTAATTCTTTCGGATCAATAGAACCTTCTGTTAATGATTGACCAGCATACACTTCATCACCAACTTCAACTTTCATTCTAGCACTGTAAAGAGTTGTGTAAGTGCGCTGTTCAACTTCTCCTTGAACAATGATTTCTTTTTTATCTTTTAAATCATTGATTTCAAGAACGGTTCCTTCTATTTCACTAATGACTGCTTGACCTTTAGGGTTACGAGCTTCAAATAATTCTTGAATACGTGGCAAACCTTGTGTAATGTCGTCTCCAGCAACTCCACCTGTATGGAACGTACGCATTGTTAACTGTGTACCTGGTTCACCAATTGATTGAGCAGCAATGATTCCAACCGCTTCACCCACATCAACTTTATCACCAGTTGCAAGGTTTCGACCATAACATTTAACACAAGCACCGTGTTTCGTATTACATGTGAATACTGAACGGATGAAAACTGATTCTATACCAGCTTCAACGATTTGTTTTGCAAGATCTTCAGTAATCAGTTCGTTTCGTTTTACAATGACTTCGTCGGTTTCAGGGTGTTTTACAACACGGAATGCTGTACGACCAACCAAACGGTCATACAAAGGCACAATCTCTTCGTTGCCTTCACGGAGTGTGCTAACTTCTAAGCCGCGGTCTGTTCCACAATCTTGTTCGCGAATAATTACATCTTGAGCGACATCAACTAGACGACGAGTTAAGTAACCTGAGTCTGCCGTCTTAAGTGCTGTATCTGCAAGTCCTTTACGAGCACCGTGTGTTGAAATAAAGTACTCTAAAACTGTCAACCCTTCGCGGAAGCTAGATTTAATCGGCAGTTCGATAATTCGGCCTGCTGGGTTTGCCATAAGTCCGCGCATACCCGCTAACTGCGTAAAGTTAGATGCGTTACCACGAGCTCCCGAGTCACTCATCATATAAATCGGGTTGTACGGATCTAATGAATCCATTAGTTTATCTTGGATATGGTCTTTAGCTTCAGTCCATATCGCGATCACTCGATCATATCTTTCCTCTTCAGTAATTAAACCTCTGCGGAATTGCTTTAATACTTTATCTACTTTTTCTTGCGCTTCTTCTAAAATGACTTGTTTTTCAGGTAAAACTACGATATCTGATACCCCAATTGTAATACCTGCTCTTGTAGAATAGTTAAATCCTAGATCTTTCATACGGTCAAGCATTTTAGATGTCTCAGAAATTTTATAGTGTTTGAAAACTTCAGCGATAATGTCACCTAAAATACCTTTTCTAAATGGTTTAATAAGATCTCGGGTTTCAAGTTCTTCTTTTAGGTTAACATTTGGTTCGACAAAGTATTTATCTGGCGTCATAACTTCTAAGTTAAAAGTTGTTGGTTCATTCATGAACGGGAATGTCTCTGGTAAAATTTGATTAAAAATAATTTTACCAACTGTTGTCACTAACAACTTATTATTTTGCTCTTCTGTAAATCTCGGGTTGTTTAATGAAGATGCTTTTATAGCAATTCGACTATGAAGATGGACATAGCCATTTTCGTAGGCGATGACTGCTTCGTGAGGGCTAGCAAATATTCTACCTTCACCTAATGCACCTTTTCTTTCAAGCGTTAAATAATAGTTACCTAAAACCATATCTTGAGACGGCGTAACAACAGGTTTTCCGTCTTTAGGGTTTAGAATGTTTTGAGCTGCCAACATTAGAATACGTGCTTCAGCCTGTGCTTCAGGTGAAAGCGGAACGTGTACAGCCATTTGGTCACCGTCAAAGTCTGCGTTATATGCTGTACAAACAAGTGGGTGTAATCTAATGGCACGTCCTTCCACTAGTTTAGGTTCAAATGCTTGAATCCCTAAACGGTGAAGCGTTGGTGCACGGTTAAGTAGAACTGGGTGCTCCTTAATGACATCTTCTAAAACATCCCAAATTTCTGGTCTTAAACGTTCAATGCTTCGTTTAGCCGATTTAATATTATGTGCTAAACCACGGTTCACTAATTCACGCATGACAAACGGCTTGAATAATTCAATCGCCATCTCTTTAGGAAGTCCACATTGATACATTTTTAAGTTAGGTCCTACAACGATTACCGAACGACCAGAGTAATCAACACGTTTTCCTAGTAAGTTTTGACGGAATCGGCCTTGTTTACCTTTTAGCATATGTGATAATGATTTTAAAGGACGATTTCCCGGCCCTGTTACTGGGCGACCGCGACGACCATTATCAATTAATGCGTCTACAGATTCTTGTAGCATTCGTTTTTCGTTTTGCACAATAATCGATGGAGCGCCTAAATCTAATAGTCGTTTTAATCTGTTATTACGGTTTATGACACGGCGATATAAATCGTTTAAATCAGACGTAGCAAACCGCCCGCCATCTAATTGCACCATAGGTCTTAACTCAGGCGGGATAACCGGTAAAACGTCTAACACCATCCAATCTGGTTGGTTACCGGAGTGGCGGAACGACTCTAACACTTCTAGACGTTTAATCGCACGTGTTCGGCGCTGGCCTTGCGCAGTTTTAAGTTCCTCTTTTAAATCTGCAACTTCTTTTTCCAGATCAACGTCTTGCAGAAGCTTACGTATCGCCTCAGCGCCCATTTGCGCTTTAAAAGAGCTACCATACTTATCGTAATAAGCACGATATTCTTTTTCAGTTAGTAACTGTTTTTTCTCTAACGGTGTATCACCTGGGTCTGTCACAACGTAAGAAGCAAAGTAAATCACTTCTTCTAGAGCTCTTGGAGATAAATCTAATACAAGACCCATCCGACTTGGGATTCCTTTAAAATACCAAATGTGAGAAACCGGGGCAGCAAGTTCTATGTGCCCCATACGCTCACGACGTACTTTTGCTTTCGTTACTTCAACCCCACAACGATCACAGACTACACCTTTATAGCGAACGCGTTTATATTTCCCACAATGACATTCCCAGTCTTTAGTAGGTCCAAAAATTCTCTCACAAAACAAACCGTCTTTTTCAGGTTTCAATGTACGATAGTTAATAGTTTCAGGTTTTTTCACTTCACCAAAGGACCACGAACGAATTTTATCAGGCGAAGCTAAACCAATTTTCATATACTCAAATTTATTGACATCGATCAAGGGGCCTACCTCCCTTATTTTTTCAACGAATTAGAAACATCATGTAGTAACACTACTCATTCGTCACTTCATCTTGTTCAACTGAAACGTTTAATTGATCTGAAGCTTGATCATCTTCTTCTAAATCTCTCATATCAATTTCATCTCGGTCTTGAGTTAGCATTTTTACGTCCATTCCAAGACTTTGTAACTCTTTAATTAACACACGGAATGATTCAGGAACTCCGGCTTCAGGTAGATTCTCACCCTTAACAATCGCTTCATACGTCTTAACACGGCCAATCACGTCATCTGATTTAACGGTTAAGATTTCTTGCAATGTATGAGCAGCACCATATGCTTCAAGCGCCCAAACTTCCATCTCACCAAAGCGCTGTCCACCAAATTGCGCTTTACCGCCTAATGGTTGCTGAGTTACTAATGAGTATGGCCCTGTAGAACGAGCGTGTAGTTTGTCATCTACCATATGCTCAAGTTTAATCATATACATAACACCGACAGAGACGCGGTTATCAAATGGCGAACCTGTGCGGCCATCGTAGAGAACCGTTTTACCATCGCGTGGTAAACCAGCCTCAAGCATCGTCTCCCAAACATCATCTTCAGTTGCTCCATCAAATACAGGAGATGCAACGTGAATACCCATTTCTCTAGCTGCCATTCCTAGATGAAGTTCTAATACTTGACCGATATTCATACGTGAAGGGACACCTAGTGGGTTTAACATAACATCAACTGGTGTTCCATCTGGTAAGAACGGCATATCCTCTTCAGGTAAAATACGAGAAATAACACCTTTGTTACCATGACGACCTGCCATTTTATCCCCTTCAGAAATTTTACGCTTCTGTACGATGTAAACACGTACTAATTTGTTCACACCTGGTGATAGTTCGTCACCATCTTCACGGTTGAAAATTTTAACATCTAAAATGATGCCGCCACCGCCGTGCGGTACACGTAATGACGTGTCTCTTACTTCTCTAGCTTTTTCACCAAAAATCGCGTGAAGCAATCTCTCTTCAGCTGATAGTTCAGTCATCCCTTTTGGTGTTACTTTTCCAACTAAAATATCTCCATCAGATACTTCAGCACCTACTCGAATAATACCATTTTCATCTAAGTTTTTAAGCGCGTCTTCCCCAACGTTAGGAATATCACGCGTAATTTCTTCTGGACCTAGTTTAGTATCACGAGCTTCAGATTCAAATTCTTCAATATGAATAGATGTAAAAACATCGTCCTTAACTAATCGTTCGCTCATAATAATGGCGTCTTCATAGTTATAACCTTCCCAAGTCATGAAAGCGACTAACGCGTTTCGACCTAATGCGAGTTCTCCTTTATCCATTGAAGGACCATCAGCAAGGATTTCTCCTTTAGCAACCCGATCGCCTTTTTTAACAATTGGTGTTTGGTTATAACAAGTTCCTTGGTTTGAGCGCACGAATTTAGATAGTCGATAACGATCAACATCACCTTCGACTTCTTTACCATCCACTTCCGCAATACGGCGAACATGGACTTCTTTAGCCTCAACCTTTTCAACGATTCCATCGTGCTTACAAATAACAGCAGCACCGGAGTCTTTACCAGAAACATATTCCATTCCTGTTCCAACAAAAGGTGCTTCAGGTTTAATGAGAGGCACAGCTTGACGTTGCATGTTCGCACCCATTAATGCACGGTTAGAGTCATCATTTTCTAAAAACGGGATACACGCTGTTGCTGCAGAAACTACTTGCTTAGGGGATACGTCCATATAATCAACTTGATCACGCGGAACAACAGTGTTCTCCCCACGAAAACGAGCTATAACTTCTTCATCTGCAAATGAACCGTCGTCATTTAATATCGCGTTTGCTTGCGCAACAACATAATTATCCTCTTCGTCTGCAGTTAAGTAATCAATTTGTGCGGTCACTTTACCTGTTTCAGGATCTACACGACGATAAGGTGTTTCAATAAAACCAAATTCATTAACTTTTGCATAAGTAGACAACGAGTTAATTAGACCGATATTCGGACCTTCTGGAGTCTCAATTGGACACATGCGCCCATAGTGTGAATAGTGAACATCACGAACTTCAAATCCTGCACGTTCACGTGTCAAACCACCTGGTCCCAATGCCGATAGACGTCTTTTATGTGTAAGTTCTGCTAACGGATTTGTTTGGTACATAAATTGAGAAAGCTGTGAACTTCCGAAAAACTCTTTAATCGACGCAATAACAGGTCTAATATTAATCAATTGCTGTGGTGTAATTGACTCTGTATCTTGAATAGACATACGCTCTCTAACAACACGTTCCATTCTTGATAAGCCGATTCTAAATTGGTTTTGTAATAGTTCACCAACAGAACGCAAACGACGATTACCTAAGTGATCAATATCGTCTGTATTTCCAACTGTATATAAGATGTTAAAAAAATAACTGATTGATGAGATAATGTCAGCTGGTGTTATGTTTTTAATAGAAGAGCTAACATTAGCATTACCAATCACATTTAACGTTCTTTCTCCATCCGGATCAGTCGGGTCAAATATTTTGATTGATTGAATTTTAATAGGTTCTTCTAATACACCGTCTTGAGGCTCAACAATTTTTTCTCCAGTTGCATGGTCTTCTAGTTCTAAATAAGGTAAAATTTTATCGAGTAAGCGACGTGTAAGTTTGTCGCCTTTACGTGCGATAACTTCACCCGTTTCTTCATTCACAATTGTCTCCGCTAAAGTTTGATTAAACAAGCGGTTTTTAATATGAAGCTTTTTATTAATCTTGTAGCGTCCAACACGTGCTAAATCGTAACGTTTTGGATCAAAGAAACGTGAGATTAATAAATTACGAGCATTTTCTGCTGTTGGTGGTTCACCTGGACGTAATCGCTCATAAATTTCTATTAACGCTTTCTCACTATCTTCCGTATTATCTTTTTCTAAAGTATTACGTAAATATTCGTTATCTCCAATAAGATCAACGATTTCATCATCAGAACTGAAGCCTAATGCACGTAATAGAACAGTAATAGGTAACTTACGCGTACGATCAATACGAACGTGCACAACGTCTTTAGCATCTGTTTCAAACTCTAACCATGCACCACGGTTAGGAATAACAGTTGCTGTGTAACCTCTTTTACCGTTTTTATCGAACTTTTCACTAAAGTAAACACTAGGAGAACGTACGAGCTGAGAAACGATTACACGTTCCGCTCCATTAATAATGAAAGTTCCTGTATCCGTCATCAATGGGAAATCACCCATAAAAACTTCCTGCTCTTTTACTTCTCCTGTTTCTTTGTTTAATAAACGTACCTTAACCCGTAAAGGGGCATTATACGTCACATCTCTTTCCTTTGCTTCATCTACAGGATATTTTGGTTCTCCCAAGCTATAATCTACAAATTCTAATGAGAGATTACCTGTAAAGTCTTCAATAGGAGAAATGTCTTCAAACATTTCCTTCAAACCTTCTCTTAAGAACCAATCATAAGAAGCGGTTTGAATTTCGATTAAGTTTGGTAGTTCGTGAACTTCACTAATTCGTGCATAACTTCTTCTTTTGCGGTGCCGACCGTACTGAATTAGTTGTCCTGTCAACTGCTTCACCCCTCAACAACCAGATTTAGTTAAAAAATGGTTTCACTTAAAAGTGAGATAAAAATAAAAACAAAAAATGGTCCGACAAAAATGCATGCCGAACTTGCTTGAATAAAATCATCTCAAGCTTTGATTATGATCACGTTCGTTATGTTACGAACGTTGTATCTAGTTTCACTTGCCTTTTGACCGTTATGTGAGCACCTCAGAATAATAACCCCTATTCTTATTTTTTAATGCTATACTCATTTATCGGTACTAGAAAAATATTTTATACCCGATATGAAAAAAAATTAGTGAAAATCGGTAAATATATGCATATAATTGAAATAAAATAGACTAAAACATTACGATTTCAAAAGTGTTTAAAAATATTTTAAAAAAGTTCTTGACAAGCATAAGCATATATTGGCATTTTTTAATATTACCATACCAGTAAGGCTCAGTCAAACTTTTTGGCACGGATAACAAAGTATCCTTTATCCCTCTTTACAATTTCAGCATTCCCAAAACATTCTTCCACTTTCTTCTTAAGCGATGGAGCACCTTGTTTTTTCTGTACTACAACCCAGAACTCCCCATCAACCTTTAACTGTTCATAACTGTCATCAACAATTTGATGGACAAGCTGTTTTCCTGCACGAAAGGGTGGATTAGTAATAATCGCAGCAAATGTTTTGTCTTTAACTTCTCTTAATCCATCGCTCTGATAAATCTTTATGTTATTTAGATCATTTTCAACAGCATTTAATTTTGCTAATTGAATAGCGCGTTCATTGATATCAATCATATAAACCGTTCTTGTCTGATAAAGTTTTGCTAAAGTGATACCAATTGGTCCATATCCGCATCCAACATCTAGTAAATCACCACTAACATCAGGCTCTTGAAATTGATTTATTAAAACAGAGGTTCCGTAATCTAGTTGAGTTTTTGAGAATACACCTTCGTCCGTATGAAAAGTTAATGGTAACGATTGAATAGTTACACTAAACTGTGAAGGGTTGCTTTGACTTGTGGGACTTTGAGAATAATAGTGGTCATTCATATTTTGACACCTCTTAGCAAAAAGGATAGAATTTACTCTCTTTTTGGGGTTGTAAAGTTGGGAATAAACATAAGCTCGCCGATTTTTCAGCGAGCTTATCTATTATTATGACTCAAAAAATTATTTTAATTCTACTTTAGCGCCAGCTTCTTCAAGTTTAGCTTTCATTTCTTCAGCTTCTTCTTTAGCTACGCCTTCTTTAATAGCTCCAGGAGCGTTATCTACTAAGTCTTTAGCATCTTTTAAGCCAAGGCCAGTGATTTCACGAACTGCTTTAACAACTTTAATCTTAGAAGCACCTGCATCTTCAAGTACTACGTCAAATTCTGTTTTCTCTTCAGCAGCGTCGCCACCAGCAGCTCCACCAGCAACTGCTACAGGAGCAGCAGCTGTTACGCCAAACTCTTCCTCAATTGCTTTTACTAAATCATTTAATTCTAAAACTGACATTTCTTTTATAGCATCAATAATTTGCTCTTTTGTCATGATATTTTTCCTCCTTAAGATTGTTTATCCAATAGTACGCACCTTATGCGCCTTGTTCTTCTTTTTGATCCGCAATAGCTTTAGCAGCATATGCGAAGTTTCGTACCGGAGCTTGTAATACGCTGAGTAGCATAGATACAAGTCCTTCGTATGAAGGTAGATCTGCAAGTTCTTGAATTTGCTCAACCGTTGCAATGTTCCCTTCAATAATTCCACCTTTAATTTCTAAAGCTTCGATATCTTTAGCGAACTTCCCAAGGATTTTCGCCGGAGCCACAACATCTTCTTCTGAAAACGCAATAGCTGTTGGTCCTACTAAAACATCGTTAAGCCCTTCATAACCAGCTTTCTCAGTTGCACGACGTGTCATTGTGTTCTTGTATACTTTAAAATCAACACCCGCATCACGAAGTTGTTTACGAAGTTCAGTAACCTGCTCTACATTAAGTCCGCGATAATCAACAAGGATTGTCGTTTTACTATTTGAAAGTTTGTCTGCTATTTCTTGTACTTGTTGTTTTTTCTGTTCAATAATTGCGCTCATCTTTCCACCCCCTAGTAATCGAATTAAAATATACCGAAAACGATGCATGAACAAAAGTGGAAGCAACTTGCTTAGCTGTAGTAGTCAAACGTGATTTCAAGTTAAGCAATTCGTTCACTATCATTCCACTTTTAAATTCCTGAACTATTAAAAAATGCCTCCATGTAGACATGGAGGCATGACTTTATAAAAGTTACTTTTTTGTAACATTCATTTAAGTTCATACACCTCGGTAGGAAAGTTTAAGCATCCATGCTCCTACTGTCTACGGTACAATTTTGATTATTTTTCAACAAAAATAATTATATATAACGTTTATTTAAATGTCAATTATTTTTTAACGTAGCTAGAAACATCTACGCGTACACCAGGTCCCATAGTAGAAGAAATCGCAACGTTCTTCATGTAAGTACCTTTTGAAGATTGCGGTTTAACTTTGAGTAATGTATCAGTGATAGCCTCAAAGTTTTCAACTAACTTTTGATCATCAAAAGAAACTTTACCGATTGGAACGTGAATATTACCAGCTTTATCTACACGGTATTCTACTTTACCTGCTTTAATATCTTGAACAGCTTTTTCTACTTCAAAAGTTACTGTTCCTGTTTTAGGGTTTGGCATTAGTCCTTTAGGTCCTAATACACGACCAAGCTTACCAACTTCAGCCATCATGTCAGGTGTAGCAACAATTACATCAAAGTCAAACCAACCTTGGTTAATTTTGTTAATGTAATCTGCATCCCCTACATAATCTGCTCCTGCCGCTTCAGCTTCTTTAGCTTTTTCGCCTTTAGCAAATACTAAAACGCGTTGTGTTTTACCAGTACCATGTGGTAAAACGAATGCGCCACGGATTTGTTGGTCCGCTTTTTTAGGATCAACACCTAAACGAAATGCCGCTTCTACTGTTTCATCAAACTTAGCAGTAGATGCTTTTTTCACTAGTTCTACAGCTTCGTTGATTTCGTAAGATTTATTACGATCAACTAGCTTTAAAGCTTCTAAATATTTTTTACCTTTCTTTGCCATACATATCCTCCTCATTGTGGTTATAACGGTTGAACCTCCCACTAATAAAGGTTGCGAAACGGGGAGTTTCCGCAACCTACTCGCAACGATTGAAGATTAATTAGTCTTCAATTGTGATTCCCATACTGCGTGCTGTTCCTTCAACCATACGCATAGCTGATTCAACATTAGCAGCGTTTAAATCAGGCATTTTCATTTCAGCGATTTCACGTACTTTATCACGTTTAACCGTCGCTACTTTGTTGCGATTCGGTTCGCCTGATCCTGATTCAATACCAGCTGCTTTTTTAAGTAATACCGCAGCAGGTGGAGTTTTCGTTACGAATGTAAATGAACGGTCTTCAAAAACCGAAATTTCAACCGGAATGATCATACCTGCTTCATCTTGTGTTTTTGCATTAAATTCTTTACAAAATCCCATGATGTTAATACCAGCTTGACCTAATGCAGGACCTACTGGTGGAGCAGGGTTAGCTTTTCCCGCAGGAATTTGAAGCTTTACAACTTTAACTACTTTTTTAGCCACGAGACACACCTCCTTAAAGTCCGTGATGTGGTAATTGGGGTTTTTCCCCCTCCCACTCATCTTGTCTAGTCTGACCATAATCAGACCATAAGAAACATAAAAATTCTAGCACTTTTTTACGAAGAATGCAAGAGGGAATTATAATTTTTCAATTTGTGTAAAATCTAATTCTACTGGTGTTTCCCTACCGAACATATTTACATGAACTTTTACTTTCTGTTTGTCCATATCAATGACTTCAATTGTTCCGGTGAAGTTGGCGAAAGGTCCATCAATGACACGAACAGATTCTTTTAATTCAAAATCAAAGTCATGGATTTCCTCTTTAACACCCATACGCTTCAATATTCTATTTGCTTCTTCTGGAAGTAATGGCGTCGGTTTTGATCCTGAACCAGAGGAACCAACAAATCCTGTTACTCCAGGTGTGTTTCTCACAACATACCAAGAGTCGTCCGTCATAACCATCTCCGTTAGAACATAACCAGGAAAAACTTTTTTCATCGAAGTTTTACGTTTTCCATTTTTAATTTCTGTTTCTTCTTCTTCAGGAACAACGACACGGAATATTTTATCTTCCATACCCATTGACTCAATTCTTTTTTCTAAATTTAATTTCACTTTATTTTCGTATCCAGAATACGTGTGTACAACATACCAGTTCTTTTCCATAATGATAGGGTTACACCTTTCCCTCCTAAAAATTAGATTGAATTAGACAGTTTGAAAAATTGAATAATAAAAAACCCGACAATGTGCGGGTTTATTCTTTATACATTATATCACAATTAACTAGTCATTAATCAAATAGAACCTATAGTAATTCTAAAATAAATGAAATACCTAAATCAGTGACCATAAAGAAGGCTGTGAAAAATACAACCGTCAATAAAACGATGATTGTATATTTTGTTAGTTTGTTACCTTTTGGCCAGCTAACTTTACGCAATTCGCGATTAACATCTTTAAAAAATTTAAACACGTTATGTCCCCCTAACAACATGAGCTAAAACATCTATTTCGTTTCACGATGCAACGTGTGATCTTGACATTTTTTACAATACTTTTTTATTTCAATACGGTTTTCTTCTTGACTGTTTTTAATCGTCGTATAGTTTCTACTACGACATACTGTACAAGCTAACGCGATTTTTCTTCGCATCGATTATTCCTCAATTTCCTAATTTATCACTCTAAATAATTTACCATGTACAATTAGACGTGTCAAATGGTTGTTATAGGGAAATCTCGCCAACCGATAAATGGCGCTCAAGCTTTCGCTTAACACGTTGTAAAGCATTATCGATAGATTTAACATGTCGATTTAATAGTTCTGATATTTCTTGATAAGTTCGACCATCTAAATATAGTCGTAAAACTTCTCGCTCCAATTCACTTAATAGCTCGTGCATTTTAAATTCCATATCACCATATTTTTCACGATCTATCAATAACTTCTCTGGATCAGCTGTATCGTCTTCAGCAATGACATCAAGTAAAGTTCGATCGGATTCCTCATCATATATTGGCTTATCCAAAGATACGTAGGAATTAAGCGGGATATGTTTTTGTCTTGTCGCTGTTTTGATTGCTGTAATAATTTGCCTCGTCACGCACAACTCTGCAAAAGCTTTAAAAGATGAGAGCTTGTCCGATTGATAATCACGTATTGCTTTATATAAACCAATCATGCCTTCTTGAACAATGTCTTCTCGGTCAGCTCCGATTAAAAAGTATGTACGAGCTTTCGCGCGAACAAAACTACGATATTTATTTATCAAAAAATCTAGAGCTTGTACATCTCCAGCTTGTACTAGCTCTACTATCTTCTCGTCTTCAAATTCCGACCAAACTTGCCTATCTATCATCTCATTGTTGTTATTCACGCTAGATTCCCCCCGAGCCCGCTTACGACTGTATACATATTATACAGGAATTGTGAATTTTCAGTCAACTAATCATTTTTAAATTACTTTCCGCGACGCCATTTTTCGAATGTTTTTAACAAGTCTTCACTTAAATGAATTTTGGATTTCGGACGTAAAGTTTCCTGTATTTGTACATTTTCTTTTATTTCGGATTCAATCTCTTTAACTTCAAGTAATAATTCCCTTGCCGATTTTCTTAAAGCTCCTTTTGAGAAGATTGTCCATTGTTCAGTTGAATCTGATGTCGCTACATAAACTTTTGTCTTAACATTTTTTACTTCATTGACGAGTTTTTCTATTCGTTCGTCTGCCGTTTCGTTTTCCTTAGTATAAATGACTTCTATTTTTAACTGTTTTTTCTTATTTTCCGCTCCCTTAACGCTGTAAGCATCAAATACAACAATGACACGATGTCCTGTATACGCTTGATATTCAGCAAGCTTTTCAATTAATTTATTTCTTGCTTCCTCAAGCTGGCGATTCTTTAAAGCTTTTAGTTCGGGCCAGTCCCCAATAACGTTATACCCATCTACAATTAATACAATCATCATTACTCTCCGAGCGGGTAACGTTGTCGATATACTTCATACATTAATAAGCTCGCTGATACGGAAGCGTTTAAAGACGTTACTGACCCTTTCATCGGTAGACGAACGAGCCAATCACATTTTTCAGTAACAATTCGACTCATTCCTTTTCCCTCGCTTCCGATGACGAGAGCTAAAGGTAAATCGTACTCAATTTCACGGTAGTCATTTTTTCCTTTTGCATCAGTTCCAATAATCCAAACACCTTGTTCTTTTAACCGGTCTATCGTCTGACTCATATTTGTTACACGTACGACCGGAATATGTTCGATGGCTCCTGTAGACGCTTTAGCCACTGTTTGTGTTAATTGGACTGAACGTCTTTTAGGAATAATAATCCCGTGAGCACCGACAGCATCAGCTGTACGCATGATGGAACCTAGGTTTCGTGGATCTTCTAATTCATCTAATAAAATGAAGAAAGGGGTCTCACCACGTTTGTTAGCTACATTGAAAAGATCGTCTATTTCAGCATATTCATAAGCTGCTATTGAGGCTGCTACACCTTGATGATGACTTCCAATTTGATCGAGTTTCTTCTTAGGAACTTTTTGAACGAATATATTTTGTTCTTTAGCAAGCTTTATAATTTGATTTAATGACTTTTTTTCCATTGTTTCTAACACTAATATTTTATTTATAGCTTTTTCAGTTCTCAGTGCTTCTAATACTGGGTTTTTCCCTATAAGCCAATCATCTTGCATCATTCAAACCCCTTTCTTCTATAAGACGTATCGCATCATAAATTATTTGTTCAAGTCGGTCATGGGAATTACAAAAATATAAATAGCCGATTAATGCCTCAAATGCCGTACTATAACTATATGTGTGGTAATCTGTGTTTTTCGGAACGTTAACCTTCGAATTTCTGCCACGCCTTACGACCGCTAGTTCTTCTTCAGTTAGTTGATCATGGTTAAGCATATATTCCAATACAAATGCTTGAGCTTTAGCTGAAACAAATGTAACAGCTAGCTCATGCAGCACTTGTGGCTTCACTTCACCTTTAGTGATTAAATGTTCACGAACATATTTCTCATATATGACATCCCCCATATATGCCAAGGCTAAACTTTTTATTTGTTTAACATTTATTTTGTTCATTTCCTTTTCCATCTCGTTCCTTGTGGTGTATCTTCTAAGATGATTCCTAATTCATCGAGCTGATCACGTATTTCATCGGCTCTTTGGAAATTACGTTCTTTTCTAGCATTAACCCGCTCTTCAATTAAAGCTTCGACTTCTTCGTCAAGTATTTCTTTATCTACTTTTAATGAAAAACCGAGCACATTCGTTATTTCATCAAATAACTCAAGAAAATTATTAATGACTCCTTCTGATGTTTGTTTGTTTTGGATATACAAATTAGCATCCTTCGCTAATTCAAACAGTACAGAAATAGCATTCGCTGTATTAAAGTCATCATTCATTTCTTCTTTAAAACTTTGACGATGTTTCTCTATTTTTTCATTCCATTCATCGTGATTTGTTAAATTTAAGCTCGCTTCTTTACGGTGCATTAAATTTTCATACGCATTTTTAATTCGATCGTAACTATTTTTGGCATTTTCAAGTAGTTCATCACTAAAATTAATCGGATGACGATAATGAACACTTAACATAAAGAAACGAATGACATTCGGGTCGTGCCTTTCAACAATATCATGTACTAAAATGAAATTTCCTAAAGACTTTGACATTTTTTCATTATCAATTTGAATGTAACCATTATGCATCCAATAGTTTGCAAACGTTTGGTCGTTATGAGCTTCTGATTGAGCGATTTCATTTTCATGGTGTGGGAACGTTAAATCCTGCCCACCCGCATGAATGTCAATCGTATCACCTAAATATTTTTTCGCCATCGCCGAGCATTCAATATGCCATCCAGGACGACCTTTTCCCCATGGACTATCCCAAGAAATTTCATTAGACTTCGCATTTTTCCATAATGTAAAGTCTAGTGGGTCTTCTTTTTTCTCACCCACTTGGATTCTAGCACCACTACGAAGCTCATCTATTGATTGATGTGATAACTTCCCATAATCTTCGTAAGAGCGTGTTTTGAAATAAACATCTCCCCCCGCTTCATACGCAAACCCTTTTTCGATTAATTTAGCGATGAAGGCGATGATCTCTTCCATTGATTCCGTCACACGTGGGTGATGAACTGCTTCTTTTACATGCAATTTCGAAACATCTTCTTTAAAAGCACGTATAAAGCGTTCTGCAATCTCCGGCACTTCCTCACCAAGTTCATTTGCCGCTTTAATAATTTTGTCATCAACATCGGTAAAATTCATGACGTATTCAACATCATATCCAACATATTCAAAATAACGACGGACCGTATCAAAAACTATTGCCGGGCGCGCATTACCTATATGAATATAGTTATACACGGTCGGGCCACAAACATACATTTTCACTTTGTCAGCTTCAATCGGTTTGAAATCTTCTTTTTTTCTCGTTAATGTGTTATAAAGTCTAATTGTCATTTTTATTTACCTCCCCTTTCAATTCATTAATCTCTTCTTGCAACATTTTTATTTGTTTTTCTAGCAATAAACATTTTTCTGCGACAGGATCTGGTAACTTATGATGATCCAAATCCTTTTTCACCTTAACACCGTTTTGAACGACGACATGGCCTGGTATTCCGACTACAGTTGAATAATCAGGTACATTTTTTAAAACAACTGAACCCGCCCCTATCTTGGAGTGTTCACCAATCGTAATGGAACCTAACACTTTCGCTCCAGTCGCGACAAGAACATGATCTTTTAACGTTGGATGACGTTTACCTTTCTCCTTACCCGTTCCACCTAATGTAACACCTTGATAAATCGTTACATTATCGCCTATTTCACACGTTTCACCGATGACGACACCCATCCCATGGTCTATAAAGAAACGTCTTCCAATCTTAGCACCTGGATGAATCTCCACACCTGTGAAGAATCGGCTAATTTGTGAAATTAAGCGAGCAATAAAATAAAGTTTACGTTTATAAAAGCCGTGTGCAACGCGATGTGCCCAGACGGCATGAACACCTGAATAAGTTAAAATCACCTCAAAACGATTTCTTGCGGCAGGATCTTGATCAAACACAACATCAACATCTTCTTTAAGCATTTTGAAAAATTTAAACAATTTCATTCCTCCTTTTCATCTTCCGTCGCTAACTTTTTTCGTACGGAGGAGTTAATTTTCATATAAAAAAGCGCCTCGTCTATTTAGATAGACAGAGACGCTTTATTTGCGCGGTTCCACTCTGCTTAGAGGATAAATCCCTCTCGCTTAATAGCTATTAACGGGCGCAACCCGCTTCACTCTACTCATTTTTTCGAATGAAGACTCAGAGGTGCATTTCAAAAACAATTCTAAAAGCTGCTCTCAGCAAATACAGCTTTCTCTGTCATTAGAAATTATTTTCTACTTTTCCTCATCAACGTTTTTACATATATATTTATTATATACGATTGAAAGTGATTGTTACGAGTTTTTTAACTTATTCACAATTTTATTTAAACGTGATAGTACGGTTTCCTTTCCTAATAGGAAAATAGCATTCGGTAATTCTGGTCCGTGTTGTTGTCCAGTTACCGCAACACGAATAGGCATAAATAGTTTTTTACCTTTATTTCCTGTAGCCTTCTGTGTTGCTTTAATGGCTGCTTTAATTTCATCAGGAGCAAAGGTTTGTAACTGTTCCACTTCGGCTTGGAAGTGTGTTAGCATATCAGCAACATGGTCTTGACTAAGTATTTCCATGTCAGAATCTAAATAGTCAATGTCCTTTTTAAAGAACAACTCCGTAAGCTCAACAATTTCTGCCCCATAGCTTAACTGATCCTTATATAAAGCAATTAAGTCTTCAACCCACTTTCGTTGTTCCTCAGACATATTCTCTTCTACTTTTCCAGCTTTGATTAAATGAGGCAAAGTTAAATTAATAATTCTTTCAATTGAACTTTGTTTAATGTATTGATTGTTCATCCACTTTAATTTATTCGTATCAAAGACAGCTGGTGAAGTTGAAAGCCTTTCAGGATCAAAGATTTCTATAAATTGGTCTTTTGTAAATAACTCATCTTCTCCTTTTGGTGACCAACCTAATAGAGCGATGAAGTTAAATAACGCTTCTGGTAAATAGCCAAGGTCATCATACTGTTCAATAAATTGAATAATACTTTCATCACGTTTACTCAATTTTTTTCGTTCTTCATTAACGATTAAAGTCATATGCGCAAACGTCGGAATTTCCCAATCGAACGCCTGATAGATCATCATTTGCTTCGGTGTATTAGAAATATGATCCTCACCACGCAAAACGTGACTAATCTTCATTAAATGATCGTCAACCGCAACAGCGAAATTATACGTTGGTGTACCATCCTTCTTCATAATGACCCAATCTCCGAAGTCACTTGATTGGAAAGTGATTTTTCCTTTGACAATATCAAAAAACGTGTAAGTGACATTGTCAGGAACACGGAAACGAATGCTAGGTTTTCTACCCTCTTCATCAAAAGCAGCTATTTCCTCTTGAGACAAGTTCCGATGGGCTCCTGAATATTTTGGGACTTGTCCATTTGCTCGTTGTTCTTCACGTTCAGCTTCTAGTTCCTCTTCTGTCATATAACATTTATATGCTAGACCTCGTTCGAGAAGCTCATCAGCATATTTTTTATAAATATCTAGACGTTCCATTTGTCGATATGGGCCATATTCACCACCGACATCAATACTTTCATCCCATTCAATTCCTAGCCATTTTAAATATTGTAATTGGCCAACATCGCCGCCTTCTACATTACGCTTTTGGTCGGTGTCCTCGATACGAATAATAAATTGACCACCTGTATGTTTAGCATATAAATAATTAAAAAGCGCTGTTCGTGCATTTCCGATATGCAAATGTCCAGTCGGGCTTGGTGCATATCGTACGCGTACTTCTTGATTAGTCATGAAGCTTGATCTCCTTTCAGATTATCTATTTAAAGTATCTTATTTCCTTTGTAATAAAATGACCGCCTGAGCTGCTATGCCTTCTTTTCTCCCTGTAAATCCTAGCTTTTCTGTCGTAGTTGCTTTTATATTAATTAGAGAGACGTCAACTTGCAAAAGATTTGCAATGACTCGTTTCATCTCTTCAATATAAGGTGCCATCTTAGGCGCTTGGGCTATAATTGTACAATCTAGGTTTCCTAGTACATATCCTTTATCTTTAACCTTTTTCCAAACATCTTGCAGTAATATTTTTGAATCTGCATCTTTATACGCGGGGTCTGTATCAGGAAAATGTTTACCTATATCTCCTTCGCCAATAGCTCCTAATGCTGCATCAGTAATCGTATGTAATAATACATCAGCATCCGAATGGCCCGCTAAACCTTTTTCAAAAGGAATTTCTACGCCTCCAATAATACACGGTCTGCCTTCAACTAATTGATGTACATCGAATCCTTGTCCAACTCTAAACAATGAAAGCTCCTCCTCGTCATCGCCTAACCTATTTATTTGTAGCATATTTTCAGCTTTTTGTATATCTAGAGGTGTTGTCACTTTGAAATTGCGATCACTACCTTGAACAACAGCGGGTTCATGACCTATGAGCTCAAGTAGTGACACATCATCAGTTGCTAATATATTCTTTTCTTTAGCAAATTGATGTGCTTTTTTTAATAAATCATAGGTGAAAGCTTGTGGTGTTTGTGCAGCAAATAATTTATGACGTTCTAATGTTGTTACTTTACCTTGATCAACGTGTTTAATCGTATCAGTAACTGGAACAGCTAAAAAGGCTGCGCCATTATTTTTTGTTGCGTCATATAATCTATGTAGTTCATCGATTGAAACGAAAGGTCTAGCTCCATCATGAACAAAAGTGACTAATTCTTCCTCTAAAGCTTGAATCCCATTATAAACACTATCTTGTCTTTCTTTTCCACCAAGAACCATTTTTTTAAGCTTCGATATTGTCGCCTGATCAACTAATCGTTTCATATATGACTCATCGTCTGGATGAATGACCAAATAGATTTTCTTACACCAGTCATCATTTTCAAAAGTACGTAACGTATGTAAAATCATTGGATCTTGTCCTATTTTAATAAATTGTTTGTTCATACCTGCTTGCATACGTTTTCCTTGACCTGCTGCTAAAATGATTGCTTGATATGCTGCCATATTCTCTCCTCAATTCATCTATAATAATATAGGGTTGACACACTATATTTGTATTGTAACAAATCAATAGCGTCAACCCTATTTTACCAATATCACTATATTATTGCGCTTTTTCTAATGCTTTTGGTTTAGCAAAAATCATTCGACCTGCCGATGTTTGTAAGACACTCGTCACAATTACCTCAATCGTTCGACCGATAAAGTTTCGACCGTCTTCAACGACAATCATTGTGCCATCATCCAAATATGCAACACCTTGTTTTTCCTCTTTACCTGCTTTGATTACTTGAACTCCCATCTCTTCACCTGGAAGTACGACAGGCTTCACCGCATTGGCTAAATCGTTAATATTTAGCACAGTTACATTCTGGAATTCAGAAACCTTATTTAAATTGTAATCATTCGTCACTAAAACACCGTTAATTAATTTCGTTAATTTAACTAGTTTACTATCCACTTCTTGGGTATCTTCAAAGTCACCTTCATAAATTTGTACATCGACGATCGTTTCTTTTTGTAAACGATTAAGGATGTCTAATCCACGTCTTCCGCGATTACGCTTTAGTACATCCGACGAATCGGCAATATGTTGGAGCTCCTCAAGAACAAACTGAGGAATAATAATTGTGCCTTCTAAAAATCTTGTGTTACATATATCAGCAATTCGTCCATCGATAATGACACTCGTGTCTAATATTTTCGGTTTTAATCTTGATAAGTCTTTTTCCTCTTTGGATTTATCTTTTCGGGAGACATTCATTAAGTTAACAAATTCATTACGTCTTTTAAACCCGACTTGGAAACCTAAATAAGCTAATATTGCCATAACAAAAATTGGTAAAACCTCTGATACGACCCGAATTTCAATCCCTTGTATATAGATATTAACTAAATATGCTACGATTAACCCGAGTATTAACCCTAAACTACCAAATAGTAAATCTTGAACAGGTGCTTTAATTAATTTTTCTTCAACAATTCTAATAAAATCAACTATATAATCGACTAACCAAAATGTAGAAATAAATAAAATGATTGCGCCTAACACTAATCCCATATAGGGAATTAACCATGCTGGTTCATTAAAGCCTATGACTTTAGCTAAATCCGTGAAGTACAAGTAGCCAACCATACCACCAGCAACTATTATAAATAATTGGATAATCCTTTTTAGCACATAGTTCACCTCCTAGTCTTAATCTTTCCCAAATTCATTTATTAAATAACTAAATTTTAACAATAAGTGAATATAAAAAGTTTATCATGTATAAAAATATACGTCAAAAAAATAATTCTTTAGTCTACCATTTAAAATACTTTATGTCAATTATGTTACAATTAATATTATTTATTGTTACAAATTATTAAAAGATTATTAAAAATCCGGCTCACTTAAAGCCACTTTTAATGCTTCCTGGACAGAGTCGACACCAATTAATTCAATTCCATTTGGCGCTTTTAATCCATGCAAATTTTTTTGTGGTAATATAATTCGTTTAAATCCTAATTTATGTGCTTCGTGTACACGTTGATCAATCCTTGACACTCGACGTACTTCACCTGTTAATCCAACTTCACCGATAATGACGTCATTTGGATTAGTTGGCTGATCTCTGAAGCTTGAAGCTATACTAATAGCAACAGCTAGATCAATCGCAGGTTCATCTAATTTAACTCCCCCTGCAACCTTTACATATGCATCTTGGTTTTGTAATAATAGACCTGCCCGTTTTTCTAATACTGCCATTAATAGTGGAACTCGGTTATGATCTAACCCTGTTGCCATCCTTCTTGAATGACCGAATTGTGTCGGAGAGATTAAAGCTTGTATTTCGACTAGCATTGGACGGGTACCTTCTAAAGAAGCTACAACGGTCGAACCCGCTACACCTTGAGACCTTTCCGCTAGAAAAATTTCTGATGGATTATTAACTTCAACTAAGCCTGCTTCTTTCATCTCAAAAATACCCATCTCATGCGTACTACCAAAACGGTTTTTAACACTACGCAATATACGAAAAGTATGGTGTCTTTCACCCTCAAAATACAAAACGGCATCAACCATATGTTCTAATAACCGTGGCCCAGCCAGAGAACCTTCCTTAGTCACATGACCTACAATAAAGATTGGGATACCTTTTGATTTAGCGAGTTTCATTAAAGTTGAGGTACATTCTCTTACTTGAGAAACTGATCCAGGAGCCGATGTTACACTTTCATGATAGACAGTTTGAATTGAATCGATAACGACGAACGATGGGTCCATTTCCTCAACAACATCAATAATATAATCAAGATTAGTTTCTGAGAGGATAAACAATTGATCGGTAGTTATATTCAGTCGGTTTGCACGTAGTTTCGTCTGTTTCTCTGATTCTTCACCGGAAACATATAATACTTTTAAACTTTTTTGTGCTAATTGCTGTGAGACTTGAAGTAATAGAGTCGATTTACCTATGCCTGGGTCACCACCTATTAAGACGAGTGATCCAGGAACAATTCCCCCACCTAAAACCCGGTTCAGTTCAGACATTTTCGTTGTTAAACGTTCCTCTTCTTCTGAACTAATCGTTTGAATCGAACTTGGCTTTTTTCTCCTTTTTGCATCGCTACTTCCAAAAGGTTGACGATGGTCTGTATCTTTTCTAATTTTTTCTTCAACTAATGTATTCCACTGGTTACAAGCTGGGCATTTCCCCATCCACTTCGGAGACTCATAACCACATTCTTGACAGAAAAATGCTACTTTGACCTTTGCCATATCGAATTCTTCCTTTCTAATTCCTAACCTATAATAATGATATCATGTTAGCAAGAGTAATTTGTCACAGCATTTGAAAATATTTTATCATTTATGTAAATTTTTATCTGTTTATTATTTAGCTATGTTAAAGCTTATAGTTGTAAATTGATGTTATTATCAACACTAAACTATTACTGAACTATTTTTAAAAAAAAGCAGTCGGAGGTCGTGCACCCGACTGCTTAATAATTATTTAAACTGTTTCAAGCGCTGTAATATTAGAGATGTAAAATTCTCCATCATCATTAAGGTCGATATTAACTGATTGACCTGTCTTAACGGTTCCTTTTAACAATTCTTCAGATAAGAAATCTTCAACGTTTTTCTGAATAGAGCGTCTTAAAGGACGTGCACCGTATTCTAGATCCATTCCTTCTTTTGTAATTTTTTCTAACGCCTTGTCTGTTAGCGTAAATGAAATATCGTTATCTTTAAGTCGCTTTTGCAGCTGTTCAATCATTAACGTAACAATTTCTTTAATATGCTTTTCTTCTAAAGAGTGGAAGACAATTGTCTCGTCAATTCTGTTTAAAAATTCAGGTCGAAAAGCTTTTTTCAATTCTTCCATAACTTTTGATTTCATATCTTTATAATCTTGGTTTCCATCATTCATGCTAAAACCGACATATTTTTGTCTACGCAATTCATGTGCTCCAACGTTTGATGTCATAATTAATACTGTATTTCTGAAGTCAACCGTTCTACCTTTTGAGTCTGTTAAACGTCCATCTTCTAATACTTGAAGTAAAATATTAAATACTTCAGGGTGTGCTTTTTCAATCTCATCTAAAAGGATTACTGAATATGGTTTGCGGCGAACTTCTTCAGTTAGTTGCCCACCTTCATCAAAACCAACATATCCTGGAGGTGAACCGACTAGTCGTGATGTTGAATGTTTTTCCATATACTCTGACATATCAACTCGAATCATCGCATCTTCATCACCAAACATTGATGCAGCAAGTGCTCTAGCTAGTTCAGTTTTCCCTACACCAGTCGGTCCTAGGAAAATAAATGAACCAATCGGACGTTTGGGATCTTTAAGGCCTGCTCTTGCACGACGAATAGCTCGTGATACTGCTTTTACTGCTTCATCTTGACCGATAACTCTTTCGTGTAACTTTTCTTCCAAGTTTAATAATTGTTCGGACTCGTCTTTAGCTAATTTAGATACCGGCACTCCAGTCCATGTAGATACGATATATGCGATATCATCTATCGTAACTTCAGAGCTTTCTTTACCTTGTTTTTCACGCCACTCTTCTTTCGTTTTTTCAAGCTCATCTTTTAATTTCTGTTCCTTATCTCTTAAAGATGCAGCTTTTTCAAACTCCTGACTTTGAACAGCAGCATCTTTTTCTTTTTTAATTTCTTCAAGTTTTTGCTCTAGCTCTTTAAGATTTGGTGGGGCTGTATAACTTCGCAAACGAACACGTGATGCCGCTTCATCAATTAAATCTATAGCCTTATCTGGCAAGAAGCGATCTGTTATATATCGATCTGATAATTTAACGGCACTATCAATCGCATCGTCTGAGATTGTCACGCGATGATGTGCTTCATAACGGTCACGTAAACCCTGTAAAATCTCGATTGATTCTTCTGGAGTAGGTTCATCAACCTGAATTGGTTGGAAACGTCGTTCTAATGCTGCATCTTTCTCTATATATTTTCGATACTCATCAAGTGTCGTTGCTCCAATACATTGTAATTCGCCACGTGCAAGTGCCGGTTTTAAAATATTTGATGCGTCTATAGCACCTTCTGCACCACCGGCTCCTATAAGTGTATGCAGCTCATCGATAAATAATATTATATTTCTTGCTTGGCGAATTTCATCCATTACTTTTTTCAAACGGTCTTCAAACTCGCCACGGTATTTTGTCCCAGCAACGACCGTTCCCATATCTAATGTCATCACTCGTTTATCACGTAGTATTTCAGGAACTTCATTGTTTACAATTTGTTGTGCTAGCCCTTCTGCCACAGCTGTTTTACCAACACCAGGTTCACCGATTAACACAGGGTTGTTTTTACGGCGGCGGCTTAGTACTTGAATGACACGCTCAATCTCTTTACTACGACCAATAACCGGGTCTATTTCACCTTCTCGGGCAATTTCAGTCAGATCTCTTGCTAATGAATCAAGTGTCGGTGTATGTGCATTTGCTGCCTTTTGTGAACTTCTTTGATTCGAAGTAGATTCATTACTTCCAAGTAGTTGTAGAACTTGTTGACGTGCTTTATTTAAACTAATTCCTAAATTGCTAAATACCCTTGCTGCGACACCTTCTCCTTCTCTAATTAAGCCAAGTAAAATATGTTCAGTACCAACATATGAATGGCTTAACTTACGTGCTTCGTCCATTGATAATTCAATAACCTTTTTCACACGTGGTGTGTAATGAGGTGTCTGAGTTTGATTTGTACCAGTACCAATGAGTTGTTCAACTTCTTGTTGAATTTGTTCAGTTGTTATATTTAAGGCTTCTAGTGCCTTTGCGGCAATGCCTTCTCCTTCTTTAATTAAACCTAATAATATATGTTCAGTTCCGATATTGTTATGTCCTAAACGAATTGCTTCTTCCTGAGATAAAGCTAATACTTTTTGTGCGCGTTCTGTAAATCTACCAAACATCATATTAATGACCTCCCTTTAATTATTATTTTCCTCCAATTGTAATCGTTTCCTTATTAAATCTGCTCTAAAAACATCTCTTTCATTCGGTGTTAATGTCTTTTTAGCATATTGTTGTAAAAATGCTGGCTGTGTTAATACCATTAATTCATTAAGTATATTTTTAGATACATTTTTAATTAACCCTAAATCTATTCCCAATCTAACGTCAGATAAACATTTTGCGGCTTCTTTTGATTCGATAATTCGACTGTTAGCTAATACTCCATAAGAGCGAAATACTCGATCTTCAAGCTGAATACCTGTTTTTTGCATAATCCATTCTCGAGCTTTTCGTTCACTAGTAATGAGCTGATTTACTACACTTCTTAAATCATCCACTATGTCTTCTTCGGATTTTCCTAATGTAATTTGATTAGATACTTGATAAAGCTGGCCTAATGCTTCACTACCTTCGCCGTAAATCCCACGTACAACAAGCCCGAGTTTGTTTATTGCAGGAATTATTTGGCTGATTTGATTAGTCACCGTCAATGCCGGTAAATGCATCATGACAGAAGCACGAAGCCCTGTGCCGACATTGGTTGGGCAGCTCGTTAAATAACCTCGATTTTCGTCAAATGCATATTGAATTCTTTCTTCAATCCAATCGTCCAATTGTAATGCTGTTTTTAACGCTTCTTTTAATTCAAAACCAGGAAAATAGATTTGGATACGTAAATGATCTTCCTCGTTAATCATAATAGATGCTTGTTCGTTACTTGATATGAGTACTCCACCAACATCATTATTTTCTGCTAAATTTGGACTAATTAAATGCTTTTCAACTAACACCATTTTTTCAATCGGCTTTAAGTTTTCCATTTCTAGAAATTCAAAATGTTTAAAATCATTAAAGCTTTGTTTATTAAATTCTTGATTAATATATTGTAGTACACGTGCTAATTCCTCGTGATTCTCCGCTGTTGGAAAAGGAACTTGTTTTAAGTTTCTAGCAAGACGAATACGACTACTTAGAACGATGTCATTATCTGGCCCTTCACCTTTCATCCATGGGCTAATAGCATCATTAACAAAGTGTTCAAAAGACATTAAACATCACCGCCTTTTTCTTGTTCAATATCTTCGCGAAGTTGTTTTATTTTATCTCGTACTTGTGCAGCTTCTTCAAATGCCTCTTGTTGTATGAGCTGTTGAAGTTCATCTTTTAACTGTTCTAATTCTCGTTGTTTATGAAGGTTGCCTCCCGCTCGTTTTGGTATTTTTCCAACATGGAGAACATTTCCACTATGGACCCTTTTTAGTATTGGATCTAAATATGATTCAAACGCCTCATAACAATGACTACACCCAAACTTTCCTTTATTTCTAAAGTCTTGATATGTTAACCCACAATGTTCACATTTTAAAGATGAATTAGGTTGAACCGTCTGTTTATGTGATACTGCTTGATCGAAAGGAAACATACTCGTTAAAAACTGATGTATTGAGAGTCCATTGTTTGTAAAATTCATGTAACCCTCTTGATCAGCACATTGATCACAAAGGTGAACTTCACTTTTTTGCCCATTAATGACTTGGGTATAATGAACGGTTGCTTCATTTTCTTGACACTTTTGACATCTCATAAACGACCCTCCCATTTATTCATATATTTTAATGGTCATCAACAATTGCTGGAAAATTTTCGCTCGAATCTCATCTCTAATCGGAAGCGGTACAGATAAAATTTCACGATGCATGATTTTAGACATCAGTCTCGCTTCCCTCTCTGTTACTATATCTTCCTCATATAAGCGCTCAATTAAATCCAGTCCTGCCTGCTGTGTCAAACGATTTTCTGTCAACATCAGCATGTCATCGATTAGTTGATGTTTTGATTTTGGTTTGATACGAATGATCCGTATATAACCTCCACCACCACGCTTACTCTCAACGATATACCCTTTTTCAAATGTAAAACGAGTATTAATCACATAATTAATTTGTGATGGCACACATTCAAAACGATTAGCGATTTCACTTCTCTTTATTTCTATGACTTCGCTATTGCTCGATTGTATAATTTTTTTCAAATATGCTTCAATCACATCGGAAATATTCCTCATTTCCCTGCCCCCTATAAAACTTTTCGAACAATAACTTTTTGACTTTGACTATCTTTGACTATAATTTTATTATACTCTCTTTTTATTATGATGCAAATAATAAAACTTCAAACTAAAAAATCAAGTTTTTACGCCAAAAAGCGTAAAAACTTGATTATCTTTCGTACACATATGTGACATGTTCAAGGTGACTTAATGCATCTAATATATCATTCATAATCATTTTTTGATTTTTTTCTAATTCAATAAAAACATTTCTTTGCGTTTTCGTCTCACTTTTTATTTCAATTCTATTTATTAATAGTGAAAAGTTATCAAAAATCTCTAAAATATCGGCTAATTTAACATCTTTTCCAACGACAAGTTGGATCATATTTTCTTGCTTTTTTCTTGAAAAAACCTTTTCCCAAGAGTTAAGAACGATTAGGCTTACTAAAACTACTAAAGTTGCAAGTACGGCTAACGGATACATTCCTGCGCCGACAACTAAACCAATCCCAGCAACAGTCCAAATTGACGCCGCCGTCGTTAATCCCCTAATAGTCATTCCATGGACCATAATTGTGCCAGCACCTAGAAAACCAATCCCACTTATGACATAAGAAGGTATACGTGCAGGATCGAAACGAATATTATCATATTTCATAATGTAGGAGTCGAAACCATAAATTGATAATAACATCATTAAGCATGCACCAACACCTACTAATATATGTGTTCTAAAACCGGCTGAATGGTTTTTTAATTCCCTTTCAAAACCAATTAAACCACATAATATCGTTGCTAATAGTATTCGTAACATCATAACATCGAAGTCTTCACCAACTAATTGATAAAATTGCTCCATCTCAACACTCCCTTCCGTACATGTATAGCTAATATATTTATGCTCTATACAGCAATTATATGTTACAAAAAATTAATATAGTGCTAATCATTATATCAGATTGCTTTAATTAAGAAATACAAGGTTGTTTTTTTAGATCTTAGATATTAAACTACAAAAACCTAAAGTATAATCTAGCAGTTGAGTGAAATATTTTTTAATTTTTATTTTACGAGTTATACGTCTTTAATCACAAGCATATCTGAGTCATCAAATTCCCAGTCAGGTCCATAAGCTACTTCCCAATAATAACCATCGGGGTCTTTAAAATATCCGCCATATCCGCCCCATGAAACTCTTTTAGGACTTTTTACTATTTCAGCACCAGCTTGCTCAACTTTTGTAAAAATCTTATCTACTTCTTTCTCTGACTTTGCATTGTAAGCAAGAGTTATTCCTGAAAACCCACCTGTTGCAATGGCTGGTGGATTCTCTTCATTTATATCCTTTGCTAATAGTTCAATCGGATATAGTTCTAATTTTGATCCTTGATTTTTAAAGAAAACAATAACTGGCTCATCTTCAGTTCCTCTAATTGATGCTTCAAATCCAATGTCTTGATAAAACTTTAGTGATTTTGCAATATTTTTTACACCTAATGCTATTAAATTAATTCTGTTCATCTGAGTTCATCCTTTTTATTTATTTCTCTATATTATATTCTAGATAAGTTAGTAGAAAACCTTTTACTACTCTTTCTTAAATTATGTATTATAAAAAAAGCCAAGAAGATATTATCTCCTTGGCTTTTGACCGCCCGGCAACGTCCTACTCTCGCAGGGGAAAAACCCCAACTACCATCGGCGCTAGAGAGCTTAACTTCTGAGTTCGGAATGAGTTCAGGTGTGACCTCTCTGCCATCGTCACCGGACTATTTGGTGTTTGAATCAAACACCTTCAAAACTAGATAAGAACTTTGATGTAGCTAAAACGATTGCGACGTCTTTTCAAAATTGAAGTTAAGTCCTCGATCGATTAGTATCCGTCAGCTGCACGTGTCGCCACGCTTCCACCTCGGACCTATCAACCTCATCGTCTCTGAGGGATCTTACTTC
>JBPYCQ010000014.1:0-67884 GCA_051846895.1 Bacillaceae bacterium W0354
AAAAAGAGGCTGGGACAAAACCCGGTAAAATAAAAAGTTGTGGAGATCCATCGAATCGATGATCTTCACAACTTTTTTATAATAAATTCGATAATTGTATAAACAAAAAGAATCCCCTTTGATAAAATTGTAATAACCACAAAACAACCAACAAAGGAGGATTCTTTATGTTTAAACATTATAACATGAATCAAGTGGTTTTGCCTTTAGATTTAGAAGTAAAATTAGAAGAAAATGATATCGCCTACACAGTCAATGATCTAGTTGAGCAAATACCTGATGAGGCTTTCAGCCAATTTTCTCGTAATACGGGATGCCCGTCTTATCACCCCAAAATGATGATGAAAATTATTCTCTGTGCTTATACTCAATCAGCATTTTCCGGAAGAAAAATAGAGGCACTAGTAAAAGATAGTGTACGAATGATGTGGCTGGCTCAAGGATATAAACCGAGTTATCGTACAATTAATCGATTTCGAGTTGACCCAGAGGTTAAAGAATTGATTCGCCAATGTTTTGTGCAATTTCGATGTCAGCTCATTCAGAACAATTTAATCGAGGAAGAAGCGATCTTTATTGATGGAACTAAGATTGAGGCGAACGCAAATAAATTTACGTTTGTTTGGCGAAAAGCTACAGAAAGGTTTAGTACGAGTTTAATCGAGAAGTCCAATCAGATGTATGATGAGTTACTAAAAGGAGAGATCATTCCAGGAATAGAGCGAGAAAGTTCAGACGAACTTTCCGTTGAGGAATTATCCGCTATTGAGAACCAATTAGATGAGAAGGTTCAAGTCTACGACCAAAAGATTGAAGAAAATGATGATAGTCAAGAACGAAAAACTCTTCGTTCTGAACGCAAAATACCTAAACAATACCGCAAGCAATTCCAGGATTTCATCCGACGCAAACTTAAGTATGAATCGGATATGAAGATATTTGGTGAACGAAATAGCTATTCTAAAACAGATCATGATGCCACATTTATGCGAATGAAAGATGACTATATGAAGAATGGTCAATTAAAACCAGCTTATAATATTCAGTTGGCGACTGAAGGTCAATTTGCGCTTGCGTATGATATTTTTCCAAATCCTACAGACACAAGAACACTTATACCATTTTTGAATTGTATCGAAGATAATTTTTTTGAGTTGCCTAACTACATTGTTGCAGATGCTGGATATGGTAGTGAAGCTAACTACTCAGATATCATAGAAAATCGAGAACGCACACCTTTGATTACATACAATCAATACCGAAAAGAAAAACAACGCAAGTATAAGAATAATCCGTTTAATACACACAACTGGGAGTATGATGAAGAACAAGATTGTTTTATTTGTCCGAACAATCAACGATTAACGTTCCGTTATGTCTCTAATCGAACGGATCGTTACGGCTTTACCAGAACATTGAAAGTTTACGAATGTGAAGACTGTTCTGGCTGTCCTCTACGCTCAATGTGTACAAACGCGAAAGAGGGTAACAACCGAAGAATTTTATATAATCAA
The DNA here is from genome assembly GCA_051846895.1 of Bacillaceae bacterium W0354. Classification (GTDB taxonomy): domain Bacteria; phylum Bacillota; class Bacilli; order Bacillales; family Alkalibacillaceae; genus CALKAL01. Next base: position 1,515 of record JBPYCQ010000014.1, read on the forward strand.
AAATGGGAGCAACAAAAAGAATATACACGTGAAAAGCTTTCAGAAGAAAAAACTGGTGAAATCTATGGTAAACGTAAGACTGATGTAGAACCAGTTTTTGGATTTCTGAAGGCTAATTTGGGTTTCACTCGTATGTCCGTCAGGGGCAAAGCGAAAGTGAAAAATGAATTAGGCTTTGCATTCATGGCTGTAAATTTAAGAAAATACGCAGCCATGAACAGGGGGTATAATGGATTTGACGATAAAAATCCAATAAAAAATGGCACCAATCATTTAAATCTTATGATTGGTGCCATTTTTTATTTTTTTAGACTGGTTTTGTCCCAGCCTCTTTCTATTTTCGTATCGTGAATTGTTGTTCGTATATATGCTATAATGACGAGAAGAGATAGATTGATGGGGGAAGTATATATGGCCAAATACACACCAATGATTGAACAATATTTAAAAATAAAAAATTCTAATAAAGATGCATTTTTATTTTTCAGACTGGGAGATTTTTATGAACTGTTTTTTGAAGATGCCATAAAAGCTTCTAAGGAATTAGAAATCACATTAACAGCACGTGATGCTGGACAAGAGGATAAAATACCGATGTGTGGTGTCCCTTACCACTCTGCAGAAGGTTATATTAAAAAGCTCATAGATAAAGGATATAAAGTGGCTATATGCGAACAAGTCGAAGATCCAAAAGAGGCAAAAGGTGTCGTTAAACGTGAAGTAGTTCAAGTTGTTACACCTGGAACTTTAATGGAGGAGAACTTTTTAAAAGAAGATGAGAATAATTTCATCGCATCCATTACACCATTTGACCATCATTTTGTATTATCATTTGTAGATTTATCGACGGGCGAATCTTTTGTGAACTTAATTAATAATGGTTGGAATGACGTCATAAGTGAACTATACAACCGACCTGTTAAAGAAATCGTTATTCCTTCAAATTTTAATAAGGCTCAACGGCAGTCATTAACAGATATTTTAAATGTTACTCTGTCTTTTCAAGATCACCATTTTATACCGGAAGAATACATACATTTAGTCAAAAAACTAGAGGATGACAGACTAATCGAAGGGTTTGGCCGACTGTTTCAATATATTTTTGATTCTCAGAAAAGATTTTTGTCACACTTACAAGTCGTTCGTTATATTGAAGTTAACCAGTTTATGAAGCTGGATTTATATTCTAAACGAAATTTGGAGTTAATGGAATCGATAAGAGATAAAAGTAAAAAAGGAACTCTCTTACAAGTTATTGATCGTACGCAAACAGCAATGGGTGCAAGAAAGTTAAAAACATGGATAGATCAACCTTTGCTGTCGAAAAGGGCTATAAAAATACGCCATAAGCAAGTACAAGGCTTTATCGATTCCTTTTTTGAACGTGAGGAATTAAAAGAATTATTAAAAGAAGTTTATGATATTGAGAGATTGGTTGGTAGAATCTCATTTGGAAATGTAAATGCAAGAGATTTATTACAATTAAAACAATCATTAAGTGTCTTACCACAAGTTAAGCAAAGTATAGACCAGATTCAAATTGAAGAAATTAGCCAACTATTAGGTGATATAAAACCTTTTGAAGAAATTTATAATCTTTTAAATGATGGTATTCATGAAGACCCACCGATAAGTATTACTGAAGGTGGTATTATTAAAGATGGTTTTAATGAACAACTTGATCAATATCGCCAAGCGTCAAAACATGGAAAAGAGTGGGTTGCCAGTCTAGAACGTGAAGAGAGAGAAAAAACAGGAATCAAATCGCTAAAAGTAGGATATAACAAAGTTTTTGGCTATTATATAGAGGTCACTAAAGCGAATTTACCACATGTTGATCTTGAGCGATATGAAAGAAAACAAACTTTAGCTAATGCTGAACGATTTATTACACCAGAATTAAAAGAAAAAGAACGGCTAATATTGGAAGCGACAGAGAAAAGTGTCGATTTAGAATATAAATTATTTGTATCGATTCGGGATCAATTAAAAACTTATATATCTTCATTGCAGTTATTAGCTAACCAATTAAGTGTAATTGACGTTTTGTTAGGATTCGCTATTGTTAGTGAAGAAAATAATTATGTCCAACCAGAGATTGTTGAAAATGAAGAAATTGAAATTATTGAAGGAAGACATCCAGTTGTTGAACAAGTTATGCAAGATCAATTTGTTCCTAACAATCTCATGATGAATGAGAATACGAATGTACTACTTATTACAGGTCCAAACATGGCTGGGAAAAGTACATACATGAGACAGTTAGGGCTAATAGTAATAATGAATCAAATTGGATGCTTTGTCCCAGCTAAACAAGCTAAACTACCTATTTTTGATCAAATATTTACGAGAATCGGCGCAGCGGATGATTTGGTTTCTGGACAAAGTACATTCATGGTTGAAATGCTAGAAGCAGAACATGCTGTGAGAAATGCAACGGACAAAAGCTTAATATTATTAGATGAAATAGGTAGAGGAACTAGCACTTATGATGGGATGGCATTGGCCCAATCCATTGTAGAATATATCCATGATCGCATTGGTGCAAAAACTTTATTTTCAACCCATTATCATGAACTAACTACATTAGAAAATTCATTAGAAAAACTTAAAAATGTCCATGTTGAAGTTGATGAACATGATGGTGAAGTCGTATTTTTACATCACATTAAAGAAGGTAAGGCGGATAAGAGCTATGGAATACATGTTGCTAAGATTGCGAACCTACCTGATGACATTATCGACCGTGCTTATTATTTGTTAAACTCATTTGAACAAACTACACAATTAGTTGAAAAACAGACTTCAGAAGAACAGTTAACACTGTTTGAGGAACAACATGATATGCCTTTAAGCAGCCATTTAAAAGCCATTGATCAAATTAAGAAGTTGGATGTATTATCGATGACACCAATGGATGCGATGAATTTCTTGTATGAACTGAAGAAAAACTTGGACTAAAAAGGGGGGAGTTTTTTGGGGAAAATCATCCAATTACCTGACGAACTTTCAAATAAAATAGCAGCTGGTGAAGTAGTCGAACGTCCGGCTTCAGTCGTTAAAGAGCTGTTGGAAAATAGCATAGATGCCAATAGTACGTGGATTAAAATTGAACTTGAAGAGGCAGGTTTGCGCCTTATTAAAATTATTGATGACGGTGATGGTATTGAAAATGACGATTGCGAGAAAGCCTTTTATCGTCATGCTACAAGTAAAATAATTGATGAGCATGATTTGTTTCGTGTTAAGACGTTAGGTTTTCGCGGAGAAGCTCTAGCAAGTATAGCATCTGTTAGTCAGCTCACAATTAAAACATCGACTGGTGAACAAGTTGGAACGGAATTAAAAGTGATTGGTGGAGTTGTGAAAGAAAAACTTAAATCCACAAAACGAAAAGGAACAGAAATTACGATTGAAAATCTATTTTTCAATACTCCCGCTCGCCTAAAGTATTTGAAAACAGTTCATACTGAATTGGGACATATAACCGATACTATAAATAAAATGGCTTTGACTCATCCTGACATAAGATTTGAATGTGAACACAATGGAAAGCGCATCTTTTTCTCACCAGGTTCAGGTGAATTACTCCATGTCGTACAACAAATCTATGGAAAACAAATAGCTAAAAACATGCTTTCAATAAAAGGTGATTCGCTAGATTACCATTTAAAAGGATTAATCGCAAAACCAGAGTTAACTAGGTCAAACCGCAATTATATGACGTTAATCGTGAATGGGAGATATATAAAAAACCCATATATCAATAAAGCGATTCTAGAAGGGTACCATACATTTTTAACGATTGGTCGTTATCCAATCGTCGTTTTACAAATAGAAATGGATCCTTATTTAGTAGATGTCAATGTCCATCCTGCTAAAACAGAAGTTCGATTTAGTAAAGAAAAAGAACTATTTCAAATTGTTAAAGAAACTATTTATAGAAGACTACATGAAGAACAGTTAATCCCTTCTGGTGTGAAACAGGAGAAAATAAAATCCGTGCAAACGTCATTATCATTTGAAAATAAATATCCATTCCAATCTAAATCAGTAGACTCGATAAACGAGGGTGACCCAATTGATTTTCATATTAGTGAAGGCTTACCGATACAACATGAAGTAAATGAACATAATCAGAATGAGATACATTTAGAATTTGATAAAGATGAAACGAAAGATATTAATAAAGATAAACTCGATATAAATGATAGAATGCCTGTAATGTATCCGATCGGGCAGCTACATGGCACTTACATTTTAGCTCAAAATGAACTTGGTCTTTATATGATTGATCAACATGCTGCACAAGAGAGAATTAAATATGAATATTATAAAAAGAAGTTAGGTCAACCTACTAAAGAGGTTCAGGAGCTGTCTGTACCGTTAACATTTGAGTTTACAAGCCAAGAATCCATCCTGATTGAAGAAAATCGAGAATCTTTTGAAAGAGTAGGTTTATTTTTGGAACCATTTGGAAACCATAGTTATATCATAAAATCGCATCCAAGCTGGTTTCCAAAAGGTGAAGAAGAACAAATAATTAGGGAAATGATTGACCAGTTAATCGAGGGTAAACAGATTGATGTTGAAGAAATAAGAGAAGAAGCTGCGATATTAATGGCTTGTAAGCGATCAATTAAAGCTAATCATTATTTAAATCATAATGAAATGGAATATTTATTAAATGAATTAAGAGCTTGCCGAGATCCTTTTACCTGTCCACATGGTAGACCAATAGTTATACATTTCAGCGAATATGAACTACAACGAATGTTTAAACGAATTATGTAGTAATAGGTGACATTTTATGAAAAAACCAACTGTTATTAGTATCATTGGTCCTACAGCTGTGGGAAAAACAAAGCTCGGTATTGAAATTAGTAAACGATTTAATGGAGAGGTCATTAATGGTGACTCAATGCAAATATATAAACATTTTGACATTGGATCAGCCAAAGTGACAGATAAAGAAAAAGATGGAATTCCTCATCATTTAATTGATATATTAGAACCAGAAGAAGATTATTCTGTTGCGCAGTTTAAGAATGATGTAAATCAAAAAATAATAGAGCTAACTCATAAGAAGAAAATACCAATCATTGTTGGCGGCACAGGATTTTATATTCATGCAGCATTATACAATTTTGATTTTCCAGATATTAAACGAAATGATGAATATGTAGAAAGACTAACTGAAGAAATTAATGCAGAAGGAATTGAACCATATTACGAAAAATTGAAAAGATTAGACCCTGTACAGGCAAGAAAAATTCACCCGAATAATATTAGAAAAGTTATTCGAGCTTTAGAAGTAATAGAAACAACAGGAAAGAAAATGTCTACAATTGAACAGGAGCAAATAAATGTATCTCCATACAACCCGATCATAATAGGCTTAAGTATGGAACGAGAAGTCTTATATGATAGAATAAATCATCGTGTAGATCTTATGATTGAACAAGGCTTAGTAAATGAAGTTCAGCTTCTTTATGAAAGGTATGGTAGTAACATACAACCAATGAAAGGAATTGGCTACAAAGAATTAGTACCATACTTTAATAAGGAATATTCTTTAAACGAAGCAATTGATCTAATAAAACGCAATACACGGCGATTTGCTAAGAGGCAGTTTACTTATTATCGAAATAAAATACCAGATGTACGTTGGTATCCTGTTGATCCAAAAAATCATTTGGAAACATTTACAATAATTTTTAAAGATTTAGAAGGAATGTTGTAGATTTTAGCGAATATGTAATAATATTAGATAGAAAGAGGAGGAGTTTATGATGGCAAGCTCAGCGAACGTTCAGGACACCTACTTAAACAAACTAAGAAAAGATAAAATACCTTTAACCGTATTTTTATTAAATGGTTTTCAATTAAGAGGGGTCATAAAATCATTTGATAATTTTACAGTCCTAATTGAAACAGAAGGCAAACAGCAATTAATTTTCAAACATGCTATTTCAACTTTTGCTCCATCAAAAAACATTGAACTCGAATCATAATCATTGACGAGTTAATAAGCCTATCACACAATGTTGATAGGCTTATTTTTATATTCAAAAGTAGTATATCAATTGATAATTGATTCAATCATATACGTATAACCTATAATTGAAAGTATTTTATAAAGGAGACTTAATTAATGACTGAACAAGCCATATTAGTTGGATGTCAATTACAAACTGAAACAGACGATGCATTTCTCTCTTCAATGGAAGAATTAAAAGCATTAGCAGAAACTGTTGATGCTGAGATTGTTGAGACTTTTTCTCAGAAACGAGATAAGCCACACTACTCATTTTATATCGGGACGGGAAAGGTAGAGGAAATTAAACATTATATTGTTGAACAAGAAATTGATGTCGTAATTGTTAATAGTGAGTTAACGCCGACTCAGAATCGAAATTTAACGAATGAATGGGAAGTCAAAATCGTTGATCGAACTCAATTAATTTTAGACATTTTTGCAATGAGAGCGAGAACGAAAGAAGGTAAACTACAAGTTGAGTTAGCGCAGCTAGAATATATGCTACCGAGATTACACGGTAAAGGTATTGAATTGTCGCGACTTGGTGGTGGAATTGGAACACGTGGACCTGGTGAGACAAAATTAGAAACAGATCGTAGACATATCCGAAATCGTATTACCGACATTAAGCAATCATTAAAACAAGTCATTAAACACCGTCATCAATATCGAGAAAACCGTAAACGGAATTCCGTGTTTCAGATTGCCATTGTCGGTTATACAAACGCAGGGAAATCGACATTATTTAATCGCTTGACTAATGAAACGTCTCTTGAAGAAAATAAATTATTTGCTACTTTGGATCCTTTAACTAGGAAAATCAGTTTACCGTGTGGATTCCAAGCTTTAATATCTGATACAGTCGGTTTTATTCAAAAGCTACCAACAACGTTAATTGCTGCATTTAGATCAACTTTAGAAGAGGTGACTGAAGCAGACTTTATACTACATGTTGTTGATAGTTCACATGAAAATGCCATTGAGCACGAGAAAACAGTTAAAGAAATATTGAAAGAACTAAATGCAGACCACATACCACAGTTAACAGTTTATAATAAAAGTGATTTACTAAACGAAGAATTTATTCCTTATTCTAAACCAAGTATTACGATGAGCACACTGAAAAATGAAGATATCAATCGTTTAAAAGGAAAAATTGAAGCAGTTCTTAAAGAGGAATGGCAAAAATACGAATTATATATTCCAGCTGATGAAAGTCAAATGATTACCCGCTTAAAACAACAATCAATATTAGAAAAACAACACTTTCATGAATATGAAGATAGCTACCATGTTTTAGGATTTATAGATCCAGATACACCATTATATAATCAAATAAAGAAGTGAGTTGACATAACATGAACGAAGAAATTTTTACAATAATAAATGAAGTCGAAGAACAATTACAAACGCGGTTTAAAGAAGTTAGTAAAACTGTAACGCATAATCAAGCGAAAGTATTAGAAGCGTTTCAAAAACACCAAGTAGGTGATTATCATTTTAATCCAACGACAGGGTATGGTTATGATGATAGCGGTCGTGACAAGTTAGAGGAGTTATATGCTTCAATTTTTAATACAGAAGATGCTTTAGTAAGGCATCAAATTGTATCGGGAACTCATGCGATTACAACAGTGTTATTTGGTTTATTAAGGCCTGGAGATGAATTAATGTACATCACGGGTCGACCTTATGACACGTTAGAACAAGTGATTGGAATTAATGAACAGGTGGATGGTTCATTAAAAGACTACGGTATTAAGTATAACGAAATCGCATTAAAAAACGATGGGAAAGTTGATTTTGATCAAGTTAAACAATCAATTAATAAGGATACTAAAGTTATAGCTATACAGCGTTCAAAAGGTTATGCCCAAAGACCATCGTTTATGATTCATGAGATTAAAGAGATGGTTGAATTTGTGAAAAATATTAACTCTAATCTAATAGTTTTTGTTGATAACTGTTATGGAGAATTTGTTGAAGAATTAGAGCCGACAGATGTCGGTGCGGATATTATGGCTGGCTCTTTAATTAAAAACCCTGGAGCAGGGATTGTAAAAACGGGTGGATATATCGTAGGCAAAAAAGATTTTGTTAATAAAAGTGCTAATTATTTAGTTGCGCCAGGTGGTTTAGGGAAAGAAACTGGGGCGAGTATTTACAGTTTATTAGAAATGTTTCAAGGACTATTTTTAGCGCCACATATTGTTGGAGAAGCATTAAAAGGTGCTTATTACACGTCACAGCTATTACAGTTACACGGTTATGAAACGACACCTGGACCAAATGAAAATCGAACAGATTTAATTCAATCAATTACTTTTCCTACAAAAGAGGAAATGATTACTTTTGCACAAATTGTTCAACAGCAGTCACCTATTAACTCACATGTCACGCCATACCCAAGCTACATGCCTGGATATGAACATGATGTCATTATGGCTGCCGGGACTTTTATTCAAGGCGGAAGTCTAGAATTAACAGCTGATGGACCAATTAAAGAACCGTATACCCTTTATGTGCAAGGTGGATTAACATATGAACATGTGAAAATCGCCATAACGAAAGGATTATTATCGATAAAAAACAGAAAAGTAACTATGACATAATTTTTGTCATGGTTATTTTTTTATCTTTGTCAGCTTTCCTCACATTGGTTGACATATATCCTGCCATTTTCTATAATTAATAAAGCAGAGGGGGTGTCATGTTGAAATCTGTAGATAGAAAAACATTACCAGTTTTTTCGATTAGCATCGTTTCTGAATTAACGAATTTAACAGCACGGCAAATTCGCTATTATGAAGAAAAAGGGTTAGTGACACCAACTCGTACTGAAGGTAATCGTCGAATGTTCTCTTTTTACGATGTTGATCATTTATTAGAAATAAAGAGATTGATTGATGAAGGTGTCAATCTGGCTGGTATTAAAGAAGTGCTTAAATTGAGGAATAATCAAATTCAAGTAAATAATCAAAAAGAACCTAATAACAAAACAGGATTATCTGAAAGTGAGTTATTAAGCTTACTTCGTCAAGAATTACTTGAATCTGGTTATCAAAATAAATCATCCATTGTTAGGGGAGATCTTTCAAGGTTTTTCCACTAATGATGCAAATCATGGGAGGAATTTTAGTTAATGGGAAGGATCACTAGAGAGGATATTTATAAGCGGATAGAAGAGGAAAATGTTCGTTTTATTCGGTTGCAGTTTACTGATTTATTAGGAACTATTAAAAACGTTGAAATTCCGCTTAGCCAATTAGAAAAAGCACTAGACAACAAGATGATGTTTGACGGTTCATCGATAGAAGGCTTTGTTCGAATTGAAGAATCGGATATGGTTTTATATCCTGATTTAGACACTTTTGTCGTATTTCCTTGGACATCAGAAAAAGGTAAAGTAGCACGGTTTATTTGCGATATTTATAATCCGGACCGAACGCCTTTTGAAGGTTGTCCGCGTTACAATTTAAAAAGAAACTTAAAAATCATGGAAGAGATGGGCTTCTCAGCATTTAATCTTGGTACTGAGCCAGAATTCTTTTTATTTAAGTTAAATGAACGAGGCGAGCCATCAATGGAGCTTAATGATAATGGAGGTTATTTTGATCTTGCTCCAACTGATTTAGGTGAAAATTGCCGCAGGGACATCGTTTTAGAGCTGGAAGAGATGGGCTTTGAAATCGAAGCATCTCACCATGAAGTAGCTCCTGGCCAACATGAAATTGATTTTAAATACTCTGATGCATTAAAGCATTGTGATGATATACAAACATTTAAATTAGTTGTAAAAACGATTGCGCGTAAACATGGATTACATGCAACATTTATGCCAAAGCCATTGTTCGGTGTGAATGGATCTGGAATGCATGCAAATATGTCTTTATTTAAAGGTAATGAAAATGCCTTTTATGATCCAAATGGAAATTTGGAATTAAGTGAAACGGCTTTTCAATTTATGGCGGGGATTATAGAACACGCTACTAATTTTACAGCTGTAACTAATCCGACAGTAAACTCCTATAAACGTTTAGTTCCAGGTTATGAAGCTCCATGTTATGTTGCATGGTCAGGCAAAAACCGTAGTCCATTGGTGCGTATACCAACTGCAAGAGGAATGAGTACGAGAATTGAAGTTCGTAGTGTTGATCCATCAGCTAATCCATATATGGCTATGTCGGTATTGTTAGCAGCTGGACTTGACGGAATTAAAAACAAAATGACGCCACCAGCTCCTGTGAACCGTAATATTTATGTCATGAACAAAAAAGAACGTTTAGAAAATGGAATTTTAGACTTGCCGGCAACATTAGGTGAGGCATTAGATGAAATGTTAAAAGATGATGTTATCACTAATGCTTTAGGTGACCATTTATTAGAACATTTTATAGAGGCTAAAGGTATTGAATGGGATATGTTCCGTACACAAGTCCATCCTTGGGAACGTGAGCAGTATTTGAATAGTTATTAGTAAAAGGCAGTATTGAAGAAATTTAGGCCTTAAATTAAAAGAAGCAGCATCGTTTTATCACGATGCTGTTTTTCTATTAATCTATTTCACGATAAAGCCCAATAACTTTTCCTAATATTGTTACACTCTCTAAAATAATTGGCTCCATTGTTGAGTTTTCTGGTTCTAAACGATAATGATCTTTGTCTTTGAAGAAGCGTTTAACGGTTGCTTCATCTTCTTCAGTCATAGCAACAACAATGTCACCATTATTAGCTGATGGTTGTTTTCTGACGATCACGATATCTCCATCATGAATACCTGCTTCAATCATACTTTCACCTTGAATAGTTAAGGCAAATAAATCTTCTTCCGATGCCGTAATATTTGCTGGGATTGGAATATACTCTTCTATATTTTCAATCGCAGTTATTGGTTCGCCAGCCGTTACTTTACCGATTAGTGGCGCATACATGGCTTTTCTTTCATTCACCGAATTGTAAGCATCGTATGTAATTTCGATTGCCCTTGGTTTTGTAGGATCTCTTCTAATATATCCTTTTTCCTCTAATCGTGATAAATGGCCATGAACTGTCGAGCTTGATGCTAATCCAACAGCTTCAGCAATTTCTCTTACGGAAGGTGGATAACCTTTTTCCCTTACTCGTGCCACAATAAATTCAAATATCGCCTTTTGTCGCGAAGACAGTTTATTCATACTTTCACTCACCCCACACTTTAATCTTGTCTTAATTATACCAAGTATTGTTATGATAAGCAAACACTCGTTCGGAATTATTTGTCTGGCTTGTCATAAGAATGGCCAAATTGTAAAATATACTACGTAAACAGTTAAAGGGGTTTTAATATGTTATCAAAAGAAAAATTAGATAGAATTAATGAATTAGCGCGTAAATCAAAAAAACAAACATTGTCTGATCAGGAAAAAGAAGAGCAAAAAAAATTACGTGAAGAATATTTATCAGCCTTTCGTTCTGGTTTTAAAAATCAACTTCATTCAATTAAAGTAGTCGATCAAAAAGGGGAAGATGTGACTCCTAATAAACTTAAAAATGAAAAAGAAAAGCATAAAAAACATTAAATCGCAAGAAGGTTCTTGCGATTTAATTAATATTTAGAATAATGTACGTTCAATAATAAAAACTAATTATGATAATTATATTAAAATAAATGAAGTAGCTTGTCATATATTCCATAAAAGTATACGATGTATGTTGGTAGATGGTATCGGAAATAGAAAGGGGATTAATCATGAATCAAGCTGTCGAGCAATTATCTATTAATACGATTAGAACATTATCAATTGATGCAGTAGAAAGGGCTAATTCGGGACATCCTGGTATGCCAATGGGAGCAGCACCTATGGCGTATACATTATGGACAAAAGTGATGAATCACAATCCGAAAAACTCTTCATGGTTTAACCGAGATCGATTTGTCCTTTCAGCTGGACATGGTTCAATGCTTTTATATTCGTTGTTGCACTTATCAGGTTATAACGTTTCCATGGATGATATTAAAAACTTCCGTCAATGGGGTTCAAATACACCTGGTCATCCTGAATATGGTTATACAGATGGGGTAGAGGCGACAACTGGACCTTTAGGGCAAGGAATTGCGATGTCTGTTGGTATGGCAATGGCTGAAAGATTTTTAGCATCTAAATTTAATAAAAATGGCCATGAAATTGTTGACCATTACACCTATGCCATTTGTGGTGATGGTGACTTAATGGAAGGTGTTTCTCAAGAAGCAGCTTCACTTGCCGGTCATTTAAAACTTGGTAAATTAATTGTAATGTACGATTCTAACGATATTTCATTAGATGGTGATTTAAATCAAGCCTTTTCAGAAAGTGTAGAAGATCGTTTCAAAGCTTACGGTTGGCAGGTTATACGAGTTGAAGATGGTAATGATACTGAAGCTATCGAAAAAGCTCTTTTAGAAGCAAAATCAAACCTTGATCAACCAACTTTAATTGAAGTTAAAACTGTTATTGGCTATGGTTCCCCTAATAAAGGTGGTAAATCAGATGCGCACGGTGCACCTTTAGGTGAGGAAGAGCGTCAATTAGTTCGTGAATATTACAAATGGGAACACGATGAATTCCATGTACCTGAAGAAGTAAAAGCCGATTTTGAACAAAAAGTAAGAGTCCGTGGGGAACAATTAGAAAAAGATTGGAAGCAACGTTTTGATGCCTTTAAACAATCAAATCCTGAATTAGCAGAACAATTTGAACTTGCTATAAATGGAGAGCTTCCAGTTGGTTGGAATGCTGACTTACCGATATACGATTATTCAAAATCATTAGCGACACGTGCTGCTTCTGGTGAAGTATTAAATGCTATTGCTGAAAAAGTTCCATATTTTCTAGGAGGAAGTGCTGATTTAGCTGGATCAAATAAAACAATGATTAAAGGTGAAGCTGACTTTAAGCCTTCTGAATACGGTGGACGTAATATTTGGTTCGGTGTTCGTGAATTTGCTATGGCTTGTGCCTTAAATGGTATGGCCCTTCACGGTGGAGTGAAAGTTTACGGCGGAACATTTTTTGTTTTTAGTGATTATTTACGCCCAGCTGTACGTTTATCTGCATTAATGGGTGTGCCTGTTACTTATGTTTTCACGCATGATTCTATTGCTGTAGGTGAAGATGGTCCAACACATGAGCCAATTGAACATTTACCTGCATTACGAGCAATGCCTAATTTATCAATTATACGACCGGCTGATGCTAACGAAACAAGAGTCGCTTGGGAATTAGCTTTAGAATCGAAAGATAAGCCTACTGCACTTGTACTTACACGTCAAGGGCTACCTGTATTAGCTGACACGAAAGAACTTGCGTTAGAAGGGGTTAGAAAAGGAGCTTACGTGCTAAAAAGAGCTGAAGATATAGAACCTGATGTGTTACTTTTAGCAACGGGTTCAGAAGTGCAATTAGTGCTTAAAGCAAGTGAAAAGTTGAAAGATGAAGGTATCGATGCAACCGTAGTTAGTATGCCATCATGGGATTTATTTGAAAAACAAAGTGATGAATATAAAGAATCAGTTTTACCTTCAAAAGTGAAGAAACGTTTAGCAGTGGAAATGGCCTCTCCTTTCGGCTGGGAACGTTATACGGGGTCAGAAGGGGATATATTAGGTATTAATACATTTGGTGCATCTGCGCCTGGTAATAAAGTAATTGAAGAATATGGATTTACAGTAGATGAAGTAGTAAAACGAGTGAAAAAATTATTAAATAAATAATCAACATAAAAGTTGTCATAGTTTGACATAAGTTTTATCATTTTAATGACGTATTATGACATTTTTTTAAACTGTTTATTGTTATGATATGCCCTAAAAGGAGGGCATATCATGTACCAATATTCACTCTATTTATTTAAAGCGAGATTTGCTGAACACTTTTATTACAAAATTGATGTATTATATCGTTTTTTATTTGAACAAGTTCATTCAACAGATGAACAGACGCCAAATCAATTAATTACTGTACTAGATGAAATGAATCTCAGTGATATCGTCTTTCATTTACAATATGAATTGAAAAATATTCAATGTGATGTTTATAATAACACTATCAACATTAAAAGCGGAAAAGATGAAGTGATTGTACACGTTAGTGATTTTTCATTAGATATTTATGCAGATTCACTTTTTGTTGCAGATCGCTTGTTTTTCCGGTATATAAAGTCTTTTCATCCACATATTTTTGTCGTCAACTTTGATACATTTGACTGTGGATGGATTTCTCCTCTAGCGAAACGAGAGCTATATCGTATATAATAGACCTGTTATAGATATAGAATATACTAAGAGGGGATTTACAGAAGGAGGATTCAAGATTAATGAGTACGATATGGGTAGTATTAATCGCCCTTGCAACATTAATAATTGGGGTAGTTATTGGATTTTTCATCGCTAGAAAAACAATGATGAATTACTTAAAGAAAAACCCTCCAATTAATGAGCAAATGTTACGGACGATGATGATGCAAATGGGTCAAAAGCCATCTCAAAAGAAAATTAATCAGATGATGCGTGCGATGACTCAGCAACAGGATAATAAAAAATAACATGACAGGAGAGATAAGCAATGAGGTTGTTTATCTCTCCTTTTATTATTTGTCTTTAAATTTCACTAAATAGTCATGCTTTTAGTAAGAAAATGATTAACAAGTTTGATACGATTAGTATTGAGGTCATATTAGGTACAAGGAGCGATACAAATGGGAGAAGTTAATATTTGGTTAGCCTTTGGAGCTGGCTTTTTATCATTTATTTCACCTTGTGTACTTCCACTATTTCCAGTGTTTTTATCTTATATTACTGGGATGAGTGTTGAAGAAATAAAAACTGAAAATGCCATGCTTCGTAAACGAAGTATGTTACACACTCTATTCTTTTTATTAGGGTTTTCGGCTATCTTTATCATGATCGGTTTCTCTGGATATTTTATCGGGGACTTTTTATTAAGTTATCAAGATTTAATACGACAAGTTGGAGCTATATTTATTATCTTCTTCGGTTTTGTCATGTTAGGTCTATTTAATTTCGACTTTTTAATGAAAGAAAGAAGAGTTACCCTAAAAAATAGACCTGCTGGATTTTTTGGAACATTTTTAATAGGAATGGCGTTTTCAATGAGTTGGACACCGTGTACAGGTCCAATACTTGGTGCTGTTATTGCTTTAGCTTACACAAATCCACAATCAGGTGTCATTTTAATGTCAGCTTATTCTCTTGGATTTGCTATACCTTTCTTTATACTATCTTTCTTTGTTGGAAAATTAGATTGGTTAAAACGCAACTCTTTAAAAATCCAACGTGTTGGTGGGTATGTATTAATCTTTCTAGGAATCGCACTATTTTTTGACTGGCTAAGAATTCTCACAGCATACTTAGCTAACTTTTTTGGGTTCACTGGATTTTAGTGTTTATTTGTAATTTCGTTATATTTTTATTAGAATAAAGCTAAAGTTTATGAATTAAGGAGTTCTATTATGAAGCATTCAAATGATTTAATATTACGTACAACAACACATCTAATCGCGTTTATATTATTAGGATTCTCTGTCTATTTATTTTTTGCTGGGCATAATTCTCCTGGTGGAGGATTTATTGGTGGACTAATGACTTCTGCGGCGTTTATTTTAATGTACATGACTTATGGATTTAATAGTATACAAAAGATTTTACCAGTTAATTTT
Organism: Bacillaceae bacterium W0354; assembly: GCA_051846895.1. Lineage (GTDB taxonomy): Bacteria > Bacillota > Bacilli > Bacillales > Alkalibacillaceae > CALKAL01. The sequence continues at coordinate 17,251 of JBPYCQ010000014.1, forward strand.
AGAGTTGTATTAGCTGCAGGATTATTTATTGCTGCACTTACTGGAGTTGGATCTTTTGTTTTTGATGCACCATTTTTAACACATTCCTTTGGACATTTTGATTTACCTCTATTAGGAGATACAGAACTAGCGACTGCCGTTTTATTTGACTTAGGAGTTTATCTTGTAGTTGTTGGTGTGACGATGACAATAATTTTAACGATAGCTAACGATCGAGATAGAGAAACTGAAACGCAAGGTGAACAGTAATGGAAAACTTTTTCGCAATTGCGATGTCTATTGTCGCTGTCATAATGGCGTCAATTATGATTGTCATACGTTCTAAAGTTGCTAAACGTCCAGCAACTGTAAAAAAAATTATATTGCCACCTTTATTTATGAGTACAGGGGCATTCATGTTCATATTTCCTTATTTCAGAGTACCATGGATACAAGTGTTAGAGGCTTTAGCTATTGGTGCAATTTTCTCTATCCTTTTGATCGTTACAACTAACTTTGAAATAAAAGGGAATGACATTTACTTAAAGCCATCAAAGGCATTTATATTTATATTAGTCATTTTACTAGTTGCAAGAATCATATTAAAGACTGTATTAGGGCAAGAGATTGCTTTTGGTGAACTTGGTGGAATGTTTTATTTACTAGCATTTGGTATGTTGGTCACGTGGCGAATGACGATGTTAATAAAGTTCATAAAAATAAAAGAGCGAGTTCATATTGATCAAATATAAAACGGGCAATTGATAATATATTATCTTTGCCCGTTTGTTTGTTCTAGTAAATGTTTATAAGGTTTAAAATCTATATTTTTCTCGTTTAATCGTTTCACTAAAAATTTATGATCTCGTTTTGGTGTTGCTAAAATATAGCCTTCTACAATTACGTCTATTGTTATTTTATCTTTTTTTCGTATTAAGGCTAATTCTCCAATCTTTGCAGCGATTTTTTGTTTAGCAACATCACGGAACAATTGAGGGACAGGTTCTACTAAATCATTTAATAATTTCTTTTCATTTTCACCCCATAGATGAACCGTTTTATTGACATAATGCTCTTCCCAGTCGATAATAGATTTACCGTCTTCTTTAGGTAGTTTTTTCAAAAACTTACGGAACATAAAAAAACCACCGATTGCCAATAAACCAATCATGATAAATCCCCAGAAAATTAATAAATATATGACGATGTTTGACATGTTCAATCACTCGTTTCATTGAGGTTTATTAGATAGATATGGTGGGACTGTCTGGGAATCGAACCCAGCAAAGACGCAACGCGCCTCCCAAAAGGTTTTGAAGACCTTGACAGGCACCAGCACTGTAACCAGCCCCATAATTCATTATTTATTATAGAACGTCATATCCTTTAAAACAAGTAAATAGAAACCAGTATTTTGACAGTTTTCAAACTTTACTTGGACTTTTCACGACTATTTCGATAAAATATTAGATACAGCACCATTTTCTTACAATTTAATTATCGTTGATAGATTTAAAAGGAGGGCTCTGGATGAATAATCGTATAGCGTCACTTGCGATGATAGAAATGCTCGAAACACATCATAGTTCAGGATTAGTATATAATTTTATGGAGTGGATTAATCGTGAGCAATTGCAAGTAGTCACCTTAATTGATGAGGATTTAAACATAACCATTACATCATATTCAGTCAAGTCAGTCTTAGGGTTCAGTAATGAATGTATGATAGGAAATAAGCTAATTGATTATATTCATCCAGATGAACATGAGAAATTTTACGATTATTTGAAGACATTAGATTATACAAAGAAAGTTATGGAAACAAGAGTTTTACATAAGGATGGGCATTACATTGATGCTCAATTTTACTCAGGTGCAATTTATGATGACCATACTAATGATAAATATTTTGTCGTTTGTTTTAGCGATATTACAGAGCACAAAAAAGCTAAAGAAGCTTTGACTAATACAGAAAAGCTATCATCTGTTGGACAATTAGCTGCTAGTGTCGTTCATGAAATACGCAACCCATTAACATCTATTAAAGGTTTTCTACAATTATTGAAAAATAGCAATGATGCGATTAAAGATGAATATTTTAGAGTAATGACGGAATCAATTGAAAAAATCGAGTCTATTACATCTGAATTATTATATATTTCAAAGCCTACAACGAATAACATAAAAGATGAGGATATTGTTTCAATTGTAGATGAGGTTTGTATGTTAATGCGTTCTCAAGCGATTATGAACGATATTAAACTTGAATTTACATGTGAAATGGAACAATGTGCAATTCAGTGTGATCGCTCTCAAATAAAACAAGTTCTTATAAATTTAATTAAAAATGCGATTGAAGCAATGCCTGAAAGCGGGACTATTAAAGTTAATATTTATCGGAATGAACAATTAATCATCGATGTTATAGATGAGGGTGTTGGGGTTCCTGATGAAATTAAGGAAAAGCTAGGGGATCCATTTTTTACGACTAAAGAAACAGGTACGGGATTAGGCCTAATGGTGACAAAAAATATACTTGAAAATCATGGATGTACATTGTCAATTCATAATAATAAAGAACGGGGAAGTATTTTCAGAATTACTTTTCCATAATAGTAGGTTGGTGTACAGCTTGAGCAAAAAACATTTTACTATTGGAATGGCAGGACATATTGATCACGGTAAAACTGAATTAACAAAAGTTTTGACTGGAATTAATACAGATCGATTAAAGGAAGAAAGAGAAAGAAAAATTTCTATTGAATTAGGATTTGCTCCTTTTATTAAAAATGAACAATTATCTGTAGCAATTATAGATGTCCCAGGGCATGAAAAGTTTATAAGACAAATGATTGCTGGAGTTGCTGGAATAGACCTTACTATACTAGTGATTGCAGCTGATGAAGGCATCATGCCCCAAACAATTGAACATATGGAAGTGTTGAAATACTTAGAGATTGAAAATAGTATCATCGCTTTAACTAAAGTTGATCTCGTTGATGATGAGTTATTAGAATTAGTGATAGACGATGTCAATTCAAAGATTAAAGGCACCATCTTTGAACATTCTCCGATTGTTCAAGTAAGTTCGATAACTGGTACAGGAATTAATGAATTAAAGCAATTAATAATCAAGCAATTAGAATTTATTAAGCCGAAGAGCCATTTCGGTTTTTTTCGTATGCCTATTGATCAAAGCTTTCATGTGCATGGAATTGGTACCGTTGTACGTGGAACAATTTTAGAAGGTCAAATTAGCGAAAAAGATACAATTAAAATAATGCCCCATAATAAAACAGTTCAAGTTAAAAGTATTGAGCATTTCGGTAATAAAACAGACCGATTGTTTGCAGGTAATCGGGCGGCAATCGCTATTTCTAATATTTCTGTACATGAAGTGAGAAGAGGGGATGTTTTAACGAATCAAACTCATCCGATAATCTCAAATAGAATCGATATTAAGTTACACATCAGTCGATATTTAACGAATAAAATTAAACAAAGAACCCCGATAAAACTTCATAGTGGAACTGCTGAAGTATACGGAAAAATTATTTTGTTTGATAGAAATGAAATTGATTGCGAAGACGAAACAGTATATGCGCAACTGCAATTAGATGATCCAATTTATGTACTGAAAAATGATCACTTTATTTTAAGACGGGCTACACCTATCGAAATGATAGGTGGAGGGAAAATCATTACACCTAATGCACAGAAACATAGATTTGGTGTACAAACTGTAGAAGAATTAAAGAAAAATTCCGTGCTTTCTTCTGAGGAATTACTATATGAAAAAATTAGAGCTAGTGAAGGGCTACATATAAACCAGCTTACTGATGAGTCGGAGCTTGTTAATGATATTATTGCCGAAGGTCAAATAATTGAATATAAAAAGTTTGTTTTTACTTCTGATTTTATTCATATGATGGAACAAAAAATTAAAAAGTTACTATCTGAGTTCCATCAACAGCACGGATTATTAAAAGGAATGGATAAAACAGATTTAATATCAAAACTTCCTCTGAATCAAGAAAAAAATAAAATGGTTGTTGACTTTTTAGTAGAAAATCAAGTGGTTAAGCAGGAACGTGTCTATGTGTCTCTAAATGACTTTAAACCATATTTAGATGATCAATTAAAAAAACAAATAGATAAAGCTCTAGTTAAAATGAAAAATGATGAAGTTATGGTAAAACCAATTTCTAGTTATTTGAATGAATTCGATCGTAATCTACATTATGATATTAAAACTTATTTATTGGATAACAATCTAATTATTAAACTAACAGATGAGTTATACTTGCATCATAATGTGTTTAATCATGTTATAAACAATCTAAAAGGTCAATTTAATGAATCTTTTAACTTACAAGAAGCAAAAGAAGTTGTTAATGTTTCTAGGAAATATTTAATCCCACTATTGGAAAAATTAGATCAACTTAATCTTACTAAACGTGATGGTCCAAATAGAACGTGGATAAAATAAACGAGCTCTCTGATAGATTGAGAGCTCGTTTATTAATTAACATATAAGTCATAATCCTGTTTCTCACTCACATGTCCGATTATTTTAGCGTCGTATCGTGCATGGTCATTAATTCTTTCAACATATATCTCTGCTTCTTCTTGAGGCATAGAGATAAGTAGACCACCAGATGTTATAGAATCAGCAAGAACGAGTTGATCATAAGAAGTTAGATGCTGACTGAAATGAACATCTTTTTTGACCCAATCTAGATTAGCTTTAGTTCCACCTGGAATAGTACCTTTTTCAGCTAGTTCATATGTTCCTTGAATTATTGGGATTTGACTTAAATTAAGATGTAGCGTCTTATGGCTACCTTTTGCCATTTCAAGGGCGTGTCCTAGTAAACCGAACCCTGTCACATCTGTCACAGCAGATACTTTAAAATCTTTTAATAGTTGGGCAGCTCGTTTATTTAATTCACACATCCAGAAAATGGCCTTATCGGATATTTTTTCGGTTGCTAAACCTTTCTTAATGGCCGTAGTAATAATTCCAATTCCAATAGGCTTCGTCAACACAAGTGCATCGTGATTTTGGGCGCGATTGTTTGTATAAATTTTATCAGGATGAGCAACCCCTGTAACTGAAAGGCCAAATTTCGGTTCATCATCATCAATTGAATGGCCACCAATAATTGATCCACCTGCCTCATGGACTTTGTCTTCAGCACCTTGCAAAATTTTTGCTAAAGTATCTGCACCATACTTCTTAACAGAAAAGCCGACTATGTTTAGCGCTGTAATGACTTTTCCACCCATCGCATAAACATCGCTTAACGCATTAGCGGCAGCGATTTGTCCAAACAAATAAGGATCATCGACAATGGGAGTAAAATAATCGACCGTTTGAATTAAAGCTAAATCATCAGATATTTTATATACACCAGCATCATCTGAGCTATTTTGACTAAATAATACTTGTTCATTATGTGGGTGTACTTTCACTTGACTCAACACTTGAGCCAATTCGCTAGGCGCGAGTTTGCAACCTCAGCCAGCTTTTGATGACAAAGATGTTAATTTAATAATTTCATCTTTATTTCGACTCATCATCTCACCTCCAAAGGCAATTATAGATATTATACAAAATATTAATCGTCGTTCATAAAAAAATGTATTATCCTTGAAAACAAATCGGTTATTTAATAGTCTTAATATAGATAAAATAATAGAGGAGGCTAACAATATGGACTACAAAGTATCAATTGAATTTTGTATGCAATGAAACTACGCACCAAAAGCTGCGAGTCTCGCAGAAGAATTATTTACCCATTATCGTCACCAAATTTCTGAAATGACATTAACACCTTCATCAGGAGGTAAATTTGAAGTGACTGTTAATGGGAAAATCGTATATTCAAAGCTTGACACAGGTGTTTTTCCAAAACAAGAAGAAGTCATTAACATAATTGAATCTACTACCTTTTAAATCGTTGTTAAAGCATGCTTACTTAGAGCATGCTTTTCATATGGTAATCAACATTAATTTTTATTTATGAAAGTATGTGAGCATATGGGTAATGAAATGTTACGTTTTATAAGACCGGTACATGAATTAATCCAGCATAAGAAATTAGTTGAGTTTAGTAGAGAAAACCAATTATCAAATACTTTAATTAAAACATTTGTTGTTGAGGCAACAAATGCAGTTCGAAAAAATATTCAAAATGATCTACATGTTAATCATGAGGAAGAAGTTACAAATTTGATTATTAATCAAACAATTGATTTAATTAGGCAATTTCTTTCCCCGCGTTTACAGAGAGTCATTAATGGTACAGGAACGATTCTACATACTAATTTAGGAAGAGCAAATATTCCTGAGTCTGCGATTAATCGTGTTGTAGAAGTTGCACGATACTACTCCACACTTGAATACAACTATAAAAAAGGCAAGCGGGGCTCAAGACATGATTTAGTTGAACATTACTTAACTAAATTAACAAATGCAGAATCAGCTTTAGTTGTTAATAATAACGCGGCGAGTGTGTATATGATTTTAAAAGCTTTTGCAAAGGCGAAGGAAGTGATTGTCTCCCGTGGAGAGCTCGTGGAAATAGGGGGTAGCTTCCGGGTTTCTTCAATCATGGACGAAAGTGATGCGATATTAAAAGAAGTAGGAACAACAAACAAAACACACCTATATGATTATGAACAAGCTATTAATGAAGACACAAAAATGATTATGAAAGTACATCCGAGCAATTTTAAAATGATTGGCTTTACTTCAACTGTTGATCGAAAACAATTAGTTGAGTTAGCTAAAACGAACAACCTCATATATTATGAAGACTTAGGAAGTGGGATGTTTGTAGATTTAAAGAAATGGGGAATAGGCGATGAGCCACTCGTTAAAGATGTTGTAAAGAGTGGGGCAGATATAATTTCTTTTAGTGGAGATAAATTATTAGGTGGACCACAAGTTGGAATTATTGTTGGAAAGAAAAAATGGATTGACTATTTAAAACAGCATCAACTAGCTAGAGTGTTAAGAGTCGATAAAATGACTTATGCAGCTCTTGAAGAAACGTTAAAATTAACATTTACGGAATCGTTTAATAAAATACCAACTTTACAAGCAATTTTAACTCCATTTAAAAATGTGAAAAATAGTGTGGATTCATTTATTAAGCAGCTACCGACTTTTAATCAACTTAGTATAAGACCTATTCAGACACAATCAAACATCGGTGGAGGTACATTGCCAGAAGAAACGATTGACTCTTATGGACTACATTTAAGTGGTTCTTGTTCTGCGAATTTTATAAGTGAAGAATTAAGGAAGAAAACACCTCCGCTTGTTTGTAGAATTTCTGAGGATAAAGCAATAATTGATTTCAGGACAATTCATCCAGATGATCAGCCGATCATGATTGAACATTTTAAACATCTCGATCGTATATTGTCCAATTAATAAAATAGTTTTTCAATCTTCAAAATACTTCTCAAACGTTTTACTTATTTACTATTTTCATATAAAATAGAGTAGTGCATAAATAGGTGATTTAATTACGTTACAAATTAAATCATAGAACGAATCATCTTTAAGGGGGTAAAAAGATAGTGACGAACAATTCCTTTAATGCGAAAAAACAATTTGAGCTAAACGGAAAAACTTACAATTACTATCACTTAAAAGTACTAGAAGAACAGGGCTATGGTAAAATATCAAAACTACCATTTTCTATTCGTGTGCTTTTAGAATCAGTTTTACGTCAACATGATGGGCGTGTTATCCAAGATGAACACGTGACAAAACTGGCTAAGTGGGGTAAAGGTGAAACAGTAGATGTTCCTTTTAAACCATCACGTGTAATTTTACAAGACTTCACAGGGGTTCCAGCTGTTGTTGACCTTGCTTCATTACGTAAAGCAATGGTTGATTTGGGTGGACGTCCTGAAGAAATTAATCCTGAAGTTCCAGTAGACTTAGTTATTGACCACTCAGTACAAGTTGATCGCTATGGAACACCGGATGCCTTAAGAGCGAACATGGAAATTGAATTTGAAAGAAACAAAGAGCGTTATGAATTCCTTCATTGGGCTCAAAAAGCATTTGATAACTATCGTGCGGTTCCACCAGCAACTGGTATCGTGCACCAAGTAAACTTAGAGTATATTGCTAATGTTGTTCATGAAATTGAGAACGAAGATGGAACTTATGATGCATTTCCTGACACTTTAGTTGGTACTGACTCGCATACAACAATGATTAACGGTCTTGGGGTATTAGGATGGGGTGTCGGTGGTATTGAAGCAGAAGCAGGAATGCTTGGGCAACCTTCATATTTCCCTGCACCAGATGTCATCGGGGTTAAATTTACAGGAAGTTTACCTGAAGGAACAACTGCTACAGACCTAGCGTTAAAAGTGACTCAAGTTTTACGTGAGAAAAATGTAGTAGGTAAATTTGTCGAGTATTTTGGTCCAGGACTTACTGAAATGCCACTAGCAGACCGTGCGACAATTTCTAACATGGCACCTGAGTATGGTGCAACGTGTGGTTTCTTCCCAGTAGACGAAGAAGCTTTAGATTACTTGCGTCTAACTGGACGTTCAGAAGAACACGTACAATTAGTAAAAGAATATTTACAAAAGAATGACTTATTCTATACTCCTGATCAAGAAGATCCTGAGTTTACAGAATTAGTAGAAATTAATCTTTCAGAGCTTGAGCCAAGTTTATCTGGACCAAAACGCCCTCAAGATTTAATTGTTCTTTCTGAAATGAAAGAGTCATTTAACAAAGCGTTAACAGCTCCTCAAGGTAACCAAGGCTTTGGATTGTCTGAAGATGAGAAAAACAAAGAGGCTGTTGTTAAATTTAACAATGGTAAAGAAGTTACGATGAAGACAGGTGCAGTAGCTATCGCTGCTATTACATCTTGTACGAACACATCTAACCCATACGTTATGTTAGGTTCTGGACTACTCGCCAAAAATGCAGTAGAAAAGGGGTTAGAAGTACCTGAGTATGTTAAAACTTCATTAGCACCAGGTTCTAAAGTTGTAACACGTTATTTAGAAGACTCTGGTCTAATGGAATATTTAAATAAACTAGGATTTAACCTTGTTGGTTACGGTTGTACAACATGTATCGGTAACTCCGGTCCATTATTACCAGAAATTGAAGAAGCAATTGCTGAAAATGATTTAACAGTAGCGTCTGTGTTATCTGGTAACCGTAACTTTGAAGGACGTATTCATCCATTAGTTCGTGCTAACTACTTAGCTTCACCACCGTTAGTAGTGGCGTACGCTTTAGCTGGTACAGTTGATATTGACTTACTCAACGAACCATTAGGTCAAGATAAAGACGGTAACGATGTTTACTTCAAAGATATTTGGCCATCTGCTCAAGAAATTAAAGATGAAGTTAAGAAAGTTGTTACACCTGAAATATTCCGTAAAGAATATGAGCGTGTATTCGATTCTAATGAAGCATGGAATAAAATCGAAACAACAGATGAACCGTTATATGAGTGGGATGAAGACTCAACTTATATTCAAAACCCACCTTTCTTTGAAGAAATGTCTAAAGATCCTAGAGAAATTAGCTCGATTAAGGGATTACGTGTCATTGGTAAGTTTGGCGATTCTGTCACAACAGACCATATTTCACCAGCTGGTGCTATTCCAAAAGATATGCCGGCAGGACAATATTTAATTGAAAAAGGTGTTACACCGCGCAACTTTAACTCATACGGTTCTCGTCGTGGTAACCATGAAGTGATGATGCGTGGTACATTTGGTAACATCCGTATCCGTAACCAAATTGCTGAAGGTAGAGAAGGTGGCTATACAACATACTGGCCAACTGGAGAAGTAATGCCGATCTATGATGCAGCAATGAAATATAAAGAAGATGGTACTGGATTAATCGTCATCGCTGGTCAAGACTATGGGATGGGAAGTTCACGAGATTGGGCAGCAAAAGGTACTGATCTATTAGGAATTAAAACAGTTATCGCTGAAAGTTTCGAGCGTATTCACCGCTCAAACTTAGTTATGATGGGCGTTTTACCGCTTCAGTTTAAAGATGGCGACTCTGCTGAATCATTAGGTTTAACAGGTAGAGAAACTTTTGATGTTGAAATTAATGAAGGCGTTAAACCGCATGATCTAATAAAAGTAACAGCTACTGATGAAGATGGTAATAAGAAAGAATTTGAAGCGATCGTTCGTTTCGATAGTGAAGTAGAATTAGATTACTATCGTCATGGTGGTATTTTACAAATGGTGTTACGTAACAAATTAAAAGCTTAATTATAATCTCATTACTAAGCACATCGCATTTTGCGGTGTGCTTTTCCTATTTTGATTATAAATTTACTTCATCATTTTATTCTAATATGTATTTTCCAGAATAATACATAAAAAATAATAGTATTAACAAAAAAGTCATCATTTTTAATACTTTGCACAAAGTATTAAAATAAATATTTGATATGATAAGAGTGAACAGTAATTGAAGGTGATTATATGATTGATGTATTAAAAATAGGCCCTTTAAATATTTATATTCCATATTTACTATATATTCTAGTAATTGTATTGACGCTATTTTTAAGTTATTTAATTACAAGAAGACATTTAATATCTTTTAACAAAAAACCGTCTGATTTAGTGTTAGAGTATTGGATTCTTTTCATAGTTGTATGGAAATTAAGTTACTTTATATATCATCCCGGTGATGTCGTTCATTTAGTGCAATCGATAATCTTCTTTGATGGAGGAGAACTCGGCATTGTATTAGGTTTTTTATTAGTCGTGACCTACAGTTATTACATTAGCCGTAAACAGAATATTTTACTTGAATATCAAACATTACTCATAATATTTTGTGCAATAGTATTTATCGGATTTGTGAGGCTTATATCATTTATTTATGTGCCTAATGTCATCATTTTAGTCGAAGGTATAGCATACTTATTTATTGCTAGTCTCATTTTTAATAGTAGAAATATAAAAAACTTTGTTGCTCAATTAAAATATTTTAGATGGGCACTTATTGTATGGGTATTATTCCGTATTGTACTAGATGAGATTCAAATATATTTTATATGGTTATTAGGCGTAATCATTATCGCAGTCGTGATTTTGTTTATTGAATGGAATGATTCTCGAAAGGAGATAGATTAAATGTTATTCAAACGACTTTTAGCACTAGGTGTCATATTAACTTTACTCGGAATTATTGTGTACAACGTTATTGCTGATAATCAAACAAGTGAGGAAGAAATGAATGGTCCATTATTTGTCGTGCCTGAAAATATGGATGTAGATATGACGGGTGTTGACGTAGGTGATTTAGCTAAAGATTTTCAATTAAGAGATTTAGATGGGAATTTGGTTCGGTTGAGTGACTTACGAGGTAAAAAAGTATTTTTAAATTTCTGGGCATCTTGGTGTGGACCATGTAAAGCAGAAATGCCACATATGCAGGACTTCTATGAGAAGTATAGTGACGAAGTAGAAATAATTGCCGTAAACGTTACAGGCTCTGAAGTAAATAGTAGTAATGTTAAAAAGTTTGTTGATGACTATGAATTAACGTTTCCAGTACTGCTAGATGATACGAATGAAGTGTCTGTTACTTATTTAGCTTTACAGCTACCGACGACTTACTTTATAAATAGTGATGGAATCATACAATTACAGAGGAAAATCGGCCCAATGACTTATGAGGAAATGGAGAAAAAGATGAAGCAACTCGATTAAATGTATAATTTACCAACAGATTGGTCATCCTAGAACAAAAAGGAGACGATGATGTTGCGTAAAAAAGACTATTTATCTTACAAAGCACTTATTGAAAGTGAAAAAGAGAAAATATTAAATAACCCAGAAGAACTAGAAAGAATTTATGAAAAACTAGATGAACGTTTTGAATTAAAAGATACTAATGAAAATCATGCATAAATTATTCTTGTCATCTCATAATAAAAATAAATGCATTTAAAGGAGATGACATGATGGATAGAAACCGTAATTTTGAAAATGAGCCAAAACCAGACGATCGCTCTGATAATGTTGAAAAGCTTCAACAAAATATTGAAAATACGATTGAAAATATGGAAGAAGCAGAAGAATCAATGAGTACTGCATCGGGAGAACAAAGACAACAAATTCAGCAAAAAAATAAAAGAAGAGAAGAGTCTATTGAAGGCATGCGTGAAGAAATTAAAGATGAATATCATGATCAAAATAATCAGTAACAATAGTATCAGATGGCCCTCAATTGAGGGTTTTCTTCTTTTATTGAGTAATCACTTTACTTATACTTAAAGTGATTACTCATTTTTTATGGGAAGTTAAATAAATAATTATGTTAAAATAATGACTATATAAAGCAGAGAGGATGGATACTTAATGGTAGTTAATGAATCATTCGTTAAAGTACGATATCAAGAAACGGATCAAATGGGTGTTGTCTATCATGCGAATTATTTAGTCTGGTTTGAGATTGGGAGAACAAACTTAATCGAACAGCTAGGGTTTAAATATGCTGATATGGAGAAAGTAGGAATTGTCTCACCTGTAGTTGACATAGAAGCTAAATATAAAAAACCTTTAAAATACGGACAAACGGCAATCGTAAAAACATCAATAGAACGTTATGATGGGTTCCGTGTCGTCTACTACTATGAAGTTTATAATGACGAAGGTGAACTTGCAGTGACTGGACGATCGACTCATGTATGCGTAAAAAAGGAAAACTTCAGACCAATCTCCATCAAAAAGCAATTTCCTGACTGGCATGAAGCATATATGAAGGCTGTGGGAGAATAGAATGGCTTTTGGAATTAAACGTCAAGAATTAAACGAATGGAAACAGGCAGTGGGCCGTGGTGAGATAGCTTTTTTAACACATTACTGGGTTGATGAGCGGTTCCCTCATATGAGGACAGTGACAAAGGTAGGGTGCAGCGATGTAAATAAGCTAATCCGTTGGGGAAAGAAATATGGTTTGAAACCGGAGTGGATTCATCGAAATGAAAAGTATCCTCACTTTGATTTAATTGGTTCTTTTCAGAAAGATATAATGAGAGCGGAAAACAAACTTGATCAATTGAATAGATTTACATAAAGGCTCACTCTTGAAGAGATGAGCCTTTGTTTTTATTCTTCTTTTCAGGAACTGGGTCAAATCCACCTGGGTGAAAAGGATGGCATTTTAATATCCGTTTAACAGTTAAATAAAGGCCCTTAAAAAATCCAAACCGTTCAAAGGCTTCGATGCCGTATTGTGAGCATGTCGGTTGAAATCGACATGATGGTCCTTTTAAAGGTGAAATATATTTACGATATATTTTGATTAAAAATATGAAAATATGTTTCATTACATAACCTACTTACTACTCATCTCGTTTGTCGTAAGTAATAGATGCAACGGCATCATGCAGATGGATTGACTCTTCGTTAGTACATTTAACATGAAACTTTTCAATGAAGTCAATCTCATATAAATCACTAGCCACAAGTCTAACAACATCTTCAACAAAACGAGGATTTTCATACGCTGTTTCTGTGACCACTTTTTCATCAGGTCTTTTTAATACTGGATGAATTCTCGCACTGGCATTAGACTCGGCCGCTTCAAGAAGAACTTCTTTCCAATCATATTTATCTTCATCAAAATCATCGTTTAATGTCACTTCAACAGTCACGTTACCTCGTTGATTATGTGCACTATATTCACTAATTTCCTTTGAACAAGGACAAAGAGTCGTAATCTTGGCATTCATCCCAACTGATACATCATAGCCTTGATCAATATGATAGCGAACTTTCATCCAAGCATCAGCGTAGTTCATTCCAGCCTTGCTCGTATAAGGAGCTTTTCTTTCAAAAAACCAAGGGAAGCTCACTTGTAATTCAGCATCCTGTTGTTCAAGCCGAATGTGTAGGTAGTAAACAAACTGTTTTAATGTTGCAATATCTATGACAAAACCATTTTCATAATATTCTTGTAGTTGTTCAGTGAAACGGCTCATATTAGTTCCTTTAGCACCTTGAGATATACTAGATGCAAAGTAAAAAGTGCCAATTGTTGTCTGTGTTTTTGGATTAAGCTTACTATTTATTATTATTGGGTGTTTAACATTGGAAATACCAACGACGTCTAAATGGAACAAAAAGTCTTTTTTCGTGTTTTGTAAATCCGCCATTTTACTTTTTTCTTCTGGTTTTGTTTTGGGTCCTGGTTCGACCGAACCGAATAATTTATGTCGTTCTTGTTTTGATGGTAATTGTTTTTTTCTTTTAATTTCGTTCATAACTATGACTCCTTTCAGAAGCACAAATACAAATTTAAGTATACATGAGAAGTCTTAATGTTATCAATGGTTTAGACTTATTCTAAATAAGGTACAACTTCAACGTTATTTGTATATGTTTGAATAAGTTTTTTCGTCTGTTCAAATAGCTGTTTAGCGTTTGATAAATGATATTGATCAGCATCTATTAAAGGTACTATTTTATAATTTCTAAAATTATGATAATAGTTATAAGTAGGCATCACTTTAGCATTTGATACAGTATGAGTAATACCATCTTGATCGATCGTTTTTGTCAACTCGATTTGCATAATAGCACCAATTAAGCGATTAATACCAACTTGGCCGGAGATAAAGTTGCCTAATGAATATGCAACAAATCGTTCGTTACCATCATTCGTTGCAATCCAATCAACGGGCTGCAACACATGCGGATGATGGCCGATAATGACATCTGCACCTTCACTAGTTAAAATTTCTGCAAGATGTATTTGTTCATCATTTGGATATGTATGATATTCTTGACCAAAATGCATGCTTACAACTACGAAGTCAGTACTTTGTTTTAACTGTTTAATATCTGCTACAATCTTTTCCTCATCAATTAAATTAACTAAATAGTCTTTACCCTCAGGTACTGGGATTCCATTTGTACCGTATGTATAAGCTAAAAATCCGACTGAAATACCCTTTCTATTAATAATACGCGGCGTTGCTTGATCAGATTCATTTTGATAAGAGCCCACGTATTCAATTCCAATATTGTTTAAGAAATTAGTGGCATTCATTATAGCCTGTTCTCCACGGTCTAATGTGTGGTTGTTAGCCATCGAGACGATATCTACACCAGCATCTTTTAAGGCTATCCCAACTTCATAAGGTGAGTTGAATGTAGGATATGATGAAAGTCCGATTTCTGTACCACCTAATACGGTTTCTTGATTGGCAAACGTAATATCTGCATTTTCGATATAAGGCTTTACTAATTCAATCATTGGGCGAAAGTCATAGCCATTTGAGGTTTTCGCATCTTCATACACTGAGTTATGAATTAATATATCACCAATAGCGTTTAACGTAATCGTAGAACTAAATGATTTAGATTTATAAAAATGCTCCACATCACTGTTGTAATGGTCTTTTACTTCAATTATTTCTGTATTTACGTTTTCACTCGTTTGGCCTTTAAATGCAAAGAAGGCAATAGATATAAAGACCACTAATGTACTAACAAAAATAATAAATAACTTTTTCAATTTATATCATCCCTTTTAAAAAAGAGTCCGATCTAACCGGACTCAATGATTACATCCATTTTATCTTAGGTTCTGTTTTGTTTTTAATTCGTTTAATATTATCTCGGTGACGGTAAATTACAAAAGTTGCAAGAAATATAGTAACGATGATTAAACCTATATCTTGCATAATGACCGATGTAATGACTGCTACAACACCTGTTAACATCGATGATAGTGAAACATACTTAAAAAGTTTTAAAAATGTAAAAAATGAAAGCACTAAAATTAAAAATAGTAATGGACTTACTCCTAAAAGAACACCACCTGATGTAGCAACAGCCTTACCACCACGGAATTTTGCAAATAGTGGATAAGTATGTCCCAAGACAGCGAAAGCACCGACAATTAGTGGTTGAAGTTCAGGTTGGAAGTATAGCACAATTATAACGGGTGCAGTTCCTTTCAAAATGTCTAAAATCGAGACAATTAATCCAGCCTTTTTACCTAGTACTCGAAAAGTATTAGTCCCACCTAGGTTTCCACTACCATGTTCACGGATATCGGTCTGATAAAAAACTTTACCAATAACGAGTGCAAAGGGAATTGAACCAAATAAATAAGCAATAATGGCAAAAATCACATACTCCAATAAATATTCCATACTCGTTCTCCTTTATATTAGTTAGACGATTTAGTCTATTTTATTCTAACAAATGAAACAAAAATAAAGAAGATGCTAACTAGTATTATTTTAACATCGCCGTAATAATGAATACGATATTGAGTAATATGCAAAAAAAGGATATGCTATTAATTAAGAGTTTTTAGTGAAGGAGCGAACTTTTTATGCAAAATCCATCAAACGAAAAGCTAAAACAAATACTTATGAACGCAAGAACTATTGCTGTCGTCGGTTTATCTGATAACCCTGAGAGAACTTCTTATCAAATAGCTAGAGAAATGCAGAAGTTAGGATATAAAATTATACCAGTAAATCCTAATGTGGAGGAAGTATTGGGAGAAAAATCATACCGCTCTTTATCAGAAGTAAAGGAAGATATAGATATCATTAACGTTTTCCGTCGTTCGGAACATTTAATGGATGTAGCTAAAGATGCATTGGAAACAAATTGTAAAATTTTCTGGGCCCAATTAGGTGTTTTCGACGAAAAAGCATATGAAATGTTGAAAGAACGAGGTTTTACGGTCATAATGGATTTATGTATAAAAGTTGTCCATGCCGTAACAATTGGAAAATGATTGATTTATTATTGAAAATCTCTGTTCGGAACAGGGATTTTCTCTTCTTTTAACGAATGATAAAAAAAGTACATAGAGATTAAGATTGGGGGTCGTTCGATTGTCGAAGATCAACGAGACATATAACGATGAATCGATTCAAGTATTAGAAGGATTAGATGCAGTTAGAAAACGCCCTGGGATGTACATAGGAAGTACGGACCATAGAGGTTTACACCATTTAGTGTTTGAAATTGTAGATAACGCAGTAGACGAAGTGTTGGCAGGACACGGTAAAACAATTACTGTTAATGTTCATAACGATGAATCAATTACAATTAAAGATGAAGGGCGAGGAATGCCTACAGGGATGCACAAAATGGGTAAACCAACTCCAGAAGTTATCTTTACCATTTTGCATGCAGGTGGAAAGTTTGGACAAGGTGGCTATAAGACAAGTGGAGGTTTACACGGTGTAGGTGCTTCTGTTGTTAACGCGCTCTCGAAATGGTTAGAAGTAACGATTGAACGTGATGGACAACGACATGTTCAACGATTTGAAGATGGTGGTAAACCGGTAACTGGATTAGAAATAGTCGGTAAAACGAATAAATCAGGGACAACAATCCGTTTTAAACCTGATCCAACTATTTTTTCAACGACGAAGTTTCAGTTTGAAATTTTATCTGAAAGACTTAGAGAAGCAGCCTTTTTGTTAAAAGGGATAGAAATCATTTTAATCGATGAACGAACAGGTACTGAAGAAAAATATTGCTACCCAAAAGGTTTAGAATCTTTCGTTGAATATTTAAACGAAGAAAAAGAAGGACTCCATTCAGTGGTTTCTTTTGAAGGTGAACAGAAAGGAATCGAGGTTGACTTTGCATTTCAATACAATGATGGCTATTCTGAAAACATTTTATCCTTTGTTAATAATGTACGTACACGAGACGGCGGGACACATGAATCTGGTGCTAAAACAGCCATTACTAGGGCATTCAATGAGTATGCTAGAAAAATGCAATTAATTAAAGAAAAAGAAAAGAATTTAGATGGTAATGACATAAGAGAAGGATTAACAGCTATCGTTTCTGTAAGAATTCCGGAAGACTTACTCCAATTTGAAGGTCAGACGAAAAGTAAATTAGGAACACCTGAAGCACGGAGTATTTCAGAAAGTGTTATTGCTGAACAGCTTGCTTACTTTCTAGAAGAAAACCCTGACGTATCAAAAATGTTAATTAAAAAGACAATTAAAGCCCGTGATGCGAGAGAAGCTGCCAGAAAGGCACGTGAAGATGCACGAAACGGTAAAAAGAGAAAGCGTAAAGATTCATTGTTAAGTGGAAAATTAACACCAGCACAATCGAAAAACCCGAATAAAAATGAACTGTTTTTAGTAGAGGGAGATTCTGCTGGAGGTTCAGCTAAGCAAGGGCGTGATAGACGTTTTCAAGCTGTCTTACCATTAAGAGGTAAAGTCATAAACACAGAAAAAGCTAAAATCGATGATATTTTCAAAAATGAAGAAATCGCGACTATTATTCATACGATTAACGCTGGTGTTGGGGCTGACTTCAATATTGAAGACTGTTCATATGACAAAGTAATCATCATGACCGATGCTGATACAGATGGGGCTCATATTCAAGTGTTATTACTAACCTTTTTCTATCGATATATGCGTCCGTTAATTGAACATGGAAAAGTATTCATTGCCTTACCACCTTTATATAAAGTGTCAAAAGGAAAAGGTAAAAGTTTAAAAGAAGATTACGCTTGGGACGAACGTGCCCTAAAAACATTGCTACAACAATATAAAAGTGGTTATTCGATTCAACGTTACAAAGGTCTTGGGGAAATGAATGCAGATCAATTATGGGAAACGACGATGAACCCGGAAACTAGAACCCTAATTCGAGTGACAATTGAAGATGTTGCGCGTGCAGAACGAAGAGTCTCAACACTAATGGGTGATAAAGTAGAACCGAGAAGACGATGGATTGAATCGAATGTTGCCTTTGGAATGGATGAAGAAGATACAATTTTAGATAATGATCGATTTTCTAGCTAGGAGGAAAGACATTGGCAGAACAAGCTAAATATTTAGATCTACCATTAGAAG
The DNA here is from genome assembly GCA_051846895.1 of Bacillaceae bacterium W0354. Classification (GTDB taxonomy): domain Bacteria; phylum Bacillota; class Bacilli; order Bacillales; family Alkalibacillaceae; genus CALKAL01. Next base: position 36,141 of record JBPYCQ010000014.1, read on the forward strand.
AAGTGATTGGCGATCGTTTTGGCCGTTATAGTAAATATATTATTCAAGACCGTGCTTTACCTGATGTACGCGATGGCTTAAAGCCTGTGCAACGTCGTATTTTGTATGCGATGCATCAAGAGAGAAACACTCATGATAAACCTTTTAGAAAATCTGCTAAAACAGTAGGAACAGTAATAGGTAATTATCATCCACATGGTGATTCATCTGTATATGAAGCATTAGTACGAATGAGCCAAACGTGGAAAGTAAGGCAAGAACTAGTAGAAATGCACGGTAATAATGGAAGCATTGACGGTGATCCACCAGCAGCAATGCGTTATACCGAAGCAAGACTATCAGGTATTGCTTCTGAATTATTACGTGACATTGAAAAAGAAACAGTTGATTTCATTGAAAACTTTGATGACACAGATTATGAGCCAGTCGTTTTACCAGCCAAGTTTCCTAATCTATTAGTTAATGGTTCAACAGGAATTTCATCAGGTTATGCAACAGACATCCCACCACATAACTTATCAGAAGTGATTGATGCAGTCATATATAAAATAAAAAATAACGAAGCTACCGTTGAAGAGTTAATGGAGCTGATGCCTGGACCGGATTTTCCAACAGGAGGAATTATCCAAGGTGTTGATGGTATTAAAAAAGCCTATGAAACAGGTAAAGGGAAAATTATCATCCGTGGGCTTGCTACAATTGAAAAGGTTCGTGGCGGTAAAGAACAAATCGTTATTACAGAAATACCTTATGATGTTAATAAAGCTAATCTTGTTAAAAAGATGGACGAGCTCCGTATTGAGAGAAAAGTAGAGGGTATTACAGAAGTAAGAGATGAGACAGACCGTACAGGCTTAAGAATTGTAGTTGAATTAAGAAAAGATGCTGATAGTCAAGGTGTTTTAAACTACTTGTATAAAAATACAGACTTGCAAATATCGTATCATTTTAATATGGTCGCAATTGCTAATAAAACACCAAAGATTATGAAACTAACAGACTTATTAGATGCTTATATTTCCCATCAGCGCCAAGTTGTTGAGAGACAAACACGCTATGATTTAAGAAAAGCCGAAGAGCGTGCTCATATTGTCGAAGGGCTAATTCACGCCATTTCTATATTAGATGATGTGATAGCAACTATTAGAGCATCAAAGGATAAAAAAGATGCTAAAGATCAGTTGATTAAGCGCTACGAGTTTACTGAAAGGCAAGCAGAAGCAATTGTTATGTTGCAATTGTATCGACTTACGAATACAGATATAACTGAATTACAAAAAGAAGCTGACGCACTTCAAAAAACAATTACTTCTTTGACAGCGATATTAAATAGTGAGCAAAAGCTATTTCAAGTCATCATTGATGACTTAGTCGAGGTAAAAAAGAAATATCAAAGTGAGAGAAGAACAAAAATTGAATCAGAAATTGAAGAAATAAAAATAAACTTAGAAGTTATAGTCCCATCTGAAGATGTTGTTGTATCTGTAACTAGAGAAGGATATATTAAACGAACAAGTTTGAGATCTTATGCCGCTTCAAACCTCGAAGATTTGCAAATGAAGGAAAACGATCACATTTTACATGTGATGGAAATTAATACTCAAGATACTTTATTACTGTTTACGAATAAAGGTAATTATTTATATATTCCGGTTCATGAACTACCAGAAATTAAATGGAAAGATATGGGGCAGCATATTGCTAACATCATTCCTATTGATAAGGAAGAGTCTGTTATTAAAGCTATTCCAGTACGTAACTTTGAAGAGCCATTCTATGTTTTATCTTTAACTAAAAATGGCATGATTAAAAAATCAGAGCTAAAAGATTATAAAGTTCAACGATATTCTCGTCCAATTGTCGGTATGAATGTAAAAGATAACGATGAAGTCATAGTTGTTCATATGACAACAGGACACAATGATCTATTTATTGCGACGAACACCGGTTACGGTTTATGGTTTCATGAGAGTGAAATTAAACCGATTGGAATTAAAGCAGCAGGAGTAAAGTCAATAACACTAAAATCTGGTGAATACGTGATTAACGGTGAGATCTTCGATGAATTAGATTATCCTTCTTTATTTATCGTTACGAACCGTGGGGCATGTAAACGAATGAATATATCTGAGTTTGAACAAAGCAGTCGGGCAAAACGTGGATTAACGATGTTAAGAGAATTAAAAAGAAATCCACATCGAATTGTAGGATTCCACACAGTACAAGATAATGAAAATATTGTCATTGAAACAGACCAAGGGGAGACTAAAATAGTCATGCCTTTAGAATTTAGAGCAAGCGATCGTTATAGTAACGGCTCATTCGTCATAGACACAGATAATTATGGAGAAGTAGTTTATACAGCAATTGAACCAGTGTACAAACAATACTTTTCAAATACTGATTCATAGAGGTAGGATTTTTCCACCTACCTCTTTGAATTATGACAAAATTGTGATAAAATACGAAAAAAGGCTGGGGGGAATCATGTCAGATTTAAGAGAAAAAATCATTCAAGGATCACTACAGTTATTTTCAGAAAAAGGTTTTCACGGTGTATCAGTCAATGACATTATTGAACATTGTCATACTTCAAAAGGTGGTTTCTACCACCATTTTAAATCAAAAGATGAACTTTTATATGTCATTCATGATTTATTCATTTCATATGTATTAAATGAAGCGAATCAAGTGAAGAAAAAGTATGATGAACCTATTGAACAACTATATGAAATATTAAAATCTCACGTTAGAGTTTTTGATTTATATAATGACCATATTGTCGTATTTTATCAAGAACATAAATATTTGAAACGAGAATATGAAGAATTGATAAAACAGAAACGTGATGATTTTAAAGAAGTCATTATGACGGTTGTGAAGGAGGGGCAAGACCGAGGCCAATTTAGAAAAGATTTACCAACAACCATCACAGGAATGTCCATACTTGGTATCGTTAACTGGACTTATCAATGGTACAAAAAAGATGGTCCAAAATCTATAGACCAAATTGCTTCAACGTATATTGACATCATCTTTAGAGGTATATTAACTGATCGTTCTTTGGAAACATATAAACATTCAACACTTCTTAAAAATCTAGTCTTTTAAATACGTTTTTTATTTATCGCTTTTAGAAAGCGTTTTCATTTGTTTTATTACAGACCAACCAGTCGGTCTACTACAAAAAGGGGGATAAAAGATGAATTTTGAACTTACGAAAGAACAAGAAATGACTAGGAAGATGGTAAGAGATTTTGCTGAGGCAAAAATTAAACCGAGAGCTATTGATATCGACGTCAATGCGGCTTTCCCTGAAGATATTTTTAAGGAGATGGGTGAGTTAGGCCTACTTGGTATACCTTTTCCTGAAGAAGTCGGGGGTTCTGGTGGTGACACGATCACTTACGCTTTAGCCGTTGAGGAGATTGGTCGTGTTTGTGGGAGTACAGGATTGAGCTATGCTGCCGCAGTATCTTTAGGAGCTAGTCCTATTTATTATTTCGGTACTGAGGAACAGAAAGTAAAATTTTTGAAGCCGCTTGCTGAAGGTAAAGCACTCGGCTCATTCGGATTAACAGAACCAAACGCTGGATCTGATGCTGGAGGGACTAAGACAACTGCAATATTAGACGGTGATGAATACGTAATTAATGGTGAAAAATGTTTTATCACAAACGCTTCATATGCACAGCAAATTATTGTAACAGCTGTAACAGGTAAAGATGATCGAGGTAAAAATATAATTTCTGCGATTGTTGTCCCAACTGATACACCTGGACTAACGATTACAGACAATTACGACAAAATGGGTGTTAGAGGATCCAACACGGCTGAAATCGTATTAGAAGATGTAAGAGTACCGAAAGACAATTTGTTAGGTGATCCAAAGGGAGGATTTAAACAATTTTTGTACACTCTAGATGGCGGTAGAATATCTATTGCTGCATTAGGAGTAGGGATTGCTCAAGCATCACTTGATAAAGCATTAGAATATGCTAAAGAACGTAAACAGTTTGGTCAGCCTATCTCTAAATTTCAAGCGATACAGTTTAAATTAGCTGATATGGCAATGGAAGTAGAACTTGCTAGAAATATGGTCATGAAAGCTGCTTGGTTGAAGGATCAAGGGAAAAACTTTACTAAGGAAGCTGCATATGCGAAGTTATTTGCAACTGAAACAGCTTTCCGTTCAGCAAACCAAGCGATTCAAATTCACGGTGGTTACGGTTATATGCGTGAATACGAAGTAGAGCGTTATTTAAGAGATGCGAAATTACTAGAAATTGGTGAAGGAACTTCTGAGATCCAACGTATGGTTATTGCTAGACAATTAGGTTGTTAATGCTAGGGAGGTAAGATGATGTCTTTACTTGAAGTGACGATTGGTGAATTATTAGAAAGAAAAGTGAACGAACATCCAAATCATGAAGCAGTTGTATATCCACATAGAAAGATTAGATGGACGTATAAGACCTTTAATGAATTAGTTAATCAAACAGCAAAAGGTTTTCTAGCTTTAGGTCTAGAAAAAGGAGAACACGTAGCTATTTGGGCTGATAATCAGCCAGAGTGGATTCTTTCTCAATTCGCTTCAGGGAAGACCGGAGCTGTATTAGTAACCGTCAATACAAATTATCAAGCAGCAGAACTAGAATATCTTCTTAAACAGTCAGATACAACGACTTTGATATTATCAGATTCTTATAAAGGAACATCATATTACGATATTTTGAAAAATGTATGTCCAGAACTCGAAACTAGTGAAAAAGGACAGTTAAAATCTAGTAAACTTCCAAACTTAAAAAATATTATTATATTAAGTAATGATGTTTATCCAGGGTGCTACAGCTGGCAAGACTTAATTAGTTTAGGCAAAAATATTAGTGATGAGACACTTCAACAACGCCAACAAACCCTTCATCATGATGATGTGATTAATATGCAATATACGTCAGGGACGACTGGCTTTCCAAAAGGCGTGATGTTGTCACATTACAATATTGTTAATAATGGAAAGCAAGTTGCTGAGACGATGAAACTAACAGGAGAAGATCGTCTTTGTATTCCAGTCCCTCTATTTCATTGTTTCGGCTGTGTGATGGGTACACTTGCTTCAGTTTCACAAGGTGCAACGATGGTAATGGTTGAACATTTTGAAGCTGAAAAAGTTCTTCAAGCTGTTGATCAAGAAAAATGTACAGCATTACATGGCGTACCAACTATGTTTATTGCCGAGCTTAACCATCCAAATTTTGAACAATATGATTTAAGTTATTTAAGAACTGGTATTATGGCTGGTTCAAACTGTCCAATTGAAGTTATGCGGTCAGTCATTGATAAGATGGGTATGGAAGATATTACGATTGCCTATGGTCAAACAGAATCATCACCAGTCATAACTCAAACTAAAACGGATGATCCATTAGAGTTACGCGTGAGCAGTGTTGGTAGAGCTCATCCAAATGTTGAAGTCAAAATTGTAAAGCCTGGCACAAATGAGGAGCTACCACCAAATATGACAGGAGAACTATGTACAAGAGGCTATTTAGTCATGAAAGGTTACTACAAAAATGACGATGCGACTAAAGCAGCTATAGACTCTGAAGGCTGGTTACACACAGGTGATTTAGCCTTTATGGATGAGGACGGTTATGTCCAAATTACCGGACGAATAAAGGATATGGTTATTCGCGGTGGCGAAAACATTTATCCGAGAGAAATAGAAGAATTTTTATACACCCATCCCGATATATTAGACGTGCAAATTATTGGTGTTCCAGATCCTAAATACGGTGAAGAGCTTATGGCCTGGGTTATTCCGAAAGAAAATACAAACCTTACAGGGGAAAAAGTGAAACAATTTTGTGAAGGGAAAATATCTAGACATAAAATACCAAAATATATCGAATTAATTGATGAATATCCAATGACTGCAAGTGGTAAAATTCAAAAATTTAAATTACGAGAAAAAGCTAAAGAGATTTTAAACTATAATGACTAGGAGAGGTTCGATGTTTAATAAAGTATTAATTGCTAATAGAGGAGAGATCGCTCTAAGAATTATTAAAACTTGTAAAAAGTTGAACATTGAAACAGTTGCTGTCTACTCAGAAGCTGATGAGCATGCCCCACATGTTAAAGCAGCTGATGAAAGCTATTTAATAGGTGGCGCAAGAGTAAATGAGAGCTATTTAAATATTGATAAAATTATCGAAGTTGCAAAACAAACAGGTGCCGAAGCTATTCACCCTGGTTATGGATTATTAAGTGAAAATTCTACATTTGCTAGACGCTGTGAAGAAGAAGGGTTAATTTTTATTGGACCTGATGCAAACGCTATTGAAAAGATGGGAAGTAAGCTTGTAGCTCGAGATACGATGCAGCAAGCTGGTGTACCTATTATACCAGGGGTCAATAACCCTATTGAATCAACTGATGATGCTATAACAATTGCCAATGAGCTTGGTTATCCTGTCATGCTTAAAGCCTCTTCCGGTGGTGGCGGAATCGGAATGCAGATTGTATATAGTGATGAGGAATTAGTTAAAGCTTTTGAAAGTAATGCAAGACGTGCCGAGCAGTTTTTTGGTGACGGAACGATGTACATGGAAAAAGTCATCGAAAATGCGCATCACATTGAAATTCAATTACTCGCAGATCATTATGGTAATACGATTCATCTTTTTGACCGTGAATGTTCTATTCAAAGACGGCATCAAAAAGTTGTAGAAGAAGCTCCATCACCTTTGTTAAATGAAGAGACACGACAAAAAATGGGTGAGACCGCGATAAAAGCTGCAAAAGCAATTAATTATAAAAATGCAGGAACGATTGAATTTTTAGTTGATGAATATCAAAATTTTTACTTTCTAGAGATGAATACTCGTTTACAAGTCGAGCATCCGGTTACTGAAGAAATAACAGGTGTCGATTTAGTTGAACAGCAGTTAAAAATCGCTTCTGGTGAAAAGTTAAGCATTAAACAAGAAGATCTTAAAGTAGACGGACACGCGATTGAAGTAAGAATTTATGCTGAAGATCCGAAAACATTTTTCCCTTCACCAGGAACAATAACAGACGTAAACTTTCCATCTCATGATTTTGTCAGAAACGATGTTGCAATCGAAAAGGATTATCAAGTGACACCTTTTTATGACCCGATGATTGCTAAATTAATTGTGAAAGGTAACAATAGAAGTGAAGCAGTCGAAAGATTACAGCAAGCTTTACAAGATTATAAGGTAGAAGGAATTAAAACGAATATTCCTTTACTTCTAGAAATATCAACAAATGACGTTTTTAAAGAAGGCAACACACGTACATCTTTTATTAATGAACAGATTATAAAATAATTTAGGAGGAATTTATGATGAACGAAGTATTAGCAAGTATGGCAGGTAACGTATGGAAAGTAGTAGTTAACGAGGGAGATCAAGTAACTAGTGGTCAAGATCTTGTTATTTTAGAATCAATGAAAATGGAAATCCCGATTGCCGCCGAAGTATCTGGTACGGTAAAAGAAATTAAAGTAAACGAAGGTGATTTTGTCAACGAAGGAGATGTTATTGCAATTATTGAATAATTGAAAAGGGGTATTCAATCTTATGCATTTACCAAAAAAAGTTACAATTAAAGAAGTCGGTCCACGTGATGGTTTACAAAATGAAAGTGCATTTTTACCAACTGAAAGTAAAATTGAGTGGATTAATCAATTGTCAAATAGTGGATTATCATATATTGAAATAACATCCTTTGTCCATCCGAAATGGATACCACAATTAAAAGATGCTGTTGAAGTCGCAAAAAAGATTAACAGAAATGATGATGTGACATATGCCGCATTAGTTCCGAACATGAAAGGTCTTGAAAATGCTTTAGAAGCAGACGTTGATGAAGTTTCTGTGTTTATGTCAGCAAGTGAAGCGCATAACAAAAATAATATTAATAAAACAATCGATGAAACGTATCCAATATTAAAAGAAGTCATTAATGAAGCGAAAAAAGCAAGCAAATCCGTACGAGGATACGTTTCAACAGTTTTCGGTTGTCCATATGAAGGTATAGTTGATGAAAACCAAGTTATAGATGTTTGTATGACGTTATTTGATATGGGAATCGATGAATTATCACTTGGTGATACGATTGGGGTAGCTAATCCAGTCCAAGTAGATCGTTTTTTACAAAAAATAAACTCTTATTTTCCAAAAGAAAAAATTGCTCTTCATTTTCACGATACGAGAGGAATGGCGCTAGCAAATACGCTTGTTGCTTTAAAGCAAGGTTATACAACGTTTGACGGTGCACTTGGTGGATTAGGTGGTTGTCCATATGCTAAAGGGGCATCAGGCAATGTGGCCACTGATGATTTAGTTCACATGCTTCATGAAATGGGAATCGAAACTGGAATCAATCTTAATGCCTTGCTAGATGCAGGTGCTTTTATTCAAAAAGAATTGAATAAATCTTTGCCGAGTAAACAAATGAACATGTTTTCAAAAGGTGTGAGTAAATGAGTACCGTTACATTTAAAAAAAATGGTGAACATATCGGAATGATTATCTTAAATCGACCAGAAGCAGCTAATGCGATGTCAAAACAACTTTTGATAGATTTTCACTCAGCACTTGATGAGGTTGAAAAGCAGAATGATTTAAGAGCACTAATTATAACTGCTGAAGGTGAAAAAGCTTTTTGTGCCGGTGCAGATTTAAAAGAACGTGCAACTTTGACTGAAAAAGAAACCATTCAAGCAGTTGGAGAAATTGGTAAACTAGTAACTAGGGTTGAGGATATGGAAATACCTACAATTGCTGCGATTAACGGCGCCGCTTTTGGTGGAGGATTAGAACTTGCTTTAGGTTGTGATATTAGAATTGCAAGTGAAAATGCAAAAATGGGACTAACTGAAACGTCATTGGGGATTATTCCCGGTGCTGGTGGCACACAACGACTTCCGAGATTAATAGGTTTAGCTAAAGCAAAATATTATATTTTAACAGCTAAACGTTTTGATAGTTTTGAAGGAAAAGAAATAGGATTAATACAGGAAGTCACTCCACTAGAAGATCTTCAACATAAAGCACTTGAAATAGCTAACCAAATCGCTAGTAATGGTCCTATTGGTGTAAAAATGGCCAAAAAGGCAATCGTTGAAGGTATGAGACATGATTTGAAAACAGGTCTAACCATTGAACGTAAAAATTATATGTACACGATTCCAACTGAAGATCGACTAGAAGGTTTAAAAGCCTTTAAGGAAAAGAGAAAGCCCAATTATAAAGGCAGATAGAAGGGGTGGAGTAAATTGTCAAATGAATTCACATATGAAGAACTACGCGATCGTATTAAAAAAGGTGGCGCAGAAAAATATCATGAAAAAAATGCTGAAAAAGGGAAAATGTTCGTACGTGATCGTTTGAACATGCTATTAGATGACGATTTAAATGTCGAAGATGCTTTTTTTGCAAATTGTATGGATGAATCTTTACCTGCAGACGGTGTAGTAACTGGTATTGGTAAAATAAACGGTCAAACGGTTTGTGTGATGGCAAATGATTCTACTGTTAAAGCAGGTTCTTGGGGGAAAAGAACTGTTGAAAAAATAATTCGTATACAAGAAACAGCGATGAAACTAGAAGTACCGATGCTATATTTAGTTGATTCAGCTGGAGCTCGAATTACCGATCAAATTGAAATGTTCCCTAACCGAAGAGGAGCAGGTCGCATTTTTTATAATCAAGTGAAAATGTCAGGGCGTGTCCCACAAATCTGTTTACTTTTCGGCCCATCAGCAGCAGGTGGCGCATACATCCCAGCCTTCTGTGACATCGTTGTCATGGTTGAAGGTAATGCATCAATGTACTTAGGTTCACCAAGGATGGCTGAAAAAGTCATTGGTGAAAAGGTATCACTTGAAGAGATGGGTGGAGCACGTATGCATTGCTCCGTTTCGGGATGTGGCGATGTTTTAGCTAAAGATGAAAAGGAAGCTATTGAATACGCACAAAAATATTTAACGTATTTCCCAGCTAACTTCAGAAGTAAACCGGAAGTAGTTGATGCGAAAGAACCTGCTTCCTTTGACAAAACAATTGAAGAATTAATACCTGAAAATCAAAATGCTCCATTTGATATGTATGAGTTAATCAATCGTTTGATTGATGAAAATAGTTTTTGTGAAATTAAAAGAGAGTTTGCAAAAGAATTAATTACAGGTTTAGCACGCATTGATGGACAATCTGTTGGAATTATTGCTAACCAGCCGCGGATGAAAGGTGGCGTATTGTTCCACGATTCTGCCGATAAAGCAGCTAAATTTATACAACTATGCGATGCGTACCACATTCCGTTAATTTTCTTAGCTGATATTCCTGGATTTATGATCGGAACTAAAGTAGAACGTGCTGGTATTATCCGTCACGGAGCTAAAATGATTTCAGCTATGAGTGAAGCAACTGTTCCAAAATTATCGGTTATCGTTAGAAAAGCATACGGTGCGGGATTATATGCCATGGCAGGACCAGCTTTTGAACCAGATGCAACCATTGCTCTTCCTTCAGCGCAGATTGCAGTTATGGGACCAGAAGCAGCGGTTAATGCTGTATATGCTAATAAAATCGCTGAACTTCCTGAGGAAGAACGTCCAGCATTTATAAAACAAAAGCAGGAAGAATATAGAGAAAACATCGATATATACCGTTTAGCTTCAGAGATGGTGATTGACGATATTGTGCAACCAAATGATTTAAGAAATGAACTTAAAAAACGTTTAGAAGCATATCGTTCTAAAAATTTAACCTTTACTGAAAGAAAACACGGTGTATATCCAGTTTAATATACCTGAACCGTCCATCTATAAAGGTGGACGGTTTTTTGTATGAAAATTTTACAATAACTCAAAATATGGAGAGTGATTACAAGACAAGGTTGTGGTTCAATGAATAGATCAAATGTTCCTTACAATAGTAGAGTTGATGAAAGCATCGAATTACTAATGGAAGGATATCAATTTATTCTTAATCGTAAAAAGAAACACCAATCAAATCTTTTTCAGACGAGATTATTAGGAAAAAAAGTTATATGTATGTCTGGTAAAGAAGCTGCCGAATTATTTTATAATAATGAATTATTTCAACGTAAAGGTGCCGCCCCTAAACGTATTCAAAAAACGTTATTTGGCGAACAAGCTATACAATCGTTAGATGGTCAGGCGCATAAACATCGGAAACAATTTTTCATGTCTTTTATGACAGTAGAAAATATTAATTTATTGAAAGATATTACGAGAAAACATTGGGAATCACATATGAAACATGTGCAAACAAAACCACAAATTGAGCTTTTCAATGAAGCTCAACAAATGATGTGTAAAGCTGCCTGTGAATGGACAGGCGTACCGATTAAAAACATAGAGGTAAAACAACGTGCACAAGATTTCGGAAAAATGGTTGATGCTTTCGGTGCGGTTGGCCCTAGACATTGGCAAGGACGAACAGCAAGAGATCGAGCAGAAATATGGATCAGGGAAATCATTCAACAGGTAAGAGCAAATGAAATCCATGTTCCTGATAACTCGATTCTTTATCAATTCGCTCATCATAAAGATCATCACGGTCGTTTATTGAACCCTTTAATGGCCGCTGTAGAATTAATTAATATTTTGCGTCCAATTGTTGCGATTGCAACATATATCACGTTCAGTGCCCTTGCGATACATCAGTATCCAAGTGTAAAAGTGCGATTAAAAACAAATGACGAACAATATATGCGAATGTTTATTAATGAAGTAAGAAGATATTATCCATTTGGTCCGTTTTTAGGTGCTAAAGTTAAAAAAAAATTTAAATACAACGATTTAATTTTTAATAAAGGACAACTCGTTCTACTAGATGTATACGGTACAAATAGAGACGATAATCTTTGGCAACAACCGAATATATTTAAGCCAGAAAGATTTGCAAATTGGAATGATGGAAGGTTTAATTTAATACCTCAAGGCGGTGGCAAATATGATGAAAACCACCGTTGCGCAGGAGAACAAGTAACAATCGAAGTATTAGCAACTAGTATTGATTTCCTAGTAAATAAAATGGACTATGATGTCCCAGATCAAGAATTTAACTATGATCTGTCACGAATGCCAACCTTGCCATCCGACCGATTTATTATTGAAAATATTGAATTAAAAAACAATTAGGCTAGCGTCTCAGCTAGTCTTTTCTTTATTGTTAGGAAATTATAAAGCGATATAGTTATGAATCATTGTTCAAAGTTAATGTGTGATTGTTCAAACATGGTGCTTAATTGTTCAAAGTTGGTATGTGATTGTTCAAACATGGTGAGTAATTGTTCAAACACGGTGAGTAATTGTTCAAAGTTGGTGTCTGATTGTTCAAACATAGTGCGTAATTGTTCAAAGTTGGTACATGATTGTTCAAACTACCTGTGTTTTTGTTCTTAAAAGGAGTTTTAAATGATTTTGTCGAAATTAATAATATAAATTGGTAGGAGGAGATCGTTGTGAAATATGACGTCATTGTAGTTGGAGCAGGTCTAGCAGGGCTAGTGGCAACAGCCGAAGCAGCAGATGGTGGCAAGAAAATATTGTTGCTTGATCAAGAACCTGAGAGCTCATTTGGTGGTCAGGCTTGGTGGTCTTTTGGTGGTTTATTCTTTATCGATTCGCCTGAACAAAGAAGAATGGGTATAAAAGATTCACTTGACTTAGCTAAGCAGGATTGGTTTGGGTCTGCAGATTTTGATCGATTAGAAGATGAGGATTATTGGGCTGTTAAATGGGCTGAAGCCTATTTAGAGTTTGCAGCAACGGAAAAGCGTTCATGGCTTCAAACTATGGGAATTAAGCTATTCCCTGTCGTTGGTTGGGCTGAACGAGGTGGATATTTAGCTGATGGTCACGGTAATTCTGTACCTCGCTTTCATATTGTATGGGGCACTGGACCAGCCATAGTTCAAGCTTTTGAAAAACGACTAAAGAAACATATGGAATCAGGTCAAATTACATATTTACCTAGACACCAAGTTGACCAATTATTAGTAGAAAATGAAGCAGTCATTGGTGTTAAAGGATCTATTCTCGAAGCCAGTGACGTCAATCGAGGTGAAAGAAGTTCACGGACGGTTATTGATAAGTTTGAATATTATGCTAACGATACCGTTATCGCAAGTGGAGGGATCGGTGCTAACTTCGAATTAATCAGACAAAATTGGCCAGGCAGACTAGGAAAGCCACCGAAAAATATGATTTCTGGCGTACCAGATCATGTTGACGGACGTATGCTATCTATCACGGAAAAAATCGGTGGACGTATCGTTAATCGTGACCGAATGTGGCATTACACGGAAGGAATAAAAAACTGGGACCCCATTTGGACAGATCATGGCATACGAATTCTACCTGGACCTTCATCAATATGGTTAGATGCTGAAGGCCACCGTTTTCAAGCGCCAAATTTTCCTGGATTCGATACATTAGGTACATTAGAAGCGATTATGAAAACGGGATATGATTATTCTTGGTTCATATTGACACAAAAAATAATAGAAAAAGAGTTTGCGTTATCTGGCTCTGAACAAAACCCAGATTTAACGGGTAAAAGCTTTAAAAAACTTCTAGAAAGGCTTAAAAAAGGAGCACCAGGCCCTGTTCAAGCATTCATGGACCATGGAGAAGATTTCATTGTCTCTAATGATCTTGACGATTTAGTAGAGAAAATGAACGAATTAGTTGGTCAGCCATTACTTGATGTTGAACATGTAAGAAGACAAATTGAAGCAAGAGACAGAGAAATTGATAACAAATTTACGAAAGACTTACAAGTAACCGCGTTAAGAGGTTCAAGATTTTATCGTGGTGACAAATTAATACGCACTGCAAAGCCACATAAAATCTTAGACTCGAAGAATGGACCATTAATTGCTGTAAGATTAAATATCATTAGTCGTAAAACATTAGGTGGTTTACAAACAGATTTAAATGGTAGAGTACTAGATACGACTGGAAACCCTATTGAGGGATTGTATGCAGCTGGTGAAGCATCGGGCTTTGGCGGTGGAGGAATGCATGGATACCGAGCTTTAGAAGGCACTTTTTTAGGCGGTTGTCTTTTCACGGGAAAAGTAGTTGGTCAATCACTAGCCAAAAAAATAAACGAAGTTGAACATAATAATATTATGTCAACTAACAAATAAACCGATCTATTTTTTTGAAATTAGGAGGTGAGCGACTAATGGATTGGGATTTTCAACAATCTCAGAAATTCAAACCACGGAGCAGAAGTGGGTTAAGAATATTTGCTGGAACTCAATATTACCGTCTTAAACGAAGAATTGAATGGTATACAGATAAGAAAAAGTATGCAACACTTATTGAAAAAGATTTATATCCTAATGTGATTAAAAAGCATCAAACGATATTACGTCGCCAACTGAAAGATGTTGATATGTGGTATCAAGAAAATAAAATAACTAACTTGAAACTCGCAATTAATAGATTGAATGGAATTATTATAAAGCCTGGTGAAACATTTTCATATTGGCGACTAATTGGTAAACCAACTAAGCAAAAAGGGTATTTAGAAGGCATGGTTCTTCACTACGGATCCTTCAGACCAGGTATTGGTGGAGGCTTATGTCAATTATCGAACCTTATCTACTGGATTACGTTACATACGCCATTAACAGTTACAGAACGACATAGACATAGTTACGATGTGTTTCCCGATTCAAACCGTACCCAGCCATTCGGAAGTGGTGCAACGTGTGCTTATAATTATTTGGATCTACAAATATTAAATGAAACAACTAATACATTTCAACTTCATTTATATCTAACCGATGAATATTTAGTTGGCGAATGGCGTGCAATAAATCCTGTCGTTATGTCTTATGAAGTATATGAAAAAGATCACAAAATTACACATGAACATTGGGGTGGCTATGTCAGGCATAATACGATTTACCGAAAAGTTTATAATGGTCAGAATGAATGGATTGATGATGAGTACATTACAGAGAACCATGCGTTAATGATGTATAATCCTTTATTGGAGCAAGAACAAGAGGTGGACATTTGATAATCAGTCCATCACAATATTTATGATGACGCTTTGATTATTAAAGCGAAAGAAGGGTTGATATTATGGATTTAATTCTTGAAATTGCTCGTATTTTACTACCTGTAGTAACCGTGTCAGGTATTGCAATATTCGTTGTTTTAAGAATGAACTATAAATATAAAAATAGCACTTTAGGTAAGAAAAAATCAAAAGGCGCTCAACTTTTACTAGACAGTTTAATACCCCTTGGAATGATGGTTGGTTGTATGGTCGCTATACTTCTTAGCGTATTTCTCTCAATTCCATTACTTTCTACAATGGTTTGGGGAGCTGGAATAGGATTATTATTTGGATATTTCGCATATGAAATTTATAGCAAAACAGATGAAAGTTATTCATATTAACTATTTTCGCGAATGGTCACGATTTAATAAGGATACGACATTTAATTGAATATTACTTATAATTATCGAGGTGGAATATGAACTTTATTGCATGGACAATTGTAGCCTGTGAGATTGGTTTTTGGGTTTTTATTATTGCAGGACTAGTGACAAGATATATTTTTAATCAAAAAAAAGTAGGTCTTTTTCTTTTAGCTATGACTCCAGTTGTAGATTTGATATTAATTATAGTAACTGGAATTGATATATATCAAGGTGCTGTACCGACAATTGCTCATGGGATCGCTCCTATTTATATCGCTATATCTATAATATTTGGAAAAAGCATGATTAAATGGGCAGATGAACGTTTTTTGTATTATGTAAAACGGGAGGGTGCAAAACCTGTACGCAGGATTGGAATAGACCATGCAAAACATAGCATGAAGGGTTCTCTCCAACATGTTTTAGCATTTATTATTGGTGGGGCAATGTTGTTATTCATGATATATTACATAGGCAATAATACAGATACAATGGCACTTCAGGAGACACTCAAAGTTTGGGGAGTTATTGTCATTATTGATATTGTAATTTCTATTTCATATTTTATCTGGCCACGAGAAAAATAGACTAGAGATAGCGTTAGGAAAATGTAGAATTTACAAAGTTAAAGAAATTCTAATATTAAAAAGCCCAATTTCTCAGTTAAAGTTGAGAAATTGGGCTTTTTTTTGTTCACTCTATAAGCACGCGTCCCCGTTAAGGATGCTGTCATTTAATTTTACTCCAAATGGTCTCTTTAGTATCAGCTAACTCTATACGTATAGGGTTATTAGAATCATCTCCGAGTTCTATGAATTCGGGAATGTTGCTTTTTTCACTTGCTTCTACGATCTCTAATAACGCTGCGTGATACTCTTTATAGTCCGGATCATGCATTTCGAGGCCATTGTCGGTATCGTATAGTGTATCTAAAGAATAAATAGCTTCGGTATTATCTTCCCATATCACCCTCAAAAGTGTTCCATTTTTATATTTTTGAAGAGTACTTACAATAGAACTGTAATACACTTGTTGTTTCCACTCCTTATCAATCAGGGACGAGTAATGGTACAAAATGAGCCCAATAAACTTGAGATTCCATTTAAATTATTTATTTAATTTTCTTATTTGCTCAACGACATGTGGGTTTTCTAATGCAGATAAGTCTCCTGCATCTTTATCTAAATAGGCAGCTTTGATAGCCCTACGCATAACTTTCGCATTACGTGTTTTTGGAAGATCTTCAACAATATACACCGTTCTTGGAGCAATTGCTTTACCTAAACGATCAATCGCATGTTGAATGAGTTCGTTTTTCAATTGTTCTTCATTTGTTGGCTGTTCTTTTAAAACAACAAAAGCGACTGGTTTTTCCCCTTTTACTTCATCAGGAATACCAATGACTCCAGCCTCAACGACAGTATCGTGTTCAACAAAAACAGATTCTAATTCAGCTGGACCTAATCGTTTACCTGCAACATTCAATGTGTCATCGGAACGACCTGTAATGGTATAAAAGCCTTCATCATCTAATATGACCCAATCTCCGTGTACCCAAGTGTCCTTGAAACGACTCCAATACGTGTTTTCATACCGTTCATTCTCGTTATAAAAACCGTTTGTCATCCCAACCCAAGGCTGCCTGATAACTAGCTCACCAACTTCATTCCTTACTGGCTGGCCGTCTTCATCGTATACTTCAACATCCATCCCAGGAAGAGCTGCGTTAAATGCAACGGGAGCAATTGGTTTAACTAGTACGTTACCAAATATACCACCTGAAATTTCAGTTCCACCTGAGTAATTAAATATAGGAACTTTTCTCTTACATACTTTTTCAAATAACCACATCCAAGGGTCTTCATTCCATGGTTCCCCAGTTGAACCAATCATTTTAAGTGATGATAGATCGTGTTGAGTAACGTATGTTTCATCCAAATTCATTAATGAACGTATAAGAGTAGGTGAAATACCTAAATGAGTCACCTGATGGCGTTCAACAATCTCCCAAATTCTACTTGGTGTTGGATAATCAGGCGTACCTTCGAACATTAGAATTGTAGCACCGTTTATTAAACCGCCGTAAACAAGAAAAGGACCCATCATCCAACCCATATCTGTATACCAGAATAACGTATCGCCTTGGCAAACATCCATACAAATACCCGCATCAAACGCTGATTTAATAGGAAAACCGTTGTGAGTATGTAATGCACCTTTTGGCTTTCCAGTTGTACCAGATGTATAGATAATCATATATGGATCGTTTCCATTTGTTTCTTTCGTTTTAAATTCCCTTTTATTAGATTTTAAATCATCCCATAGAATGTCTTGATGACTCCAATTAACCTTCTCATTAGTACGCTTAACAACAATTACTTTTTCAATAGAAGGGGAGGATGAGACTGCTAGATCAGCTTCGTTTTTTAAATTTACTATTTTACCACGTCGTCTAAACCCGTCTGCAGTGAGTAAATATTTGGCCTTTGCTGCATTAATACGTGTTGCAACAGCTTCAGACTTATAACCGGAAAAAGCAGGAGAGAAGATGGCACCGACTTTGGAAATCGCAAGCATCGCAATAACGGTTTCAGGAATCATCGGCATGTAAATCGTTACGATATCTTTTTCCTTAAACCCTAAATCTACTAATCCATTAGCAACTCTATTAACTTCCTCATATAATTCAAAATAAGTATATTTTATAATCTCACCATCATCAGATTCCCAAATTAAAGCGTTTTCATTTTTTGTCGCAGGATTTTGCACCCACTTATCTAAAGCGTTATGAGCCACATTCATTTTGCCATTTACAAACCATTCGGGATACATGTAGCCGTTACTTAAATCTACGACCTGATCATATGGCTTATACCATTCAATATTTAGTTCATCCGCGGCATTATTCCAGAAAGAACTAATGTCATTAATGGAATCTTTTAAAAACTCATCATATGAAGAGTGGCCAGTACGAGACATTAAATTGTATAAACGAGTTTTTTTCTTATACTCATCGGTTGGATACCATACTGCTTTAGTCAAAATAAAACCTCCTAGCAAGAATTTTTCTAATTTTATGATACTATATTATACAAAATCATTAAACTATAAATTCATAGAGTAGACCGTAACAATATTATGTAAACCAATAACGATAGTATAATTAAAACGGGAGAAATAATCCAAGTATGTGCAAATACTTACATTATTCTGGAGGTGATTTAAGTATGAATTTAAAGACATTCATAATAGGTATGTTAATCGGTTATTTAATATCCATGTTAATTGTGTACTTTATTCTTGATTATTTTTCTTTAGGTTTTGCTGTTGGGACATTAAGCGGGATTGGTATATTTACAGTTATAGTATCAATATTAAGAAAAAGAAGAAAATAACTGCATATTAGGTTATTACTTTTTAATACATTTATCTTCCTATAAGATATATTATGTAAACCTAAATGTAAATTAATTTTAATTCATTTATCCTATTGTCTAATGACACAAATGTGTTGACTTAAATGACACAAATGTGTTGACTTTATGTTTTGTGCTGATTTTATACACAAAAAAAGATAAGTAGAGCTTTTCGCTACCACCCATCTATTTTTAATTTATGATTATATTATATATTTAAGTTTTTATTACCCCCCTCTGTTAGGATAGATGTCGTAGGGAACTTTAGTGTATAGTTTAAATAAATACACGGAGGTTGATCGACATGAAAAATAATAATGGCAAACGATATTCTAATGAAGAAAAAGCTGCAATCGTTAAGAGAATGATGCCCCCTAATAATGAATCTGTATGCCGATTAAGTGATGAGTTGGGTATTACTGAACCTACACTTTACAAGTGGAGAAAGGAAGCAAGATTAGCTGGAAATCCCACACCTGGAGACGGTCAAAATTCTGAACAATGGAGCAGTGAAGATAAGTTTCTGGTTGTGATGGAAACATATTCACTGAATGGTGCAGAGTTAGCGGAGTATTGTAGAAAAAAGGGTCTTTATAAAGAACAAATTGAAGCATGGCGTGATACTTGCCTTAACGCAAATGGCAAGCAATCTAATCAAACAAAGCAATTGAATCAAGAATTAAAAGAGGAGAAAAAACGAGCAAAAACATTAGAAAATGATTTGCATAAAAAAGAGAAAGCGTTGGCAGAGGCTGTAGCTTTATTATTATTAAGAAAAAAGGCCCAAGCGATCTGGGGGGGACCAAGAGGACGAATGATCAGCCCGTCAGATCGCGCACTAGCAGTTGAACTCATCCAAGAAGCTAATCAGAATGGTGCGCGATTAGCCCTTGCGTGCAAAGAATTGAACATAAGTGTACGCACCTATGAACGCTGGGTTTCAGGGGGAGGAATTAAAGAGGATCAACGCCCCCATGCGATACGACCGGAACCAAAAAACAAGCTAACGAATGTATTCTGTATTTTTTTGAGAAGGCCACCAAGCGAAGCGCGGTAGATAATGAATTAATTATATACACTAGTAAACAAGGAAAATACGACAATTATCTTGACAAACACCGTTACTTATTTCGTTTAACGCTTTTACAACTAAAATATACTTACCTTCATATATCTATTTCTTGCTTATTTTAAAAAGGTAAATCCTTTACATTATAATCTTTAGATAACTGATGACTATTTACAGTTTCATCTATCTTATTCATTATACCGTCAGGTAAATCTAAAAATTGATTAGAAATTTCATCAATTAAGATGTATTCCCTAGGATTACCATGAGATGTTGTGCTATACACGTCAACATACTTTCTAATTATAAACCTTCTAAGTGCATCATTATAGTTTCTAGATAAATGGTCATCCAAACCATTTACCTCCTCCCACCTTTTTATATTGTTGATTTCTCCTTCTGCCATCCAACGGTCACCTAGAATGTTTTTTGCCATATCAATCATATATTTCAATAACAACATTTCCTGATCAGTAAGCTTATCATTTTGTATATCTTGTTGAAATTTTTCAGATGTGATAAAGCTTATTTTTTCTTCTTTATTAGTGGATTTTGCTGCTTCCTCCTGTTTATTTCCTCTTATTGTTGGTATTTTTTCTAAGTTTTCACTTTGCACTTGCTGTAAATGACCTTCCTCTGTTTCTAGATGTTCACTCCCAGTATATAGATGGCGTTTATCTATATTTTTCATATAATTTGAGATAGCACTATCTCGAATTATATTATTTACACTTTTACCTAGCTTATTTAAAATTACATCTACAAAATCTATAATTTCTTCTTTCTTATCAATAAAAACCCCCATTTCTCTAGGCTCTATTGCACTTTCAAAGAACTTTGGATCACTAGGTGAAAAACCTGGGACAATTAAAGCAATATGTTCATTTTCTATAACCCAAGCAGCTCCCATTTCATTTAAACATGCTATACTGTCGTAATAATTTTCAGAAAGTAGATATATAACAAACGGTCTATCCTTCATTTCGCTTTTTATCCATTGATATATGTCTTTTCCTTTAGGTATACCATAGCCAGCTTTACTGGTAAATATTATATTTTCTTGTGGCACACCAATTTCAACTAATAATTGGACTATCGCATCACCATAATCGCTATCTTTTGATGAATGACTAATAAAGAATTTCATATCCTAACCTCCTAAATGCTTACTTTTTATTTTTATTGGAGAAATCTTTATGTAATTTCAAAGGGACATAACCTGATTGGTCATGTCCCTTCTGCTTTTTCTTAGTTGATATTACTTTGTGTTCAATGCCAAAAATTCACTTATAAATAAAGGTCTTTATAAAGATTTATATTTAATAACTAAACATGTTAATCTTTTATCGCTTCTGCAATGGCAAAATATCCTCTACCATCATATTATCAAGATCTTGCTTAACCGATCTCCAATACGATAATCGTCTCACAGGATTTTCAGTATTGTCTTTATAAGCCTCGTAGTCACTGGTCCTCTTTAACTCTGCTTCGCCGGTCTGTTTTTCCTTAGACGTATTGTAGTTGTTGACAATGAAAGCTAGCTGTTCTTCTTTCACATGCCATTTATTAGAGAAGTCTTCGATTAATTTATAAGTTGTCTTTTGTATCATTTCTTCTAATAAAACGGATACATTTTGATCTCGGTAGCTTTCAGGATCACGCTGGATATTATCCCATAAATCTTTCATCAGCTTTGCTAATTTTGGATTGCTCTCTGATAATTCTTCTAAGTATTGTTCAACTTCTTGCATTGCTCTTTCGTCTTGTCTTGGAATTAATTCATATTCAATATTTCCTGATGGAACGAATGATTGAATCAGCATCAGAATATATTCGTAGTTGATTTCCTCTGTTTTTATGGATTCTAATTCGTATTCCACGTCAATTTCTACCTCGTCATCAGAATCATCCGGATCACCTTTTAATTCTTCAATTACATTGACGTATTTTCCATAAAATTCTTCAATCTCTTCTAACCTAATTGGAAAATCATCCCCGAGTTGAGATTCATCATATTCGCTATACACTTGGACAGAAGTAAATGTCTTATTTAACTTTTGATAAGCTTTAGCAAATTGTTTCTTTTGGACACGTGTTAAACTATCTACAACTTCAGGGGTTTCTGCTACTTTTCTCAATTCATTGATAGCTTCTAAAAAGGCTTCCTTTGCTTCATTCCAGGTAGGTGCTAAAACCTCATTCTCTCCTCCATTTGAATATAGAACTAATGCTTCCTGTACTTTTTCTCCAAATATCTTCGGTGTTTGGAAAGTAACGATTTGACCATATTTCTTTCCCTTGTCAAATAAGCGATTCGTGCGAGAGAAAGCCTGTATTAAATCATGTGGTTTCATTGGTGGTCGGTCAATAAACAACGTTGAAAGACATGGTGCATCAAAGCCTGTTAATAAACGATCCACAACAATTACTAAATCCAATTGTTCAGACCTAGCTAAGTATTTTTCTTTTTTACGTGCTAAGCGATCGTTGACGTTTCGATTATACGCTCGAATAGTCTCCAGCGTATAGCTAGTTCCATACTCTTCGTTATAATCATGAAGAGCTTCTTTCATTTTTTCCTGATTCATAATAGATGCTTCTTCATTTTCAGAAATAGAATAGGTAATCGCCATTTTCGGAAAGTCAGGTAAAACACGCTTTGTCTGCTCCTCAATTTGAACACTAGATTTTCCTGCCTTAACTTGTTTAAAAAGATCATAGTACCGCTGAGCTTGTGCGATTGATGTAGTTGTTAAAATGGCTGAATAGGTCTGTCCTGAGCCGTTCTTAAATCCTAGTTTTGTACGGGATTTATTGACGATTGAATCAATTACTTCAAGCATATGTCGTTCATCTAAGTAAATGCTCTTTGGCAAAAGAGCTTCTTTTTCTTCAGGCGCTAATTCGTCTACATCATTCGATTCATCTAATTGATTTAATATGTCGTCTATGTTTTCTTCTGAAAGTGTACTCTTATATTCGACTTGAAATCCTAATACCGCGTCATCATGAATCGCTTCTTTAACGGTGTATTCATGTAATCGACGACCATATTGTTGTTCGGTTGTACGTGGCAAATTACCGACAACTTGTTTAGCGTTTTCTGCAAAAATAGGTGTTCCAGTAAACCCATACCATAAGGAATGAACAAAGAATTGCTCAATTTCTTGTTTCTTTTGTGGTGATACTGCACGATGACATTCATCGACGATAAAGGCAACTTTTAATTGTCTTAGTTTACGTGCCTTTTTTGATACCTCTTGCTCATTAAATCGTTTCATCACAAAATTTAACTTCTGGATTGTCGTAATGACAACTGTTCTCTCATCCGATAAAAGCTTCTTAATTAAATCATTTACATTGTCTGTCTCATCAATCTCAACTACATCATGTTCTGCATACGATTCAAAAGAAGCTGTTGTTTGTTGGTCTAAATCGACACGGTCAACTATAAATATAGTTTTTTTGATGGACGGGATTTGTAACAGGTTTCGAGCAACTTTGTATGAAGTCAATGTTTTCCCAGAACCAGTTGTATGCCAAACATAGCCTGATTCTTGACGTTTAGATGCTTCTTTTACGGCTTCAATCGCATGTATTTGATAAGGACGTAAGAGAATTAATGCTTTTTTATCCTTATCAATAACTGTATATTGTGTTACCATCTTATGGGCTTGAGGAATAGATAACACTTCACGGGCAAATTCTAAATAATTATTTACTGGTTGGTTATTTTGATCTACCCATTTCGTTAAAAACTTCTCATTAAGTTTAGTATCTAAAGCACTTGCAATATATCGTGTATCCGAACCATTTGTCACGACAAACATCTGAACAGCTGAATAAATACCAGTAAACTTTCCTTCTTTTAAATATTTCTTAATTTGACGAAAAGCATCCATATAAGGGTGCCTGCGACTCTTTAATTCAATATGAATCATTGGTAAACCGTTAATGAGTAGTGTTACATCCAAACGACGATCACGATCTCCAGCATCTCTTTTGTCGCTAGAAAATTGGTTGATGACTTCATAAGAAGACATACCACCAGCAATATCAGCACGATTGATAACTCTTAAACGAATGGTACCAAGTGTTGCATCTTCACGCTGAACTTGAACTTTTGCTACCCCATTTTCGCCTGCTAACCATTTGGCAGCTTCATAGAAACTCGGAAAATTGAGCTGAGTTTTCACTTGTTGGAATTCCTGTTCAGTCAATGGCACTCCATTTAACACATCTTTGTTGTTGTTTTCAAGCTTATCTCTGAAGTTTTTCCACAAATTATCTTCAGTTTTTAAATCCTCACGATACGTCCATTGTGATTTACCACTTATTAATTGATTGATAAGATTTTGTTCCAATTCAGCTTCTGGTGTAAAAGAACTCATGAAATCACCTCCATTTTACTATAATTGACTAAACAAACATACGCTGTAATAACGCTTTTTTTAGTTGTTTATAATTTTCAAGCTTCTTTTCGTGATAGGCAATAGTATCGTCCAGTTGTTTGAAGAACGCACCTATTTTTTGTTGTTCTTCGATTGACTCTGGTACTAAAACCTTTAAACTCATAAAGTCACTTTTATTGAGTACTCTGTTTCTTCCAGCACCTCCTGGAGAAATGATCTCCATTTGTCTTCTGAAATTTTCTCTAGAAACTAATTGATGAATAAAGTGAGTATTAGATTTGTCTATTACAAATGTTGGAAATCTATGAGACACTAATAATCCATCGTCTTCCTTTTTAGCTACAGCTATAGCATGTTCCCAAGCAAATGTTATATTTACGACTAAGTCATTCTCTCTAACTACGTATAATTTGTCCATTGAAACCGTTGATGGGTCATCTACCAGCTGTTGAAAGGTTCCTTTAGCATGTGAACGTACAGATAATCTTTTATAAGGGTAATTAGGTTTAGGTACTTCTCTAGTAACAGGTGTGACTAAATCGATGATCTTTTTAAAAACCCATTCTCCATTAAAACCGTCAAATCGAATTTTGGGGAGTCGTCCACCTTTTTGTGGGAACATTTTTTGGAGCATGGCCTTTTTGTATTGTTGCTGTTGTTCGATTAGCTGTTGTTGTAGAGCGATGGTATCGTCTAGTTGTTTGAATAGTTTTCCTATCATTTGTTGTTCCTCTTTGAGTGGAGCATAAATATTAAAGATAGAAAACTCTTTTGCATTTACACCAGGCTGTCCAGACCTTTGAGAGGTCACCTTAATGAATCTATTGTATTTTTCTGTTAAAGTATTTTGAAAAACAAAATACTCATCAAATATTCTTTTTATTCGTGCTCTAATTAAATATCCAGCAAAAAAGACATTCCCATCTTTTTCATCATATAAATAGGTTTTTCCAACACTTGCACCTGTTCTTGCAAAGACTATATCTCCTTTTTTTAACATGTATTGACTAACTTCAGAAATATCAGCATCAGGTGAAGTAATATTTTCTACTTTAAATTTTCTGGTGTAATCATCAATATCAGTTATACGTAAATATTTATTAATCCCGTCATATGAAGTTGATGGAGCATTTAAGCCATATTCGAAATCTTCTAAGATTTGACCTAATTTTAATGGTTTCCATTCGGAACTATACCCTTTGAAGCGTAGTGCAGGAATTGTTCTATTCAATTACTTCACCACCTAGCCCAAAAGCTTTTATAAACTTCTGTAGCTCTTGGTTAGTTTCTTCATTTGTACCCTCTAGCTCTTGAAACATCTGAAACAAGTCTTGTTCAGCTTGTTTCAATTCCTGTTCGGTTTTTTGCATATCACTTGAAAGTTCTACAAGTGAGATCTCCTCTTCTTCCTCAAATGTATCAACATAGCGTGGAATGTTTAAGTTATAGTCGTTTTCTACAATTTCTTCATATGAAGCAAGATGTGCAAATTTTTCCACATCTTTACGATTAATGTAAGCGTCAAGTATTTTGTCAATATGGTTATCTTTTAAGATATTTTGGTTTTTGCCTTTATCAAATTCCTTCGATGCATTAATAAAAAGTACATCTTTTGTTGGTCGATTTTTCTTTAATACAATGACAGTTGTTGGAATTGATGTGTTAAAGAAAATATTTGCTGGTAAGCCAATAACCGTATCAATCGCTCCGTTTTCTAATAAAATTTGGCGTATATTTCTTTCTGCGTTACCTCTAAATAATACACCGTGTGGCAGAACAATTGCCATAACACCATTATCTTTTAAATGGTAAAAGCCGTGTAACAGAAACGCAAAATCGGCTTTTGATTTAGGAGCTAACACCCCATACATAGAAAAGCGTGGATCATCTAAAAAACCTTTATCAGCTGACCATTTTGCTGAATAAGGGGGATTCATTAAGACTGCATCAAAGTTCGTTGGCTCTTCTGTCGGCCAATCTTGATCAAGCGTATCAGCATTACTTAAATGTTGATTCGCAGTATCAACTCCATGCAAAATCATGTTCATACGAGCAAGATTATAAGTTGATGTATTTAACTCCTGTCCAAAGTAAGAAATCGTACCAGGATCAGTAGAATATTTTTTCACATTTAATAATAATGAACCCGATCCCATTGTTGGGTCGTACACAGTAAAACCCTTTTTGTTCTCTTTACCATGTAATACGATATTGGTCATCAATTTAGAAACAGCTTGAGGTGTATAGAATTCCCCTGCTTTTTTTCCCGAATCAGATGCGAATTGACCAATCAAATATTCATACGCATCACCAAGAGCATCACCATCATGAGTGGCAACGTCTAAAGTCGCCAACTCTTTCATCACTTCTGAAATCGTTTGGTTTTGCTTTTGTGGTGTTGAGCCTAATTTTTTCGAATATAAGTCCACATCTTCAAAAAGATTCTCAAATATTTCACTTGATTGCTCAATATTGCGAAAACCTTGAGCTAAGTTTTCTAATTGGAAAACGCCTTTATGTATATCTTGAACTAGCGCTGTGAACGTTAAATCGGGTTCAATCGTATAAGAAAAGTCGTATTGCAATTCGTCTAATAAGTCCTCTTTCACATCATCATCGCTATATGCCTCTTTAAATAGTTTCTGGGCCTCGTTTAAGTCAGTCGTTGGCTCCTCTAATAATGTGGCCGCATGTAAAAGCATTTTATCTGATAAGTATTTGTAAAATACTAAGCCTAATAGATAGCTTTTATATTCACTAGCATCCATCTTAGAACGTAGAATATCAGCTGAATTCCATAATGCATTAAATAAATTAGTTGCTTTTTGCTCTCTCATTTCATATCCCCTACTTAAATAAAATTATTATTTCTCTACTCTATTAATTTTACGATATAATATATAAAAATCAAACTCTACTCGTACGACATTTCATTTGTAAATATTTTTGAGTATCCTTTTATAGAGATAATTTGATGTATAATAACCGGATTTACGAAATCAATATTTCTATAATGTTCATTTTTTTTACTATCTTTAAAATAATAAAGGTATTTATTAAATCTACTTATTAATAATTTTCCGAGATGAATCGCAATTAGTTTTTCCACCACTAAGTGATTATTCCCAATTTCATTCCATACAGATTTACAATAGTTATACAATCTTATCATTGATTCATTATCTGAAATGAAGTAACAATTCAATTCACCAATCGTATTTTTTATATCTTTTCTATACTTATTATCAACTTTAGAATGGGACGATAATCCCTCAACTTCTTTTCGCCATTCAACGTAGGCAAGTGCATAAGGACAAAAGTTGATTTTTGGGCTGTTTTTAACGTATTGATTAATGCATTTACGATGATTTTTACATAGTCTCTTTCTAAGATGTCTGGCTATTGATTTGAATATCACTTTACTTATGTAATATATCTTTTGATAACTGTCTATTGTGTTTATATTAATATTTTGTTGACTCTTTTTAATTATTGAAAAATTTGAATTATGTGTATGTAATAGATTTAATAGTCTTAAATCAATTGAAAGATCTTTTTTTGTTATATTGGTGCTGTCAAAGTAAATAAGTTTGATACTATTTGACTGCAGATATCGAGTAAACTGACTGTCAACAATCTCAACATCTCTACCCCAGTAATGAAAAAACTCCTTATTTTCTTCTATTAAGAAGTTGTGACCACAAATACATCTGAATGGCTTGTTGTCTTGTGTTTCGTACTTAATAGATAAATTACACTTCGGACATTGCCTGCAAAGTTTATATTGGTGGAAAGGACATAGATTAGTAAAGAGAAATTGATGAATTAGACTATGATATCCTTTAGATAAACACTCTTCACAATATCTAAGTTCGCCATAAAAAAAGTCTGTATAATGCATTCCTTTTATATCAAGGGGTGTCAGTAACCTATTTATATTCGCTATGTTTAAAGACACTAAAGAGAATCCCATTATGCTTTTAAATTTAGTGTCGTCATAAGCTTCAAGCGTTAATAAGTTCCATTTGCTTAACTTACTATTAAACTTCATCAAGCCTTCACCTTGTAAAGCAAAGGTTTGATGTAATTCCTTTTTGTTAATGTTATTGGCCATTTTAAACTTTTCTAAAATGCTGAATGGTGACTCTGTACTATTAATCCATTTTTTTCTCCATGTAAAATTATTAAAGGTTATCACAGTTACACTCCTCCTGATTTGTAGGAATTTATAACGTGATAACCAATATCTAGTTCATCTATACATATACTTCTGATAAATCCAATTGATATTTTTATGGATTTCCTATTTTACACTTTTTGAATTATTAATACATAACTTATTATATGTTAATGCACGGTCTTGGTAACTGGTATTCTTAGCATAAATTTCATTATCTTCATAATTTATAATAATATCATACATACCTTTATTGATTTCTTTTCTAATTTCATTAAATTTAATTCGTTGATTAAATAGCACATATTTATTTGCATGTCTAAGACAAATGTCAAATTCTTTTAAAATAATTATTTGCAAGCATTTCGAAATTATCCATTTCAATTTTTCTCTTCTTTGATCGTAATTTTTTATCCCCATTGAGATGTTTTCATACTTCCACATTTCTTCTAATGAATATAAAAATGGATAACTTCCAATGGTTGGATAAATACTATAACTTGGTGGACTTCCAAATTTATCAACATCTTTTAAAGAATTAAATTTTTGACTATACATTTTCCATATAACATAGGCTAAAGCTGTGACTGATAAACTAAATTATACAGTTTCCGATAAATAAGATTATACACTTTTAGTCAGTTGCCGAAGTTAGTAGTTTTTATGAAACTGCCCGAGGGCAGTTTCATAAAAACTACTCTCGCAACTTGAAACCAATATAAAAATCACTCTATCACTGGTATTATATTGATAGCTTAATTTCTCAGTGATGGAGGGTAAAAAGGTGGATAAATGGGAAATGTATATGGAAATTCATCAATTATTAAAACAAGGTTTTAGTAAAACCAAAGTTGCTGAAAAACTAGGCATCTCAAGGTCGACAGTTTACCGTTATTTAAAGCATAATCCAGAAAGCATGGCTGATTGGATACGAAGCACGAAAACTAGAAGAAAAATATTGGATCCATATAAAAATTTGATTTTATCATGGTTAAGAGAACATCCAGATATGTCAGCTGCACAAGTATTAGATTGGCTATTAGAAAAATATAGTGATTTAGTAGTTTCAGAAAGTACTGTACGGCTATATGTAAGGAATCTTAGAAAGGAATATAATATTCCAAAGGAAAGTTCACCAAGAATTTATGAGTCGGTTCCAGAGAAGCCAATGGGTTCACAAATTCAAGTTGATTTTGGACAAACAGAACAATTCACACCAGATGGAAGAAAAGTAAAACTACGTTTTATAGCATTTGTATTAGCTCATTCTCGCTATAAATATAAAGAATGGTTGGACAGGCCATTTACTACAAGAGATGTCATTCAGGCCCATGAAAATGCATTTCGATATTTTGGAGGAATCACAGATGAATTCGTCTATGATCAGGATGCATTAATTCTCGTTAGTGAAAATGGCGGAGATCTTATATTAACTAAAGAATTTCAATCTTATAAAGAAGAACGAAACTTAAAAGTCTGGATGTGTAGAAAAGCTGACCCAGAAAGTAAAGGAAAGGTAGAAAACGTAGTTAAATATGTAAAACAAAATTTTGCCAAGCATCGTTTGTACTATGGGTTAGATGCATGGAATGAAGCTGGTTGGAAATGGCTTGAACGCACTGCAAACTATAAAGTCCACAATACAACAAAAAAGAGACCAGTTGAAGTGTTTGCCCTCGAAAAGCAACACTTACGTCCAGTCTCCCCAATTAGTGATAATACATATATCACTAAAACCTTTAATACAAGTATAACAAGAACTGTTCGGAAGGACAATATAATTTGGTATAAATCGAATCGTTACACAGTTCCTTTAGGAACTTTTCAAAAGACAAAACAAGTCTATATCGAAACGAAGGATGATAAATATTTAATTATTCGAGAAAGCAAATCTGGTCCCATTCTTGCCAAACATCGAATCACTTCTGGCAAAGGAAAGTTGATTCAAGATACAAGTCATATACGTGATCGGACAAAGGGAATTGATACCTATATTGAGACAGTTGCCTCGTACTTTAGCAATTCAAATAAAGCAAAACAATTTTTACAAGAAATACGTAAGGTACGACAGCGTTACATTCGAGATCAATTACAAATGATTTCTAAAGAAATTAAAAAACACAATCAAGAATTACTTGATAAAGCATTAGAAGAATGTATGAAATGGCAACTTTTTTGTGCAACGGATTTTATCGATATGGTTCAATACCTGAACCGACAAAATGTATCAAGTGTCAATAATGAAAAACGACAAATAGATGATCTTAAACAATTTAATTATTTAAGTGAGTCTGTTTCTCAGACAAAAGCTCAAACTAGAGATATTCAGGAATATGTTTCTGTATTGGAAGGTGAAATTCAATGAGTCAATTATCAACATTACAAGACACATTAAAGTCACTTCGTTTCGGAGAAACAGCTAATAATCTACCAGCATTGTTAGAAAAGGCAGAAAAAGATAATGTGACTTACGCAGCCTTTTTAATGGATATCTTGAGCTATGAGCAAAAAAAGCGTGAAGAAAAACAAATCGAAAAACGTCTTAAATGGGCTACATTCCCTTATTATAAAACCCTAGAGCAATTTGATTTGAATGAACAACAATCTATGAGTAAGAAAGAGTTTAATAAATTAAAAGAGTTACTGTGGATAGAGCAACTTTACAACATTATCCTGTTAGGACCTCCAGGTGTTGGTAAAACACATCTGGCGGTCGGCCTAGGAATACAAGCAATTCATCAAGGCTATAAGGTGATTTTTACTTCCATGGGAGAATTAATTCATACATTAAAAACAGAGGGAATTACACGTAAGTCACAAACAAGGATGAAAAGAATTCGCAAAGCCGATTTAGTAGTCATCGATGATCTAATGTTCATGGCTATAAATCAAGATGAAGCAAACCTATTCTTTCATCTAATAAACGATTTATACAACACTTCAAGTATTATACTTACTTCTAACAAGGCTCCTAAAGAATGGGGTGAGTTATTAGGCGATCCAGCAATTACTACCGCTATATTAGATAGGATTATGCACAGAGCGGAAATTATCCATTTAAATGGAGACAGTTATCGCATGAAACATAGAACTTCTATCTTTGGAGCAAAAACTGCTTCAAATTAATTATCGAAAACTGTATCTTTTTACTTGACGGTTACA
>JBPYCQ010000015.1:0-58077 GCA_051846895.1 Bacillaceae bacterium W0354
CAACTAGCTAATGCGCCGCGGGCCCATCTGTAAGTGATAGCAGAACCATCTTTCGTCTTCAGGTCATGCGACCTAAAGCATCATCCGGTATTAGCCCCGGTTTCCCGGAGTTATCCCAGTCTTACAGGCAGGTTGCCCACGTGTTACTCACCCGTCCGCCGCTCGTTCCACAAACATCCTCCCGAAGGATTCAGTTTGCTTCCCGCGCTCGACTTGCATGTATTAGGCACGCCGCCAGCGTTCGTCCTGAGCCAGGATCAAACTCTCCATAAAAGTTAAGTTTGATTGGCTTCTTTTGTTTTACTTCCGTTTTTTCCCCAATCCTAGAAAAAATCCGGAATTGACTACAGGCTATTTTGTTTAGTTTTCAAGGTTCAATTTCTTAACGTCGCTCAAAATGGCGACTTAATTAATATATCATCTTTCGCTAATTATGTCAACAACTTTTTGTTTTTTGTCATCCGCTAATTGAACTGTTTCAATCGAAATGACTCATTTAATATCGAAGTAAGTAAGTTGTTGTTTTTTAGCGACGGATATAAATATAACATGTATAGTTTTTTGAGTCAACAGTTATTTTGTACTTATTTCAAATTGTTTATTCTTTCATAATAGAGGCCTTACATATTTTCAATCATATGAAGTCTTCCTAAATGAAAGTTCAATTTTGCCAAATTAGTATTTTAATCTTCCAAAACCAAAGTTCAATCTGCCAAATTAGGACTTTAATCTTCCAAAACCAAAGATCAATTTGCCATATCAGCACTTTAATCTTCCAAAACCAAAGTTCAATCTGCCAAATCAGCATTTCAATCTTCCAAAATCAAAGTTCAATCTGCCATACCTGCACTTTAATCTTCCAAAGTCGTAGCTCAATCTGCAAACAGAAAACATTCATGGAAATATTAACTCGTGAATCTAAAACCAAATCAGTTTTGAAAAGTAAAACCGTATCATGATCATGACACGGTCAATTCGTTAACTGACGCTTAACTAGAATAACGCAAAAAACCGTTAAGTTCAACGACCAGTTTTTACTAAATATTGACGATGATAAATATCTTTACCTTTAGTCTCTTTCAAACTTGCTTCAACTATACCCCTTTCTACTAAGTATTCTAATAAAATTGATAAATCTAATGTATAATGTTGAACTTCCGGATGAACCTTTAACTCACCAAATGTCCATGGTTCTTCTTTTTCTTTCATTATCGTAAGTAAATGTTCGGCTCCTCGATAGGCACGGTCTTGAATGGTGAATTCACTTGCAATTAACATAAGTTTAATTCGTTTATCAATTGGTTCTTCACTTTCAATTAACTCGACGTAAAGCTTGTATATTTCGGGATCAATCTTTTTCACTTGGTTCCAGACCGTTATTTCTGGATAGAATCCTTTTTCCAATACGGCAACGCGAGCTA
This sequence comes from Bacillaceae bacterium W0354, assembly GCA_051846895.1. Taxonomy (GTDB): domain Bacteria; phylum Bacillota; class Bacilli; order Bacillales; family Alkalibacillaceae; genus CALKAL01. The sequence continues at coordinate 1,422 of JBPYCQ010000015.1, forward strand.
AATAATGTAGTGACCGTACCATCATACTGTTCGCATCCATATAATGCTTTGCTTCATATAATGCTTTACATTCGCGATAACAGCGAATTAGTTTAGCGTATTCAATCGTTTTCCGTAAACGACGCGTCTGTTCAGGGAATTCTTCTAACTTATTTTTTAATTGATCCAAGTATTCATTACGATCAAATACAATTCGACCGTTTATTAACCAATCAATGACTTTGCGATAGCCACTTGTTTCAATCCAATAATTTAGGAGTTGTTCATCAACGATATGCATTGCTGCTGTTTTTTCTTCAAATTCATAATGTTTTACAAACCAGTCTTCTTCAGCGTCTTTTACTACTATTAATAGAATGACATCAAAATCGTCTGTCGATGGACTATTAGTATGTAATTTCTCATAAATCAAAATACCTAAAGTATTTCTTTGGCTTGCTCTTTCTTGATAAATGGGGCGTAAAATATTTTGCATCTACAACTTCCTCCCTTAACCTATAAATAAATCTTTTCTATAGTAGAGATCTATTTTCCTTTTTTATTCACATACATCTTTTTAAAAATATGCTATACTTCCATTGGAATGTATAGGAGGATGATTTAGCATGATTAATTATAGTAGTAAAATTAATAAAATTCGTACTGTTGCCTTAGCATTAGTATTCGCCGGTATGATTATTATGTATATTGGGCTCCTTTTTAAAGAGATCGAATGGCTGCTCGTCACATTGATGTTACTTGGGTTAGTCGCCATCATTTTAAGTACAGTGATTTATTTTTGGATTGGCATGTTATCGACGAGGGCCGTGCCTGTCACCTGTCCAGAATGTCATAAGCCGACAAAAATGCTGGGACGAGTTGATGCTTGTATGCACTGTAATCAGCCACTTACACTTGATAAGGACCTTGAAGGAAAAGAGTTTGACGAACGATACAATTCTGAGAAGCATAGAAAACAGTTAGAATCAGATAACGACAAACAATAAATTTAAAGTTAATACTTATTGATTCACGAACTTGAAAAGAGCCTGAAGTCACGCTTCAGGCTCTTTTTTCATTATTACAATACTTTAAGTTAATGATTTTCGCGCTGACACTGTTCACAAGTTCCGTACACTTCCATACGGTGATGGCTAACGTCAAAGCCTGTTACTTGCTCAGCTAGTTGTTCTACTTCATCTAATGAAGGGTAATGAAAGTCAACAATTTTTCCGCAAGAATCACATATAATATGGTAATGTTTCGAAGTATTGCAATCAAAACGACTTGAAGAGTCGCCATATGTGAGTTCACGAACTAATCCTATATCTTGAAAGACACGTAGATTATTATATACAGTCGCTACACTCATATTTGGGAATTTATTTTCAAGCGCTTTATAAATGTCATCAGCAGTTGGATGATTCATTGATTGCAATAAATACTCTAAAACTGCATGACGTTGGGGTGTTATACGAACACCGGAGTTTTTTAAAGTCGTTAATGCTTCCTGTAGTTTTTGTTCTGACACCGTCATGCACCTCACTTTCGATATATAATGTTATTATTAAATAATAACTCTTATAAATAGTGTATATTCTTTAATAACTTTTTGTCAATTCATATAGATGGTCTTATTAAATTATATATCCGTATTTAATGGAAGCTCTTCGCCGTCTAATTTTGCATTCACATATCTTGCTGCTACAAATAAATAATCAGATAGTCTATTTATATAAGAAAGAACTAATTCATTATCAAAATCTTCAACACTGACAACGACTCGCTCAGCTCTTCTTACGACTGTTCGAGCTACGTGTAAAGCCGCCGCGCATGGATGCCCCGATGGTAGGACGAACGTTTTCAGCGGCTCTAACTCTCTATCCCACTGATCGATTTGCTTCTCTAACTGTTCAATATGCTCTTGCTTCAACTGCCAATATACTTCTTTTCCTTTTGGTGTGGACAATTCTGCACCGACATGAAATAACACCGTTTGAACTTTGTGTAACGCATCAATGAATGATTCTTTTTCTTTCCATTGTGCATTCCCTAAAAAACTTATCGCTAAACCGATCATTGAATTGGCTTCATCACATGTTCCGTATGCCTCAACACGTGCGTGATTTTTTTCAACACGATCTCCGTGAACTAACGATGTTTTTCCTTTATCACCTGATCTAGTATATATACGTGCCATTTTAATACCCCCGCTCCGGATTAATAACATTCATAACGAGATCGCTTCCGTTTTGGAAAGCTTCTAAGTTTGTCGCAAAAATTTCAAAAGCCTTTTCTTGGTATGTTCTAAAAATTCCTGATAGGTGTGGGGTCACTGTACAGTTTTCCAAATCCCATAATGGACTATTTTCATCAAGTGGTTCTTTTTCAAACACATCTAGAACAGCATGATAGAATTGTTTTTCTTCAAGAGCCTCAATTAGTGCACGCTCATCAACCGTCTTCCCACGACCCATGTTAAGAAAAATAGCACGTTCGTTCATTAATCCAAACTGCTCTTTACCGAAATAGTTTTCTGTGTGAGGTGTTGAAGGTAGAATTCCAACAACATAATCGGCATCTTTAATATGTTTATTCAGTTGATCGTTTGTATAGCATTCATCAAAATGAGGTTTCTTCTCACCTGTACGTGAGATTCCAATCGTTTTCATATTAAAGGCTTTCGCAAGGCGTGCTGTCTCTTGCCCGATCGCTCCTGTACCGCAAATGAGCATCGTATCGTTTGAAATGGTATCCATTTTCACTGTGCGGTCCCATATATGCTTTTTTTCACTTTCATATAATTGTTTTGCATTTCGACGGACTTGAAGTAGCATGGCAATGGCATATTCCGCCATTGGAACAGCGTGAATGCCGCGTGCATTCGTTACGGCGATACCTTTTTCTGCGATTTTATCAAAAGGCATTTTGTCCAAGCCAGCTGAAGCGACCATGATCCATTTTAAGTTTTTCGCTTTGTCTATATCTTCATTCGTCAAATCTTCCCCATATGTAATAATGACATCTGCTTTTTCTAAAAATTCATTTGCTTCCTCTTTTGAGTTCTTCCATTTAAATTGAACAGCAGGAAAACGTTCTTCCATCTGTTTTTGAATAGCTTCTTTTGCTTTCAAAGTTGTTAGTACTAACATCGTTTTCTCCTCCTTTATATAGATGTAGGAAAACAGACTGATTGCTAAGTGCAATCAGTCAATCCTCAAAGATTCTCTCTAATATAATTCAACGCCTCTTCTACATGTTCCTTCACGCGTACTTTACGCCATTCTTTTACTAATTGACCGTCCGCATTAATAATAAAAGTCGAACGTTCGATGCCGTAATATTCTTTTCCAAAGTTTTTCTTCAGCTTCCATACATCATACAGCTCGGCTACTTCGTGATTTTCATCAGCAAGTAATAAAAAGGGCAAGTCATGCTTGTTAATAAATTTCTCATGACTTTTTAATGGATCTGGACTCACGCCTAAAATTACCGTGTTCTGTTCTTTAAAACTTTCATGCTTGTCTCTAAAATCACATGCCTGTGTCGTACATCCAGGCGTCATATCTTTCGGATAAAAATATAAAACGACATTTTTACCTTTAAAGTCAGATAAGCTCACTTCTTCACCGCTGCTTGCTGGAAGTGTAAAGTTTGGTGCTTGTTTCCCTACTTCTACTGTCATGTTCATTCCTCCTTCGAATCATCTACCTTAAGATTATCGAACATTTTGGACGATGACAAATGTTTAGTTGTCCTTATATTACCCTGATCCGTTTCGTCTTAATTCTTAATCAATTTATATAAAAAAGCTGCAGGTAAAAGATAGCCAATTGACGCTTCTGCTAGTGCTACAAAACGGGCGACTCCTATTGGGGTTAAGTCACCGTATCCAACAGTCATCAAGGTCACGCCACTAAAATAAAACGATTGAAATAGTCGTTCATATGGCGGGCCAACTTGTAGGGTCTGGTCCGCTAGTACAGCAAATCCCATATCAGCCATTAAATAATATACTAATGAAAAACCGAGCATCAATATGAAATAGATGACTAAAAAAGCACCAAATAACTCCTTGGAAAAAGCACTTTGTACATTTGTACTTGTTGTAAAGATGTAAATACTAAAAACAACAATGACAATAACTAATAAAATGACGAATACATTCATTCCATCACCAGTTTTCTATATTCTCCTAACATATTATGAGTGACTCGTCCTTTTCATGTGAAAATGTCAGCTATTCGGCTTATGATAAAATATATATGGAATTGATATAATGGAGGAATTGATATGAACAGACTACAATCAGAAAAACTATATGAGGAAGCACAACAACATATTGTTGGTGGAGTCAATTCACCATCACGTGCTTATAAAGGTGTCGGCGGGGGGACGCCAGTTTTTATGGAAAAAGCAGAAGGAGCCTACTTCTGGGATGTCGATGGTAATAAGTACATTGACTACTTAGCAGCATATGGCCCGATTATTACTGGTCATGCTCATCCTCATATTACAGAAGCAATTACTAAAGCCGCTAAAAACGGTATTCTTTACGGGACGCCGACAAAACTAGAAAACAAGTTCGCCGGCATGTTAAAAGAAGCCATTCCGTCATTAGAAAAGGTGCGTTTCGTCAACTCTGGAACGGAAGCTGTCATGACAACGATTCGTGTAGCACGTGCTTATACGAACCGTACAAAGATTATTAAATTTGCCGGGTGTTATCATGGGCATTCAGATTTAGTGCTTGTTGCTGCGGGTTCTGGGCCGTCAACGTTAGGCACCCCAGATTCTGCAGGTGTTCCAGGAAGCATTGCGCAAGAAGTCATCACTGTTCCTTTTAATGACATTGAACCACTTAAACAAGCTTTAGAAAAATTCGGTGATGATATCGCTGCAGTTCTCGTTGAACCGATCGTAGGTAACTTCGGGATTGTCGAGCCGAAGCCAGGATTTCTTGCAGAAGTGAAAAAACTAACTCATGACAATGGGAGTCTTTTAATTTTTGATGAAGTTATTACTGCTTTTCGTTTTCATTATGGTAGCGCACAAGAACTAACAGGGGTTACTGCTGACATGACTGCCCTTGGGAAAATTATTGGTGGCGGAACGCCAATCGGTGCATATGGCGGAAGAATTGACGTCATGGAACAAGTCGCGCCACTCGGCCCAGCATATCAAGCTGGCACCATGGCAGGGAATCCATTATCGATGTCTGCTGGAATAGCCTGCTTGGAAGTCCTTCAAGACAAGTCTTTATACGAGAGGCTTGATCGGTTAGGAGAAAAATTAGAGAAGGGCATCTTACATTTTGCCAAAACCTATAACATCCCTGTTTCGATTAATCGCCTGAAGGGTGCGTTGACGGTATTTTTTACGGATGAAGAAGTGACGAATTATGAACAGGCGGAAAATACAGATGGTGAGTTGTTCGCTCGGTTTTTCAAATTGATGTTGGATCGTGGGATTCATTTGGCGCCTTCTAAGTATGAAGCGTGGTTTTTGACAATCGCTCATACTGAGGAAGATATTGATGAGACGCTAGCTGCGGTTGAGGAGACTTTCAAAGAAATGGGTCAAGCTTAATTTTTTTGAAAAAAGATATTGTTTTTCAAATTATTTGTGCTAAAATATAGATAATTCAGAATTTTATGGATTACCCCTTATTTAAGGAATTCATGTTATGAAACTCCCTTCCTTTCTGGTTTAACCAGATTGAGCCTTTTGCATATGATTGCGAAAGGCTATTTTTTTGTTTCCTTTTTCATATGATAGAATTACAATAGATAATATCTGACTATGATTTAAGCTTTCAACGTCTCACTACATCAAGTTTCACTTTGTTTATGATCAAGATAAAAGGGCAGGTTTTAATAAATGAAATTAGGTGCAAGAGCTTTTAAGACAGGACTGGCTACAGCGATTGCTTTATATATAGCTAGTGCCTTTGGGTTTAAGGCGGGGATTTTTGCTGCTGTTGCTGCAGTGACGTCAATTAAACCGTCGATTCAGAGTTCGGTTCATACGATTTTTCAACAGATTCAGGCGAATATACTTGGAGCTATTTTAGCGATTGGGTTAGTGCTGTCCATTGGTAATGAACCATTTCTTATCGGATTCGGAATCATGATTGCGATTGGTATATGTTTGCTTTTAAAAGTGAATGAGGATGCTACTTTTATAGCGATTATTACCGTCATTGCGATTATGGATTCTACTGACTTGCCTTTTTTACAATTTGCAGGTATTCGTATATCCTCGATTATGATTGGGATTGCGTCTGCATTCGTTGTGAATTCAGTCTTTTTACCACCGAAGCATGAGATGAGATTATTTGAGCATATAAACGAAACGACTAATGATATTTTGCAGTGGATTCGTGTAACAACAAGGCATTTATCGAATCAGCCAGCATTGAAAAAAGAAATTAAACGTCTTGATAAAGAACTGTCAAAGATTGACCAGATTTATGCTTTTTATATGGGTGAACGGATTTATTCGCAGAAGAAGGCTTATGCGAGAGCACGAAAATTGGTTTTGTTTAAGCAGATGATTGAGACGAGTAAAAAAGCACATATCGTCTTGCAAAATTTACATCGCCTCGATTACGATATTGAGCATATTGAGGCTGAGTTAAATAAAGAACTTGTTGAAGAGATTGATTTGACTTTAAATGTGCATGAGGAGTTAATTTTAACTTATTTAGGGCGGATTCGGGAGCATAGTCCTGGTGAGGATCATTTGACAGAATCAAATATTCCTGTGTTAGTTGAGAGTTTAATGGATGAACGATCGGAGAATCTTACTGTTCGACTGAAGTTATTGCCGTTAGCATCGACTTTAATGGATTATCATAATGAGCTTATGCATTTTAAACGATTGTTGAATAGTTATCAGAAGCATATTTAAAAGCTGCGACCTCGTATGGCGCAGCTTTTTTTATAAAACATTTTCTTCTGTCGTATCTAATTCTTGTACTTGATATAAGTCATAGTATAGTCCTTTTTGCTTCATTAATTGTTCGTGTGTACCTTCTTCTTTTATCTCACCGTAGTTTATTAAAATAATACGGTCGGCGTGTGTAATTGTCGACAATCGGTGTGCAACAACAAAAGTTGTGCGTTCTTTTGCTAATTTTTCTAATGCCTCTTGAATGAGATGTTCACTTTCAAGGTCAAGTGCTGAGGTCGCTTCATCTAGTATTAAAATTGGTGGGTTTTTCAAGAAGACTCTGGCAATCGCAATTCGTTGTTTCTGTCCGCCAGATAGTTTTACACCTCTTTCGCCAACTTGTGTTTCATAACCTTTTGGTAAATCCATAATAAATTCATGAGCATTAGCTGCTTTTGCTGCGGCGATTACTTCTTCATCTGTCGCTTCTGGCTTACCCATCCGAATATTCATCTCAACTGTATCACTAAATAATATATTATCTTGTAAAACCATGCCGATTTTATCTCTGAGTGACCTTGCCTTTAATTGTCGAATGTCTTTTCCATCAACTTTAATTGCACCTTTTGTCACATCGTAGAAACGTGGAATTAAACTAACTAATGTCGATTTACCTCCACCACTCATCCCAACAAGTGCAATTGTCTCACCTTTTTTCACACTTAGATTAACATTCTTCAGAACATAATCTTCCTCATCATCGTAGCGGAACGAAACATTTTCTACTGAGATGTCACCATGAACAGTGTCCAAAGGTTGCGCATCAGGCTCATCAATGATGTCATAAGGTTCATCTAAAAACTCAAACACACGGTCCATTGATGCGTGCGACTGAGTGAGTAATGTCGATGAATTGACTAAACGGCGTAAAGGATTGTAAACGAGACTAATGTAACTAATAAATGCGACCATACTACCTAGACTGACACTTCCTGTAATGACCGCATAGCCACCGTACGCAATTATTAAAAGCGGTGCAATATCCGTAATCGTATGTGTAATCGCGTATGATTTCGCATTCCAGCTCGTAAAGGTAATTGCTCGGTCTAGATATTTTCCATTTTGTTTACTAAACGCTTCTTGCTCATAATCTTCTAAAGCAAATCCTCTTGTCACTGGAACTCCTTGCACTCTTTCATGCAGATGCCCCTGTACTTCAGCTAAAGCCTGAGAACGTTTTCTTGTTAGACTTCTTAATCGCGAGTAAAAATATTTAACTGAAAAACCGTAAAACGGAAATAGGATGATAGCAACTAACGTTAACATCGGGTCAATCGTCAACATGATGCCAACCGCAATTAATATCGTCACCATATCAAGCCATAAGTTCATCAGACCCGTTACGACAAAAGTCTTCGTCTGTTCGACATCATTTATTACCCGGGAAATTATTTCGCCAGTTTTCGTCTTCGAATAATACTTTAGACTTAACTTTTGGATGTGATCGAAAAGTTTTTCCCTAATATCATACAAAATTTTGCTACTTACCCACTGTGCCAGGTATTGTCGATAATACTCTATCGGTGGTCTTAAAATTGCGAAAATCAGAAAAGCAATCCCCATGACGATTAGCAGTCTCGACATTTTTTCATCCTGCGCTAAATCAGTATCAATAATGTCATCAATGACGTATTTAATTAATAACGGCATTAATAACGGAATCGTAAATTTTATAATTCCAAGAATAATAGTTATTAAGATCTTCCATTTATATGGTTTTACGAAATGTAAATAACGTTTAATACTGTCCATTCGTCACCCTGCCTTTGTCGTGAGAAGATGAATTGATTTTAGTTTAGTCAAGCTTATCATGTATTGATACTTTGAATGTTAATTGGCTGGCCGCGGTCTAAAACCCGCGTTCCCCACATTTCTCACAATAATATAGAACTATCAGAGATGGCGGTTATCTACATGATAGGGATTCTATCTACATGATTTGGGCGCCTATCGACGTGATTAGAGAGCCTAGCTACATGATTGGAGCCTCTATCTACATAATTGGAGCGCCTATCGACGTAATTAGTGTACCTAGCTACATGATTGAAGTACCTACCTACATGATTAGAGCGTCTATCGACATTAGGGCTCCTACCTACATGAGTTGAACGACTATCGACATTACATCGGCCCCTATCTACGTGATTAATCTTAAAAACCTGTTGTTCGATAACAACAGGCCTTCTCATTTAGGAAAAGATAAATATTGTTCGTACCATTTATCAGCAAATTCAGGTGCAAAGGGTCCCTTTCGCTGATGAATCCATTTTTCTAACTTGTGAAGCTGCTTATAAAGTATTTTTTGTAATACTTCTGGATAGTTCATTTTTTTACGATGCTCATCAAATTCATCTTCATCTAAAATCATATATGTCATATCAGGAAAAACTTTGATATCTAAATCATAGTCAATATATTTTAAAGCTTCTTCATCGACAACATAAGGTGAACTAATATTGCAATAATAATATATGCCATCATCTCTGACCATGCAAATAATATTAAACCAATAATTACTCGTAAAATAACTGATGGCAGGTTCGCGTGTTCTCCACGTTCTCCCGTCACTTTCTTTTACAAGGCAGTTATCATTAGCACCGATAACTATATTTGAATGACTTTTTAAAACTAACGTCTCTTCCCACACTCGGTGGATCTCGCCGTCATGTTTATAACTATGTATTTGAATGTTTTCACCAACTTTTGGAATAATTATACTCATAAATCTGACCCATCTTTCAGTTCGATTCGTCTATTAATTGTAACATACCCTATTTAATTCTGCGATTAACATACTTTTATTAAAGAAGCACCCCTGTATGAAAGGAGTGCCTCTTTAAGTAATGGAAGAATTACTGTTGGTTTTTCTTTTGTTGTGATTGTTGATTTTGACGTTTTACTTCTTGAGCGTCTGTCTCAGAAGCAAACTCTTGACTGTAACCTTGCTTAGAAGCTTGGTTCTGCTTTCTAACCTTTTGAGCGTTAGTACCAGACTGTTGGTTTTTCTTAGCCATCAATATCACCTCCGCAAACTTAATTTCTCCAATATGTATTTATTTATCCGAAAAAATAAAATGTAATAAAATTCCATTAAGATGAAAGATTTGTGGGAATTGCTGCTTAAGTTTTAAGCAATCACAGCACCATTTTGAACAATCACTACCTATCTTTGAACAATTACAACGCAACTTTGAACAATCGCAGCACCACTTTGAACATTCACAACCCCACTTTGAACAATTACAGCACCACTTTGAACATTCACAACCCCACTTTGAACAATTACTGCCCATCTTTGAACAATCACAACCCCACTTTGAACAATTACCACCGCTCTACAGCAAAAGGACAAAAAAAAGAACCCAACAAAATAGTTGAGCTCAATTCAAATTATTAGTTTTTTCATTTTCAGCTGTACGTTCGGCATGGGGTATTGATTCATTTCATCGAGTGTGACGAACTTTCCTTTACTTAATTGATCAACATGAGTTACTTTACAATAAACTACGTCAACTTCCCAAATCACATGTGAAAATACGTGTCTTACTCGATCACCTTGGCGCACGATATTCGCATTTATACCATAATCTAAATATAACAAATTCATTAAATCGGCTTGGCTGAATTCGTCTTGTGGAACGAGTGGGAACTCCCACAGCCCAGCGAGTAATCCTTCATCTGGTCGCTTTTGAATAAAAAATTGATCCGCTTCATTTTTTAAAATCAGTCCATAGTACGCTAACTTTTTCTGCTTTTTAGCTTTCGTTTTCACTGGGAGTTCTTCTTGAATTCCTTGTTCAAACGCGAGGCAATGCTCTCGTACAGGGCATTCGTAACATTTTGGTTTTTTCGGATGGCATATTAGTGCGCCTAATTCCATTAATCCTTGGTTAAAAGAAGAGGGGTCTTCCTCTGAGATGAGTGCACGAACAGCATCTTCAAATAGTTTTCTTGTTTTTGCTTTCGCTATGTCTTCTTCTATATGTAAAACCCGCGACAACACGCGCATAACATTACCATCAACTGCTGGCTCTGGTTGATCAAAGGCAATGCTTAAAATGGCACCTAATGTATATGGTCCGACACCTTTTAATTTTTTCAGTTTATCCTTATCTCGCGGGACTTGTCCACCGTAATTTGTAACGACTTCTTTAACGGCTTGGTGTAAATTTCGTGCTCGAGAATAATAGCCTAAACCTTCCCAAGCTTTTAGCACCTCTTGTTCGTCAGCTTCAGCTAAATGATAAACGGTTGGATATTGTTCCATAAATTGTTCAAAATAAGGGATAACTGTGTCAACTTGTGTTTGTTGTAGCATGATTTCAGAAACCCATATTCGATATGGATCTTGATTTTCACGCCAAGGAAGATCGCGCTTAATGTGATGATACCACGATAATAAGTCATCTTGGAATGTTTCAATATTTAATAAAACGGGAATATTTAATAATGTTGACTGACTCATTTCACCCAACCTTTCACAAATAAAATTTTCGTACAAAAAGGAGGAGCAAACATGGATACGGCTACCCATATTACAATGGGAATCGCTATCGGCGGTTTCGCAACGATTGACCCAACTGTACAAAGCAACCCTGATTTATTTCAAGCAGTATTCATCGGAGCTATTATAGGCTCACATGCTCCTGATTTTGATACATTTTTCAAGTTCAAGGATAATGCTACTTATATTCGACATCACCGTGGTATGTCGCATTCTCCAATTGCCGTCTTATTTTGGAGCTTACTCGTCTCGGGAGGTATTTATCTTTTTTACCCCGGCATCTCATATGTACATCTTTGGTTATGGACCTTACTAGCAGTCGCCTTTCATGTATTTGTCGATATTTTTAATGCTTATGGAACTCAAGCACTAAAGCCGTTCGTTAACAAATGGATTGCCCTTGGTTTTATTAATACGTTTGATCCATTCATTTTCTTTATTTTCGTCGCAGGATCAATTGCTTGGTTTTTAGGGGCTGATCCACGATATACGTTTGCTATCGTCTTTTTTGTCTTAACATTGTACTATGTAAAACGTTATTTTGATAAAAGAGAAATTACTAACATCTTGTATGATCACTTCGATGATGTCGAAAAAATTATTACTCAACCGACTATCAAACATAATGTGTGGCGAGTTGTCGTTGAAACGAAAAAGCATTATTACGTCGCTGAATCAGAAGATGGATACATTTATATTCATGATCAGTTTGTAAAACGATCACTACCAGACACTGCTGAAATGAATTTAGCTTTACATGACCCAAACATAAAAGCGTTTATTAGCTTTTCACCTATTTATCGATACGAAATAGAACGATTCGACGATTACACAGAAATCCGCTTCATCGATCTAAGATACCGTTCTAAAGGAAGATACCCTTTTGTTGCAGTTGTGACGATTGATAAATTTTATAATATTTTAACGTCTTATACAGGATGGATTTATTCTGAAGATAAGCTTCAAAAAAAATTAGAGCCTTTATCATAAGGCTCAATTTATTTTTTTTATTAATAAAGCAATGGGTAAAGCTTCAATCTCATCTTCTGTTAACACTTCGCCATTAAGATTTTTGCGAACTCCCCAAGCGAATACACCTTTCATATAATCTATTTCAAACACTTCTCCCGGAGCTCCCTCTATTTCATATACTTGACCACTTTTGTACGTTTTCGGATCAATCATATATGATTTCGCCATCACTATTTTTCGCTGATGAACAGCATATTCATTCACCATTCCCATTTGCTCTGCCTTGCGTGCTTTTTCTGTTAAAGCAGAAATCTCTCTCCGCAATTCTTCAACTGTATATTGACTATATCTACGTTGCATGTAAAAACTCCTTTCAACTTCACCTTAAGTATAACACGATCATTAATCTAACATTTCTTCATCATTTTTTTCATCAATAAATTGATTAATTAAATCAATCGAAAAGCCTTTCTGATAAAGGGCGCCTTTTACTTTTTGGATTAACATATAACCTTCATGTTTACGGCTATACTTTGCCCATGCTTTCTCCCCTTGATATCGAAGTGCTTCGTTCTCTAATTCTTCATCATCGTCAACCTCTACTTGTTGGAAAGCAATTTCAATCGCTTCTTGTGTAAACCCTTTTTGCATTAAGGATTGTTTTAATTGCATCGCCTGTTCCTTGAAGGACTTCCTTCTATTTGATTGTAGCTTTTTCTGAACGAGTTTAGTCGCTTTATCAATTTCCTCTTCTGCAGTGTAGCTTTCTAGAGCCTGTTCAGCAATTGGAGCAGCTACTCCTTTTTGTAGTAGTTCTTGTTTGACTTTTAATGGGCCATTACTTGATGTATTAACTTTTGTTCGAACAAATGCATTACTAAATTCAAGGTCGTCTAACAACCGTTCGTTTTCTAACTTCTCCATGACAATCTTAATATCGTCATCACTTGCTTCCTTTTCTTTCAAATAACGTGCAACTTCTTCTTTTGAACGCATGCGATAGCTTAAATAGTTAATCGCCATCGCATAGTAACGATAAATGGCATCCTGTTCTTTAAATTGTTTAATTTCTCCCTCAGTTAACTGCATATCTTTTCTTAAATGAAAACGAATGAGCAAATCTTCATGTACACTAAAAGTGAATTCTTCAACACCATCTGTTTCAGTAAAAATGTTGTAGCGACTTTTATTCTTTTTTTGTCTCGTTATTTTACTGATCTTCATATATATTCCCCTTAATACCTGTCCCTTTTTTTACTATTATAATACACGTTTAGGCCAACAGCCATTTGGAAACGCTAACAAATTTATTTACATAAAAAATATAAAAAAAATGATAAAAAACTATTTTCAAATCGGTTTAAATGTTGTATGATTTCTTTAGTTCAAATAAAGGGAAGGCAAATGGTGCGCCACCACTTGATAAAAGTGGTTCTAGTGGGTTCGATTCCCACCCCGAATTTTTGTGAGCAATTGATAAAAATTCGAGGGTGGTCGACGTATCCTAGCACCTGCTTTTTTTCGGCCAAAGCGACACCCTCATAACTAGGAGGGTGTTTTTTATGTTAAAAAGAAGAGAACTTCAAGATGCCCCAGTCCTATTCCCACTAGTTACTGATGAAGCAGTTAAACCATACGTTCGTGAAAAAGTTGATTCCATTGAGGAATATTACTTCTTCTTAAATAAAATGATAAATGATGAAGAGAAAGGTCAGCTCATCTCACGTACAATTATGGATGATTGGGAAAATCCGATTGGAGCAATTACATTATATGATATTCAAGACGGAAAAGGATTTCTTGCCACTTGGTTAGGTAAGCCTTATTTCGGTAAAGGATATAATCAATTCGCTAAAGAGGCATTTCTTTGGGAGCTTTTTACTGAGAAGGACATTGAAGTCGTGTTTTTGAAAGTGAATAAAGTCAATGCACGCTCATTAAAAGCAATGGAGAAACTACCATATGCCGTTAATGCAACAGAGATTTATCCGTTCATCGTTGAACAAATCAATACTGAAGAAAAACAATATGAATTGTTTGCGATTTATAAAGATGCATTCACTATTTACATGTACGAACAAGAACAACAAGCTATTGTCGAAGAAATGGAAGCTTAAAAAACTCGCTCAAAAGGCGAGTTTTTAATTTTGGTTCTATAAAACCGTTGTTGTTTATTATTAGCACTAATTTTTAATAGAGCCTATTCTTTAAAATTCAACGTTCTCCAGTTCTTCAAACAATTGGACGTTATCCGTTACAGAGATTTTAGCCATTTTATTCACCGTCTTATAAATAACCTCTTTAAATTCGTTTGCTACAACACCTTCAACTAAACAAGTCTCTAATCCACTTATATGTAATGCTTTAATCAGTTCCTTTATATAATCAATACATTGTAATGGAACTGTTACTAACACAAAGTGTGATAAAAGAGAATTGATCTTTGAGTCCGCATTAATTTTTTTACCAAAAGAATATCTCTTATATTCTCTTGCGATAAGCAATAATAGTCCCAGAACGACTTCATTCTCAATTTCATTATGATAAATAACCAATAAGTTTTTCTTCATATGCGACCACCCAACGTTCTAATATATAACATTATTATAATTGTTCTCAAACAAGACGCGCAAAGCCGCATTTTTCCCTGTTTTAGTGTTAAGATTATGCCACAATTCAACTATTTATTGGGAAGTGTGCGTGTTTTCGATGTCAAGCAAATTAGCAATTAACATAAAATATTTCCGCGATCAACAACAATGGACACAACTACAATTAGCAAATAAATTAAATGTCTCTAGATCTGTCATTGCTAAATGGGAAAATGAAGTCGCTGATCCTGACCTGTCTTCCTTAATTAAAATGTGCGACTTATTCTCCGTATCTCTTGATCAACTCGTCGGTAACAATATAACTAACGAGTCTATTATCAAAGAATTTCAAAGAGTTTATTTGTTTGAGCAAGACCATGATCATCAAGAACTCATTCAAATCATCGACTTCTTTGTTAAAAATAAAACATTTATGCGCGAATTTATTAAATTATCAAATATGCCACTTAGAAAACAAAAAGCTATTCTACATATTATGCAAAAAACGATAACAGAAATTAAGAAATTATAATATTCGACTTTATTGGATAAACTATATATATAGTTTATCCTTTTTTTAGTTAAGTAATAGGTAATTGGTAGTGATAATATTCTACTATATTATAATAAAAATTTCTACAATTAATAATATTTCGTTAATGAAACTTTCATTCTATCTTTTTCGTATGTATAGTTATAATTAGACAAAAGGGTGGTCATAATGAATGTTATGGAACTAATAAAAATGCTTCTACCATTAATTATATTGCAATTTATATTAATTGTTGTCGCATTAATTGATTTAGCTAGAATTGAAGAAACAAAAGGCCCCAAATGGGTTTGGGCAATCGTTATTGTCCTTGGAAATCTTATAGGTCCTATCATTTATTTCATATTCGGAAGGAGGCAATAATATATGGCCTTAATTACTGTAGATAATTTAACAAAAACATACCAAAAAAAAGATGTCGTCGATCATATTTCGTTTTCACTAGAGCCTGGAAAGTGTGTTGCATTACTCGGACCAAATGGCGCTGGTAAAACGACGACTTTGCGGATGCTTGCAGGCTTCATTAAACCATCTGAAGGCTCTATTTCATTTGACGAAGATTCATTATCTCATGATTTCCGTAAATATGTCGGATATTTACCCCAGTTTCCTGTTTTCCACCGCTGGATGAGTGGGTTTGAATTTCTCGTCTACGTCGGACAGCTTGCTCATTTGCCAAAAGGTGAAGCAATAAAACGTGCGGATGAATTACTAGAATTAGTTAACTTAAAAGATTTTAAGAAAATGCGTATCGCTAAATATTCAGGTGGAATGAAGCAGCGGCTAGGAATAGCACAAGCATTAATACATAGTCCGAAGCTAATTATGCTTGATGAGCCTGTTTCAGCACTAGATCCTATCGGCCGTCGCGAAGTGCTCAATTTAATGCGTGAGCTTAAAAAAGATGCGACGATTTTATTTTCCACACACATTTTGAATGATGCAGAAGAAGTCAGTGACGAAATCATTCTTTTAAATGATGGCAAAGTGATTGAAAAAGGGAATATTAAAGAACTTAGTTCAGCACAGGACACTGTCACAATCCACCTCGCTTTTTCCGAGGAACCGAAATTTGTTATTGAACGCTTGAAAGAGATTGAATCAGTCTTCCAAGTGACAAATGAAAAAGGTGAGTACCAGCTTTCTGTCCACAATCTATTAGTCGCAAGGGAACAGTTAATAGAGTTGATTCAAAAAGAGAACTGGCCGTTAACAAAATTTGAAGTCGCTAAAACGTCATTGGAAGACTTCTTTATTAAGGCGGTGAAAAGTTAATGCAATTTCAAATTATGCTTAGAAAAGAACTATTAGAAAACTGGCGAAATTTCAAATGGATTTGGATGCCAATCGTATTTATTATTTTTGCAATTATGGATCCAATTACAACGTATTATTTACCAATAATAATGGAATCGGTTGGTGGGTTGCCTGAAGGTGCCACGTTTAGTATTCCAATGCCGAATCCAGCTGAAGCAGTTCTTATGAGTTTTTCACAGTTAGGAACATTAGGTGTCCTTATCATTGTAGTCATCTCAATGGGAGCTATTTCAGGAGAATTAAAGAGTGGCGTCTATGAACTCATATTATCTAAACCCGTTCACTACGGTAATTACATTACGTCAAAATTTATATCACTATCATTAATTTCAATCGTCTCTTTGTTAATAGGTATACTTGCAAGCTGGTATTATGTAAATCTATTATTTGGAGATCTTAGTTTAACAAAGGTATTAGTTGCAACACTTTTTTATGCTTGTTATTTATTATATGTGATTGGAGTAGTTATACTTGTGAACACATTATTCAAATCACCAGGTGCTGTCGCATTTATTTCAATCATTATTATTGTTGTAATTAATCTATTTTCAAGTATTTATCAACATCTACTCACGTGGAGCCCGGCTTTAGTAAGCGATCATGTATTCGATTATTTACTAAACGGGAAGATTTTTTCCGACTTATGGATTAGCGCTCTTGTCGCATTGATAATATCAATTGGCTGTTTAATATTCGCTACAACGATATTGAAAAATCGCGCGTTAGACTAAGCTAATTTTTGGTTGGACCATTAATCTGGTAAACCAACGAAAAAAGTTTTTTTATTCATAGGTCAGGCATATTTATTTCCCAGCCAATTTTGGGCTATTGTCAGCCAGTTTTTTCGATTTGCCAGCCAATTTTATAACTAAACGGCTACCAACAATCATTAACCATATAAAAAGCTTGTAGAGAAAACATCAACTCTACAAGCTTATTTTTTATAATCTTTTAACTCGTTTCACGACCTCGTCAGTTACTTCTCTACTCGATGAATGTCCGCCAATGTCTGGTGTTTTATATCCAGCCTCAAGAACATCCTCAATAATTTGTAGCAATTGATCACCTAGCTCAGTCTCACCAACATGATCGAGCATCATTTTTCCTGTCCATATTTGGCCAATTGGATTCGCAATCCCTTTTCCATAAATATCTGGAGCAGAGCCGTGTACAGGTTCAAACATTGAAGGATATTTGCCATTCAAATTAATGTTTGCTGAAGGAGCGATACCGATACTTCCCATAATCGCGCCACCTATATCTGATAAAATGTCCCCAAACAAATTACTAGCTACTACTACATCAAACATATGCGGTTTAGTTACAAAAAAAGCTGCCAGCGCATCAATATGTATTGACTCTGTCTTTATATCAGGATATTTCCCCGACATTTCCTTAAAAATCTCATCCCAGAACGGCATGGAGTGTACAATTCCATTTGACTTTGTCGCACTTGTTACATGCTTTCGTCTATCATTAGCATATCGAAAAGCAAATTCCATCGCCCGCTCGATTCCTTTTCGGGTAAAAATGGCGTTTTGGATCGCAACTTCATCTTCACCTTTATGAATTCGTCCACCAGCTTCACTGTACTCGCCCTCACTGTTTTCTCTAACTATGACAAGGTCAAATTCATTAGGCTTCAGTAAAGGTGACTTTAATCCTTTTAATAGTTTAGCAGGTCGTACGTTAATCACCTGTTCAAATTCTCGTCGTATAGGAATGAGAAGGCCCCAAAGTGATACATGATCCGGAACACGCTTCGGATCACCGACTGCACCTAAAAAAATTGAATCATGTTGCTGTAAACGCTCAATTCCGTCATCATCCATCATTTTTCCATGTTCAAGATAATAATCACAACTATATGGATACTCTGTATACTCAAATTTTAATCCACCATGTACATCACAAATGGCGTCTAACACTTCAATTGCTTCTGGCACAACTTCTTTTCCAATTCCATCTCCGGGTATAACTGCTACACTATGCTTTTTCATGAAGATCCCCCCTATTCTTTTTTTGCTAC
The DNA here is from genome assembly GCA_051846895.1 of Bacillaceae bacterium W0354. Lineage (GTDB taxonomy): Bacteria > Bacillota > Bacilli > Bacillales > Alkalibacillaceae > CALKAL01. The sequence continues at coordinate 20,318 of JBPYCQ010000015.1, forward strand.
CGTGAAAAATATTAATCCAAAAACGACAGGAATAACAGAACAGGCTATAACTACCCCTATCCAATTCGTATATGACCAAATAAAACCTACTACTGTTCCACCAATAGTTACTCCAACATAATAACTAATAAAATAAAAGCTACTTGCTCCACTCTTATGATGAGTTGCTGTATTTCCGACCCAAGCCGAAGTGAGAGAATGTGTAATAAAAAAGCCTAAACAGACAAAAGACAAGCCGAAGATTACAAAAAACACAGATTTAATTGCAGTAATCCAAATCCCAATGACCATCGTTACGAGCCCAAAAATTAATAAATATAAAAGTGGAAAGTTCGCTGCTAATCTTCCCGCAATAGGTGAACCAATCACCCCGAATATATACGTAAAATAGATTAAAGAAATCAGATGAACGGAAAGTAAAAATGGTTCTGCACCTAAGTAAAACGGAGCGTATGTCCATATTCCGGTAAATCCAAGTTGGAGCATCATTCCAAATAAAAAAGCTAGTACAAGTTTTTTATTTTTTAAATGAACAATCATTCCTAAAAAATCTTCTTTAAGTGTGTGGTTATTTTGTTCAAAAAAACGTGAAGCCGGTAATAAGAAATAACAAGTTAAACAAATGATAACCCCACTTATCCCAATTGTGTAAAAACCCATTTCCCAAGTAAAATGATCAGCGAAATATCCAGCTACAACTCTACCTAACATTCCGCCTAAAGCATTACTAGCAATATAAATAGTGACGATTAAACTACGACTTTTATAAGCAATTTCTTCATTGATATAAGCAACCGCTACTGCTGGAAGTCCAGCAATTGCAAAGCCAGTTACAAATCGCCAGAACATAATCCATAAAAATGAATCTACTAACGGAATGAGAAACAGTGGGATCATCGATAGAATAAGTGACCAACGTATGATGCCTACTCTTCCGATATGATCAGATATAAAACCAAAAAAAAGCAAACCAATAATAAGCGAAATTGTTGTTAAAGTTAGTGTCAAGCTTGACATAGTTGGACTCAAGTCATATCGGTTAACAAAGACCGGCAATAGTGGTTGTACAATGTATAAGTTCGCAAAGATTAATAATGATGCTAACGTTAGTCCCAATGTCAATTTCCAAAAATTTGTGTCACTTCGCTCATATGGTTTGTCACTTACTTGTTCCAGCATTTTCAATCCTCATTTTTCAAATACATTTTGTTAGTACATAGTAATGTAAAATTTATTGCAATCATTGTTAGTACGGATATTGGATACATCAATGGGTCGATGCCGTTAAAATATGTACGGAATTACATTTGAGGCTTTTTAAAGTACGCAGATTGCTTATTAGTTAATGCGATAATTAGTTCTTCACCTGCTCTACTAATATGTTCCGCTAAATGTTCCGCTGCCTCTTCAGGACTGTTAATTAAAATTGCTTGCAATATTTTTTCATGTTCTTGATTCGATATTTTCATTTGTCCTTCAATAATTAATGGTGTGTCTCTTACAATTCCTAAAGAAATTTTCTCTATAAAGTCTATTAATCTCGGACTTTGACTACGGCTAAACAAATGTTTGTGAAACTTTGCATTAAATTCTACATACGTATCCTCACAAGTCGTCTGCTTCATACTATGATGATAGCTTTTAAGTTTTTCAATGTCTTTATCAGTGAATCTTTTCATACTTTTCTTTAGTGCTAAAGGCTCTAAAATAGAACGTAACTCAAAGATTTCTCTAATATCATCACTAGTATATTTGCGTACCACAGCCCCTTTATGTGGTTCAATTGTTACTAAACCTTCCATTTCTAACGTTCGTAAAGCTTCTCTAATCGGCATTCGGCTAACACCAATGATTTCTGCCAATTCTGTTTGTATTAGTCGATCACCCGGCTTAAAGCTACCATTTAATATTGCTTTCCTCAATACAAGACAGACCTTATTGTGTAACATGTCACGGTTGCCAATGTTAAGTTGTTTTAAATCTTTCACCACCGTAATAACTCCAATCTTTCCATACTGAAAATTCACATTTGAAATGTACATATCTTTTTAACATCTTAATGACTAGAAGTATAGATAAGGACCCTTACCTATACTTCTAAGTTAGTTATTATTATTTATTAAGCACTCGCATCCGTACTAACATCTTTCGAATAAGGCGGTTCTGAGTTATTTACGACCTTTTGAATAAATATAACAATTGCTACTAAGAATACTCCAATGAAATCCGTGTAATAACCAGTCCAAATGAAAGTAAGTGCAGCTCCTAGCAGTATAATTCTTGAATACCAGTTTGCAAGTTTACCAGCAAACCATCCTTGAACAGCTGCAGCTAATAAATAAATTCCAATTAACGCTGTTACAATAGCAACGATTGTATTCATTGTTTCATCACTTTGTAAGAGAAGTTCCGGACTGTAAATAAAGATAAACGGTACGATAAATGCTGCAATACCTAATTGGAAAGCCTTGACTCCAGTCTTCATCGGATTTGTCCCCGATATCCCCGCTGCTGCAAAAGCTGCTAAAGCAACTGGAGGAGTAATGGCTGAAATAACAGCATAATAGAACACAAACATATGGGCAAATAATGGTTCTAGTCCAATATTGATTAACCCTGGTGCAACTGTTGATGCTGCTACGGCATAAGCCGCAGTTGTAGGCATTCCCATTCCGAGTAAAACAGAAATTGCCATAGCAAATAATAATGCTAAGAACATATTATTATCTGCAATTGATAATAACATTGAGCTGAATCGTTGACCAACTCCTGTTAGGTTAATAACACCAACAATAATACCCGCACAGGCAACAATTGCTATGAGTTGTAGAGCATCTCGCATACCTAGTTCAAAGGCTTCTAACAAACTCTTTAGTCCCATACGTGTTTCTTTTCTAAATAAACTTAGAACGAAACATGTGAAGATACCAATTGTACCTGCATAAACAACTGATTTTCCACTAACTAGTAAAGCGATAAGTAATACGATTGGAATAAACAGGTATAATTTTGTCACAATATATTTCAATCGTGGAAGTTGCTTACGTGATAAACCTTTCATTCCTTTTTTAAGTGCTTCAAAGTCTACCATAAAGTAAACAGATACGAAGTAGAGCATGGCAGGAATAAGTGCTGCAATTATAATTTCTGAATATTTGATTTGCGTAATTTCTGCCATTAAGAAAGCTCCTGCACCCATGATTGGCGGTAAAATTTGCCCCCCTGCAGATGCCGTCGCTTCTGTTGCTGCTGCAAATCGTGGATCATAGCCGGTTCTTCTCATTAACGGTATCGTCAGTGAACCTGTCGCTACAACGTTTCCAGCTGAAGTTCCGTTAATCATCCCCATTAAACCAGATGAGAAAATGGCAACTTTAGCAGGACCTCCTCTTAATCTCCCAGCAACAGCAAATGCTACATCAATAAAATATTGTCCGACGCCAGATTTTTGTAAAAAGGCTCCAAATATAATAAATAAAATAATATATTTAGAGGAAACATCCAACGTCACACCGAATACGCCATTCAAGCTATATATGTATGTTACAAAACGCTCAACAGAGTATCCTGAATGCTCTAATATACCTGGTAAATATGGACCTGCAAATACATATAAAACGAATACAAGCGCGATAATTGGAAGAATCCAGCCACTTGTACGTCTCGTAATTTCAAAAACTAATAAAAGACCTGCAAGTGCAACGAATACATCCATATCAGTTGGAGTGACTCCAACTCTGAATATTAATTGGTTTAAGTTCGCATAAATGTAGTAACCAATATAAATAGCAATGGCAATTAAAATCCAGTCTAAAATAGGTACATTATTTTTCTTCGACCTCCAACCGGGATACAGCATAAGAGCTAGCACCGTACCGAAAACGAGGTGAGTACTTCTAAATACCCATGGATCAATAGGATTTAAGTTTAAAATATACAAGTGAAACAGTGCACCAATCACAGCAATTATAGTAAATGTATACTTGACCCAACCCGTTAACTTCCTGCCGTTAGATTGTGCTTCTATTTCCTCTTCATCAATCGTTGTATCAATTTTTTCTACCTGGTCATCATCTGAAGATGTTGAGGCTAATATAGCTTTATCCTCTTTATCCTTAGAAATTTCGGTAGTATCTTTTTCTTTATCAGACATTTTTCTCTCCTCCCGGTAGAATAAAAAGTATCAAAGATTCCCTAAATAAATAGGGAATCTTCGATAATATTAAATATTAATGATTTATTTTTCCCACTCAGGTGGGTATACAGAATCAGGTAAGTCGATACCTTGTTCTTCGTAATATTTGATAGCACCAGGGTGCATGTAAAATTCTTTATTATTTAATATAGCTGCTGGATCTTTAGCATTTTCCGCTGAACGGTGAGTAGTAATCATAATATCAATTTGTTCGTGATAAGTTTTTACTAAATCATAAACAAAATCTACATCAGCATTTTTGTGTGTTACACCATAGTTGTATTGTCCAACTGTTTCAATTGGACCATCTTGTTGCTCATAAGTACCATCAGGAATTGTGAACTCCTGGAAGAAAGGTAGTTTTTCAATAACTTTGTCGCGAAGCTCTCCATCAATACCATAGATATTAATATCAGCTTGAGTCTCTGCTTCAGTTACTGATGCAATTGGTATACCAGCTGCGAAACCAATATGATCTAATTGACCATCAAGCATCTGTGAAGTCATATCACTTGCGCCAGCTTGAACTTGGTCACCTGTTTCAATACCTAAAGCTTCGTAAATTTGTGGGTTGTAAGTACCTGCTGTTCCCCCTGCTGGACCTACACCTACACGTTTACCAACATGTTCTTCAATGCTTGTTACACCAGTTTCAGCTAAAGAATACCAATGGAACGGTGTGACGTACATTGGGAAAATGACGCGAATATCTTCGTATTTTTTTCCGCCTGTCCACTCAGCTTCACCTTGGATACCTTCATATAAAGGACCAACTGTAACCATTCCTAATTGAATATCACCATTTTCAAGTAGTTGAATGTTATGTACAGGGCCACCTGTAACTTCAACGTTTGCAGTGACGTCAATTTCTTCTAAAAGTTTAGCTAAACCGCCACCCCAGATGTAATATGTTCCCCCTTGTGATGCAGTTCCAATAGTGACAGTGGATGGATATTCCTTCGCTCCATCATCTCCGCTACTGTCTTTATCATCACCACACGCAGCAAGAAACGCTACTAAAAGAACAGACATAAAAACTAATAATAACGATTTTGTTCTTTTCATTATTTCTCCTCCTTTATTAATCTCTGGATGCAATATTTATATTTAACTCTGTGTTTATAAAACAGAGTTCATCCCATGTCATAAAATAGATTTATAGAATTATAATCAAGTCGAGGATAACAGCGCTTACATAAAGCGCTTACAAATAACACAAAAATAATAATTGGATATTGTATCCAATCTAGATGATATTTTTAAAGAATTTATAATGATAGAGTTTTTAAAAGGTGTGATTATGTGGTTTTAATTATTTCGATTATTAAAACAATCTATGTAACATAGTAATTAATTTGATACTTATTGTCAATAATATTTAACAAATTTATATTGCTTTTATAATATAAAAGACAGCTATTCATTCCAATAACTGTCTTAACTAAGGTATTTTATTCGAATTTTTTTAATAAGCAAACACTGAAAAAACTAATTGAAATGAAATATTTTCTTCATTTGCCGACTGAAAACTTAGATTTTCTATTTTTATTAGACGACGAGCTTGCTCGATTTCATCTAAAAAACGATTTAATTGTTGAATATCTGGTGTACTGCCTTCTATTTGCATTTGAAGCTTCCTCACTTCAATATCACTTACAGCTTCTAAATCAAGAAATATTTCTCCTAACGCTTGCGTAACTGGTTCTTCATAATTGTAAGTGTTGATTATTGTGCTTGTGCGAGCAGAGGCTCTGTTTAGAATTTGGATTACCTCATCTTCTTGCAAATTTTCAGGTATTCTTGCTCGATATTCTTCTGCTGGAAGAGATTGACCTTCTACGTTTTTAACTTGTTCTTTTAATGCTTCTGATTTTTGTTCTATAAACGACAATTGTTGCTCAAGCTGCTCAAGTTCATTTTGTTTGTCTAACAAATAAAAATAGTAATAGCTACCTCCAACGAGCACGAGTAAGATGAACCAAATTAAATAAACACGTAATACCTTTTTACTCATGTGATTCATTTCCTTCCACTTGGAATACAATGGTATAGCTTGCCACATATTCCTTCGTTTCTAATAGAGAGATGGCATGAATGGTGACATTATCAGGGCTAAACAGGTTTTGTAAACTATGAAGGAAAATAATCGGTTGTTCATTATTATTTGCACGAATAGTTAAATCAACCTGTTCATTTGTAAATTGTAGGCTTTCGAGCACAGTGCCTTTTGGTAACAAACGGATGGTTTCATTTAAAGAATTTGATACACTCACAATTCCCTTATCTAAAGCACCAATTATTTTTTCCAAACGTTTAATACGCTGCTGATCTTCATCACCAATAATTTGCGCTTCTAATATGTTAACTGCTTGTCTCTCTTGGTTAAGTCTTGATTCAACATGGTCTATGTCGTCATATGTATCCCATGTAAAATAAAACCCAACAAGAAATACAACCGTGGTTAGAGCGCTCATAAATAATAATCTTAAAAATATAGGATATCTCTGTTTTTCTTTTTCTGGTAATAAATTAATATCGACTAACATTTAAAGCCCTTCCTTCAACGCTAAGCCGTATACATTATAATATTTTTGTTCAACTTGAATTCCCTTAGGCCCTTTAACCTCACGCTCGTCCAACTGAATAATTGGAATATCATAAGATTGCTCAATTTTATAAGTAATTTCTTCTAAATGAGGATGATCTCCAACAACAGCTATTTTCGTAAAGCTTTGCTGTTCCTCATTCATAGAAAACTGATAAAAGCGTTCGATTCGTTCAATTTCCGTATTAATTTCTTCAAACTCACTTAAAACGTCTTTAATATTAAAATCTTCTTTTGTTAAGGTTGGGCCAAATGGCGTGATAAATTCCTCATCACTGCTTAATAAATTGAAATGCTGTAAAAGCACTGGGCAGCTATTTTTAAAAGCCGTAAACACCACGTGGTTAGCATTGTATTGAATAAGTAATAGATGGTCTTGCTCGTTCACCTTTTTATGTTTGTATAGAAGTCGATAATAATTAAGCGGTGAAATATCAACTGCCGTTAGCTTCATACCCGCTTCTCTAAAACAGTCTCTATATTGTTTAGCAATTTGCTCATCAGTAGAAATAATGCTTGCTTCGTGCCCCTTTTCATCCCCTTCTTCCACTAACACCGTATCAAAAATCGGTGTTTCAAATGGAAGGTGGATGGTCTCACCTAGCGAAAACTTTACAAATCGATTAAAGTCTTCAACCTTTACTTCTTTAGGCACTTTTTGTCTCCGAATAATGACTAGTGAGTCTGGCATCGTTAGACGGACTTTTTTTCGTTTTAGCTTCCACTTTTTCACACAAGTTTTTAAAATTTTTATAAATTCTGCTTGTTCTTCAATGACTCCTTGATCAATAATCCCATTAGGTACAAACTGCTCACCTATTCTCACGACTTCACCACTAGCTATGTCTATTTGCGAGTGACGGATGACGTAATCTTTTATTTCAATGTTTACAATGAATTTATTCAACATGTTGCTCTCACCTTTTACAAGAAAAATGTATTCACATACCATTTAATAATGTTATCCCCGAAAAAATAAGCTGCTATAGCGGCAACCGCAATAAAAGGACCAAATGCAAACGGAACTCCTTTTCTCACCTTACCGAGCCACATCAACCCAAGGCCTACAATTGTTCCTAAAAATGTAGCAACAATTAATGTCGTTAAGGTTCCTTTAAAACCTAATACGAGTCCAATTACACCAAAAAGCTTAATATCTCCTCCACCCATTCCGCCCCGACTTAAGACAGCAATGAGAAGAAGTAAGCCAAATCCGAAAATCGCTCCTAAAAAAGCATCATACCAAGGATCTAATGAAATCCAAAGTCTTAAGCCACCAATTACTATTGCGAAAAATAAAAGGACCTTATCTGAAATGATTTGGTATTTTAAGTCACTAATCGTTATGATGACAAGTAAACTAACAAATAACCACGCTATAATTAATTCTTGATTAAAACCAATTAGATAAAAAGAAATAATAAAAAGAATTGCTGTTAACCCTTCAAAAAAAGGATAGAAAGGAGAAATCTTTTCTTTACAATGTTTGCATTTTCCACGTTGCAAAATAAAAGAAAAAACAGGTATTAATTCAAGAGGCTTTAAGCGCTTTTGACATGATGGACAATGTGATGGCGGAGAAATGACTGATTCTCCTTCAGGAATCCTTATTCCAACAACATTATAAAAGGACCCTAAAATCAAACCTAAAATCGCAATATAAAGATAAATAAAAAACATCATGACATCTTCCTATTTGAATTTTAGATGTTAAGAAAGCGCGGAAACCCCGCGCTTTAAATCATAACTTTACTTTATGGTGTAGACCCATCTATAGTTTCGCCTAAATCAACGTCTGTTTTGTTTATTAATGTAATTGTTGCTTTAGTAAATGTTAGTTTATGTTCTGTATCTTTAATTTTTGCTGTCCCGGTAATTGTGATATTACCTGCTACACCACCAAATGTTGGACTGCTTTCCCAAGTAACGCCTTCATCATTAATATACTTATCTAACTTATCGTATGTGATACTACTAGGTGAATCAACATCTTTAGTAGTCATGTATAATTCTGCGGCATTTATCGTATTAATTGCACTGGATTTTATTGAATTCACCCTTGAATCATTAATAACTCCCGTAATCGCCGGAACTGCAATCAACGCAATAATCGCCAAGATAACAAGTACTGCCAACAACTCAACTAGCGTAACACCTTTATCATTCTTTACCCTCATTCTTAAAGCTTTAACCATATCTATCTCCCCTTTTTCTAATTAATTTGATTAAATAAGTCAAACATTGGTACAACGATTGAAAGTATTATTGTTCCTACAATCAATGATAAAAATATAATCGTGACTGGCTCTAACAATGCTTTGAGCTGATCACTGACTGACTCCACATCCTCTTCATAAATCGTCGCAACTTGATCTAACATTTCCTCAAGAGAGCCTGTCTTCTCTCCTACCGTTATCATTTGCGTAACTAAATATGGATATGCCCAATGATCTCTAAAAGGTTGAGCAAGTGAGCCCCCTTGCTTCAACGATTGCTTTGCTGCTTCAATTGTTTTCTTAATTTCACGATTATTAATTGTGTCTTGAACTAAATCTAATGAGTTCAAAATTGAAACGCCATTTTTCAACAAAGAACTTAATGTTCGTGTTATATTCGCGATATTTGACTTTAGGACTATTGTACCAAAGCCTGGCGTTTTAAGTAAATAATAATCGACTTTTTCCCTAGTTTTTTCGTTTTTAATTAGATATATAATACCTATAATCAATAATATGAAAATAAGTAAAATTAACAACCACCATTTTGTTAAAAAGTGACTAAATGATACGACAAATTTCGTAATCGCTGGTAAATCTGCGCCGAACTGCGCGAACATATCGACAAACTGTGGTACGACAACTAACATCATAAAAGTAACAACAGCAATCGCTACAATAAAAACAACAATCGGATAAGAAAGTGTTGATGTAATTTTTTTGCGCGTTTGATCATGTTTTTTGTAATAGACACTTAAATCTTTAAGCGCTTCATCTAGTGCACCACTTGCTTCTCCACTATGAATAATGTTTACAGCGAGTGGAGGGAAAATATGTGGGTGCTTCTTTAATGCATCTGTATAAGAGTTCCCTTGTTTCATATCGATTTCAATATATGTTAAGGCCTCTTTGAAAACTTTATTACTTGTCTGTTCTTGTAAGATTTTAAGTGAATCAATAATGGTCAGCCCCGCATTCAACAATGCATGAAATTGCTCTAAAAATAATACTAGCTCACGTGTTTTTACTGGCTTACCAATATAAAAGTCTCTCGTCCATATCGTTTCTTTTATTGCTTCAATTGATTCAATTTTTAATCCATTACTTCTTAACTGTTTGACAGCTTGTTCTTCATTATATGCTTTGATTTTTCCTTTTTTCTCGCGACCGTAAAAGTCAAAAGCTGTATATTTAAAGGAAGCCATACTTGTTACCTCCAGTCTCACGTTAGTCGGCAGCTACTCTGAAGACTTCCTCTGTTGTAGTTATGCCTTGTTCGACTTTGCGGAGCCCGTCTTCAATTAATAGTTTAAATCCTTTTTGCTTTGCCATACGTTCAATGGTTGATGTGCTTTCGTTATTTAAGATTGCTTCCCGGATATCATCGTCTATAAACAAGATTTCGTGAATGGCAGTCCGTCCGCGGTAGCCAGTGTTATTACACGACGGGCATCCCTTCCCTTTGATGACTGATTGAATATTAAAGCCGTATTTTTTGAAAAGCTCCTGCTCTCTAACAGAAGGCTCTGTTTCGTATTGACAATCACGGCAAATTTTCCGAACGAGACGTTGAGCGACAACCCCATTCAATGAAGATCCGATTAAAAATTTCTCCACATCCATATTCATTAATCGGTCAATGGCACCTAGCGAATGGTTCGTATGCAATGTACTTAAAACTAAATGCCCAGTAATCGACGCACGAACGGCCATATTCGCTGTATCATTATCACGGATTTCTCCGATCATAATAATGTCAGGGTCTTGTCTTAAAATTGAACGGAGCCCAGAAGCAAAGGTGAGGCCTACTTTTGGATTTACTTGGATTTGGTTAACACCATCCAACTGGTACTCAACAGGGTCTTCGACAGTTATAATATTAACTTCCTCCCGATTCAGCCTTGACAGTGCCGCATACATAGTTGATGTTTTACCAGAGCCTGTAGGACCGGTTAACAGGACAATTCCATTCGGTCTTTCAATCATCCGTTTAAACTTTTCTAAATGTTCGGCATTAAAACCAAGGTCCTCTAAGCGGTTAGAAACAGTGATTGTGTCAAGGACACGTATAACTACTTTTTCACCAAAAATAGTTGGTAGTGTACTGACACGCAGATCGACATGTCTTCCTTCGACTCGTAATTTTATCCTGCCATCCTGTGGTATTTTAGATTCTGTTATGTCGAGATTAGCCATTATTTTAATCCGAGTGACAAGAGAAGATTGGACTCCTTTTGAAAGAACCTGTTCCGTTCTAAGTGCACCATCAACCCTTATACGAGCGACAATCTTGTTTTCATGTGGGTCAAAATGAATGTCACTCGCTTTTTCAACAACTGCTTGCTGAATGATCTGGTTTATTAACTTGACGACTGGTGAATCCGCTTCAACTTCAGATAAGTCTTGTACTTCAGCATAATCGTTTTGGACACCTAATTGTTCACTAAAATCTTCTCGCTCATAAAGTCGTAAAATACTATGTCTAATTTCGTCCTTAGTTGTGATTACTGGTTCGATTTCAAAACCAGTGAGTAGGCGCAAATCACTTATAACAAAATAATCTAGTGGGTCTGAGGTTGCGATGTAAAGTTTATTTTTTTCCCTTCTTAACGGGACGATATTATTTTCTATGACATAATCTTTTGGCACTAAATTAAGAATGTTAGGATCAAATTCATAGTTCGTTAACCGAATATGTTCAATACCGAGCTGTTCTTTAAGTACTTCTACAAGCTTTGCCTCAGTAATATAACCGTCCTCGATTAACTTATCACCGAGCTTTTGACTAGCCGATTTTTCCTCCAGTGCTTTATTTAGTTGTTCTTGGGTTACGATGCCACCTTGAACAAGCATCTCACCTAGTCTCATTTTTTTCCTTGGCACGGTGATCTCCTTTCTTTTGTCGAATCATCAATCATTTAATCATTTAGAATAATTTATGGTACATTAGAAATAAAGAATATTTATTTCTACTTTAATTATAATACTTTTTGACTATAAATACGAGGACTGAAGGCATATGAGTTTGTCGAATTTAAGAAATAATAAAGGGTTAACATTGGTTGAATTATTAGGAGCTCTTGTCATATTATCTATAGTTTTGACAGGCTTTTTTTCTATGTTTATCCAATCTGCCTCATTTCAAAACATAAACGAGTCGAATATGGTCGCAACTAACCTTGCCCGTTTAGCCTTAGAAGACGTTAGGGCTCTTGATGGACAATTATCAGTTGGTGAATATGGCTATGGTGGTGAAGATCTTTCATTCATTATATCTTCGATTACTAAAGATGGTAAGTTCGCTTCAAATGATTCTTATTATTTAAAATTAATCGTTGAAGATGAGCCAAATGTAGATTTATATAAAGTGACTGTTGAAATTTATAATGACGAAGGCCAATTCATGACGAAAACTTATGACTACATTGAGGTGGGCGTATGAAAAATGAACGCGGAATAACCTTAGTCGAGGTTCTCGCTGCATTAATCTTAGTATTTGTAATTGGTTCCTTAGCATTCTCAGTTACGACAACAACTTATGAAAATTACAATCAATCTGAATTGAGAACGTCGGCTCATAGGCAAGTGAATTTATTTTTTTCACATTTAACAAATATTCATCAAAGAGCTCAATCTTATACGATAAAAAAAATAAATGAATCAACTATTGAAGTGGACATCACTTATTCAGATGGGCGTCATCGTGTATATACGTTTGATGGCAAGCCTTTTTTGTATAAACTGCAAGTAGAACAAAATGGTGTGATGGTTGATGTTGATAATGAATGGTATGTTGATTTAACAACAACGCGATCATTAACGATCAATCTTAAAGTGAGCCAGCCGAGCAATAATCGTTTCAGACCGATTGAGATTAAAACAAATCTTTATCGAATAACACCAGCGAAAAGTGGTGATTAGGATGCAAAAAACGAACAATGAAAAAGGAGCAGCTTTAGTCGTTGTATTATTGACAATTGCTTTAATCATGCTGTTTGCAACTGTGATGATGAGTAATATTTTATCAAGTGCTAAGCAGAATGAAATCATTGAATCAGACTATCGCGCCACCCATATTACGGAAATGGGCACAAAATATATGAGGCAAAAAGTTATAAATTTTCTGGAGACTAATTCTTTTAGTTTTAATGATGCAGATAGTTTACAACGTTTGAATCAGTATTTATCTAATATTGGACGAGTGCAGGTTGACGATGAACATCCTGGCCGTTTTTTTGAACTTAATTCATATGAAAATGGACTGTTTTATAAGCTTGTTGGTTATGAAGGGCGAACTGGATCGATTAACCTTCTAGTTAATGGTTATGATGATACTTTTCAAAAGGAAATAGAAGTAACTTTGTCCATTAGAACAGGTGGCGGTGGCCGAGAAACTATTGATGATTGGGAAGAGTATAGTAACACACCTCCACCTCCGCCCGATCCATCAGCAGGACAGGTTTGTTATTCACTTAATTGTGATGATATAGAAAATTCTAGTGTGCATTTAAGAGATGAACAAACGATTAACAATAAGTACGATGGGCTTAGAACTAAAGATTTTTATGCGGAAGAAGAAATAACGACTAAAAATAATATTAATCTTACCGTCGATGGGAATGCCGTCTTTTTAGAAGAATTAGAAATGAATAACTTTACTAAATTATTAATTTTAGGTAATGCATTTATTTATGACGATTTTTCAAGTGAAAATAATCCTAATAGTGAATTTTTATCATGTGGTTATGGTCGGTTTAAAGAAGACGTTGAATATAAAGGGAAATTTGGTGTAAGAAATAAAGCTATTTTTGATGAGGAAGTAGATTTTTCTAACGCTGTTGTTTATTTTGGTGATGATGTCGTTTTTAAAGATGAAATAGAATTGAAAAATACGACGTTAACTATTGGGGGCAATATTACGGTCTATGTAGATGAGGCAAATTCTTTTTTATCTGATTTAAATGGCACGATTAATATTACAGGAAACTTATATATATATGAAGAGGACCGCCGGGAGCCTATTGTAAATCCAAATCACCATAAAATTAATTACAATCAACCCGCGCCGGACTTTAATAATTTGGATGGTTTTTCGATTAGCTGTGAAGGGGCTACATTACCAGATGATGGTTCAGGTTCAGGTGCTGGGGCAGATCTTGTCGAGGGAAATTATTAATTTAGTGATGTGAATGAATAAAGCCTAGCATTTTCGCTAGGCTTTGTTTATTCTTCAATACTTCTCCACAGCGTTAGTGCTGCATAGCTTCTAAATGGTGCCCACTGTTTTGCTTTTTCAATGATTTCTTCCTTTTTTGGCTTCTCATCAAGGCCCCACCATTTTTTCAATGCATTTTGGATACCGATATCTGCCACCGGAAAAATATCATCCCGCCCAAGAGCGAATAGCATCCAATTTTCCACTGTCCACGGGCCGATTCCACGAACTTTGCCTAATTGCTTCATAATCTCTTCATTTTTCATTTTTGATAATTGATGAAGATCAAGCTCACCATTAGCAATCATGCGTGATGTGTCAATCACATACTCAGCTTTGCGTTGACTGAATTGAAGTTCTCTTAAATCATCATAATCTAATTCAGCAACTCTTTCCGGCCGTGGATAAAACCAAGAGCCATCAACTTGCTCACCATATTTTTGTACAAAACGAGTTGATAGTGTATAAGCAAATTTCATATTGAGCTGTTGATGAATAATGACTCGCATTAGTGATGCGTAAAGATTAAAATCTTTAACAACCGGTGTCCCTTGGTATGTGAAAAACAACATTGAAAGATCTGTTTGCTGAAAAAATTGGTGAATATCATTTAAATCTTTATCCCACTGAAAAATATTACGGATATGTTCAAATACAATATCTTGATCGTCATCAAAATCAGACATAACAGAAAAGACCGGATTTTCTGTCGTTCCTTCCGCCTTAACACGAACGACACAACGCTCGTTTTCAACCTCTAAAGGAACATCAACCCAACGTTCTTTTAAATTCACACGATTTAGCGGGTCCATCTTCAAACGGCTTAGCGCATAATCAAAGTCGTAAAGACCAGGTGTATGATAAAACTCTTTCCACATAAAAATACCTCTCCCTAAAATACAATTATCATTAGTTTACAACTTTTATGGAGATATTCGCAAATGAGATTATATTTTTAGTAATGCAAGAGTTATTGGGACGAAGGAAGCTCCTTTCGTCCGTGGCGTTCTTATCTTCGGCCGTCGTGCTCTTATCTTCGGCCGTCGTGCTCTCATCTTCGGCCGTCGTGCTCTCATCTTCGGCCGTCGTGCGCTCATTTTCGGCTGCCGCGCTCTCATTTTCGGCCGTCGCGCTCTCATCTTCGGCCGTCGTGCGCTTATCTTCGGCCGTCGCGCACTTCCTATCGTCCGTCATGCACTTCCTATCGACCGTCATGCACTTCCTATCGACCGTCATGCACTTCCTATCGACCGTCGTGCACTTCCTATCGACCGTCGTGCTCTCCCTATCGACCGTCGCACGATTCCTATCGACCGTCGCACCAAACTTTTTTACCAAATCGGCACTAGTTGATCCCAAACTAAATCTTCAAGTGTACCGAATTCATACCCGCGCTTTCTTAGTTCATCGATTAAATGACTTAGCGCTTCGGCATTGTCTTCTGAAACTGCGTGTAGCAAAATAATCGCTCCTGGATGCACTTGTTCAACGACAGATCTAAAAGAGTGCTCCCATCCTTTTTTCTGATCGCGATGCCAATCGACAAAAGCGACAGTCCAAAACACATTAATATAACCGAGCTTATCCGTTAAAGCTAACGTCCGCTCACTAAACACTCCTTTGGCAGGGCGGAAAAACATAACCGAATCTTGACCAGATACTTTCTTAATTTTTTCATCAAGCTTCCTAAGGTCTTCCTTCACAACCGCATCAGAGTTTTTTGTGAAATCAAGGTGTTTATTTGAATGGTTCCCTATAATATGTCCTTCGTCAGCCATTCGTTTCACGATATCTGGAACACTATTAATATAATCCCCTGTTAAGAAAAAGGTTGCTTGAACATTTTTTTCTTTTAATACATCCAAAATCATTTCTGTATAGCCTTGCTCATAGCCGTTATCAAACGTTAAATAGACCATTTTCTTATTAGGGTCACCCATGTAAATTCCGTTATATTTCTCAATTAACGGTGCGTAAAAACCTAAATCAGGCGGTTGCTCATTTCCTTTCTTCTTGTAACCAAAACCGTATGAATCATTAGATAGAGCAATAACTGGAATGGCTAAAGCGGTAAGTAAAGCAAAAATCGTTATTATTTGTACCAATCGTCTCATGACATGACCTCCTCTTTTTACTTTATTTTCTGTAAAAAGAGTAAAAACATACGAAGAAGAGCCTCGCAAAAATTTGCGAAGCCCTTTTTTCAAAAATTATAATATTAACGATGCTGCCCAACCAAAGATAAATAGTGGAATGTTAAAGTGTAAAAATGTTGGTACGCACGTATCCCAAATGTGATTATGCTTGCCATCAACGTTCAACCCAGCAGTTGGTCCGAGTGTACTATCAGATGCTGGACTTCCTGCATCACCTAACGCACCAGCTGTTCCGATTAGTACAGCAATGGCAATCGGAGAAAATCCTGCGGCTGAGGCGATTGGTACATATAAAACTGCTAATATTGGAATCGTACCAAATGATGTCCCGATTCCCATCGTTACGACTAATCCTACGAGTAATAAAATAAAAGCAATCATCGCTTGACTACCTGATAACATATCAGATGATGCATTAACTAGTGCTTCAACAGATCCCGTATTGCTTAAAACTCCTCCAAAACCAGAGGCTGCTAACATGATAAACGCAATCATCCCCATCATGCTAATGCCTTTAGCCATAACTTCTTCACTCTGTCTAAATGGTACAGCAACCAACAAGAACATCAGCACTAATCCAGTTAAAGCTCCTAAAACCATTTCTTCAGTTATAATTTGTACGGCTAATGCTGCAACAATCGCAATAATTGTCATGAAGTGTTTTAATTCAAATTGGAACGGTGAATCATCAACATCTTCAAATTCAGTTGGTTGGCCTTGAGGTTCAATTTGACTATAATCTCTTTTCTTACGATACGTAATTAAAATGGCGACTAGTAAGCCTAATACCATCCCTAATCCCGGAAATAGCATGGCCTTTGTCACTTCAGATAAAGCAATATCAATTCCGTTTAACTCCATGTTCTCTTTAATAATCCCTTGGAATATTAGTCCGAAGCCAACAGGTAGCATCACATATGGTGCCTTTAATCCAAATGTTAAGGCAGCCGCAATACCACGGCGGTCAATTTGCATTTTATCAAATAAAGCAATTAACGGTGGAATTAATATCGGAATAAAAGCGATATGTACTGGCACGGCATTTTGTGATAGAGATGCGATTAGTGCAATGGCTACAAGTATAAATACGCGTCTACCTTTTACTGCACGTCGTAAAAATTGAACAAGCCCTTTAGTGATACCTGTAAATCCAATCGCTACAGCAAAACCCCCTAGTAAAATATAACTTATAGCCGTACTTGCACTTCCCCCCATATTTGTTACGAATAGTTCGACTGTTTGTGCTAATGTTTCCCCAGCTATCAACCCAGCAGATAATGCTGAAATGACAATCGCGACCAAGACGTTAACTTTAAATAAACTTAATAAAACCATAATTAAAACAGAAATAATAACTGCAGAAGCCATTCTCTTTCTCCCCTTATCACCTTTTTGTTTTTATCTTGTTATCATGATATCACGTTAATACTTTATCATGATAAAGGAGTGTATTAAAAAAATCAACCCCTTTTTCTAAAAATTTATGGGGGTTGACCTATTATTATGATTATTTTACGATTTCGACGGTTTCTACAACATCAATACTGCCAATCACTGACTGCACCATCGAGCAGTTTTTAGTTGCAATGGCTAAACTTTTCTCTAATTTTTCTTGCTTTAAATCTTCGCCTTTTACCTTAAAATGAATCATTACTTTTTCTATTTTACTTACTTGATCATCCGAACGTTCAACATTGGCTTCTACAGTTAACTCATCAAATTCAATCTTTTGTTTTTGTAAAATTCTTTTATAAACTAAAACACTACAGCCTACAAGTGAGGAAAGCATCAATTGAAATGGTCGGAATCCTTTTGTTTCATCACCTGAAATTGTCATCGTTCCATAATCAAAATCAGCTGTTATTATTTCATCTTTTAATTGAAACTTCATTAAAAACTCCACTCCTTAACAGTTATTTTTATTTATTCTACCACGAGATTACGGTACAATGGCACTAGCTTGCTTTAGACATCGAGGTGATTTCGTGGTTTATGAACGTTTTAGATTCTCTATTTTAGTCACCATTGTTGGTATCTCGGGATTTTCTCAAGGAATGCTATTGCCGTTGATTGCCATCATCTTTGAACATCAAGGTGTTTCCTCGTCCTTAAACGGTTTTCACGCAACAGCATTATACATAGGAATATTGATCATTTCGCCATTTTTAGAACCACCTTTAAGAAAATTCGGTTATAAACCAATCATTTTATTTGGTGGTTTAATAGTTATACTATCTTTATTTTCTTTTACGTTATGGGAATCGCTTTGGTTTTGGTTCATTTTACGTTTGTTAATCGGAGTCGGGGATAACATTCTTCATTTCGGAACACAAACGTGGATTACGACCTCAACACCTGAACATAAAAGAGGAAGAAGTATTGCGATATATGGATTGTCATTTGCTTTAGGGTTTACGACGGGACCTCTCATGGTAAGGCTACTCGTTATTGATCAAGCTTTGCCATTTATTATTAGCTCTGTTCTTTGTTTAATTGTTTGGATACTAATGTTTTTCGTGCGCAATGAATTTCCTCAACATGAAGATGACGTCCATTTAGCAACGAACAATTCTCTCAGTCGATTTATAAAAGCAACGAAAATCGCTTGGATTGCCTTTTTAGCGCCTTTTGCATATGGATTTTTAGAGGCGACATTGAATGGTAACTTCCCTGTCTACGGTATGCGACTTGGACATCATGTCGAAATGCTTTCGTTAATCATTCCTTGCTTTGCAGCGGCAAGTATCATATCACAAATCCCACTTGGCATCCTCAGTGATAAATTTGGTCGACCTAAAGTATTGGTTATTGTATTATCAGGTGGAGTCGGAGCCTTTTTATTAGCAGCTATTTTTGAACATTCAGTCGTTTGGTTATTTATAACGTTTTCATTAGCAGGTCTACTTGTCGGTTCATTATTTTCACTAGGTATGTCGTATATGGCAGACCTGTTACCAAAAAGTTTATTACCAGCTGGAAATATTCTTTGTGGTGCAGCTTTCAGTATCGGAAGTATTTCAGGGCCAATCATTGGCGGAAGTATTATAGAGTATTTTCCTAACGTGTCCTTTTTCACGACCATTACCATCTTTTTATCTATTGTTTTAGTAACTATTTTAATTAGTCAAAAGAGAAGTTATGCCATTAATTGATTGAAGAAATATTGAAAGGAATGCTTTTAGCAATGAAAAAACTAACAATGATTCTTTACATTCATTTATTCATATTCGTACTCGTAGGTTGCGTTAGCCAAACAAATGAAGAACCGGCAAATGAGACCACGGAAGACAGCTCTGTTTTAATGGAGGAAAATGAAGAAGAATCCACAACAACCGAGCCCGAGGAGTCCAATAAAGAGGATTCTAACATCACCTCAGACGAAGAATCTGATTCGGATCAAACTATAACAGAAAATATTGAAGAAAAAGATAAAACTCTAGCTCCATATTCAAGCAAGGAAATAGAGTATGCTCGTATTTGGCTACAATTAGGGCCGAATCCAGACATTGAGGGATTGTACGTTCAACATATTCCGGCGGGCCAACCACTCAACCCCGACGATGAAACAAGTGCCAGTTATCCAGAAGGTGTCATCCAGTTATCAGGCAGTCGTTTAATAGATGGGTCTATTACATACAGCGGTAATGGTGATGGCACAATCAATATTTACAACGTCCCAAAACGTTGGGATGGTAACTATCCTGCTGGAGAAGAATTTTATAAAAATATTATAAATAACACGGAATTAGTGTACGTTGATCCAGGTGAAGATGAGAAAATTATTGAGTTAATTAAGTTAATAAAGTATGTAGACTAATACGGAAATTGAATATGTCTGCGCTATTCATTTTTATTAACGCAAAAAAAGAGGTGCGAATGATGTGCACCTCTTTTATTATGCAAATAATAATCAATTTGGAGATTGCATCTCTGAACAATTGCTAACCCTGTTTGAACAATTACAACTCATCTTTGAACAATCACTGACCCTGTTTGAACAATTACAACGCAACTTTGAACAAACACTAGCCCTTTTTGAACAATTACAACGCAACTTTGAACAAACACTAGCCCTTTTTGAACAATTGCAACCCAACTTTGAACAATCACAGCACATCTTTGAACAATTACGACCCAGCTTTGAACAATCACTAGCCAAGTTTGAACAATTACAAGCTTAGCGGCGCCCAAAGCACGCATCACCCTAAAAAAACAACCTTCTATTATGTCGACTTAAAATAGCATTCACTTGTCCACCGATAATAATCATCATTCCCGATAAGAAAAACCAGATCATTAGGACGATAATAGCTCCAAGGCTTCCGTATGTTGCTGAGTAATTCGAGAAATTATCTACATAAAACGAAAAACCAAGTGATGTAATTTGCCAGCCTAATGTAGCAATAATAGCGCCAGGAAAAGCATGTACTAACCTAACCCGTTGATTCGGTGCAAACATAAATAAAACAGTCATAATCAAGACGATTACAATAAATGATATAATCCACCGAATCGTTTGCCAAAATTGAATAAATGATTCCGAAAAACCGACGAATGAAAAGATATATTCTCCAATCATCCGCCCAAATACCGGTAGTGCTAAAGCGATGGCAATAACGACTAACATCGCGATCGTTAATATAAACGATATAAATCTAGTCACGATAAACGATCGATCTTCTGGCGTATGATAAGCACGGTTAAATACGCGCATTAACGCATTTACTCCATTCGATGCTGCCCAGAACATTCCGATGAGACCGACTGAAAGAAGCTTTCCATTCCGATTAATAGTTAATTCACTTAATGTGTTATTTATCAACGCTAAGCTCTCTGGCGGCATATATTCACTTAATAAATTAAATATAACGTCATTTGAAATCGGTAAATAACCAATTAACGTTAATAAAAAGATTAAAAACGGTAATAAGGCTAATAAAAAAAAGTAAGCGAGCTGTGCAGACATGCCCGCCACATCATCCTCCAAAAAATGAGTATAAAGCTCTTTCCAAAATTGTTTTTCAAAAATCACAAAAGCCACCTACAATTTTTTCTGATCTTTATTAAATAAATCTTCAAGTTGATTTAATTGATCCATCACTTTAATGGTTCGATCATTGATTTGCGTTAACCTGTTTTTAAGTTCATCAATGACGTTTGCTGGATGGTCGTAAAGGAATTTAAGTTGCTCTAATGCGACTTTCGAATCTTTCGCAAAAGCTTGTCTCTCACCTTTCCTTAACATTGCCACAGTAAAACCGACTAGCGCTCCTACAAACATACTTTTTTTATAAGACAACATTACTACCTCCTTACTAAAAATCATTCACACTTCTAATGTCATCAAGCAAATATTTACATGCCTCAGATACTAATTGATAGGTTTCTTCAAAATCACCAGTAAAATACGGGTCTGGGACATTACGAACTGGTTGATCTGGCATATAATCAAGCAACTTTTTAACGATTGCATTACTCTCATCATTGTGAAGGTTTTTAAGTGCATTCATATTATCATCATCCATCGCGATAATATAGTCAAAATGTATAAAATCTTCCTCTGTCACTTGTCTTGCAGTTAAGCCTTGGGTATTAATTCCTTTTTCATTCAGTTTATTAATCGTTCCTTCGTGTGGTGGCTCTCCAACATGGTAATTAGCTACCCCCGCTGAATCCACAACAAATTCTTCTTCTAATCCCTTTTGTGAAATCAAATCTTGAAATACGGCCTCAGCCATCGGAGAGCGACAAATATTCCCCAAACATACAAATAGTACCTTAATCATTTGTTCATCACCTTCAACTTTTTTCTCTATTAAATTCCCCTCCATAAAATATCATAAACAAAATTTTCAAATAATAAAAGATAAGTGATTAAAAATTTAAGACAAGTAAGAAAGAATTCATGAATATATTTTATAAAGTGATAATGAAGGAGGAGAAACATGAAAGCTGTTGAAGAGTTTCTTGGTGATGTGAATGATGTCGTATGGGGAATTCCATTACTAGTGCTTCTAGTTGGGACTGGTGTTTATTTAACGTTTCGTCTCGGTTTTTTGCAAGTTAGGACATTACCTTATGCACTAAAGCTTTCTTTTACAAAAAAAGCACAGGACAAGAAATCAAAAGGTGATATTAGTCATTACCAGGCATTAACAACTGCTCTAGCGGCAACAATTGGTACGGGTAATATTGCAGGAGTTGCTACAGCTGTTGTAATGGGTGGGCCTGGTGCTGTCTTATGGATGTGGGTGACAGCTGCGTTTGGAATGGCAACAAAATATGCCGAAGCAATATTAGCTGTTAAATATCGTGTTGAAAATAAAGACGGAACGATGTCGGGTGGACCGATGTATTATTTAGAAAAAGGATTAAATGCTAAATGGTTAGGTGTGATTTTCGCCTTTTTTGGTGCGATTGCAGCATTTGGTATCGGTAACATGGTTCAATCGAATACAGTTGCTGATGTCTTAGATTCAACTTTTAATGTCAATGTTTGGGGAACTGGAATTATTCTTATGATTCTCGCTGGATTAGTTATTATTGGTGGAATCAAAAGTATTGGTCGTGTAACAGCCTACTTCGTGCCGGTGATGGCTATATTTTACGTCTTTGGCGGACTAATCATATTAATTATGAACTATGACTTAGTTCCTGCAGCTGTCGGCTTAATATTCAATGATGCATTTTCAGGGCAAGCTGTTGCTGGCGGTGCAATTGGTACTGTTATTAGATATGGTGTTGCTAGAGGAGTCTTCTCGAATGAAGCTGGTCTAGGTTCAGCACCCATTGCAGCTGCGGCAGCGAAAACGGACTATCCTGGCCGACAAGCATTAGTATCAATGACTCAAGTATTTATTGATACGATTGTTGTCTGTTCAATAACAGGTATTACAATTGTTATGGCAGGAATGTACAAATCGGGAGCTGATGGGGCAGACTTAACATCACAATCATTTGGCTACTTCTTAGGAACTACAGGTACGTATATCGTAGCTTTCGGGGTCGTCTTTTTTGCCTTCTCAACTGTATTGGGCTGGTGTTATTACGGTGAAAAATGTTTCGGTTACTTAACAAATAACCGAGCCATGAGTGTTTACAAAGTTTTATTCCTTTTAGCTATCATGTTGGGGGCTGTTGTGGAACTAAAAGTAGTTTGGACATTTGCAGATATTATGAATGGGCTGATGGCTTTTCCTAACCTAATAGGACTATTAGGATTATCAGGAATCGTTGTTGCTGAAACGAAAAGGTTTTTATCAGTAGCTAAAGAAGAAAAAAGCGCTTCACGTTAGGACATCATATAAATTGTCTTTAACCGTATCACCTGAGTGGTACGGTTTTTATATTTTTTACAAGAAATTTACATAAATATTACAGACTTACTTTTATATTTTTAGGTCAAACTACTATTAGAAAAGTTGAAGGAGTGATATTTTTGAACATAGACCGTCTGAATACAAATGAAATTTCAGTCATTTGGGAACATTATATCCAGAATTCATTGTACTCACAGTTGCTTAAATACTTTAAAAAGACAAGTGAAAACGAGAAAATAAAAGAGATAATTAGCGAATGCCTCCATTTTACAGAAAAAATTGCAAAAGAGTCAAAAGCATATTTTGAAAGCGAAGGTCTACCTGTCCCTCATGGCTTTTCCGAAGATGATGTCAATTTAAATGCTGACAAATTGTTTTTAGATGAATCATTAATAATTTTCATCGGACATACATTAAAAGCTGGTGTTGTTTCCATTAGTGGCGCATTAATGATGTGTGTTAGAAAAGATGTTAGAGATTTTTTTAGTAATGCTTTACGCGAAGTATCTGATTTATTTAATAAATGTATTGAAATTGAAGTTGAACAAAACATTTATATTTTTCCACCACAAATTGAATTACAACAACATGTCGAATATGTTGAAAGCAAAAAATATTTTACTCAAACAAAAAGACGTCCTTTAAATACAATTGAATTAATGCATCTTTGGGAAAATATTAGAACGAATGCAATTGGTGAAGTCATCTGTATGGGCTTTGCACAAACAACTAATGATAAAGAAGTGAAGGATTTTATTAAGCAAGGTATGCGTATTGCACAAAAACACATAAATATTTTTTCCGAACACTTAGAGGATTCACATGTTCATGCTCCTGCAGGTACTAATAGTTATGTGACAAATTCAACAGAACCTGTATTTTCTGATCGATTAATTGTAAATTTTCTAACAATTTTGAGCGCTATCGGTCAGGCAAATTATGCGACAGCCGCCTCATCAAGCATGCGCTATGATTTAACTCTAAATTATCAACGACTAAGTGTAGAAATTGCCCTATACGAAAAAGATGGTGCTGACCTTCTAGTTAAGAACGGATGGCTAGAAGAACCACCTCAAATTCCAGATAGAAAAAAACTAATTAACTGAAGGTATTACTAAATATGTATAATCGGAACAGACGATTAGAAGTATTATTTTGGAGCATAGCTTTTCCTGGTTTTGGGCAATTACTTAACAAACATATTATCAAAGGTCTTTCGTTAATACTTCTTGAATTTGTTGTTAACGTTCAAAGCAAATTTAATTTAGCTATCATTTACAGTTTTTCTGGAGAAATTGAACAGGCAGCACAAGTCGCAGATTATCAATGGCTATTATTTTACCCGTGTATTTATTTCTTTGGAATTTGGGATGCGTACAAATGTGCTTCCGGGGAACCTGAACCCTTTATGTTTTTCCCATTTGTTTTTTCAGCATACTTTGTCACGGTCGGATTAATATATTCGTCTACAACTAAAGTACTTGGAACAAATATTGGACCAGTATTTTTACCAATGTTATTTTTAATCCCTGGTGTAGCGATTGGTTTTTTTATAAGAAAGTTAATATTGTATTACACAAAGGAGGATGTTAAGTAAAATTAGCCACCTCCTTTTTTTTGGCATTTTATCATAATATGTTAAACTAATTAATAATTTAATATATCAAATACTTTTTTGGAGGGGCATATGGAACTGTTTGGGAGAGGTTGTCTATATTCTATTATTTTCGTCGTTATTATGTTTGTCTTGGCGATGTTAGCTGGAGGGACTATTACGATTCCTTGGTTCATCTTCTTACCGATTGTCGGATTTATTTGGTGGCTAGCTTACAAAGTGACAAAAGATAAACAAATATAAAGGAACTTCTCCATTTATTCATGGAGAAGCTCTTAGTTAACAAGTGGTTTAATACACTCTTCACTTTCATTTCGTGCATTGTTGACATAGCTACTGACTGCATAATATTCGAACTCTTCGTCAGGTAATTGTGAAACCCATTCTTTCATTTCTGTCGGATTTTTCACTTCACGTTCAATCCAAGCTTGTTCATATTTTTTAGGTAAAATAATAGGCATTCTATGATGAATAGTTTTCATAAAAGGATTTGCGTCTTTTGTCAAGATGGTGCACGTCACTTTTTCCCCATCCTCATGATGCCAACGATCCCATAAACCCGCAAACGCAAACAGATTTCTATTCTTAACCGAAATACGAACAGGCTGTTTTCCTGTTTCACTTTTTTTCCACTCGTAAAAACTATCCGCTAAGACGAGACATCTTCTTCGTTCCATTAATTTTTTGAAACTTGGCTTTTGATCTGCTGTTTCCACTCTCGCATTAATCATTTTGCTGCCAATTGCCGGGTCCTTTGCCCACGATGGAACAAGCCCCCAGGACATCGTGCCTGCTCGATTATTTTCACCATCATTCACAACGACAAGCACTTCTTGAGTAGGAGCAATATTATATCGTGTCGGAAAATCGATTAATGAACTTAGTTGATATTGCTCCATCACTTCTTCAGGATTGACGACAAAAGTAAAACGTCCACACAAATTAAGATACTCCCTTCATGACATCGACTTCTTGACGATAGGCTACTTCATTTAATGCATGCTGAATTCTATTTTGTGATTCCTTAGCCAATTCTTCTAGTGTCATATGTTCAATTTGCTCTGGGTCAATCGGTTTACAGAACGTTAAGTTAATCGTTGTCTTTTTAAACCGATTTTTATTTGCTTCAAACGATTCATACGTTCCATCAACCATGACTGGTAATATTGGTACGCCTGCCTTTTTAGCTAATGAAAAACTACCACTTTTAAACGGCAACATCTCTCGACTTAACGAACGCGTTCCTTCTGGATAGATTGCTAATGGGTGACCGTCTTTTAATAATTGTATCCCTTTTTTGAATGTTTTAACGGACTGTCGTCGATCATCTCGATCTAAAAATAAACAATCCATCGCTTCCATCCAAGTACGTACTAATGGTAATTTTCTCACTTCAATTTTAGAGATAAAGCCGAATGGTTGCTGAACATAACCTAAATATACGAAGATATCCATATTCGACTGATGGTTTCCAACGATTAGAAACGGTACATTAGGAATATGTTCTTCCCCTTTTATAACAACTTCGCAGCCTGTTGATTTTACAAAAGCACGTCCGAAAGCTTTCGGAATACGATGGGCCTTATTATTGTATTCTTCTCGACTCATTTCACTGCGGTTAAACATTTTAATTCTTATTAAAAAAGGAATCGTATATATGACATATCCAATCCCGTATAATAAACTGATGATAGTACGAATCATAGTAGGTTCCCTCTCTTCACTCTTCATATAAAATGTATCTCACTATAATTATTTTACATAAAACAGATCTAAAATTGTAGTCTTATAGTATTCGCTAAAGTTTTCTGATTAAATATGGTACACTAAATTTGGATGATATAGAAAGGAATGTAGCTATGTATAAGGGTATATTTAATGACGTTGATTTAATTATCTTTGATATGGACGGTACATTATATGAAGGACGAGAACATTTTAAACTTCACGTCAATAATTTATTAGAAAAATTGCCAAGCGATAAACAAAAGCAATTTATGGACATTTATAATCGAGTGCTTGAAGGTCATCACCCACTTCAGATTGGAAAAATATACGACGGGGCACGCGACCTATTTTGGTCATGGGATCCTTTTGAAGAAAAATTAATCGAAGCCCGTAATTGGGATGATGAAGTAGTTCAGGTTGAGGATGCCCCTACCCATATGGCAGCACAAGATTTTGACTTTGTTAATTGGGTTCCAGTTGGTGACGGATGGTGGCCGCCTTATGCAATTGCCCGACACTTCGGCTTAAACGTTGCGGAAATTCAAGAATCTTATAACCTAACAAAAGTTCAAATGGCAGAACAAGACGGTTATTTACAGCAAACTCCTGGGCTAAAAGAATACTTAAAAGAATTAAAGGCTGATAAAAAATTAATTGTATGTACGAATAGTGATGAAGAGGATGCCAAGCGTTTGTTGAAGTTTTTAGAAATTGATGATTGCTTCGACGAACTCATTCCATCTGCTTTAAAACCTGTCATGACGAAAAAATATTTCCAAGAAGTTTTGGAAAGCTATCAGGTTGACGCGAGCCGAGCCGTATCTGTCGGGGATAACTATATGAATGAAATCGCCCCAGCTTTACAACTTGGGATGTATGCAGTATGGCTAACTGACGTCACAGAGAAACCTGTTGATGACGAACGACTCATTTTAACAGAGACGTTAGCTCAAGTGTAAGAATATGCAAAGTTTGCAGCTGTTTTTGAATTAAAAAGAAAAGAGCATTGAATGGTTAGCCATTTGATGCTCTTTTCTTTTACTCAGTTATTCCGTTCTCCAACCACTCTTTTAAAAATAACGGTAAATAATTCGTTTCATACACGTCCATGGGATAATCTAAAAAGTCTGGAGCTTCCTCTTCAAATATGACTTGAGCAGCTTCATTCAATGCCCCCATATATCCTTCATACAAAAATTCAAAACTCACAGCCTCTTCTGGCATTAAATTATCCGCACATACTTTCGGATTCGTATAGTTCACATAAGTTCGGCAAGGTAACGGCCGAATCTCATAAGCCATACAACTATTAGTTTCTGTATTCAACAACGGACACGGTAGTTGTTTTTTTATATAATGCGATTTTACATGCTCACTTTCAGGATCAACTGATGTCGCCTCTTCAATCAAACTCTCATAGTTTGAAAAATAGTTACGTAAATGATTAATAAGCTCTTCTCTTCTATCATCACTCATCTCCTCAATCGAAGCGATGATCATCTTTGCCTCAAGTCTTGTAATGATGATTGGGAAATAACAACAAAAGGCACAGCCTAACTGACAGCTTGGAGACATCCCCATATGTTCATCCATATCCGTCATTTTATTTGATGTTTCAAGTAGTAATTTTTTATAAATTTCAATCATACGCTTTTTTGTAGGCATCGCTTTTTCTAAATATTTATCAGTAATCTCGTAAAAATCATCTTCGTTTAACTCAAAAGATGAAAGGTGATTCAATCGCTCTTTCACTTCATTCAATTTTAAAAATGTCATAGTTAATCAACCTCTCTAAGCCTTGCAACTCCATTATAACGAATGAACTTGTCTATTCATACTATATATTTCTGGCAAGTCGCGTATAAAAAATATAGGAAGGGTGAAAAATGATGTACGTCGGTTCAAAAGGTTGGTATGTACATGAATTAAAGAAATTAGGTATAAGGTATCATGAAGGACGGAAAATTGAACGGTACAAAGCCCCAATACTTGCTAATTTATTAAGAGACAAGAAAAAATAACCAAAATCTTTACAGAGGAATGATCCTCTGTTATTTTTTTGTTAAATACTTTTAACCCCATTAGACAATAATAAATGGTAAAATGACAAAGGGTATAGAAAAATGACGAGATATGGAGGCATCATATGTTTTCAAGTGCAGATATAGGAATTGATTTAGGAACAGCTAATCTACTTATTTATAGTAAGAATAAAGGAATCGTCTATAACGAACCTTCAGTCGTCGCAGTAGATGCTAGAACGAGAAAAGTATTAGCAGTAGGAAATGACGCAAAAGAAATGATCGGAAAAACACCTGCAAATATCGAATCCATTCGTCCATTAAAGGATGGGGTTATTGCAGACTATGAAGTGACAGCTCAAATGTTAAGCACGATGTTGAAAAAAGTGAGCAAACGACTTGGTATGTCTCTTAGGAAGCCTAATGTGGTCGTCTGTGCGCCAACTGGTTCAACATCTGTCGAGCGCCGCGCCATAGAAAATGCTATTAAAGAATACGGTGCAAAAAATGTTCACATTATTGAAGAACCATTAGCGGCTGCAATTGGAGCTGGTTTGCCAGTGGACGAGCCTGTTTCAAACGTTGTTGTTGATATTGGTGGTGGGACTTGTGAAGTAGCAATTATCTCTTTTGGTGGGATTGTTTCAGCAAGGTCCGTTCGAACTGGTGGAGACCATTTTGATTCAGCCATTATTCAGCATGTTAGAAAAAAATATAACGTGTTAATTGGTGAACGTACGGCAGAAAATATTAAAATAGAAATTGGTTTTGCACCAATCGAGCACGACCCAATTGAATATGATATTCGTGGGCGTGATTTAGTTACAGGCCTTCCAAAAACAGTGACTCTAGCTTCTGTAGAAGTCCAAAAAGCTTTAAGAGAACCATTAGAACACATTTTAGAAGCTGTTCGCTCGACGTTAGAAAGCTGTCCACCAGAATTAAGTGGTGATATAGTAGATCACGGAATTATGCTTACAGGTGGGGGTGCCTTACTAAAAGGTATAAAACAATGGCTATCAGATGAACTTGATGTACCTGTACACATCGCAGAAAATCCGCTAGAATGTGTCGCAGTCGGTACTGGAAAGTCATTACAAATGATTGATAAGCTTCAAAAGGCAAATAAATAATAGAAAGGTCAACCTTAGGCTGACCTTTCTTCTTTTTGCACTTTCGTTTTTCTAAACAATTTTTTCACATCCACATTTACTAAAATCACTCCGGATATGACGAGTAAACCACCTAATATTTGTGATATATAAATCTTTTCTCCTAAAAATAACACAGCCCCTATCGCTGTAAACAAAGGAAGTAAATTTAAAAAGACACTTGCTAATGATGAGCCGAGCTGTGAAACACTTTTATTCCAGAACATTAACGCAATAAATGACGGGAAAATTCCTAAATATAATAGTCCAATCCACATCTTTCCATCCGCTAAAGCATCTGGTACACCAACAATCATCCACTCAACAAAAAGTAACGGAAACAGTATGGTTAATCCAAACCCTAACATAACAAGTAAACCACCATATACTGGAAACTTACTATTGTGTATATTAACGATTAGCGTAAAGATGGACCAGACAACAACCGCTAATAACATAAATAAATCACCAATATTATAGTTAAGTGAAAATAACATGTCTAGCGCACCGTTAGTTAACACCCATACAGCACCAGCAAATGAGATCGCAGCACCAATTAATTGTCTTGCCTTCAAACGTTCTTTTAAAAATATAAAAGCTAAAAACATCGCAAAGACAGGTGTGGTTGCCTCTACAATTCCAGCGTTAGTGGATGAAGTGAAATTTAAAGAGAGATAAACAAGAATATTAAATGTAGAGATCCCCGTTAAACCAATTCCGAAGAGCGGCTTCCAATTTTCTTTCCAAATATCAGTATGTTCACGAAACTGTTTTATACCAAATGGAAGAACAACTAGAAAGGCAATGATTGTGCGAAAAAAAGTAATGGTTACAGGAGGTAAGTCATTAATGGCTTTACCGACTAACAAATTCCCCGCATAAATGATAACTGGAATGATGACAAAAATATATGAACGAAGCACAAATTACACCCCCATAAACATCTTTACACTAATCTTTTTTTTATGCAAATTATCATATTAGTCTATTTTCATGATATGATTGTTGTTAAAAAATAATTTAGAGTTAGCGCTGGAGGTTTGGAAAATGATCATAAGGCCCGTTGACTTAGGCGATGCAGAAAAGTTTTTAACGTTAATAAAAAAAGTGGAAGCGTCCGGATTTATGCTATATGAACCAGGCGAAAGAAAAACAACTGTAGATGATCAAAAAAAGATGATCGAACGTCTCACTAGTGACGAGCGTTCAACTATTTTTGTTGCTGAAATTGATGGAAATCTAGCCGGATATATCGTTGCGATTGGTGGGAATGTGAAACGGAATAGACATAGCGCCTATCTCGTTTTAGGAGTGGATGAAGATTATCAAGGAAAAGGAATCGCAACAAAACTGTTCAATCACTTGTTCAATTGGGCAGAACAAGTAGGAATCACCCGATTAGAGCTAACAGTCATTAAGGATAATATTAAAGCTTTTAATCTATATAGAAAAGTTGGTTTTACTTTAGAAGGAGAAAAAGTAAATTCCCTACTTATTGATGGAAATTATGCGAATGAATATTATTTATATAAGATGTTAGATTAGAGTGCTGATATGATTGCTCAAAGTTGGGGTGTAAGTGCTCAAACTTGCGGTGTGAGTGTTCAAAGTTGAAGCGTGATTGCTCAAACTTGGGCCGCGATTGCCCAAACATGGGGCGCGATTGCTCAAACTTGCGGTGTGATTGCTTAAACATGGCATGTGATTGCTCAAACATTGGGCGTGATTGCTTAAACATGGTATGTGATTGCTCAAACTTAGGCCGTGATTGCTTAAACATGGCATGTGATTGCTCAAACATGGCATGTGATTGCTCAAACTTGGGCCGCGATTGCTCAAACTTGCGGTGTGATTGCTTAAACATGGCATGTGATTGCTCAAACATGGCATGTGATTGCTCAAACTTGGGGTGCCATTGCTCAAACTTGGGCCGTGACTGCTCAAAGTGAACACGTGATGCTCATAGCAGTAGTAATAAGTCTAAACCTCCAAATAAAAACACCCCCTAAAGTTAGATGATTAGTCTAACTTCAGGGGGAGCATATCCTTTTTTAATTAATACTGATTCAGCAGTCCTTTTTCCATCGCGATTTTCTCACATTTTAAATAAATGATTATTCCTGCAATAAGATAAACTAGCGAGTTCGCAATAAGAATGGTGTAATCCGTCCAAGCAAAGTCTGACCAACCGTAATTTTGAATCATGACATGGCGAACCATATCTACCCCTTTCACGAATGGGCCGAATGCTAATACTGGTGCAACAGATAAAGGGACGAACGTTAATCCCATTAAAATGAACTGTAAAATCTGTAAGAATGATTGAATTTGTTTAAATATGACACATAATCCTGCGATCATATACCCGGTTCCGATAATACTGACTAACGTAATCAATAGGAGTGGTACAACAATTGTCGGTTTAAGATTCAGCCACTGCCCTGCCGTTAGCATTGATAAAAATAATAGTGCGGTAATAATAATACTATAAATGAATAAATTACCTAGAAACCTTGATAGTAAGATTCGCCACATCCCTTTTGGTGACATATATAACTGCTCTAACGTTCCACGGGTCGCCTCAAGCATAATCACAAAGCCAACATCTTGTAAGGCCATCAACGTTAAAAACCAGAAGACGTAGCTGACGATAGCGTACTGAATATTCATATCAGCTTGTGATGGATCCCCGATTGCATGAATCCCTAACAGCATCGCTAAAAATATAAAGTAAAAAGTAAAAATCATACTCAATGTATTTGGAAAATATCTTTTTAATTCAATAAATTCTTTTCTCGTATTGGCACGAACTAAATTAAGAAACGACGACATCTTCTTCACCATCCTTGATTAACTTTAAAAATGCTTGCTCAAAGTCGACTGTTGCTCGGTCAATTTTTTCAAGTTTCGTAGCTTCACTTTTTAAAATATCCATAATTTTATATAGGTCATCTTCTTGCTCTAATGTGACGTTTAGCTGATCATCAACAAGCTCGTATATTGGAAAATGGTCATCTAACAATTGAATTTGTTTTTCTGTTAACTCGTCACCTAATTTAAATGAATACGCCCTCGTTTCAAATAACTTCAACAAGTTCTCTACTTTCTCATCAGCGATAACTTTGCCTTTATTTATAATCACTGTACGTTCACATAGGTCTTGAACGACAGGCATGTCATGGGTACTAATAATAATCGTTTTTCCATTTTCCTGTACGATTTCTTTTAATAACTCCCTAACTTCATAACTCGTTTCGACATCTAGACCGAGTGTTGGCTCGTCAAGTAGTAGTACTTCACTTTCCGCAAGTAATGCTACTGCAATCGCAAGCTTCTGCTGCATGCCTCGTGACAAATTACTAACGATTTCATTCTCTTTTTCTTTTAAATTAAATTGCTTCAGTAAATGGTCAATTTTGCCTTGAACCGATTTACGTGAAGCACCACGATTCCCGGCAAAATATTCTAGATTTTCTCGTACCGTTAATCGCCAATATAAGTTTCGATTTCCTTCTAATACGGCACTTATATAACGCAACGCCTTAAGCCGGTCTTCCCTTACGTCACAACCGTTAATAAAAACGTCACCTTCGTTCGCTTTTAAAAGGCCGCAAATCGTTTTAATCGTCGTTGTTTTCCCTGCCCCATTCGGTCCTAATAGACCAAGAATTTCACCTTTATAAACATCAAAACTGACTCCATCGACAGCTTTGATTTTTTCTTTTGTTTTTCTTTTTTTATAAATCTTATGTATTCCTTTTACTTCAATAATTTTCTCTCGTTCCAAAATCTTGCACCTCTTTCTTCAATTTTTATTAATTATACCAATAGTTAAAATATTTTCATAACAGTCTTTAGTGTGGTTTTCATTTCAGTCTCTAGACTGATATTAATGTGAACATGACAAAAATTATATTTATTTTGACTATTATAGTTGTCATTTTGACTAATATTATATATAATACTCACCAAGAGGAGGTAAGCCCTTTGAAAAATCGATTAAAAGAATTAAGAGCGCGCGAAAGTTTAAACCAAACCCAACTTGCAAAGCGAGCACACATTTCTAGGCAGACAGTCAGCTTAATAGAACGTGGAGAATATATGCCTTCTTTGTTGATTGCGGTAAGAATTGCTCGCGTATTCAATGAACCTGTTGAAAATGTATTTTTAATTGAGGAGGAAGAACAATGAAAAACCTTTGGAGTGTTATTACTTTCATTTTCTTAATTATTATTTTCGGGATTGATCGGTGGAAGGATGGAATCATTTTAAACCAATTGATTGATTCTTATCATATCGTTATATTCGTACTAAATGTTGTTGGTCTATTGTTTTTAGTCTACGGTTTCATATTGTGGAATAAGGTAAAGAAACTAAACGAACAAACCGTTTCAGTTGAAAATGAAGATGAACACAATGTTAATAAAGAAAAAACATTTGCGACTATGTCACTCTATTTCAGTATTTCCACGACTATCTTTCTTTTTGCATTAGCTACAGGATTTATCGTATTAAGAGACGACCAGCCAGGAATCGTCCTTATCGCTTTTGTATTATTAGCCGCCTCATACATTGCCAAACAGATGTTAGCCGTCCTAGCTGTTCGAATATACCCTGAACGTAAGCTAAACGAGATTAAAAGCACCGAAGAATTTTTTGACAGAATGGATGACGGGGAAAGGTACGTCATGTTCAAAGCGTATTACAAAGCCTACAACATTGTTCGGCCATTGTTATTTACAGCCATCATGGCGTCTGCTATTTATTCTGCTGTAACAGGTGTATCGCAAATTTTCTCCATCATTTTTATGGCCATAATGTTAGTATTAATAGATTCGATTTATATTAAAACAGTTAAAGAAAATGCTTAATTAAAGGTGGAGAAAACATTTGGACTTAGTGTTTAAAACGAATCAAGGTGTATTTAATTATCGAGTAGCAGCCGTATGGATTGAACAGGAGCATATCCTCATTCACAGACAAGCACATGATAACCATTGGGCTCTTCCAGGAGGTCGAGTGAAGCTTCTAGAAGACTCTAAGACTACTATTGAAAGGGAAATTAGAGAAGAACTTGACGAAGAGGTACAAGCGAATCAACTACTCAGGATGACTGAGAACTTTTTTGAATACGAGAATAACAAATTTCACGAAATGGGTCTGTACTATTTAGTAAAACCAATCGACAACACGAAGTTGATTAATCAAGAAGAGTTTTACGGTTTGGAAGGAAAAAGTCTTATATATAAATGGGTGCCAATTGCAGAGCTTGACCAAATCGAGCTTTATCCTGAATTTTTAAGAACAAAACTAAAGCAACTACCAACAGCGACCGAGCATTTGATAGTTGAACAGTAAGGGATTGCACCGAGGAGATATGAGGTTTAGTAGACCTCTTGCCTTGGTGTTTTTTTATACTATTAGCAGCAATATTTTAGTCATTTATTTAATAATAAATGTAATTTCCTATCATTAATATCATCTAAATAAAAATATCTTTTATTTATTTTAGCTATAGCGTATGGCGAAAAACCATAAATCTCAAAATATGTTAATTTATTAAGTTCATCATTATTCACAACGTTCTCACTAAGTGAAAATATCTCTTGTGTAAAAAGCTTCTTTTCATTTATGTAAAAATCAATGACAAATATTCTTTTTTCTATATTTGATTGATAGATTTTTTTCTTACTATGTATATTAACAGAAGGATAGAACAACCTTTTTAAGTATTCTACTTCTTCTTTATTCGTAAAAGCTTTAACATCTTCATTATGAGAGGTAATAGATATTTTATCTATATCCTCGTAATTATTAATTATGTTTAGCATCTTTTCTCTAGTATCTCTTTCAATCGTTAATTGAATAGTGATAAGAATAGAAATAAGCGATAAAGATACGATTAATATTTTCCTTGAATTCGGCAAAATACCACTCCCTCAAAACTTTTTGTTATTCATAGTGAGTATTTCTTACAAGGCTTTTGAAGTAATTTACATATTAACAGGATTATATCATAACATACGCATAAACGTTATGTGACAACAGCTTGCCTGTTGATCCACCATAACTATCGGCATTAAGGAATCGTCCCCATTCTGGGTTATAATACCTTGCATTTAAATAATATAAGCCCGTCTCAGAATCGTAACGATAGCCGCGGTAACGATAAGGGTTCTTTTCACCAATCGTATCAGCTAAGTCTCCACTAATGGATACGATATTACCCCATGTATCATATTGATAACTGACAACCTTTGTGCCGTATTGATCGTACAACCCTATCATATCACCTTGGATGTTTTTGATGTAGTAGTATTCCTCCCCATTAAGATTCATACTAACTAAATCACCGTTGGCATCATACGTGTAATAAATCTCATCGACACCATTTGTTTCATGGGTGACAAGGGATCCTTCAAGCGTATACGTTGTGATAACACCATTGACTTCTTTTTGCGTACGATAGCCTCCATCATTATAGCGGTAACTTGTCTCTAGACCATTTCCTGATATCCCAGCTAAACGGTCGCCAAAGGTCCAGTTGTACGTATAACCATTATAGCTTATTGGATTTCCTAAATTATCATACTCAATGGTTTGTCCATTATAAGACGTTAGTTGATCAAGCCAATTGGTATTTTCATAAAGATAAATATTCGTTTGACGATCACTTCCAGTTAAATCAGCTGTTGACTCCGTATAAGCGTACTCTTTCTTAGATTGAAGATTTCCGCCATTATCGTACTCATAAATGATCGTCTGATCTAATACGCCATTATTTTCCCGTATTAATTGATTTAACTCATCATAAACGTACGTTATGGTTTGGCCATTTTGGGTAATCGTACGAATATTTCCGTTCTCATCATAATCATAGGTAATTACATCACCATTATTATTTATGGTGTCAATTTGACCTGTTGTTGAACCAGTTCCATAGCCACCCTGTCCATAAGTAAAGGTGGTCTCAAACATGGTATTCCCTGTATATAGTGAGCGGGTATCAAGTCTTCCTAAATCATCATAGGCATAATGCACATGATTTAATCGTCCTTGGTTATAAATAGACTGTATATCCGTATCGGATAAGGCAACGGTTGAATAAGTAAATTGCTCCATATAACCATTAAGCGAATCATCGCCATTCACGTTAGTACCTAATTTCGTAATCGTACCTGTGAAGTCCTTCCAATCATTTAACGTTGTTGTTAATTTTTCATCGTTTAAGAACATCGTTAAAGTTAAAGTTCCGTCTATATTTTCATTCCACTTGAATGACGCAAACATCCATTCATTTATTGGCACATTATGATTGGAAGTGAGTACGGTATTCATGGTCCCATCACTTGCTCGCGTGTATAAACTAAGTTTATCATTTCGATCTAGGTAAAGAGTGAATAAACCACTTGCGACTTCATTATTCGATAGAATATGACGAATAGTCCCTGACTCGGTTGTTTTAAACCAGACAGACATAGAGCCTTCTTCGTCTTTTAAACCAAGGTCAAATGTGTGTGTTGGTAAGTTGTCAGCTCC
>JBPYCQ010000016.1:0-56132 GCA_051846895.1 Bacillaceae bacterium W0354
TGTGACTGATAAACTAAATTATACAGTTTCCGATAAATAAGATTATACACTTTTAGTCAGTTGCCGAAGTTAGTAGTTTTTATGAAACTGCCCGAGGGCAGTTTCATAAAAACTACTCTCGCAACTTGAAACCAATATAAAAATCACTCTATCACTGGTATTATATTGATAGCTTAATTTCTCAGTGATGGAGGGTAAAAAGGTGGATAAATGGGAAATGTATATGGAAATTCATCAATTATTAAAACAAGGTTTTAGTAAAACCAAAGTTGCTGAAAAACTAGGCATCTCAAGGTCGACAGTTTACCGTTATTTAAAGCATAATCCAGAAAGCATGGCTGATTGGATACGAAGCACGAAAACTAGAAGAAAAATATTGGATCCATATAAAAATTTGATTTTATCATGGTTAAGAGAACATCCAGATATGTCAGCTGCACAAGTATTAGATTGGCTATTAGAAAAATATAGTGATTTAGTAGTTTCAGAAAGTACTGTACGGCTATATGTAAGGAATCTTAGAAAGGAATATAATATTCCAAAGGAAAGTTCACCAAGAATTTATGAGTCGGTTCCAGAGAAGCCAATGGGTTCACAAATTCAAGTTGATTTTGGACAAACAGAACAATTCACACCAGATGGAAGAAAAGTAAAACTACGTTTTATAGCATTTGTATTAGCTCATTCTCGCTATAAATATAAAGAATGGTTGGACAGGCCATTTACTACAAGAGATGTCATTCAGGCCCATGAAAATGCATTTCGATATTTTGGAGGAATCACAGATGAATTCGTCTATGATCAGGATGCATTAATTCTCGTTAGTGAAAATGGCGGAGATCTTATATTAACTAAAGAATTTCAATCTTATAAAGAAGAACGAAACTTAAAAGTCTGGATGTGTAGAAAAGCTGACCCAGAAAGTAAAGGAAAGGTAGAAAACGTAGTTAAATATGTAAAACAAAATTTTGCCAAGCATCGTTTGTACTATGGGTTAGATGCATGGAATGAAGCTGGTTGGAAATGGCTTGAACGCACTGCAAACTATAAAGTCCACAATACAACAAAAAAGAGACCAGTTGAAGTGTTTGCCCTCGAAAAGCAACACTTACGTCCAGTCTCCCCAATTAGTGATAATACATATATCACTAAAACCTTTAATACAAGTATAACAAGAACTGTTCGGAAGGACAATATAATTTGGTATAAATCGAATCGTTACACAGTTCCTTTAGGAACTTTTCAAAAGACAAAACAAGTCTATATCGAAACGAAGGATGATAAATATTTAATTATTCGAGAAAGCAAATCTGGTCCCATTCTTGCCAAACATCGAATCACTTCTGGCAAAGGAAAGTTGATTCAAGATACAAGTCATATACGTGATCGGACAAAGGGAATTGATACCTATATTGAGACAGTTGCCTCGTACTTTAGCAATTCAAATAAAGCAAAACAATTTTTACAAGAAATACGTAAGGTACGACAGCGTTACATTCGAGATCAATTACAAATGATTTCTAAAGAAATTAAAAAACACAATCAAGAATTACTTGATAAAGCATTAGAAGAATGTATGAAATGGCAACTTTTTTGTGCAACGGATTTTATCGATATGGTTCAATACCTGAACCGACAAAATGTATCAAGTGTCAATAATGAAAAACGACAAATAGATGATCTTAAACAATTTAATTATTTAAGTGAGTCTGTTTCTCAGACAAAAGCTCAAACTAGAGATATTCAGGAATATGTTTCTGTATTGGAAGGTGAAATTCAATGAGTCAATTATCAACATTACAAGACACATTAAAGTCACTTCGTTTCGGAGAAACAGCTAATAATCTACCAGCATTGTTAGAAAAGGCAGAAAAAGATAATGTGACTTACGCAGCCTTTTTAATGGATATCTTGAGCTATGAGCAAAAAAAGCGTGAAGAAAAACAAATCGAAAAACGTCTTAAATGGGCTACATTCCCTTATTATAAAACCCTAGAGCAATTTGATTTGAATGAACAACAATCTATGAGTAAGAAAGAGTTTAATAAATTAAAAGAGTTACTGTGGATAGAGCAACTTTACAACATTATCCTGTTAGGACCTCCAGGTGTTGGTAAAACACATCTGGCGGTCGGCCTAGGAATACAAGCAATTCATCAAGGCTATAAGGTGATTTTTACTTCCATGGGAGAATTAATTCATACATTAAAAACAGAGGGAATTACACGTAAGTCACAAACAAGGATGAAAAGAATTCGCAAAGCCGATTTAGTAGTCATCGATGATCTAATGTTCATGGCTATAAATCAAGATGAAGCAAACCTATTCTTTCATCTAATAAACGATTTATACAACACTTCAAGTATTATACTTACTTCTAACAAGGCTCCTAAAGAATGGGGTGAGTTATTAGGCGATCCAGCAATTACTACCGCTATATTAGATAGGATTATGCACAGAGCGGAAATTATCCATTTAAATGGAGACAGTTATCGCATGAAACATAGAACTTCTATCTTTGGAGCAAAAACTGCTTCAAATTAATTATCGAAAACTGTATCTTTTTACTTGACGGTTACAAAAGCATATGGACAATGTTCATAAAATAACAAAGAATCAGTTGATCTAGTTATTTGAAAAATACATTGTTTATGTTTTATCAATATTTTTCTTCTAATATTTCTGCCGATACTGCTATGAATGTATTTTGCAGTCTCCATTAATTCGTCATCGATTGACTTGAGTCTTTCTGTAAAAAAATCATATTTTTTAAAATATAAAATTCCTAATTTTGAACATACCATTTCCCTGAACTGTGTTTGAGATCTAATTGAATTTATGTTTTTATGACCTTTATAAACAACAAAATTTGAATTTCTGAATTCTTTCTTATGAATTCTTAACAAATCGGTAATGTTTAGATTAAAGTGCTCGCCGGGTTTTTTTCTCCTTATTATCCTTGAAAAAATAAATTTATCGTAATTAAAATTGTTAATTGTTAACCAATATCCTAAAGAATTATCTTTAATATTATTAAGGTTATAGACCTTTTTATAGTCAACAATATCAGCCTTCATAAATTTAAATCCACATATACAGCCGAAAGGAAGTCTTTTATCATTGTTAATTGTAAATGGTAATTGATATTTGCATTTGGGGCATTTGTCATGGAGTTTTATATTATGAAATGGACATTTATGAACAAAGATGTATTGATGAAATAAGCTATGATACCCATGCGATATACAGATTGGGCAATATGATAAATGTTGCCTAAATAGCTTTAAATTGACATAAC
Source organism: Bacillaceae bacterium W0354 (assembly GCA_051846895.1). GTDB lineage: Bacteria > Bacillota > Bacilli > Bacillales > Alkalibacillaceae > CALKAL01. The sequence continues at coordinate 3,299 of JBPYCQ010000016.1, forward strand.
AACCTTTACTTATCACTTTTATATTTTGATTATTACTCTCACAAAAGTCTTTCCCGATTATATTATTAATAATTACTTCATTCAGACCCTTTAATGTATATAAATTCCTATATTTAACTCCCGTCTGACTATTAGGACTTTGAGTTAATTTCTTTCTAAGCAGGTAAATAAGTTCTTGATTTGTAATGCAATTATACAGCCTAAACTTTTCGAAGATACTCCAGCCCGATTCAAAGGAGTTAATCCAAACAGGATTCCATGTATAATTCCATATAATATCGTTTGATCCAATTTGAACATTATAAAAAATTTTTCTTTCAACCATTTTTACTTTTTCCATAATTTATCCCTTGGTATATTTTATAACCTGATAATTCTATACTCTCTTTCCAATGGTTCATTGAAATCCACTCTAATCCTTCTCCATTCTTACCATACTTCCTAAGTAAGTAGTTAATGATTGAGATAATGTAATACATTGGAATATTAACTTTATTTCTCAATCCACTATCTTTATTAATTTTTACAAAAGCATCCCAAAGTTGATCTGTGAAATTTTCTAATCTAAAACCCATGGAGAATCCAACTGGGAAAAAATAACGTGTATAGCTCCACCCACTGTTAACAGGGTAATCTGTTGCATAATCATAACCAGCTAATAAATAGTTCAAACTATCGAAACTGGTTATCCCTTGGAACTTATATTGATGTACCATAAATCGTCCAACTATCTGTTTCATACCCGATTCAATATAGGTTGACCTTATATACTTTAATTCTTCCTGGCCAACTAAAATTGAAGTCAGAGTGATTCCATACCTATCTAATTCATTAAAAAGATCCATTAACCAATCGAATTCAATTTCTGTTAATCTTTGTGCATCATCAATAAATAATAATAATTGCTTTCTTTTTGTATTGTCTCCTCTTTCAAGTAAATATTTAAATAGCCTGTCTCTCTTTGCATTTGCTTTTCCTCTATTATAAAACGCGTGCTTTATATCTCTTAGTAAAAATTCAAAAAAATTATTTTCATTTGGTCTAGCGAATTTTTGACAATTGAATCTAAAGACTTGAAAAGAATCTTCATTTTCATATAGTCTCTCTAAATAATTAATAGCATATGACTTTCCTAATCTTGGGTCACCATAAACTAAACCACCAGGTAATCGTTGTTCTAACCAATCACGAATCACGCTATCCAATTCATTAATTTCTAACGTGTCGATAAGATATTTTCCATATTCTATTGGATGTTCACCTTCTAGGTAAGGTGGACTAATATCTAAAGAATTATCTTTTATAATTATCTTTTTCAACGTTTCATCCATGGAGGTTCCCTCCCCTTTATTCATTAAAAGTTCTACGTCGTTCATGCCTAACATACGTAGTTCTTCTTCTATGATTTTTATTATAATCTTCTTCCTCAGAGTGTTCTTTTGAGCTGGATACAATCATCTTTTCTTGGATCGAATTTTTAATATCAGATGTCTTCATCTCACTTTCAAAAGAGACAAGCTGATTCCTGGAAGGCTTATGATTTTTTGATTTCATTCGAAGATATTCAAATAAAATATCAATTGGATCATCTTCATTTGTAAAATGGATCAAACCTTTCCTGTGAAGTTTATTTATTGTCTGCCTCATTTCTAACGAATGCTTTCGAAGACTCCATTTTCCTTTGGCCTTTAATAAACCAAGTTCCGCACCATTAGGTAAAAACGCTTTAAAAAAACGTAAATCATCAGAATTAATAACAATTTTAAGCTTTTGTCCAACAAGATGATAGCTATTGGACAATAAATCGTTACGGTATTCCACCCCCATGTAATAAACATAAGGTCTTCTACCTTTTTTAATATTTCCCCGTACTGTTACTTCCCCTACATAAGTTAATAAGTTGATATCATCTCTTTTTTCTTCTTCTAAAATTCTTGGTTCCATACCACGCGTAATTACTCTTTGCTGCATTACTTCAAGTGGCGTCAATCCGTTTGTTCCATGTTGTGGTGTTCCATTTCTATCAGCTATTAACACTTCCACTAATTGAGTTAATTCTTCAACTGTAATTTTATATTTTTTTGCTTCTTTTCCTGGATTCTTTCTAATCGGATCATTAGGATGACTTCCAGTAGTATTAGGTAATCTCCGAAAACCATTTTCCTCTAATAAATGAAACAGCTTTTCTATAATTGGTCGGCGAGTTGGAGTGCCCACTGGACCAGTATTCACCGTACAGCCAATTGTTGTTTTAAGTTTTTCAGTTACTTTACTAGCCAAATTAGCTTTAGCATTATCAAACGACATTTCGTCCCAGACTGCATATTCGGGGATTTTACCTGAAGCAAAGCCACCATTCTTAGTATATTTTAAATTTGGAATAGTAAATTCCATCGGTTTCCAAGGAATAATTGCATTCCTTATACACTCTAAAACATCGACTGCTGAATATTCTTTTTTGAAGCACAAATGATAACCTAAAGTGACACGAGTTGAAACATCTATAACAGCTAACAACCAAAACCTACTTAATTCGTCAACTATAACATCTCCTTCAGGTGTTTCAAATTCAATAACAAATATCCCATCTATTTTATGACCATCAAATTCTACCCTTTGAAACGGGCGAATAAAATAGTTGTTTTGTTCACCAGTACCAGTATTGTTATGTAATGTTGCTGCATCATCTCCAAAACGAAGAATAGACTCACTAGAGTAACTATGTTTTAATTCATTAATGTATCTATATAGTGCTCTTCTACCGAGATCATCTGTATTAAAAGGATAATCACCTTTAACCGGATCTAAACCAATAGACTTACATAGAGATATAAACTTTCTATGCAAGAATTTTACTCGAATTATTGGTTCCCTAATATCTCGTTTCATTCGATCTAAATAATAATTATCTATAGTTTCTTTTAAGATGGGGTGCTTGTCTAATAAATCTTTAAATGCTCCATTTAATTTTAAGTGGTCTCCATTTTCCAAAAAACCATTTATATCTTTATTTCTTGTATATTTGTTAATACGAAAATATGGAATTAATGCTCTATATCCCAAAAGTTCACCATTTTCATCAAATTCCAAACAGTTTTTTACAAATCTAAAAAGTTGTTGTTTTTTTATATTTGTTAACTCACATATATCCTTTACTGACATATCACCATCAAAATATAAATCGACTGCTTTTTTTCTATTCAAATAACGTAATTGGTCATCTTGTTTTAAATTTTCAATCAACACTTCTGGCCAAGTATCTCTATTTAAATGAACTGAATCAATTAATGAATGTTCAATGAGCCTTTTATTTCCCATCTAACCACACCTCAGTTTCGCCATTTAATGATTTCTCTTTTATATTAGTTGAAATCCTTTTTATGTAGATTAAATAGTAAAGAATGCTGCGAATTTTATATTTTGGTAAAGTATCAAGTTCTTTATAAATTGCATTTATTTTTGTACTACCATTTCTTATTACTTTTATTACCTTATAACAATCTGTCTCTGCCATGTTATTTCGGCTATTTAAATACGGTAACATTACTTTTAGGTTATCTAAGTAAGTCTTACCCGTTCTAATTTCTGAATCCGTAATTATCCTGTAAGAAAAGTTATTATGTAGACACCATTCACGTTGCAAAGTAGTTTGCCTCATTACATCCTCAAATTTTGGACTAGATGGCCTCAAATCACGCTCATATTTAACTTCCCTGAACTCTTGTTTTCCATCATCATACTCTATCCACATATCAAATATGGAAGCTACTTCTTTTCCAGCAAACCTTCCATTAATTTTTAAAGGTTGTTCACAAAATCTTTTGATAGTACAGTCTGTTTCAATAAGAACCCAATGATCATATTCAAGATCACTATAGAAGTTGACATCCCTCCCTAATTTTGGACTGTATGCCTGCCAATAATTACTGCCAAAATGACTTCTACCCTTTACTGGTATAGGCGAATACATGTGAACACCCCTTTCAATCAGTTATCGATATTTTAACCAAATTTCCAACATTTACTACTAAACTTAATTCTGTTTAGCTTGAAGTGATTCCTTTGATGAAAAAGTTCTAATATTGTCTGAAGTTGCCATTAATTAAGAAGTAATGTGGAATATCAGATAACACTCCTTTGAACTTGGTTTCTACGGAAATTTGATTAATTGTTTTAGGTTTTATAATCTGTTCATTACATAATATAAAAGGCTGTCGAGAATTTCTCGACAGCCTTAGTCATTCTAAAACGTTCTTGTATAAAGTTTATTAAAAAAACATATTCTCAAGTCTACTTGTTGGCCAATTCTCTTTTATTTGATGAATTAGTCATAAAAATTAAGATCTATTATATATTATTATTTATCCTTTTTTCGATGTTCTATAATTTCACTGATTTCTTCAGACTTTTCTTTATTTTGTTTTGCTTCATATTCATCAAGGAACTTTTCAATTCGGAAATATAATTCATTTCTTCTTTTATGTTCATTTTGTTGATCAACGATGCTTTGCTGGATATTATCAATATCTTGGCTAAACGCATTATATAATATAATCCCAAATCTAATAGCTGTTAGAAGCATATAAATGACTATTAATATATTTAAAATAATAAAAATAAGTGGAATGAACTCATTTTTTTCAAACATAATTTCTAAAGCAATTACTAATATTATATAGGCGAAGGAAGCAATAAACGCATTTCTAATAAATACTACTAACTTTTTAAATGTCTTTTCATTTAAGAAAGCGAATATAGAATCTACTTTAATACTTCCAAGTAAAGTGAATACAGTTACATATATTCCTATAAATATAGCGGCTATCGTTAAAAGCGAGCTCCTCATACTCGATAATGCATTACGAATTTCATTTTCCAAAAAAATTTCTATTGGAGTAAACGAGAAATCGGAATAGTATAAAAATAATAAATGATTTCCTACTAGGATTATAAAAAGTACGAATAGGATTATAGCAATAAGGTAATTTTCCAAAAAACTAAACAATTTATCATATTTATGCTTTTTCTCGGCCATAACCCCATCTCCTTTTAACCTATAGTATTATTAACTATTAACTCAGGTAAATTATCAGGAAAATATTCATATTCTCTATAACCATATTGCCCTAATCTACCATGACTATAAAAACGATTTTCTAGATAATCGCATATATATTCCCAACCATCTCCTTCTAAATCAACTATTTCTTTTAAGACGCCTTGATCTTTAATATCCACCTCTTCTACTTTTCGAGTAGTAGGACTTCGATACGTAACTTTAACCGAATCAAATATGTCTCCTTCTAAATCTAATCCCCTCAATAGACGCACTAATGATTCAGCGTCAATAATATCTCTTCTCTTTCTTCCATTTCCAAAACCAACATATGCAACGTTAGCACCAAAACCGTTATGAGTCTCAATACTTTTACTTAATATTTCTCCCAATACACTATCATTTTCTTCGTTTAAATAAATAGTTCTATTTCTTGATGTTAAGTCAACCCTGAATTCAACTTTTTTTATCTCATTAGAATTTGCAATATCTTGAAAACCAAGATCCGGTTCAATTGGTTCTAATTGAACTGTCCAGTTATCATTTTCAGAAACTGGTAAGAAACTTGATAAATAATTCTGTAATGCATTTGGCCTAGCTCCATTATGATTATATTCCACTAATAATAGTCTGCTATTTCTTCTATAGAATACAGAAGTAAGCTCCAAAACATCATCTTGAATTTCATCTATTCTGTCTGTTCCTATGTTCCCTAGAAATGGCTTCATTTCTCTAAATTTACCAAAAACAACTTTCCTATCATTATGATCAATATTAGTGTTAGGTGGTTTCATATGCATTAAACACAAATTTCCTTGTCTTATTGATTTTAATCGTTCGTTAGGGTTTAACAAAATAATTTCATTTAAAAGTTCGCTTATATGTATGTTAGTAACCCTATCATTGTGTGTAATAAAGCAATTATAATAGTAAATTCTTCTTTCCACAAAATCCTCCCCTTTCCTAAAACATTCGTCACTCACTTTCAAAATCCCTTCATTTTTAACAAAAAAATCCATTAAAAATGTTGAATTACAACATTTTATAAGAGAGGGGGCGATTCAATGGAATTAATTTCATTACCGTTTAATGTGTCATATAGACTATCAGCATTAAATTGATATATTAATTAGCGGACGTTAATCTTAAAAACTCCATAGTTAAGAGCTAAATGTTATTTCTTTATAGCCATAGTACTACTTCTTTCCTTTATAAATTCTACCTATGTTTAATTCACTTTCTTGATTACTGTATAAAAAATTAAAATTGTTATACTCTAAAACGAGCTTTGTCAACTTTGTTTTTCTTTTTTTTGTACTGTACGGCGATAAATGTAGTTTTTCATTCAGTCAAAAGACCTCAAAGGTATAGGTTTTATATTAAAAATAGCCCTCCTCCATATATCGAGTAGAGCCTAATAATGAATGATGGTTTGCTAATAACCTCGGTTCCTATATCAACCGTTTTTACCAATTAAACTAACTCCTCGGAAGCCGCAAAGGTTATTAGCAGGGTAAATATTGTTAACATTGTCATCCCTATTATCTCCTTATCTTCTTTAGAGAGCGACTCCCATATAGTCGCCATAGCAATTGAAATGGTATTAGCAATAAATACACCTATAATCCAACAACTGCTACTAAGGGAAATGTTAATTGATTTGGCGAGGAGTACGGGATTCGAACCCGTATCTGCGGCATACTTATATAAGTATAAGATTATTATAGACAAGCTCTTTTAAAGTGTCAAAATCAGTAAATCACTTGTACTAATAATTATTTAAGAATTTGTTTCACAAACAACACATGTTGAGCAGCTATGGGATAACGTTACTATGAAGTATTAGTAGTTACTTCTGGTAAGTTTATATAAAATGTTCTAATAATTTGGCGCTTTGAATCATTAGCTTCTCCGTGTATATTGAGAACATCACTTAGGCCCAGCTAATGAACATCTTCTAACGTCATAAAATTAATGAATTGATCACCTGGTCTGGTAACTGTTTCGCATTAGAATGTCTAATAATCAATAATGTATAACGTAACTTCTGAATCTGACCAAAGCTCCCCTTCGGTTCTATTGATTAAATCGATAAATAATCGAAAAAATCTCGTGTTTATTCAATTTCTTTGAAGGAGCCGAATTCCTGTGGCCTTTTTTAAAACTATACACTTATTTTGTTTTTTTATGTTATTGTTAAAAGGACAACACTTTTGTGTCAAATTACTAAAAAGACAACACTTTTGTGTCATGATTCCTGTGACACAAAAGTGTTGTCTTTGAAATATATTTGTTATTTTTACGGGTTTTATAAAGTCAACACATTTGTGTCATTAGTCACCTATCTTAATGCATCAAATGGCAATACAGCATGTACTCCTTTTGAGAAGTTAACAATTTGAGTTATCCGTAGATCAACGACTAATGATGCGTATGCATGCGCTTCTGCTCGTGATACATGATAAAGTTCACATATTAAATCTATCATATCAGCAAGTGCTTGCCACATGGCTTCATCTAAATTTTCATGAAATCCCATAGTTATCCAACCAGTACTAGTTTTAGCGCGCGGTCTTTTAATATTCATCTCTGATAACACATTAAATGTTAAGCTTACTTTTTCCATTGGGCACTCCAAAGCAGGTCCAGCCACTTCACCATCTCCTTGAGTTGCATGTCCATCACCTACTGAAAAAAGCCCACCTTTTACTGGAATGGGTAAATATAATCTACTACCAGATTGTAACTCTTTACAATCGATATTACCTCCAGTATCTCGAGGAACAAATGTAGAATGCTTTCCATCTTCATTAGGTGGCATCCCCATGATTCCCATGAAGGGATTTAACTTAATACTGTAATTGAAATTCCCAAATTGACTTGTTGCAACCATCTGATTAACATCAATATCGAAATCTAACACTACTTCTTTTTCTTTATCCATTCCGAGTTTTTTATTCCAATAGCTTGGAAATCCTCCAGCAGAAGTCCATCCCCAAGAACCTGGAACGATTTCATTAATTACAATTTCTAGTGTCTGATTAGGCTCTGCTTCTTCTATATAAATTGGACCAGTTAAAGCGTGTCCAAATTGTTTCGCTAAACGAGTAGGGTTAACATCTAAAAATCGTTTTCTAGGTTGCCCTAAGTTAGAACGCTTTTCTATTCCCCATGCCGAATCAAGTGTTTGAAAAACTACAGTATCTCCATTATTTATTTTTAATGCTGGTTCTAAATCTTTACTAAAATATCCATGCAATGTTTCGTAACTAGGTTTCAAATGGTGAATCTTTGACATAATTATATCTCCTCATCATTTATTTAATACATGATCAAGGTCACTTTGATTGTACAATTTTTCTACATTTAAATGGTCTGCTTCTCCGTCAAGAATACGTTGAACATCATTTAATGTATTAACTAATGGTAGTGATACTCCTTCTTTTTTTGTAAAAGGTTCAGCAACAAAAAATGGTTGGGTTAAGTAGGCTTCGAGTCGTTGTCCCCTCTTATAAATCTCAATATCAACAGGTTTCAATTTTTCGTAACCAAAAGCTTCAACTAAATATCGCAGCTCTCGATAACGTCTTAATACTTTTTTCGCCCGTTGTTGAAGTGACAAATGTTTTTGATCTAAGTAGGTACCTTCCACAATTACAGACGTGGAGGAAACGGGATTAACTGCAGGATAAAGCTTCCTTGCTACCATTTCAGCATCAAAATTCCAAAGTGTATCTAGTGGACCAAACGTCTGAATCTCATCGACCACTTCACCTGTTGGATCTACAAGCAAAGTTGTAATCTGTTTAGAATTAGACATTTGAAGTTTTTCTAATAATGTATATAATTCACCAGATAATACTGTAGATCGGTCGGCGGCCAAGACTGTCTTTTGTTCATCTTTAAGACTAGTTATTTCATTAAATACAGAATCTGTATCAGTGCATATAACGTCAGACGATTCTTTCACTTCAGTTAATTCATCTCTATTATGCTTTGGCATTAATAATATAGTTTTATAATTATGCTTCTTTAATCGATAAAGTATTTCAGCGAGAAGTACAAGCTGCCCCATATCTGCCCTAGCAACAAATCCATTGATTCCGTCCTTAGTTATTGGGGCAAATACGTCTAATACTTTAATCCCGGTTTCAATCATTTCGCTTTCATTTCCGCGAATGATTAAGTCATCTACTGAACATTCCGCGAGTGTAGCTAATGCTACTAATGTCCGGACTTCAGCACGGCCTAATGGTGTTTTTCCTGTACATAAATTTGAAACAGTTGCAGGTCTTAACCCTATATCTTTTGCTGCAGTTGTAAGATTAGGTACCTTTTTTCTTAGTAAAGATACATTGAGTTTGATGTTTTCCATATTAACCTTCCTTCATTATAGTTAGATATAACGCATACATTAAACGTTAATCTAAAAAGTTTTTTATCACCTTTACTAACCTTTGTTCGCTAGGTTCAAAAATGTTATGATCACTATCTTCCATCGTTACGAATTGCACATTGAGTAGTGATTGATTATAAATCTCATTATGCTCTGGTAAGAGTATTGCTCCTTTTTTACCACCATTAATGATTAACACTGGACATTTAACTGTAGATAATTCATCCCACATATTTCTTTCTGATGAATCTCTTTGAATTCCTTCAAGTGCATGTTTTGGCATTCTTTCTAGTGTTGATTTTCCTCTCCAAGGTGGCATATCAATAAAATAATCTACCCATTGTTCAGGTAACTTAGTATGAATGGCAGGATAATCGCCAATTACAATGCTTTTGATTTTATTTAAGTATTTAAGGGCAAAACCTAACATATATGATACACCGCGAGAGTAGCCAAATAAATGAAAGGAATCTAGGCCTAATTTATTCATAACTGTTTCTATATCACTAATATGATCATCGAGTGAATACTCACTAAGAGGTGCATCACTCTTTCCTCTCCCCCTCAATGTGATAACAACACAAGTTCTATCTTGAAACTGTTGAATAAAATTAATATAGTCTTCAGATGACTCAGCTAATCCAGGAATGATTACTAATGGCGCTAAATTGCCCTCCTCTCCCTCTTTTATTAAATAGTGAATATTAACCCCACGATTATTAACGTAACTATCGTTAATTTGATTTGACATAACGCTCATCTCCCTAAAAAGTTTTAATAATAACTATAAATATTTTTGAAATGCTGCGTACTCTCATTTTCAAAAAATTTGAATTATATTTAGTTTAACTACATATAATTACTTTGTAAAGTAATTTATTTTACTTTATAGTTAAAAATTATTTAGTTAGAGAAATAAAATGCATATATTATGTACACACAATTAATTAAGAGGTGGCATAAATGATATGGTAAATCTAATGGAGCGAATACGATGAACTTTAAAATGAAATTGACGACTAAAGGAAGAGAATAAATTTTAAAAGCTAAAAAACCAACATTGGAAGATTTAATGGCTCGGAATATATCTGGAAATCAGCATGAGAAAGCTGGGGAAAGTCTGAAAAAGGGAAAGTTTTATAATGAATCGATATGTTCCGGAATAAGGCGATATCGATTATATCAATTTTACATACAATTAGGTCATGAATACGCAGAATTTTGACCTGCAACTACTTTCTTCTTGGTATATTGTTTGTAGTTCCAAATCGCAGTATGATAAGGATACGAAATCGTTAAGAAAATCCTACTATGTTAGTTTTTCGGTATGTCTCAAACCGATGTGATTTATACGGGATCTTTACATTTCATACTTAACAACATGCCCATTCAATGGAACGTTGAAGAGTATGATGCGAGAACCCACCTGCTGTACGCGGGTATTGAGACAACAGAGAAACGGCAATGTGGGATTACACGATACATAACAAACAGCCAGCCTCTTTCATCATTCAATGTTAGAGGCTTTTTCTATTTCAGGTAATTCATATTTCTCTAAAAAGAAATCTTCGGTTGAGTTTTTGATAACAATATCAAAATGCGTATGATATGGATGCATAAACAATTCATATTGAATTCGGCGTTCTTCATGTGATTGTTTTAAAAAATTGATATCCATTCCTCTTTCGTTGATGTCCCGAACACTTCTTCTTAAAAATTCTGTTTCGCTGTCTGTATAAAAGTAGATTTTTAAGTCAAATAATTGAGGATTAACAAAAGCGACAGTCATTCCTTCAATAATGTTTACTCGATATTGTGAATCGAATCGTTCGCTTTTTCGATAATGTGTGTCAATAGTATAAAAGTCTAACCCGTCTCTAATCATTTTTACGTCTCTTTCCAAAGCAGATGTATGATGTGCATATGGATGACACGCCGTCATTTTATATAAATGATCTTCATCTTTATATTTATACTTGATAGGGGCATGATTTCTTAAATTTGAACCAATAATGTATGGATCTGTGTTTAAGTGATTAACATCTTTATCATCTAAAGCATTTATTAATTTATCTGTAAATGTTGTTTTTCCAGCTGCACCATGCCCTGATATCCCTATCATTATTTTATCATTTTTGTTATGTATCCAATTAACCAAATCGACTAATAATTTATCCATGATACTCTCCTTATCATGTTTTTACCCGTAGTTAGATTTCATATTAAATGAATTTTCCAATCTTCTTAATATTACCATATTTAATTAAATGAATAACACCACCTAACACATTACTAGGTGGTGTTATAAGAAGCTATGACCCTGTAAACATCTGTACCCATGCACCTTGATAATAGCCGACACCTATTGAATCAAATTCTGGCTTTAAGATGTTTGCTCGGTGCCCTGAAGAATTCATCCAAGCATTCATCACTTCTTGTGGTGTTTTTTGACCTTTTGCAATATTCTCTCCTGCTGTTCGGTAGCTAATGCCAAATGTTTTTAACATTTGAAATGGTGAGCCGTAATTAGGACTGTTGTGTGAAAAATAATTGGAATTAATTAAATCCCTTGCTTTTTTCTCAGCAACATTTTTTAGATCAGCTCGATGAGTTAATGGTTTAAGGCCACGTTTAGTTCTTTCCGCATTAACTAGGTCTGCTACTTGTTGTTCGAAAGTACCAGGACTCTGTGCGGTATCTTTTAGACGAATGACGGAACCAATTTGCATATTGTAAGGATCAACATTTGGATTCAATCTCATCAACTGTCTGTAATCAAGACCGTATCTTTTTGCTATAAACCAAAAAGTATCTCCCTTTGACACACGATAATAATCGAACGGTGGCTCATTGAACATTTTTATTTCAGCTTGTACATCTTGAGCACCTACTGGAAATACTATCGATAATGCAAGTATGAATGTGAGCAACTTTTTTAGCATTATTTCAACCTCCACATAGTATTGGGTTCATTCATACTATATTTTCCTCTTATTACTTTTAAAGAATGTATGGTTATTAATGGTATGAAAAAGAGCTATAGAAAACTCTATAGCTCATAAGTGTTTAATTATTCCTCATTATTTTCATTATCAGGCTGTGGTTTTCTTCTTCCAAACATTAATTCAGTCCATCGATCAACGACTTCTCCTTTTGTCTCGTTAGACTCTTCCACATTCAATTCTTCCTGATTCATTTTTTCCTCTGCCATAGAAAATTCCTCCCCACTTGTTCAAATTAATAATCCATATAATCTCACTTATACATAATATATGAGGGGATAATAATTTAGTATGGGTGTATGAATTAGTAGAAATATATTTAAAAGTGAATTATCTATCTTCATTTTTTAAAGTTAGAACTTTTAACTAATCTATATTTTTTTATTGCTTCTTACTGTATCAATATGACGGACTGAATTTTCTATCTGTTTTCTTTTTGTCTCTAAAAACGGTGGCAATGATAATTTTTCTCCTAATGTTTCATACGGTTCATCAGTCATAAATCCTGGACCATCCGTGGCAATCTCAAATAAAATTTGCGGTGCGACTTGACAATATAATGAACCAAAATAATATCTTTCTACATAACCAGAGTTTGGAAAATTAAATGATTCAAATTGTTTGATCCAATGTTCAATTTCTTCACGATCTTCCACTCGAAATGCTGCATGATGAACCGTGCCATATCCTTGTCTTGCTTGAGGAAGGACGGTGTTAGTTTCAACAATGACCTGGGCACCATTTCCTCCCTCCCCTGTTTCAAATAAAAATAAATCTCCTTCTCGATTAATTAATGTAAAATTTAATACTTTTTCCATCATTTCTTTAAAGTAATCTATATGTGCTGTTCGAACAAAGACTGGTCCTAATCCAGTAATGGCATATTCTAAAGGGACTGGTCCCTTTTGCCAAGGAATTCCTGACTCAACTCCTTCATTTTCTTCATCTGAAGTGAGTTGGTATTGTTGTTCATCAAAGTCGATAAAAGGTAATACTTTTTTACCGAATTGTTCCTGAATTCCTTCGTGTTTAACACCTAATTCATCAAAACGATTTAACCAATAATTTAAAGCTTTATTACTTGGTACACGAAAAGATGTCTTGAAGATTTCATTATTTCCATGTACACCTTTTGGAATACCTGGAAAATCGAAGAATGTCATATCCGTACCTGGATTACCTTTATCATCAGCAAAGAATAAATGATATGTTTGAATATCATCTTGGTTTACTGTTTTTTTAACTAGTCGCATACCTAATGTATAAGTAAAAAAATCATAAATCTTTTCAGCACTACTAGTGATTGCAGTGACGTGATGAATGCCTTTTAATTTTAAACCCACTGTTTAATCCTCCAATTTATATGCATAAACATATCTACAATAATTATTTAATATATGAAGAAATGAATATTCCAATATTAAATATAACAAACAGTACTCCTACCAGGAGTAATAGATATACAGATGGTCATATCGGTGGTGGAGTTTTTACCTTTTTGTTTTTTCCATCTGTCTGATCTTTAACTTTTCATAATCCCGTTTTACATTTCTTTTGTTCTGTCAAAACGACGTCACCTCACTTTATATACCTACAAAGGTATTTTAACAAAGGTGAATAACCGAGAATAGAATTATGCTTAATAAATTATTATGGACATTATTTTAGTGCTTATCCATCTCTATCATTCATATAGTTATAACATGGAGGAGTGATTTAAATGGATAAGATAAATAAATTATCTGAAGAGTTGTTAAAACAATTTTATGAATTAAAGCAAGCCAAAAAAGAGATAGACGATGAAATTAGCAGAATTAGACGCCAAATACTTACATATTTTAATGAAAATTATGGAGAAAATATAAACAGTGAATCTCAAATAGGTAATTTTGTTGTTCAGAGAAAGGTAAGAAAAGTAGAAAAATTCGATGATGTAAAAACAGTAAAGAAACTAAAGGAATTAGGGTTAGAAGAATGTATTATGACTGTTGAAAAACCTGATGAAGATAAGTTGCAGTCTGCAATTAGTTTAAAGTTTATTAAAGAAGAAGATTTAGACGGTTGTATTAAGTACAAATACACACCTTATTTAACAGTTGAAAAATATGCAAATAAATAGATTAGCAGGGGGTATGTATACCAGCAACCCCCTGCTAAATTATTATTAAGCTTGAACTCTGTTATTTACTTCTTGAACTACTTGATCAGCTGTCATTCCATCACAGTTAACGACTGGTGCGTCTGTAGTTGCTGTACTCATACCCATGACATTTTGATCCTGTCCGGAAATACAACAACAGTCACAGTTTGCCGCGTTGTCACCTTCTAAAGCTACAACCTCATGTCCTGCTTCTTTTAAAGCATCCATCACATCTGTCATATTACTTTCAACTGCTATTTTTGCCATCTTTTCACCTCCATTTTTCCATCTCTTATTGTGATTCATTGAATGGAAAAATATGCACCACTTTACCCTCTCTTTTTCGTCTAAATAAAGAATATTTAACCTTTATTAGATAACCTTATAAGTATTAGCATTCAAATTAGTTAGGGGGATATAATAATGACCTGGACACTTATATGGGAATCATTAGTGATGGTTTTGGCAGGCTTATTATTACTTCGGATTGCTGGAAGAAAATCAATTTCTCAAATGACTTTAGCACAAACAATTATCATGATTTCAATTGGTTCAATTATTATCCAACCAATTGTTGAACAAAATGTTTGGCGGACGATAGTTGCAGCCAGTATCTTTGTCCTTGCATTAGTCATTATGGAGTATTTACAAATCAAATTTAATGTCATTGAAAAATTTATAACCGGTAAATCCAAAATTGTTATAGAAAATGGCGTTGTTGTGGAAAAGAACTTACGTAAACTTCGATTTACCGTGGATCAATTAGAAATGCGGTTAAGACAAAATGGGATTACAAGTATTTCTGACGTCAAGGTGGCTACTTTAGAACCAAATGGTCAAATTGGTTATGAATTAATGCCTGAAGCAAAACCTTTAACAATTAGAGACTTCAAACAATTGATGAATCAGTATTTGAATGATCAAGTGTTTCATACTAATGAACAGAATCAACACAACATTTTTAATGAATTGAAGGAAAATAATCGTAACAAACAAAACCATAAGCATTTAAAATAAAACGTAGAAGTGAATGAGCCACCTCTACGTTTTATTTTAGAAAAATCGCTTTCTTTTCCGAATAAACTTCTGTAAAAAAAGAATGCCAACTGTAATAACCAAAAACAAAATAACCCCTAGTAAGATCTTTAGAAATAAGATATTTTCAACTGAATCAACTTCTTCATTTTCAGATATTATTGAACTACTTAGCGACTCCTCTTTGTACTTCGATGTTAGTTTTTGTGCAAATAAAACTTGTCCATCTGTGCTTTCCACTATAATATATCCATCATCTCTTAGTTGACTATTCCACTGTGTATCAATATTAGTTGTAAAATGAATGTCAGAATTGATTTCAAATTGGCTGAGTTCATCTAAATTTTTAATATCATCTGCTGTTATTATATTAGTTTTGTAGTTTTCGAAACCGTAGTCTAGCAATGCTTCAGTATCTTCATATGCTTGGTTAGCACTATCTGCTTTTAATGTGACGACAATTAACTGGATATGATCACGCTCGGCAGCTGTCACTAGTGTAAAACCAGACTGATCAACAAAACCGTTTTTAACACCAATTACATCATCTCTTTGTCGAACTAGCTGATGATGATTATAAATAATTGTATCCCATCCAATACCTTTCCATTTTAAATGTTTAGTTCCAACAATTTCTCTAAAAACATCACTTTTCATTGCATATTGGGTAATCCTAGCCATATCATAAGCAGTTGTTACATGTTCAGGGTCAAATAACCCATGTGGATTTTTAAACGTCGTATTTCTAACGCCAATTTCTTCAAAAAGAAAATCATTCATTCGCTCTGAAAAAAGCTCTACACTGCCATCCATATGTTCAGCAATAGCAACCCCAGCATCGTTCCCGGAATTAATAAGCAGCCCTTGAACTAATTTTAGAAGTGGAACCTTCTCCCCTATTTCTAAATAAACCCTTGTTCCATCAACATATCTGGCATTTTCGCTTACAGTGACAACATCATTTAAATTCCCTTGTTCAATCGCTACAATGGCTGTCACAATTTTTGTAATACTAGCGGGATACATAAGTCGATTACTATTTTTCTCATATAGGATTTCTCCTGTTGTTGCGTCTATTAAAATGGCTGATTCACTATTTAAATATATAGATTCTTCTTCACTTAATGCAAAACTGATTATCGAATGATTCATAAATAATAATAAAATAATGACTATATATAAATAAAAAGACTTTGTCTTATTATATTTCACTATTCGATCCCTCGTTGTTTAATCAAAATTAAAGATAAAGTACAGAAAAAGTATATTGAAATCTGTATCACATTGCAACTAATATATTTTGATTTATTAAGAATATATTAGAATAAAACTTGTCCCTACTTAATAGTTTTTAGTAAGTATTATAAATTAAGGAGGGAAAAAAATGTTTAAAAGAGTAACGTCTTTTTGTGATTCTATAGTCCAACGTTATTTACCTGATGCATTTCTATTTGCTATTATACTAACTATTGTTGTATTTATTTTAGGGATTATATCTACAGGAAGTTCTCCAGTAGAAATGGTAGAATTTTGGGGCTTAGGTTTTTGGGATCTATTAGCTTTTGCTATGCAAATGTCTCTTATTGTAATCACTGGTTATATATTAGCTAATAGCCCCTTTGTGAAAAAAACTTTATCGAATTTGAGTCTTTTGGCGCGAACACCGACTCAAGCCATTGTTCTAGTTACAGTTATTGCATCCATTGCATGTCTCATCAATTATGGGTTCGGACTAGTTGTAGGAGCACTATTATCGATTCATGTAGCCAAGCGTGTTCCTGCTGTCGATTATCGTGTTCTGATTGCCGCAGCATATAGTGGTTTTATTTTATGGCATGGAGGCTTATCTGGATCAATCCCATTAACAATTGCGACAGATGATCATTTTCTCGCAGATGTAATCGGCAGTGTTCCTATTACTGAGACTTTATTTGGCGGAATGAATATATTTATTATCCTCGTTCTATTAATTACACTACCTTTACTAAACTGGTTTATCTTAAAATCGAATGAAAAAACGACTTCAATAGATCCACAATTTTTATCTTCCCAATTAAACCAGACAGAAGAAAATGATGATACACCTACTGAAAACTTAACTCCAGCAGAAAAGTTAGAACATAGTAGAATCGTTTCATACGTCATAGGTGGTTTAGGATTGGCATTCATTCTATACCATTTTGTAAACAACGGATTAGATATAAATATTAATATCGTGAATTTCATCTTTCTATTTTTAGGTATTTTATTACATCGGACTCCACGGAAATTTTTGAATAGTGTCTCTAATGCCGTAAAGAATGCTGGAGGTATTATTATTCAGTTTCCTTTTTACGCTGGTATTATGGGTATGATGGAAGTGTCAGGATTATCAGAACAAATGTCTTTGTGGTTTGTTAGCATTTCTAATGAAGTGACATTTCCGCTTCTAACATTTATTAGTGCCGGAATTGTTAATTTTTTTGTACCATCCGGAGGGGGCCAATGGGCTGTGCAAGGCCCGATTATGATACCAGCTGCTCTCGACATAGGTGTCGATACAGCTAAAACGGCTATGGCAGTTGCCTGGGGTGACGCGTGGACAAATATGATTCAACCGTTTTGGGCTTTACCACTTCTAGCGATTGCTGGATTAAAAGTTAAGGACATTATGGGCTTTTGTATGATTATTTTAATTTGGAGCTTTATCCCTATATCGGTAGCTTTACTCCTATTTTAATGACAAAAAGACCTTTGAATTATTATTTAGTTCAAAGGTCTTTTTCTTTTATAAATGCTAGCAATGATAATTCCCAGAACTATTAAGGAAGAACCTATTAATACATTTATAGTAATAACTTCATCTAAAATAATCCAACCGAATAACAATCCGAAAACAGGGACAAGTAATGTTGAAATGGTTGCCGTAGCCATATCTACCATTCTCATAATAAAAAACCAAACTGTAAAGCATAACGCCGAAGCTAGCACACCGGTAAATAGTACATAATATAGGCTAGAAGGAGTGAGTTGAATCGGTTGATCACCTTCCATTATAAATGCGACGATGACTATCACAATCGTGCCAAACGCCATTTGAAAGGCGTTCACTTGAATTAATGGTACCTCTTTTAATTTCAGTCGGTAATAAACATTCGACGCTCCCCATGATATTGCTGACAAAATGATAAGTAATTCTCCGAAAATACTTTTGGTATTTTGATTTGCCCATAGATCCCATCCTAATATTGTGAAAAGCCCTATCATTCCAATGGTTAACCCGATAATTTTCGGAATGGAAACGCGCTCTTTCAAAATGATAAAAGCTAAAATAGTACTCCAAATGGGCATTGAATAGAGTAAGACTGAAGATTTACCAGCATCTACGAACATTAATCCATACATAACTAAAAGGAAAACAATAGATGTCTGAAGTAACCCAACTAAAATCAAATGTTTAATATATCTTTTTTCTAGCTTATGTATTTTAAGTATGAATAAGATGATGACCATCGTTATAGATCCCACGGTAAATCGTAACGCTGAAAACGTAAACGGACCCATATACTCCAACGCTGCTTTCATTAATGTCCATGAATATCCCCATAAAAGAGTAATGAAAATAATTAAAATCCATAACAACCATTGTTTATTTTTAATTGTATGAATCATATTCACATTCTTTTGTTCGATCATGTAACCCCTTCCTTATTAAGTATAATAAAACAAGCCGTATTTTTACTTTACGGCTTGTTTAATGACCTTTTATTTTGCTCTCGATTTGTCTTTAAATTCAATTTGTTTATGTGTTCCATCACAGAAAGGTTTGTTTTTAGAGTGCCCACATCTGCACAGAGAGAAAGCTGGTTTAGTTTCATAAGCTTCTCCTTCAGCGTCTAAAAGTGTAACGTCTCCTTTAACTAAAATTGATCCATCATCTCTTACTTGAATGATTGGTTTATTATTTTCGTTCACGTCTTCTTCCCCCCTATTTTGTATATATAAATCATACCATCAGTTATCTCTTTTTTCTAATATATATGAAAAAAGCTACCGCAATGCTACGGTAGCTAATCTCATAATTATTCTTCAAAATCGTCTGGATTAAGTTCCTCTGAGAACTCTGTTTGATATTCATATCGACGTCTACGGTCACTAATATCGCGTTCATAGGTATTCGATTCAATGTATTTGTGAAAGAAAAACTCAAAAACAGCTACTCCAATGGATGTGATTAAGGCAGCTGTAAACACATTAAATGGTTCAACTTGGGCTGCGTTAATTAAATAATAAAGCAGAACAAAAGCTAGAACAAAGTCAGAAAATGTCGCAATTGTATTGTTTGTTCTTGGTAAAATTAATAAATCACCAATAATATAAGATACTGTCCCTAATACGACGGTGAACCAAAATACAGTCAAAAATGAGAAATCATATCCAATCCCTAAAATTAAATAAAGTAAAGCTAAACAAGCTACAAACTTCACCACTATTGACTTTAAATGATTCATTATAATAAAACCCCTTTTTTTATTTTAGTTTTAAATGACAGACCCAATCCATTCATGAATCCTTTAAACAGTATTTTTTCCTTTTTTTAAACATTCATAAATGAATAATAAACAAGCTGCATCGTAATACTAATATGTATAAAAAAGAACAAAATTATGTATTGATTCTTAAATACATATGTCATAATACATTTTCTTAGAAAAGAGGGATTAAAGATGGAACATTTTCGTGTCATTATCAAACGTCAAGATCATCCAGAAACTAATTCCTATACCGAAGAATTTCTCGTACCTTACCGCCCAAATATGAATGTTATATCAGTTTTAATGGCGATTAGACGAAATCCTGTCAATAAGAATGGACAAGAAACTACACCTGTTCAATGGGAAATGAACTGTTTAGAAGAAGTATGTGGAATTTGTTCGATGCTTATAAATGGAGTTCCACGTCAGGCTTGTTCCACTTTAGTGGACCAGCTTGAGCACCCGATTAGAATCGAACCGATGACGACGTTTCCGGTTGTTAGGGATTTAATTATTGATCGACAACGGATGTTTGATGCGCTAAAACGTGTAAAAGCATGGATTCCAATTGACGGTACGTATGATATTGGGCCAGGACCTCGAATGGCTGAAACAAAAAGACAATGGGCATATGAATTATCTAAATGTTTTACTTGCGGTGTCTGTTTAGAAGCATGCCCAAACGTAAATGAATCAACACCATTTCTAGGACCATTCGTATTTTCACAAATACATTTAAAGAATGCTCACCCGACAGGTGAAATGAATGAAAGTGAACGTTTAGAGTCATTTATGGGTGATGGCGGCTTAGAATGGTGTGGAAATTCTCAAAATTGTGTCCAAGTTTGTCCTAAGGGAATTCCTTTAACGACATCTATTGCGCAGATTAATCGTGATTCAACCATTCAATCGTTTAAAAGCTTTTTTGGTCAATATTAACTTAACTATATGGAGGGAAATAGCATGCATGAAGAAGAAGTATACAACTATTTTGATGAATCAATTTTAGATTTTAAAGAAGGTTCTTCATTATTTGAAGATAAAATGCCTAAAGTAGCAGAGAACTTTTTTAAATTCACAGATGCCTCTTTTGAAGCCGGTTCATTAGATCAAAAAACAAAACAACTCATGGCGTTATCAATAAGTATTTATGCCAAAGACGAATATTGCATTATGTATCATACAAAAGGCGCCGTTGATCACGGTGCAACGGAAGATGAAATTATGGAGACCATTGCTGTCAGCACAGCATTAGGTGGAGGTGCAGCTTTCTCACAAGGGGTAACACTAGCACATGATGCTTATCATTATTTCTCAAATACTGAACATTAATTATAGCGCTCTTAAATGGGCGCTTTTTTTAGTTCATTTTACTCTCATCACCTTCCTTAGTCACATATAATATCATGATTACGTCTGTTAGGGAGGTTTCATGTTGAGTAAAAAAGAAACATTATTAAAATTTGTTAATGAACTAGAAAGATGGGCTATTGACTTAAAAAGTAAATGGTCAAACGCCATAGCAACGAACAGTATTAGTGAAGAAAAAATCACACAATTTGAGCTTGGTCTTAACGAGATGATTACCCAAATTAACAATTTAAAAAAAGGAACAAACCAACTTGATTCAAAAATAGCTGATGACCTTCGTAAACAAGCTATTAAATTAAGTGATTTATGGAATGACATGTTTAATCGGAAGAAAGAAACAAAAGTCCCCATTGGCAAGCACGTACTCCCTCCTCTCCCTTATCCTTATGATGCGTTGGAACCCACAATTAGTGAAGAGATTATGCGACTACACCATGATAAACATCACAAAAGTTATGTCGAGGGGTTAAACAAAGCAGAGAAAGAAATGCAAAAGGCTCGTCAAGAAGGAAACTACGATTTAATAAAACATTGGGAACGAGAAGCAGCGTTTAATGGAGCTGGTCATTACTTACACACGATATTTTGGAACGTTATGTGTCCTAAAGGTGGTGGCAAGCCAACAGGTTCTTTAATGAGAGAAATCGAATCAACATTTGGTAGTTTTAATCAATTTAAAAAGCATTTTTCAGAAGCGGCTAAAAAAGTTGAAGGTGTTGGTTGGACATTATTAGTATGGTCTCCTCGATCTCATCGTTTAGAAATTCTACAAGCTGAAAAACACCAGAATTTAACGCAGTGGGATGTCATACCATTATTAGTGTTAGACATATGGGAACATGCTTACTATTTACAATATAAGAATAACCGAGGAAAATATGTTGATAATTGGTGGAATGTAGTCAACTGGAATGAAGTTGAAAAAAGATTTCAGGCAGCGTCTAAGTTGAAGTGGAAGCCCTACTAATGCAAAAAAGTTTGCCTGCCCTTTATTTACTGTACTTTTGAAGGGCAGGCAATGGTATGATAAAAAAAGATAGATTGTTTAGGGGGAGTTAATATGTCAAAAAAAGAAAAAAACCGAGGATTAAAAAAGTTATATATTCTACTTACTGTTTTAGGAGCAATCTACATATTTTTAAACTTAATCCCACTTCATTCAATTGAAACAAAAGCATTTTTTAAAGATGATAAGCCTCTAGTTATTGCTCATCAAGGTGGTGAACATTTAGCTCCATCAAGTACAATGATCGCTTTTGAAAATGCAGTTGAATTAGGTGTTGATGCATTAGAAACGGACGTTCATATGAGTAAAGATGGTTATTTAATTGCTATTCATGACCCCTACTGTGGATCGGACGACAGATGGTTCTGGTTATGTCAGTGAGATGACATTAGAAGATTTGAAAGCGTTAGATGCAGGATATTATTTTAAAGATGATCAAGGTAATTTCCCATTTCGTGGACAAGGTATAAAACTTTTAACTATTGAAGAGTTGTTTGAAGCCTTCCCAAACGAACGCTTCGTTATTGAAATTAAAGATACAAACCCGAAAGAATACATTGAAGATTTGTCGCTAAGACTCAATTCACTCATTGAAAAGTACGATATGACTGATCAAGTATTCATTGCTTCTTTTGATCAAGATATAATAGAAACTTTTCAATCTATTTCAAATGGTCAAGTTGCTGTTTCTGGTGGACGTAAAGAAGTGACCAAATTCGTAGTCTTTAATAAGTTTTTTTTAAAGAATTTATATTTTCCTAAAGTCGATGCAATCCAAATACCTACATCAGATAGTGGGTTTGACTTAACAACAAATGACATCATCAAAGGTGCTAACCGTATAAACTTACAAGTTGTTTATTGGACGATCAACGATAAAGAAACGATGCGAGCACTGATTAATAAAGGAGCAGATGGAATTATAACAGACCGTCCTGATCTATTAATTGAGGTCCTAAATGAGATGGGGTATTAAAGGGTAGATTTTTTACCCTTTTTTTTATGGTAAAAACTCGCAAACGGAAATTTGTTAATTAACAAATAATATTTATGAAAATATGTAAACTACTTAGTAAAACAATTATAAAGTAAGTGGATGATTTTATGCTCGTAAAAATCTGGACTGCATTAGATCCGATATATTATAAGCTGACACGGCTTACTTATATTAAGGAAAAAGAAGATTTTGAAAATATTTTTCGTGTAAGACTCTTAGTATATAAAGGACCAGAAGTTACTTTGAAAAATGGTGTTCATATAAAGAAAAATGATTTACTCGTTAAAATACACCTTCATAATATTAGGCTTCTGAATGAAATTAAACATATTAACGGTGAAATACGCAAAGTTCGTTACATCCAACGAATTGTTGAACAGTCTTTACCAGGATTAGCTCACTATATAGAACATCACCCAAGAAAAGACGAAATCAAAGCAGTTGTAGGAATTACAACCATAAGAAAATGTATAAGGTCTTTAGGTTTTGAAACTTTTGAATTGAATAATCGTATGTTTAGAATTCTGAAGTTTTTAACTTGTGCGTTTATTTATTTCTCATTTAATCCTGGTACATCCATTCAATCTTTAAAGAACCAAGTTCCTGTATATTTATTTATGTCTAAAGAGAACTTGTTAAACTTTTATGAGAGATAGGTGTTTCTATCTTATGAAAAAAGTTTTATTTCTTCCTTTTTTACAAATTGAAACAGGACACCATCATGTAGCCAATGCTCTTATGGATAAACTACAGAAAGATCAGGAAATATTTTGTTCAACGAGGGAAATATTAAGTGACCGGCTTGGACAATTAGAAATCATCGTTTCAAAGACATACTTACAATGGATTCATCATTTCCCCGGAAGTTATAATTGGCTTTATCAAAAATTGGTTTGTCAAAAGGAAGAAAAGAAATCACGATATTTAATGTATGAATTTCTATTTCTTAACAAGATGAAAGAAATTGTTGTAGAAGAACAGCCTGATTTAATCGTATGTACTCATGCTTTACCTTCGTATATGTTAAATCGATTAAAACAAATTAATAAAGTCTCTACACCTGTTGTCAATGTTTATACTGACTACTTTGTGCATAATCTTTGGGGATTAGATTATATTGACTATCATTTCGTTTCAACTACTAAAATGAAAAAAGATCTAATTAATAATGACGTATCACCTCACAATATTTTTTTGACCGGTATACCAACACATTCGAGTATAACGAACGACATAAAATCTTATTCTGTTAAAAACAATTATAATGTTCTCATTGCCGGTGGAAGCTTAGGGGTTGGATTTTGCGAGGAGTTTACTGAACAAATCAATGACCAACATATAAATTACTTTGTTTTGTGCGGGAAAAATGAAAAGCTATATGCTGCCTTGAATCAAAAGACCAATAAACGAATAACCCCTTTATCATATATTGAATCCAAAGAAGATATGAATATTTTATACAAAAAAATGGATGCTATTATTACAAAGCCAGGTGGGGTGACAATAAGCGAATGTATAAAAAAACATTTACCTATATTCGTTTATGACGCACTCCCTGGGCAGGAACAAGTTAACTTAACAGAACTACAAAACCTTGGATTAATATTTCATTCAAAACAATGGCGAGAAAATAAAAATATTGAGGAAGATTTAATAAAAATATTATCTGACAAAAAAATAATGGATGAATATTTTTGGCGAATAAATAAATATAAAAAAATGGTTACTACTGACATAAATATTTTAAATGAAATAATTCATGACAACAAAATGAGCAAGGCACATAAAATATAAAACACTGCAGCAAATGCAGTGTTTTATAATATAATCTACTCAAAAAATTGTTTAGCAAGATTGACGACATGCCCACTTCCACCATGTTCTTGGACACCTTCAATCATCATTCCTAATAGTAGATCCGGATTGTTCTGATCGTAAGTCATAACCCAACCATTTTGATTTTCGACTTCATCTTCATAACTAGATTTCAATTCAGCTGTCCCTGTTTTAGCTGCCATGTTTCTACCTGAGATATTTAGTGATTTTGCCGTACCTTCACTAACAACCCCTCTTAAATATTGTTGTAAAAGTTTAGCCTGTTCGTCTGTTATCATATTTTCGATCCAAACACTACTTTGTTCATCAGTAAGTAATGTAGGTTTCATAACTTGACCATCATTGATAATGCCCCCATATAAACTTGCCAAGTGGACAATATTAACTAATAACTCTCCTTGCCCATAAGCAGTATCTGCAAGTAATACTTCATCGTTTAATCCACCACTATTTGAGATTTGCGATTGAGTTACAGGATATACGAATGGAAGTTGTTCATTAAAACCTAATTTTTCAAGTCCACTCGTGAATTGCTTCCCTCCAATATTTAAAGCAAGCATAGCAAAATAAATATTATCTGAGAAAGCAATAGCTTTTTCTAAATCAACTTCGTTATGTTGGTCATAAACTCGTGTGACATGGTAATTACCCCAACTCTCACCTTTTTGCCAACGTTTACCGTTAATTTGCTTAATCTCGTAGGGATCTAATACGTTAGTTTCGAATCCAATGACAGATGATATAGGTTTAATCGTTGAACCTGGTGAATACGTTGCTGCAAAACGATTAATATTAGGCTTTGCTTCATCATTAATAAATTGCTGGTATTGTTTGTCTGTCATACCTAAGATGAAATCATTTGGATTGAAAGTAGGCGTGCTGATTAGCGATGTGATTTCTCCTGTTTTTGGATCTAACGTAATCGCTGTTCCTCTTTCCTCTTTAACGATATTAAATAATTTCTCTTGGATATTCATATCAATAGTTAATTGTATCGTTTCACCATTTTGTGGTTCACTTTTGACAATACTTTGCGTTGATTGATTCTCTTTTACAATATAAATTTCTACACCGTCTTCACCTTTTAGTTGCTTCTCAAATAATTGCTCCAATCCTCTCTTACCGATTCGATCTGTCGCTGTATAGCCTTCTTCTTCTAATGTTTCGAGCTCTTCCTGGTTAATCGCACCAATATATCCAACTAAATGCGCAGTTTTTTCTCCATATGGATATATTCGATCAATGACGATTCTAGACGTAACTCCATCGATTGAGACAGCTTGAGACACAATGCGCTCATCATCTAAAAGAAATTTTTTAATAGGAACAAAGTGGTGTGGTTGTACCCAGCTCTGCTTATATTTTGCGCGAATATATTCTTCAGAAACGTCTAAAATATTAGCCAACTTACTCAATGATGATTCATTGAATGATTGTAGTGTCACTCCTACTTCATATACCTCTCCATTTGTCGCTAATAATTTTCCATTACGGTCGACGATTTCACCTCGATTAGCTGGTAGTGTTCGAATTCTTACTTCATCTCCGTCCGCTAATCGCGGTAAAATGAATGAATGATTCCAGTCTATTTGCCAACTCTCTTCTTGGTCACTTTCTTCTTGTTCAAATTCATTCACCACATTTTTATAAAGCATTACATTGTTTTTATAATCAACTGGTCCCGCCATCGTGTTAAAAGATATTCGAATCGGTATTTCGTATTCTGTTAACTCTTTTAATTGCTCATCAGTTAGTTCTATCTCTTCAACTATTTCAATATTAAGATCGGTCACTTCTAGTGCGTCAAATAAATGTTCATATCTTTCACCAAAATCTTCATAACTATATTTTGCTTTCGTACGATCTAGTAGGTATTCGTCATACATCGTTTGGAAGTCTTGTTTTTCCCATAAACTAATATAATTTTTTAAATAGTCATACGGTGTTAATGTTTCTTCCTTTTCTTCCTCTTGATTATCTGAACATCCTACTAATATAAATAAAATGAATATAGCAATAAAAAATCTTCTCATTGAGCATCCCCCGCTTAATCATTTGAGGTATTTGATTATATTATGAAAAAAGAGATCAACATAAAATAGTGATCTCTATTAACGATATTTACTTAAAATCTGTTGTAGCTTTAATGCTAATGTTAAATCTCCATTAACTTTTATTTTACCCATCATGAAAGCAGTTGTTGGGTTTAATGTTCCCTCAATTAATTTTTCAAAGTTCTTCTCACTTAATTTAAACGTACATTTAGCATCATCAATAGGTCCTTCAATTAATTGAACAGAATCACCAGCAAAATCAATTGACCAACAGACATCTTCCTGGTCCGTTATATCAAACGAAAATTTTGCTTTTAAACCATTTAGATGCTCGGGATTATTGTTTGCCTGATTTACTAAATTATCTAATAATTGTTTCATTATGTATGCTCCTTTTAATATTATTATTTATTATTATAACAAAAAAATGAATGTTCAGTTTATATCAAATTATAAACTTTTATTAAAAAATAATGTTAATATAGTAATATATATTTTGAGGTGATGACTTTGAGTAAGAATTTAGAAAAAGCAACGTTTGCTGGTGGATGTTTTTGGTGTATGGTAAAACCGTTTGATCAATGGGATGGTGTTCATTCGGTTATTTCAGGATATACAGGTGGCCACGTTGAAAATCCAACATACGAACAAGTAAAAAAGGGTGATACAGGCCATTATGAAGCGGTACAAATTACATTTAACCCTAATATCATATCTTATGAAATGATTTTAAACCTATATTGGCAACAAATTGATCCAACAGACCCTGATGGTCAATTTCAGGATCGTGGACCACAATATCGTACAGCTATTTTTTATCATAATGAAGATCAGCGAAAACTTGCACAAATATCAAAAGAACAATTAGCGAACAGCCAAAAGTTTAATAAACCTATTGTGACTGAAATATTAAAAGCAGAACAGTTTTATCCTGCTGAGGATTATCATCAAGACTTTTATAAAAAAGAACCAGAAGCCTATATAACTGATCGAAAAAAATCCGGTCGGGATGAGTTTATAACACAATATTGGAAGAAATAAAAAAAGAGCATGAGAGCTCTTTTTTTATTGTTCAATATGTTGATCAAACCAGGCAATGATATGGTTTAGACGTTCAATTCGTAAATTCGGTTTCCCTGTTCGTGATAGGTTGTGGTCAGACTCTGGGAAACGAACAAATTTAGTTTCTTTCTTTTGATATTTAAGTGCAATGTACAATTGTTCTGCCTGTTCAATTGGACAACGGAAATCAAGTTCATTATGAATGATGAGTAATGGTGTTTCCATTTGATCGACATAGGCAATTGGAGAGTGCTTCCACAGTTTTTCGACTTCATTTAAGTCATTAGCTTTTATTTGCCACTCATTAAAGTAATAGCCAATGTCACTAACCCCTCTAAAACTAATCCAGTTAGAAATACTACGTTGTGTCACAGCTGCTTTAAAACGGTTCGTATGTCCTACAATCAAGTTAGTCATAAATCCACCGTAACTACCACCTGTCACCCCTAATCGATTGTCGTCAATCCATGAATATTGATTTAAAACGTAGTCTACTCCATTCATAATATCTTGATAATCCCCATTGCCATAGTCGCCACGTACAGCATCTACAAACTCTTGGCCATAGCTATGACTCCCTCTTGGATTAACATAGAGCACTGCATAACCTTTAGCAGCAAGTAATTGCATTTCGTGGAAAAATGTATTTCCGTAAAAAGCATGTGGACCACCATGAATATTTACAATCATAGGATACTTTTGATTCTCTTTAAAATGTGCTGGTTTCATAAACCATCCGTGAACGGTCCAATCATCTTTACTCTTATATGATATTGATTCGGGTACTACGATTTCAACCTCTTTAAGTAACGCTTCATTGAAGTTAGATACTTGTTTAAGCTTGCCATTTGGTATATCTAGTGTATAAAGTTCACTTGGACTTGTAGGCGTGCTGATCGTTAATAATGCCGTCTGATCCTTACCAAAGATGTCATATCCATAAATATGAATATCTTCTTGCAAAGCTGGATATAGCTCTCCTGATAAATTACCGTAATATAAAACGACATTACCATAAGTTGAGACTGGGAAGTAAAAATCTTCATTACTTGTCCAAACTACTCCTTGAAGTACAGCCTGTTGTTGAACGTCAGCTACAACAAAATCACCGATAGGAGCGTCTAAACTCTCAGTCAAACAAGTGTGAGAACCTGTAGCTAGATCATATGAATAGATTTTAGTATGGGTGGCATTTTCAAACTCTCTACCCATATGTACATACAACAACTTTTGGCGATCAGGTGAAACAGCGAAACTTGATGCATAGCCATCAGTCGTTTTGATTTCAGTCGATTCCTTTGTTTTTAAATCATAAATATAAACATTATGATTAAAATTAAAATCTTGATTTTGTTCTTCATCTGTTGAATAGATTATCTTTGTTTCATCAATCCATCCTTGGAAGAAGAAGTTTTGTTTCCCACTTTTAATAACGGTTGTTTCCTCAGTTTTTATATTAAGCATTTTAATCTGTTGGTATTTTTCTTCAAGTAGTCCTGCACCATCTGCTTTGTATTTCATTCGTTCTATTACAGTTGGTTTTGGTAGGTCTTTTTTATCTTTTGAATCGTCGTTTTCTTTTTCATCGTCTTTCCCATTTAGCTCATCGAGAGTAATCGATGTTTGATAAATTATTTTAGAACCATCTAAACTAAATGAAGCATTACCTACTCCCTGCTTTTCGTCAGTTAGTTTTTGTGCTTCTCCACCATTTCTTGATAATAAAAATAATTGGTTTTTCTCCTCACGATTACTTATAAATAGGATGTCATTCCCATCCGGTGACCAACGTGGATTGGAAACACGATGTTTCCCAAACGTCCACTGTGTAATGGCCTCACTTGCAAAATCATAATGATATAAATTAGAAATATAATCATTCTTTTCTTCGTCAATATGAGTTTTTACAAAAATCGCTTCTTGACCATTCGGTGAAATTCTTGGATCTGCTACTGAATGGATTTTAAATAAATCCTCTGCCTTCATTTTTTGTTTTGTTGTCATAGGATCCCCCTCAATGTAAAAAGAATTATGCTTAATTATAAAATATTCACAAAATGAAGTCTATTTATTAGGCTTATAATTTATCTAGCTCTAGATTCACTATTTGTTCAAGTTCATTTACTAATATTGGGTCAGTAAACAATCTCTCTTTAGCATCAATAAATAAATTAATGTTAGATTGATAATGATTAATAATATGATTCAATTCAGTATTATACAATCGTTTATAATGATTCAAATAAATATTTTTATTTTTATCAATTTCTACTTTAATAACAGAGGCTATAGAAGATTCTAATTGTTCATATAACTCTTTCACCTTATTTTGTTCAAAAAACTCTTTTTTGTTTTTAAATATCGATAAATAGCCGGATAATTCTTCTTCAATAGTTTGATTTAATCGAATATCTTTTTTTGCTGAAGGAAAACTCTTCTCATCAAAATAAATGAGAGAAAACTCTGTTTGTTCTTGAATAAATTCATTAATTTGATTAATCGTCTTCTGTAATGTGCGGTTTAACTGCTTATTAAGCAAAATGTCAGTCGTTTGAAATTCCTTTTCTAATTTTTCATTCAATAATGCCCATAAATGTTTGATAGCAATTTTTAATTCTTCTTTACCTTTTTTGCCATTTGATTGAATGGTTGCTGGGTTAATCGATTCTTTCATTAAATCCAAAAGCTGAATCATCATACGTTGATACATATAATGCGTTAATTCTTCAATTTCTTGAATAATGCCTTGTTCATACTGCCTTTTGTCTAAATTTGAATACCAGCTGTTTAAATCGTCTAATTGTTTTTTGTTCTTGTTAATTAATAATTTTTGTTCTTTTTCATCTTCTTTTGCTTCTTTAATCGTTTGTTTTAAGAAAGCATTTAACCGTTCAATCTCGTATGTTAGGCCATTGACAAGAATCGCTTTAGCATCCTCATTAATAAATTGTTCAAACCGCGCAAAAAAGTCGCTGTAGCGTTCACCAACATTTTTTAAATGAGGATTTTCAAGTAATAATTTACTTGATAATGGAAAAATAGTTGGATTAGTTATACCGTATTGTGTCAATTGATTATTTAAATAATCGGTGACCAACGTCAATTCTTGTTCATCTTTTGCTAAATCAGAGGCATTTAAGATGAAAAACATCTTATCTAGAGAAAATGCATTTTTAACCTGGCCGAGCTGTGTTAAAAATTCTCTGTCAGCCCTACTGAAAGCGTGATTATAATAATTGACATAAACAATTAAATCCGAATGTTGCACATAATGCATTGCTACATTTGTATGACGTGAATGAATTGAATCAGCCCCAGGTGTATCTACTAACGTAACACCGTATCTCGTTAACTCACAATCATAATAAATATCAATACGATCAACGAAGCATGATATATGCTCCACTGTCACATATTTCCGGTAGTCGTTAAGTACCACTTGTTTATGTGAACTTAAGAAATCGTGCATTTCGTTAAATCCTGTTTGAAATGCATTTAGAAATGAAGCTTCGGTTTGGTCTAATATAGTACTTAAATGTGACCACCTTTTATTAAGAAACGTGTAAATAGCTTTTAAATCAGAAAATTTTTCATCAGTATAAGGTGATAAAATTTGTGATAATTGACTAACCATCATATCTTCTGATTTAAAATAAACAAAGACATCTTCATGTTTGTTTTGATTATTTACAGGTAATATTCGGTTGATCGCCGCTGTTGTCGGATTAGGTGAAACTGGCAATACGTCTTCACCAATCCAAGCATTTGCAAATGATGATTTCCCTGCACTAAAGGCACCGAATAAAGCCACTGTGAACTGCATTTTTTCCATTTGATTTAGTCTATTTTCAATTGCTTCTTTAAATGGATTTAAATATTCATAAGGTTTAATTTCAGTTAAATATTGATTGGCAAGTTGAGTAATTTGATCAATATTTAACTTTTCCCTTATTTCAATTTTCTCAGTGTCTTGATTGGATCCAGGTTCATCTTCATTGATGATTGACTCAATGTTAATTTGTTGACGCTTCTGTTCATTAGTCTCATAAATATTATTTATTAATGAATTGTCACTTGCATCACTGTACACGTGAGATAAAATGTCATCATTCATTTCATTCTTCTTTTGTAATGTGTAATTTACCTTGTCACTACTCCCGAGTCCCTCTTTTATAGATTTTAATTTCGCCTGAAGTTCCATTGTTTTTTCATCTAGTTTTGTGTTCGCTTTTGACGTAAGTATTTTTACGATGTTAGTTAATTCGTTCTTAATTAGTTGTGTAATATGTGTTTGAAGTTGATCAGAAAACAGAAGAATATAATCACCACTTACATTTGCTTGGTGATTAGTTACTTGGTTAATTTGTTGTTCATTTATTTGTAGTTCAAACGTTTGAATGTCGTGTTTAAGCTGCTCATCTCGAATTGAATAATAATCAAGGGTATTAACTAGTAATTCGCGAATATGCCAGACCATTTCCGTTTTAATTCGATCATTAATATGTTTTATAAAATTCTGTTTCCGTGTTTGTTTT
Source organism: Bacillaceae bacterium W0354 (assembly GCA_051846895.1). Taxonomy (GTDB): domain Bacteria; phylum Bacillota; class Bacilli; order Bacillales; family Alkalibacillaceae; genus CALKAL01. The sequence goes on from JBPYCQ010000016.1 coordinate 36,303, forward strand.
TCTTCTTCAGTTTTCTTTCTGCTAAAAAGGGTTCCAACTTTAAATTTTGGATGTAATGATTCCAAGTAATCTTTAGCTTTTTCTCTCGTATCAAAATCCATTAAATAAGCATTGCTTAACGTTTTAGTCATATTACTCAATATTGTATTTTCTAACATCATTTTTTCTTTCGTTATCTCTGATAGCTCATCGTTAAGATGTTTTAGTTCAACATCAAGCTTGTTTAAAGTTGTTGTATCTGTTTCATTAATTTCAAATAATTCATCAAGATAACCATCAATGATGATTGATAATTCATTCTTAATTTTGTGCTCGACAAGCTCGTCTTTTCTTTCAATTAAATGATTAATCTCTTGAATTAGTAATTGCAACTCGTTTAATGTATGTTCACGGTCAATGAGGGTCGTGTAAAATATGTTCTTAGGCTTTAAATTCCACGCTTTACAGCTGTTTAATAGTGACTGTTTATAACTAGCAAAACTAATCTCTCTTTCATTATGTTTATCCACTTGATTAACAACGATATAAAAAGGTACGTTTCTTTTCTGTAATTGACTTAAAAAGTTAAAGTTCACTTCTGATTGAACATGGTTATAATCCATGACATAAATAAAACAATCAATGAGATGAACTTGATCTAATGTCCTTTTAAACTCTAAATCATCTGAGGAGTCTATACCAGGTGTATCCATTAAAGATACAGAATCACTTAATAAAGGTATGTGATCATAAATCGTTAATGAATGAACCGTCTCACCATTTCTTGAAAGTTTTTTCACTTGTTCGATATTAATTCGATTTTCAATGGCATAATCACCATTATTAAAATGGTACTTTACTTGCTCAGTGCCATTTTTGATTTCTACAATGTTAGCACTTGTCGGTATTGGACTTGAAGGTAATAAATCTTTATTAATCAGCTTATTAATCATTGAAGATTTTCCGGCAGAGAAGTGCCCCGTAAAACCTATAGTTAATAGCTTTTCATCCCATTTTTTATATAACTGTAATAATTGTTCAACTTTTGATTCGTCTTTTTTAATAAGTTCATAAATGTAATCGAAGTTAATATGCTGTGTCATTTTTAAAGTCACCATTTCTGTTTTCTACTCCTCTTCTTCCCTTTGACTGAAATAAATATGATCTTTTCTTTGTTTGGCTTGTAATAATGCTTGTTCAGCACGTTTAATAAGTATTTCTTTTTCCTCTATCGCTCTTTTAATCGTAATTCCGTAATTCAATTTCACCTGTTCGTGTTCTAACTCCAAAATTTGATTTAAGCTATCTTCAAAAAGGTTGTTCCATAAATGAATGTAATTCAATACATGGCGCTCTTTCGTTTCAAACAAGATGATAAAAAATTGATCAGTTCCATATCTAAAACTATAATAATTTTGTTCTTTTTGAAAGTACAATAGTGAATGACCAAAAGTTGAAAGAACGTGATCTCCAACTGCATAGCCATATTTAGCATTAATTTGTTTAAACTGTTCTAGGTCTCCCATGATTAGGGCAAATGGTTTATCCATTGAGGCAAACTTACTCAATGTATTATGGAATGAACGATGATTATATAACCCTGTAACCGGATCAATTAATGTTTGATTGTTAAAAGGTTTCGGGATCATAATTTCTTCATCGTTTTTTCTTGTAATGACCGACATCATAATAAAAATTAAAATCAACATTATTAAATAAAAAGATATATAAATTATATTAGAAGAAAGATCATTTTCTAACAGAATCCCTAACCCTACATAACTTACTAAGACAAGGATTAGTAACACTACTTGACCAAGACCTTTATATGTTATAGATATGTTGATTAACATTAAGAAAATAAATAAGGTGAAGAGACTCGTCCATCCGCCTGTCATCACAATCAATGTATATATAAATAATAAATCAAAAATAGCAAATAGTTTTAAAAAGTTTGTTCTTAAAGGCTTTCTTTTTTTAAAGATCAAGTAAATAGTTTGTGCGATCACTAAGTATATAACTGATGCTAGTAATAAGAATAAAATGATTTCCTTATCTAAATTTATTTTAATTAATTTAGGGTTGAAATAAATGATAAAAACGGAAAATATGAATATACCCCATCTTATAATAAAGAAATAATTATGATGTTTATAATCGACATTTAAATTGATCATGGAAAATCTACCCTCAACGTTTTCATTTTTAAATAATAAAAAGGCTGAATGATTTTTTTATCCAGCCTTTTTATCTATATCATTATTCTTGGAAAAACTTACGATTTAATTCAATATATTCGCGTTCTTCATCAGGAACTTCATCTTCGTGATAAATCGCTTCGACTGGGCACACAGCCTCACATGCTCCACAATCGATACAAATGTCTGGATCTATATAGAACATGTCTTTGCCTTCTTCAATACAATCTACAGGGCAAACCTCCACGCATTCAGCGGCTTTTTCATCTTTACATGGTGATGTAATAACGAATGCCATATAACCACTCCTTTGTTTTCTTTTATGACTGATACATAATTTATTATGTATTCCATGTAAATATAAACACTCTATGTCTGATTATAAGCACTTTTTTCTGAATGTGCAAATATACTATATTACTGAATTTAATAAAGTTGCTTGGAGGTTATTTTATGAATATTCGGATACGTCCTGGAATGACATTTTATAGCTTATCGAATCTTTTTCAAACACCTTTACCTCTTTTACTACAAGCAAATAGGGATAAAAATCCTAATTCATTAATAATTGGAGAAGTCATTCGAATACCTGGCTATTATCAAGAACAGTATGTGATCAACCCGGGAGATACTCTTTGGAATATTAGTCGACAATTAGGGATACCACTTGAACGTATATTACTTGTTAATGAGTCAGTCAACCCCAGTATGTTGCGGGTAGGTGATGTCATTCGTCTTCCTGTAAAAATTAATCAAAGAACATTACAACTTGATCAATTATATACATTTGAGCGAATGGAACAAGATTTGTTTACGCTAGCAAATCTTTACCCATATATAACTTTAAGAGCAATAGGCCAATCAGTAATGGGTAAGCCAATCTATGAAGTGATTATAGGAAAAGGCGATAAAAACATTCATATCAACGGATCATTTCATGCTAATGAATCCATTACAACTTCTGTTATTATGAAATTTTTAAATGATTATTTAATCGCATTAACTAACAATGAAACGATTCGCGGAGTGGATATGCAGCAATACTTTAATAATATTTCTCTTTCTTTAGTTCCGATGGTAAATCCAGATGGGGTTAATTTATTAAATAGTGGATTACCTGAAGAACCTCAATATAGAGATTTAGTTTTGCAAATTAATAATGGTAGCTCGAATTTTAAAAATTGGAAAGCAAATATTCGGGGGGTAGACTTAAATAATCAATATCCTGCAAATTGGGAAATTGAAAAGCAAAGAAAACCAAAAGAACCTGCTCCACGTGATTTTCCAGGGTATGCACCATTAACAGAACCAGAAGCAATAGCCCTATACAATTTAGTGAACAATCAACATTTTGACCGTGTGCTTGCCCTACACACACAAGGAGAAGTCATTTATTGGGGATATCAAGGAAAAGAACCTAGTCGGGCTGAAGCAATTGTAAAAGAGTATAGTCGTGTTAGTGGTTATACTCCAATTCGTTATGTTGATAGTCATGCAGGTTTTAAGGATTGGTTTATACAGGAGTATCAAAGACCTGGTTATACTGTTGAGTTAGGTAGAGGTGTAAATCCGTTACCGTTCTCACAGTTTAATGACATTTACGAAGAAACATTAGGGATATTTTTGGCTAATTTGAATGTTTAAATATAGATGCTGCTTAATGTGCAGCATCTATTATTATGTTAGAGAATGATACCATTGACTGGCAGCTTCTACTTCTTCTCTTGTTAATTGATGCCCATAATTACTCCAAAACAACTCAACCTCTGCTCCTGCTTCACTTAATAATGCTTTTAAATCTTCAGCTTCTTCAGATGGACAGATTGGATCGTTCGTACCAGCACCAATGAAGACATTTACATTTCTTTGTGGCGGTAGTTCGATTCCTCTCCTAGGCACCATTGGATGAAATAATATAGCTCCTTTTAAACTTTGTTCGTAATGAAAGAGCAAGCTTCCGGCAATATTAGCTCCATTAGAATATCCTACAGCAAAAACTTTATCTCGATCAAAACCGTATTCTACACTTTTTTCATTTAAAAAGTCATTGAGCTCGTTCGTGCGGAGTGCTAGGTCCTCTTCATCAAATACACCCTCACTTATTCGCCTAAAAAACCTAGCCATCCCATTTTCGTTCACATTGCCTCGTACACTTATAACATTTGCCTCATCATCTATCATTTCGGCAATTGGTAATAAATCTTGCTCGGTCCCACCTGTTCCGTGTAATAGTAATAATGTATGTTCATTGCTACCTTTTTTAAATATATATTTCATAGTAACACCTACAGTTCTTCAAAATAATTTTTTAAAAAGCCACCCATTTTACCTGTGTCATCGATAATAAAATAAAATTCCTCAGTTTCGTTTTTAACATCGTATGTTTTTCCAACAGTTAAAACGTTTTCTACAGTGAACTTTTTAGCATTTGTGTTGACGCATTTGATTTGTTTTAATGTTTTATTCTCGTTCCATGTTTTGTGAATCATGTTCACCCTCCTCAACTTAATCAAACGTTTGATTAATTAATCGAATAATACTTTGTATTTACCGTACCCTTCTTCTTCTAATCGCTCTTTCGGAATGAACTTTAATGCTGCTGAATTAATACAATATCTTAATCCCCCTTGATCAGTTGGCCCATCTTCAAATACATGTCCGAGGTGGGAATCAGCATAGCTACTTCTTACTTCTATTCTTCTCATACCGTGTGAGGTGTCCAGTTTTTCTTCTAATTGTGCTATTGGTTTTGTAAAGCTTGGCCAACCACAACCTGCATCATATTTATCTTTAGATGAAAATAACGGTTCTCCACTTACAATATCAACATAAATTCCATCCCCTTCATGATCCCAATACTCGTTTTGGAATGGTGGTTCAGTTGCATCTTCTTGTGTGACTTTATATTGCATGTCCGATAACTGTTCCTTTAATTTATGTCTATCTTCTTCACTTCCCCAATGTTGTTCAATAAATCCTTTTCTACCAGACCCTTTTTTATACAGATTATAATGAAAGGCATTCTTTTTGTAATAATCTTGATGACTCTCTTCAGCTAAGTAAAAAGGTTTTGCTTCTTTTATTTCAACGACAATCGGTTTATTAAACTTTCCACTTGTTTCGAGTGCTTGTTTAGATTTTTCAGCCTTCATCTTTTGTTCTTCATTATGATAAAAAATAACTGGTTTATAAGATTCACCTCGGTCATTGAATTGTCCATTGGCATCTGTTGGATCAATTTGTTGCCAATATACGTCCAATAACTTCTCATATGGAAAAATTCTAGGATCAAACGTAATTTGGACAGCTTCAACATGCCCTGTTTGATTAGAACAAACTTCTTCATATGTTGGATTTTCCTTATGACCACCGGTATACCCTGATACGACTTCATAGATGCCTGGACGCCGATCAAAAGGTTCTACCATACACCAAAAACAACCTCCAGCAAAAGTTGCTTTCTCTTTATTCATATATAAATCACCTCACATTAATTTTAAATATATAGTTTTGGCTTTGGCAATTCATTTGTCTTCTTAACATTCATCTTTTTGCCTTTACTTCTATTATTAACAGTTTGTATTGATGTTGTATTAGAGTTCTCATCTTTCCCTTCATCGCTAACTGATACATTTTCATCTTGTTTTGAACCTTCTTCATTTTGTTCACTTTGATTTTCTTCATCATTCTCCATCATTATTTTCATCATATCAAAAAACATCGGTAAGTTTTTAACTAACGGACCGTATTCTTTAATATAAGGTGTTGCTTGCTGAATAATACCTAAACCTTTTTGAACCTTTGCTAACGTATCAACAAGAGATGTAGAGCTAGTTGGCTCATAAGGAACTGGACTCTGAAAAAAAGGATTTGGTTGATAATAGCTTTGATAATTATTCTTTTTGAACAAATTTTTTATAAAGCTTATTCCTTTCTGTGGTTGTTGATAAGTGGGCTGCTGCCACTGATACGGTGAATACCCAAACGGACCCATTTCTATCCCTCCTAATAATCTTACTATACTGTACGGAATAGACGAGTATCTCGTTTAGGCCATTGTCCATTTTATTGGTTTTATTTCATGATGTCTTAAATAATCATTTGTTTTCGAGAATGGACGACTATTAAAAAAGCCACGTTGCGCTGATAATGGGCTCGGATGCGGACTATATATAATGTAATGTTTAGTTATATCTATGACTTTTCCTTTGTTTAAAGCTTGTTTCCCCCAAAGAATAAATACAATGTTTTGCTTTTTCTCATTAATAATAGAAATGATTTTATCTGTGAATGTTTCCCATCCAATATTTCGATGCGAGTGAGCTTTCCCTTTTTCAACTGTTAGAACTGTATTAAGTAGTAAGACACCCTCTTGCGCCCAATGAGTTAAGTCTCCATCCCTAGGTTTGGGACAGTTCAAATCATTAACTAACTCTTTATATATATTGTTAAGTGAGGGTGGTATTGTAGCCCCTTTATTAACAGAGAAACTAAGCCCATTTGCTTGATTTTCCCCGTGATAAGGATCTTGCCCTATAATTACTACTTTCGTATTACAGAAAGACGTTTCGTTTAAAGCACGAAACACCTCTTTTCTAGCAGGAAAAATTGTTTTATTCTTATATTCTTCTTCAATTATGTTAATTAAATTACTGAAATAATCTTTGGTGAATTCGCTCTGTAATAACCATTTCCAATCCGTTCTTATTTCCAAAAATATCACCTCTTTATTTCCTGGGAAAGCGCAGTAAAACTTAATGTTCGACATTTATTAGGTATTGTTCCGTTTGATTTTTGTCATTTAACATCACAAATGTGTGAATATTGCAAAATAAAAGACGAAGACGAATGCCTTTAGAACTCATCGTTTGCCCATACACATTTGAACTAAATACATATGTTATGTAGTGAAAACAATAAAGGAGGAATGAATTATGGGTCACGAGCAAGGCTATGTTGGCGGCTTTACTTTAATTGTAGTGTTGTTTATTTTACTAATTGTAGTAGGTAGTGCTTACGTTTAATATAGCATATATAATATAAGCCAGGTGGATTTACCGCCTGGCTATTTTTTATTTAGTAATAACGTATTCATCCCATAACTCATCAAATGTTTTAGTTGCTTCTGGAAACGGCGAATGATACTCAAGATAACGGCTTAGTTCATCATAATCATCAGAGTATTTCGGAAAGTTATGATCTTTAAACATCCAGTCAGCTAATTTTCTCTTCTCATCATCTTTTTTCTGTACACCACGATACATCATCGAATATTGGTAAAATGTTTTCAAAAACTCACCTTCTTTTATGATGACTTATTCAATTGTTGTATTTTCTTTTTACGTCTTTTATAAACAATTGACGATGCAAAAATAGATATTTCATACAATGCGATTAATGGACCTGCTACAAATAGTTGCAAAATAAAGTCTGGTGGGGATAACATCGTCCCTAAAATAACTAAAATTAAATAAGCAAACTTTCTAACCTTTTTCAAATAAGCTGGTTCGATAATTCCAAGACTAGTTAGGAACATGGCCATAAGTGGGACTTCAAAGAAAAAGGCAAAGGGCAATGTTACTTGCATGACAAATCTAAAGTAATTTGCTGCTGTAAACATTTCATTAACTAGACCTTCTCCTAGATTAAGTAAGAAGTCTAAAATTAAATCTTTTATAAAAAAGTACCCGAAACCAAGACCTAATAAAAATAAGATAAATATTGCTGGTATGTATAATAAACTAATTTTCTTTTCTTTAGATGTTAGTCCAGGTTTTACAAATAACCATAACTGTAAGGCAAAAAACGGGATGGTGACTAAAAGTCCTGTAATTGTAGCAATAATAATATAAATCCAAATAATTTCAAAAGGGCTAATTACAGTCAATTTGAACGGAACATCTTTTTCCATGAAAAAATATATTTCTTCTACAAAGTAAAAACCAACACCAAAAGAAATAACAAAAATTAGAGCTGTCCAAAATAAACGTTTTCTTAACTCACCAAAATGTTCTGTCCAGTGCATCTCGTTGCCTTGATTTGAATCTGACATACGAATCCTTCCTTTTCATAAAAGAAGATGTAAGGGATTCCCTTACACCTATCTTCAGCTGTTACTCATTATCCTTTTTGCTCTCATCTTTTGAATCATCTGACATTAGATCATTAGTTGCCTTCTTAAATTCCTTTAAAGATGATCCAAACGCTTTACCTATTTCAGGTAATTTCGATGGTCCAAATATAAGTAAAAGTACGATTAATATTAATATTAATCCTGGTAATCCGATTTGACCTATACCCATCTATTACACTCCTATACTAAAGTATAAAAAACATTTATTTCGATTGTTCATCTTCTGTTAAATCTTTTGTCGACTTTTTAAACTCTTTTAATGACTTTCCTAAAGCTTGACCCAATTCAGGCAATTTTGCAGGTCCAAAAAGGATTAAAAGTATAATAACAATCAAAATTAATCCTGGAACTCCAACACTCATATTAACACCTGCCAATCTGTAAAGTTAATCATTTATATTGTCGCTGATTTAAGCCATATTTGCAATTAAAAAATAGGCTGTTAATAAAAAGTTCACTATTTTATGTTAATTTTTTCGGTCATACGTATAGAAAGTATGAGGATATTTGTTTTTTTCATCAACTATTCCTTCAACTTTTTCAACGACTTCCCAATCATCCATGTTTAAATTAGGAAAATAAGTATCGCCCTCAAACGAATGGTGAATAATCGTCAAGTAAAGTCGATCTACAATCGGTATAGCTTGTTTAATTAGTTCAGCACCGCCAATTAGAAATAGTTCTTCATCGTTCAAATATTGGTTCAACTCTTCCCATGAGTGTATAACAGTACAACCTTCAGCAGTAAAATGGGAATCACGTGTCATAATAATATTTTGACGATTAGGTAATGGACGGCCAATCGACTCATATGTTTTTCGCCCCATTACAATTGTATGTCCTGTAGTGATACGTTTGAATCTTTTTAAATCATTGGGTAAATGCCATGGTAAATCGTTTTGATAACCAATGACATTATTTTCGTCCATAGCTACAATAACAGAAAGCATATGTTCACCTCATTTATACTGCAATTGGCGCTTTTATAGTTGGATGTGGTTGATAATTTTCTAAAACGATATCTTCTACTTCAAAGTCAAAAACGGATTTTTTCTCCATATTTAGCTTCAAAGTTGGTGCATCTTTCGGTTCTCTTGATAACTGAGTTCTAACTTGATCAAAATGATTATGGTATATATGTGCATCCCCAAGTGTATGAATAAACTCACCAACTTCTAATTGACATTCATGTGCAATTAAATATGTTAATAAAGCATAACTCGCTATATTAAAAGGCACACCTAAAAATATGTCGGCACTTCTTTGATAAAGTTGGCAGGATAACTTACCCTTTTCTACATAAAACTGAAACAACGTATGGCACGGTGGCAAAGCCATTGTTGGAACGTCTTCAGGATTCCACGCACTAACAATAAGCCTTCTTGAATTTGGATGATGTTTAATATCATGAATGACTTGTGCTATTTGATCTATCGTTTCACCATTAGAACCTTTCCACTTGCGCCATTGTTTCCCATAGACATCCCCTAAATGACCATATTTATTAGCAAATGCTTCATCTTCAATAATTTTTTTCTTAAATTTCTCCATTTCATCTTCGTAACATAGACGGAACTGCTCATCTTCTTGGGCTCTGATTCCGAAATCTGACATATCTGGCCCATCATATTCATCACTTTCAACCCAGCGTTTAAACGCCCACTCATTCCATATATTGTTGTTATGTAATAATAAATATCGAATATTCGTATCCCCTCTTAAAAACCAAAGCAATTCACTCACTATTAAGCGAAAAGGCACGCGTTTAGTAGTTAACAGCGGAAATTGATTTGCGAGGTCGAATCTCATTTGATATCCAAAAACAGAACGTGTACCTGTACCTGTTCGATCCCCACGATCTATTCCGTTTTCTAATACGTGTTCACATAATTTTAAATATTGATGTTCATTAACATTCTCCATAGCCTTTCCCCCTGTCCATATTACTTTCCGTTTACTAACTTTACTATATTGTAACAAATAAAATTAAGAAGTCATAGATAGAAATCAAGCTCATATAATTTGAACAGCACAAACAGAAAGGTGATGTGTTATGGTTAATTATAAAAAGACACGTTCTTTTTTCCTCGGTACGATGGCTGGTAGCCTTGCGTTAAGCTCCCCTTTCGCCTTTCATTTACCTGTTGATGCGGAGTCAAAACAACAGTATATGGAATTACATCAATTAAAATATGGTGATCATCATCAAGCAGTTGTACACTTGCAAAGCAAATTAAAAACATTGAATTATTATCATGCGGAAATCGTTCCAAATTATAATGTATTAACTGAACATGCAATAAAATCATTTCAAATAGCTCAAAATTTACCGGATAGTGGAGTTGCTGATGAGGAGACAGTTTTATCATTAGAACAGGAAATCGAAAAACATCATATAAAAATCATTAAAGAAAATGCCGATAAAATAACGAATGGTGAGCAAACAAAACGTGTTAGAGATATTCAAGAAGCTTTAGATTACTTTGGACTGTACGAAGGAGAAATAGACGGTATAGCTGGTCCATTAACTAAAAAAGGGCTCGAGCGAATGAACAGTATTAAAAATTTAGCAATAAATTTAGATGGATATAATACGATTGCTTCAACAGCAACAACAAACAATACGAATAATAATACTCAACAGAATACTTCTCAGCGGAAAATAGTGCACACAAATTACTCCAAATCTTCAGGTGAAGCAAGGCATGGTTCTGTTATTCAAACTGCCAGATCTTATATGGGTACACCATACGTCTGGGGTGGGGAATCTCCGTCAGGATTTGATTGTAGTGGTTTTATTCAGTATGTTTTTTATGAGCATGGGATATCATTACCAAGAACAGTTAGTGATATTTGGAATGTAACATCGCCAGTAAACCAACCAAGTGTTGGTGATCTAGTGTTTTTTGAAACATATAAACCAGGACCATCACATCTAGGTATATATCTTGGAGATGGTAATTTTATTCACGCCGGATTAAACAACGGAGTAACTATAAGTCATTTAAGTGAAACATATTGGAACGTCCGTTATTTGGGCGCTAGACGCGTAGGTAATTAAAAAAATACTTAACTTATTTACACCACCTTCTTCATTCATTAAATATACAGCCAATAAAAAGATATGTGTTTAAAATTTGTCATCACCATTACACTTGACTAAGGCTGTAGTTATAAAGTATACTTGAAATTGCAATGAAGATGTGAAGTGTTCATGAATCAGGGTAACTTCTATAGAAGTGAGATCTCGTGATCCTTCCTTCTATTTTGAAGTTACTCTTTTTGTTATCTTCACATGTTTATTGTCAAATTATTAAGCACCACATAGGTGAATGTTGTAGGAGGATTTTTTATTATGCAAAACGGTGTAGTAAAATGGTTTAACGCAGAAAAGGGTTATGGATTCATTCAAGTTGAAGGTGGAGACGATGTTTTCGTACATTACTCAGCAATTCAAGACGAAGGATTCAAAACATTAGACGAAGGTCAAGAAGTTTCTTTCGAAATCGTTGAAGGCGACCGCGGACCACAAGCTTCTAATGTTACTAAAAAATAAATTCTTTTAAAAGCGACGATGATTATCGTCGCTTTTTTTGTGGTTTTAATGATAATGAACAGCAATTAAAATCCCAGTAGTTCAGATTTAAGGTATATATAGTGGAATTTACTCTTTTGGACAAGGTTGCGAAGAAATTTTACTATTGCAAAAGGGCGAAAAGTTCTATATCATTGTATATTGTGCAAACGCAGTTCGAAACCTTCCTGCGATATCAAAACTAAAGGAGATGAAATCATGTTCAATGAATTATTATGGATTGGTTTTGCACTTATAAATTTTCTACTTATAACACTTATATATCGAATTTTCGGAAAAAGTGGTTTACTTGTATGGATTGGTATGTCTACAGTAATCGCTAATATTCAAGTGTTAAAAATGGTGGAACTTTTTGGTGTAACTGCTACTTTAGGCAATATTATTTACGGTTCTATTTTTCTTGCTACTGATATTATTAATGAGAAATTTGGTAAGCAAGAAGCAAGAAAAGCTGTTTGGTTAGGCTTTTTTACATTATTAACGATGACTGTATTAATGCAAATTGCCATTCGTTTTGAACCAGCTGAAACGGATCTTGTGAATGATTCTTTACGTACTATTTTTGATTTAGTACCTCAAGTAGCATTAGGAAGTTTACTTGCTTACATTGTTAGTCAAAATGTTGATGTTATCATTTACTCTAAGCTAAAACAGAAATTCTCATCCGATAAATATTTATGGTTAAGAAATAATGTTAGTTCTATGACTAGCCAGTTGTTAGATACTTCTGTTTTTTGTTTAATTGCATTTTGGAATGTGCTAACAAGTGACTTTTCAATTTGGCTACAAATATTTATATCCACATATTTAATTAAATTTATTGTGGCTGCACTTGATACGCCATTTATGTATTTAGCGAAGAAAATTGATAAAAATTAATGATATCGTTTGCGTTTGTATGGAAGGGTTAGCTCAATCGGCTAACCCTTTGTTGTTTCGACTTCATTATTATCATTTTTTATCCAGTCACTAAAGCTTCCTACATATAATTTAACGTTATTAAAGCCTGCGTGCCAAAGTGCGATGACATTTGGTGTGGCTGTTACTCCAGAACCACAATATACAATTAACTCATCATAAGCCGATAATGGCTCAAAATATTTAACTAGTGCTTCTGGAGACTTGAATCTTCCATTCTCATCACAGACATTTGTCCACTCATAATTTTTGGCACTCGGAATATGCCCAGCTTTTTTGTCAATTGGTTCATGCTTTCCTATATATCTATCGTAGTTTCTAGAATCAATGATACATACCGTCGCAGAGTTAATATTACTTTTTACTAATTCTTGGTTAGCAATTAAATCAGATTGGACTTCGAATGATCCATATAGTTCTTTGTTATTAACCTTTTCTTCACCTGATTCAGTTGGATAACCTTTATCTTTCCAGTCGTTCAATCCGCCGTTGAGTAAAAATATATTCTCATGTCCAATATATTTCATCATCCAGTAAAAGCGAGATGCAAATGCGCGATTATTATCATAAGCAATCACCGTTGTTTCTTTCGAGATGCCTTTAGTAGCTAAGGTTTTAATAAATGTATCTATATGAGGTAATGGATGTCTCCCCCCTGTTTCTTTTACTTCTCCACTTAGATGTTTTTCTAAATCTAAATAGATTGCCTGTTTAATGTGTTGTTCCTCAAATAAGCGCTTTCCCATCGAGGCATCTTGCAAGTCAAACCTACAGTCGACAAAAACGACATCATGATGAGTATTTAACTTGTCGTACGCTTCTTCAATTGAAATAATCATCTTTTCTCCTCCCCTTAAAAGATTAACTAGTTATATAAGTTTTTAAAGCTTCGTTTTCCATAGGTATTCTTTTACGCATTAACAGTAAATGTAGAGACAAAAATAGAATGGTTGTCACAAAAGCATTAAACATAATAGGAATAATAATAAACTCCAAACCAACGACTAAATAATTAGGATGACTAAACCATTTATAAGGTCCCTTCTTCACTATATCGCCATCAGGCAAAATAATGATCTTTGTATTCCAATAACGACCAAGAGACGCGATACACCATATTCTAAAAAGTTGTAGAAGTAAAAAAATGATTAAAATAGGTATAGAAATTGAGATGTCCCATATATCATTATAATAACTTTCCATTATTAAACTAATGAAGAATAGTATATGTGTTAGAACAATTAACTTATAATAGGGATCTTTAACCTCAAATGCTCCACGTTGTTTCTGAAATCGTTCATTCGATTTCGCAATGACAAGCTCCACAAGTCGCATCGAAATTAAATACACAAAAATAATTAAATATATCATCTTACTTCCACTCCAAGAGAATAATTTCAGATGAAAAGCCTGGGCCAAGTGCAGTTAAGAGATGATATCGAGTATTAAACACTTGATTCTTTTCTGCCAAGGCCTTTTTTAATACAAAAAACACAGTCGGTGATGACATATTCCCGTAATGGCGTAGTACGTCTTTTGTAAATTGTAAATTTTGTCCCTCGTGCAATAGTTTCTCTATCTCTTCTATTACTTTTCTTCCACCTGGATGGGCAAGTATATTTTTAATTTCATCCATTGATAAGTTAAACTCAGTTAAAAACTGCTCTAAGTGGCTCTTCCAAAAGGTGGGGATTAATTTTGGAATACTAGGGGCAAATATAACATGAAAGCCGTCGTCTTTAATATCCCACCCCATCACATCAATACTTTTTTTATTAATTTTTGAACTTGTACCTGTGATTCTCAAAAGCTGTTTTTCAGCTAAGGGGTGCTCATTTCCTACTAATAACACACAACCTGCTCCATCAGAAAAAAGCGCTGCTCCTACGACATCTCTTGGTTGAATGTTATCTTTATGAAAAGCTACACTTGCCACTTCAACGGCAACCACTAGTATTGCACTAGATGGATGTGCTTTTAAATAATCAAATGCACGCGATAAACCAATTCCACCACCAGCACAGCCCAATCCGAAAAGCGGTATTCGTGTAATATCATCTCTAAAAGGCAATTTATTCATTAAATGAACTTCTAAAGATGGTGTTAAAATACCTGTACTCGTTACAGAAATAATTCCATCAATTTGGTCATAATTTAACGGGCTGTTTTTTATACAATCTTCAATTGCAGCTTGCGCTAGCTTTATTCCTTCATTAACGAATAAATCATTTCGTTCTTTAAAACTGTGTTGGTCTAAAAACCACTCTTTCTTTGCGACATAATATCTTTCATCTATTTCAGCATGGTCAAATACAGATAAGTACTTTGATAATCTCGATTGTTGTACTAACGATTCCAAAAGCTCTTTTGCCTCATTTTGCTGTATCAGATGCGTCGGTGTTGCCGTTCCTACAGAATGAATAATCGCCATATGTCAATCTTCCTTTTTATTTGGCTCTGTTAAAGTTTAGTGTTGATAATAACAATATTTATACTGAGTTGTTGTATTGTGAAGAGCGAAGGTGGCGACTCCTGGTCGGCTAAAAGCGGCCACGTCCTTGTGGCCAACGCCGACACTTGAACGTCCAGTCCTTCGCGGAACAACACGAGTCTCGAGACCCCGCAGGAAGCGTTTTTCTTCCGAGAGATGCACCTCTAGTCTACTAGTAACGCTACGAAGCTAATTCCTCGGTGCAAGGGGCAAAGAAGTTTCTCGAAGTAGTTCCCTGGCTCGGGCCGTGCCCCGGCATAGAAGACGTCTCGCGAAAGTTTTTCCTTCGCAGATGTCACCTTGTGCCCTTTGGGTAAAAGCGTCCACCGATAACGAGTCACAATAAACAACAACGGGCTTTAACAGAGCATTTTATTTAAATGATTTACTATCGGCGATTGTTTTATACTTTAGAACCCGTATATCGTCATACCACCATCCACCATTAACGTTTGTCCAGTGACGTAATTACTAGCATCACTTGCTAAAAACAGTGCTGGTCCAGCAATTTCTTCTAACTTTCCAATTCTACCAAGTGGTGTACGATCAACGATATCTTTGGCATATTGTTCATCTTCTAATAATTTCTCAGTAAGTGATGTTGGAAAATACCATGGACCAAGAGAATTAATGTTTATCCCGTATTTCCCCCACTCTAACGCTAAAGTTTTTGTCATTTGAATAAGAGCTGCTTTTGTCATAGCATAAACGACACCTGTTCGAAGCGCTGTATGTCCAGCTACTGATGAAATATTAATGATTTTTCCTTTTATATTTTGTTTATGCATTTTATTAGCTATATGTTGAGTTATGAAAAAAGCACCTTTCATATTTGTATCCATAATCTGTTGCCATTCTTGTTCCGTGACTTTTAAAGCTTCACTTCGAATATTCATCCCAGCATTATTAACTAAAACGTCAAATATCGTGTCTTTATAATGGTTGTCAAGTTCATTAATAATTTCTTTATAATTTGTAATTGAAGCCGTTATGTAATTAGCTTTCACATTAAATTGTTTTTTAATTTTCTCTGTTGTTGTTTTAAGGTCTGATTCAGATCTTGAGATTAATAATACATCAGCACCAGCTTCAGCATATGCAAAAGCTATGGCACGACCGATTCCTTTAGTTGCTCCTGTAATGATTGCCCTTTTCCCCGTTAACTTAAAAGATGGTAAATAAGATTCCATATTATATCCTCCTCGTATATTGAAAAAATAGGACTATTCTATGTGCTAGAATAGTCCATTTTGTTTACCAATTATAAATCTTACCGTACTTTTTGTTTAAGTATTGGACCAAATAGTTTGGATTTAAACCTTCACCTGTTACCTCTTTTAATAAATCTAACGGTTCTTTCATGCTTCCGTGCTGATGAATATTTTTGTTTAACCAATCTTTAATTGGTGATAAATCATCATTAGCAATAGCTTCTTCGATATTGACAGTTTTTCTTAAACTATTTTCTATTTGCGCTCCATACATATACCCTAAAGCATATGAAGGGAAATATCCAAAGTCTCCACCAGACCAATGTACATCTTGTAAAACACCATCTGTATCATTAGTTGGTCTAATTCCTAAATATTCCTCCATTTTATCATTCCAAAGATTTGGTAGATCTTCTACTTTAATTTCACGGTTAATTAAACCTTTTTCTAACTCGTAGCGAATCATAATATGAAGTGGATACGTCATTTCGTCTGCTTCAATTCTAATGAAAGATGGTTTTACTTCATTAATTGCTCGATAAAAATCAAGCTTTGAAATGTCACTAAATGATTTAGGAGCAAATTCTAAAAATAAATTATAGTATTGATCCCAAAACTTTTCATTACGCCCTACAAAATTTTCCCAGAATAATGATTGGGATTCATGAATACCCATTGAAACAGCCGAACATACCGGTGTACCTGCTAACGATAAATCTAAGCCTTGCTCATATAAAGCATGACCACCTTCGTGAATGGTACCAAAGACTGCCATACGGAAATCATTTTCATCATAACGAGTTGTGACACGAACGTCTTGATGATTAATATCGATTGCGAATGGATGTAAAGTTGTGTCTAATCGTCCTGCATCGAAATCATAGCCCATTTTTTCTAATACTTTTAATGAGAATTGTTCTTGAGCTTCTTTAGGAAAATGAACAAGAATTTGACTTGCGTCTGGTTTGTCGCTCGAATTATTCACTTTTTCAATAAGTGTTGTCAATTCCGTTCTTAATTTCGGAAATACGTCATCTAACGTTTTAACGGTAACACCCGGTTCGTAGTTGTCTAACAAAGCATCGTATTTATTTTCCTTATAACCCCAATAATCGGCAAATCGAATATTAAAATCAACAATTTTTTCTAAGTAAGGCTTAAACATATCAAAATCTGCTTTACCTCTTGCTTCTGCCCAGACAGATTCAGCTTGTGATGTTAGTTCTACAAACTCTTTATACTCGTTAGTCGGGATTTTTTTTGATTGATTGTAATTTTTCTCAACTAATTCTATGGAACGGCGGATAACTGGATTATCTGAGCCTTTTAATCCATCGATATATTCTTTCATTTGATCCGAAGTCTGTAATTCATGTGTTTTTTGAGAAAGTAATGCTAATGTTTCAGAACGTCTGTTAACACCTTTCTTTGGCGCTTTTGTTCTTAAATCCCATGCCATAAGTTTAATGGCTTCTCCATAAGATTCAAGCTGTTTATAATATTCCAAAAATTCCTGTTCTAATGGTGTGTAGTTGTTATTTTCCATATAAATTCCCCTCGTATATTATGTTTAGGCCCTATCATTTGAGCCCAGATTTTCTTGCATTTCCTGCTGAATATAGTCAAAAGTCTTGGACGTCCCGAGATGTTCCTAGATAATGGTCTTAGGATCATTTGGGACAATTCTTTTCCCCCTTGTGGCTAGACCACACTATAAAGACTGTTTCCCAGTGTGCGTGCGGACCTTCCTACTCGCAGGCTGTGCACCCTGAACCTCGAACCTAGATGATAGTAGCTCTGGGGCGGCTTTCGAATCAGGGATAGTACTTATACACGAGGTTGCTGATCGGCGTTCACACTAGGGATATCTCAGGGCGTCCAAGAAATAAGTACCAATGATTCTAAATCGAAAGGAGGAAATCCCCCCATGAAATTATTTGCTGGATTAGATGTTAGTTCTTTTGATATCAAGGTTTGTTTGTTAGATGGTGAAGGAGAAAAGGTTAAATCCTTCACGGTCTCTAATGACCTTCCTGGTGCGAGTGAGCTTCGGGATACCGTTTTAGAATGCGTGAATGGTCAGGCTGTTGATACACTCAGATTCGGGCTTGAGTCCACGTCTGTTTACAGTTTTCATCCATCCATGTTTCTTCATCATGACGAGGCTCTCAAAGCACTTGGCGCAGAGGTTTTTGTCATGAATCCGAAACAGATTGCGAACTTTAAAAAGAGTTATAGTGATATGGACAAAACCGATGAAATTGATGCCTTCGTCATCGCCGATTATCTGCGTTTTGGCCGATTGCCAATGTCCGTGGTAAAAGAGAGCCAATATGTTGCGCTCCAACAGCTTACACGTTCCAGGTATCAGCTGGTCCATCAGGTTACCAAGGAAAAGCAGCACTTCCTTCAACACTTGAGTTTTAAGTGCAACACTTTCAAAGAGGAGGTCGACTCTTCTGTCTTTGGAAATGCCATGATGGAGCTGTTTTTTGAGAAGTTCAGTCTGGATGAACTTGCGCAAATGCCGGTCGAGGATCTGGCTGCTTTTCTTCAGGAAAAGGGCAGAAATCGTTTTGGGAATCCGGAATGCGTTGCGAAATCCATCCAGAAAGCTGTTCGCTCTTCCTATCGTTTAGACAAGGTTGTTGAAGATTCCATCGATATCATTCTCGGAACGACTATTGAAGTTATTCGTACACTTCAAAAGCAGGTAAAAGAGATTGATAAAGCAATCGAGAGAATAATGGCTGGCTTGACGCAAACGCTTGTAACCATCCCTGGCATTGGGCCAGTATTCACAGCTGGAATTATCGCTGAGATCGGCCAAATCGAGCGATTTGATGATGAAACAAAGATAGCCAAATATGCAGGCCTTTATTGGCGAAAACACCAATCAGGCCGCTTTACAGCGGACGACACTTCACTTTCGCGGAACGGGAATCAGTACCTCAGATATTACCTGGTTGAAGCCGCCAACTCGGTAAGAAGGCACGTTCCTGAGTATCAAGCTTATTACGCGAAGAAATACCAAGAAGTTCCGAAGCATCAACATAAAAGAGCACTCGTCTTAACCGCAAGAAAATTAGTGCGTTTGGTGGATGCGCTACTACGCAATCACCAAGTCTACACGCCAAAAAGGAGCGTGAATATATGAAGTTAGCAAACTTCAAAAATCCTTTTAAATAATTCCAGTAATTACCAAATATTTACTGGTCTAGTTTCGTAATGCCTTTTTTAAGAAATCTGAACCTTGATAATCAAATATTTAATTATTTCTTTGTTGACATACCACCGCAGGTCTT
>JBPYCQ010000017.1:0-51919 GCA_051846895.1 Bacillaceae bacterium W0354
ACTAATTTACGTAGGTAGCGTTTCCGTTCGTGTAGGTAACCAGCTGTTTAACGTAGATAGGACCTCTATTGGTGTAGGTAGAACCTCGCTTTATGTAGCTAGGTAGTCATTTTACGTAGGTAGCGCCCAGATCATGTAGATAGGTTGCCGTTTTACGTAGGTAGCGCCTCTGATCATGTAGATAGCTAACCATTTTATGTAGATAGCGTCGCCATTCATGTAGATAGGGAACGGAATTATGTAGGTAGCACGTCAATTCATGTAGATAGAAAACGCATTTATGTAGATAGCGTCACCACCCTTTGTAGACAAACCCACCCTTTTCACGAAAAATCCATTTATATGCAGGAAGAATCCCTTTATGCGTAGAATTGATTACACAAGCACACTAATAAATAAACATAAGTTTAAAAAAATGTAACTTTGTACAATGTAAAACGACAAATAAGGAAAGGGTAAAATTATCCAAAAAATTAAGGGGGTCATTAAGTGAAAAAGAAACTACTTTTTGCATCAATTGGTTTAGCGGTTCTTGCGTTAGCGGTCATTTTTTCTCAAAACTTAACAGCAGCAAAAAGCCCGGCTAGTAACACAACTATCCATGCACAGGAAGGTGTTCCTATGGGGACGATTGTTGTGTCTGGTGAGGGAGTTATAACGGCAGATCCTGATATTGCAATTGTTAGATTAGGTGCTGAAATGACTGAGTCATCTGCAGATAAAGCGCAATCGGCAGTCAGTGAAAAAATGAAGGCTATTCGTAAAGCATTAACGGACTATGGGGTCAAAGAAAGTGATATTGAAACATCACAGTTTCATGTAAACCCGTATGGTCATCCAGATCGAGAGCAAGAATTCAGAGCTTATCATATCATCAGCTTTGAATATAAGGAGATTGACAAAGTAGGAGATCTACTTGATGTTGCATCAAAAGCGGGGGCAAACATTATTGAACCAGTACGTTTTTCAATTGAGGACCCGACAGAGTTAGAGCATGAAGCTTTGAAGTTAGCGATTAAACAGACAGAAGGTAAAGCGGATGTGATGGCTAAAACAGCAGGAAAATCTAGAGGTGAAGTGTTACAGCTTGCTGAACAAGGCGCACATATCAATTTTCCGATGAGCGAATTCTATGCGATGGATATGGCGGAAGAGAAGTCTGCTGGGACAGTCATTGAAGCAGGTGAAGTAAAAGTCGTTGCTCGAGTCAACGTTGTCTATCGTCTGAACTAATTAGAATTGACCTTTAAGGCGAGTGTCTTAAAGGTCAATTTTTTAATAATTCAATGAGTTCTTTTTGTTTCTCGGTAAATTTATGCCATCTTCGTGTGAAAGCTTTGTACTTCGGCACTTTTTTATAATCTTGCGGACGTTCAACAGGGTCATCAATACCGTTAACGATAAGTGTTATTTTAAAGCGCTCACCAGGTTCATCGATTAAGTAGGAGCCAAGCTTGAAAAGGTCAGCTTTTGAAAATAAATCATTAAGACGTAAATTGATTAAACGAAATGCTTCCATGTCGATTTCGCGTGTGTAACCGATGTTTATAATAAGTTGCTTTCCGTCAGTGAAATCTTCTGGCAAATATGGTGATGAAATTAAATATTTAAGTGGTTCGTTAAAAGACTGCCCCTCCACATTGTGTACAAACAAAGGGCCGTGGTTGCGTTTAATGAACGTCTCAATATCTTGATAATCTATATTCATATCACCTGTGTTTTGAATAATCTGTTTCAATGATGATATCGCATCTTCTTCAACTTCATTGAACGTCTGATAAGCTTCATGGATCGGTGTGCTCTCATCAACCATCTCCATTAAGGCATCGCTTTTAAAATAAATAATGGCATCACACAATTCCCTCATTCGAAAATATTGTGAGCGTGCAATCTCAAATCTTTTCTTACCTTCAAACTGAAAAGGAAAGCGAAAGACTCCGATTAATAGTGCTTGCTGTTCTTTCAATTCCATTAATGAATTCGTCAGAGTCTCAGTTTCTGAATCATTCCCGCCAATAAACCGATAAAAACAGAGGTCACTTTGCTTAATGTCATCTATGATAGACTTGTCCGATTCTAAAACACTATTATTCATTTGATAAATTTTTACAGGTGCTTCCATGAATCCCTTCTCCTATCACTACTTTTTCTACATTATATAGAATATCTAATAAGAAAGTTGTCATATGCTGTTGGGAAAACGTACTAGTTTTGTAGATTTCCTGTGTATTATGGGCAAAACAGACGAAAAGCACATTTAATCTGTTTTGCCCATCTATTTATAGAAGTTCATTTTGAACCGCTTCATCATTAATTGATACTAAACCTAAACTATTATTAGTTATAACGATAGAACCTTGATCATTTAATGGCTGATATTTAAGTTCATCCTTCCACACATAGTTCTCATCTTTAATTTTTTCTGATTGTTCAACGTAATGTACAAAATGGTCATGGTCACAGTAACGGTAAATTTTTTCCTTCCTTTTTCTACTTCTAAACCAAATTACCTGTTTTAATAACAATCCCCAAAGATGACCGAAGCTCATATTTTTCATTGGGCTTGATGTGAACTGTTTAATATTAAGTTGTTCGCCGTTCGGAAAACTTACTGTCGAAAAAACAGAAGAGCTATAATGAACATCTCCGGACAAAATAATGCATTCCTCCGGGTCCCAGTCAGATACCTGTTTCAAAAAATTATAAAATCCTTCATCATTATATTTCCAAGCTTCAAAATCAAATGTCGTATTAACGTCAAGTCCTAAAAGCTTTAATGGATAAACATAGTTGTGTAAAAAAGACTCAATAAGTCCAAGACCATATACAGGTGTCGCAGAGACGATGATTAATTTATCCTGATTACTCCAGCCGCTTTCAAAAAGTATTTCGGTTATTCGGTTCCATTCGTCATGACTAATTAATTGTGGCGGACGTGGTTTTTCATTAATAATGTTACCTATTTTTAAAGGCTCCGGTTCTATGTCAAATTGCCTTGCCGTTCTAGTATCAAGAAACAAAGACTTTGGTGTAGTCGGTGCAATGAAATACCACTTGTTGTAGTTCCACATTTCTTCTATCCAGTCTTTGTAACTTTCTGTATCATTAGTTAAGGTAAAAGATGTGACGTGATTTTCAATAGAGTTGATAAAAGATAAATCAAAATTGCTAGGATCATTCCCCCAGCCTTGAAACGCCCAATAAGCTGTTAATCCATTTGCAACAATATGCTTACCAAGCTTAGAGCCTTTCACTCTATTTACCCACTCATAAGACACGTTCCAATCGTCTGTTATGTCATGGTCATCGAAAATCATATAAGTTGGAATGTTAGCTAATAACCGTTGGACACGATATAAAGATTGTTGAAATGATATCATCCATTCTAGTTGTTCGTTATATCGATTATTTAGCTGTTTTAATTCGTGTTGATATTCTTTTTGATGATATGATGTATTTGGAAAATTAAAGTAAATATCACCTTTTTCAATAGCTTCTTCAAAAGAGTCGAATAAACTAGTTTCATGTGCGAATTCCCAAAGTACAGAGCTAAAGGATAGTAAATACATAGTTGCATATTCTGATAATGTCATTAAGTGGTTATCCATATGCTGAGATGTGAATTGCGAAAACATTTCCATAATATATTGACGACCATTGATTTGATGAATAGAATGTTTGAAAGGTTCCTGATTTAAGCGGGGGTCAATTGTAGCTAAGTCTTCATGTTTTTCAAATAAAGTATTTGCTAAAGTTTTAATAACGGGAAAAAGAGGGTCGGCAATGTCATCTGCATAAATTTGATCACCCATTAAAAAGAGAGAATGCGGTCGCTCTCTTAAATTAAAATAATAATCTTCCAATACTTGATCACCACGTTGAAGGTGGTCTTCCCCTTCACCATGTGGCTTTCTGCAAGAACCATAGAGAATTTTACAGTTATTCTCATCATTGTTAATATAAAAACTAGGATATTTTAAATTTCCATATACTATACATTGAGGCTGATTTTTTGATAGAAGCCCCAAATCACCAAGGTCGATATATCCCGTCTCTGTTTCAAACGAAAGATTATAACTAAGTAATTGATTCGTTGGAAATTGTTCAATTGTTGGACGAATAGTAATTAATTGAACATATAAATGTTGACCTAGAGGAAGCTGTTTCACTTCATGTATTGTATCGATTAATTGATAAGAGTTACTGTGTATAGTTAAATAGAAATCAGCATTAATAGGGTAAGGTCGACTAGTCGCAATCCAAATGGTCACCTCACTCGGTTCTACACGACGCACTATTGGTCCAGCTAAAATAATTGGAAAGTCATTCATAAACATTGACCACCTCCGTTCAATCTCTTATAACGTATTAATATGAGACTTAGGTGGTGAAAACGTTATAATAAAAATAAAAAAATTCTTTGAAGGTGTTTATATGAAACCATTAAAAATGGAGACGCTTATTGATGTCATTGGAGAACTATTGTCAGATGAGACATCCATCGTTTTATCAAATAAAAGTGAATACGTCTATTATCGTCCAAGCAAACGAGTAGATTTGAAGATAAAGCCTGGTGACCCGATTCCAGAGGGGACGATTACACATAAGGCACTTCAGTTAAGACAAAAGGTTTCCGAATATATTGATCGGGATATATTTGGCGTCCCATATTATGGGATGGCAGTTCCATATGAAGAAGAAGGGGAAATTGTCGGCTGTGTGACGGCGGTTTTTCCAACACTAACAAATGCCATGTCCGTCGTTACGATAAGACTGAACGACTCATGGGTGCCAACACCTTTTGAAGATGTGATTTATATAGAGGCAAAACAAAGAAAAACGTATGTCATAACGAAAGAACATACGGGAACTCATAAGTATACGTTGAACGAATTTGATTTCTTCTTACCACGGGATTCGTTTATTCGTTGTCACCGATCGTTTATCGTTAACGTCAATCATATAGAAGAAATTTATCCGGATACCCACTCCACTTTTACATTAAAAATGAGGGATGGAAGCATCATTCCTGTTAGTCAATCACATTCAAGCTATTTACGGAAACTATTGGGATTCTAATATTTGCTGCCTCATCACTATATATTCTTAGTTCGTCCTTTTTAATGACCATTCCATCTTATTTGTCTAAAATGTGTCAGTAAATTCGATAAAATATAGGCAAAGTATATACTAAAAATGTTAAAGGATGATTAAGATGGAGAAACATATCAGTGAACGGATACATATAGCCTCGTTAAGAGAACGAATTGTTTCTGCCGATGAAGCGGCATCTTGGATCGAAGACGGTATGACATTAGGGCTTAGTGGTTTTACTCGTGCGGGTGATGTGAAAGCGGTTCCTTTTTCACTCGTTCGCCGCGCTGAAACTGAGAATTTCAAAGTCAATGTATTCACTGGAGCATCATTAGGATCGGATATCGATAAACTATTTGCTGAATCAGGTATTTTAAATAAGCGATTACCTTTCCAAGCTGACCCTGTCATGCGTCGCAAAATAAATGAAGGCGCTTTCTATTTTGTTGATCAGCATTTATCGCATACGGCAGAGCTAGTACGATCTAATGTGATGGATACGATTGATTATGCGATTGTTGAAGCGATTTCAATTACGGAAGATGGCATGATTATACCGACGACTTCTGTTGGGAACTCAGCACTTTTTGCCCAATATGCAAAAGGAATTATCGTTGAGATTAACTTGGCGCAAGCAACAGAGTTGGCAGGTGTTCACGATATTTATGACACAGGTAAACAAGGTGAACGTGGGCCGATTCCATTAATGAAGCCAAGTGACCGCATTGGAACGAAAGGTATTAAAGTAGATGTAGATAAAATTAAAGGAATTGTTTTTACTAATCAGCTGGATTCACCGTCTAATATCGTGCCGCCAGATGAAGAGACGAAAATTATTGCAGGTCACCTCATTGACTTTTTGAAAAAAGAAGTAGAGGTTGGGCGTTTAACGAATCGTTTAGCACCTTTGCAGTCGGGGATCGGCTCTGTGGCAAATGCAGTTTTCCACGGGTTGTTAGATTCGGATTTTACTGATTTGGAAGTGTATTCTGAGGTTCTTCAGGATGCTGTATTTGATTTAATTGATGCAGGAAAAGTATCTTTTGCCTCCTGTTGTTCGATTACTCTATCAGATGAAAAAATGAAGCGGGTGTTTGGGAATTTTGAGAAATATCGAGATAAACTTATCTTAAGACCACAAGAAATTTCTAACCATCCAGAAATTATCCGTCGACTTGGATTAATTTCGATCAATACGGCATTAGAGTTCGACATTTACGGTAATGTTAATTCAACACACGTTAGTGGTACGAAAATGATGAATGGAATCGGTGGGTCAGGGGACTTCGCTCGTAATGCTCGTCTTGGTATTTTTGTTACTAAGTCCATAGCTAAAGGTGGCGACATTTCAAGTGTTGTTCCATTTGTGCCACACGTCGACCATACCGAGCATGATGTTGATGTTATCGTAACAGAACAAGGTTATGCTGACCTACGAGGATTAGCCCCGAGAGAACGCGCGGAACTTATTATTGAGAACTGTGCACACCCAATGTATCGCGAACAACTAAGAGCTTACTATGAAGAAGCGCTACAACGCGGGGGTCAAACTCCACACGTATTAGAAAAAGCCTTATCATGGCATACGAACTTTGCGAAAAATGGTACGATGCTTGAAAAAGAACTTGTGCTCAATTAATGATTAGCCTGTCACATATGTGGCGGGCTTTTTTAATGGGTAAAATGTTTTTTATTCAAGGCTTGGTGAATTGGCTGATAAATTGAAATTCGGCTGATAAATTCCTAAATCGGCTGAGAAGTGTCTCGAGTTGGCTGATAAATTAATAAAACTGGCTGACAATCCGTTAAAACTGGCTGATAACTGTGTAAAATTGGCTGATAAATAAAAGTCAAAATTAAATTTGCGCAGTACATGTTAAGGGAAGAACGATTGATTGCTTTGGTTTATTTTTTAATACTATGGTATGATACGTAAAAAGTTAGAGAGGCCTTTTTATTATGACATTATTTAACATCATTAAAAACGAAAATAAATATTGGTTAGTTGATCAAATTGAACGAGATCATATTTCCATACAAGAATATAAAAAAGAGTTCGAGCAGATATTAGCGAACTGGAAGGAAAATGATATTGGTTATTTGTCCTTATTAGTGGACGAAGACTTTGAGGAATGGTTGTTTGACTTGAAGTTTAGAAAAATTTCTACCACAGTGGAATATACAAAGGAAATAAACGATGAACAGTATCACGGGAAGCTGCGATACCATTCTTTAGCAGATGAGCTGATGAGAGAAGAAGAATATGCTGAGCTTTATGAGAAGAGTAGACAAGGCACTGCAAATAAGAACGAGCAACAAGCAATGAGCGATGTGATGCAATCTATCAAAAAGGAACTTTGACCCAATTGGAAAAAGTTTTGCTATTATTTTTCGGTTGACGGGGAGTGCATCGGTATTTCAATCCCTCATATAGAGATTGGAACGAAAGATGAGGGAAGGATGTTTTATTTAGGCGTAGTGGAGAATAAGCGAAGACACGGATATGGTCAAGATATGCATCAAGCTAGCTTACATTTATTAAGACAATTAGGAGCTTCTTATTATATAGGAAGTACGGATGTACATAATAAACATATGATCAATATTTTTAAGAAAAATGGATGTAACCTAAAAAGTAAAAAAGGTATTTATAGAATTGGTTCTTAGCTGATAAAGGGAAGGGATAAAAATGGAACGCGATATGGAAAGAATTAAGATTGAAGCTTTAAAAAATCGAGTTGTTTCTGCTGAAGAAGCGGCAACTTGGATTAAAGACGGTATGACCTTAGGTTTAAGTGGTTTTACTCGTGCTGGTGATGCGAAAGCTGTGCCTAAAGCAATCGTTGAACAAGCAAAATCGAAGCACGAACCTTTTAAAGTGAATGTCTATACAGGTGCTTCACTTGGGGCCAATATTGATACGATGTTTGCGGAAGCAGGAATTGTGAATAAAAGATTACCTTTCCAAGCTGACTCAACGATGCGCAAGAAGATTAATGAGGGCGAAATATTATATATCGATCAGCACTTATCGCATACAGCTGAAATGATCCGCCAAAACGTATTAGAGCCAATTGATGTTGCAATAATAGAAGCCCTTTCTATAACAGAGGACGGCCTGCTTATCCCTACGACATCAGTCGGGAACTCGTCCGTTTTTGTGAAACATGCTAAAGAAGTCATTATTGAAATCAATTTAGCCCAACCAATTGGATTGACAGGAATTCATGACATATATGAACCAGCAGAACAAGGGAACCGCCAACCAATTCCATTAGTTAAACCAAACGATCGAATAGGGCTCAAGGGCATTCCAATCGATATGGCTAAGGTTAAAGGAATCGTTTTTACTAACCAACCAGATTCACCGTCAACCATTTTACCAGCAGACGATGAAACGAAATTATTAGGCGAGCATTTAATCACTTTTCTAAATCAGGAAGTGCAAGCAGGAAGATTAACAAAAAAATTAGCGCCTATCCAAGCGGGAATTGGTACAACGGCTAATGCGATTCTCTATAAATTAATCGATTCAGACTTCTATGACTTACAGGTGTATTCTGAAGTTCTGCAAGACGCAATGTTTGATTTAATTGATGCCGGTAAGGTTAACTTCGCCTCAGCTAGCTCGATAACTCTATCGGAATCCATGATGGAGCACGTTTTTTCCAACTTTGAAAAATATCATGACAACATCATTTTAAGACCTCAGGAAATATCGAATCATCCTGAAATAATAAGACGTTTAGGTTTGATTTCGATTAATACAGCACTCGAAGTCGGAATATATGGTCATGTGAATTCAACGCATGTCGTCGGTAGAAAAATGATGAACGGTATTGGTGGATCAGGCGACTTCGCACGTAACGCCCGACTATCGATATTTTTAACAAAATCAATCGCCAAGGAAGGCAAAATATCAAGCGTTGTCCCATTCGTTTCACACGTAGATTCCACGGAACACGACACAGATGTCATCATCACGGAGCAAGGTTACGCTGACCTAAGAGGATTAGCACCAAGAGAACGTGCTGTACGAATAATTAACCAATGCGCTCATCCAATGTATCGAGGCCAATTAATGGATTACTATGAGCGAGCATTACAAAGAGGTGGACATGCCCCTCATATTTTAGACGAAGCCCTATCTTGGCATGTAAATTTTGAGAAAAATGGGACGATGTTAAAATAAGAGCAGCCTATAATAGTAATATTTCATTGGCTGAATTGTAGCTTTGAACAAGTCACTTAATTTTATAGACATTTCATAATCAAATTGATTTAAATCAATTCTTTTAATTGTATGAGCCCTTATACTAAAGTTGAGGTTAAAAAGAAGAGGAGGTTTTAATAATGAAAAAGGCAGTATTCCAATTAGAACCGTTAACTTGCCCATCATGTATAAAAAAGATTGAGACAACATTAAATAAAACGAATGGTATTCAATCTGCGACAGTATTGTTTAACTCAAGCAAGGTTCGGACTGAATTCGATGAAGAAAAAATTGAAGCACAAAACATTGAAGAAACAATCACTAAATTAGGATACGAAGTGAAATCTACGAAAGTATCTTAAAAGATGAAACACTTAAAACTCAGGCATGGGTTTTAAGTGTTTTTTTAAAATCCAGGGATGCAATTGTTCAAAGTAGGGTCATGATTGTTCAAAGTGAGGTTGTGATTGTTCAAAGCTGCGTTGCGATTGTTCAAAGTGAGGCTGTAATTGTTCAAAGTGGGGTTGTGATTGTTCAAAGTAGGGTTGCGATTGTTCAAAGTGATGCTGTGATTGTCCAAAGTAGAGTTGTTAATTGTTCAAATCCACAAATTTCAGTGCGCTAATTTTCCTTAAACTTACCCAAAAACAGTTCCAACCCCCAAGCCCATCTAGCTCACTTAAATATACTTCCTAATCTTGACTGGCATCAATTTATTTAATCTGTTTCTTCTATAAGCTAGAAGTATAAGGAGGTCGATTATAATGATGAGTTGGATCAATAAGAATAAAAATACAATCACTGCGTTATCAGGAATTTTAATTATTGTGGCGTTAGTTGCTCACTTAACAAACTATCAACAAGTAAAGGTAATATCTTTAATCACTGCAACAGTTATCGCGAGTGTGCCAATTTTTATCAAGGCGTATCAAGCACTTAAATTTAAAGCATTCAGTATTGAGCTTCTTGTATCTATTGCGGTTATAGGGGCGTTGTTCATCGGTGAATACGTTGAATCTGCGGTTGTTACATTTTTGTTCTTGTTCGGTGCTTATTTAGAAGGACGAACTTTGGAAAAAACACGTTCTTCGTTAAAACAGTTAATTGATTTAGCACCTCAAGAAGCAACTGTTATTAGAAATCAACAAACAATCACCATTCCTGTAGAGGACGTTGAAGTTGGTGACCGAGTTATTATAAAGCCAGGTGGGAAAGTTCCAGTAGACGGAAAAGTTGTCTTAGGGCAGGCGTATATTAATGAAGCAGCCGTGACAGGTGAAAGTGTTCCGGCACAGAAAAAAATGGATGATCGAGTATATAGTAGTACGATTGTTGATGACGGATATATTGAAATCATTGCGGAAAAAGTTGGGGACGATACGACGTTTGCTAAAATTATCGAGCTTGTCGAAGAAGCGCAGGAGTCTAAATCTAAGACACAAAAGTTTCTCGATCGTTTTGCGAATATTTACACTCCAGCTGTTGTGATTTTATCAATCGCTGTTTACTTCATGACACAAGATATACTATTAGCTGTGACATTTCTAGTTGTCGCTTGTCCTGGTGCATTAGTGATCGGTGCTCCCGTATCAAACGTAGCTGGAATTGGTAATGGTGCTAAACACGGGGTACTCGTCAAAGGTGGGGAAGTGGTTGATCAGTTATCAAAGGTAGACACAATCGTTTTTGATAAAACAGGTACCTTAACAAAAGGTAGACCAGAAGTAACGAATATTAAAGCCTTCACTAATATCGAGGAAGACGAGTTACTAAGATTAGTGGCAATTGCTGAGAAGGTTTCTGAACATCATCTTGGTCAAACAATCGTTAAGGAAGCTCATAATAGAAAACTAAATATTATGACTGAACCCCAAAATGTTGATATTATAAAAGGTAATGGATTAAAAGCAGAGGTAGATGGCCAATTATTCGTAATAGGAAACCGTAAATTAATGCAGTCAGAAAATATAGCGATGTCAAAAGAAATTGAACAATATGCTATTAATCAAGAAAAATTAGGAAACACAGCTATAATCATAGCTATGGAAAATGAAATCGTAGGAATGATTTCAATTGCAGATCAAATAAGAGAAGATGCTAAACAAGCATTAGCCGAACTTAGAAAAAATGGCATTAAAAAAATGATTATGTTAACTGGAGATAACAAGCATACAGCAAAGCTTGTCGCAGAACAGTTAGGTCTTGATGAGTATCATGCCGAACTTTTGCCAGAAAATAAAGTTGAGTATGTTAAACAACTAAAAGAACAAGGTCATATCGTAGCGATGGCAGGAGATGGCATTAACGACGCGCCAGCCATTGCCACTGCTCATATCGGTCTAGCTATGGGTGAGGGTGGAACAGACATTTCAATGGAAACGGCAGATGTCGTATTAATGGCTGATCGACTCATGCAATTCTCACACGCCTATGCTCTAGCAAAAGCTACGGTTACTAATATGAAGCAAAATATGTACTTCGCAGTCGGCACAGTGTTTATCTTATTACTTGGGGTATTGATGGGACATGTCCATTTAGCTTCTGGGATGTTCATACATGAAGCGAGTGTCCTTATCGTAATCTTAAACGCCATGCGGCTAATTAAATTCAAATCAATTAAAAAGAACAAGGACCCTCAACTACGAGTCGCACAAGCATAATGTTATCTAAATTAGAACGGAGGTTTGAGTGATGGGTACTGAAGTAGAGCACGCCTGTGATTTGCATGATAATTATTGCATCTCACTCGTTCCAATTTTTAATCACTTAGAAAAAGAACAAATGGATGAAATAATGAAAACGGTAAAATCCCTTTCGTATAAAAAAGGTGAAATTATTTACCATGCTGGAGACCAATCCGACTCACTCTACATCGTCAACAAAGGGAAAATTAAAATCTATCGACTGTCTGAAACAGGTAAGGAGCAGCTGTTAAGATTTTTAGAGCCGGGTGATTTTACTGGAGAACTAGCATTATTTAAACAAACGACACATGAAGCCTACGCAGAAGCAATCGTGAATACAAAAGTATGTATGATTAAACGATCAGATTTACAACAATTTTTATTAAAATATCCATCCATTTCATTAAAAATATTACAGGAATTCTCGAACAGACTTGAAGAATCGGAAAAACAGACTACCCGTTTTGCAACAGAAAAGGTAGAAACGCGTATTGCTCTTTTCCTAGCCGAATGTGCTGAGGATGAAAACAACTTAGAATTCGCCTTACCAATGAGTAAAAAAGATTTAGCATCCTATCTCGGGACGACTCCCGAAACGATTAGCCGTCGACTCACAGACTTGGAAGAACAAGGCTTAATCGAGCAAAAGCCTCACCGAACGATTAAGGTACTAGATTTAGATGGGTTATTACTAATATAATATAAAAAGACTAGAGAACTTCATAATGAAGGGATTTAGTCTTTTTTTATTTACACATTTAATTAATTTATACTTTCCTCAATTAAATTATAAACGTATACTAACGATAAGACCATAATTTGGTAGACAGAAATAGGGTTATGAGATTTTTTCAGAAAAGAGGGATTGGGTTGTCTCAAAATATTAAAGAAGAAGTCATGGCCTTCACGAAACAATTAGTTGATATTGAAAGCATCGTCAATACAGATGGAGAAAAAGTCATTGCGCATTCTATTTATACGATGATTTCCGCGTTCCCTTACTTTTTAGAACGCCCTAATCAGGTGACGCTCGAACAGACGGTGCACGATGAACAAGAACGATACAATGTGTTAGCCTTTGTCAAAGGAACGAAAAGTAACAGTAATCGAACAGTTATTTTAATGGGGCACGTGGACACAGTTGGGACGGATGATTTTGGTCAATTAAAAGAGTTAGCCACCTCGCCAGAACAGCTTAAAGAAGCATTTAAGCAAGAAGACCTCCCAGATTCGGTGAGAAATCACTTACAAACCGATGATTGGATGTTCGGCCGTGGCGTATTAGATATGAAAAGTGGTTTAGCGAGCCATTTATATTTATTAAAATATTACTCAGAACACCCAGAACAACTAGACGGCAACCTCATCTTTGTCGCTGAATGTGATGAAGAAGATAGCTCGAATGGCATTTTATCAGCTCTGAAGACATTGAAAAAATGGAAAGAAGAACACGATTTTAATTATGTTGCAGCGATTAATGCTGATTTCGTCTCACCAAGATATGAAGGTGATGAAAATCGTTATATTTACAAAGGAACAGTCGGGAAATTACTCCCTGCCTTTTTCATAACGGGTGCGGAGACTCATGTTGGTTCAGCATTTGAAGGGCTTGATCCTAATTTAATTGCAGCAGAACTTACTCGAGAAATCGACTATAACCCTGAACTGTGTAACGAAGCTTTAGGAGAAACGACCGTTCCACCTGTTTCACTTAAACAGATGGACTTAAAACCATCATATACCGTTCAAACAGCTCTTTCTGCATACGTTTATTACAATTTCTTTATCCATTCATGGACTCCAAACGATGTGTTAGAAAAATTGAGAAAGCACGCAGAAGTCGCTTTCAAAAGAGCACTTCAAACCTTTAAGGACCGTTATCAAACATATTGTGAATTAAGTAACGAACCTTATCGAGACATAACATGGGAGCCACGGATTTTTACTTATGACGAGATGGACAATGAGCTTATTGCTTCACACGGTAATACGTATGTCGAGCATATGGAACAGTTTAAACAACAATTACTTGAAGATGAGTCATTAGATATTCGCATGTATGCCGCACGTGTTGTTGAAGAAGCATGGAAATGGATGGAGGATCAAAGTCCATCCATTGTATTGTTCTATGCATCGTTATATTCACCGCGTATAGAGCTTTCAGGTAAAACGGATGACGAGAACGTATTAATCGATGCATTAGATCGAGCTGTAGAAACAGTGCAGCCACAATATCCACACCCAATTGTGACGAGAAACTTCTTCCCGTATATTTCAGATATGAGCTTTGTAGCATTAAGTGATGATGAAGCGGGAATAGAAGCAGTAACAAAAAACAACCCAGCATGGGGCACAAAACATTTCGTCAATTTTCAAGATATACGTGACATCAATGTACCTGTTATTAATATAGGACCTTATGGGATTGATGCCCATAAGAAGCTTGAAAGAGTTGAACTAACCTATTCGTTGGAAATCGTTCCAAAGCTTACTCGGCATGTAATAGAACATGTTTTAAACAATAATTAACTTCAAAAAGATATAGTTGCAACCATAACAAGATTAGATTAACTTTAGCAGACATTTGTCTGCTTTTTTATTGATTTGGCAATGATCTACTAAATACTTTCGTTTCAAATTAAGCGTGATTCCGTTATAATAGGTTAGTGCTCCATCTAATAAAAAACGATCATCGTTTAATATAATTTCTTGAATGGAAGGAGGAGTACAAATGTCAAATCATACTAACGAATCTTTTGTTGTAACTGTAAACGGACTTGATCCAAAAGGTACTGGGAAAGCGGTTGTTTGGCGTGAAAATGAATTAGGTAACGAAAAGAAGTTAAAACTATTCATTCCACAATCACTCCCAGGTGAAAAGATAAAAGTAGATGCAGAAAGACCGACTAGTAAATGGAGTAAAGCTGAAATTATTGAAGTAATCGAACCAAATGAAGACCGTACAACTCCACCATGTCCACACTTTGATCTTTGCGGAGGGTGTGTCTGGCAACATTGGACGTATGAAGGACAGCTTAAATATAAAACAGAATATGTAAAACAAGTCATTGAAGCGGAGGGCTTTAATCCTCAGCTTGTAGAAAATACTATAGGTGCCGAAACTCCTTGGCATTATCGGAACAAAATGGAGTTTACATTTGCGAAAGATGGTTCGATGGGACTCCACGAACAAGGCAACTTCCGTAACATTATTTCACTAGAAACATGCTTAATTGCAGGTGAAGAAATGGTAGAAGCGGCTATGGAAGTGGCTAATTGGGTGAAGGAACATGGTTTACATGGCTATGATAAAGAAGCCCATGAAGGATTACTCCGTCACTTAATGGTTCGCCAATCTTTTGCGACAGGAGAAATCATGCTAGGCGTCTTTGCGACTAAGCGACCTCATGGCGATTTAGAACTGCCAGTTAAAGAATTAGTAAATCGAATAACAGAAAAACATCC
The DNA here is from genome assembly GCA_051846895.1 of Bacillaceae bacterium W0354. Classification (GTDB taxonomy): domain Bacteria; phylum Bacillota; class Bacilli; order Bacillales; family Alkalibacillaceae; genus CALKAL01. The sequence continues at coordinate 15,457 of JBPYCQ010000017.1, forward strand.
ACAAGTAAAAAGCTTACTATGGCTTGAAAATACACTGTGGGCTGACCGGGCACAAGCTGAACATGTAGATGTATTGTCTGGACGCGATTTTATATATGACGAACTTGCGGGCTATCGTTACCGACTTTGGTATGATACATTTTTTCAAACAAACCCTGTGCAAGCTGAGAAATTAGTTGAATTAGCTATAGAAATGGGCGAACCAAAAAGTGATGAAAAAATGATAGATTTATTTTGTGGAGTTGGAACATTCTCACTCCCATTTGCAAGTCGTGTAGGCGAATTAGCTGGAGTTGAAATCGTAGAGACATCTATCGAATCAGCCAAAAGAAACGCCAAAGACAATGGCATTGATAACACATACTTCCTTGCAGCTGATGCTAGACGAGGAATCGACCAAATTCTTGAGAAATTTGATGCACCAGAATTACTACTATTAGATCCACCACGCTCAGGTGCAGGTGGAAAAGTCATGCGACGTATAGGGAGATCTCAGCCAGAAAGAATCGTCTATGTATCTTGTAACCCAGAAACATTTGCGACAGATATTAAAGAACTCGAACCATTCGGATACGAACTAAAGAAAGTACAACCCGTCGATTTGTTTCCACATACGGTGCATGTGGAGTGTGTGGCGTGGTTGTCTAGGGAATAAATGTTGATATAACAACGTTTTAAGAAGGAACATCTATTTTGTCAACTCGGCGAAATAGATGTTTTTTGTTTGTAGAAACAAATCAAGGGTGTGTGAAAACAACAAGGTTGAGTTGATAAAGGTATATTTGCTAGAGAGTAGATAGAATGGATATTGAGCTTTATTTAAATGATGATTAATTAAATAAATACGCTCAGCACAATTACGTTATAATTAAAGATATTATAATGATTTGTCGTACGTTCATGAACTACTTTTAATAAAATGCCGAAATTATTTTAACGGGAGGGTAAAGCCGTGGTGCTCGAAAATAAATTAGGTATTTCTAATGCTACTGAACTTGCACGTGAGGAAGAAAAAATCAGTAAGAAAAAAGCATTGGAAATGTTTGAAACTGGCTTCTTAAATACATTGGAAGCTGGAACATATGAGGCATTATCGAAAATTCACAACTATTTGTTCGGAGATATTTATGAATTCGGTGGAAAAATACGTGATGTAAATATTGCAAAAGGTAATTTTCGTTTCACTCCTGTGATGTTTCTTGAAGTAGCACTTCAAAATATAGAAAAAATGCCACAAGCCACTTTTGATGAAATTATTGAAAAATATGTTGAGATGAATATTGCGCACCCTTTCAGGGAGAGCAATGGAAGAAGCATGAGAATTTGGCTGGACAACATACTGAAAAGGGAATTAAAAAGGGTGATTGATTGGAGTAAAGTGGATAAAGAAGATTATCTTTTGGCAATGGAAAGAAGCCCTATTAAAGATGTTGAAATCAAAGTTCTTTTAAAAGCAGCCTTGACGGATAAAATCAATGATAGGGAAGTATATATGAAAGGAATCGATGTAAGTTATCTTTATGAAGGGTACTACGTTTATAAGACAGAAGATCTACAAGATGAGTCGTAAGTTTTTTAGGGTAATCATCGTAATTGGTTAAATGTAGAGGAGGGTTGAATCTATGAGTTTACTATATTTAAAGTTGAGCCTGTAATTACAATTAAATTACAGGAGGTCTAGATATGGAATCAAAATGGGTAAAACCTTTTTATAAAAAACAATTTGAAATGTTTTCGTACTTACATGAGTACAGTAATCATTATGATGAGTTCGCAGAAGAAATATTGAATCAAGTAGGCAAACCTTTCACTACGGTGTTAGAGATTGGTGCAGGAAATGGAAATCTAGCTAGAGCGCTTGCATCATATGAAAAAGAAATAACTACTGTGGAATTAGTGCCTGAGTTGGTTGAGTATGCTAAACAATATAATCATAAAAATATAACACCTTTGTGTGGAAGTTTTTATGACATAGAAATACCGAAGTCATTTGACGTGCTTCTCTACATTGATGGGTTTGGCGTTGGGGATGATGAAGATCAACTCTTTCTTTTGAAAAGAATTAAAAAGTGGTTAAATGAAGATGGTGTTGGCTTAATCGATATTTATAACCCACCATATTGGAAAGAAGCTGCTGGACAACAAATGTATATAGATCCTAAAGTCAAAGTGTTGCGTGAATATGGATATGATCATACAACTAACAGCATGACCGACACCTGGTGGTATGAAGATAAGCCAGATGAAACCTATACTCAAGTGTTGGCCTGTTATGACGTAAATGAAATAAAGAATATGTGTCAAGAAGCGGGCTTGAAAGTTGTGGATATTTTTCCAGGAGGCGCTATGGACTGGGAAGAGTGGAAGTTCCATCAAAAAGTTCCAATACAAGAATGTTTATCATATCGGATTAAGGTTGTTAAAGTTTATTAACACTTATCATACTATGCACCTTGAGTTCCTTGTGAAAAGCGCATGGGAGATTATTAGGATAGTTAGATTCCTAATTTGGTACGTCTTTCAAGCGCTTTTTTATTTAGTAAAGTGCTAGATTTTCTATTTATGTTAGAATCGAAGTAACCAACTTCTTTATCTACTATACTAAGGAGGCTAACTATGAATATTGGATTAATTGGAGCAGGAGCGATTGCGAATTATTTGTTGAAAGAGGTTAATAACAATAAACTTGGAAATTTGCGTATCAACAGTATTTTGGTACGTGATAAGGAGAAATATGAGCAGTTAGAGTCGTCGTTCGGTGTAAAATTATTCACAAGTATTGATCAGTTTCTTGATTCAGATATTGATATAGTTGTAGAGGCTGCGAACATTGAAGCTGTAAAAGAGTTAATCCCTACTGTCGTTAAGAGAAAAGCCGTTGTACTAATTAGTATTGGTGCCTTGGCAGATGAAGTTTTATTAAAAGATTTGAGTGAATCTAAGAACAGAATCTATTTACCTTCTGGTGGTATTGGTGGATTGGATTTATTGCAGAACGCCAATTCCTTGGGCACAGTCACGGATGTTTTATTGACGACTCGTAAACCGGCTAGCTCACTCATTGATCAAGTGATTAATGAAGAAAAGATAGTTTTTGAAGGAAGAGCGGTAGATGCAATCAAGAAATTTCCAAAGAATATGAATATCTCGATCGTGCTTTCTCTTGCTGGGATTGGGAGTGAGAAGACGAGGGTGAGGCTTGTTGCTGATCCTCAAATAGATAAGAATGTGCATCATGTTGAGGTGAAAGGGGATTTTGGAGAGGCGTCATTTACAATTTCCAATAATCCACTTCCTGAGAATCCTAAGACAAGTTATATAGCTGCGATGAGTATATTAGGAACGTTAAAAAGGTTAGAAGGTAATATATATATTGGTGGTTAACTTTTGTGCAGAAAATGTTAATTGAAAAAATGTGTATGCAAGTTCAAATAAATGAATCCAGAACTATTATAAAAATGCCGGTCAGTATAATCTGTCTGGCATTTTTTTGTTATCTAATCAAGTTATCTCTTAAACTGAGCTGTTAATATGGATTGAAAAAAAGTATCTAAGCATGATATAAGTATATAGGAAGTAAAGATTTCATTGCTATTTGATTGTTAGGAATAAGCTTATTCAATCCAATAAGGGAAGGTATTTATTATGAAAAATAATTTCTGGCATGATTTACCTAAGCCATTTTTTATACTAGCACCAATGGAAGATGTGACGGACGTTGTTTTTCGTCATGTTGTAAGTTCAGCAGCGCGACCGGATGTATTTTTTACGGAATTCACAAATTCAGATAGCTATTGTCATCCAGAAGGACAGCAAAGTGTACGTGGACGATTAACTTTTACAGAAGATGAACAGCCAATTGTTGCTCATATATGGGGAGACAAGCCTGAATACTTTAAGCAAATGAGTATTGGCATGGCGGAGCTAGGGTTTAGCGGGATTGATATTAATATGGGCTGCCCTGTACCGAATGTCGCTTCTAAAGGAAAAGGTGCCGGTTTGATTCGTCACCCAGAAGTGGCAGCCGATTTAATCCAAGCAGCAAAAGCAGGAGGATTACCTGTGAGCGTTAAAACAAGAATCGGTTACACGTATGTAGATGAATGGCGTGACTGGTTAACCCACATTTTCGAGCAAGATATCGTCAATCTTTCTATTCATCTTCGGACAAGAAAAGAAATGAGTGAAGTCCCTGCCCATTGGGAGCTTATCCCAGAGATTAAGAAGCTTCGTGATGAGGTGGCGCCTAATACACTGCTTACGATCAATGGCGATATTCCTGATCGACAAAAGGGCCTGGAACTTGTAGAGAAATATGGTGTGGACGGAGTGATGATCGGTCGCGGAATCTTTAAGAATCCGTTCGCCTTTGAAAAAGAACCGAAAGAACATAGCAGTGAAGAACTACTTGACCTTTTAAGATTACACCTCGACCTTTTTGATAAATATTCAAAAATAGAGCCGCGTCAGTTCAAACCACTTCGCCGCTTTTTCAAGATATATGTCAAAGGATTTCATGGGGCGGGTGAGCTAAGAAATCAGTTGATGAATACCGAGTCAACTGATGAAGTGCGTGAGTTGTTAGATAATATAAAGTGATTTTTATAGCAATAACTCTGTTGTGTTGAATGATTAATGAGTAAGAACTCCTAAAAAATTAGGAGTTCTTACTCATTATTGCAATTAATTAAAGCTATTTATAATTCAGTTCTTAAGCGTGTAATCTTTTCATTTAGTTCTTTAATTTGTTTTACTTTCGATTTTTCATCTTCATATAAACTTTCATCATCGTCTATAGTCATTAACTCCAAAACCTTTAGTTCTAATTGCTGAATTTCGTTCGTTAATTGTTGTTGTATTGGAGTTAGATTTACATGTTCTTCCCATTCTTGATAACTTCCGTGAAACAGTTCAGTTTCCCCATCTTTTATTGACAAGACTTGATTGGCAATTTTTCTTAAAAGGTATGGGTCATGGGCGACGATAACAATTGAACCTGGATATTGTTCAAGAGCTTCCTCAATAATTTCTCTAGATGCAATATCAAGGTAGTTGGTCGGTTCATCTAAAATTAATAGGTTGGCATTCGAAAAATACAATTTAACAAAAGCAACTCGACATTTTTCTCCCATGCTAATGTTTTTGATTTTTTTAAATACATCATCGCCTCGAAATAAGAAGCAAGCAAGGATTGTTCGGGCATCTGACTGCTTCATATCTGGTAGCTCTAATATTTCATCTAAAATCGTATTTTCCGCATTTAATTGTTCTAATTCTTGAAAAAATTTTCCGATTTTTAGTTGTGGGTTATGTTTAATCACACCAGAATCAGGTTCAATTATTCCTGCCATCAAACGTAGAAGTGTTGTTTTACCACTTCCGTTGGGACCAATAACGGCAAGCCGATCTCTTTGTTGTAAGTGAAAGCTTACATCTTTTAATATTTGCTGATCCCCAAAAGCCTTTGAAACGTTACTAAGAGCAATCATATTTCTTCCCGAAAATTCCCCGGAGACAAGTTGAGCTGAAATCGATAGTTTCTCCTTAGGCTTCTCGATAGCATTTGACTGAAATGTATCAAGTTCTCTTTCTTTCACTTTAAACTTATTAGCTTGTTTTGCGGCCTTTTTTTGAGCATATGGGTTGCGAACACTTGCTTTCGCATTCGCTTTATCATACCACTCCTTATATTGCTGAATCATTTCAATTAACTTTTTACGTTCCTGTTCTTGCTTTTCAAATTGGTTCTGGATTGTTTTTAGCTCTAAATCTTTTTGTTCTTTATAAGAAGAGTAGCCACCTTGATATTTTTTTGTTCCAGACGATGTTATTTCATAGGTTGAAGTGGCTACATGATCTATAAATTCTCGTTCATGTGAAATAAATAAAACTGAACCATCAAACTGTTTAAGCCAATTTTCAAGCCATTGGACAGTCGCAATATCTAAATGATTTGTCGGTTCATCTAATATGATTAATTTTGGTTTTGACAGCATCAGTTTTACAAGCTTGGCTCTTGTTTTTTGTCCACCACTTAGATTAGAAAAAGGCACTGTCCATATTTCAGGAGTGAGTCCCATTTGTGTTAATAGTTTTTCGGCTTTCATCTCCCATTCATAACCATCAACCTCTAAATAACTTTGCAAAAGCTCATTATATTTCTCTGTTAACTTAGGGTCGGGTGCCTTTAGGAGTTGCTTTGAATAATAATCTAATTTATTTTTAAGTTCATAATTTAGATGGTCTGCTACTATCCAATCTTTAACAGGTAGAAGCTCGTTTTGTTCAGATTCTTGAACCATATAGCCTATCTTTTCTCTGTCTATTTTTAAAGATATACGTCCAGCATGTATAGGTGTAAGTCCTAAAATTCCTCTAATTAACGTTGTTTTTCCAACGCCATTTTCCCCAATAAGAGCAATTCGTTCATTTTCCTTTATTTCTATAGAAATATTTTCAAATAACGTTCGTCCTCCAACTTCCATAGATAGTTGTTCGGCTTTGAGTAAATACATAAAATCACTCCAATAACGCCATGAAAAAAAGACACAGAATCCCCCTGTGTCCGGATAAATTAAAATAATGTATAACTAATTTTATATACAACAAAAATATACACATCAAAATAGACACACGTATCCCGTTCTTTTTGCTCATGGCAAAAATTTTGCTTTTTAATTACGCAAAAAAAGAAAGGGAATTGTCCATTGTCTTATTTTGATACCTCCTCAAAATTATATAAATTCATTATACATTAAAATTTTAAAAAGCTTAATAGTTAGGTGACTAGTAATCAATTACAAGTTCACATCAAGTTAATCTAATTTTTATATGCATCGGTATAAGTAGCTCTTTTGAAAAAAATAACATTTAAGTAAAGTTTGCGTTGACAAATTGACTGAAAATTAATATATTTATTTAAGAGAGATGCTTTTTAGTATGGGAGGATAAATAATGCTAAGTAAGGCTAGGATGTTCACTTTAAATAGTGTGTTATTCTTTTTCTTAGGTCTGTTACTACTCCTATTTATACAATATGTTAATGAACTCGAGCTTAATCCTATATGGAATATCTCATTTGCCCTAATTGGTATATTCACCCTGTTATATATGAGTGAAAAAGCAAATTTCTTTAAAGGTTTAAGTTTGTGGCACCCACTACAATTAAGTCGTTTAACCGTATTTATTCCAATTCTCATCCTATAAATAATGAAAAGACATTTAGCTTTAGAAGATCTTTGTTTAATCTAACGGGTTTAATTTAGGGAGAGATAAATGCTAATAACATTAGAAATAACACAATAACTTTTGTGCATTTCGCCCGCCGTTTCGCATTATAAATAGCAAACTAAAACGCTCAGAAAACATTCTGAACTTTTTTTAACGTGATATTTAATATCCTTCTTCAACTCTTCTGCTGCGCTAACGGTGGCGATTGTACTTAACAATCGCCCATTATATTTTAATTACAATAAATCACATTATGGTTTCTTAATCTTTGAATTAGACAGACTCATTTAATTATCCTGCACATTAACTCTAAGTGGCTCTAAAACAGTGTATTTCCTGTCTTGTCTATATACAGGGTAGATCAATAAATATTTGGTATTTGCTTCTATACCCGTTTCAAACACAGCAAATTCAGATCCCCAGCTAAATAGTGAATTATTAGATAATTCATTTCCCTTGTCATCAATAATCTTGAAATTAAGATACTCGGTCGGAATAGTTGTTATATAATCTAATCGCATATTTGACTCACCAATTACAATTGAATCCAACGTAAAGTAGTAATTTTCATCTTTAGTTGTACTATTTTCAACATGAACTGCTATCATTGGCAGTTGTGATACTGGTATATCAAATTGCCAGTCGCCTTCTACACCACCCATATTCTCGAAAGTAATTGGAATAGTAAATTCTTTCGGTAACTGTTCATCTGGGTATTGCACCTGGATTGCAGACTCATAATAATTATCAACCTTAATTAAATCCCCGTTAGATCCTGACCATCCTATTTTCACACCGTTATCTATATAATGATAGAAACTATAATCGTTATCTAGGTTATTGTTCAAGCCTTCCCCTTCAGCTTTAAATGTAATTCCAATATATATCCCATCATAATATACACTTGTTATTGTTATATCAATTCCGTTGTCTGAAATGGTTTGGTTCAATTCAGTTACCAATTTTTTGTCTTCTAACTCTTTTCCCATGTCCATATGGAGAGATTCATAAATTGACCCTATATATGGAACTCCAGCCAGTACTTTTGTCATTGGAGCAAATACAAAACCTGATATTAATATTAGAGCAACCGTCATCGAAGCCATAGATACTGTCATCTTTGATTTCTTCTTGTGTTTTTTACTCTTTTTCCCTTTTTTGATTGCTGTATCGATTACTGAAAACAATTCTTCCTCAGGTACTTCAATATTATCTGTTTTTACATGAAACCATACTTTGTCCATATAGGTTCTCTCCTTCCAATATCTTTTTTAACTCAATCTTGGCACGACGTAGATAAGATTTTACAGTTCCTTCAGGTTTGTCCATCATTGTTGCGATCATATGTGTGGGTAAATCGTGATAATAAAATAAAATGATGGCTGTTTTATGTTTTTTATTCAGAATATTTAGTGCTTCAGCGAGGTCGATGCTCTGATGAATTTCGTTTACATTGTCGTCCTGCAAAATGTCTAAAGACTCATAATCAATAAAAGATAACTTTTTATTCTTTTTCAATATCCGATAAGCGGTTCGGATCAATATTTTAACAATCCAAGTACTAAAATATTGTGGGTTTTTTAAACTGTGAATGGATTTATAAGCTTTATAGACTGTTTCTTGCACAACATCTAAAGCATCTTCTTTATTGCCTACATATAAAAATGCAGTTCTATAAAGTTTACTGCTCTCTTGTTTTATTAATAGTTCAAATGCTTTTTCATTGCCTTTTATAGCTTTTTTAACAAGATTTATATTTTCCATATTTTTATCTCCTTTCATATTATTAGAGCAGAACAATTTAGGAAAAGTTTAAAAAAACATATTTTATTCAATATATTTTGTGTTTCCTATATTTTGCTTTGTAGCAAATGAAAAAGGTGCAGTTTCTTGCTTATAGAAACGCACCTTAATTATCAAGACTTATTTATTGTTTACTTTTACTTTTTCGTAAAAGAAATTGCGATCATTCAGGAGTTTTACCCCTAAAAACTTTTGAAACTCCAACTTTAAGGTTTTCAAAAATGAAAGATTGGGCGACATCATTATTGTTGTAAGTCACCACATCTTTTATCGAACCATCATCAAAAAGATATATCATTATTTGTTGACGTTCAGGATTGACAATCCAGTACTCATTGACGCCACACGATCTATAAAGATTCAGTTTTAAAATCAAGTCTTTGTTACGAGTGCTTTCTGAAAGGACCTCAACGATTAAAGATGGAACGCCATTATAATAGTCGTCGTCACCTAAATGTTCATCAAGATCACAAATGACCATTATATCCGGCTGGACGATGTTAATTTCTTTAGCTGATTTTTTTAGTTCAATATCGTATGGGGCACTGAAAGGTATACATTGAGTTCGTTGAAAGGTATTATAAAACATGCCAAATAGTTGTGAAACCGCATATTGATGTGCTGTTTTCGGTGAAGCAAGAAAATAGATTTCACCATTAATATATTCATAACGTTCATCTGATTCACGACGCATCCTCAAAAAATCATCGTAGGTTGCCTTTTTGCCAAAACCGTAAAGTGGCGTACTTTCATTAACTCGACTAGCATTACCCTCGTCTTGTTGATTTTTGTCCCTGGCAGATAGCCTCGCAATTTCCGTCCCGTTTCTTGTAACGATAATATCTTCATGTGCAGCTAACATTAAGTATTTTCCGAAGTTATTTTGTAATTCAGTGGAGGTAACTTTCATTTTAATCAGCTCCTAATATTAACTAAATTAGCTAATATAGCTAATCGTATTATATGATATATTAATGGAGGTGACAACACATCATAATGGTTGTTGAAAACGCCATAATTTTGAAATGTGGTAGAAGTAATGGAAATATAAATTAAGCTGAAATAGGAGAGGGTGTTTAATATTAAAAAAGGTAATTGTTTTTTGATAATTAGTGCAATACTAATTGCAATATCCGCCCCGCCATTATATTTAATGGGTCAAGAGGTTCTTATTCAACAAAATGTTAATAAGCAATACGAGATAGAAACTATTTATCATCCGGTCGATATGACGACAGATCCTTTTAATAAGTTACTATACCTTCGAGATGGAACGCTGGTGCCGTTCCCTGAAATGAAAAGAGAGGTTTATTTAAATGGGGAAATGATGTCAAGTTATAATGAGTTTATGAATAAAGTTGATGTTTCTAATGAAAACCAAATGACGCGTGTCATTTCCTTTTATGATACAGAAGTTTCGGTTGTTGACACATTCACTGGAACAAAAGATTATGATGCTAGGGAAAAGTCAAACGTCGAACTTTTTATTGATAAAAAGAATTATGCTGAACCTGTTCAATTGGAGATAAGGCCTGCATTTTTAGATAATAATCGATATCATGGATATTTAGGCATGTTAAAGTTAACGAACAATTCTACAAATGAGGAAGAGTTAGTTATTATCCAACGATTATTTGGAGAACCTTTTTCGACTGAAGAGAAGGATTTTAAGTGGAAGGTCATTTTTATTAATAAAGAAGGAGAAGTTAAGACAGATATCTTTACAAGAGATGAAATCGATTCCCCAGCATATAGAAAAGATTTAATCAATAAAGCAACTGTATCTCCATTTGCGCTAGGCTATAAATCTAACTTACTACATTCCTATCCATCGTTATTTTATCCAATATTATACCCATTTGGTTCTATGGGACTTGGAATTATATTCTTAGTGTTAGGGATTGTAGTTAGAAAAAGAAAGGGTATTGAAGCGCAGTGATTTAGTTAATAAAGGACGGTTCTATTACTTTTTGTATATTAGGATCAATATGGGGAACCTGCGTTGCTTTCTGCAATGTAAAAAGGAAGGAGAATATTTATCCCTTCCTTTTTTAAATACAATATAACCTTGAAAAAAATTATTGAATAATAATTTCCTCAACCTTAATCTCATGAGCTTCTCCAAACTTCCGCTCAGCCGCATGATAAGTTGGTCCTACGAAGTCTGTATAAGAAAAACCGTAATCAATCGCTGTTGTAATAAAACTTTTTGCATGAAGAACAGCCTCTTTAACTGACATTCCTTTAGCTAAGTTAGCGGTAATTGCGGCGGAATAGGAACACCCCGCGCCACTCGTATTCACTGTTTCAATTCTCGGTGCTTCAAAAGTGGTTAGTGTTTTACCATCATACAACACATCAACAGCAGGTCCTTCCAATCTTCCACCTTTGACGAGAACATGTTTTGAACCAAGCTCGTATAAATCTAGAGCTGCTTGTTTTAGTTCTTCAACTGAAGCGATCGGCCGGTCATTTAAGAGGACGGATGCTTCGGGCATATTTGGAGTGATGATCGTTGCAAGAGGAATTAGTTGTTCTTTTAAGGCGACAATCGCATCATCTTTTAACAGTTTCGAGTCCAATTTTCCAATCATGACAGGATCAACAACAATGTGTTGAATACTTGATTCTTCAATTAAAGAAGCGACTGCACGAATGACTTCTTCTGAAAATAACATTCCTGTTTTAATTCCGTCTGCCCCAACTTGTTTCATCGCCGTTGCAAATTGAGCTTCGATAGCGTCTAAATCCAGTGCATGAACATTTTTATTTGTTACAGGGTGACGGCCAACAATCGCAGTAATGATACTCATTCCATATACATCTAATTCTTGAAATGTCTTCAGGTCAGCTTGAATCCCAGCGCTCCCACCAGCTGCGGACCCAGCAATTGTTATAACGCGTGGTGGATAATTCATTGTAAAACCTCTTTCAGTATTATGTCATTGGTAAATAGGATTATTATTGTATCATCCTTCTTATGAATTATTATAGTTTAAAATCTATCGTATTTCAGCTTAAGGGCCTTTTGTTACTTATAGAAGTTTTACTCCATTTACCGAACTCCCAATATTAGTTAAAATAATTAATATAAATAACAAGGTATATATCTGGGGGAATTAGCGATGAAATTAATTGATTTCGAAGAGTATATAGAGGATGTCATTCTTGAGCGGGGGTATAACTATTTTTTCAATGATCATGTTGAAAAAATTCATGAGAAGTATGATAGTTATTTTGTTGTTGATGTGACTGGAACAAATGATTATACAGTTGAGATTGAGTTGTCAGAGGACGATACTATCCTGCGTTCAACGTGTGATTGCCCATATGATTGGGGAGATTATTGTAAACATGAAGTAGCTGCCTTGTATGCAATTAAAGAACTATTACACGAGCCAAACAATATAAAAACAACAGAAGCAAAACAAAATAAACTTGATTTAAAAGAAATCTTATCAGATCTCTCAAAGGATCAACTCATTCAAATCATTCTTAATATAACTAGTGAATATCAGCAGTTAGAAAAAGAGATATTTTTTCAATTCTCATCCACGGAAGATTTGATTGCTAGTAGTAAAAAACTAATTAGAGAATACATCAACCTTGCTAAATATCGTGGTTTTATTGAATGGAATAAAACTTATGACGCTGTGTATGGTGCTAATTTAACTTTGGATAAAGCTCGAAAAAAAATTGATCATGGAAAAGAAGAAATGGCGGTTTATCTAGGTTTGACAGTTTTACCTATTGTGGTTGACATGTTGGAATATAGTGATGATTCAAGTGGATATCTAGGTATGACAATCAATGAAAGTCTAGAAATCATTAATACAGCGATTGCCTCAGGATTAAATTCATTTGATGAAGCGGTTCAACATAGCTTATTTCAAACGATTATGAAGGAAGCGAATCACAAGCGGTATGATGATTGGGAAGAATGGAGAACCCGCCTTTTGGAAAGCTGTACTTATTTTTGTAAAGATGATGCGATTCGTGAAAGCCTTGAACATCATATTCAAAAGCTACTTTCAAGAGAATCAACATATCCAACATACGATGAATATGTTAAAACAAAATTCAGGTTATTACAGTTGAAAATTATCGAGCTGTGGGACGATGAGGAACAAATCATACAGTTTATAAATCAGTACATTCAGCATCCTGCATTTCGCGAAAAAGCAGTATTATATTATCTGAATAAAGAAGAGTATAAAAAAGTTGTAGTCTTATGTAAAGAAGCAGACAAACAAGAAAAGAGGCATTTTGGTCAAGCATCAATATGGAAAAAATATCAAATGCAAGCATATGAAGGCCTTGAAGATTTAGACAGTCAACGGAAAGTCGCATTGGAATTATTGTATCAAAACGATTATTCTTACTATGAAATATTGAAAAATCTCTATCAACCAGATGAGTGGGATAAGGTTCTTGAAAAGATCATAACTAACTTTGAAAAGAAACTTTACTTGCCATCAGTTTATGTAAAAATTTTAATTGCAGAAAAACTGTATAAGAAGTTACTTGAATACTGTCGTTCTAATGTAAAGTCAATAACAAGTTATTATGAATATTTAATAAAGGATTATTCTGAAGAGGTAGAAATTCTATTTAGACGAAATATTGAACAAATTGCAAAAGAAGCTAGCCAAAGGTCACATTACAGGAAGGTATGTCATGAAATTAGAACATATAAAAAGACATTTGGTAATGATTATGCACAACCTTTAATCAATGAACTAAAGCAAATATATAAACGCAGACCAGCATTTGTCGATGAATTGAGTAAAATTAAGTTGAAATAGAAATACTGCTTAAGTTTATTGCGATTCTGTTACCTTTGAGATAAAGAATGAAAACAAAAATCGGAGATGATAATGTTGGAAAAATGGGATATATATGATCAATATCGAAGACCAACTGGAAAGCAGATGGTGCGAGGTGAAGCTTTTAAGGAAGGGGACTATCATTTAGTCATCCATATTTGTTTGTTTAACGAAAAGGGAGAGATGCTCATTCAACAGCGTCAGTCAGATCGCGAAAGCTGGAGTAATATGTGGGATGTGACTGTAGGTGGTAGTGCCATAGTTGGTGAAACGAGTCAGAAAGCCGCACAGAGAGAATTGCAGGAAGAGATTGGTGTTCACCTTGATTTCAGTGACAAGCGTCCGTCTTTAACAGTTAACTTCAGTCACGGATTTGATGACTATTATTTGGTCCAAACAGAGTTGAATATTTCAGAGCTACCTTTACCGACAGAGGAAGTAAAACAGGTTACTTGGGCTTCAAAAGAGGAAATTATTAGGAGGATTAATGAAGGACTATTCATACCTTATTATGAGTCATTTATCGAACTTTTGTTCAAAATGAAACAAGGTATGGGAGTACGTAAATTTGATGAAACAAATTTGCAAGGAAGGAAGCATACATAATGCATACGACTTGGGCAACGAAAGAAGACATAAACAAACTAACGGAACTGTGGTACGCCATGACTACTGAGATGGAAGAGGTAGAGGGGATTCCCCGACCTTCATTAGAAAAAGTTAAAGAAGTTAACGAACTGTTTAATAGAGAATATAATCAAGGTAATTTGATGTTTAGAATCGTCAAAGATAATGCTGGAACAATAATTACCTGCTCTGGTGGTTTGTTACGTTCAGAGTACGCATATCCTTTAGCAGAGGAACAAAGTATTTTTGGGTGGGTGATCAACGTCTACACCATTAAAGAATACCGTAGACAACGATTAGCTTCTAAACTAACAAATGAAGTATGTAATTGGCTTAAAACCAAAGGAGCAAATCGTGCCAAGTTATGGACCAGCTCCCAAGCTCGTGAAATGTATAGGAACTTAGGATTTACTGAATCCTTTGAAATGGATAAAAAATTGTAGCTCTTGTTATATGGAGGGATTGCGATGGAGCGCTTAAAAAGTACAGAAGAATTGTTGTGGATCAAAAATGGCGTCAAAGATATAGATTTTGACAACTTTGATAAAGTAGGATGTAAAGTTCTGAATTTACTCCCAAACACTTTCGAACGTTATATAAAAATTATCCATCCAATTTATCGAGATAATAATATTCAAGATGAAAAGCTTTTATGGAGTGATACAGACCCAGATGACTTTGTAAAATTCGACGTTGGTGAAAGACTTACACTTAAATCTTTAGCCAAGAAATATCACTTGCCATATACAAAAGAAATCAGTACTTGGTCAATCCATCATGCTCTTGGTGGTATACCTCGTTACTTAATTTGCCCTGATGAAGGTACGATGGATGAAATGACACTTCGACAACTAGTTTCAGTATTAGAATGTTTTTGTATAGGAAAAGCGTGCTTCTTTTACTACGAAGTTCTTAAACTCATATATTCTGTCGGTTTAGAATCAGGTGAGGAACTCTTTTATAAAGGAAAACTTGAGGAGGTATTCTCACTATATAAAATGGGAGACCAAATGGAAATAGGCTCGCCAACTTATTGGTGGTGCGAGGATAAAAGTTGGTGTATATATACGGACTATGATATGGATTTCTCAATCGTTGGCGGAAGTGATGAAATTGTTGATGCTCTATTATCTAATAACGAACTAGAGTGTATTGAAGTTGAGTCTACGACGAGATTGGACTATAAAGCCGATAAATAATAGATAAGACATGCAAAACTCACCTGCATGTCTTGTTTTTTACTCTTATCTCATATCTAAATTCCCCATATAATAAAAACTTTCCCCATAAAAGAATAGAACAAAAAACTCCAGTCAGGTCATAAATGTTAAACTAAACATAATCAAAATAAAATGAACCTTCTCTCCTATTCAATTGTATAAGCAAGTAACAGGGTAAAAAGGAGAGGATCAATATGATTCTAGGTTGGATGATTAGTACCGTAGTAGCAGCAGTTCTCGGCACAGTTTTTGTATTATTTATTTCAACAATGAATAAAAAAGTTGTTAGAGATTATAAAGGCGATATTGATTTTAGTAAATCAGATTTATACTTTCAGTGGACGCGGTGGGATTATACGATTATTGTTGCGGCTGTTTATACGTTCTTATGTGTGACAGGTCTTTTAGTTTTTCTTTTGCGGGGTGATAACATTGATAGCCCGTGGATTCAGTTTTTTATTCATCAAACGTTTGTGTTTATTTTAATTACTTTTATATGGTTTGTTACGAGAATTGCATTTGTATTTAAGGGGATAAAAGAGCGGTGGTCAGATGAATTCAAATAAAAAAACTCTTTCTAATAGTGGAATAGATTATACGATTGAAGAATTATTTGAAGCGTATAAAATACCCATCTATCAATTTATCTATCGTTATTGTCAAGATGAACAATTGAGTATAGATATTGTACAAGATACATTTATAAGGTATCAAAAATATGAAATGAAATTTGATCAAAGCAAATCTAGTATTAAAACCTACTTATTTCGGATGGCTTATCAAATTCTAATCAACCGGCTCAAGAGACGGAGTCGGATGAAGAAGCTACTACCATTCTTATATCAAGATAGTACTCAAGAAAAGTTACCACTCGAGGACAAACTATCTGTTCGGGAGGCTATAAAAGAGCTTTCCGATGAACAACGTGCGGTCATTATATTAACTTATTATCAAGATCTAACACAAAAAGAGATAGCGGATATTCTCGAAATCCCTCTGGGTACAGTCAAGTCTAGACTTCACGCGTCATTAAAGATTTTAAAAAAGAAACTGGAGGTTAAAGAATGAGTAAACATGAGATTCCAGATGAACTTCAAAATAAACTAGAAGAATTCTCGGTGGAGACACCAGAAATCCCCATAAAGGTTAGTAAACTAGAACGACTGGCTAATATAATCCACGCTCCCGCGAAAAATCCGATAGATTTTTTGAATATTAAAGGGACGTCGATTACGCGGCTAGTGTTGTATCCATTTATATTGATTATCGCCTTGTTATTTGGGCCAATGTTCCTTATTTGATAAAAACGCCTTGTGCTGAATTGGAGCATGAGGTGTTTTTATTTTTCTTCGCCAATATCGAGCTTTCTACAAAATATTCTAAAAAGTTAATAAAAAATATTGGAATTTTATTGTATATTGGTAGAATATAGGTATAATTTTAAATGCAAATTACTGTGTCGTTATTAAAACAACAGTGAAGGTCTAGCTAAAGTCATGATTTTTACTTGCTACGCAAAAAAGCATTATTGGTAAAATAATACACTTTTAAATGAGGTGGGGGAATGAATAATCTTCAACGATTAAATCAAGACTTCAACGAAGAATCGCAACTTGATGAAAAGGTTGCAATCATTTTTAATTATGTAGGAAAAATAACAAAGGAGAAAATTTGAATCGCTTGATATTACTTATGGCAAGCATGGGGCGTGAGCTTATTGTTGCTGATCGGTGTACGTTATGGTTACTATCGGACGATAAACGAACGTTATGGACTAAGGTTGCACACGGCTTAAGTAAGGTGGAAGTTCCAAGTGACAAAGGTTTTGTAGGTCATGCGGTTGCTACTGGTGAATCTTTAAATATTGAGGATGCCTATCAAGATGATCGTTTCAATCAAGAGGTGGACAAGCAGACGGGATACCGAACGAAGGCAGTATTAGTTATTCCAATTCGTAATCAATATGGGAAAATTATTGGTGCTTATCAAGCTGTGAACAAACGAACAGAATTAGAAAAGTTTTCCGAACTAGACTTAAAGCATTTATCTCTAGCTGCCTCTTACTCAGGTAAATCACTTGAAACAGCTATGCTGAATCAAGAAATCGAAGAAACGCAAAAAGAGATTATTTTTACAATGGGGGAAATTGGTGAAAGCCGATCGAAAGAAACGGGTTATCATGTTAAGCGTGTCGCGGAGTATTCTTACATTATCGCTCGGCAAATAGGGCTAGTGGAAGAAGAAGCAGAATTGATCAAAATGGCTTCACCAATGCATGATATTGGGAAGGTTGCAATTCCAGATTCAATTTTAAATAAGCCTGGGAAATTATCTGATGATGAATTTAAAGTAATGGAGACTCATACAACGATAGGCTATAATTTATTAAAAAAATCAGAGCGTCCTATTTTAAAAGCAGCAGCACATATTGCACTAGATCATCATGAAAAATGGAACGGTAAAGGGTATCCTAATGGCAAGTCTGGGGAGGACATTCACCTATACGGACGAATTACAGCTGTTGCGGATGTGTTTGACGCATTAGGTAGTGATCGGATATACAAAAAAGCGTGGGAACTAGACCGAATTCTAACACTTTTTAAAGACGAGCGCGGTGAACATTTTGATCCGAAAATTGTAGACGCCTTTTTTAATTGTTTACCAGAAATTTTATCTGTTCGTTCAATGTGGAAGGAATAAGCTCTTCTTAATCAACTAGTGGGGGTAATAAAATGGAACCAACTAAAGTGACAGAGTGCCCAAAATGTGGTGGGAAGGAATTAGGAAAAGGAAAACATAATGGGTATGCCAACATAGCACCTAGCAATAAAATGAGCTTAGGTTCAGGTGTTGAATATGTTATTTGTGTAAATTGTGGATTTATTATTGAAGGATATGTAAAAAGACCAGAAAAGTTTAAAGGATCTTTTTAATTTTAATTAAAAAGGACATAGCTTAGTTTTCATACTATGTCCTTTAAATATTATTATATTTTCAATTCCTCAACCATACCGCTTAGTCGATCAGCAGTATCAGAAATCATCGTAGAGGATTCCTCGATTTCTTGAATGGCAGTACTAATACCAACGAAATCTTCCCTAATGTTTTCATTACTTACTTTTGTCCGATTCATTTTTTCATGAATTAGCTGGAATAGGCCAATTGTTTGTTCCATTTCTGTTTTTACTTTTGCTAAATAATCTTCTACATCTGTTAGTGATTGTGAGCTATTAACGATATGTTCCGTTGTTTGGTTAATTAAAAGAGATACATCTTGAACGGATTTTTCAGTTTGCTCTGAGAGCTTTCTTACTTCATCAGCTACGACGGCAAAGCCTCTTCCGTGTTCACCTGCTCTCGCTGCTTCGATTGATGCGTTTAATGCAAGTAAGTTCGTCTGCTCGGCTATTGAGCTGACAATACCTATAATGTTTTTAATTTCTGTGGACATTTTTTCTAAGTTAGACATATCCGTGTCAACTTTTGTTACACCTGTCTGCATCTGTTCGAAGGAATCGTTCATAACCGTTAATTGTTCACGTCCTTGATTTGATGCTTCTTGTGCTTCTTCTGCGTACTGCATTCCTAGCTTGGAGTTTTCTGAAATGACATCTACTTGTGTTGTTATTTCATGAATAGATGCACTTGTTTCTTCAGCTAAGGCAGCTAGTTCCACCGAGGTTTGATCTAGTGAATCTTTTAATAATTGCTTTGCATTATGTTCTTCTTGTTTTAACCGTACTATTTCATCATCGTAAGCTTCTAATACGACTTGTTGTTCTAAATTCAATAGTTTATTAATTACCTTGATTGCGGTTAAACATTCACTTTTATCTGGATATTGATTTACGACTGCTTCAATAAGCCCGTCGAAGATCTTCTGAAAGGAAGCAATATACCACTTTTGAGCTAGGCCAATTTTAACATGGACTTTAGCAATGATTTTTCTTCTTTCAATAAAAGCATCATTCATTTCCCCTGAAAACATTTCAACAATGTGTCTTCTTAACGTACTCTTTAATCGTTCAAAAGAACTATTATTGTTTATGATTTCTATTAGATCTGGATTAATTTCTAGATTACTGTAGAAAGCATCAACAATAGAAACGATATTCTCCTCAACAGTTGGCTTCAGTGCTATGGCAATAGCAAAATCTTCAGCCGATAAATCTAGCATTTTTAATTGTTTGTCTAAATCAGAACCTGGTCTGACTTTAATGGATGGATTTTGTTGTTTACTTAATTCGATTAGATTTAAAGTTTTTTTCTTTTTACTTTTAAACACTTTCACATACTCCCCTTACAGTGTATTAATCTTATTATCAACAAAGGAGACGTAATAGTCAAAATATTTATTGGATTTTATCGAAAATTGTCAAATAAATGGGAGATTAGTTATGTTTTTAATGGGTGGTTTTTTTGTCAAAAATAATGTTCCGCTGAAGTATGTAACAAAAAAAGTAGTTTGACGACTAATAGATAAAGACGGTTAAGGCGGTGATTTGTGTGAAACGCACAATTTTTATATTTGTCATACTTGCTCTCCTTACAGCTTGCGGTACAAAAGAAAATCAGACGGCCACTTTTTCAGGCGACACTTCAGTAATAGAACATACATATGGAGATATTGGTTTAGCTCTATCTGCAAAAGTTACAGTGGACCAGGATATTAAAGTAGAAGCAACTTTGAAAAATGTAAGTGGGAAAACCATTGTTTATAACGGCAGATGTGGTGTTCCATTCCATATTTTTATGAGAATGCAAAATTCCCATGCCTATTTAAGCCATGACCAAGAATTGATTGAATGTGAAGATATTTTTGATCCGAATGATTTAGAGAATTTTAAGGCAGGTGATACTTTTGAAAAGACAGTAGTATTCAAACGTGAATTTGCCTTATCTAACAATAAAAAAACACCGGCTCATACAGGAGATTATGCGATTGAATTTTCTTTTACCACAAATGGGGATGGTCATTTCTTTACTGAGGCGCCGGTTTATCTAAAGCATGACTCAGAGCCACATATATTGACACAAGAGCAAGCTAAACAAAAAACACTAACAGACTCCAAGGTGAAAAAGTGGCATGATCAATGGAAGGAAAAAGGTATCGAGATTAAAACAGAAAAATCTTTGTTGTCTGACGGTAGCTGGCATATTTGTTATCACGCGATTGATCATAAAATGGTGAACAGAATTATTGTTGCTGTCGACTATAATACAGGCGAAGTTAAAAGAGTTCACACGGAGGAGTTTGAATTTGAAGAAGGTATGCAAGAATGGTTAGATGAATTGTAATTACAACATTATTTAAATTTTAACATTGTAGTTTTAGGCCCTCGACTTTAAGTAATCGAGGGCCTTTTTGCATAGATGCATCCCTAACTTTAGATGCGCTTTAATCTATTTTCTTGGAAACATGAATTTGATTGGAATAATTATGTATAATTGTATTAAGGGAGGGGTCAGTTTGAGAGCTTACATGGTGTTGTTAAGTGTACTCTACTTTATATCTTTTACAATGAATATAATTGAAAGAGCAAATGTCTTTGAAGTATTATTAGACCTTTTATTTTGTGGGCTTGCGGTATCTACATACATTGGTTTGAGAATACAAAATTTTGTTTTAGTCACAATTGGAACGATTTATTTGTTAGTATTGTCATTGCTGTTTCTAGCTGGCCTCATTCATTCAATTATATACTTTGATCAATTCTTTATAGTTCTGCAAATAATATTAATTACATTTGTAAATATAACGATTCTTTATTTAATGAACATAGAGAGAATTTATTTACGTAAGTAGTTTTATAAATTTATAGTAAAAATAATAAATGATTTAGTAAGTTAAAAGGTTCCTTAACGTTATAAGGGCCTTTTTTTTCTTCAAGATGCTGCTCATAATATCATAATCCCCATTATAAATACTAAAAAATCATTCAAAAATGCTTACTTATTTTAGAATAAATCATAATTCTCGAGACAAAATACGAAGAAGAAAAATGAATAGGAAGTGGATGAAGGATGAAAAGATTACAACTCCCTCTTCAAACGCTTAGTTTAGTCGTTGGTTTTATGGTTTGGGTTATTATTTCTTCTTTATTACCTTACATACAACAAGACATACAACTGACGGCTTCTCAGCTATCTTGGGTAACTGCTATTCCAGTTATTTTAGGGTCATTACTTCGTGTGCCAATCGGGTATTGGACGAATTTAATCGGTGCGAGGCGACTATTTTTATTTAGTCTTCTTTTTTTATTGTTGCCGGTCTATTACCTTAGCTTGGCTGATTCATTTATTGATCTCGTCATTTCCGGATTATTCATCGGTGTCGGTGGGGCAATATTTTCAATTGGGGTAACCTCCTTACCTAAATATTATCCGAGAGAAAGACATGGATTTGTCAATGGTATATACGGTGTTGGAAATATCGGAACGGCTATTACGTCATTCGGTGCACCAATCATTGCAAGTCACTTTGGTTGGGTGACAGCTGTTCGTTTTTTCTTAATTCCTCTTATTTTATTTGCCTTATTAAATTTCCTGTTTGGTGATAGGCATGAGAACAAAAATACAACGCCATTAAAAGAACAAATTAGCCAAGTTTATCAGTCACAAAAGCTTTGGTTTTTATGCCTATTTTATTTTATTACGTTTGGATCTTTTGTAGCCTTTACTGTTTATTTACCTAATTTTTTAGTTTCTGAATATGGCTTGACTGAGACGGATGCCGGTTTTAGAACAGCGATTTTTATAGCTCTATGTACGTTGCTTCGTCCAGTTGGTGGTTGGTTAGGGGATAAATTTGATCCGTTTAAGATATTGATGATTGTATTTGCAGCACTGACGTTATCAGGTGTTATTTTGTCTTTTTCACCGACAATTACGTTATATACAATTGGAGCTTTATCAGTAGCGATTAGTTCGGGGATTGGTAACGGGACAATATTTAAGCTTGTACCTTTTTATTTTTCTAAACAAGCTGGAATAGTAAATGGGATTGTGTCTGCGATGGGTGGGTTAGGAGGTTTTTTCCCACCTCTCATTTTGACAACTGTATTTGGTTTAACGGGACATTATGCAATTGGCTTTATGGCTCTATCACAATTTGCTTTAGCAAGTCTAATCATCATTATTTGGATGTATTATACAGAACGACTAGAACTTGCTGACGACATTGTTGAGAGTGCTGGCCAGGGGGTCATGGTTACTAATCTTGATGGAAAAATTATTAAAGTTAATCCTTCTTTTACGAAAGTAACAGGTTATAAAGAGAATGAAGCAATCGGTCAAACCCCAAGCCTAATAAAGTCCGGTAGACATGGACCAGAATTTTATGATGCGATGTGGGATGAAATAAACAGTCATGGCTATTGGCAAGGGGAGATTTGGAATAAACGAAAAAATGGCGAGGTTTATTTGGAATGGTTAACGATAAGTGCTGTTAAGGACGAAAATAATGATCCTAAATACTATGTCGCCATCTTTAGTGATTTATCAGTTCAAAGATAGGTTTGTATATTTATAGACGGTCTGGGTATATTAAGGAAAATATTTCTAGTATGGGGAGTGAACAATGAAGAAACAATCGCCGTTATTAAAAAAGTTAAGCTTTATCGGTAAAACTGAAGATTTAAATGAGCATACGACATTACAGGCTAAAGATCGCGATACAGAGAAACATTATCGCAGAAGATGGCAACATGATAAGGTTGTTCGAACAACTCATGGGGTGAACTGTACGGGGTCTTGTAGTTGGAAAGTCCATGTGAAGGACGGAATTATTACGTGGGAAACACAGGCGACAGACTATCCGACGACAGGGCCGAATATGCCTGAATATGAGCCTAGAGGATGTCCACGTGGCGCAAGTTTTTCCTGGTATATATATAGTCCACTTCGAATTAAATACCCATATATTCGAAGTGCTTTACTAAAGATTTGGAAAAAAGCCCTCGAGGAAAAAGGGGACCCAGTCGATGCTTGGGCTTATATTGCTGAATCGCCAGAATTAAAAAGGGAATATAAATCAAAACGGGGAAAAGGTGGTTTAGTCAGAGCGGATTGGGATGATATTTTAACACTGATTTCCGCACAGATTATTTATACAATCAAAAAAGATGGTCCCGATCGTATATTTGGCTTCTCGCCAATCCCAGCAATGTCAATGGTCAGCTATGCGAGTGGTGCGCGTTTTCTTAACTTAATCGGTGCACCTTTATTAAGTTTCTACGATTGGTATGCTGACTTACCTCCAGCCTCACCGCAAATATGGGGTGAGCAGACGGATGTTCCTGAAAGCTCGGATTGGTTTAATTCGAGTTATATGATTGTTTGGGGCTCAAATATTCCTCAAACAAGAACGCCAGATGCCCACTTTTATGTTGAAGCGAGATATAAAGGAACAAAGGTAGTTGCTGTTAGTCCTGATTACGCTGAGTTCGTGAAGTTTGCGGATAATTGGTTACCTGTAAATGCTGGTTTTGATGCAGCTCTTGCGATGGCGATGACACATGTTATTTTAAAAGAATTTTACGTAGATAAGAAGACTCCGTACTTTGAAGACTATGTAAAGAAGTATACGGACCTACCATTTTTAGTTACGTTGGATAAACATGGTAATGATTATAAAGCCGGTCGTTTTCTAAGAGCTAGCGACTTAAATATGAACGTAGAAAAGGCAGATTGGAAAACGATTGTTTATGATAAAAAGTCGAATCAATTTGCAGCACCTAATGGTACGATCGGTCATCGCTGGCAAGAAGGTGGTGAATGGAATCTTCACTTAAAGGATACTGAAAATGATCTGGGTGATTTGGAACCTTTACTTACGTTTTTAGGTAAAGAAGATGATCAGGTCATCGTCCAATTTCCACACTTCAACCAAGATGAGCGTGAAATAATTAAGCGTGGTGTTCCAGTAAAACAAATAGAACAGAATGGTGAAGTGCTTTATGTGACAACCGTATTTGACTTACTTTTAGCTCAATGTGGAGTCAATCGAAATTTACCGGGTGATTACCCACGCGACTATGATGACCCAGTACCTTTTACACCGGCTTGGCAAGAGGAATTAACAGGCGTTGATAAGAAAACGGTTGCACAAATAGCGAGAGAGTTTGCTCAAAATGCAATTGATAGTAAAGGGCGCTCAATGATTGTAATGGGGTCAGGGATTAACCATTGGTATCATTCCGATACAATCTATCGTGCTATTTTAAACCTTGTTCTTCTCACAGGCTGCCAAGGTGTTAATGGTGGTGGCTGGGCGCATTACGTTGGGCAAGAAAAAGTAAGACCGCTTGAAGGATGGCAAACGATTGCGATGGCACGAGATTGGGGAGGTCCTCCACGTTTACAAAATGGAACGTCGTTTTTCTATTTTGTTACGGAGCAGTGGCGTTATGAAGATCAGAAGCCACAAGATTTGATTTCTCCATTAGTTGACCAACCGCGTTATAACCATTTAGGTGATTATAACGTACTAGCAGCTCGACTAGGATGGCTTCCTTCGTATCCACAGTTTAATAAAAATTCTACTAAGCTATATGAGGAAACACAAGCGACTAATAACGATGAAGCGATACAGTATGTTGTTGATCAAGTGAAAAGTGGGAAGATGAAGTTTGCAATTGAAGAGCCGAGTAATCCTGTCAACTTTCCAAAGACATTATTCGTTTGGCGGGCGAATCTAATTGGAAGTTCGGCTAAAGGTCATGAATATTTTCTAAAACATTTACTTGGAACACATTCAGGAGTACTTGGTGAAGAAAGTGAGGATCTTGGTTCGACTGAAGTTGAGCATGAATTAGGTGCACAAGAAGGTAAATTAGATTTAATGGTTAGTATTGACTTTAGAATGAATTCAACGCCACTTTATTCGGATATTATATTACCTGCAGCAACTTGGTATGAAAAACATGATATTAGTTCAACAGACATGCATCCATTTATTCACCCTTTCAATCCAGCGATTACACCACCTTGGGAAAGCCGCTCGGATTGGGATACGTTTAAGTTTTTGGCGAAAAGATTCCAAGAACTAGCTAAGAAGCATTTACCAAGTCCAGTAAAGGATATCGTTGCACAACCGTTATTGCATGATACACCTGATGAAACATCACAGCCATTAGGTTTAGTACCTGATTGGAAGGAAAACGGTGTTGATCCCGTTCCAGGAGTGAACTTCCCGAGAGTTCATGTAGTGGAAAGAGATTACACGAAAGTTTATGACAAATATGTTTCTCTTGGAACGCATATCCGGGATAACACAATGGGCGCAAAAGGTCTTACTTGGAAAGCCCAAGAGGAATATAACGAATTAAAAGATATTTTAGGAACATCGAAAATAACGGAATACAAAGATTGCCCAGATATTTCTCAAGGTCGTAACGCATCTGAAGCGATTCTAACATTATCGAGTACAACTAAAGGGTCCATTGCTTTAAAAGCTTGGGAAGATATGGAGAATAAAACAGGGCAAAGCTTAAAAGATTTAGTAATTGAACGGGCTGAGGAGCATATTTCGTTTGATGAAATAACATTGCAGCCACGTAAAGTGTTATCATCACCTGTTTTTAGTGGGACGGAGACAGGAAATCGGAGGTATTCTCCATTTACAACAAATATTGAACGACTCATTCCGTTTCGAACGTTAACAGGTAGACAACATTTTTATTTGGATCATGAATTAATGCTTGAATACGGTGAAGAGCTTCCAACGTTTAAAGCGCCTTTAAGAAAAGCGTCTTTTTATGACCATGAAGGAAAACCGAAATCTGAAGGAAAAGAAATTTCTTTACGTTATTTAACGCCGCATTACAAATGGTCTTACCATAGTACGTATTGGGATAATCAGTTAATGTTAACGTTATTCCGTGGTGGCCCGCATGTGTGGATGAATAATAAAGACGCAGAATCTGTTGGAATTAAGGATAATGATTGGCTAGAGCTTTATAACCGTAATGGTGTTGTTGTCGCTCGTGCTGTCGTATCACCACGGCTACCAAGAGGTGTTGTATTCATGTATCACGTTCAAGAACGGCACGTAAACACACCTGGCTCTAAAATAACAAAGCAACGTGGTGGAACCTTTAACAGTCCGACGAGAATTCATGTTAAACCGACACAGATGATTGGTGGTTATGCACAGTTAAGTTACGGTTTTAACTATTATGGGCCAACAGGTAACCAACGTGATGGAGAAGTTGTCATTCGTAGACTAGATCGAAGTGAGGTGGATTGGCTTGAAGATTAAAGCACAGTTTGGCATGGTGATGAACTTAGATAAATGTATTGGTTGTCATACTTGTAGTGTGACTTGTAATAATACGTGGACAAATCGCCCGGGCGCTGAATATATGTGGTGGAATAACGTCGAAACAAAGCCAGGAATTGGTTATCCGAAAGAGTGGGAAAACCAAGAAAAACATAAAGGTGGCTGGGAGCTTAACAAAGGTAAGCTTGAATTAAAGGCAGGGGGACGAGCAAAGAAATTACTTAATATTTTTTATAATCCTGACATGGCGGATATTGATGATTATTATGAGCCGTGGACGTATGATTATGAAAAGTTAATTACTAGTCCTGAAAAGAAACATCAGCCTGTCGCACGTCCAGTCTCCCAGTTAACGGGTGAATATATGGACTTAGAATGGGGGCCCAACTGGGAGGATGACCTTGCTGGGGTTCATGAGACTGGAAAGAATGATCCTAACTTAAAAGGTGTCGACGATCAGGTCATTGAAGATTTTGAAAAGGCCTTCATGATGTATTTGCCACGAATTTGTGAGCATTGTATCAATCCATCTTGCTTATCTTCTTGTCCATCTGGTGCGATTTATAAGCGAGATGAAGATGGTATTGTTTTAGTCGATCAAGAAGCATGTCGTAGTTGGCGTTTTTGTATGTCTGGTTGTCCATATAAGAAAGTTTATTTCAACTGGAAAACAAATAAAGCTGAAAAGTGTACTTTCTGTTTTCCACGGATTGAAAACGGTCAGCCAACCATTTGTTCAGAAACTTGTGTTGGTCGTCTACGTTATATTGGGATTGTTCTTTATGATGCTGACAGAATTGAAGAAGCAGCATCAGTTGAAGACCCTCAAGACTTATATGAAGCTCAACTAGATATCATTTTAGACCCAAATGATCCGAAAGTAATTAGACAAGCAAAACGTGATGGAATTCCATTAGATTGGATCGAAGCAGCTCAAGAATCACCTGTTTATAAATTAGCAAAAGAACACAAAGTTGCTTTACCATTACATCCTGAATATCGCACATTACCAATGGTTTGGTATATTCCGCCTTTGAGCCCAATCACAAATACGTTCGGCGGACAAATTGATGAGTTAGATCCAAGTGTTGTTTTTCCTACGATTAAACAATTTAAAATACCGATTCAATATTTAGCAAATCTTATGACAGCTGGTGACACGAAAGTGATTGAAAGAGTTTTGAAGAAGCTTGTGATGATGAGAAGTTATATGAGAAGTGTTAATTTGGATAAGGAATTTGATGTTTCCCTTTTAGAAGATGCAGGACTAACTGAAGAAGAGGCTGTTGATTTATATGAATTATCAGCAATTGCCAAATATAATGATCGTTATGTCATTCCGAAATCGCATCGTGAAGAAGCGGGTGATATGTATACCCATCAAGGATCTGCAGGCTATGACTTTATGGAAGGCTGCTCAGGCTGTAGTGTCGGTATGAACAGTGAAGAAGAGTTATATGCCTTTAGTGAACAATATTGGGGTGATTTAAGTGGAACAGCAATGGATGGAAGACAATAAGCTAACGTTTAAATTATGTTCCATCCTTCTTAAGTATCCAGAAGAAGAATGGCTGACATCAGATGAATTGCAAGAATTGATTGACTCTATTGAAGACAAAGGTATCAACTATTGTTTTCACCAGTTCGTATCTTATTTAAAAGAAACACCCTATCATTCAGTTACTGAGAATTATGTGAGATGGTTTGATTTTAGTGAGAACACGACACTCTATTTAACCCATGAAATTTTTGGTGAAAAGAGAGAGCGTGGGCAAGCCTTTATAAAGCTGAAAATGGAATTCGCCAAAGCAGGCTTTTACATTAAAAGTGAAGAGCTACCAGATTATTTACCATTAATTCTAGAATTCGCATCTGTTGCTGAATTTAAATATGTGCAAAAAATATTCCTCATTCATAAGAAAGCAATTGATGATTTATTAAGTCGATTGGAGAAGGATGATAATCCATATGCTTATTTATTGAAAGCATGTGTGACAGCTATGGCAGCCTATTTACCAGCACCAGGTGAGAAAGTGAGTCATCATGCAGGGTAAACAATGGAGGAATGCTTAATGACAGAACTTGATTATTTTTTGTGGGTGATCATTCCCTACTTATCGCTAACAATTTTCGTTGTCGGTCATATACACCGCTATAATACAGATCAATTCGGCTGGTCAGCAAGGTCGAGTGAATTTATAGACAAAGATAAATGGTTAAAGTGGGGAAGTATTTTGTTCCACTATGGTGTAATATTTGTCTTTTTCGGCCATGTCGCCGGTGTGTTAATTCCGAAAGCCTTTTATGAAACAATAGGTATAACAGAAGATATGTATCACTTCGGAGCTCTTTGGTTTGGAGGAGCTGCTGGTGTTGCGATGGTTGTCGGTGGAGCGATGTTAACTTATCGCCGGCTAACAAGTAAAAGAGTTAAAAGAAATAGTCCTAAAAAAGATATTTACGTTCTCCTATTAATCGGTGTTGTTACGGTTATAGGATTTACAAATACGGTGGGCTATACGGCTTCTGGTGGAGAATTCGATTATCGTGCAACAATTGGCCCGTGGTTTAGAGGTATTTTAACCTTTAGACCATCACCAGAGCTCGTGATGAATGCACCGATTGGATTCCAGCTACACATTTTATCTGCATTTGCATTGTTTGCAGTCTGGCCATACACTAGATTAGTTCACGTGTGGAGTTTACCACTTGAATATTTAGGGCGCAAATATATCATTTTTAGAAAAATGAATCCGAAAAAGGCATTAAAATCAATGAATCGAAACTAAAAAGAAGCCACTCGTTTAAAAATGAGTGGCTTTCTTAACTTCCAAAAATAATTTATGCGCGCTTTTTGGGATTTATGCGCGCTTTTCACGATTTATGCGCGCTTTTCAAAAAATATGCGCGAATTTTTCTGTTTATGCGCGAATTTTTCGATTTACGCGCGAATGACCTTATTTTAATAAAAACTCAATCTCATCTTTTCCATGAATTTGCATTAAAATATAGAAAGCTTTAAACCGATCAATTACTCGATCATCAACACCATGCTCATCTATTAATTGTTTTATATCTTTGATTAACCTTCTTAATAGCTGGTGATCTCGCTTCATCATTGCAATTTTATCTGATAGCTCAGGTTTATCTTTTTTCAAATCTTCAAATAATCCATCATCCTCAGAATCAGCGTGTGCAATCGTTCGAGACTCCCAATGATCAAGTAATTCTTTGGCGGCTATTAATGAATGTTTTTCATGACCTTCCTTATAAACTATCATTAAAACATCCATTAAATCTCGGCCTTCTGTTAAAGATCCTTCATGAATTTGTCGATGATGATTTGCCTTGTGTAAAGCTGGTCCCGACATACAAAGACTCCTTTCCCGTACTTCAGTTAATAATCATTATAGGCATTTCTCATTGGATTAAACGTTTTTTAACATAACTGCAATACAGAAGTAGAATATTTTTGCGCCAAAAACAAACAATAATCTTATCTATATTTTGGGAGGGCTTTGAATGAAAGGCTTAGATCAGACTAGGTTGACATCTGCAGAAATTTCGGTTGTGTGGAGTGCGTATTTAAATAATAGCTTTGCAATTTGTATTATGAAGTATTTTCTAAACAACACGGATGATCAAGATGTCAAATCTGTTCTTGAATTTTCATTGAAAATAGCAGAAAAGAATTTAAATAAAAGTGAAGAACTATTAAAAAAAGACGGGCAACCAATTCCAGTCGGTTTTACAGAAGATGACGTGAGTACAAATGCTCCCCGCTTATATTCAGATGCATTTTATTTATATTATCTAAAAAACATGGCGAAAGTCGGATTATCGGTTTATGGGGTTGCTTTAGCTACAGCAGCACAGTCAGATGTAAGGAAATTTTTAAGTAAAGCGATTGAACAGTCAACGGAGTTATATAATCAGACTGCTGAAGTGTTACTTTCAAAAGGATTATATGTAAGAGCACCATTTGTGACAACGATGGATCATGTTGATTTTATTGATAGCAAAGATTATTTAGGTGGAATGCTAAGCTCTAACAACCGACCTTTGAATGTCATTGAAATTACTCATTTAGAAGGTAATATTGAGGCGAATGCGGTAGGTAAAACCTTATTATTAGGTTTGGGACAAGTTGCTAAATCAAAAGAGGTGCGTGATTATTGCCTTCAAGGTTCTGAGATTGCGAATAAGCATATTAAAATCTTCCAGTCCTTGTTAAGTAAAGATGATGTTACGACACCGACACCATGGGATGTGCCAATTACAGACTCGACTGTGGCACCTTTTTCGGATAAATTAATTATGTTTCATACGACACTGTTAATATCATCTAGTATCTCGAACTATGCAACAGCATCTGCAGCAAGCCTAAGAACGGATATCGCTACTTCATATGTCAGGCTAACTGCGGAGAATGCTAAGTATGCGAAAGAAGGTGTGAACATTTTAATTAAAAATGAATGGTTTGAACAGCCACCACAAATCCCTGATCATAAAGGATTGGCAAAAGGGAAAAATGAGTAGATGTACGTTTAGCTGTTAGAAGACATTTTTGGCTCAATATTCATAAAGGATGTAATAACTAACCCGATCGAAGATAATAATGTGATGTATCCACCAAAGGATATTATATTAACAAATGTTGATGACTCATTATCAACTAAACTAAATGCAAATAAACAAATGAGTAAACCGTAAGTTCCGGCTAGGAATGACCATCCTCTTGATTTAATTTTTATTAAGGAGATAATCGCTAGTAAGGGAAGTATGTATATAAGATAAAAAATAGATGGTAGTGCTTTGACCCAATGACCTAGCTCAGATGTTAATAGTCCAACAAATTGAAATCCTGAGATTGTTAACTTTGAAAACATAATATTTGCTGAAAACCAGGGTAAAAAGAAAGCAATAAATAAGAGCATTGTTAAAATGAATTTTATTTTTATAACCATAACTGTAAAAACTCCTGAAATTAGTTTCCGACAATAAATTTTATTATATTATAAAAATAAATAATTGAAAATATTTAATTAGGTTTTGAATATTAAGCCACAAATTTATTCATAATAAGGATAAAAAGGTGACTATACTCGAATGTCAATTAGAAGTGTTTTTCGTTTAATGATGGTTAGTACAATTTTATCAAGTTTTTTTAGCATAATCATAATCATTTTAACAATGATGCACGACAGAAAAATGACGAATTTGCTAGAGAAATCGAACGAATAAGGAGAAGTTAGGAGAACCTTACACCGGGTTCTCTTTCTATTTGCTTATCGTTAAATAATACACGTGTATAGATACAACCGCATATATTATAGGGAGTATAAATTAGGGGGCCCTAACTATGTACGGTAACAGGCCAAGTTATTACGGGGATTATGTTAACTTGTATAATCGCGTCTATCCGTATCCTTATCCAGTTTATGGTCATTATGAAAGACAGCAATATCCAGATGTTGATCCAGCAAAGTTCAAAGAATCTGCAGAAGCCTTTCACATACTTATTCTTGAAGCAAATAGTTTATTTAAGGCACTTGCAGATTCTCCAGATTTAGCGGGGCATATAATGGATGCTGCCCAGAAAAATGATAGGGAAAAAGTTAAACAGTTAATTGCATCTGCAGGTATTTCTGAGAATGTGGAAGTTAATTACACACCTGATAGTTTCAAGCTAGAAATGATATCCAAAGTTGAAGGGACAGAATGCTGTCGCTTATCAATGACGTTACGCTGGTAGAAAAAAGATCGACTCATCAACAGTCGATCTTTTTTACGTTATTCATTATCTTTAATTTCATTATATTTCTCATTAAGATATCTATTTAAAATGTGATTAATTCCTACTGTTTCTTCTACATCTAATACGAAAGCAATTCCTTTCCCTGCTTTATTTAGCTCTGCCCCTTCTTCAATTGCCTTCAGTACTTCTTCAGTTTTCTGTTTATCAATTAATGTTAATACTATTTCTTTTTCAGGCTCAATCAAAATGTTAAATAGTTTTGCTTTCTCATGAACCCCAGTTCCACGTCCGTTAATGATCGTACCACCTTCTGCACCTGCTTTTCTAGTTGATTCAACAACTTTGTCCGAGTCTCCACGATTCACTATGGTAATAATTAAGTCATAATCAACATTTTTATCCACCATGGAATTTTTCACACCTTCATGACTATTTTCATTTTCTTCTAATCCAAGACCTAGCATATGATTCACACCGGTGATTTTTTTTGTATCAATCACAAAGCCAATTCCGTGCTTCGCTTTATTTAACTTAACAGAGTCAATGATTGCATCAAGCACTTGTGGATATATGGAATTAGATACTAAAGTTAAAACAATTTCTCTTTCTCTTTCAACAGGTATTCCTAACACTTTTGTTTTTTCATTATGTCTAAACCCTTTACCAAAGAAAGTCGTACCACCTTGAGCACCGGCTAACTTAGAGGCATGGATCACTTTTTTCGCTTTATCTTTTTTGACGATTGTAACGATTAATTTATGCCCCGTCATCAGTACTGGCATTTAGTTCTCTCTCCTTTCGTCGGTAAAGAATACCTAATGTTAAAACAGATAATATGGGTGCTAATGCGACGAGTGCAACCATGCCGAATCCATCAAGTAATGGATCTCGTCCCTCTATCATCGAGGCAATGCCAACAAATAATGCTAATAAAAATGTTGCCGTCATTGGCCCAGTTGCTACACCACCTGAATCAAAGGCGACGGTGGTGAAAGCTTTTGATGAGTATTTTACCATAATAAAAGCTATGACGTAGCCAGGCAAAATGAAATACCATATTGAAATACCGAAAACTATTTTGACCATAGCTAGTGCAATGGAAAAGCCTACTCCGATTGCTAACGTATATTTTAGCACTTTTTGAGGAATGTAACCTCCGGAAACTTTTTCAACTTGTTGTATAAGTACACTGACTGCTGGCTCGGCATATATAGCAAAAAATCCTAAAATAAACCCTATAGGCATTAAAAGCCATAAAGAAAATTCGCCTAAGCTTTTACCCATTAATTCACCAAAAGGGAAAAAACCGATATGAACGCCTTGTAAAAAGAAAGCAAGGCCGAAGAAGGCTAGGATAAAACCGACGAATATATCTTTTAGCTTCCCGAGTGGTAGCTTTAAGAAGAAAAATTGGAAAATAAGAAATAAAAGAAATAACGGAAAAAGGGCAAGTGCAACTTCTCGTAAGACGTCAGTAAACCCTTCAAATATTTGAATATTCATCCATAAATCACTCCTAAAAGTAAGACGGAAATAATTGGTCCAACAGAGGCTAATGCTATTAAACCGAAACCATCTGTCGAGGCAGTCTTACCACGAATAACAGTTGCGACTCCTACACCTAAAGCCAATATAAAAGGGACTGTTAACGGACCTGTCGTCACACCTCCAGAGTCAAAAGATATTGGAACAAAATTACTAGGAGTGAACAATGCTAATAAAAAGGCTAGTCCATAACCAAATAGTAGAAGGTAAATCATTTTAATATTAAAAATAATTCTTGCCATCGCCAGTGCAACAAATACACCTACACCTAAAGCAACAGATAACACAAGGATTGACTGTGATATTGAACCGCCTGAAACTTTATCAACCTGTGAAGATAGTACTCTTACATCAGGTTCTGCAATCGTCACAACGACCCCAAGTAAAAAACCGAATGCAATGATTAGAGTGATTTTTCTCGTTTTCGTCAAAGCTGAACCAATTAATTCACCAACTGGAAGTAGCCCAACATTAACTCCCAATAAAAATAGAATTAAGCCAATACCAACCATTACAACGCCGACTAAAAATTGAATAAACGTTTCTAAAGGTAGCCAGATTAATGTGAATTGTAAAATTGTTATAACAATTGTAATTGGGAGTATTGAATAAATGACTTCGAGAACCGTATCTTTAATATTTTCCATATAAATTCCCCCAAAAATAACGACAAGTTAGAAAAAGAGAACCGATAAACATTGTTGATAATAAGATGTGTTAATTATATATAGAATATGAATGAAAGGTTAATGAGGAAAAAAGCATTTAATTTTATTATATATGAATTAAAATTATTTAAAAAGTTAAAACAATCGCTGGATTGTATAATCAAGTTAGCCACTAGCTAACTCTTTTACAAAAAAGTAAAAAGGTCATGTGAATTCTGCTATATTGAAAGTACCACCAATCGATATAGGAGTGAATTCACATGACCCAAGTAAAAGATAACATAAACTCACGTAAAGGAAAACACTTAACCTACGAAGAACGTGTAAAGATTGAAGGTTATAAAGAACTAGGATACTCAAATCGTAAGATTGCACTCATATTAGGTCGAGCAGCACAAACGATTAATAATGCGGTTAACCGTGGAACAGTGCGTACGATTAAGCAACGACAAGTTCATAACGACAAAGTATATGAATACGATCAATATAGCTATTCCGCTGATTCTGATTATCAAATTTATCTTCGGAACCGACAACACTGTGGACGAAGTCCAAAATGGTTACTGGATGATTCATTTACAAGCTGGGCAGACGAGAAGATGTTACATGAGGGTTGGTCACCAGATATGGTTGTGGGACGAGCGGTGAAAGAAAAACTCTTCCCGTCTGATCTTATCCCTTGTACATCAACGCTTTATCATTGGATTGATCGCGGTATCATGAAAACAAAAAACATTGATTTGCTTGAAAAGGTTTCTCGTAAACCAAGAAATGATTCCCCAACTTATCGAGAAAATCGCCGAGTACTCGGCCCGTCGATTAAAGACCGTCCAGAGAAAGTAGATACAAGAGAACAGTTTGGACATTGGGAAATCGACACATTAATTGGTACAAAAACAAAAGATGACCCTGTATTATTAACGCTCGTAGAGCGAAAGACACGCTTCGAAATCATATTCAAGATTGATCAGAAGTCTCAAGATTATGTTGATCAAGCCATGAAGCAGCTTTGTGAAAGAATAGGTAATCAAGCGAGCAGCTTGTTCAAATCAATCACGTCAGACAATGGTTCTGAATTCGCCGGCATTTATGAAGCACTTACAGATATAACAGATGTTTACTTTGCTCGTCCCTATGCATCATATGAGCGTGGAACGAAAGAAAACCAACACAAGTTAATCCGTAGATTCATTCCCAAAGGGAAACGCCTAGCTGATATATCAGCTAACACAATCAACCGAATCCAGCAATGGATTAATAACATACCACGTAAAATATTAAGTTATCGTACAGCAAAGGAAGCCTTTTTGAAAGACCTACAATTACTGGCAGGCTGAATCCGCGCCATGAAATGTTTATTAGTAGGAGGGGCTAGCCCCTCCTACTAATAAACATTAACAAATACAACACCAAGGAGATAGGGCTATTAAAAGACCAAAAGTTTTGAGTGTAAATATAGCAAAATCACAAAAACCTAAGTGGCTAACTTAAACTTGAAATTCAGA
>JBPYCQ010000018.1:0-50483 GCA_051846895.1 Bacillaceae bacterium W0354
AAAGAGGCTGGGACAAAACCAGTCTAAAAAAATAAAAAATGGCACCAATCATAAGATTTAAATGATTGGTGCCATTTTTTATTGGATTTTTATCGTCAAATCCATTATACCCCCTGTTCATGGCTGCGTATTTTCTTAAATTTACAGCCATGAATGCAAAGCCTAATTCATTTTTCACTTTCGCTTTGCCCCTGACGGACATACGAGTGAAACCCAAATTAGCCTTCAGAAATCCAAAAACTGGTTCTACATCAGTCTTACGTTTACCATAGATTTCACCAGTTTTTTCTTCTGAAAGCTTTTCACGTGTATATTCTTTTTGTTGCTCCCATTTTTGATTATATAAAATTCTTCGGTTGTTACCCTCTTTCGCGTTTGTACACATTGAGCGTAGAGGACAGCCAGAACAGTCTTCACATTCGTAAACTTTCAATGTTCTGGTAAAGCCGTAACGATCCGTTCGATTAGAGACATAACGGAACGTTAATCGTTGATTGTTCGGACAAATAAAACAATCTTGTTCTTCATCATACTCCCAGTTGTGTGTATTAAACGGATTATTCTTATACTTGCGTTGTTTTTCTTTTCGGTATTGATTGTATGTAATCAAAGGTGTGCGTTCTCGATTTTCTATGATATCTGAGTAGTTAGCTTCACTACCATATCCAGCATCTGCAACAATGTAGTTAGGCAACTCAAAAAAATTATCTTCGATACAATTCAAAAATGGTATAAGTGTTCTTGTGTCTGTAGGATTTGGAAAAATATCATACGCAAGCGCAAATTGACCTTCAGTCGCCAACTGAATATTATAAGCTGGTTTTAATTGACCATTCTTCATATAGTCATCTTTCATTCGCATAAATGTGGCATCATGATCTGTTTTAGAATAGCTATTTCGTTCACCAAATATCTTCATATCCGATTCATACTTAAGTTTGCGTCGGATGAAATCCTGGAATTGCTTGCGGTATTGTTTAGGTATTTTGCGTTCAGAACGAAGAGTTTTTCGTTCTTGACTATCATCATTTTCTTCAATCTTTTGGTCGTAGACTTGAACCTTCTCATCTAATTGGTTCTCAATAGCGGATAATTCCTCAACGGAAAGTTCGTCTGAACTTTCTCGCTCTATTCCTGGAATGATCTCTCCTTTTAGTAACTCATCATACATCTGATTGGACTTCTCGATTAAACTCGTACTAAACCTTTCTGTAGCTTTTCGCCAAACAAACGTAAATTTATTTGCGTTCGCCTCAATCTTAGTTCCATCAATAAAGATCGCTTCTTCCTCGATTAAATTGTTCTGAATGAGCTGACATCGAAATTGCACAAAACATTGGCGAATCAATTCTTTAACCTCTGGGTCAACTCGAAATCGATTAATTGTACGATAACTCGGTTTATATCCTTGAGCCAGCCACATCATTCGTACACTATCTTTTACTAGTGCCTCTATTTTTCTTCCGGAAAATGCTGATTGAGTATAAGCACAGAGAATAATTTTCATCATCATTTTGGGGTGATAAGACGGGCATCCCGTATTACGAGAAAATTGGCTGAAAGCCTCATCAGGTATTTGCTCAACTAGATCATTGACTGTGTAGGCGATATCATTTTCTTCTAATTTTACTTCTAAATCTAAAGGCAAAACCACTTGATTCATGTTATAATGTTTAAACATAAAGAATCCTCCTTTGTTGGTTGTTTTGTGGTTATTACAATTTTATCAAAGGGGATTCTTTTTGTTTATACAATTATCGAATTTATTATAAAAAAGTTGTGAAGATCATCGATTCGATGGATCTCCACAACTTTTTATTTTACCGGGTTTTGTCCCAGCCTCTTTTTAATTTTAGTTTACTTGAAGGATTCTCGGGTAACGGTAGATAAATATATTGGTGATATAAAAAATTGAGGTGATTTAAAATTATTACAAATAATTTTAAGTGTGGTTTCCATAATCATAGTAGCATACACGTTATATGTAATTAGAAAGAAAACTGTAAAGATCACTCAATATTCACATCAATCTAAAATAAAGTTTTATTTATCACCACTATTGTTGTTACTATTTGGGTTGCTAAATATATTTGCTTATTTATTTGAGTTTGGTGGCCTGTTTACCTGGATCGTTTCAATAATCCTATTATTATTAAGTGCGTATTTTACAAAATACTTAAGATTTAAATAAACCTTTTTACTAAATAAAGGTTTTATTTTTTGGATAAAATTACTTGTTTTGTAATTTTTGTTTTAAATTCTTTCAGTAATTTAAACCTTACATAAATACTTGATAAATCCTAATAATCTTAATTTCAATTTACCAATAATATGTACTTTCTATATCTATTAGACTATTATATCCAGTAAAGATAAAATAGAAGGACAGACATTTACAAGGGTCAAGTAGGTGATAAATTGTTTAAACGAGTAAAAGAAGCTACTTATCTAACTGCCGAAAAATCGTGGAGTTATCGAGCGATTTTACGATTTTTCTATATTCAACATGAGCGAATGCGTGAATTTCTTTTTCCTGAAGAAATATACGATTATCTAATCCAGTATGAAGAATTCAAAGATTATTCGTTAGAATCACTTCATCTAGATTTGGATGCGTTGGTCAAATGGGGGAATTTAATCGCAAGGCAGGAATTAGGAAAATCAAAAACAGTAGAGGAGTTCAAGAAAAAACGTTTTCGTTACCAATGTACACCGTATACGGTAGAGTTTGAGCGTATGTTAATTAATCTAGAAGAAATGGGGGAAACATTTGGTGGTTCATTAGAAAGGACTCAATTTGAGCGATTATACCAAATACTTCTTAAAATAGAATCCATTGTGATTGGTAAGGAAAAAGAATCAAATGAAGAATGTTCACAGATCTGGGAAGACTTTACTACATATTTTAGACAAATCACTCAAAATACCTCGGACTATATTGCTTACATTAATAGCGAAGAGGTAGAAGAAAGAATGCAAACGGAAGCATTCTTAGTATATAAAGATCAATTTACAACCTATTTACGGGATTTTATTATAAGCCTACAAGGAACGGCGTTACAAATACAAGACTTATTACTCAATTTGTCAGCAAAACAGCTTAATAAGTTTTTTTATCAAGTTTTGCAGCATCAGGAACAAGTTTTTCGTTTGGAGGATAAAATTAAAGATCACCCTTACCAAGAATTCCACGAAAAATGGCAAAGTTTAAAAGCCTGGTTTTTAGGTAATGAACACGGAGACAGTGAGTATGATATGCTGCAACAGAGGACGAATGAATCTATTCGTCGTATTACAAGGGTTGTCCAAAGGCTCGGTGAAAGACACCAGCATTATCGTAGTAGAAGAAAAGATTATCTTCATTTAGCTAAATGGTTTGAAAGTTTAGATTCAATTGATGAAGCACATAAACTATCTTCAGTAGCTTTTGGGGTTTTTCATACGCGTCATTTTTTCATTGATGAACACCCTACCGAAGATATTTATACAGATGTGTGGGATCAAAAGCCGATGAGCCATGAAACTAAACCAATTGTCAGGAATTACCGAGAAAAGACTAAAGCAGGGGCGATTAATAGTAATCATGAAAAGAAAGAAAAAATCAAAAAGTTGCATTTAGAACAGAAGCACCAAGAGAAAAAATTAGTTGAGAAGTATATACAAGATCAGAAAATAGTTATTAAAGATTTACCGGAAGTTGAAGTATATGTCCGAAAGCTATTGTTAAACTGGATTGGAAAGGCTATGGCGAAGAATAATCGTACGATCAAAACTGAAATTGGCAGAAAGGTTCATGTTAAATTATCGGATGAACGAGTTATGCTTCGAACGAAAGATGGAACGTTAGAAATGCCAAATGTCACATTTGAATTTTTTGAAGAAGAGGAGGCTCAAATCTAATGGAAAAGACAGGTTTTGATGAACAGACACAAGAGGCCATGGGTATTTTATTTGAGCGGTTTTGGATTCTTCGCTCTGAGGAACCTTCTTCCTATCAATTAATTCGTGAACGAGAAAAAGCCTTAAAACGTTATCTTTCAGAGAAATTTGGTTTTGAATTAATCGTACATCAGCATTTTATTAAACTTGAAAAAATTCCTGTAGAGCCTAAAGGTT
Source organism: Bacillaceae bacterium W0354 (assembly GCA_051846895.1). Taxonomy (GTDB): domain Bacteria; phylum Bacillota; class Bacilli; order Bacillales; family Alkalibacillaceae; genus CALKAL01. Next base: position 4,117 of record JBPYCQ010000018.1, read on the forward strand.
GGATGGGTATTCAAGATTTTATTTCTCCACAAGATTACGCGATCTTTTGCTGTGGATTAGCATTTTGTGAACGCCGGTCTGTTGAGGAGCAGTTTTTGTTATCTGACATAACAGAAGATATTCAGGATATGTATCCAGGAGAATTTTCGTTAGATTGGACAAATTATCAGCACCGTAAGTCATTGGTTAGAGCTCTTAAGAAAATGGTTGAGCTTCGAATTATTAAAAATGTTGATGGGAATATTGATATGTTTGCTAGTAATGAGGAACAAGAAGTTTTATATGAAGTCACTGTTCATGCACGTTATTTTATGCGCTCCTATCCAGATGAACTTTTTCATTATAAGACTACTAGAGAAATTCTTGATAGTGAATGGGAAAGACATGTAGCAGATTCAAGAAGAAAAAGAGTATATCGGAAACTAATGTTCTCACCTGTGGTATATCGCGATAGTGAAGAGGATTCAGATTTTGCTTATATAAGAAATTATCGTAATCGGCTTCAGGAGGATATTGAAGAACATACACCGTTTAAATTGGAGGTTTTTAAAAATGCTGCATTTCTCGTTTTAAATGAGCGAAGCCAAAGATATACCCTTTTTCCAGATCAAAAGACGATTATGAGTATTGCACTTCATTTTCAATCTTATTTAAGAGAAAATATTGAACAATTTAACATAAATGCCTTAGGAGAAATACATCTAACTAATCCTGAATTTTCGAGATTGCTAGAAAAAGTTAAAAACGAGTACGGCAAAGGCTGGAGTAAAAAATACCGTGAGATGACCTATACGCAAGTAGCTGAAGAACTTCTTAATTTATATTTAGAATGGGAAATGATAGTCGTTGAACCTGAAACAAGTATGTTGATTTTGAAACCAGCTATGGGACGTATGGTTGGCTACTATCCAAACGATTTCGACGAGAGGTGAATAGTGATGATTAATAAATGGAAGATGAATCGTGCAGGCCTTTTAAACTTTTGGTATTACGATGATGAAGTTTTCGACTTTTCTAATGGGAAATTATTGCTACGTGGGAGTAATGGTTCTGGAAAATCTGTAACGATGCAAAGTTTTATTCCTGTTTTGTTAGATGGGAAAAAGTCACCCGATCGCCTTGATCCCTTTGGCTCTAAAGCAAGAAGGATGGAGGATTATTTACTCGGTGAAAAAGAAGTTGTTGATCGGGAAGAACGTACGGGTTATTTATTTTTGGAGTTTAAAAGAATTAATACAGATCAATACATAACAATCGGAATTGGACTTCAAGCCAAACGTAACAAACCGATGAAATTTTGGGGATTTATCGTTAATGATAACCGCCGTATCGGATATGATTTTAATCTTTATAAATATGAACAACAAGCAGGGGATAAACAGAAGATCCCTTGTTCACGTATTGAGTTAGAGAACTTGATTGGTGAAGGCGGACATGTTGTTCAAACACAAAGTGAATATATGAAATTAGTCAACCAGTATGTATTTGGTTTTGAAACAATAGAGGCTTACGAAGATTTAATTAAATTGTTAATTCAATTAAGAAGTCCAAAACTGTCAAAGGACTTTCGTCCAACGGTTATTTATGAAATCTTAGAGTCTGCGTTACCACCTTTGTCCGACGAGGATTTACGTTATTTATCAGATACAATTGAACAGATGGACCAAACAAAGCAACAAATAGAACAATTGGAGCGAGAGTTGGCTGCGATTAGTAGCCTAAACAATATATACACAACTTATAATGAGAGGACATTAGCTGATCAAGCGAATGAATATATATCGACATGTAGACGCGTTGAGAAGGAAGAGCAACTCTATAAGGAAAAGAATGAGAAACTAGTCCATTTAGATCAGACTCTCCTGCAATTAGAAGAAGAAATTAGAGATTTAAAAATAAGTAGAGACTCATTAAAACAACAAGAAGAAAGACTATCATCGCATAAAGTTTGGAATTTAGAAAAAGAGCGACGAGAGCAAGAAGATAAATTTGAAAATGAAAAGAAAGCGCTAGATAAAAAAGTAAATCAAATTGATCAACGAAAAAGTAAAGAGATTGAACTATTAAAGGAGCAGCGTGAGTTAGAAGGTGTTATTGATGAACATATACAGTCAATCGATGACATTTTATTAGAGATGGACAATGATTCAGAAGATGGTTCTTTTACACATATTCACCAAATCAATCGACAGGATTTTGAACGGAATGAAAAAGTGACTTTTGATTTTTCAGTGTGGAAAAGTGAAGTAAATAATCATTTGAAATCATTACAATTAATTGAAGATGAATTACAACAATATGAAGCATTGAAAACGAAGTACCAGGAGAAGGATAAGGAACTAGCTGATGAACAGAAGAAATTGGATGATGTCATAAACCAAAAACAACAATGGAATCGATTATTTGAAGAGGATAAGGTGAAGAAACTTAATGAGATCTATAGTTGGTTAGAAGCGGCACCTTGGCTAGAGATAGATGATAAGACTTTGCAAGAGGTGTCACGAGTCATTTATTCTCTCTATGAGCCGAGTTCTTATGAATTGGTTAAGCAACCGTTTAGACAAGCAACTTTTGATTTCGAACAAAAACAACGGCAAACACTTTCACAGTTGGATCATGAACTAGAAAGAATAATTTCTGAGCTTACAGAAAAACAAATCCAACTACAAGAGTGGAAAGCGAAAAAAGACCCTGAACCTATTATTGACCCATTGACAAAAGAAGCGCGTCAACGATTATTAGACAATAAAATTCCGCATGTTCCTTTTTATGCTGCTGTAGAATTTCAAGATCATGTAGAGCCTGAAGTAAGGAGTCAAATTGAAGCAGCTATTATAGATAGTGGCATTTTAAATGCTTTAATCGTTGATGGAACATTTGATATTCGACATGATAGCATTTTAAAGCCTTCTCCTAACTTAATGGCACATACACTGGCTGACTATTTACAACCGGACCTTGATGATTCTAGTGGTATTTCATCCAATTTAGTAGATGATGTATTACGAAGTATCCTTTTTGGCGATGAGGATAATGGAAATGTTTCAATTAATGAGCAGGGGCAATACAGGATTGGAGTTATTCAAGGTCACGCTATTCCAGTAAATGATGTTCGTTACATTGGGAGAAACGCAAGAAAACGATATAGAGAAGAACAAATTAAATTACTTCAAACGGAAATCGAAAGTTTAATTCAGAGTAAAGAGAATAAAGAGCAAGAAATAATCAAAGTAAAAGGTTTCATTACAAATGCTAATCAAAGGTTAGAGCTATTTCCAGATGATGACGACTTGCTGGAAAGCTTTCGAGATATTGAAAAACTAAGAATACAAATCGAGCAACACCAGTCAAATTGTGACACATTATCCGATCATTTAAAACAGATTCATCAGCAATATACGGCTGTCAAACGGTCCATTGATGAAAAGACCCGTTCGTACAACATCGAACTTAGCCTTTTAGCTTATCGTGAAGCAGTAAACATCACTAAGAAATACCTTGAAGATTTAAATGATTTAGATAAATTACACATTAAAAAAATATATGACCTAAAACAGTTCAATCAAGTGTCTAATCGCTTAGAAGAAATTGAAGAAGAGATTATTGAGCTTGAAGGTGAGGTTAATATAGCTCAAGATCAAATTGAAACATTACAACAAAACATCAAAAATATAAAAGAACAGTTAGAACAACAAGGTGCTATAGATATTCGTAAACAAATTAATGAAGTTCAACAGAAGTTAAGAGAGGTTGAAGAAAATTTAGAGGATAAAAAGTTAACTAAACCGCGTAAAGAGGAAGAAAGAAATCAAGTTAAACAACAATTAGAAGAGAAAAAGACACAGCTCACTTTTTGGAAAAAGATGCAAGAAGCTTGGGGGCGTTCATTTGATAAAGAGGTCTCTTTAGGTTTGGTTGAAGTAGACAAAGGAATAGAACGACTACGATTAGCACAAACAGTTTTAAAACAATACGGCTTTTTATTAAAGGAGAAGGACAGTAGTAAACTTTTAAGTCAATTAACACAAGAGTTTTATAGACAACAAACAGATTTAATGGAATACAGAATGAGTAGTTTTGACGCCAGTGTTAAATTACCTGAGTGGATGAATGGGATTGATGAAGAAGATCAATTACCGTTAATAGAGAATTGGAAACAAAAAGCCTCAAGGCGAATAATAGAGCTTGATTATCAAGGAAAGCAAGTAAATCCATACACTGTACAGCGCCAGTTTGAACTTGAACAAGTAAGGCAAGAAAGTTTCTTAGATGATCAGGATAAAAAATTATATGAAGAAATTTTATTTAATTCAGTTGGGCAAAAATTGCGAGCGAGAATTAGACGTGCTGAAAATTGGGTTAAACAAATGAAAGGACTAATGGAAAACCGGGATACATCATCCGGACTGTCTTTTTCGATTAAATGGAAGCCACGAACAGCAGATACGGATGAGGAATTAGATACAATTGATTTAGTTCAGCTATTAAGACAAGATCCTAGACTTTTAAAAGAAGAGGACTTAGAAAAGATTATCACTCATTTCCGTTCTAAAATTTCCAAGGCTAAAGATCTGATGGACAACAGTAGTGAAATGCAAACGCTTCTTCAAGTTTTAAAAGAAGTATTGGACTATCGTAAATGGTTTTCATTTGTTCTATATTTTCAAAGACAAGGTGAAAACAGACGAGAATTAACAAACCATCAGTTTTATAAATTTAGTGGTGGTGAAAAAGCGATGGCGATGTATATCCCGCTATTTACTGCTTGTTATTCTCGTTATTTAGAAGCGGATGATCATGCACCGTATATTATTTCACTAGATGAAGCTTTTGCTGGAGTCGACGAAAATAACATTCGAGAAATGTTTGAAATTGTTGAACAATTAGGTTTTAACTATATGATGAATTCACAAGTGCTCTGGGGTGATTATGATACAATTAGCGAACTGTCCATTTGTGAATTAGTTCGTCCAAAAAATGCTGATTTCGTTACTGTTATTCGATATCATTGGGATGGCAAAAGGCTTGAAATAGAAGATGAAACTGAAGCAATAGAAACGAAGGTGAGATTATGATCCAAGAAGCAATAAAATATTTTGACGGTGATAAAGGTTTTCACCGTCTTTTTTCTCTTTTTAAAAAGAAATATGAATCATTAGAACGCGTGGGTGGGTCAGTAAATATTAATAATTTTAATGATGACGAACTATCATCCATTGCCCGCTTTTTTGGCCAATCTATTTTAGATTTAAGGAGAAGCGGGAAAATTTCACTAAAACAGTTCGAGGATCAACTACAACGAACTAAATTTGAAGGCATCAATCTTTTACAACTGTTAGAAGCTTATTTTAATGAGAAACTTTTATCGAAAAAACAAGTAAAGCAATTAAAAGAGAAAGAAAACAAAACAGTGATTCAAAAGTTAGAAAAGGAGTTGCCTAGCCTCTCTTTTTGGTTTAATTATCTTTATGAGAAAACACCTGATACTCATTGGATTTATCGAAAAATAGAGGAAAATCCAGACACGTTTTCTCGTGATATGAATACAATTGGAATGGCTTTTAAGCAATTACCTATCGAATTTGAAAGGTTACCTGTATTTAGTCAAAAAATTACACGTAATCCACATGCATTTGACTTGAACACTAACTTAGGGAAGTTATTTATACATGTACTATCGGTTCATCATGCAAATGGAAGGAAAATTTCTATTCCTTCAGAAAGTGAATCAATAAATGACTTGCTTTTGCATTATAAAATTATGAGAGATGATATCACAAATTATGTCACGAGTGTTAATTTAGTAGCTGAAACAAAGCAGGGAATACATCCAATGTGGGCGGCTGCTGCCACGTCTAACAGTGTTATGAATATTCCATTAAGAGAGCTTATTTCATTATTTCGAATCTATCCTAAAATAGGTAATAAGGTTTGGATTGTTGAGAATTCAGGTGTATTTTCTAGTATTTTAGATGAAATTCCAAATGTTCCTTTAATTTGTACACACGGGCAATTTAAACTTGCTGCTCTTTTGTTAATGAATTTTCTAGTGAAAGATGGATATCAGTTATATTATGCAGGAGATATTGATCCAGAAGGAATTAGAATAGCAACTCGTTTACTTGAGCGATATCCAAGCCATGTTAAGTTATGGAAAATGACCGTAAAAGACTATGAAAAATCACTATCAGAAGAAACCATATCTAATGAACGTCTAAAAAAGCTAGATTCTATTAATTCAAAGGAATTACTAGAGGTGATAGATAGCGTGAAAAATGTAAAGAAAGCAGGTTATCAAGAAGCCTTGATTTTTGAAATGGTTGAGGAATTGAAGAGTATGTATGAATAAAAAGGAACGTATTCGACCGAAAATATATTTAGAAACGATTTTATTATAGAGAGTGTCATTAATATTCCTAGACAAATAAAAAAATATATCCTCTTTTATTGTATAATGTATATAAGTTTTTATGAATATTGGAGGAACTATATGAAAGATGTTTCGGAATGGCGATTAATAGGTCATGGGGAAAAAAGTACGTTAATTAAGCAAGAGTTGTTATCACCAAACAATGAAGAATACATAATGAAATATCCACGGGCATTTGATGGCCGACGTACAAATTGGGAAGACGTGAATGAAGTAATCGCTGCTAAGATTGCAAGGCTATTAGGATTGCCGACAGTAGATGCGGAAATAGCATTTAGGAACAATAATCGCGGGTGTTTGATGAAACATTTTATTAAACAATTTGATGTAGATCAAGGTGAGACAATTGGATCCCTAATGTATTCACAGTTCAATGACCAATATTCGAACATATTAAAAAGTGACAAGCGTAATAAAAGCTTACTTTATGACCTAATAAATTTATTTGAAAAATTCGCATATTATGATGTACTTAAAAAAGATTTCGTTTTATAAACTTATTCGATATTTTAATAGGTAATCAGGACAGGCATCCACATAATTGGCAGTTGTTATTTAAAGATGGAAATGTCTTAGTTGGACCATATTATGATAATGGAGCTTCATTAGGCTGGCAACTTCCTGAAGAAAGCATTCAAGGTTTACTTAATGATAATGATAGGATGGAAAAATATTTTAACAGTACCAAATTAAAGATTGGATTAGATGAAAACACACAACCTAGGATTAAAGTAAACTTTTTGTTAGAATACTTAATTTCTGATTATAGGAATGATTGTCTAATTTTCCTAGATAAAATTAGTAAATTTGATTATAGTGAGTATACGGAATTTATTGAGAAATTCCCTTTTATATCCGATATAAGAAAAGAATTCTTATTAGAATTTATTAGTTTTAGAAGGGGAAAATTAATGCATTTTTTGGAAGGAGGAAAATGGTGTGGAAGTAATTAAATCATTGTTAGTAATTTGGAAAAATAAAAAAGACGATCTATATTACCATATAGGAACTTTAAACTATGACGGTAGTATGTATAGATTTATTTATAGTTATCACAGTAAATCTCCTCGAAAAGTACATGACGCATTAAATAATGGCTTTCACTTACATCCTGCTTTTCCAGAATTAGAGAAAGTTTATCAATCATCTACATTATTTGAAGCATTTGATCGCCGTATCCCTGATAAGGGGCGGGTTGATTATCAAGAGGTTTTAACTAGCTTAGGTTTACCTCCAACTGCTGACCGAATGGATATTTTACGTGAAACTCGTGGAATGATTTCTGGTGACCCATATTCGTTTGAAGAACCTTTGCGATTAGAGGATAAGGAACTAATAACAAATTTCTATATTAACGGTATGCGTCATCAAGAACATTTACCTGTTAACTGGTATGACTATCTTACTATAGGGGAGGAATTAATACCTTTTAAGGATAATGATAACCCTATTGATCAGTTTGCTATTAAAATAAAAACGAAAAACGATATGGAGTTGGGATATATTCCTGGAATATATGCTCAAGCAGTCTATGCTTTATTGAGCCGGGGTGTTCATGTATCTTTAAAGGTTTTAGATATCTGTCATCATATGGCTCCACAATGGTGGGTTCGTGTTGAATTAAAGAGTACTGTAGATTTACCTGAATATGACAATTTTTATGATTATGAACTTGAAGGGCTAATATTTAAGGTTGCGTAAACTTTGTCATAGTATTGACATCGCTTTGCCCGAAGCAAGAAGGGGAAATGGACCTTCCTCATTGGGAGGTTATTAATACCGATAAACCGTGGAATAAATACGGTTAGAATTGATTATTTTGGGAGACGGTTACAGAATTCAAACGTTTATTCAATAATTAAGTTAAATCAAAGGCAAGCGTACTTGTTGAGTCCTGATTTAAAGATCAGGGCTTTTATTTTTGGAGGAATATAACAGTTTGTGTCAAATTTTTTAAATAGATAACTAGACGAGATTATGAGAGGGACGACACAACTAATGAGAAATAGAATGATCAGCCGTCAATCGATATTTTTACTGCTTTTATTGATGCTTGTTAGAGAAAAATTAGAAAAAAAGAGTCCATTTTTTAACCCAAAATGGACTCTTTTTTCGGAAATTATTAGTTACCTACAATGAGACAACCTCAAAAATAGTACCTTTGTTAAAATCAGTAACCCTCATCGAACCATAAGCTCCTAAAAATAATCTAGTTTGGTCTAAATTCGTACCTAGACTTACATAATGAGCAGATTGTGACCCGTAATCATAATCGGTTTCAATAACACTAAAATCACTTAGTTTACAATCGAGTCTAACTCGAGTATAAGCTAATACCCCTTTCGCCGGAGTTTGGGAATTGTCTTCTCTTGCTATGTCGGTAAATACGACACCACCATTGAGTGCAGGGATTCCTGTTCCCATATAAGGTTGGACGCCTGTAAGTGCAGTTCCGGCACATTTATCGGGACGAGGGTCTTGATGGTAATAGTTCGTTAAAGGGCGAATTCGTTTTACAGAAGTTATAAGCGCATCGTTGTAAAAAGCAATCGTTTTCTCATCCGCATTCGGGTTATCCTCACAGTCTCTCATAATTGGAGTAGGGAAATCGCCTTCCCATCCGCGCCAACCTAAATTAATAAATCCTTCTTGATCAAGCTTGGCATTAGCTTGCACGAGTTGAGTAACGGGTATTGGTTTGTAATAAACAAAGGAAAAAATCGACTCTATTAAGTCCTGGCCGACATTTCCAACATATTTTATATAGCGATCATAATATCTTTGATAGGAGATCCCTGGAATGTTGCGAACTCCTTTAGTAATGACCGTTAATGTTTCTTGAATCGAAGTGGGTAGCCCATCAAAACGGGAAACAATAGGGGGATTATAGAAGGATAAATTTTTATTAACATCAATTTCTATGATTTTACCTGCAATTTCTAAGTCTTCTTGGCTTAAGTTAAATGGGTCATACCCCGAACCATCATCTCCAGTTGTTAAAACAAGTCTTCCTGTTTCTGGTGAAAAGTTTAAACTATTGACCCCATTATGGTTAAAGAATGGCCTTCTTAAGTTCAGTAAGGTACGCCGTTTTTGCGGTTGACCGTTAGATAATAACATCCATTCTTCGACGGTATCAATATGATCGTACTGTGTTTCTCGATTGGTCCACTTTAGATTCAACGTTTCGGGGTCACATGGATTAGGCTCAAAGGATCCTGGTAGGGCACCTGGACCTTGTGTACCAGCTACTGAATAATGAAGATAAAATAGACCGTTATAATAAAATTGTGGATGAAACGCTAACCCTAATAACCCTCGCTCATCATATCCTCCAGATGCTCCTAGTTCTATGATTTGTGGACGAATATCCAAGAAAGTCCTGACTTCACCATCTCCTATGTAAAAAATTTCTCCCACTTGAGTTGCGATAAATAGTCTTTCAACAGTGTCTCCCGGAAGTATGGCTGTTTTCAAAACCGTGGGTAAATTAATTCCATCTACAATTGGACGTAATCGAACCTTAATCTTTTCCAACTAGTGTCACTCCTTATTAATAACTTTCTTTTATAAGAATATGATTGGAAAAATTCTAGTAGTACGCATAAAACTCTCTCTATGAGCATTTACCTATTATGAGGTGTGAAATGGGATCAATTAATAGTTCACATCGTAATTAGGGGAGATGAGTGATTTTAACTATGGACAATTATGCTAAGACGAATCAACTTGTTGTTGGTGCCTTGTTAGGTGCTATTGCTTTTATTCTGCAATCTACTGGGATATTCACGGGTGTTGGGTATATGTTTAGTATGATGAGCACAGCACCTATTGTTCTTGCTGTACTATTGTCACTTAGAATCGGTTTGATGACTTACTTTTTAACTGTCTTTCTGTTGGCCATATTCCAACCTACCGAATTGTTGGTGTTCAGTTTCACAACAGGATTATTAGGGCTCGGTTTAGGCACTGGAATGAAGTATTTTAAGAACAGTATGTTGATAATTTCATTTGCAGCGTTATGTTTAACTTTAGGTATAGCTATTGTGTTGTATGGATTTAAATTCGCTATCCTTGGTCCATCCGTAACATACCAGTTTAATGTCATGGTTATTTTAGGAGTCTTTGCCTTTTCCTTGTTGTATAGTTGGATTTGGATGAAAATAAGTGTTTACTTATTCAAACTTCTTGAATAATGATCACCTTATTGAAAGGAGAACGAAGATGCTGTTTGCGTAATAATGATAATGTTATATTTATTGTTGAAGACGTGAGGATAGTGGGCAAGATTTTAATACCAAAATCAAATAAAAGCATTCAGATAGTTTTTACATACCATGGTATAATTCTAAGATTATTTACAGCGTGTGTTTTATCCATTGTCATTTACTATAATAATTGAATAGTTTTTCGTTCATTAGTCAGCGGTGTCTCTATAATAAGAGGCATTTTTTTTATGTTAATAGGGGTGATTCTCTATATCTTGTGTTGAGGAAGATGGATTTTTAGTATTTCACAGGCTTGGTAAAAAAATAAAAAAGAGGTGCGATGATGATTACTAAAACTTATATGGTACAGATCTTAAGGGGTGGAGAGCTTGAGATGGGAGAAGATTACGATTTACTAACTTATGCTGTTTATGACGGTCATAAATTGAGGTCCTACTATGAATATGTGGGTGTCAATTTTGATCAATTTATTAAGATTGATCAAGATATTTTAACAGCCAATCTAGAAGCTACAGGGAAAAAATACTTTGACGATATTTTGCCGATGTTTAACTATGAAGGAATTAATAATAGAATGTTCAATATTAAAGATGTCGAGCCAAATGTAGATTTAGCATATCAAGCTGGATTAGGAGCTGTACGATTCTTAAAAGGGAATTTGAAAGGGCAGGTTTTCTTCTTTGATTTCTTATACGGTGAATGGTTAGGTGAGCAAGAAAATAATTATATGTTCAAGTTCAAAATGGAAGTATACAAAATGTTAGTTCTCAATCATTATGTCAGCCCTGTGGTTAAACAAATGTTTGAAGAAGAGATCTTAAAAGATGAATTGTTTATAGCGAGTTTATGTAGCGATGAGGCTTATATAGTGGCTGGGACATAAGTAAATTGACTTTGACTGAAACCGAACAATTTCTAAACTAGCGTAGGAAATATACGTAGACTCCTGCGGGAGGAATGGCATAGGTGAGACCCCACAGTGCGATAGCACGAGGAGGCTCACCAGCCACCCGCGGAAAGCGAAGTATATTTCCGGAGCGGGTTAAGTGCACTATTCAAATTGTTCGGTTTTAAGTCTTGTAAAAACCTTTTGACCCAGCCTCTTATATAAGGTTGGAGATGAAGCTATAGAAGAGACTTTTACTATTAAGTTCAAATCCTCACAAGTTATTGATCTAACAATATTTGTGAGGATTTTCTCTTATGGACATCACATTACAGATATTAAAAAATGAAACAACCGTTATTATTTTTCACCTCTAGCCTCTTTTAGCTTTTTGGCCATGACTTCAATTAAGGCGTGTTGTGATTCAATTGTTTTCTTATGGGCTTGAATTTCTTTTTTAGTTTCATTTAATAATAGTAGAGTTAATGTGAGTAATGTTGTTAATAGAAATATATATTCCATTATGATGTTCCTCTCTTCGTCTTGAACTAGTTGTCTTTTTCTAATTTTATCACAACAATAATACCAAGATATTTTCCAAAATAAGTATTTGTGTAATAAAGGAACTCCAGTAAATAAAAATTACTTGTTAAAAAGATATATAAAGGTTATAATAAATTTAACAAATAAGTTAACATAACAAATATGTTATTAATAAATATACTACTGTACAAGGGGATACGTAAAAGAATGAAGTTTAATGATTTTGGATTATTACCTCCAGGTGACTATGAACTGACCATTGATCAGTTGCGAAAATCATTATTAGTTATTGGTCCCCAAAATAATTCAATGTGGGACACTGAATGGAGAGCTTATTTGGTGAATCAACTAGAAATTATGGTTAAACAACTTTGGAATGTGGGTGTAAATGAAATATTTATAGATGGATCATTTGTAGAAAATAAAGCTCACCCAAATGATATTGACGGATACTTCGAGTGTGATGTTAAAAAACTGCCAACATTGATACGCGAATTAAACATTCAAGAACCAGATAAAATATGGACATGGGACAGCCAAACACGAAGGCATACAAAGGATATACAAAAAAACAACTTCCAATGTGGCATAAATATCGTGTTGAATTATATCCTCATTATGGATTTGGACCAGGAACTGGGATTCAAGACAAAAATGGAAATGATTTATTGTTTCCGTCTGCATTTAGACAAACAAGAGATACATTCAAGCCTAAAGGAATAGTGAAAGTTGTTAAATAAGATTGTTTCAAGTGAGGGGTAAAAATGATTAAAACCGAAAGTGCTTATAGAGAGGCAATTGAGAAGTTGAAAAAAGATAAGAATTTCATTGAATTCGAAAAAAAGAGATTCAAGGATATGGGGCTAGAGCAGGACCATATTGAGCTAGCACTTCAACCTTATATTTCCTTTCATGAACAACTAAAAGAAGAAGTAGAATATTATGAAAGGATAAAACGTGGAGAGTTCGATACAGTAATTAACTTACGTACTCTAGGAAGAACATTAATAGCTTATAGAATTTATATTGGAATGTCACAACAAGAGTTGGCTACAAAACTAGGTGTGTCTGCATCTCAAGTTTCTAGAGATGAAAGAAATGAATATTACGGAGCGACTATAGAACGAATACAACAAGTAATGGATGCCATGGATATGGTATCTGTCACAAGAATAAACCCAACTGACAATGTGACGGCATAGACATATGAATTGGTTTCCGTAAGAACTAATTAATGCTACGCTAACATATCTAGAAAGGCTTTTAAATTCTAATAGTTTGGTCTCTGAACAAGGATTAGTGGCAATAGACCAATCTCTAAAAAGAGGAATGGACACTATTTAAGAGTAATCCCTCAAAGGCCCAATCAGCCATGAGGGATTACTCTTAAAATATTTAGAACGTATTGATCGCTTGAACGATACAAATATAATCCATACCGAACACTAACCCAGGGATTTCGGGACGCTACTGAACGTGCAACACTTTTTTAACCCCTTCATCTTAGACGATAAAGTAAACAATAACGGATAAAGCGAAAGATGTGATCGTCATAGCAACTAATGGGCGCATGGCTCTTTTGCGGACATCTTTCAAGCTAACATTCAGTCCAAGGCCGACCATCGCGGCTGTTAATAGCCAAGTAGTTAAAGTAAATACGACATTCATTGTTTCGTCTGATACAGGAATGGAATGACCAAATACATAGCTCCCTAGAATGCTTAATATAATGAATCCAACTAGGAACCATGGGAAGGCAATTTTGGCATTGGATTCTTCTGTATTTTTACTTTTTCGTTTCATGATATAAATAAGGATAAAACAGAGTGGGACAAGTAAAAAGACGCGACCTAGTTTTGCCAGAATCGCAATTGCCAAGCCATCTTCTCCTGCAGGTGCTCCAGCTAATGCGACGTGGGCTACTTCGTGAAGACTTGTTCCTGACCATATACCGTACTGAATGTCATCTAGAGGTAAGAATGGTCGTAAAATAGTATATCCGATCGCAAAAACTGTCCCCATCAGTGCGATGATTCCTACACCAATTGCAGTATCTTCATCTTTTGATTTAATAATAGGTGCGACAGCGGCAATGGCAGCTGCTCCACATACACCTGTTCCAACTCCTAATAATAATGAAATGTTTTTATCAGCTTTAAACACTTTCGCTAACCAAATCATTGCAAAAATTGCAAAAATAATAACGCCAGCATCGCGTAAAAGTAGTCCTAATCCATCACTTAAAACGATATCTATATTTAGTTTAAGACCATATAAAATAATAGCGACTCGAAGTAAGCGCTTGGATGAGAAGGTAATTCCAGTGCGAATAGCTTCGGGATATCCAAAAATTTGTCGGTAGATTACGGCAATAATAATTGCACAAGCTAATTGTCCAACTTGATTAAATCCAGGTACTAATGCTAATAAAAATCCTAAAAGTGCGATAAAAAATGTAAATGCTACCCCGCCAATCCAGGCTACTTGTGGGGGTGTATTTTTCGCTATCTCTGTGTTTGAATTTGATTCAGCCATCAAAACACCTCCTAAAACTAGAATAATAGAACATCATTTATAAGGAAAATAATTATTTGTTATAATATCTATAAGTAAATAGTTATGATTGTGAAAGAAATATAGATGATAACCATATCTTTTAATAAACAAGATGAGGTTATTCTTTTGGAATATCTAGGAGGAAATTCAGATGGATCAGCATTTACAAGTTTTCATTACGGTTGTGGAAAAGCAGAATTTTTCTAGAGCGGCGGTGGAATTACTCATGACTCAGCCCGCTGTTAGTCAATACATCCGGACCTTTGAAGAAAATATTGGAACAAGACTTCTTGAACGGTCGAATAAATATGTACGGTTAAATAAGGCAGGTGAGATTGTATATCATCATGCTAAGGAAATCGTTGGCTTATATACTAGGATGCAACACCTTGTGGATGACTTAGTGAATAAGGCGAGTGGGACACTGTCGATTGGTGCAAGTTTTACATTTGGTGAGTATGTTCTTCCGCATATTATTGCGAAGATGCACTCCATTACGCCAGATATTCAGCCGAGTGTCATCATTGGTAATACGGAAGAAATAGCTAGTTATGTCGAGCATCATCAACTAGATGTTGGTATTGTTGAAGGACATTTTAAAAAGGAGCAGCAACTTGAGGTCGAGACATTTGCTGAAGATTACATGGTTATTGTTGCAGCTCCAAATCACCCCATCGTCCAAAATAAAGGGAAAGTTACGATAGAGGAATTAGAAAAGCAGATGTGGATTTTGAGGGAATTAGGTTCTGGTACGAGGGAGGCGTCTGAAAATGTTTTTCAACGCTACGGGATTCACCCAACTTCTATTATGAATTTAGGGAGTACACAAGCAATTAAAGAGACTGTAGAAGCAGGGTTAGGGATTAGCTTATTATCCAAATGGGCCATTCAAAAAGAACTTCAAAATGGTGATTTACAAGAGGTTAAAATAGAAGGAATGCCTTTCGTTAGACAGTTTTCCATTGTTACGGCATCTCCATTCAAAACGAAGGCGCTGCAAGTTTTTATTGATCTACTAAGAAACGATAAGGAGTTAACAGTGTTTTCAACACGAGACGGGAAGTGAATTTCGGGCGAAGTTATTACTTATTTGAAACACACTTATATTGTTAATCGAACTGGTAATTAAAGATATTAAAAAGCGGGAAGAGGTTTCTAATTGAAATATTTTTGTTATTCAAGAAAGAGCTAAATTTATTTATTAGAAATTAAAGTTAAAAATTTAACTATTGATCAAACATATAGGTACCCAATACCAAACATTAGTTGTGTAAAGTATTGGGTACCTAAATGTTTATTATTTGATCATAACCCCTACAAGTTCCTTTATTTTAGTAAGCAGAGGCTCTTTTACTTCTGGTGACATACCAATCTCGTCCATTGACCGAGCCATTGTGTCTAACCACAATTTGGCACGTTCAGGTGTCGTAGAGAATGTATGTCTATTTTGTACTTGTTCTTTTTGTTCTTTTTCTGAAGTGGCGTCGTTCTCGTTGATTAATCGTGCAATGAAAATTCTTTGTCGTTCTTTAAGCTTGTCAATGTCTACATTTCGTTCAGCGAACATCTCAACAAAGTATTGTTCCTTCGTAAGGTTTTCGTAAAACTTTTCCACTAATTGATCAACAGTCGCTTGTGAAACTGCCATTTCCATTACCTCCTCTAATCTTCTTTACCTTTTCTTATTATCTCCAATGCGTCGGTAGAAAGAATTGATTTATATCAATTTTCATTTATTTTTGTGAAAATAGTGT
Organism: Bacillaceae bacterium W0354; assembly: GCA_051846895.1. Lineage (GTDB taxonomy): Bacteria > Bacillota > Bacilli > Bacillales > Alkalibacillaceae > CALKAL01. Next base: position 20,515 of record JBPYCQ010000018.1, read on the forward strand.
GTGAAGTGGGTATAGTTGTTAAATACTATTAAAAGATGATGGTTGTATATTGATTTACATACATAACTGTTATAGTGGGGAGTTTTTTTCTGTTTGAATGGGGGCTTTTATAATGTTAGATTTTATCAAACAAAAGGCAGCAACTCTTTTTCCAGGGTACTTTGCGTTAGTCATGGCTACAGGTGCGTTATCCATTGGCTCTTATCTACTTGGATATGTTTCTTTTGCTCATGCATTACTATTAATCAATACAGTTTCATATATTACTCTTTGGTTTTTAACACTCATTCGTTTAATAAAATATTTTAAAAATTTGATAAGTGATATAACGAGTCATACGTTAGGACCAGGTTTTTTTACGTTGGTCGCTGGTACTAGTGTGTATGGGAGTCAATTGATTGTTGTTGGTGGTATGTATAAAATCCCGTTTATTCTTTGGATTATTGCAATTTTTTTATGGGTAATTGTGATGTACACTTTTTTTGCTGCTGTTACCGTACGGCGAGATAAACCTAACTTGGCGGAAGGGATTAATGGGGCTTGGTTAATCGCGGCTGTTGGTACGCAATCTGTTTCGATTCTTGGGACATTATTATCACCACATATTGAAGCAGGAAAAGAAATACTACTCTTCTTTACGCTTTGCATGTATTTGCTCGGTTGTATGCTTTATTTGAACATTATTACTTTAATATTTTATCGTTTTACTTTTTTAAGATTAAAATTTTCAGCTTTAACTCCTCCGTATTGGATAAATATGGGAGCGGTTGCTATTACGACGTTGGCGGGGTCAACGTTAATGCTGCATAAGGAATATTGGTCATTAATTGAGAATTTTTTACCGTTTTTGAAAGGGTTTACTTTGTTTTTCTGGGTAGCTGGTACGTGGTGGATCCCGCTATTGTTTATTTTAATGATTTGGCGCCATGTTTACCATCGTTTTCCTTTATCTTATGAGCCACAGCTTTGGGGGATGGTGTTCCCATTAGCGATGTATACGACGAGTACATTCCAATTATCGAAGGCGCTTAGAGTTGAGTTTTTGCTGTTTATTCCACATATGATGGTGTTTGTAGCAATAGGTGCTTGGGCGTTAACCTTTTTTGCTTTGATGATCAATCTTTTTAAAGATGTAAAAAAACATTATGCGTGAATATGAAACAAGGGAACTCAAACCCTTGTTCTTTTTCTTACAAATTTCTGAAATGGAATTGCGGTAAATTCAGTATTGAATCCACTAAAGAAACGAGATATATTTTTTCAAAGTTGATAATAAAATGATGGAACATTCAAAATATTCACTTGAAATATCCATAAAAATACGTTATATATTGGATTACAACCTTTAAGCTAATTACAGAAATAATTCTATTAAATCTATGAATCTATTAAATTTTGGTTTAATTAATCGATTCTTGTGGAAATTAATAAAAAAGGAGTTGAAAAATTTGTCTGGACCTGCATTAAAACATGTTGATAGTCATGCTGCGATTCATGAAGCGGCATTGAATGAGGCACGTGAGTTAAATGACATTCTAGCGCGATTAATTAAAGAAGAAAAATTGGATCAAGCGTTAGAAGTAGCCTACGTTACTGTGGAGCATTGGGAGACACGAACGTTAAGGCATGCAGATGCTGAGGAGGAGGGGCTTTATAAAGAGTTAGTAGAAGAGTCACCTGAGTTGAAGGAGGGTATTATTGCTTTAACTAGAGATCACGACATTATGCGTGATTTAGTTCATAAAATTAAGCAGCAACTTGAAAAAGAAGGTGTTAATGAAGAGTTGCTTCAAAAATTCTACGCACTCGTTCAAGTGGATGAATATCATAATGAACAAGAAGAAAAAATTTTACCCAATCATTAGTATTAAGAGGGAGGTGTGTACAATCTCTGGAAATGAATCAAGTATAAATATACAACCGTTACTATCTATTTCTCCAAAATTACATCATTATATTTCATCAGAATTACTGTCTCAATTTCATATCCATTCTTATGATTTCCAAACTTATGCGAACAAAACAGATGAAGGTATAAATCTCATTATTCGCTTCGGAAGTCAATTTTCCCATGAAAAAGAAATGTTTATACGAAATGACCAGTTAAATACTATTAGCTCAGAATTTGAGGAATTTGTTAAAGAAACAGGTAAGGCTTGTAAACAAGTGTTAATTGATGATTATTTTAATAAAATGGCTCCATAGCCAAATAGGAGGGGAAGAATGTTTTTATTTGAAGAAGAATCAGTTTTAGTTCAAGATCGTGAAGATTTACTTCAAGTCTTGCGCATGCGTTTTGGTGACATTGCACCTGGTGTGATAGAAAAAATCTATCAAATAAATAAGCTAGATTCATTAGAAAGACTCATATTAGTTGCAGCAAATGCTCCTAGTTATAAAGTGTTTTTAGAAGAATTAGAGGCTGGGGATGATAGTTTTAAACTAGTTGGCGACCGGTTTAACCCTATTGACTCAATGAGTGAAGGGGGAGACTTAAATGGCAAAAATGAGCAATAAGCTACTACAAAAGCTTAAATATTTACGTCGTGGTGAAAAAATAAATGACGGTTGGACAGAGGAAAGTCCCCGCCCAAGAGACTCAGAAGAAATCTATCGAAGAAGATGGCAACATGATAAGGTGGTCCGTTCCACACATGGTGTTAACTGTACGGGTTCGTGCAGTTGGAAAATATATGTGAAAGACGGAATCATAACCTCAGAAACTCAACAAACTGATTATCCTACCACTGGTGATGATTTCCCAGAATATGAACCTCGTGGCTGTCCGCGCGGTGCTAGCTTTTCTTGGTATACATATAGTCCGGCGAGGGTGAAATTCCCTTACGTTCGTGGGGATCTATATGAACTTTGGAAAGCAGAAATAGAAGAAGGCCATAATCCCGTTGTGGCTTGGGAGAACATTCAACAAGATCCACAGAAAAGAAATCAAGTCATTAAAGCTCGTGGAAAAGGCGGCTTTGTTCGTGCGAATTGGCGAGAAGTATGTGAGATGATAGCAAGTTCTATCATTTATACGATTAAGAAATATGGTCCAGATCGCATCGTTGGTTTTAGCCCAATTCCTGCAATGTCAATGGTTAGTTATGCAGGCGGTGCACGTTTTCTATCGTTAATAGGTGGAACGTTATTAAGCTTCTATGATTGGTATGCCGATTTACCTCCAGCGTCACCTCAAGTATGGGGTGATCAAACGGATGTACCTGAAAGTGCTGATTGGTATAACTCAAAATATTTCATTATTTGGGGAACAAATTTACCACAAACAAGAACACCAGATGCACATTTTATGGTTGAAGCTAGATATAACGGTACAAAAGTAGTCGGGGTAAGTCCGGATTACGCAGAATATGAGAAATTTGCTGATATTTGGCTCCCGGCTAGAGCAGGAACTGATGGGGCTTTAGCTATGGCTATGACCCACGTCATTTTGACTGAATTTTATGTGAAACAAGAAACACCATATTTTATTAATTACGTTAAACGATTCACTGACTTACCGTTTCTCGTCATCTTAAATGAAACAGATGAAGATTGTCGTACGGATCGTTTTGTTCGTGCATCAGATCTTAATACTAAGCATGAGCTTGGTGAATGGAAAACAGTCGTTTGGGATGAAAAAACGGGTAAAATGGAAGTTCCAAATGGAAGCCAGGGCCATCGTTGGGATAAAGGAAGTAATTGGAACCTTGAGCTGAAAAATGAAAATGGTAAAGAAATTAATCCAAAATTAAGCTTTATTGAAGATGCTGATGAAGTTGTTCAGGTTACATTTCCTTATTTTGCTGAAGAGGAAGGAAGAACGGTTCAGCGTGGAGTCCCTGTAAAATACATTCAAGATCACCATGGTAATGAGTTAAAGGTGACGACTGTATATGATCTAATGATGGCACATGTCGGAGTAAATCGAAATCTACCAGGTGATTATCCTACTGATTACAATGATGAGCGTCCATACACACCAGCATGGCAAGAAAGTATAACTGGAGTTAACAAAAACCATGTCATCAAAATTGCTAAAGAATTTGCTGATAATGCAGCGAGAACTAAAGGAAAGTCAATGATAGCGATGGGTGGTGGAACGAATCATTGGTATCACAGTGATCAAATTTATCGTTCTATTTTAAATCTCATTCTACTGACAGGTTCACAAGGTGTTAACGGTGGCGGCTGGGCTCACTATGTTGGGCAAGAGAAAGTACGTCCAATTGAAGGGTGGAATATGGTGTCATTTGCTGGTGACTGGGGAGTAGCACCACGGTTACAGAATGGTACATCTTTTTTCTATTTTGCAACTGAACAATTCCGTTATGAATCAGAAAATGACATAAAAGAAACTCCTTGGAATGGAAAATATAATCGGATGCATCCAGCTGATGCGAATGCATTATCAGCTCGACTAGGGTGGCTACCTTCATTTCCACAATTCTCACAAAACTCGATCGATCTCGTAAAAGAAAGTCGTGAAAATGGTGCGAAAAATGAACAAGAGATTATCGACGATATCGTTGGAAAAATTAAGTCAGGTGAGATTGATTGGTCAATTGAAAACCCAGAAGATCCACGAAATTTCCCGAGAGTATTTTTCAATTGGCGTTCTAATCTTTTAGGAGATAGTGGGAAAGGTCATGAGTATTTCGCTAAGCATTTAATTGGTGGTGATCACCAAGTGATGACTGAAACGAAAAATTCGTGGCAGCCAGAGACAATTAATATTGAAGAGGAAGCACCTGAAGGAAAGACGGATTTATTAGTTAGTATTGATTTTCGAATGACTAGCTCAGGTCTATTTTCCGATATTGTTCTTCCTGCAGCAACTTGGTATGAAAAATTCGATATAAGTAGCACGGATATGCATCCTTTCATCCATCCGTTCAATGCAGCTATTTCGCCACCTTGGCAATCAAAAAGTGACTGGGATACTTTTAGAGAGATAGCCAAAGTTTTTTCTGAATTGGCGGAGGAGCATTTACCAAAAACAGAAGAATTACTTATGCGACCACTCGGGCATGATTCACCAGGCGAGATTGCACAAGCTTTTGGAAAAATAAAAGATTGGCGCAAAAATGAAGTTGAGGCCATCCCTGGAAAAACGATGCCTAATCTACAAATCGTCGAGCGTGATTATCCTAAAGTGTATGAAAAGATGATAACTTTAGGGCCAGAAATTAAGAAAGGGTATGGCGGAAAAGGTGTCAAAATACCTGGCGAAAAAGTTTATGAAGAATTAAAGAGTCGTCTTGGTGTATCAAAAAGAGATGGCATTGGTAAAGGAAATCCAGATCTTTATACAGATAAAAAAGCAATCGATGCAATCTTATTAATGTCTGGTGCAACGAATGGTAAGCGTGCTGTTGAGGGTTGGAAGTCGATGGAAGAAAAGACTGGGCAAAAGCTTACTGAAATTGCGGAAAACAGGGAAGAAGAGGATTTTACTTTAAAGTCGTTAACCGTTCAACCTCGAACGTCAATCTCAACCCCGATGTGGAGTGGGATGGAAAAGGATGGACGCCGTTATTCACCATTTACTGTGAATACGGAATATAACATTCCGTGGCGAACGTTAACTGGAAGGCAGAGCTTTTATTTAGACCATGAAATGATGCTTGATTTTGGGGAAGGCTTGCCATTATATTTGCCGCCGCTTAAAAAAGGCCCGTTTTTGAAAACGGATAAAGGTGTTGAAGAAAATGGGAAGTCGATTACGGTACGGTATTTGACCCCACACCAGAAATGGGGCATCCATACGATGTTTACTGAAACAACACCTATGGTTCAACTGTTTAGAGGTTGGCAAGTTGTGTGGATGAATGAAGAAGATGGTGCGTCTATCGGAATTAAAGATAATGACTTTATTGAAGTATATAACCGTAATGGTGTCGTCTCGGCTCGTGCTGTATTAACTTATAGAATCCCACGCGGAATGGCTTATATGTACCATGCACAGGACCGAACAATGGGTGTGCCAGGTACATCAATTAATAAGCAGCGGGGTGGAACACATAATAGTGTAACTCGTATTACGTTGAAACCTACGCATATGATTGGTGGATATTCACAACTAAGCTATGGATTTAATTATTACGGACCAACTGGACATCAGCGCGATACGATGGCAGTTATAAGGAAATTAAAGGAGGTTGATTGGCTTGAGGATTAAAGCACAGGTTGCGATGGTTATGCATCTAGATAAATGTATTGGCTGTCATACTTGTTCCGTCACTTGTAAAAATACGTGGACTAACCGCCCAGGTGCAGAATATATGTGGTTTAATAACGTAGAAACAAGACCAGGGCCTGGTTATCCTAAACGTTGGGAAGATACGGATAAATATAAAGGTGGTTGGGAATTAAAAAACGGTAAATTAAAGCTCCGTGCTGGTGGCCCAATCTCGAAGCTAGCAAATATTTTCTATAACCCTGATATGGCTGAGATGGAAGATTTCTATGAACCGTGGACATATGATTATGACAACCTTATTCACAGTCCTAAACGTGAGAACTTGCCTGTTGCAAGACCAAAGTCACAAATAACGGGGAAGTACATTGATAAGCCAGTTTGGGGGTCGAATTGGGATGATGACCTAGCTGGTGGTAGTGAAATTGTTCCACTTGACCCTAATGTTGAGAAATTACAAGAACATATTCAAATGGAATATGAGAAAACGTTTATGATGTATTTACCACGAATATGCGAACATTGTTTAAATCCATCTTGTGTCGCATCTTGTCCGACTGGTGCTTTGTATAAGCGTGATGAAGATGGGATTGTATTAGTAGATCAAGATGCATGCCGTGGCTGGCGTTTTTGTCAAAATGGTTGTCCATATCACAAAGTCTATTACAATTGGAAAACACATAAAGCGGAGAAGTGTAATTTTTGCTATCCGAGAACGGAAGCGGGCTTACCTACGATTTGTTCGGAAACTTGTGTTGGTAGAATTCGTTATATTGGTGTCGTTTTATATGACGCTGACAAAGTGAAAGACGCAGCTTCTGTTGAAGATCCACAAGATTTATATGAAGCACAACTTTCTTGCTTCCTTGACCCATTTGATCCAGACGTTCAAGAGAAGGCAAGAGAAGCGGGGATTAATGACGCGTGGTTAGAGGCAGCAAAGGAATCACCTGTTTACAAAATGGCTATGAAGTGGAAGATTGCCCTACCATTACACCCAGAATATCGAACAATGCCAATGGTTTGGTATGTGCCACCATTAAGTCCAATTATGAATCATATTACGAATGAAGATGAATTAGATACAGACGGTTACATCCCAGCAGTTGATCAAATGCGTATTCCTGTTGAGTATTTAGCTTCTATATTAGCAGCTGATGATACAGAGTTGATCAGAAAGGTATTACTTAAGTTAACAGCCATGCGTGTATATATGCGTGGGAAAACAGTTGGTGGTGTTGATGAATTTAAGCAAAGTGAGTTAGTGAAGCAAGCTGATACAACTCCTGAGGAAATAGAAGAAATGGCACGCTTACTTGGAATCGCTAAATACGAAGAACGTTATGTTATTCCGACTGGAAGAAGAGAGATGGATGATGATTTATATTATCAGCAAGGGGCATGTAGCTTAGAAGATATCGCTCCACCCGAAGGGGTTAATCCGACTTATGGTTATATGAAAGTGAGAGAAAAACATGAATCAAAATAAACAAGTGATTCTTATTTGTTCATCACACCTGTTAAGTTATCCGACGGACGAAAATATACGCGATTGGCAAGATATGAAGCAGATCATCGAAAATGAAATACAAACTGAAAAGGTGGGTGAGGAATTAAAGCAAGCTTTTACTTCCTTGCTTAACTATTCAGTCAAAGACATCCGTGAGCTTTATGTTAAAACTTTTGATTTACGTGCGAAAACGGGCTTATATTTAACAGCACATGAGTTAGGTGATAGTAACAGACGGGGAGCCGCATTAATACGTCTACAAAAAATAATTAATCAAGCTAGGTTCGAACGTGATAACAACGAATTAGTAGATTATATTCCTATGTTACTAGAGTTTTTAGCTGTAAGTCAGCCGACCATGGAATTGGAGAGGCTCGAGCGACGTCTAGCAGTTGCCATACAACGAATTATTAATCATATTGAAGAAGATAATCCGTATACGAAGGTGCTTAATCTACTAATGACACACATATTCCATACACCTTCAGTAGAGGAGATAGAGCAATTAGAAAATGATCGAGAAGAAGCAGATTTAGAAGAACTACCGTATCCAATTATGTATCAATAAAGAGAGGAGGAATATGATGAATGAAATTTTTTGGTGGGTTATATTCCCATATATTATGCTCTCGATTATGATTGTTGGTCTCCTCTACCGGTATGCCTTCCGACAAATTAGTTGGGCAGCTCCTTCGACAGAGTTTTTTGAGAAAAAGTGGTTGCGAATAGGTTCACCATTGTTTCATTGGGGAATTGTCTTTGCGTTTATCGGCCATGTCATGGGAATGGTCGTTCCAATTGAATTGTATCACGCGATTGGCGTATCTGATCACCTGTATCATTTTGGTGCAATTTATGGTGGTGGTTTAGCAGGATTAATGGTTGTAATCGGGTTAATCATTTTATTAATCAGAAAAATAACAATTGACCCAGTCCGAATTAGAGCAACTTTTTCTGATTTTTTTACAGTCTTTGCTTTATTGATTGTGGCAGGAACAGGAACGTATATGACGTTAATTTTTAATACGACGGTCATTGAATACGAATATCGAGAAACAATCGGACCGTGGTTTCGTAGTCTACTAATCTTTCAACCGAAATTCGAATTAATGAAAGACGTTCCATTCATTTTTAAGTTTCATGTTATTTCTGCATTTGCGTTATTTGCATCAATACCTTTTACGAAGTTAATTCATATTTTCAGTTTCCCAATACGTTATCCTACAAGAGCACCGCAGCAATATAGGTCTAGGTCAAATTATAGAAAACAAGGTCTATAGAATAATAAAATACAGGCGCAGTAGAGCGCCTGTATTTTATTACGTTGAATGATAAGCACATGAAGGAAGACTTTATTAAAAGTTAGTTTGACTATCAGTTTTCGCTATTGATTTCATTAAATATACCGACGTAATATTTTGTTTTTCCTACGTTGTTTTTAATCGGGCTTATAGATAGTAGTTCTGAATAAATTTCACCATTTTTTCGTCTATTCCATATTTGACCTTCCCAATAACCTTTTTCTTGGACAGAATTCCACATGTCTTCATAAAATTGATCACCGTGTTTTCCTGATTGTAGGATGCTGGGAGTATTTCCGATTGCCTCCTCTTTAGTATATCCAGTTATTCTAGTGAAAGAAGGGTTTACATTGAGTATTACGCCGCTTTTGTCAGTGATCATAATACCTTCAGCGGTTCCTTCAATTATTTTTCTTTCTATATTAACTTGATCCTGATAATACATAAAGAATACAATGACAAAACTTACAAGTGCTAATTCCGACAGCAGCATGAAAGCTATTGCGTGGTGACCTGTTATGTTATTAACTGCTGCTAATAGCAGGGGCGGGAAGAATCCACCTAGTCCCCCCATGGCGGAAACAATACCATTCACAATCCCTGCTTGATTTGAAAAATATAGAGGAACGAGTTTAAATACAGTTCCGTTCCCAAGCCCTACGGTAAATGCGACTACAAGTGCACCGACTGTGTACCATAATATGTTAGGTGAAAACGATAATAAAATTCCTGAAAATGACACTCCGATAAAAACAAACATTAAGATGATGAAAGCGTTAAATTTATCTGCAAGAAAACCACCGACAGGACGTAGCAAAGTAGCAATAGCAATAAATATAGCTGTTCTGATCCCAGCATCAACTGGTGTCAATTCGAAGTTATCGACTAGGAAATTTGGTAAAAACATCGTAAAGGCTACAAAAGCACCAAAAGTTATGAAATAAAATAAACATAAAAACCATAAAGTTGTATTTTTATAGACACCTTTAACCTGTTCGATAATTGACTTTTTAGTTAGAGTTTCTTTTCGATCACCTAATAAAAAAACTAAAGCAGCAAAAACAATTAAAAAGATTAAAAATAAACGGACGGTATTTTGCCAACCGATTGATTCCGCAATCATTGGCGCACCGAATGATGTAATGGCTGTACCAATATTACCGACTGCATAAACACCGTTAATAAAACCATGCTTTTCCTTTGGATAGTATTTTGGTAGGGAAGTAACACCAATAGAAAATATCGCCCCACCTACCCCGAGGATTAATCCGCCAATGACTAAGTCAACAAATGATTTAGCCACACTAATATAAAAGACGGGAAATAAAAGAATGATCAAGCTAATCAAAAACATTTTTCTTGAACCGATTTGATCCGTGTAGACACCGATTGGAATACGCAATAAAGAACCAAGAATGACTGGTATAGCAGTAATAATAGATGCTTGTCCTGATGTTAATTCAATATCACTTTGGATATATGGCATTAGTGATGAAATAAGTACCCATACCATAAATCCAATTAATAGACTAGAAGTTTGCAAAGTTAGCTGTAATCCAGCTTTCTTCATAAAAAAGACCGACCCTTTCTTTGTGGATTTAATTTGGGAATAAAAGAATTTGTGGTTTCTTAGGTGGTTACGAGATTGATAGATTTCATTGATGATTTGAGTAAAACCTTATGAGGAAATAAATGTGTTACTACAATTTATAACGTAATATAGACTAAAATTCAACGGATAATACGTCATGATTTCCAATGTCTATAACATATATCCAAAACTTTACAACAAAATAGAGGAGAAAATGTTGTAGAATAGATAGGTGCATTTTTAAGGGTGATGTAAGACAAGCTCCTTGAGAAACAGGCAACAAAGACAAACAACAAAGAAGAGGTGTCATGTTAATATGGATATATTAATCCCGTTTATTGGACTTGGAAGTTTATTTATGTTTGTCACCCTATTAATTGTAGTTATTATAGGTTTAATAATTCGCAAAAAATGGGGAAAGAAATTAATTGTCTGGTCATTAGCGCCACTTATCATATTGATTGCATGTATACAAATTGATATAAGTAATGACAGTGTTACTGCAGCAGATGTTAAAAATAATGACTTTGAAAAAGAAGAAGAATTATATGTAAAAGTTATTGATGCGAACTATGATCAAGAAGAGGACCGTATTTCTTTAAGTGCGGATACTAATCTGCCTGAAGGTACTAAAGTGTACTTACATTTGTGGCATTCTGAAGAACTAGCTGATTATATAAGTAGTCCAATTGTTGAAGATGGCAAGCTTAATGCGACATTCGGTGATGAAGAAGGTCAATTAGTAGTAAGTGGTACTTATACGATAAATACGACGATGTATGTCAACGATAGTGAATATAACCCTAGTTTTTATCGTTTATATGGTGATCATGATGAAGTTAGTTCACGAGTTGATGGCGAAGTAGATAATTATTTTGGACACTATGTTATTGATTTTGGATCGATTGGTGAGGTAGAGGCGGTTGATGCTTATACAAACGAAGAATCAGATCAAGCTTATCGAGATTATGTGCGTAAGCAAGAAGAGTTAAAAGAGAAGGAATTAGAAGAAAAGAAACAAAGTGCTAAAGAAATCCGTTTTAAGGAACTAGATAAAAATCCTGATAAATATTATGGCGAATTTATAAAATATCGTGGTGAAATACTTCAAATTATGGAAGAAACCACATCAACGGTTATTCGACTCGCGGTAACTAAGGATTCATATGGATATGATTTGGGTGAAGTTGTTTACATTACCTATGAAGGAACAACGCCTTTTGTTGAGGAAGATGTTATTACTGTGTATGGTACGATTAAGGGTTCTCATACTTATGAATCTCAGGCGGGTTATCATATTACACTTCCGCATATGGAAGCTGAAATCATAGAATGATAAAAAAAGGAGAGCTGTCTACTTAATTAGCAGCTCTTTCATTTTTATTTATTTGTTGAAAGAGATTCGAATCATAATAAATGTCTATATGTCATTGCATCACTACTGATACAAAAGTTGTGTATGAAATTAAGTTAAATATAGTCAAAAGCAAAGTTAATTTAAAAAGACGCATTATATTTTTCGAATATAAAATAGACCCAAGGCCGCCTATATTACTGCGTTCTTGGGTCTATATTTTTTTTAATTAATATGTTGTTATATTCGATCCCAAAAACGTTGCTGTGCTATAGCAGAGACAAAGTCTTTTCCAAAGTCAGGATTATTTGCAGCAAAAACGACACCTGATAAATTGCTATCTTCTGATACTTGAATAAATGGTTCTCCAGTCGTTGCTACTCCAATTGGTTTAAAATGTTCGTAGGCGACTCTAATATATTTATTCATTTCTGTAATAAATGCTTTTTCGTTTCTAGATTTTCCTCCAACAACGTAAAGGGAGTCTACTAAATAAGGGCTAGAAGTTAAAAATGTATCTTCCACTTCTAGCTTTGTACCGTCATCACCTGAAACGTAACCGAGCTTATCACTAATGACTTTTATAAAAACACCAGCTTGCTCCAAAGTGTTTAGAACCTGATTCACTTCATTACTATTAAAACCATCACCAACTAATACACCTACTTTTAATGTTGCTGCATATTTAGGCGTACTCATTTGGCTTAAGGATGGGTAGTTAATATCAACAGGCACATGAGTTCCACTAGGTTTCTCAACACCGATATTTTCAGCAACGATGCACGCTAATTCTTGATCGACATGAGCGAGTAAGTCGACATTTTGTTGGCGTACCGATTTGCTTTCAACTTTCCCTAATTGATAACTGAAGCCTGAAATAGTATGTTGTTTCTCAACAGGTGATAGGCTATTCCAAAAAATTCGTGGTTGTGAAAAGAAATCGTTAAAGGATTCACTGCGTCCACGGATGACAACCCCGTCAACTTTTTTAGGATAATGCTCATATCCACCTGCTTCTGGTGGAGTTGTGTATGGCGTGTTATTTGCTAAAGAATTTTCGTGATAACTGACTTGATCGACATCGATTCGATATCTCATTGGTCCACGTCGTTGGTTGTTATGGAATGGGCAAATTGGTTTGTTAATCGGTAGCTCTTGGAAATTCGGTCCAATACGATGTGTTTGCGCCATTTGATAAGCAATTAATCTTCCTTGTAATACAGGGTCATTAGAAAAATCAATTCCTGGAACTACATTTGCAGGATTAAATGCTACTTGTTCTGATTCCGTATGGTAATTGTCAATGTTCTTGTTTAAGGTTAGCTTCCCGACAAGATGAACAGGGATGAGTTCTTCTGGCCAAAACTTAGCAGGGTCAAGAATGTCAAAGTCGTATTTGAATTCATCTTCAAGCGGAATGAGTTGAACACCTAGCTCATATTCTGGGTAATATCCTTTGTCAATGGCTTCGCGTAAATCCTTCCGATGAAAATCAGGATCTATTCCTCCAAGTTTAATTGCCTCATCTTGAAGCAGGGAGTGAACGCCTAAGACAGGTTTCCAAACGAATCGCACAAAGGTTGCGACACCTTTTTCGTTGACGAATAAATAAGTATTAATCGACCATGATTCCATCATTCGATAGCTTCTTACAATGCCTCGGTCAGACATAATCCATGCCACCATATGAAGAGATTCAGGATTATTTGCTACATAGTCCCAAAAGTAGTCATGAGCACCTGTAGCAGTTGGAATATCATCATCATCCTTAGCTTGATATGCATGAATAACATCTGGGAATTTCATCGGGTCCTGATTAATTAAAACAGGCATAGCAATTGTAGTTAAATCGTAATTTCCTTCTTCCGTATAGAACTTAACCCCTTTACAACGTAAATCTCTTGCTGTGTCATAAGATCCTCTTGGCCCTTGGACGGTTGAAAAGCGACATGTTATGGGAGTCTTTTTTCCAGGTTCCTGTAAGAATCCCGCTTTTGTTACATGCCTCATTGATTGGTAGCATTCAAATTCACCATGGGCACTGTAGCCTCTTGCGTGAACGACTCTTTCAGGCTCTTCTTCTTGAACGAAATGAGACATTTTCTCAAAATAATGCCAATCCTGATGTAAAGAAGGGCCACGTACACCAGCTTTTAAAGTCTCTGAATCATTGGAAATTTTTCTTCCTTGATTTGTCGTCATTGGTTTACCGGTGTTTTGTACACGGTATCGATCTAATTGTTCCTGTTTTGGATTTTTACCAACAGGCTTATGGTGTCTTGATGACTCATTATCCATGTGATCACCTATCCTTTATTAACTATTAAACTCCGCTTATAGTTTATGTTAATGTTTTTTTAAATATTACTCTATTCAAATATTTATACTTATCTTAATGGGACGACTGAGGATCATAACAAAAAACTTCTCCTTCATCCCTATTAAGGAATGGAAAACATATTTTTTTTATAGATGATAAGGTATCTTTTTTTGAATGTTATCAAGGAAGTGATACTGTGTCTTTTTTTAATAAATATTCTTTTAAAAGGGGAGAATAAATTCTGAAGTTATGGTCTTTATTCAGTATTTTGAAGGAGGATATTATGAATAGGTCTAAAAAGTCAATATTCTTATTAGTCATTTCTTTGTTGTTAGTTTTTGTCGGTAGTTTTATTGCATATCTTTATAATAGTTCTAATGGAGATGTTGATGTGTCGCGTATTTATTTTGACACACCAAGGGGGGAGTTATCAGGTCTATTGTATAAACCTGATGGGGCTGATGAACAACCTCGACCGACGATTATCGCTACCCATGGATATTTAAACTCTGCGGAAATGCAAGACGCACAAGTGATTGAGATGGCAAAAAGAGGTTATGTCGTTCTTGCGTTAGATCAGTATGACCATGGGCATTCAACGGGTACGATGGAGAAGCCAGTTCCATTTTTCTCATTCTGGCCAATGGCGATTCATGACGCAGTTCAATACATGTACGATCAAGACTATGTATTAAAAGATGACGCTGGAAATGGTATTATTGCTGTTTCTGGACATTCAATGGGTGGGTTTTCTTCAACTCACGCGGTATTTCTAGATGAACAAGCTTTTGCACAAACTGGAGTAAGAAAAATTTATAGTTCTTTAACAATGGGTTCTGATTATCAATGGATTAAGCTGTTGGACTATACAGTAGAAGATATTGTGGCTGCATATGGGCCGAGAACGTCTGGTAAAATTGCTGGACATTACGATGAATTTTTCTTTGATGCTGAAGCAGCGGCTGCAGGACAAACGGTTGTAAGAAAAGATTATGTCAATACGGCAGAAGGACAAGCTTTTTTAGGGAATCCTGAGAATCCGCAAGCTGGTGAGGCTTATCAAGTAGATGGCGGTGTTAGGATTATTTATGAGCCGAATGAAATTCATCCTTGGAACCATTTTTCAAAAACGACAACTGGATATGCCATCGATTTTTACGATATGGCTTTTGCTGATTTTGGGAATTTGGTTCAGATTGGTGAAGAGGGTCAAACGTGGATGTACAAAGAGTGGTTTTCTTTCGTAGCATTAATTGGATTCTTTTTACTATTTGTTCCTTTAATCAATATGCTATCTAGGTTACCATTTTTAAATAATGTTTTTACAGAAAAGCCCGCACCTCTACCTGAACCGAAGACGATGGGACAGGAATTAACAAGTTTGTTTTTAATTCTATTTGGGGCTTTATTCCCGGCATTATTGTTTACCTCGTTTTATAGTGGTGATGTGACAGGGATGAGATTGTTGAGGCAGATTAGCTTGATAATTATTGCCGTATCATTAGTAGTCTTAATTTATGCATTAGTGAAAAACGCAGAACGTAATATAAAATCTGCATCATTTATTATGTTGATTTTAGGTGTCATCCAATATTTCTTTTTACGGAATCAAAGTAAGTTCATTGAAACGACAGAGCTACTTGGTGCACCAACAGCGAACCCGATTGTTTACTGGGCAATTAACGTTGCAATCATTACGTTAATGGTAATGGCTACGCATCATTTTGTGACGAAAAAAGCAGACGGAGCAACGATAGCAAATTACGGGGTTAAAGCAGGAGTAAAATCGATTGTTGCTGCATTTGTAACAGCGGTTGTAGCTATTGCGATTGGATATGCTCTACTATATTTAATTGATGCGTTATTTAAGACGGACTTTCGTATATGGACATTTGCGGTTAAGACGTTTGAAGGTCACCATCTCGTTGCGCTAATGAAATATGCTCCGTTATTCTTTATTTACTATTTCATCGTTGGTATATCGATCAATATGAATACAGCGAGTGAGAAATTCGATGGAGTGAAAGGGTATATCGCTGCGATTTTAATGTTTATCGGTGGTTTATTGCTTTACTTAGGCTATCACTACGGGTTGCTCTTTACAACGGGAACTGCAGGATATCCTAGTGAAGCTTTATCATCAATTATTGTTATTGGATTAGTGCCGGTTCTGCTTATAGCTGCTATCTTTAACAGATATTTCTTTAGAAAAACAGGGAATGTTTATGTAGGAGCTTTTCTTAACACGATTTTAATGACGTTAATTACACTTGCAAATACGGCGTTGTACACGATCTTTTAATTGTAGTGAAGTATGCTGTTTGGAATTCGGGTTATGTAGGTAGAACACCTGAATATGTAGATAGGCTTCTAAATTTTGTAGGTAGATCTTTAAAACGTGTAGATAGAGCTCTGGAAAATGTAGATAGCCGATTGTTTTATGTAGATAGACAATCGTTTTATGTAGGTAGCTAGCCATTTCATGTTGGTAGGCGACTATTATATGTAGGTAGCAAACCATTTCATGTAGATAGCCGGCCACTTGACGTAGATAAAACTGTTGAGCTGCAAGTCTAATAAAAAAACTCCCCACCCTGTAAGCCAGCCTTTGACAAAAGTGTTGGAAAGCATTAATTCAGGGTGGGTTAATTTTTTTTATTGTCTAAATTGATCTAACCGAGCACAATATTCCTTAAGGAAGTCGTAAAATAATTGTTCGGTTGGTAGTAGGCTACGCTGAGTCGGGGTAATTACGCCTACTGGTCGATTGATGTTCGGATGGCTGATTTTTACAGCGACAGTCGTTCGTGGCGTGTTATCAATTAGCGTCATTTCAGGAATTAGTGCAACTCCGAGTCCAGCTGATACTAATCCTTTTAATGCGTCAATATCTTTTCCTTCAAAAGCAATGTTCGGCTCGAATCCGACTTGTTTACATGATCTTAAGACGAGTTGGTGGAACATATAATTATCAGGTAACACACAGAATGGGTCGTTTTTAAGTTCAAGTAAGTTTATTTTTTTTTGTTTCGCTAGTGGATGACGTAGCGGTAATAAAGCCACGATGTTTTCATGGAATAGCACGTGGCTCTTGATGCTTGAATCTTTACTGTCATCTGGTATTGGGGCAGTAATGGCAATGTTGTAGCTTCCATTTTTCACTCCGCCAATGAGATCGTTAAAAAGAGCATTGTTCATTTCAAACTTTGCTTCCGGATATTTTTTGCGAAAAGCATAAATAATAGAAGGTAACGTGTGCGCAGCCATACTAACAGGAAATGCAATGCGCACGGTCCCTTTATTTGGATTTAAAAATTCATTAATTTCTCTTTTTGATTCTTCCATCAAATGAGTGATTTGAGAGGCGCGTTCGTAAAAAAGCCTACCTATTGGTGTGAGGCGAACGTTACGACCTTCGCGAATAAATAAATTAACGCCGAGTTCTTGTTCTAAATTATAAATGGAGCGGCTAACCGATGACTGGGCGACGTGTAAAGCATCAGCTGCTTCCGTCATATGTTCTCTTTTAGCAACTTCAATAAAGTATTTTAATTGGCGAAATTCCATAGTCCTCACCCCATTCATGCATAAAACGCATTAATCTAATGTGATTGTTATATTGAAACGATTATTTAATCTATTATAAAATAAAATTAGAGTGAAGGGAAGTCTGAGACGTGAGGAGTTTTACAATGTCAATCAGCCAACTACAGGATATTAAAATGGAACATGTGAATCGTTACGTCGATGCAGTTTATAAAAAAGTTCAGCGACGTAATGCCGGAGAACATGAATTTTTACAATCGGTAAGAGAAATTTTCGATACCATTAAACCTGTCCTTTTTCAACATCCCATATATATGAAACAAAATATTTTAGAGCGAATTGTTGAGCCAGAACGGATGATTACGTTTCAAGTACCATGGGTGGATGATGAAGGACGCGTTCAAGTGAATCGTGGATTTCGTGTACAGTTCAATAGTGTACTTGGGCCTTATAAAGGTGGGCTACGTTTTCACCCGACTGTGAATTCAAGTATTGTGAAGTTTTTAGGTTTTGAACAAATTTTTAAAAACGCATTGACGGATCAGTCGATTGGTGGAGGAAAAGGTGGCGCGGATTTTGATCCAAAAGGCAAGTCAGATATGGAAATCATGCGTTTTTGCCAAAGTTTTATGCAGGAATTAAGTCGACATATTGGCCCAAATCTTGATGTTCCAGCAGGAGATATTGGAGTCGGTGCCAAGGAAATTGGTTATTTGTTTGGGTATTACAAAAAATTGAAGAATCGTTACGAGCCGGGTGTCATTACAGGTAAGCCACTTGAATTTGGCGGAAGCATCGGACGGAAAGAAGCTACGGGTTACGGTACCGTATATTTTGTTGATGAGATGTTGAAAGATCAAGGCCTTAGCTTTGACGGATCGACTGTTGTCGTATCAGGTTCAGGTAATGTCGCGATTTATGCAATGGAAAAGGCGATGGAGCTTGGAGCAAAAGTCGTTGCTTGCAGTGATTCTTGTGGTTATGTGTATGACGAGAACGGCCTTGACCTTGAAACGGTAAAACAGATTAAAGAGGTTGAGAATGAGCGGATGGAAGCTTACTTAGAAAAACATCCAAACGCTAAATATGTTGCAAATAGTCATCGGATTTGGGAAGTTCCTTGTGATATTGCATTACCTTGTGCGACACAAAATGAACTTGATGATAAAAGTGCACGACTATTAGTGAAAAATGGTGTTAAAGCAATAGGTGAGGGCGCAAATATGCCATGTACGCTTGAAGCTATCGACTATTTTCTAAACAAAGGGGTTCTCTTCGCCCCGGCGAAAGCTGCCAATGCTGGTGGTGTAGCTGCTTCAACTCTTGAAATGGCACAGAACAATATGCGCGTTTCATGGACGAAGGAAGAGGTTGATGAGCGACTAAAGGCAATTATGAAAAATATTTATAAGCAAAGCATGGATGCGGCAGAGACATACGAAGCATCCGGAAACCTTGTTGCAGGTGCAAATATCGCAAGCTTCATCAAAGTGGCAGATGCGATGATTGCACAAGGCGTATAATAGTAGTAAAGACTTTCAATAGGTCAATTTTTGACTTGAGAAAGTCTTTTTTTGTGGATTAATCTTTGAGTGAATATAATGTTTAGTTTTTGTACTTTTTTGTTGATTTTGTTGAGTATTTTGACTATAATATAATTATTGGAGGTGGGACAATGATTGATAACTGGGATCGTGATCAAGAAAAATTATGGGATAGTGTTCAGACTTTGTCTGGTGTTGATGATGATCAAGCTAAAGCTGTCTTTAAAGCAGTTATTGAACGTTCATTAAGGCAAATAGGTTTTTTTACATCCTATATACATAATATCCCATTAAAACTTCCAAGTAAGGAATGTATCCAACTATTGAAAGATTTAGATAAACAAATAAAAAAGAAAATCGAACATGAAGATGGTCAAGCATTTGAGTTATTAGTGGAATATATAGACGAATTGAGTAATTTAGCTGAAGCTGACTCTAAAGTGACTAGAAAGAAATGGTTGGCATCTATTATAAAAGATAGTTGTCAACAGCAAAACAACCCTTCCAAAACTAGGAATAGAGAATATCCTGTACCTAGCTTCGAGGTTAAAGAAAGCCCACCGGCATATTATACACCGAATGAAGTAGCAAGGCGACTAGGGGTAAGCGACCAAACAGTTCGTCGTATGTGTGACAAAGGAAAATTTCCAGGTTCGTATCAAACAGATGGTGGACATTGGAAGATTCCTATAGAAGCGTTGATTACGAGTGAAGAGAAAAGTGAAGCTGAGCGACATGATTTTACATACTAATACGATGATAAACTAAAAGGATTAAAAACAAAATGTGACTGAAACAGTAAACTCATTTGAGACTTAACATTTTTCAATTGGTTAAATTAGCTTGATAGAAAAAAGCTCTGTCTTATAATCAAGCTGTCTAGTATAATAAAAATAGATTTAAAGGTGGGTATTTGTATGGAAAATCAAGAATTAAAAATGGTGTTACAGGCTATTAAAGAGCTGTCTGATAAAGTTGATCATGGGTATAGTGAATTAAATCAAAACCAGAATGGCTTATTACAAGGGCAAAATGATTTAAATGAGCGATTAGAACGTTTAGAAGAAAAAATGGATTTTATTCAACATAAGTTGTTTGAACATGAAGAACAAATTTATAAACTAAAGAAAAAAGCTTTGTAATCTAGTCTTCGAATTATAAGGCTTTGTTCTAGTTTTAATTAGTTTAATCAAAGGACCGATGCATCTTATGCAGAACGTGCATCGGTGTATATCCTCTTTATCCATTTGATTAAATTTGGGCTAAATATTCAAATGTCCGGAGCCATATAAACAGCTTCGTACACAATCACATTGTTTTAATTCTCCACAATTTTACGCCCTCTTAATAATGTTATTACATGGTAGACAACTAAAATTAATAAAATAAAACACGGTCCTATTAATTGTTGCACTAGATTGCCATGGGTAACTTTGAAAATAATGGCTGCGAGATAACCAATTGCGAAAAAAAGAATACAAACTACCAAGTTAATTAAAATAAAAGATATTAATTGCTGCTTTTGCTTTTTTATAATCCAAATGGCGCCTATTAAAATTAATAGTAATATAAGATATTCTATTAGAGATGTCCAGATTCCCAATTGGCTATTTTTTGTAAATTCAACTTGACTCAATACATTATTCAACGATTGTCCTCTAATTTTAAATTTAATTAATTCAAGTACTAAATAACAACTATTCAGAAAAAATATTAAGCTTATATACATCCATAAAAAATTTTTGTTATATATTTTTTATCCCTCCCTCAATAAATTGACTTTAGTTAAATTTAGAATTTGAAAATAGTTCATTTGAAAGTTTTTATTTGTTTTTCATACATGACTATTTTTGTAATTTTAAATATAGTATATCTAATCGAATTGTTAAATCAAGGAGTTTCTGTAAACAATACTTTTTCTCTCCACTTTCCAAACCTGAAATATAGATAAGCAAATAAACTACTAATGATAAAACTTGCTCCCATACCAATTGCGATACCAATATCGCCAAACATTTTCGCAAAAAGAGCTGAGAGCGGATATCTTAATACCCAAAATGAAATGATATTCAAGACAAGCACTTGATACATCGCCCCTGAGGCACGAACAATGCCATTTAAAACAAAATTAATCCCTAAAAATGGGTAACAAAGTGCGATAATTTGCAAATATCTTGTTCCGAACAGAACGGACTCTTCTTCGCGAATGAATAGTGAAATACCGTATTTAGCTAAAACAATTACAATGAGACCGATAGAAAACATAATTGCGAAGTTATACAAGACAGCCGTCCGTGCAATTTGATTCACTCGCTTCATATTGCGAACCCCAATGTTTTGCCCAGCCATACTGTTAACTGCTGTACCTAGAGCATGTGCAGGTAACATGATTAGACTGTCCAGACGCTGGGCTGCACTAAATCCAGCAACAACAGCAGGGCCAAACGACGTCACAACCGCCATGATGGCTGCCACACCTGCTGAAATGATTGTCATTTGTAACCCTGATGGAATCCCTAAATGCAAAATCAGTTTCACTTCTTCCCGTTTTGGTAAAAAAGGGATAGAAAATGGGGCCAATTTTCTTTTTAGTACTATATACAATCCAATTATAAATGAAACCCCTTGTGAAAAGATGGTCGCATAAGCAGCCCCAGAAATTCCAAATTTGAATACAGAAATGAATAATGGATCTAAAACGATATTTAAACTAACAGCAATCGCAACAATTCTAAGTGGCGTTTTACTATCTCCAAGTGCTCTTAACACGGTGCTAATAAAGTTATAACCGAATAAAAAAATAATCCCTAAAAAGTTTATTTGTAAATATATTTTTGCATCACTAATCATCGTTGTAGGTGTTCCTAGTAGTCTCAATAATGACTCTGAAAAAATAAAGCCTAACGACCCCATGAGGACGGCCAAAATGGTTAAGACAACGACAAACCCATTTAAATAACGTCTTAATCCGTCATCATCGTTTCTACCTTTTTGCTGGGATAGAATGGTGAGAGAGGCGTTATTAATCCCAATAGCAAATGCAAGTAATGTAAAAATAATTGTACTCGCGATAGCGACAGAGCCAAGAGCGTCGTCTCCCAATAGATTACCGACCCACAAACTATCAACGAACTGATAGGAAGTCTGTAGAAGGTTCGCCAAAATTAACGGCCCTGAGAACGTCACTAACTGTTTTAAAATATTCCCTTGTGTGAAGTCTTGTTGGAGTCGTTCCTTCATTAGCTGTCAACCTTTCAAAAAAGTTATACTTAAACTTAACTATAAATGAATAAATGGACTTCTAATTGGAAGTCCATCACATTTAATCGTTTTATAGTTTCAAAAATGCTATTTTGATACATTAAAAAGCTCATAATATTCATCTTTATCAAAATTACCTGACTCAAGCGCATCTTTAAACCAAGAATAGGCTTGTTTACTCATCTCTCTTACTACAAATTTCTTATTAAATTGACTCGCGAGCTCTTTAATTTTTATGAGATTAATTAGATCATCCTCATTGTGTAAAATAAACTGGTATTCTTCTTGATTTTGTTCATTGTTGTAAACAAAATATACTTTCCAGGCAAAATCAGTACTGCCCCCACCGAATCGGGCGTGATCATAGACGACGCGTAGATAAGGATGAACATCGATATAATTTATTTCGTCGTAGGAGATAACCGATTTTTCACCTTTCCAATTACTCGTAATGAGTCCATCTTCTTTATGAATCCCTTGATAATCAGTAAACATAACATAGCTATAAATAACAATAAAAACAGTTAAACATGATATTGAGATTGTTAACATTTTTTTCCTTTTGATATCCGAAAGTAAACGATAACCGAGAAGAGTAATTAATATGGCAAAAGATACGAAATAAATGGCACCTATTGTATCACTTGATGAAAAGGCAAAAACAACATAATCATCAGCATGAAAAACTTTTCTTTTTAACTCTTCATATGAAAAAAGGAAATTAAATATCGCCGGGATTAAGATAAATAAATATAAAAATATTGTAATCCAAAATTTTTTATTCTCTTTAAATGACTCTAATGAAGTTCTAGTTATTTGGCCGATGATAAAAAGTGGTAAACAAATGACAACGATTAAAAACAATGAAACTAGTATACTCTCATTGTAAAAAAGCGCACCTGTAATACCAAAAAATATACTTATAGCGATTAAAATGATACCGAATATTTTTCTCATTTTCATCTCCTATTGTTTAATACAAAAAGATTTATATACTTTTATGATACAATGATTAAATGTATTCGTAAAATACAGCATAGGAGCGGGGCAAAATTGAACAAAAAAGATATCGCAAATATACGTAAGCAGTTTAAAGTGGATAATGATTTATTAAGAGTGAAAGACATTTTTAATGTGTATATTATGAAAGAATCAAGTGAAATCTATCATCATCAAAGTCTACCATTTGAGATGCTAGAACAGGAACAGCAAGAGTTATTTATGGGCAATTTTAAGAAAGTATTATCTGGTCAATTAGATGAGAAGTTGTTTGAGCTGAAGTTTCAACGTGAGATAGAAAATAGTAGTCAACTCATACTTCATCAAGGTTTATTAAGCCAAGAAACAGACGAATGGAAAAATCATATGCTTCAACTTGTTGAGAAAATGTTGGATGAAAAGCAATATGAAATGGATATTGTGGTCACGTTCATTCGAGGCGAATATATGAAGCCGATGAAGGCAGGTAACGAAGAAGCAGAAGCGAGTGAACGAGATACGGTTTATTCCCATTCATTTATATTATGTAGTGTGAATAAAACACAAGATCCGAAGAAAGAATTACTTTTCGATTATGTTGAAAAAGAATTTAAATATAATATCGTCGTTGATCCAATTATTAATCTCAAGGCACCAATATCAGGTTTTCTATTTCCGTGTTTTACAGACAATGCTGCTGATGTGAATCGTGTTCTTTATTCCGCAGGAAAAGCGAATGATTTGGACTACCATTTTATCGAAGAAGTATTGAATGCTGAAGAAACGATGACAGCAAAAGAAGATAAAATTGTTTTTGAAGAAATCGTTAAAAAGGTTGCAGGTGAGCAAATAAATACGACGACTCTATCAAATGTATATGATGAAATTCAGCGGGTAGTTGATGAAAATGACGATGACGAAATACCTAAATTAGACTATCGCGATGTAGAACATGTTTTGACAAGTAGTGGGGTAAAGGATGTCAACACCGAGAAAGTGGAAGAAGCGTTTAAGACCGTTATTGATGATGAAAAACATGAGTTTAAGGCAAGTAACGTTGTGCCGAAGTATAATAAAAAGTCAATCAAAATCGAGACAAAGGCAGCGAATATTTCCGTTAGCCCACAGGATTTGAGATATGTCCGTCAAGTTCAAATGGGTGGGAAGCTTTATTTAATGATTGAGTTAGAGGAGAACCCGTTAATTGAAGGGTTTGAAATGATTCCAGAAGCGTTGTTTCACAAGGTTGATGAGGGGAAAAAGTAAGGCTATACAATCTATCACTTTACCTTGTTTAAGTTTCATTTTTGACTATAATTATAGGTAAGGGGTGAATGCGTTGGAAAATGATTTATTACAACAAATACTTGGTAAATTGGAAGAAATTCAAGAAGAGCAAGTACAAATGAAGCAAGATATCAACGGCTTGAAACAAGATATCAACGGCATGAAACAAGATATCAACGGAATGAAGCAGGATATCACTGAAATTAAAGCGGAACAACAATTGATGAAGCAGGATATCACTGAAATTAAAGCGGAACAACAATTGATGAAGCATGATATCACTGAAATCAAAGTGGAACAACAATTGATGAAGCAGGATATCACTGAAATTAATGCAGAACAACATGAAATGAAACAAACTATTAGCAGTATGAAACAAGATATTAGTGACATCAAAGCAGAACAACACGAAATGAAACTAGAAATTAATAAAATTAAGGAAGAGCAAGACCAAATTAAACAAGCTGTACTCGAAACAAATGAACGCACTAAAGAAATAGCTAATAAACTTGGTGAGCATGACGGATTAATTGAAGTCATTGGAATGCGAACACTAAAGCAAGAGGCCCAGTTGAAAAGAGTTACTTCTCTATAATCAAGATTATTTTTCCAGACACATTTCATTCTATAAATTTGATAATTAAAGAATAATTGCTATAATATAATAGTAAATATAGTAAATCGCTTTTCACATATATAGGGACATGTGTACACAGTTGCACACGTCCTTTTTTTACGAAAGATAAAACTATAAAAGCTAGGTGTTGATCATAAATAAATGAAAAAATTTCTTTTTGCTCTTTTAGGGTTTATATCGTTTGGTCTTGGGGTTGCTGGTGTCATATTACCAGTTCTTCCTGGTGGTCCATTTTTCCTATTCGCTGCATATTGTTTCGGGAAAAGCTCAGAACGTGTTGAGAAATGGTTTATGAGTACATCATTTTACGAGAATTACGTAGTTAGATTCCGAGAGAAAATTGGAATGACTAGAAAAGAAAAAATCCGTATTAACATCATAGCGGATAGTTTTATCGTGTTATCAATAGTGATTGTTGATATTCTTTTCGTAAGGGTGATCATGGTTTTGCTTGCGCTTTATAAACATTATTATTTCATTAAAAAAATTAAAACGATCACACAAGAAGAATTAGAAGCGGAACTATTAAAGACGAATTAATGATCACGGCCTTTATGTAGATAGAACTTTGTTTTACGTAGATAGAAGGCACTTTCATGTAGATAAAACTCCGCACCATGTAGATAGCAAGCATTTTTATGTAGATAGAAATACCATTCCATGTAAATAGACGGCCGAACTATTGTAAATAAAGTGCCGTCTTTCTTATATGTTTCATATAATCCATTCTGTTCATCGCGAGACGCAGCATATTACTTCTGTAATACAATTCAAATCAAGGAAGTGAATACATTGAAAACAATCGGGCTTATCGGTGGGATGAGCTGGGAATCAACCGTAACTTATTATCAACTGATAAACGAAGAAGTGAAAAGTCGGTTAGGTGGCTTACATTCTGCGAAAATTTTAATATATAGTGTTGATTTTGCAGTAATTGAGCGTTTTCAAAGAGAAGGTCAATGGGAACAGGCCGGTATGTTATTGGGGGAAGTTGCTTATTCATTAGAGAGAGCAGGTTCTGACTTCATTATCATTGGTACAAACACAATGCATAAGGTCATTGAACAGATAGAAGAGAAGATTAGCATTCCTATCATACATATAGCTGATGCAACTGCAAAACAAATTAAAAACCAAAATATGAGTAGAATTGGATTATTAGGCACGAAATACACGATGGAACAGGATTTTTATAAATCCAGAATAGAAGCTGAGGGAATTCAAGTTTTGGTCCTAATGAAGCAGAAAGAGAAAAGATCAACAAGGTCATTTTTGACGAGCTGTGCTTAGGTAAAATTGAACCAGCATCTAAGGAATATTATTTTAAAATGATTAATCAACTTGCTGCGCAGGGAGCTGAGGGAATTATTCTTGGTTGCACGGAGATTGGATTATTAATTTATCAAAAAGACGTGGCGATCCCGCTATTTGATACGACAAAAATTCATGCAGTTGAAGCAGTAAGCCTGGCACTTGAGAAATAAAATGTGCCAGGCAGTTTTTTATTTAAAAAATAATCAAAGCAAATATGGTACTTATAATTAATCCGATGACGACTGGTAGGAAGCTTTTTCTAACTAGGTCAATGACGGATATTTTTGCAAATCCAGCAATCGCGATAATAGGTGACCAAGCGACAAGTGTACCACCGCCTACCCAGATCGCACCTACTTGCCCGATTGATGCAAGGGTCGTTGGGTCAACACCAGTTACAGCCAATGAACCTGACAGTGACCCGATTAATGGTAGACCAGAGAAGCCAGAACCATCAAGCCCAGAAACCATTCCTAAGATGAGTAAGCCAAATGCTGTGAAAAAGGCGTTATCTGGAATATACGCTTGCCCTTCTTGGACGAGGTCGAATAAAAATGATGGTGTTGCATCTTGACTGGTACCAAATATTTGACCGGCTAATTCTCCATTTCCAATAAAGAAAAAAGCTGCAACGGGAATGACGAGCCCCATCACTTTAAAGGCATAGACGAAGCCACTAATAATATGGTCACTTACTTCTTGTAATGACTTTTTATAGTTACGAAAGACTGACATAATAATGATTAAAATGAACGCTGTACCACCAACTAAGGCTGATCCAGCACCATCTTCAATAGGTGGAACGGCAGTCGTAAATGTGGCTAAAACAACGTAAGTGACAATGATTAAAAATATGGTTGGAACAAGGATTGCAAAGATTGGGCTGTGGATGCCCTTTTTTACTTCAGTGTCGTCTGTATTAATATTTAGGTCATCATCACCACTATTTTCCCAGTCCTTCAAGTTTTGCTCTGACGGTTTTTTCATTGATTTACGAACCATAAAATAAGAAATAATTAGTGAAACGGCTCCAGCAATTAAAGATAATATTAATGTTTGTTCTCCAATCGTACTTGCTTCCAATTGTTCACTACTTGAAGCGGTTAATTCTGGTGCTACTTTTAAGACGAAGTCAGATGAAAGTGCCATACCATGGCCCGCAAGAGAAATGGCAATCGCTGCACCAAGTGGTGATAGGCCTGCTTTAATCGCAACCGGAATAAGCAGTGCTCCAATTAATGGAACTGCAGGTGCTGGCCAGAAAAATAAAGATAGGAAATACGTTATGACAACAAGTGACCAAAAAGCGAGTGGGCCATTTTTCATCACTTTTTGAAAAGGTTTCACCATTTGCTCATCCGCACCAATTGTTTTGATGGAACGAAGTAATGCTGTCATAACGGCGATAATTAAGAAAATGTTAAATAGCTCATTTGCTGCTGTTAAGTTTGCGTTGAAAACTGCTTGAATTGCCTCGAGAATTGATCCAGTAAAAGACCATGCAATAATAAAAATCGATAATAATGCTGGAACGACAACATTTTGTCTAAAGACCATCGTTAAGATAATAAGAAGTGTTCCAACTAAATATAACCAATGTGGTGTTGTTAATTCCATAAGCGAAAAATCCCCTTTTTCTAGGAATATTGAAATCATTGATTATATTATGTGGATGGTTAGGCGTGTGTGAAAAATTGTCGTTATTTCTGGGGGGGGTGTGAGGTAAGGCATGTTTTAATAATGTCAATATATATGACATTACAAAAATTAAGCTGGATTGTATAATCAAGTTAGCCACTAGCTAACTCTTTTACAAAAAAGTAAAAAGGTCATGTGAATTCTGCTATATTGAAAGTACCACCAATCGATATAGGAGTGAATTCACATGACCCAAGTAAAAGATAACATAAACTCACGTAAAGGAAAACACTTAACCTACGAAGAACGTGTAAAGATTGAAGGTTATAAAGAACTAGGATACTCAAATCGTAAGATTGCACTCATATTAGGTCGAGCAGCACAAACGATTAATAATGCGGTTAACCGTGGAACAGTGCGTACGATTAAGCAACGACAAGTTCATAACGACAAAGTATATGAATACGATCAATATAGCTATTCCGCTGATTCTGATTATCAAATTTATCTTCGGAACCGACAACACTGTGGACGAAGTCCAAAATGGTTACTGGATGATTCATTTACAAGCTGGGCAGACGAGAAGATGTTACATGAGGGTTGGTCACCAGATATGGTTGTGGGACGAGCGGTGAAAGAAAAACTCTTCCCGTCTGATCTTATCCCTTGTACATCAACGCTTTATCATTGGATTGATCGCGGTATCATGAAAACAAAAAACATTGATTTGCTTGAAAAGGTTTCTCGTAAACCAAGAAATGATTCCCCAACTTATCGAGAAAATCGCCGAGTACTCGGCCCGTCGATTAAAGACCGTCCAGAGAAAGTAGATACAAGAGAACAGTTTGGACATTGGGAAATCGACACATTAATTGGTACAAAAACAAAAGATGACCCTGTATTATTAACGCTCGTAGAGCGAAAGACACGCTTCGAAATCATATTCAAGATTGATCAGAAGTCTCAAGATTATGTTGATCAAGCCATGAAGCAGCTTTGTGAAAGAATAGGTAATCAAGCGAGCAGCTTGTTCAAATCAATCACGTCAGACAATGGTTCTGAATTCGCCGGCATTTATGAAGCACTTACAGATATAACAGATGTTTACTTTGCTCGTCCCTATGCATCATATGAGCGTGGAACGAAAGAAAACCAACACAAGTTAATCCGTAGATTCATTCCCAAAGGGAAACGCCTAGCTGATATATCAGCTAACACAATCAACCGAATCCAGCAATGGATTAATAACATACCACGTAAAATATTAAGTTATCGTACAGCAAAGGAAGCCTTTTTGAAAGACCTACAATTACTGGCAGGCTGAATCCGCGCCATGAAATGTTTATTAGTAGGAGGGGCTAGCCCCTCCTACTAATAAACATTAACAAATACAACACCAAGGAGATAGGGCTATTAAAAGACCAAAAGTTTTGAGTGTAAATATAGCAAAATCACAAAAACCTAAGTGGCTAACTTAAACTTGAAATTCAGA
>JBPYCQ010000019.1:0-46710 GCA_051846895.1 Bacillaceae bacterium W0354
GTGTGGATGTTTTAACGATATTCGTTTGCCATGTTCTATCCAACCTTCATAAATTAACGCGTGACGAACTTCATGATGTTTTCGCCGTTCAGTCCCACGAACA
Organism: Bacillaceae bacterium W0354; assembly: GCA_051846895.1. GTDB lineage: Bacteria > Bacillota > Bacilli > Bacillales > Alkalibacillaceae > CALKAL01. The sequence continues at coordinate 104 of JBPYCQ010000019.1, forward strand.
TATACACCATCAGCCTCCACGTATAAAAAGTTGACTTCTTTACCTTCAGGTAATGAATCTGATTCCTCTAATTCAATGACTTGATCGTGGTCTGCTTGTTTTTGTGCTTCACCCACACGTCGTACAATCGATCCAACGGTTTGATGACTAATGTGTACGGCACTCCATTCTTTTAACACACGTGCTACTTCCCTATACGTACTTTCACTTGCCATTTCAGCTATTTTCACTTCTACCAATGGACTATAACGTTGATACTTTCTAAATCCCAACCATTCATCCAATGGATAATGCGGTTGCCCGTGTTCATCTCCCATTAATGTACGTTGAAAGCGAACTGACCCAAACATAAACTGCATCGTTTTCCAGTCTGTCCGTTTAACTGTCCATTCTTCTTGTTGTCTTCGCTTTTTGATGACTTGATCAATTTGATTAAACGCTTCGCCAACACACGTTTCAAAAACTTCAAACATGTATTGATGTACACGTTCCTCAAATTCAATTAAATTATTTGTTTCCTTTATTATTTCGTGAATTCTTGATATAATTTGTTTCATGAGAAGGCCTCTTTCTATATGTATTTGCCGTCGAAGCATACATATATGATAGAGTGCCTTCTCTTTTTTTACTAGTTAATTTTTGGTAATTTAACCTCGAGAACTATTTTACACTTACATAGTAGGCACCTTTTGAATCAAAGGAGTCTGACTTAAATATGATATTCAATCAAAAACCTTGACAGAAACGAAGAAAAACAAGGATAATCAAATAAGAAAATAGAGGAGTATTATCCTTCGGGGCTGGGTGAAAATCCCGACCGGCGGTGAAGAATGAAAGTTATTCTAAGTCCGTGACCCGTATTTTTACGGCTGACCTAGTGTGAATCTAGGACCGACAGTGAAAGTCTGGATGGGAGAAGGATCTGAATAAAATCGTTAACTTAATTTTTGAGAGGGGGTTAACGATTGAACAACTCAACGTTTTATATGCGTCATGCCTTACAGCTTGCAAGCCTTACAATTGGACAGACAAGTCCTAATCCTTCAGTTGGTGCTGTCATTGTTAAAGATGGTATCGTTGTTGGAACTGGGACACATCTTATTCCTGGTGAAGCACATGCAGAAGTTCATGCGATTAATCAAGCAGGAGAACTTGCAAAAGGTGCTGACATGTATGTAACACTTGAACCGTGTTCACATTATGGCAAGACACCACCTTGTGCTAAAGCGATTATTGAAGCGGGAATTAAGAAAGTTTATGTCGCAAGCCTCGATTCGAATCCGAAAGTTGCTGGAAAAGGAGTCGAGTGGCTTCGAAGTGAAGGCATCGATGTCGAAGTAGGTATATTGGAAGATGAAGCTTTAGAAATTAATCAAGCATTTTTTTACTTTCATCGTTATAAACGTCCATTTATCACACTTAAAGCAGCTGTCTCACTAGATGGGAAAATGACTGCTAATAGCGGTGATAGTAAATGGATTACAAGTGATGAATCTCGATTAGACGTGCATATTAATCGTCATAAGCACGATGCCATTTTAGTTGGCAGTGAAACGATTTTAAAAGATGATCCACTATTAACCACCCGTCTGCCCCACGGAGGTATAAGTCCTACACGTATCATCCTCGATACGACTTTAAGAATTCCGATTGAAACAAACGTATTACAAAATAATGATGCGAAAACCATTATTGTTTGCGGCAGTCAAGCAAATGATGAAAAAATTAAACAGATTGAGTCTATTACTCACACCCAAGTTTGGAAACTTACTGATGCCAAAATTGATTTGTCATGTTTAATTGATCGCTTAGTAAAAGAAAAAATAATGAGTGTTTATGTTGAAGGCGGAGCAACGATTCATTCATCGTTTATTCAAGAACGTCTATTTAATGAAATCCATCTTTATATGGCTCCTATACTTATTGGCGGGGCCAATAGTAAGTCTTTTTATAATTTATTAGGTTTTGATGAAGTTAAAGATGCGATTCCGTTATCATTTAAAAAAGTAGAAACGATTGGTCCAGATCTAAAAATTATTGCGACACCTCAAGAGGAGGTTGAATAAATGTTTACAGGAATTATTGAAGAAGTTGGAGTTGTTGATGATATCAAGCAAGGGACAGAGTCACTTCAGCTCAAAATAAAAGCTAAAACAATCTTATCCGACGTCCAATTAGGTGATAGCATCTCTGTAAATGGGGTTTGTCTTACTGTCACCCAATTTACGGAAAACGATTTTAATATGGACATCATGCCTGAAACATTCCACCATACCGCTTTACGTCACCTGAAAAAAGGGTCGAGGGTTAATTTAGAACGGGCGATGAGCGCAAATGGACGGTTTGGAGGTCATTTCGTCTCTGGCCACGTGGATGGAATAGGAAAAATCATTAAGCGCGAAACTAGAGATAATGCGGAATATTTTTATATAAAAGTATCGAATGATTTGTCAAAATATATGATGTTAAAAGGTTCAGTTAGTGTGGATGGGACGTCACTAACGATTTTTGGGGTTGAAAATGATGTCTTTACGATTTCGCTCATCCCACATACGCAAGATGCGACTATTTTGACGACAAAAAATGTTGGCGATGAAGTTAATATAGAATGTGATATGTTGTTAAAATATGTTTATCAACTGATGAATGGAAAAGAAAACAATACAAAAGGGATCACTTTAGACACATTACGTGAGTCAGGTTTCTTGAATAATTAGGAGGATGCGACATGTTTGATTCCATCAAAGACGCAATAGAAGATTTAAAACAGGGGAAAGTGATCATCGTTGTTGATGATGAAAATAGAGAAAATGAAGGTGATTTTGTTGCTTTAGCTGAAAAAGCGACGCCTGAAATGGTAAATTTCATGGTAACAGAAGGACGGGGTCTTGTCTGTGCACCTATTACGAAAGAGAAGGCAGAGAAATTACAGCTCAATTTAATGGCTGATGTGAATACAGACAGTCATGGAACAGCCTTTACTGTTAGTATCGATCATATTGATACGACGACAGGTATTAGTGCTCAAGAGCGTTCACATACGGTTATGCGATTGGCAGAAGATGATGTCGTGCCTACTGAATTTAAACGTCCGGGTCATATTTTTCCATTAATCGCAAAAGACGGCGGTGTTTTAAGACGAGCAGGCCACACCGAAGCAGCGGTTGATTTAGCCGTTTTAGCTGGTTCTAAGCCTGCGGGGATGATCTGTGAAATTATGAACGAAGATGGAACAATGGCAAGAGTTCCACAGCTTCGCGAAATTGCTGATCGATTTAATTTAAAAATGGTTACGATTGAAGATTTAATCAAGTACCGTCGTATGCATGAAAAACTTGTTCATCGTGAAGTTGAGATTAATTTGCCGACAGCTTACGGTGATTTTAAAACAGTTGCTTATACAAATGCGGTAGACGGTAGAGAGCATGTTGCGTTAGTCAAAGGGGATATTAGTCCAACTGAATCAGTGCTCGTTCGTGTTCATAGTGAATGCTTGACAGGGGATGTCTTCGGTTCACATCGCTGTGATTGTGGTCCTCAACTTGATGCCGCCCTTAAGCAGATTGAAGAAGAAGGTAAAGGTGTGTTGTTGTATATGCGTCAAGAAGGGCGCGGAATAGGCCTATTAAATAAACTAAAAGCTTATAAGTTACAAGAAGAAGGCTATGACACTGTTGAAGCGAATCATAAGCTAGGCTACCCTGCTGATTTAAGAGATTACGGCATCGGTGCGCAAATTCTCGTTGATCTCGGTGTAAGAAAAATGCGTTTACTTACGAATAATCCACGTAAAATCAAAGGTTTAAGTGGTTATGGATTAGAGCTTTTGGAACGGGTTCCACTTAAAATGGAACCAAACAAAAATAACGAAAAATATTTACAAACAAAAAGGGATAAATTAGGTCACCTTTTCTAAAATGAAGGAGGAAGTTAATTATGAAAACATATGAAGGAAATTTAGTAGGTACAGGTTTGAAGGTTGGAATCGTCGTCGGCCGATTTAATGCTTTTATTACAGAAAAATTGCTAGAAGGTGCTGTAGATGGACTAAAACGTCACGGGGTCAATGAAGCTGATGTTGAAGTTGCATGGGTGCCAGGTGCGTTTGAAATTCCACTCGCTGCTAAAAAAATGGTTGAAACAGGAAAGTATGATGCTGTTATTACTCTTGGCACGGTTATCCGAGGCGCTACACCTCACTTTGACTATGTGAGCGGTGAAGTTGCCAAAGGTGTTTCAGCTGTTGGATTAGACAAAGGTGTACCTGTTATTTTCGGTGTACTAACAACTGACACGATTGAACAAGCCATCGAACGTGCTGGGACGAAGGCTGGCAATAAAGGGTATGATGCTGCTGTAGGTGCAATCGAAATGGCGAATTTATTGAAATCATTTTAGTCGCAAATTTTCATAAAGCTTTAACATTCCTTTTATTTATTTGCTTTACATGTTTGTTATAATAGAGTGAAGCTATAGTTAAAGCAGGTGATTCAAAATGATGGAGTTTTTATATTTTCCGGATAATAAATTAGAATATATTCCGGCGGTTTTTTCGTTAATTATTGTCGTCATTATTGCGATTCTTTTAATGAGACTGATTAGAAATGCATCAAATAAAGAACGAGAGCGTTTTGAAGCACAGTTTCCAGAAGCTAAACTTCAAGATAACGACTCTAATGATACAGAAGAAACAAAAAAAGAAAACTAAGACCCTGATTATTTGGGATCTTAGTTTTTTTGTATTTAAAAATTTTCGTATTAAAAGACTGGTCGATTTTAATTGGCTGACAACATAAAAATTAGCTGACAATCGTCTGAAAATGGCTGATAAAATTAATTGCGCTATAAGCTTCGTCACCATAATTTAAAGTAATCTAGATTTTTTGTCGCTAAAAATGAGATGGTGCTTAATCCTACCACATGGCTTGATACATACGCTCATCCGCTAAATTCGTGTCAATTGGGCAAGCGTCCGCATCTCGACCGTATTGCCAGCCCCATACATTAGCTTGACAAGGTGGTTTGACCGGGTTATAAGTTGGTGCGTCACGTCTTTTGCTTACGCCGGGCTCTGGTTCTGCACTCCATAAAACTGTTTGATTCGATACTCTTTCATCCTTCTTCACGGCGAGGCAATATTCTTTTATAAAATCCCCTTCAACAGGGTCATGATATATGCCTGGACGATAGTCTGTCGTGTATAAACCATTCACAAAACCTCTAATCCAAGCTTCATCTACATTAAAGAAACGCTCGACATTGGCATATAGAACCGTTCCTTTTGGAAAGCCGAGTCGATTCGCATGATAGGCAGCATTTTGTGCAATGACTCGGCCTTGGCGATCTCCTTTAGCTTCTTTAAAGTCATTATAAATCGGTAATACTTTGGTTCCGCTATTATGAAGTAACTCAATTTCTTCACGTGTTAGCCCTTCTGAAGCATTTTGAACCGTTGTTAAATATCTTCCCCAAAATTGTGGTTTACCGTATTCGTTTAACACACAATTATAAAGTTGTTCCGTCACGTTCGTTGATGAATCAACTCCCCAATAATAGGGCATCCCGCATCCCCTTCCGTGTAAGTTTATTGATAAGTTCTCGTATATAATTATGGTTTTAAAACTCGTTCGGTACTGTTCTTTTCAAAACTTTTGTTTTAATGTTTAATCCGCTTCAATTTTTCCTAAACTGATTATGAGGTGATTATTATGCGGCTATTACTCTTGCCAATGATTTTGATATTTTTAGCATCTTGTCAAGCAAGTGAAAAGTCAATAGTTGAAACGGATATTATTAACCAAGATTATGATATTATTGGTAAGGCAAAATTTTCAGAAGACCCTGAAGGTGTGAAGGTTGAAGTATCACTAGAAGGTTTGTCTCCAGGCTTTCATGGGATTCATATACATGAGTTTCCAAAATGTGAAGCACCTACGTTTGAGTCGGCGGGTAATCATTGGAATATTGATGATTCCAAGCATGGGTTAATGCACCCAGAAGGAAGTCATATAGGTGATATGCCGAATATAGAAGTTGAAGGAGATGGAACGACGACTTTTGAATATGTTTTGCCCGAGGCGACTTTAAAAGATGGAAGAGGATCGATGTTCTCAGATGGGGGAAAAGCATTAATCATTCATGAAACAATAGATGACGGGGTTAGTCAACCAGCTGGAAATGCAGGGACACGAATCGCATGTGCTGAAATCACAAAAGATGCAGATTTGTCTGAAGGAGATAACCCTGGTGAAAAAATTGAAAAAGAAAAAGAAGAAGAAGAAAGCTAAACGCTTTGATGCGTTTAGCTTTAATTTTTAACTTTATTTAAATGCAGTAATTAACCTGTTCAAACCTTCTTCAATTGTTGAAGGTGGACAAGCAATATTCATTCGCATAAATTTCTCCCCTTGTGTTCCAAATGTGAGACCATCGTTCAAGCCTAACTTTGCTTCATGAATAAGCTTTCTTTTTATTTCTTCATGGTCTAATCCAGTTTGTGTAAAGTCTAACCATACTAAATATGTTCCTTCAGATTTTACAACATGAATGGGTAACCCACTTTTATTAATTTGTTCAATGACCATGTTTCGATTATCTTCAAGTTGTTTAAGTAAGTTTTCTAACCAAGTTTTCCCGTGCTTATATACTGCTTCTAGTGCAACACAGCCAAATGTATTTAAAGATGAGAATCCTTGTTTTAATAACTGAGCATCGAATGCTTTCTTAGCTTCTGGATTTGGTGAAATAATATATGATGCTTGTAACCCAGCTACATTAAATGTTTTTGAAGGGGCCATTAATGAAAATGTTAACTGCTTAATTGATTCATTTAAATTAGCGATTGGATAGTGCTTAGAGTTATTAAAAACGACATCATTATGAATTTCATCTGAAAATAAATAAACGTTATATTTCACACAAAGTTCAGCAACTTTTTGAAGCTCATCCTTCGTCCATACACGACCTACAGGATTATGAGGACTACATAAAATAAACGCTTTTGCGCCATTTTTGAAGTGTTCCTCTAATTGCTCTAAATTCATGCTATAATAGCCGTTTTCATATGTTAAAGGGTTTTCTAATATTTCTCTATTATGTGACTTAATAACGGCAAAAAAAGGCGGATAAACAGGTGGTTGAATAACAATCTTATCTTTTTCCTTAGTAAATGCTTGCACTAAAGCATGTAAACTTGGAATAACTCCGGAACTGAAACTTATTAGGTTTGGATCAACATCAAAATCATGTCTGTCTTTAACCCATTGAATTACAAGGTCTATAATTTCTTGATCGTATGTGGTGTATCCGTATAAATTATGTTCCGCTCTTTCAATGATGGCATCTTTTAACTGTGGGACAGTAAGAAAATCCATATCTGCCACCCACATTGGTAAGACGTCATCTCTTCCAAATAAATTCTCTCGCATGTCCCATTTCACAGCTCTTGTGTTTTCTCTTTTAATTATTTGTTTAAAATCGTAGTTCAACTATTTGTCCTCCCTTAATATGTACTTATCACTATTATTACATGTTAAGAGAACAAAAAAAAATAGCAAAGTGCTAAAAACACTTTGCCAAAGGGGGAATACGAGAAAGTATTACAGTTATAGTTATTACCTTTTTACAAAAATATAAACATCTTTTTTTAAAAAAATTTGATTAATTCAGTGTTTGTTTGATATGACTATGTTATTATGTTAGAATACAAAAATGTGTGGGAGAAAAGAATCGGGAGTTGTAAACTATGACAAATACAATTGAAGCAGGAAAGATAGTTGAAGGTAAAGTAACGGGAATTCAACCATACGGTGCATTTGTTGAAATTGACGAAAATGTTCAAGGACTTGTTCATATTTCTGAAGTTACACACGGTTATGTGAAGGATATTAATGATCATTTAACTGTAGGTGATGAAGTAAAAGTAAAAGTGCTAAACGTCGATGAATCTACTGGAAAATTTTCTTTATCAATTCGTGCAACTGAAGACAAACCAGGCTTAAAGAAGAAAAAGCCAGTTGTAAAGACGGATATAAAAAATGATCAACGTTCAGGCTTTAATGTATTAAAAGATAAGCTTGAAGAGTGGATCGAGCAATCTTCAGACAGAGAACAAACGTACCGAAAATAAAGAGTGTCCTAAGGAGTAATATTCCTTGGGACACTTTTTTTGCGTATTGTTATTAAATTCATCATAATAATAATAGTTGAAGGATAGAAAGGAGAGTCTGTTTCTATGGAAAATTTTACTTTTCACAATCCGACGAAGCTTATTTTTGGACGAGGCCAATTAGAAAGTTTACCAACACTCATACCTGAAGGGGTCAAAAGAGTACTCGTCGTCTATGGTGGAGGAAGTATTAAACGTAATGGCATTTATATGAATGTCATGAAGAAGTTGAAGGATCACGGTTTTGAAACCTATGAGATAGGTGGGGTAGAGCCTAATCCACGTGTATCAACTGTAAATAAAGGTGCAGATTTATGTAAAGAACATCAAATTGATTTTCTACTTGCTGTTGGTGGTGGTAGTGTCATTGATGCTACAAAAACAATGGCTGCAGCAGCAAAATATGATGGAGATGCGTGGGATCTTGTTACTAAACAGGTGACTCCAACAGAAGCGCTTCCACTAGGAACTGTATTAACTTTAGCGGCTACAGGCTCTGAGATGAATGCAGGGTCAGTGATCACAAATTGGGAAACGAACGAAAAGTATGGCTGGGGATCACCTCTGTTATTCCCACAGTTTTCTATTTTAGATCCCGTTCATACGTACTCAGTTCCAAAAGATCAAACGATTTACGGAATTGTTGATATGATGAGTCATATTTTTGAACATTATTTCCATGAGCCGACTAACGCACCTATCCAGGATCGGATGTGTGAAGGTGTATTGAGATCCATTATCGAAACAGCACCAAAGCTACTTAATAACCTTGAGTCGTATGAATACCGTGAAACAATTATGTATGCCGGGACGATGGCTTTAAATGGAATGCTGTCAATGGGATATAAAGGTGATTGGGCGACACATAATATTGAACATGCTGTATCAGCAGTGTATGACATTCCACACGGCGGGGGATTAGCGATTTTATTCCCTAATTGGATGGAATACAATTTGACGGTTCAACCAGAACGTTTTAAACAATTAGCAGTAAGAGTGTTTGGTGTTGATCCGAATGGTAAGGATGATGAAGAGGTCGGACTCGAAGGAATCCAACGTTTACGTCAATTCTGGTCAGCCATTGGTGCACCATCTGCATTGAAAGACTATAATATCGGATCAACAAAAATTGAATTCATGGTTGACCGAGCGATGAAAAATGGACCATTTGGAAAATTCAAGAAACTATACGAAGAAGACGTTAGAGAAATTTTGAATATGTCGTTGTAAGAATAAAAAAACTTAGCTTTTTAAATTTAAAGCTAAGTTTTTTTATTTGTTCAAACATGAGTTGTAATTGTTCAAACATGGGCTGTGATTGTCCAAATATGAGTAGTGATTGTCCAAATATGAGTAGTGATTGTTCAAACATGAGTAGTGATTGTTCAAACATGAGTAGTGATTGTTCAAAGTTGAGTTGCGATTGTTCAAACATGAGTAGTGATTGTTCAAAGTTGAGTTGCGATTGTCCAAACATGGGTAGTGATTGTTTAAACATTGATTGAAAATATCCAAAAATGTTGCTTCAAATCATCTTTAGCCATCTTTTTCATTACATGAAAATTTTTAAGCGTGTACATACTAGTGATGAATTCTAAAGAAAAGAGGTGTTAAGCTTGATTCAATTAGAATCTGGTATCGATAATCAATTGTATTCATTTAGCGATTTAGAGGATATTTTAAAACGATTAGAATTTACAATTGGTGGTAACTGGGACTACGACCATGCGTATTTTGATTATAAACTTGAAAGTGATGAAGAAAAATATGTGTTTTTACGTATACCTGTTTCAACAGAAATTGGCAATTTAGATGAAGCGGGGGCGCAAGTTCGAATCGGTAAGCCGTTTGTTTTAGCTCACCGTTTCGAATCAGGAATTGATCATGAGAGTGATATTCGAAATATTTCTGGGGCGTTCAACCAGTTCCAATCCCCGGAAGAAAAAGATGCAGACGTGGACCGAATTTATGTTAAAAAAGCAGAGCAAGTATTACAACAAGTTGAACGTGCCCTGTTACAATAATGGATTCGTTAAAATTAAATAATCATCTTTTTTTATTAGCACTTCAGGTGCAGGGTTTATATTGATGTTATAGTTGCGAATGAAACCTAATAATAATCTGCCGTCTTTTTTAAATTGATATGTGATATTTAAAATAGATTGGTCAACCCATTCTTCTTTTACTTTCACAATAGAAAAACGTTGTTGTGACAATAATGCCATGACATAATCAAACGTCTGTGAATGTTGCTCTCCTATGAGTTCATGGAAAAATAAAGTGCTCGTCGATTCATTAGTACTTATAACATCTGTAGCCCCTGCGCGTTGTGCATTAATGACCTGATCCTTCGTTAAAATTTCTACGATAATCGGTATGCTCTCATGAATGCCCCTTGCAGTGATTGTTAAAAGAATGGAATGGCGATCAGCCGCTTTTTCATTCATTGACTGGTCTGCGGTAATAATGATTTTTTTTGCACCGTTAATATTCGCCTTCTCCCATGTCTGGTCGATAGAAGGGTCTCCTTTTATAAAATGTACACTTTTTAGTTTTAAAGGGTCTTGAAAAAGTGTTTCATCAATTAAAACGATTTTCGCCTCATTTTTAAATTCTTGTTGTATAATTTCAATTAATCGTCTTGTTCGTTCATTCCAACCGACGATAATATAATGTCCTTTATGATAATAAGCCATTTTTCCCTCTTCATAATCTTTTTTCATTTCAACTGTACCACTTGCAATTGTCACCATATAAAAAGTTAAAACTCCACCACCAACGAGAATTAAAAGGATTCCAATTACTTTCCCTAACAATGTTTGTGGAACTAGATCACCATATCCAACCGTGGATCCCGTAATAAACGCCCACCAAATGCCATTAAAAATAGATTTGTATTGTTCTGGTTCAACTAAATAAATTAAAAAACCAAACAAAGTCATAAAAAAGAGAACCGTTAATAAAAGGCGTAAAATAAGCGGAATTTGAAAGTAAGAACGCCATAGACGATACAACATACGTCCACCTCTTTCGACTAATTCCATTGTATCCACGACGCGAAGTAAATAAACAAAAAGTCCACGCATTTTTACGTGGACTTCTTAAATATTATTTCGTTTCTTCATCAATAATATATCTTGCTGTCGGCATTGCCTTTAACCGTTCGATTGGAATAGGTTCACCCGTTCGTTCGCATAGACCGTACGTTCCTTGTTCAATTTTTCTTAACGCACGTTCGATTTCTCTTAACTCTTCCTTCATATGCTCATGTAAAGCTATATCTTTTTCACGTTCATCTAATTCTGTTGCAAAATCACCAGGATGCTGTTGGTCAAATGAATTTAATTCACCGACTGTACCCTCAAGGAAGTCACTTTCAGATTGATAAGAACGCATCATCTCTGTGGCGCGTTTTTTATCTTGTAGCAATTGTTCTTTTAATTCATTTAAATCTTGTTGATTCATGAACTCACCTCGACACTATTTCCGTTCGACTACTCCAATTGTGCAACGTGATATTGAAATGAGTTGGTCATTTTCATCAACGATTTCAATCTCCCACACCATCGTTGTTCTACCGATATGTCTTGGCTTTGCGATTGCTTTTACCATGCCTTCTCGTTTACTTTTGACATGATTAGCATTGATTTCAATGCCGAACACGTTGTATTTTTCTGGATCAATATTTAGAAAAGCTCCAAGACTAGCAGCTGACTCAGCAAGTGCAACCGAAGCTCCCCCGTGTAGATAACCTAATGGCTGATGTACGATCGGTGTGACAGGCATCGTTAAAATGACTTCATCCTTCGTTCCCTTAATCATTTCAATATTTAATGTTTCAAAGAGTGTATTTTTTAAATTCAATATTCTCTCCCTCTCTATTGTTTTATATTTACGTATTATTATTCATCGTTTAAATTAAAATATTGGTTCCGTAAATGTGCTCTAGTAAAAAGGCGATTCCAAATAATATGCCAAAAAATGTGTTTGTTTGGGCTGTATATTTCATTGCTGGCATCATCTTAATCGGAACGTTGTTAGCTTTAAATGTTTTAACGGCATTAATCGCTTTAGGAACGCTTAATAATGTAATGAGAGCCCAAACCGGAACCATTTTTAATAGAATAAAAATAATTGTAATCAAATATGAAGAAAAGAAAAATATAGCCAGAATCCTAATTGCCCATTGACGTCCTACAATGATGGCTAATGTCTTTCTTCCGCTTTCTTTATCCCCTTCTAAATCACGGATACTATTTGATAGTAAAATAGCTCCGATTAAAATGGCAATAGGAAGTGTTAACAAAATAATATTTAATGTTAATTGCTCTACCTGTATATAATAACTGATTGAAATAATAATCGTTCCCATGAAAAATCCGGAGAACAGTTCTCCAAAAGGTGTGTAAGCTATTGGATAAGGGCCTGCTGTATATAGATATCCGAATAACATTGAAATAAGTCCAACTAATGCAATCCAAAACGTTGTCATTAAACAAATATACAATCCTAAAACAAGTGCGATTCCGTAAAATAGAAAAGCCAAATTCCGAACGGTTTTTGGTGGTATCCCGTCTCTAACAATCGTCCCACCAATCCCAACAGATTCTTCTGTATCTAATCCACGAACGAAATCGTAATATTCATTAAACATGTTAGTAGCGGCTTGAATAAGTATAGATGCGACTAACATGGCGAAAAATAATCCGTAATGAACTCCTTCTTCCAAACTTGCGATTACTGTACCAACAAACACTGGAACAAAAGAAGCAGTTAATGTGTGTGGTCTAAGCATTCGCCACCAAATTTGAAATCCAGATTTTTCCCCTAATGCTTCTCTTACTGAATGTTTATGACTCAATGTTGACAACCCTTTCCCTTTTAATCTAAACATAGTGTAGATAATGGATGTGGTGGTGTCAATAATGTGCGATGGGTTCTCCTTGTCGTGTAAGTAAAAAAGTCATACAATAATGAATGAATGCTCAAATTTTATTTATTTAGTTTTCATAAAAAAAGATAGAACATACATGAATAAATCTCAGTATTTCTTTTATGGAGGTACTTATCATGCTACAAACAAAGCAACAATCAATTACTAGAGAGATTGCTTCAGCAATAGAAGAAGCTAATAAAGTAAATAGCCAATATATATCAGTTGTAGAAGAAATTAACGATATCCATCCCGTTGATTTTTTCGCAAGCTTTAAAGATACAAAATATGAACGTTATTTCTGGAAACAATCTGATGAATCGGTCACATATGTAGGAATTGGTACTGAACAAATGTTTACCTCAGACCGCGGACAAAGTAGATACAAAGATATCCATGCTCAATGGGAACAATTTTTAGAATCCGTTTATTTTGATAAAAAAGATCGAGAAAAATGGACAGGCCCAATGCTAATAGGAGGTTTTTCATTTTTTGAACGTGAAGAATCGTCTAATAAATGGGGACGTTTTCCAATGAGTCGTATGGTTTTACCGACTGTTTTATTAACGGTTAAGCAAGACGGATGTTTTTTAACGTATAACTTGCCAGTGGAGAACAAATCTCATGCATTGCAAACGGTAAACAAAATCAAACAAATTATGAATCAAGAGCAGTTCAAACAATTTAACGTTAACCAAATCAATCATACAGAAATGCTTGACTACAGCGAATGGGAAGAGCTCATTCATCATGCTGTTGAAGAGATTAAAAGCGGTAAGTTCGGAAAAGTTGTTCTAGCTCGTGAACTAGAAGCACACTTTTCGCAAAAAGTTTCGATTGAAGATGTTGTGAAGCATTTATACGAGAAACAGAGCGATAGTTACATTTTTGCATTTGATCATCAATCAGAAACATTTCTTGGAGCAACACCTGAAAGACTCGTCCGTGTTGAAGGTAGTGAATTACTTTCAACTTGTTTAGCTGGAACTATTTCACGTGGAAATAGTGATGAAGAGGATGAAACGCTCGCATGGACTTTGCTAAATGACGATAAAAATAGAAAAGAGCATCAATATGTTGTCGATATGATTAAAAACTCAATTGATCCTTACTGCGACGGGATTCAAATTCCTCAACAGCCAACTATTTACCGTTTAAAGTCAATGCAACATTTATATACACCAGTAACTGCTGAGTTAAAATCAAACCATTCTATTTTTGATCTTGTAAGTCAATTGCATCCAACCCCAGCACTTGGTGGAGAGCCTAAAAGTTTAGCGATTGATTATATATTTGAACATGAACCGTTTGACAGAGGTTGGTATGCGGGTCCAATCGGTTGGGTAGATAGTGAATGGAATGGAGAGTTCGCTGTCGCCATTCGTTCAGCACTCGTTGCAGGAAATAAAGCTACGCTATTTGCAGGGTGTGGCATCGTTGAACACTCTGATCCGAAAGAGGAATTTGAAGAGACGAAGCTTAAATTTACGCCAATGCTTGAAGCTTTAGGAGGAAAACCTAAATGAATATGGGGGATAAAACATATTATGTAACGAATTTTGTCAGTGAATTAGCTCATAACGGACTAGAAGACGTCGTGATATCACCAGGTTCTAGATCAACCCCACTAGCAATGACTTTCGCTGAGCATCCACATGTGAAAGAATGGATTCACTTTGATGAGCGATCTGCTGCTTTTTTCGCATTAGGGATTGCTAAAAAGAAAAATAAACCAGTTGCCTTAGTTTGTACATCAGGTACAGCTGCCACTAATTATTATCCTGCAATTGTTGAGGCTTACTATTCGAGAGTTCCATTGATTGTACTCACTGCTGACAGACCTCATGAATTGCGGGATAATGGTGCTCCACAAGCAATTGATCAAATAAAAATGTATCAAAACTATACAAAGTATTTTCACGAAATGGCTTTACCAGAAGCAAGTAAAACAATGATTCGCTATGCAAGAAGACAAGCAAGTCGTGCTTATCATATCGCTAATTCTTCTTGTAAGGGTGTTGTTCATTTGAACTTCCCATTTCGCGATCCACTCATCCCTGATTTGTCTTTAAACGATTTATGGGGAGAGACCGAGCATTTAGCTTTATCTCATAGTACAACTGAAGAACGTGTTACTTCAGTTGAAAGTGATGCCATTGTCCAGTCGATTAAAGGGTTATCACGAGGACTCATCGTTTGTGGTGAAATAAAAACAGAGCCAGAAAGAAAAGCTATTTTATCTTTAGCAGAAGAATTAAGAATTCCAGTTCTTGCAGATGTCTTATCGAATTTAAGAAAAAGTGAAGCTGTTAATGAATATGTCATTTCAACGTATGACACAATTTTGAAAGATGATCACTTAAAAGAAATTTTGCAACCGGAATTCATTATTCGTTTTGGTTCTATGCCAGTCTCTAAACCTTATTTGCAATGGATTACAAATTGGACCCCTCAAGTTCATATCGTAGTTGATGAGAATTTAGGATTTCGTGAGCCTGCAGGAATCAATACATTAATGGTATATAACGAGACGATATCTTTTGTTCAAACGCTAAAAGACTGCAAAGGCAATATTAACATCTCTGATGAATGGACGAAACAATGGTTAAAGTTTGACGAAAATGTTAGACAAGTTTTGACAACTATAAAAGATGAACATCTAACTGAAGGGACTGCTGCGTTGACTTTATCTGAGTCAAGTGGGAGTGGTGATATTATCTTCGTTGGTAGTAGTATGCCGATTCGAGATATGGATACATTTTATTTACCTTCTCAAACTACAGTTGAGTTAATGGCAAACCGCGGAGTTAACGGGATTGACGGAGTTATTTCGACAGCAATTGGTGTAGCATCAACAAATAAACAGACGACCTTAATGATTGGTGATGTATCATTTTTACATGATTATATGGGATTGTTCATAGCACGGCAGTATGACATCCCAATCCGAATTATTGTCATGAACAATAATGGTGGAGGTATTTTTTCCTTTTTACCACAGTCAACTGAGAAAAAACATTTTGAAGCGTTGTTTGGAACACCATTTAACCCGCCAATTAAGAAGCTATCGGAAGCGGTTGATGCTCATTATGAAAATCCGAAGACAATTTCTCAGTTAAAAGAGGTTATTCAGTCACCAATTAGGGGTATAGAAATAATCGAAGTTGTTACAGATAGAGAAGAAAATGTCGTTTGGCACCGGGAAAAATGGGAAGAGGCAAGCAAGCGATTAAAAGAATTATTGGATGCTGACTCATGATGTTTGTTCAAGTAAATCGCAATAAATATTATGTGGAAGTAACAGGAACTGGGGAGCCACTTGTCTTTTTCCATGGGTTTACAGGTTCGACGAAAACATGGGATGATGCTGTATCTAAATTATCGAAATCATATCAATGTATTACGATAGACCTTCCCGGACACGGCCAAACAGAGATTGAACAACTTGATAGTATGGAACAAGCTGTTGATGAACTTATTGAAGTGTTAAAAAAAATCAATGTTTACCGTTTTTCTCTTATAGGTTATTCTATGGGAGGACGAACAGCGCTTGTTTTGGCCGCGAAACATATGGATAGCATTAATAAATTAATTTTAGTTGGTGCCTCTCCAGGTTTAGAAGGTAATGAAAAAACTAACCGAATTAGAAATGATGAGAAGCTTGCACAATTTATAAAAGAAAGAGGCATAGTAGACTTCATCGATTATTGGGAGAAGATTCCTCTTTTTAAAACCCATGAAATGTTAGATGAACATACGAAATATAAATTAAGAGAAGAACGCATCAATCAATCAGTTGATGGACTTATTTTATCTTTAAAAACAATGGGCACAGGTGCTCAGCCCTCAATATGGAATGGGCTTTCATATATAAATATTCCAATATTATTAATTACCGGTGAGCTTGATCATAAGTTCTGTCTCATTAATGAGCATATGAAAGAAAGCTTGCCGAATGCTAATCATGTTGTCGTGCCAGCAGTTGGACATGCTGTTCATTTAGAAAGTCCGACTAGTTTTGGTAAAATAATAAAAGAATTTTTAAAAGCTACATAAAAGGAGGAAAAAATGATGGCAGTAGAATGGAAAAAAGTAAGAGACTATGAAGAAATCATCTATGAAAAGTATAATGGCATTGCAAAAGTGACAATCAACCGTCCACATAAACGTAATGCTTTTACACCGCTTACAGTTAATGAAATGATTGATGCGTTTGCAGATGCAAGGGATGACTCAGAAATTGGTGTTATCCTTTTAGCGGGGGCTGGAGATGAAGCGTTTTGTTCAGGTGGTGACCAATCAGTAAGAGGGCATGGTGGTTATGTTGGAACAGACCAAATTCCACGTCTAAATGTACTTGACTTACAACGTTTAATCCGAGTTATTCCAAAACCTGTTATTGCAATGGTTTCTGGTTATGCCATTGGTGGTGGACATGTCCTTCACGTCGTTTGTGATTTAACAATCGCAGCAGACAATGCAATCTTTGGCCAAACAGGACCTAAAGTAGGTAGCTTTGATGCTGGTTATGGTGCAGGTCTTTTAGCTGAAATGGTTGGTCAAAAACGCGCTCGTGAAATTTGGTACTTATGTCGCCAATATAATGCACAAGAAGCTTATGAAATGGGAATGGTAAATACAGTCGTTCCATTAGAAAAATTAGAAGAAGAAACATTAAAATGGTGTGAAGAAATTCTAGAAAAGTCATCAACAGCTCTTCGCTTCCTAAAAGCATCATTTAATGCAGCTACAGATGGCTTAGCAGGATTACAACAAATGGGTGGAGACGCGACATTATTATACTATACAACTGATGAAGCGAAAGAAGGACGTGACGCGTTTAAAGAAAAACGCAAACCAGACTTCAAACAATTCCCTCGTTTCCCATAAGTAAAAAAAAATAATAAGTACCGCACTTTAATGATAGTGCGGACTTATTTTTGTATAAAACAGGTTGTGCGGTCGTAATTGTTCAAACACGGGTTGCAATTGTCCAAAGATGGCATGTGATTGTTCAAACATGGGTTGCAATTGTCCAAAGATGATCTGCAATTGTCTAAACATGGCCTGTGATTGTTT
The DNA here is from genome assembly GCA_051846895.1 of Bacillaceae bacterium W0354. GTDB lineage: Bacteria > Bacillota > Bacilli > Bacillales > Alkalibacillaceae > CALKAL01. Next base: position 18,283 of record JBPYCQ010000019.1, read on the forward strand.
AAACATAGCCTGAAATTATCCAAAATATAACCATGTAATACATATTGATACTTTCTGTATAAAAAAGGAAGGTTTGATTTATAATGCATACACCGAATTGGTTAGATAAACGTGCTTTTCTAACTCCTGATATAGAAGCGATTGTTTTAACAGATGGTACAACATATACATTTCAACAACTTCAAAAGCATGCGAAAAGCTTTGCCCATTATTTAAAAGAAAATGGTGTGAAAAAAGGTGACCATATCGGACTTTTATCAAAAAATAGTTATGAAATGGTCGTGACTATTCACGCTTTACATTATATCGGGGCTGTTACATGTTTACTTAATACAAGGTTAAAAGCAGAGGAGCTTTTATTTCAAATTAAAGATGGGGAAATGACTACTATTATTTTCCACCCTGAATTAAGTGAAAAGGTTGAGCAGCTCACTGCGAAACAATCTATTAGAAGTATGAACTTAAGCTCTTTCCCATACAATTTAATAACGGATGAACAATGGTTAGAAGAGTTTAATTTAGAAGATCTTTCTCATATTATTTATACATCGGGCACAACAGGCAAACCAAAAGGGGTCATGCTTACTTACGGAAATCACTGGTGGAGCGCGACTGCATCGGCGCTTAATTTAGGTCTTCATGAAAGTGATCGTTGGCTACTTTGCCTACCAATGTTTCATGTGGGTGGATTGTCAATTTTATATCGAAGTGTCATTTATGGAATGCCCATTCATTTACATGAAAAGTTTGATTTAGAGTTAGTTCATGATGACATTATGAATCGAGGAGTATCGATTGTTTCTGTAGTCACATTAATGTTAGAACAACTCGTTGAGCGGCTAGAAAACGAACATTATCCTGAAACGTTGCGCTGCATGCTTTTAGGAGGAGGACCTGCCCCGAAACATTTACTAGAAAATTGTCGAGATAAAAGCATCCCGGTCTTTCAAACTTACGGAATGACTGAGACAGCATCACAATTTTGCACTTTAGACGGAAAAAATATGTTGAAAAAAATCGGCTCAGCAGGAAAACCATTATTTCCTGGGCAATTAAAAATTGTCGAAAACGGTCAAGAGTGCCCAGCTGGTACAGTTGGAGACATAATTGTTAAAGGACCTTCTATAACTAAAGGTTATTGGAAACGTCCGGATGCAAACATGAAAACACTTGAGGCGGGTTGGTTAAAAACGGGCGACTTAGGCTACATCGATGAAGATGGCTTTTTATTTGTGGTTGATCGTCGAAAAGATCTTATTATCTCAGGCGGAGAAAATATTTACCCAGCTGAAATTGAATCAGTATTAAAAAGTATTCAGGGGATTAAAGATGCTGGAGTAGTCGGAAAAAATGATGGAAAATGGGGTCAAGTACCGGTCGCTTTTGTCATATTGGAAGAAAAAAAGACAGCGTCCGAAATAATTAGTGCATGTAAAAATGTATTAGCAAATTATAAAGTGCCGAGGGAAATTTTTTTCACAAAAGAATTACCAAGAAACGCTTCAAAGAAATTAATGCGCCATCAGTTAGCTGAACTTGTGAATGGAGAGGCGGAATAAAATGTTATTAGATCAAGTAGTCATTAGACATGTCTCAATGAAACTTAAACAGCCTTTTCAATCTGTTAATGGATTAGTCGTCATTCGAGATACACTTATCGTTGAAGTTCATGATCGTGAAGGTCGTGTAGGATATGGTGAATGCGTTGCGTTCGCAGACCCTTTTTATACATCTGAAACGGTATCAACTGAATGGGATATATTGAAAAACTTTTTAATACCTTTACTTGAAAAGAAAAATATAACTCATCCTGCAGAAATTCATACCATTTTTCAATCTGTGCAGGGACACCAAATGGCAAAAGCGGGTTTAGAATCAGCTATTTGGGATCTATATGCTAAAGAGCAGGGAAAAAGTTTAAAAGAGGTCATTGGCGGTATACGTGATGAAGTAGAAAGTGGTGTTGTACTCTCTTTAACTGACGATATAGAAAAACAAGCCGAAGAATACAAACAAAAAGGATACAAAAGATATAAGTTAAAAGTTCAAAAAGGTAATGAACGTGAAACAATCGAGAAAATTAAGCAAATTGTTGGGGATGTTCCAATTATGTTTGATGGGAACGGTAATTATGGTCCAGAAGATGTTCATCACTTAGTTAGTTTAGATGACTTAAACTTACAAATGATTGAACAACCATTTAGGCAGGATGATTTTTATTATCATAATCAGTTAGCAAAACAGATGAATACGATGGTTTGTTTAGATGAATCAATTACTTCCGAACACGAAGCCTTTCAAGCAATGGAACTAAAAGCTTGCGATACAATTAATGTTAAGCTTGGTCGTGTTGGCGGTTATAAAACGGCGATAGATATCCATAACTATGCAAAAGTTGCTAACATCCCACTCTGGTGTGGCGGAATGCTGGAAACGGGAATTGGTCGGGCACATAATGTCATCTTGGCGTCACTAGAACAATTTAAACTTCCTGGTGATTTATCAGAATCATCCCGATATTGGGAAGAGGATATTATTGAGGAACCTTTTATTGTTCAGAATGGATGTGTAAAAGTTCCAGACGGCAAAGGAATCGGTGTTGAAATAAATAAAAAATTATTAAATCAGCGTACAATCAGGTCTTATAAGCATTTGTTCAATAAATAGTAATAATAAACAGTTGCAATGATAATGATTTTCATTTACAGTAAGGTTAGAAGAGTAGTTAGCTACGCTTTGAAATAACTATAAGGGAGCGGTGTTAATGAATACACTAGCAGCGAATAAACTGACGCTCGGTTATGGTGAACAAATAATCATTGATGATTTAAATATAGAAATTCCTAAAGGTAAAATTACTGTACTAATTGGCAGTAACGGAAGTGGGAAATCTACGTTACTTCGATCAATGGCAAGATTACTTCAACCTAAATCAGGTCAAGTTATTTTAGATGGTAATGAAATTGCTAAAATGAATACAAAAGAAGTTGCGAAAAAAATGGCCATCTTGCCACAAGGACCAGCAACACCTGAAGGGATTTCAGTTTATCAGCTAGTTAAACTTGGACGCTACCCTTATCAAGGTTTTATGAAAAAATGGTCTCAAAAAGATGAAGATGCTGTTAATCGCGCTTTAAAAGACACGAACTTAATGGAATTGAAGTTTAGATCAGTTGATTCATTATCTGGTGGTCAACGTCAGCGTGCATGGATTGCAATGACTTTAGCGCAAGAAACAGATTTAATATTATTAGATGAACCGACAACATATCTTGACATGACACACCAAATTGATGTGTTAGATTTATTATTTGAATTGAACGAAAAAGATCAACGTACAATTGTTATGGTCCTACATGACTTAAATTTAGCATGCAGATATGCTGATCACATTGTAGCGATTAAAGATAAAAAGGTCTATGCAGAAGGTGCGCCTGAAGATATCGTTTCCTGTGATTTAGTACTTAATGTCTTTGGAATGCATTGTGATGTAACATTTGACCCTATTTTCGGTACGCCGATGTGTATTCCACACGGACGTGGGCGCTGTTTATTAGCAGAAGCTCATGCCGATAAAACGGGTGTTAAAAATAATTGTGTTTCGTAAAGAACTCTTGAGCCATTTTGTTTAAGAGTTCTTTTTTTATACGTATAAATAGTAATCACTACGAGTAGTTTTTACTGTCTAAATGGTATTTGCAGATTGGAAAAGCAAATTGCAGATAGGATTGAAAAATTGGCAGATTAATTTTAAACTTTGGCAGATAGGATTGAAAAATTGGCAGATTAAATTTTAATTTTGGCAGATAGAACTTTTGCTTTGGCAGATTAGAGCAATATTTGGCAGATAACACTTCAATTTTTAAAGAAAAGTAAATTTACGAATATCCATTTTAAAAATGTCCACATTAATAGTGAGGTGGATAAATGATGGATAAGCGAAAATTTTACGTGTGCGTTGAAACACAAGAAATTTCAGAGTTAAAAGCTGGTAATAACGATCAGTTTGTCATATATGGTGGGCCCGAGGATATCATCAAATTACGTGAATGCTTCGATGAAATGCAAGATGCTGAATATAGTACTTTTTGGCGTGCTCACGTTCCTTTTAAGGAATACCATCATGATGAAGATAATGATTCGTATGATGAATGTTTGTTAAGAGCTTATAAAATGATTTATAACCTTGGTGACCAGGAGACTAGAAATCATATTGAACAAATGCCATTTTTCTCTGAATTAGATAAAATTGACTATTAAAGCATCCATTGTGGGTGCTTTTTTATTTATTTAATTTTAATGTAAAAAAACTGTAACGATTGTAATTTCAAAACGTCTAATTAAGTAATAAAGCAAATGTAAGTAGTTCGTCCTATTTTTCAAAAAAATAAGTAACTTTTGTTTATATTTTAATAGATTTAGGAATAGTATTTATAGAATATTATTTTAAGGAAGGTGGTTGAAGATGAAATTAAAACATTTAATGATATTGACTCTAGGCATTGTCATACTCTCAATTATAACTGTTAATGCAGAAACGAATACACCATTTACGATGCATAATCACGAAAACCACCAACTATTAAAAATTGAGAGAAATGAATTCATTAATGTTGAAAAAAATGATGCGGAATTATCTCATACTCAAATCGTACAAGTCACTAAGAGATTTATGGATCAACTTGTCCAAGAGGTCGATGATGATTATAAAGTTATAAAATATAACACAATGGAACAACTTAAAAACAGTTTTTCAAATATTGCTACTAAAAATGTTGTTGATCAATTTGTTGATTTTTACTTTGTTGAAAAAGAAGATGGTCTATACATTATACCGACAGATACTCCGCCATGGTTTGAATCAAATGCGGATTATGAGATGAAGAAAATAGGAGACCAATCTTTCCTTATTACTCAACAAAACAAATCTGATCTACACGGTAATTATACGATTATGTTTGAGATTAAATTGAATGAAAAGGATGAACCAATTATAATTAACGTACAATATAAGTAGAAAACAATGTAAAGGATTGTGTGTTTGTGGAAGTCTTTAAAGATTATTATAACAATACAGTGAAACTAGTTATAGGAAATGAAGCATTTTCAAAGCAACCAAAACATGTGTGGGTCATAACAAAATATAGCGGGCAATGGCTTCTTACAAAACATAAAGACCGTGGGATTGAATTCCCAGGCGGAAAAGTTGAAGACGGTGAGACGGCAGAAGAAGCGGCTATTCGAGAAGTTTTGGAGGAAACAGGTGGGATTGTCGAAAACCTTTATTTTATAGGTCAGTACTATGTTGATGGAAAAGGTGGAGACATCGTTAAGAATGTATATTTTGCTGAAGTTGATGATTTAACTGAACAACAGCATTATTTTGAAACAGAAGGACCGGTAATACTGGACGAATTACCTTCTAATATTAAACATAATGATGATTTTAGTTTTATGATGAAGGATGAGGTTTTACCTCACGCAATAGATGAGTTAAAAAGAAATAATTTGATATGAAGCTCTAGTTGATGAAAGATTAACTAGAGTTTTTTTATTGTTAGGAAATTATAAAGCGATATAGTTATAAATCGTATTATTCATTGTTCAAAGTTAATGTGTGATTGTTCAAACATAGTGCTTGATTGTTCAAACATGGCGAGTGATTGTTCAAAGATGGTGCGTAATTGTTCAAACATGGCGAGTGATTGTTCAAACATAGTGCGTAATTGTTCAAATATAGCAAGCAATTGTTCAAACATGACAAGAAATTGTTATGTACACCTCATTACAAACCCGTTTCTGTTAAAATGAATATAATACATAATGATGAATTTAGGTGATATTTTGTTTAAAATACTTGTTATTGAAGATGACCATTCTCTTTTTGAAGAAATTAGTGAAAGGTTGTCACAGTGGTCATATGAAGTTTATGGGATTAAGCAATTTCATTCTGTTATGGAAGAGTTTCTAGATGTTAGCCCTGATTTAGTTATCATCGATATCCAACTTCCTAAATATGATGGTTTTCATTGGTGTCGCCAAATTCGTGAGCATTCGAGTGTCCCAATTATTTTCCTGTCATCACGGGATCATCCGACTGACATGGTTATGTCCATGCAACTAGGTGCAGATGATTACATACAAAAGCCATTTCACTTCGATGTCTTAATAGCGAAGATTCAAGCTATTTTAAGAAGAGTTTATAATTATAATCAAGAACCAAATCAGATTAAAGTTTGGTGTGGAGCTACGATTGACTATGATAAAAACAAAGTCTCTAATGAAATTGGTTCAATTGAGCTTTCAAATAATGAGATGTTAATACTTAAAATGTTAATTGAAAACAAAAATAAAATCGTCAGCCGAGATGATATAATAAATCGATTGTGGGATGACGAGCGTTTTATAAGTGACAATACGTTAACTGTTAATGTCAATCGATTACGAAAACGTTTATCAGAAATAGAATTAGGTCAATTCATTGAAACAAAGGTAGGACAAGGTTACATTGCGAAAGAAGTGGATTAAATGTTTAACATATTTCTAAAAGAACGCTTAAGCTGGATTGTTTTATATTTTGTTTTACACATCATTCTTTTAATTTTAGGATATATAGACCAAAATATCGCATTATCATCTGTGGTATATTATAGTTTCCTTTCCTTTCTTATATTTGTAGTATTCATAAGTATTCGTTATTTAAAAGAAATGAAGTTTTATATGAATCTAAAGGAGAAAAAAATTATACACCACCAAAATGATGTACCAGATTCACAAAGTCCATTAGAGCAAATTGTTTATCATTCACTTACCGATAATATCGAGTATCACAAAGAAATAGCGACTAGAAATCAATTAAAGCTTGAGCAAGAAAAAGATGAGTTACTGTCGTGGATTCATGAAGTGAAAACGCCATTAAGTGCTATGCAATTAATTATTGATCGAATAGACGATGATAAATTAAAACAAGATTTGAATTATGAGTGGCTTCGTATCCACTTATTACTTGATCAACAACTACACTTGAACAGAATGGCTGTTATTGAAAACGATCTTTATATAGAAAAAATAGATTTGCAACAAATAGTCTTTCATGAAATCAAGGCGATTAGAACTTGGTGTTTACATAAAGGAATCGGTTTTGACACGAGATTATCGAACAATGAAGTCTATAGTGATGCAAAATGGGTAGCGTTTATCGTGAGGCAAATGATTACGAACGCCGTAAAATACAGTGAGCATTCTGATATTACAATTAGTAGTTTTAAAAATAAGAAGCATGTTGTTCTACAAATAGAAGATCATGGCATTGGTATTACAAGTAAAGATTTACCAAGAATATTTGAAAAAGGGTATACTTCACAATCAAACCAATATCACAATGCAACAGGGATGGGGCTTTATCTAAGTAAAAAAGTATCAGATGCACTTGAAATTAAGATTGAAGTAGAATCGACCCCAGGTGAAGGGTCAACCTTCCGTTTAATTTTCCCGCACAAGAATGAATTTGAGGAAGTTAGAACAACTATAAGCATGTGACAACATTGTCACATGCTTTCCTTTATTTGTTCGTTCAATCAAAGGAAAAGTAAATTTTGGAATTATATAATGAGCTTATCAATGAATTAAGGGGGAATCTCCATGTATATATTACAGGCTGAGAAAATTCGTAAAGTATATGGAAGGAAATCTAATAAACATGAAGTTTTAAAAGGTGTAGATTTAAGTGTGGAAAGTGGTGAGTTTGTCAGTATTATGGGCCCATCAGGTTCGGGTAAAACAACCTTATTAAATGTGCTTTCATCAATTGATTATGCAAGTTCAGGGACCATTAAGGTTGATGGGCAAATGATTACTAATTTGAAATCTAAACAATTAGCAAACTTTAGAAAGAAACATTTAGGTTTTATATTTCAGGAGTATAATCTGTTAGACACGCTTACTGCAAAAGAAAATGTATTACTTCCTTTATCTATTCAGAAAGTTTCAAGAAAAGATGCAAACGAGCGTTTTGAAAGCTTAGCGAGTGAGTTAGGTATTCTCGAAGTACAAAGTAAATATCCAAATGAATTATCGGGAGGACAAAAACAACGGACATCTGCAGCTAGGGCGTTCATCCATAATCCAAGTATTATTTTCGCCGATGAACCGACAGGTGCCCTAGATTCAAAATCAGCATCAAGTCTACTCAATAAATTAAGTGATTTAAATATTAAACGTCATGCAACTATTTTAATGGTTACACATGACCCTGTAGCGGCAAGCTTTAGTAACCGTGTCATTTTCATAAAAGATGGCCAAATCTATTCACAATTAAATAAAGGTGATGAAGATCGTCAAAGCTTTTTTAAAGCGATAATGAAAACGCAAAGTGTGTTAGGTGGCGTACAATATGAACATTAATCAACTCATTTTCCGTAATATAAAAAAGAATTTAAAAAACTATTATTTATATATATTTGCCTTAATCTTTACCGTAACTATTTACTTTGCATTTGTTACTTTACAATACGATCCATCAATGGATGAACAGGCGGGGACGATTAAAGGAGCAGCCGCGATTAAAACAGGGACTGTCCTACTCATCGTCATCGTTTCTATATTCTTACTGTATGCGAATACGATTTTTATAAAAAGACGAAGTGGTGAAATCGCATTATTTCAATTAATTGGGATGACTAAAGGTAAGATATTCAAAGTTCTAAGTATAGAAAATTTAATCCTTTACTTTAGCTCTTTGGCGATTGGTATATTTCTAGGGTTTTCTATATCGAAATTAATGATTATGATCTTATATAAAATTACAGGAGTAGACGCCATCGCAACGCTTCATTTTTCTTCAGAAGCTTTAGTTCAAACGATTGTTGTATTTTCTTGTATTTATTTACTTATCATGATCATGAACTATACATTTATTAAAAATCAGAGCATCCTTTCGCTTTTCCAGGTGAGATCGACGACGGAAACGAAGCTACAAAAGATGTCTATTTGGCAAGTGATCTTTGGAATATTAGGAATAGGCCTTGTTTCAATAGGGTATTACATCTCGCAAAAATTATTTGATGGGGATTTTGTTACGATTAACGAGTTTTTTATAGCTATGTTAGTCATTTTAGCGTCAGTCATTGTTGGGACGTATTTATTTTATAAATGTTCGGTTAGTTTTATTTTGCATCTCGTGAGAAAGAGATATGGTGGCTATTTGAACGTTAGAAAGGTGCTATCACTTTCTTCAATCATGTTTAAAATGAAATCAAATGCATTATTATTAACGGTTATTACGACGATTACAGCTTTATCAATCGGGTTAATTAGTTTAAGTTATATCACTTTTTATTCAGCTGAACAGCAGGCAAAAGATTATGTAGTTGCTGATTTTTCACTCATAAATGATGAAAGTGTCAATCTATTCACGAGTCAATTAGAGGAAGAAAAAATAGGATATACAATCGATCAAGTGGAGGTTATCCAAGTAAATGCTAATTTGGGTGAAATATTGGATGCGAATTTAGCAGGTTTGAATTTAAACCCAGACCAGATGCCACTACCAGTTGTCAGTGATGATAACTTTTCTAACATTGATGTTAGTGATACAGAGACTTTATTTACAGGTTATTCTGATTTAATGCAACGGTTTATTACGATAAAAGATTCAGGAGAAATTGTGCTAAAAGGACAAAACATTGAAGTTAAGCAGGACTTCATAGGGTTGCAAAGAAAATATTTAGTATCATCATACTTCAATAACGGTGGAGGAATGCCTCTGGCTGTTGTAGATGAATCTATATATAAAAAAATAAAGGAAGATATGGACCCAGCGATTCAAAAAAGTAATCTTGTCTATACTGGAGTCTATATAAAAGATGAAAACAACATAGAAAGGGCGAATGAAATATTTCATGAGCAAGAAATTAACATATGGGCCGGAAATGACTCTCAACTGCAAATGATGAATGACCAAAAGCAAAATATGGGATTAATGATGTTCATTGTCGGGTTTTTAGGTCTGACTTTTCTTGTGACATCAGGGTGTGTATTATACTTTAAGCAAATGGATGAGAGTGAAAGTGAGAAACCTCAATATTCGATATTAAGGAAGCTTGGCTACACGGAGGGAGACCTTATAAGTGGTATTCGAATCAAACAATTATTTAGCTTCGGAATTCCCTTAGTTATTGGTTTGCTTCATAGTTATTTTGCAGTGAAATCTGGCTGGTTCTTATTTGGAACAGAGCTGTGGACTCCGATGTTAATCGTGATGGTAGTCTATACGATTCTTTATTCAATATTCGGTATTCTTTCTGTTTTGTATTATAAAACAGTTATTAGAATTGCCCTTTGATTAATGAAAAAGCCCTCAAGGTAAGTTTGAGGGCTTTTAACTATGCTTTATATTTCGGACCTGCATTAACGATATCTTCTGTAACATGATCAAACTTTTTAAAATTCTCATGGAACTTAACTGCAAGTTCCTTAGCTTTTTCATCATAAGCTGACGGATCTTCCCAAGTTTTCTTCGGATTTAATACTTCACTTGGGACACCTGGGCAATGTTTTGGAATTAATAGACCGAAGAACTCATCTTCAACGGTTTCGACGTTGTTTAATTCGCCTTCTAATGCCGCGTGTACCATTGAACGAGTGTACGCTAGTTTCATACGTGAACCGACTCCATATGGTCCACCTGTCCAACCAGTATTAACTAAAAATACTTGAACGTCATGCTCATCAATTTTTTCCCCAAGCATTTTAGCGTAAGTAGCTGCTGGTAAAGGTAGGAATGGTGCGCCAAAGCAAGCAGAAAATGTAGCTTCAGGCTCAGTTACTCCTCTTTCAGTTCCAGCTAATTTACTAGTGTAACCACTTAAAAAGTGATACATCGCTTGCTCTTTCGTTAATTTGCTGATTGGAGGTAGAACTCCAAATGCATCTGCCGTTAAAAAGACGATTGTATCAGGTTGACCTGCTACACTTGGTTGTACAATATTGTCAATATGATGAATTGGATAGGCTGCTCTCGTATTTTCGGTTAAAGATGTATCATTGTAATCAGGAACACGTGTATTCTCATCTAAGATTACATTTTCTAATACTGAACCAAAGCGAATCGCATTGTATATTTGTGGTTCGTTTTCTTCTGATAAGTTAACACATTTAGCGTAACATCCACCTTCGATATTGAAGACACCATTTTCTGACCATCCATGTTCATCATCACCGATTAGGCGGCGGTGTGGATCAGCAGATAATGTTGTTTTTCCTGTGCCTGATAATCCGAAAAATAGTGCAACATCCCCTTCTTGACCAACGTTAGCCGAGCAGTGCATCGATAATACGTTTTTCTTTTGAGGAAGCATATAGTTCATGATTGAGAAAATAGATTTTTTAATTTCACCAGCATATTCTGTTCCACCTATAAGAACGATGCGGTGTTTAAAAGATATAATGATAAATGTTTCAGAGTTCGTTCCATCGATATTAGGATCTGCTTTAAATTGTGGAGCAGAAATAACCGTGAACTCTGCTTGGTGATTTTTTAATTCTTCTTCAGTCGGACGAATAAACAATTGATGTGCGAATAAGTTATGCCAAGCATATTGTGTAACAACTTTTAGAGAAAGTCGATGCTTTTCATCCGCACCAGCAAAACCTTTAAAAGTGAATAATTCATCTTGAGCCTCTAAATAATCTACTGTCTTTTTCAGTAAGTTTAAAAACTTTTCTTCACTAATCGATTGATTTACTTCGCCCCAATCAACCGTTTTTATTGATTCTTCATCTTCAACAATATATTTATCTTTAGGTGAACGACCCGTATATTTTCCAGTTGTTGAACTAACAGCACCAGTTGAGCTTAATTTTCCTTCGCCTCTAGAGAGTATTTTCTCTACTAAATTAGCTACTGATAGATTCTCATAATTATTTTCTTTGCTTGCTAATTGCGACACGACAGAATCGATATTCATCGTTTTCATCCAGTTCTCATCCTTTACATATTAAAGATTTTTCAAAATCATTTTATTTGCTTATTAGTATAACACATTGAACATAATATTCCATACTAATTATAAAATGTTCACGAATTATCTATAAAAACTTTAGCACAAAATTTGAAAGATAAAAACTAATATCTTCTAATTATTATCATCCTCCATTTGAAGCTAAAATTACACAAAAAATTCATTACCTTATCATCAGAAATATTGACACAATATGCCATTCAAGTTATGATAATTCAGAAACAACACTTCTCTTATCAAGAGTAGCTGAGGGAGCAGGCCCTATGAAGCTCGGCAACCATCACAGTTGTGACAGGTGCTCACCTGATGCAAGGAAAAATCCTTGGACGATAAGAGTGAAAGGTATATGCACGTCCTTTCCTCTTAAAACAAAAGGAAAGGCTTTTTTTACGTCTATAAACTCAGTTATGTCTACACGTATATATAAACATTTTTTTAGGCGAATGTGAACACTTCAATAAAAAAATTGAATAAGAATAATAAATTGTCATTCGAAAAGATTATAAATGTAGTGTTGTTTTAACTAAAACTATAATATGAAGTTGATTGTTTTTTAGAGGAGGAAACAATACATGTCAAACCAACGTCGACTATTTACATCAGAATCAGTTACTGAAGGACATCCAGATAAAATTTGTGATCAAATTTCAGATGCTATATTAGATGAAATATTAAAAAATGATCCTAATGCGCGTGTTGCTTGTGAGACTACAGTAACGACAGGACTTGTTTTAGTAACAGGTGAAATTACTACAACTACATATGTAGATATTCCAGCAATTGTTCGAAATACGATTAAAGAGATTGGCTATACACGTGCTAAATATGGTTTCGACTCTGAAACTTGTGCTGTTTTAAGTTCTATTGATGAACAATCTGCAGATATTGCACAAGGAGTCGATGTTGCGTTTGAAAAGCGTGAAGGTAGTATGTCTGATGAAGAAATTGAAGCAATTGGTGCTGGGGACCAAGGTTTAATGTTTGGTTATGCGACGAATGAAACAGAGGAATTAATGCCTTTACCAATTTCGTTAGCGCATAAATTAGCTAAGCGATTATCCGATGTACGAAAATCTGAAACGGTACCTTATTTACGACCAGACGGAAAGACACAAGTGACGATCGAGTATGATGAAAATGGAAAACCTGTCCGTGTTGATACGATTGTAATATCAACTCAACATCATCCTGATATTAGTTTAGAGCAAATTAAGAAGGATATTATGGAATACGTTGTTCGCCCAGTGGTACCTGAAGAATTAATTGATGAAAACACGAAGTATTTCATTAACCCAACTGGCCGATTTGTTATTGGTGGTCCACAGGGGGATGCTGGTTTGACTGGTCGTAAAATAATCGTCGATACTTATGGTGGATATGCTCGTCATGGAGGCGGTGCTTTTAGCGGAAAAGATCCGACAAAAGTTGACCGTTCGGCAGCTTATGCGGCGCGGTATGTTGCCAAAAACATCGTTGCAGCGGAGTTAGCTGATCAATGTGAAGTTCAACTTGCATATGCCATTGGCGTTGCTCAACCTGTTTCTATTTCTGTGAACACGTTTGGAACAGGTAAAGTATCAGAAGAAAAATTAGTCGATGCGATTAAAAGAACATTTGACTTAAGACCTGCTGGCATTATTAAAATGTTAGATTTAAGACGCCCAATTTATAAAAAGACGGCAGCTTACGGTCACTTTGGACGTACAGATGAATCGTTCACATGGGAAAAAACGGATAAAACAGACCAATTAAAACAATATACGATCTCATAAGTTATAAAGGAGCTTCTAAAAACAAATACTGTTTTAGAGGCTTCTTTTATATCTGAAAGCTGTTCATAAAAATAATTATGAATAACCTATGCAAAAATAGGCTTAATTGTAACCACTGTATTAATAAAATTTATGATATACTCAATATGTTCATAATTGACAAAAGAAATGAGGAAATGACAGATGTGTGGCTTTATTGGAATGATTAAACACCAGCCGTATGAAATTACAGATGAACAAAAGCAATCGTTTAAAAAGCAAAATGACCTGATTACTCATCGAGGTCCTGATGATGAAGGCTATTATTTTGATTCATATATATCTTTTGGCTTTAGAAGACTAAGTATCATTGATATTGATGCTGGTCATCAACCATTACCATATGACGATGAGCGTTATTGGATGGTTTTTAATGGAGAAATTTATAATTATGTTGAATTGAAACAACAACTGTTAAATGAAGGCTATACGTTTGATACAGATTCTGATTCAGAAGTTATTTTAGCGATGTTTAAAAAGCATCGTGAAGAAACATTTAAATATTTACGTGGAATGTTCGCGATATTAATTTGGGATAAACAAGAAGAAAAGCTTTATGGGGCACGTGACCCATTTGGAATTAAACCATTGTTTTATAGCAGAAAAGATGAAGGAACGATTTTTGCTTCAGAGAAAAAAAGCATTGCTCTTTTATTTGAAAAAGAAGAAGTTGATGAAAAGAGCTTACAACATTACTTAAGCTTTCAGTTCGTCCCAGAACCAATGACTATGACAAAAGGAATTGAGAAAGTAGAACCAGGACATTATTTTTCTATGAAACCTGGGGAAGATCCGACATTTGTTCGTTATTTTCATGCCCAGTTCAAACCTGTTCAAACTGATAAATCTAAATTAATGAATGAAATTCGTGATGTATTATACGACTCTGTTAATGTCCATATGCGAAGCGATGTACCAGTAGGGGCGTTTCTTTCCGGGGGCATTGATTCAACGATTATTGTTTCCATCGCGAAAGAAATTAATCCAAATATAAAAACCTTCTCAGTCGGCTTTGAACGTGATGGATTTTCGGAAATTGATGTTGCGAAAGAATCTGCTGAAAAACTTGGCGTAGAAAATATTTCTTACGTCATTTCGCCTGAAGAATATATTGAGAAACTACCAAAGATTATGTGGCACAATGATGACCCACTTGCAGACCCGGCTTGTGTTCCGTTATATTTTGTCGGTCGTGAAGCGGCTAAGCATGTGACCGTTGTGCTATCCGGTGAAGGGTCAGATGAACTTTTTGGTGGTTATAATATTTACCGAGAACCGGAATCGTTAAAAGTATTTGATTCTGTACCGAAGCCGGCTAAAGATTTATTACATCGTGTAGCTAAGGTGATGCCTGAAGGGGTTAAAGGAAAAAGCTTTTTAGAACGTGGAACAACTCCTCTTCATGAACGGTATATTGGTAATGCCAAAATGTTTGAGGAAGCTGAAAAAGAACATATATTAAAAAATTACAACTCAAATCTTTCATATCGCGATATAACAGAGCCGTTATTTAATCAAGTAAAAGGTGACCATCCAGTCCATCAAATGCAATATGTTGATATTCATACGTGGATGCGCGGCGATATTTTGTTAAAAGCTGATCGGATGACGATGGCGCATGCCCTGGAGCTTCGCGTTCCATTTTTAGATACAGAAGTGATGCGTGTCGCTAGTCAAATACCAGTAGAATATAAAATTGCCGATGGAACAACGAAAGCGATATTACGTGAAGCGGTTTCGTCGATCATACCGAGTCATGTGCTTAACCGGAAAAAGTTAGGCTTCCCTGTCCCAATCCGTCATTGGCTTCGTAACGATATTTATGATTGGGCAAAACAATTAATTCAAGATAGTGCAACCGATTATTTGTTAAATAAACAAGTTATTCTAGACTTATTAGAAAAACATCGTGAAGGAAAAATGGACTACAGCCGAAAAATATGGACAGTTTTAATGTTTATGCTATGGCATCAACTGTTTGTTGAAAAAGTATATGATATTGAAACGCTTCAAAAAGAAGACGAGACAAAAAGCAAGCTTACGACTCTTTAAGAATCGTAACAGCTTGCTTACCCATTTGTTCCCAAGCACCGATAAATTCATTTTTCGGTGCTTTTTTTAATTTGTATTGTAATGGATCATTATAGTAAATAAAGTGTTCATCATATCCGACAACTAAGACAGCATGTTCACGATACGTAATTTTTACAGGTCCATCTGCTGTTTGCCAAGTTTCAAATGAGGACTCAGGTAACGGTTTGTACGTTGCATTAGTAATAATAAGTACGGGTTCGCTTTTGTTTAAAAAGGCATAGATTGTTTCAAAAGAATGCCCGGTTAAGTCAATGGCGCGATTTCCAACATATTGTTTGGCTAGATCAGTGATTGGCCCGTGGTAAACACCATATCCTGGTGTGCTAAAGGAATACATATCACCGACAAAACCGTTGTAAGGATTGCCAAAGTGAACTTGTCCATCTTTTACTTCGTATGGCGTATTATCTCTTGTGACTTGTTCAGCAAGTTCCATTTTGTCAGCTTCGACATCATGATATTCAAGAAGCATTGCTAAGCTTGTTACTTCACAACCTCTAGGTAACTCAGGTAGTTGCTGAATATGTGGTGCATCTATTAAAATTTCATCCTCAAGAATAAAATCTTGATAAAGGGACGGTTGCTGAAACGGTTCTGTAAATCCTTTTTCTTCTGCGTACACAATCGAATGTTTATCTTGGTCAAGTTCAAGATTTTCTTTAAACCAATCTGTTAATTCGTCCTTATTTTGGCTAATGAAAACGATTGTTAATGAAAGCGAGCATACAAAAAACAGTTGAGCAAAAAATAAGCTTGTCCGTTTAAAAGCATGTCCTTTTTTTGCGTAAGCATATAAAAGTAACGTAAAAAACATGCTAAATAAAATGATGTAACCCATCTCATATGCCCCCAGTTAATATCTTATAAGTTCTTATATAGTTGACCTTTTTGAATATAACTTTCTCGAATACGATTCATCTCTTTAATATCTTCATCGGTTAATTCACGAATTACTTTAGCTGGACGGCCAAAAGCGAGTGTGTTCGGTGGAATTTTTTTATTCTTCGTCACTAAGCTTCCGGCACCAATATATGCATTCTCACCAATTTCAGCACCATCTAATATCATTGATCCCATTCCGATAAGTGCGTTTTTGCCAATTTTACAAGAATGAAGTAACACTTGATGTCCAACTGTTACACCGTCTTCGATAATTAACGGTTGATCAGGGCTTTGGTGAAGCATACTTTGGTCTTGAATGTTGACGTTTTTCCCGATAATGGTTGGTGAAACATCACCGCGTATGACTGTTTTAAACCAAATACTACTGTATGCTCCAATCTCGACATCTCCTGTAATGACTGTATCGTCTGCGATAAATGCTGTTTCATCAATTTTTGGATGTTTTCCGTTAAATGGGAGTATCATGTTGTTCCTCCTTTATGTATATATGCTAGAATTATTATAACAAAGAAAAAAGAGAATGTCGGTTAGGAGGAACTTGTGTGTATGAGAGTTTAGTCAGTGATGCTAAAGGTGTCGTTGTGGTTGTTCACGGGGCATTTGAGCATTCTGGTAGATATGATTGGGTGATTGATCAATTAAATAAACACGATTACCATGTCGTTTATGGTGATTTACCAGGTCAAGGAAGATCTGAAAGTAAAAAAGGGTATATTGAAAGTTTTCAGCAATATATTGAGACAGTCTCAAGTTGGGTGGATCGGGCGCTTCAATTTGAACTGCCAGTTTTTTTATTTGGTCATAGTATGGGTGGGTTAATTTCGATTCGTCTAATGGAGCAAAAAAACCTTAACATTCACGGTGTTATTTTATCTTCACCAGCACTTGGGATTGTTAATGGACTATCAAAGCCTTTATATCATCTATCAAAAATTCTGAACGTTATTTCTCCGACTATGAAGTTTCCAACAGGGATTGAGAGCCAGTTCGCGACTAGAAATAAAGCTTATCATGCAAGGGACGAAGTTGATCCGCTATTTTTAAGAAAAGTATCAGTTAGGTGGTATCATGAATTTGAACGAGCTATTCGTGTTGCATTTGATGAGATTAATCGATATCCAGATATACCGACGTTATTACTTCAAAGCGGTCAAGACAAACTCGTTCATGTGAGCGAAGTTGAGAGATGGTTTAATCAATTAACGATAGAAAATAAGACGTTAAAAATTTGGGATGAGTTATATCATGAATTATTGAATGAACCTGAAAGAGAAGACGTTTTAAAAGACGTGATTCAATTTATAGAGAGCGAAATATAGAATGGGGGTTATGTTTTGGGCTTAAATGTACCAACTCATTTGATTAAATTACTTTCGACCTGTTATCGTCATATTTTTCCACAAGTACACGATGAATTAAAAACTGTTAAACAACTAGCCCAAACTATTCCTAACGATGAGTTAAGAACTCAGGCCTTAGCAAGTATTGAAACGAAAACATTTCATTGTGAAGGTGGGTCAGTGTATGCTTCTTTAGCAGGGGATTCGTGGAAAGACGCGATACATTTTATTGTGGCATATCAAACGATTAGTGATTATTTGGATAACTTATGTGACCGTAGCCAGTCGCTTGACCCTGAAGACTTCAGATTGCTTCATCGCTCAATGACAAATGCGCTATCGCCACAGCCCACACAGCCAATTAATTATTATGAAAAAAGAGCCGACCAGGAAGATCACGGTTATTTACAATCTTTAGTTGAACAATGTCAACGTGTTATTAAAAAAATTGATAACTATGAGCTTATTTACCCTTATGTTAAACGATTATCCGACTTGTATATTGATTTACAGGTACATAAGCATGTGGCGGTGAGTGAACGTGTACCAAGACTGACGTCGTGGTTTGAAGAAGAAAATGAACATCAGGGGCTATCTTGGTATGAGTTTTCAGCAGCATCTGGATCGACGTTAGGAATATTTTGTCTTGTTTCGTACGCGTTGCAGGGTCAATATTATGGAAATGAAGTCATGAAAACGTATTTTCCGTTCGTACAGGGGCTGCATATCTTACTTGATTATTTTATTGACCAAAAAGAAGATGAACGTGAAGGAGATTTGAACTTTTGTCATTATTATGAGAATGATGATGAAATGATGGAGCGATTACAGTTTTTTGTGACACAAAGTTTAAGTTATACAAGTGAGATGCCTGATGCTTCATTTCATAAGTTGATTCAATCTGGTTTAGTTGGTTTATATTTATCTGATTCTAAGACAAATTCTTTAAATAACGGAAAGAAGCTAAGGCAGAGGCTACTAAAACACGCGGGAATGAATGCGAAAATTATTTATTGGAATGGGCGCGTATACAGGAAGTGGAAGAAGAAAAGGGATATGGATGAGTAGAGAGGTGTTTGTGCACACCTCTTTATTTTTTGTATATAGCAATCACAAACGGGGCTTTATCACTTCGATTGACCATTTGGTATGTTGATATGTCCGCTAGTTTTGCTGGAAACGTTTTAAGGTAGTTGAAAAGTATCGTTTTTTCTTTATTTCCTTCTTCATGCCCAGGATAGACGACAAGAGTGATATATCTTTCTTTTTTTAGCATTTGAAACAATTGGTCTATTGCTTCAATCGTTGTCTTTCCTGTTGTTGTTATTTGTTTATTGCTACCAGGCAAATAGCCGAGGTTAAAAATAGCTCCGTCAATGACGGTGATGTGACGTTTGTTCAGTTCATCTTTGGCATGCTCATGCCCTGCCAAAATACATTCAACATTTGTTATTCCTTTAGCTTGAAAAAGAGCTTTTGACTGTTTGATTGCTTGTTCTTGAATATCAAACGCCATCACTTTTCCTGTATGGCCGACGAGCTCACTTAGCCATAAACTATCGTGACCATTCCCTAATGTCGCATCTACGACAACGTCACCGCTGTGAACGGATTGTCTCAACAAATCATGTGCAAAAGGTATTATTTGTTTCATGCGTTCGCATCCATTTCTAATATCATTCTTCATTTTGTTGTACAGCTACATATTACCACGGTGAAACATAATCGACAAAAGTTCATTGTATCTGAAGTTTGACACCAAAAAACCCTCAATACTAAAGGAGGTTTTTTATATTGAAACATATCGTTCATTTCACTTTTTCCGTTTGGTGTTAGGTATTGACAAATATAATAAATAAAAAGAGGTGCACCCCAATTTTTTATTTGGGAATCGCACCTTTTTTATTATTAATTGTCCTTTGTTCCTTTGATAGTTAGCATAGATACAATAATTAGGGTGAAAGCAATTAATGCTAAAAACGGAATGGTAATAAATCCAAACCAATTAATATATTCGGCACTACAAGGAACACCATTGGCACATGGTTTTATTTCTGCAAATCCCGGAACTTTTTGCTCTAAATAGTGGAAGAGGGATATGCACCAACCAATGATCGCTATTGGTAAAACATACTTTTTAATAGACCGATCATTTTGAAACGTTGCGATTCCGAGTATCAAAGATAATGGGTACATCAGAATACGTTGATACCAACAAAGTTCACATGGAATAAAACCTTTTATTTCACTAAAGTAAAGACTACCAAGTGTTGCAACAACTGATACTAACCAGGCCACATATAGTAGAAATTGTTGAAAATCTATTTTCTTCATATCTTAATTTTCCTCTAGTGCTTTGTCTATCGCAGCTTTTATTGCTTTATAGTCAAAGGGGTCATCAATCATCGTATCATTTACTATGATGGTTGGTGTGAACTGAACATCAAATTCTGTTACCAATTCGGAATCCTTATTTACTTCGTCCATTTCAGAATTGCTTTCAATATCCGATTTTAATTTATCTGTATCGATTCCTGAGACACCACTTGCTACTTCGAGGATTTTTTCCATTGTAACCCATTTACTGTCATGGTTTTCACTTGGTTGTTCCTCAAAAAGTGCCTTATGAAATTCCCAATATGCATCTGGGTTTTGTTTATACACAGATTCAGCAGCTAATGACGCTAACTCTGATTCCTTACCATGAAATAAGACATTTATATACGAGAATTTTACCTTTCCAGTGTCTACATATTCACTACCCAATTGAGGATAAATAATTTCTCCCCATGCTTTACATGACGGACACTTAAAATCACCAAATTCTACTACGGTTACAGGGGCATCTGGATGACCTAACGTAGGTTGTCCATCAATTGGTGGTTGTTTATCAAATGTTGTGCTTTCATTTGATTCAGATTTATTATTGTTGATCACGACCAAAGCAGTAATTAGTACAATGACAACTAATGTTATGAGTACAACAAATTTAAAAGGGGAATTATTACTTTTCATTTAAACACCTACCTATTTTTAAGTAACTTTTATTTTACCATCAAACTTATATGTGTAAGTCTTATTCCTATATTGTTCAATAACTTTTCACAATAAATTTTTGACACACATATTAGTTGTTGCTAATATGATAACATAAAAACATATTAGTCATACCTAATGTAAGGGGGAATTTATATGTTAAAAGTTGATATTGATACAAAAATGAAGTTTTTGCACGGCTTTTCACATAAAACAAGAATTCAAATACTCGAAAGTATAAAAACAGAAGAAAAAACAGTTTCTCAAATTGTTGAGGATTTAAATGCAAATCAATCAAACATATCCCAGCATTTGGCATGCTTAAAAGGCTGTGGGCTTATTGTAGGAAGACAAGAGGGAAAATATGTATATTATCGGCTGCGTAATCAACTAATACGCGACTTATTAACCATGTTTGATGTGGTACTTGAAGATGTACAAAGTAATGTTGAATGTTGTGATAGTCATATCGATTAGTGGAGGTGAAATAAATGGCTGATAAGTGTTGTAGTTCAACAGAAGAATTAGCAACTACTGAGCATAATAAAAGCTGTTGCAATAATAGTGCCGAAGTGGAAGCTACGAAAGAAGTGGACAGTTGTTGCAGTAGTCAAGATACTGCGCTGACAGATACTAATTCATCTTGTTGTAGCTCAGAAACAACTAAAGAATTAAAGGAAGATTCTTGTTGTGGTAGTAGTGAAGAAAACGATAACTCCTTAAAGACATCCAGTTGTTGTAATAAGGTTGAAGTTGAGGAGACATCTAATATTAATACAACTCCGGTTAAGGGGGAGAAGATCGAATATCGAATATATGGAATGGATTGTCCTTCATGTGCATTAACGATAGAAAAAGGACTGAATAGACTAAGTAATATTCAAGAGGCTAAAGTAAATTACAATACTGCGAAACTACAGGTAGTCGGAAGCAATGCTCTATCTCTTGACACAGTAGAAAAGGAAGTCCAAAAGTTAGGATTTACTGCTGAGCCATTGAAGCAAAACCAAAATATAAAAACTTATGATATTGTAGGCATGGACTGCAGTAGTTGTGCCAAAAGCATTGAAAATCATTTAAATAAGATTTCTGCAGTAAACACAGTTGCTTTTAATTTTTCAACTGGAAAAATGAAAATAGAGCATGAAAATAGTGTGGATGAAATTGTATCGGAAGTCTCTAAACTTGGTTATAAAGCTTCACTTATAACAAATAATAATAAATCTTCAGATACTCCCAAACAAAAAGAGGGATACGGCTTAATTACCTTCTCGGGTATTTTAATCGCGCTTGGATTTATTGGTTCTTATTCTGGGGTATCACCTTTAATAACCACTATTCTCTATGCGATTGCTATCGTTATAAGTGGTTATAAACCAGTGAAAAGTGCTTACTATGCTATCAAAAGTCGTTCGTTAGACATGAATGTTTTAATGTCTGCAGCAGCAATTGGAGCTGCTTTAATTGGTGAATGGTTTGAAGGTGCAACCGTAGTATGGCTGTTTGGATTAGGTAATGCACTGCAAAATAGGTCCATCGAACAAACTAGAAAATCAATCCGCAATCTAATGGATTTAGCACCATCAGAGGCATGGATTAAAGTAGGCTCAGAATTAGTTAAAAAGCCTGTAGAAGAAGTGTCAGTTGGTCAGATTGTTGTTATTAAGCCAGGTGATCGAATTCCATTAGATGGTGAAATCATCCAAGGTGAGACTAGTGTTAATCAGGCACCTATCACCGGGGAGTCAATACCTGTAGATAAATTAATCGGTGATACTGTATATGCAGGAACCATTAATGACAGTGGCTCGATTGAAATCAAAGTCACCAAGTTAGTTGAGGATACAACTATATCAAAAATCATTCATTTAGTTGAAGAAGCACAGGAGCAAAAGGCACCGACTGAAGCATTTATCGATAAGTTTGCAAGTATCTATACACCTATTGTTTTTGTATTAGCATTAGTGGTCATCGTGATACCACCTCTATTTGGCTTTGGTTCATGGGGTGAGTGGACTTATAAAGGCCTTGCGTTATTAGTAGTTGCCTGTCCTTGTGCATTAGTTATATCTACTCCTGTTGCCATTGTTTCTGCAATCGGAAACGCTGCGAAGAATGGTGTTTTAATCAAGGGTGGAACGTTCCTAGAAAAAGCAGGAGCTATTAATGCGATAGCATTTGATAAAACAGGGACATTAACAGAAGGAAAACCTAAAGTTACTGAAATTGAGGCATTAACGATCTCTGAAGAAGAATTAGTATCATTAGCGTTTACGCTGGAAGATTACTCCACCCATCCAATAGCCAAAACGATTGTTGAGTACGCGAAGGATAAAGGTATAAAGGCTAAGGACGGAGAGTTATATAAAAATATAGTCGGTAAAGGCGTTCAAGCAACCATCAATGGAGAAGTTTATTATGCTGGTAACCTAAAATTGTTTGAAGAACTGGATATATCTTTAGAAGATGTTAGGTCTAAAGTTGAGAAAATACAAAGTCATGGAAAAACAGTAGTAATCATCGGTACACAAAAAGAAATAATGGGGATTATCTCTGTATCTGATACGTTACGCTCATCTACTGTAAAAGCATTAAATGGATTGAAACAAGTGGGAGTCAATCAGCTGGTCATGTTAACTGGTGATAATGAAGGTACAGCTAAGATGATTTCAAGCGAAACGAAGATTAACCGTTATTTTGCAGAACTATTACCAGAGGATAAAGTCGACGCGATCAAACAATTACAACAAGAAGGCCATAAAGTTGCAATGGTTGGTGACGGAATAAATGACGCACCTGCACTTGCGACATCCGATTTAGGAATTGCCATGGGTGGAGCAGGAACTGATACAGCGATGGAAACAGCTGATATTGTCTTAATGGCAGATAATCTAGAGAAATTACCACATACCGTTAAGTTAAGTAGAAAAGCATTAACGATTATAAAACAAAATATTTGGTTTTCATTAGTTGTAAAATTTATAGCATTAGTTCTAATATTTCCGGGATGGCTTACTCTTTGGATGGCCGTTCTTAGTGATACAGGTGCTGCCATCATTGTAATTTTAAATGCGCTAAGGCTTTTAAGAGTTAAAGAGTAATTTTTAGGTAAGCTGTCAAATATGGATTCGTCTTTTTTACAGCAATATATTATCACGATGATTAATAATCGACAAAAGTTATTAGTTTAACTTGACAAAGAAAAATTAGTTCCATACAATATGATTTAAAATAATGAACAGACGATGACTTAGGAGTAGTAAAAAGTATTGATAAGCTATCAGAGAGGTAACGGTTGGTGAAAGTTACCCTTATCACTTTTGAACTCGCCTGAGTAGTTGTACGTATGAATGGAGTAGTACGTGCCGTTTTCCGCGTTAAGGAGTCAAGTGAGTGCAAACAATTTGTACTAATTTGGGTGGTACCACGGGTATATACTCTCGTCCCAGTTTTTGGGGCGGGAGTTTTTTGATTTTTAAATAACTTAGGAGGTAAAAAGGGATGGCTTATAAACATCAACAAATTGAAAAGAAGTGGCAGGATTACTGGGAAGAACATAAGACGTTCAAAACGAATACAGACAGTGATAAGCCGAAGTTTTATGCGTTAGACATGTTTCCGTATCCATCTGGCGCTGGGCTTCATGTCGGGCATCCAGAAGGCTATACGGCAACAGATATCGTTTCTCGTATGAAGCGGATGCAAGGATATGAAGTGTTACATCCGATGGGTTGGGATGCGTTTGGTCTTCCTGCTGAGCAATACGCGCTTGATACAGGTAATGACCCAGCTGAATTTACAGAGAAAAATATTCAAACGTTTAAACGACAAATTAAGTCACTCGGTTTTTCCTACGACTGGGACCGAGAAATTAATACGACAGATCCGAAATATTATAAATGGACGCAGTGGATTTTTACTAAGCTATATGAACAGGGATTAGCATACGTTGATGAAGTTCCGGTCAACTGGTGCCCAGCACTTGGTACAGTCCTGGCAAATGAAGAGGTCATTGATGGTAAAAGTGAACGTGGTGGACACCCAGTCATTCGTAAACCAATGCGTCAATGGGTGCTTAAAATAACGGAGTACGCAGACCGTCTGTTAGAAGACCTAGAAGAGCTTGATTGGCCAGAAAGCCTTAAAGAAATGCAGCGTAACTGGATTGGCAAATCACATGGAGCTGAAATCACTTTTTCTATTGAAGGAACTGACCATACGTTTAAGGCATTTACAACACGTCCTGATACAATTTTTGGTGCAACGTATGCCGTGTTATCTCCTGAGCATCCACTTGTTAAAGAGATAACGACAGATGCACAAAAAGGTGCAGTAGAAAAATATGTTGAAGAGATTCAGTCGAAAAGTGACCTTGAACGTACTGATTTAGCAAAAGATAAGACAGGTGTCTTTACAGGGGCATACGCCATCAACCCGGCAAGCGGTGAAAAAATGCCGATTTGGGTTGCGGATTATGTATTAATGTCTTACGGTACAGGTGCAATTATGGCTGTCCCTGCCCATGATGAGCGTGACTATGAATTTGCTAAAAAGTTTGAACTGCCAATTGTTGAAGTCGTTGCAGGTGGGAATGTTGAGGAAGAAGCTTATGTTGAAGACGGTGAACATATTAACTCTGACTTTTTAAATGGTTTAGGAAAAGATGAAGCAATTGCTAAAGCGATTGAATGGTTAGAAGAAAATAAATACGGTGAGAAAAAAATAACTTACCGTCTTCGTGATTGGTTATTCAGTAGACAACGTTACTGGGGGGAGCCAATTCCAATCGTTCATTGGGAAGATGGTACAATGTCAGCGCTTGATGAAAGTGATCTCCCATTAGTTTTACCTAAAACAGATGAGATTAAGCCATCAGGTACAGGTGAGTCCCCTCTTGCGAATATTAAAGAGTGGGTTGAAGTAGAGGATCCTAAAACAGGTAAAAAAGGTAAACTTGAAACGAATACGATGCCACAATGGGCAGGTAGTTGTTGGTACTATTTACGATATATTGATCCTGATAATGATGAGATGATAGCTGATCCAGAAAAATTGAAAGAGTGGCTACCAGTAGATCTTTATATTGGTGGTGCCGAGCATGCAGTTCTACATCTATTATACGCTCGCTTTTGGCATAAAGTATTATACGATATCGGTGTTGTCCATACGAAAGAACCATTCCAAAAACTATTTAACCAAGGAATGATTCTTGGTGAGGGTAACGAAAAGATGAGTAAATCAAAAGGGAATGTTGTCAACCCAGATGATATCGTCACTTCACATGGTGCCGACACGTTACGACTATATGAAATGTTCATGGGACCGTTAGAAGCTTCAGTCGCATGGAGTACGAATGGGTTAGACGGAGCACGTCGATTTTTAGATAGAGTATGGCGTCTTTTTGTAACTGATGAAGGAACCCTTTCTTCAAAAATTACAGATGAAGCAAACGCAGATTTAGAAAAAATTTATCATGAAACCGTGAAAAAGGTAACAGAAGATTACGAAGCACTCAGATTTAATATCGGAATTTCTCAAATGATGATGTTCGTAAATGAATGTTATAAAGTAGATACTTTACCTAAGGAATATGCTGAAGGATTCATTAAGTTACTTTCACCTGTTGCGCCACATATTGCAGAAGAGATCTGGTCACTACTTGGACATACGGATACTATTACGTATGAAGCTTGGCCAACATATGATGAAGAAAAGCTTGTAGAAGACCAAGTTGAGATTGTTCTTCAAGTGATGGGGAAAGTTCGCGGAAAAGCTTCAGTTCCTAAAGATGCATCAAAAGAAGAATTAGAAGAAATAGCCCTTAACCACGAAAAAATAAAAGAATGGATAGAAGGAAAAACAGTTCGGAAAGTTATAGTTGTACCAGGGAAGTTAGTTAATATTGTGGCAAATTAAGGTTTGCCTGTGTATAAATAAAGGTATTACGAATTTGCTATAGAGTATCTTTGAGTATATGCGTGGCAAATAACGTATATTTTTTGAAGAAATCATTGCTCAAGGTTCTTCGTTTCGGCATAAGAACCTTGAGCGTTTTATTTTGTTGATTTATTTAAATAAGCAGTCATAGTTTGCTCTTAATATGAATAAGATATTAAGATGAAAAATTTAAAAATAAATGAACTAAATGATTAATTAAGAAGTTTGTTCATTAAATAGATCAATTATTAAAACCTGTTTTATTTTCAGTAATAGAATCTTTAATATAGGAAACAATAAAATAGCACGAATACATAAAAGTCGAGAAATTTCTAAAAACTGAATTAAGTATTGTTTTGACATTCAATAAATTAAGTTGGTTTTGGTGAACCAATCTAACTTTAATAGGAAATGGTTTGACAACATACTTTAATTTTTCATACTATGATTAATGCAAACATATTGGAGGTGTGAAAGAATGGATCAAGAAGTTAAAGAGATTTCACCAGAAGAATTAGAAAAGAATTTAGATAATAACAAGTTTGACATCATTGATGTTAGAGAAGATGAAGAAGTAGCTCAAGGAATGATTCCAGGCGCAAAACATATTGCCCTTAATACAATTCCGGATCGATTAAATGAATTTGAAAAAGGAAAAGAGTATGTTATGGTTTGTCGTTCAGGTAGAAGAAGTCATAACGCAAGTTTATATTTACAGGAAAACGGCTATAACGTACAGAACCTTAAAGGTGGCATGCTTGAGTGGAAAGGTGAAAAAGTGTTTTAAAAAAAGTTGTTGACTTATTATTGAAATCGAGATATTATTAATCTCGTTGCTTTTGAAACGACAAGTTTTAATAAAAGAAAAACTTTTAAAAAGCTATTGACTTCCATCTCAAAATTAGTTATTATATTACTTGTCGCTTTTGCGAGGCATCAAAAAGGTTTCATAAAAAATGTTGACATCATTCGACATTATATGTTATGATAAATGATGTCGCAAAAAGACAAACAGCGATTAAATGAATTGCTTTTCACCTATTAAATATGATATATTTATAGTGTAGGAAAAGCTGTTGAACCTTGAAAACTAAACAAAATAGCCTGTAGTCAATTCCGGATTTTTTCTAGGATTGGGGAAAAAACGGAAGTAAAACAAAAGAAGCCAATCAAACTTAACTTTTATGGAGAGTTTGATCCTGGCTCAGGACGAACGCTGGCGGCGTGCCTAATACATGCAAGTCGAGCGCGGGAAGCAAACTGAATCCTTCGGGAGGACGTTTGTGG
>JBPYCQ010000020.1:0-45223 GCA_051846895.1 Bacillaceae bacterium W0354
ATTTGATGACGGCCCAACCCACGGATACGTTTTGGAAAGAAGTTCAAGCCTTTACAGCCCATCATTACTCTCTGGAAAACACACAAGTGGTGACGAATAGTGATGGTGGCCATGGCTATACGCCAGAAAGGTTTCAAGAAGCCTTTTCGCAGTCCAAACATAAGGTGCTAAGCCAACTAGATGCTTATCATATTGCCCAGGCCTTAAATCGTGCCTTTGGCCACAAAAAGAGTGATTATAAACATGAGGTTAGAAAGGCTATCCATGAACACAATTGGAATCATTTTGTTTTATGGATGGATACGTATGAAAGCACGCTTGAAGATGATAAAAAGATTGAAAATCTCCAGGAATTTAGGTCATATATTCAAAATAATTGGGACCGAATCTTCGATTGGCGGGACGAAGTTGATCAAATACCTGATGATGCCCGTACGCTGGGAGCGATGGAATCAAACCAACGTCTTATCACGTACCGGATGAAGAAACGTGGCATGCATTGGAGTAAACAAGGTGTAGAAGCAATGGTGAAAGTCAAACAAGGCATGTTGAACCGAACGTTACGTCAAGCGTACCTCAATCATCAGAAACGGAGTGTCAGAAAGCAGCGTGAGGTTAGACGTACCATTCGACTCGTTCAAAAGTTAAATAAAGTGGCGCCATCAACGGGTAGTGTGAGAAAGGGATCTATTAGTTTATATGCCCCACACTCATCAGCGGTAGGACAACTATTAAAAAGCTTTAAATAAAATAATGTCTATTCCCTAACATCATTGTTAGGTTCGTTAGAACGTAACAATGATGTTAGGGCCAGCAAGCGATAGCGCGGTAGCCAAAAAGTGTACAAAAATAGAGTGCCGAAAATACCGGTATAAAAACTACATCGAGAAAATCTTGACACAAACAAAAATTAAATTAATATAGCCAAATAGTACTATGTTCGTTAAAATAGAAGCATTAATAAAATGCTAGGGGATAATATTAATGTTTAGAAAGAAAAGAGGAATAAAGTTACACACTCTTATCAGTTTACTTACTCACTGTTGTAATTAGTGCTGTATTTATAAACTGGTTAATCTCTGTGAATACATATAAAGAAGAATTAACAAAAAACTATTTAGAAAGCAATTATAACTATGCTAAGAAACTAACAACTACTACGAAAGACCAATTAAAATATATGCAAAAAAATATCATTGCGTTAGGGAAGATGGCTAGCCATAATGGCTTTGATCAGGGTGGTTTGGATACATGGTACGCTGCCAATAGCGAACAATTTAACTCCATTTTTACAACCGATGAAAATGGAGTCGTAAAGCTAATAAGTCCAGCTGTTATCCAATATCAAGGAGGAACAAAAGTTGTTGCTGGAACTAAACTCGATTCAGAAACGATTAAGAATGCTATTGAAGAGAAAAAACCAATAATTTCTGAACCGTATCGCGGAACTAGTGGTCAAATAATTATGTTAATTTCCGCGCCAATATTTGATCATACAACAGGTGATTACGAAGGGTTAATAGGAGGTACGATCTACTTAGAAAGTGAAAATGTACTTAAAAGCATATTAGGGAACCATGAGTATGGAAACGATTCATATGTTTACGTTATTGATCAAAATGGTATGCTCATCTATCATCCGGATTCTGAACGATTAGGAGAGGATGTGACCAATAATAAAATCGTCCAACAGCTCCTGAACAAAAAAAGCGGATCTATGATTGCACATAATAGTAAAGGAATTGAATACTTTGCTGGATATGTTTATGAAGAAAGCACTGGTTGGGGGATTGTATCGCAAACCCCTACGGATGTCATAAAAACACCGATTAAACACCTGTCTAGAGAAACGATTATTCTTTCTATACCATTTGTTTTCATTATTTTAATTATTGGAAGCGTGATTGTATCTCAAATTACAAAACCAATTAATACATTGGCTCGCTTTTCAGAAGATGCTATAAAAGATAAAAATACATTTACGGACGTTGAATTGTTGACTATAAAATCCCGGGTTTATGAGGTCAAACAGCTCTATTCTCAAGTGATTGACCATTTTAGAATATTAAATAAACAAATACAAATTGATGGACTGACGGAAATAGCTAACCGTAAAACATTTGATACTGTTATTAGTGCTTGGATTAAAGAAGATATTCCCTTCTCACTAATTATGTTAGATATTGATTTTTTCAAAAAAGTAAATGATACTCACGGTCATTTAGTAGGTGATGAGGTATTAAAATACTTAGCTAAAACTATGAGTGATATCACCAGTAAAGACGATTTATGCTTTCGTTATGGCGGAGAAGAATTTGGCATATTAGTTAAAGGCGAAAATGAAGACGAAGCATATAAGCTAGCTGAAAAATTACGCGAGACTTTCGCACATTCAGATAACCCTTCTGGAGACGATATTACTATCTCACTTGGAGTAACAGCTTATCAAGAAAATGATCAACATCCAAAAACAATTATTGAGCGCGCTGATGCTGCATTATATCACTCTAAAAGAACTGGTAGAAATAAAACGACCGTTTCAGAATGGATAGAATAAAAAAATAAGGCTTTCACATTGAATGGTGTGAAAGCCTTATTATATTACTACTATTACTGCGCTGAAAATCCGCCATCAATAACTAATTCTGCTCCTGTTATATAAGACGACTCATCAGATGCTAAAAATAACGCAGCATTAGCAATATCTTCTGGCTGACCTAAACGTTGTAATGGTGTTGCCTGAATCAATTGTCCAAGAAGATCCTTTGATGCACTTAGCGATTGCGTCATCGGTGTTTCGACTATCCCTGGGAATAAGGCGTTAACACGTACACCTTGACGGCCAAACGCCGTAGCTGCTGCTTTAGAAATTGCACGAACCGCTCCTTTTGAAGCTGAATAATGGTTAAAGCCTTGTCCTATTTGCGCTGTGTAAGAGGAAATATTAACAATAGAACCTTTCCCCTGCTCAGCCATATATGGTGCCACATGTTTCATCCCGGCAAATGGACCGAACCCGTTAATAGAAAGCATTTTTTTCCAATCATCAATATTAATCTCTTGATAAGGCTTTTCAGATGAAATTCCAGCATTATTGACGAGTATATCAATTTTTCCGTATTGATCTTTAACTTCTTTTGCTAGCTTTGCCCAGTCTTCATCTGAAGCAACATTTAATTTCATACCATAAACATTTTCCTTTTGACTTACCTTTTCAAGTGCTTCTTCATTAATATCCGCGGCAATAACTGTTGCCCCTTCTTTGCTAAATAACTCAGCCATTTTCAAACCAATGCCTGAGGCGCCACCTGTAATAATTGCTACCTTTTCATCTAGTCTACCCATTCTTATCCCTCCATTAGGAAACAAAAATATCTTATATCTTCATCATAACTTGTCGAAAAATGTTTTAAAAATGATTTGCTTATTTATATTCTCATTAAATTATAAACATTTATACGGTATTATTAACATTTTAAAAGAACACAGAAAGGCTTAATATTATTGAGGCGGATAGAAAATTGACTTTAGATGGGAAATAACATTTCCTAAATTAAATAAAACCTTTGATAACTAGAAGGTAAATCAGTTATCAAAGGTTATTTTATTAGCTATCTGTTCTTTCTTGACCTTGTAATTTTGTATCTTTTGACTTCTTATTTGCTGGTGAGAACCAACCAATTAGCGCAATCGCTACAAGTACACCGTAAAACGTTAGCGTCCATAACGTACTATGAGGAAAGTCATGTGGTAATACTCCAATATCCTCATGAGCTAACGTAATGACAGCGAGCTTAACACCTACCCATGCAACAATCGCATAAGCTGTTGTTTCTAATGCAGGGCGCTGATCAAGTAACATGACAAACCAAGTTGCAGCAAATTTAATTAAAATTAAACCAGCAAGTCCGCCGAGTACGACGACAGCAAATTTTGCTCCGTCCATTCCACCGAAATTACCTAAAGGGGAATCAGGAAGACCTAATGCAAGGGCTACAGCTGCAAGAATTGAATCGATTGCAAAAGCAACATCCGCTATAGCAATCTTACCAACCGTAGGCCAAAAGCCCATCCCTTTTGCTTCTTTTGCAACATCTTCTTTCTCGGATTCTTTACTGAAGTGGTTTTTAATAATATGTTTTAAACCTAAGTATAGAAGGTAGAGCGCTCCTATTGCCTGTACCTGCCACACATTTGCAATAAATGAAATCGCAAATAAAGCAAGAAATCTAAAAACAAATGCTAATATAATTCCATAGTTAATAGCTTTTTTCTTCTTGTCTTCTGGTAAATGCTTTGCTATAACCGCTAGTACAAGCGCATTATCAGCCGACAACAGCCCTTCTAGACCAATTAAAATTAATAACGTCCATCCATATTCCAGCCAGATTGTATCCAATACATACCTCTCCTTTATCTACATGTGTTGGTAAAGGTCTGGCTAACAATGGATCATTGCCAATTAAGCCGGAGGAATATCCTCGTGATGACGACTATAATTGTACAGCTACTCCCCTTTACTGCATGATTCCCTACGTTTAAATATTATGTAATATCATGATAACAATCAAGGGAAAAGGGTAAAAAATACCTTTATATAATATCCCAGACCCATTCTAATGCTTCTAAAATCAACGTACCACTAGTTTTTACTATTTTATAAAAATTACTCATAACTTCAACGTGTATT
The DNA here is from genome assembly GCA_051846895.1 of Bacillaceae bacterium W0354. GTDB lineage: Bacteria > Bacillota > Bacilli > Bacillales > Alkalibacillaceae > CALKAL01. The sequence goes on from JBPYCQ010000020.1 coordinate 4,691, forward strand.
TGTAAGATTAAAACTGTATAAATATAGGTATAGCACTATCATGTTGATAAAGTATCAAATCATGTAGGTAGCTCCGTAATTCATGTAGGTAGAACACTGAATTATGTTGATAGAACGTCAAACTGCGTTGATAGCGCACCAGATCATGTTGGTAGAGCGTCTGTTCATGTAGGTTGCGCACTAACCTATGTAGATAGAACACCAAATTATGTGGATAGAACATCTGTCCATGTATAAACTTTATTACCTAGCGATTTATTGTATAATAAATAAAATGTATGTTTTATTTTAAATTAAGGATGTGAAACAGTTGAAAAGAATCCTTGCCATAAGTGACATTCACGGTGAGTTAGAAAAATTTGAGCAGCTTTTAGAACTTGTACAATATGATCATGAAAAAGATAAGCTCATATTAGTGGGTGATTATGTTGATCGCGGTCCGAATTCCAAAGGTGTTTTAGATAAAGTCATACAACTACGAGACGAAGGAGCCATCGCATTAATTGGAAATCATGAACAAATGTTGATGGATGCTTTTAACGGTGATCCGAAGAATTTGAAAAGATTTTATTATAACGGTGGTATAAAAACCCTTCAAAACTATGGTTATGAAATAGAAAAAGATAACGCAAAATATTGGTACAAAACGGATGAAATGCCTGAACCTCTTCAGATGAACGACGAAATGCGCGTACATATTGAGAAACTAAAGGAATTCCCATATTTTTATGAAACTGAGACACATATTTTTGTTCATGCTGGTGTTGATCCAGAAACTCCAATACATGAAACAGATCCCCATGTGTTAGTATGGATTCGCGAAGAATTTCATAAAGGCTATAAAGGAGAAAAAACCGTTGTATTCGGTCATACACCGACGAAATATTTACATAATAGTCCTGATATTTATTTTGGGGAAAACAATATTATTGGGATTGATGGTGGCTGTGCATATGGCGGAAGACTTAATTGCTTAGATGTGACGAATTCACGGGTTTACTATGTATGATATGTAGTTTCAAGTAATACTCGTCTTGTCGGGCAAAAATAATCCCTTATCAGATAAAATTGATAAGGGACTTTTACTGACCTATATTATTTCCTTACCGACCGCTTCATCCTATTTTCCTTCCGAATCGATGCGGTATAATAAAGCTCCCTTTCTTCATCCGTTTCTGGATAAACTTCCGGAACTTGAATAGGTTTTCCCGCTTCATTAACAGCTACCATTGTCAAAAATGATTCCGTCGTTAAAGTCGTCACATTAGTAATCATGTTCCTTGCCGATACTTTAACATAAACCTCCATAGAACTATTTCCCGTATAAGTGACAAACCCTTCGATTGTCAGTGCATCACCAACTTTTGCTGAGGATAAAAAATCGACTGAATCAATAGAAGCTGTTACGACCGCGCTGCTTGAATGTTTCATCGCAGAGAGTGCCGCAATTTCATCAATATACGCGAGAACCTTTCCACCAAATATCGTGTCTAAATGATTCGTATCAGGTGGTAAAACTAATCTCGTTTGAATCGTTCTAGAATGTTTACAAGGCAATTTCAATCTGTTCATTTTTTTCTACCCCTATCATGTAATTTTGGGGATTCCAAACTAAAAAATCCGCCCATTGAAATGAGCGGATGAAACGACAGCAGTAAAAATAGAGATGCTTAATCTCTTAAAAGATCGCTACCGATTCACCTTCTCAATCCCCGAAGAAGTTGAAACACGTAAAGTTAAGATAGGTCTCCTGACTTAAGCTTCAACCTACTTTGAGCCCTTCCCGTATACCTTGTATACAGTGGTTCATCTCATTTCGTCAGCCATAACAGTTGCGGGGGCAGTTCTGGATTTTCACCAGATTCCCTTTTACGCCTTAAGGCACCTTAACTTTAGGTAAAATAATATATTCTTTTATACAGTTTTAATAATAATTGTTTTAGTCGACATTATCAAGAAAACATTCCCATTAGCCACATCTACTCTGTCATTTATTCACGTATATAATCATAGAATTAGGTAGTCTAAAAAAGTAGGGAAGTGCCATTATTGAAACGTTTCTATAATAAAATTAAAAATAACATTTTCTTAAAAAATGTACTCATATTGATCAGTGGCACCGGCCTATCACAACTTATTATTTTAATCACTTCACCTATATTAACTAGAATTTACACTCCAGAGGAATTTGGTATTTTAGCTGCATATTTATCTATCGTTACTCTACTAGTAACGATTAGTAGTTTTTCCTATGAAAAGACCATTATTTTACCGAAAAACGACCATAATGGCTTCGGTTTAGTTGCCCTATCCTTTATATTTTTATGTTTGATGTCAAGCGTATTCAGCTTTTTTATGTTTCTGTTAAAAGATAAAATAGCCACCATATTAAATAATAACTATATAGATTTATATGTCTATTTACTGCCAATTGGAATACTAAGTATAGGCGGGCTTCACATTTTAAGTTATTGGAATTTTAGAAAACAAAGCTACCACACTGTCGCTAAAGCCAAAGTGGTCAATAGTTTCGGTATGGTTACAAGTCAAGTAACTGGTGGCTATGTACTAACAGGAGCAACACCGTTACTAATAGGTGATCTATTAGGAAGATTAATAAGTACTATCTGGCTATCTTTAAAATCATACAAAAATTGTCGGGTATATGTTAGTTATATAACTTTTCATCAATTGAAAAAATTAGCTATTCGCTACAAAAAATTCCCACTAGTCGCCAGCCCCTCATCTTTGATGCGACAACTCTCTATTGAGCTGCCTATACTATTGCTTACGTTATTATATAGTCCAACTGTTGCTGGTTGGTACGTGATTATTCAAAGAATATTAGGTACCCCTCTTAATCTAATCGGCACGTCAGTTGGCAATGTCTACTATAAAGAAGCGACTGAGTTGTTTCACAAAGAGCAGCACAAAATTGCTAATCTTTTTTGGACAACGATTAAGCATCTCTTTATCGTTATTTTTCCAATCATACTTCTAATTTCAGTTCTCTCACCATGGTTAATCCCTTTTGTTTTCGGTAGTGAATGGAAAGCAGCGGGAGCATACCTGCCTATATTAGCATGTATGTATTTGTTTCAGTTTCTATCGATACCTGTAGCTTCAACACTTTATATTTATGAGAGACATGATTTACAATTTTTAAGAGAGATTATTCGAATATTACTAGTTTCAGGTTCATTAATAATAGCGAGCAAATTAAATTTTTCTATTGCAAGCTCTTTAGCGGCACTTAGTCTCGCAGGTTCTTTAGGATTTATCATTCATTTATACCTCTCTTGGTTTACTATAAACAAAATAACAGCTAGTCGCATTAGGGATGACGACTAGCCGTTGTCTTTTTATACTTACGAATGAGATGTTTAAAGTAAAATATGGATGGTATTGGATCTTTAATATTCCAGAGTGCCCATTGAACTTTATTTCTTAATACAAGTTGTAAATATGAATATAGTATTTTTTTCTTTTCAATTGCACGCATATCGTTAATGAAATAAATCCATACTAAATTACTAAATTTCCCCTTATCTACTTCAACATCTTTAGTCGGTTCATCTAATAAATCCCCTATAATTTGATGAATAAATAATGGATTTGTTTTGTGTAATAGAGAGCTATGTAATGGGAAACGTCCATTCACTTCAATTAAGAAATATTCATTCCGATGAGAGCAGTATTTATACTCAAATTCGGCTACACCGAAATAGTTAACTTCCTCCATTATTTGAATGCTCATACGAACAATATGATCATTTTGAATAAATTTATGAATGGTTCCTGTACCGTATTCTAAAGGGTAACTTCTAACTTTTTTGCATGTGAACCCTGTTAATATCTCTCCCTTTCTACAACGGTAAACTAAAGCATTGTATAGGTGCTCGACCTTGCCAACTATATATTGTTGAATAATATACTTGGAATCAGCGCTTTCTACCAAATAGATTGCTTCATTTAATTGTTGTAAACTGTAACAAATATATGCCTTTTTTAACTTCGAGTTCACATTGTAATTATCGATTGGTTTAACGATGACAGGCAATAATTCCTCCTTAACATATTCCACCTTTTCATAAGTTTTAGGTATGTTTATACCTAAATTCTCCCCGTGCTGAGCAAGAAGCTTTTTATTCGTGACAATATTATTATTTAGATCCGTCGGTATAAGATAATATTTACACAGATAATCCCACTCTGAATAAATTAAATCTAGATATTTATCAGAGTCTGTCATTAATATGAGTTCCACATGAAGTATTTTGGGTAGTTTATATAACTTTTTGCATACTTCAGTTAAACTATTAGCTTCTACTGCGACAGTAGTAAACCTCGATCTTTTTACAAATTCATTGCCTATAACAATGCATGGGATATGATTTTTTCCTAGTTCACGTAGGATAGCTAGCGAACCAAGACTTTCTGCAAGCAAGACAACACTATATCCTTTTTCTTGAACTAACTTCAAATCTTTAGACGAAAACATTATTTTACCTACTTTCTAGGCTTCATCCTACGTAAAAAGGAAAAATTCCTACACACGTTAAAAATCTCAATTAAAAAGGGAATCGGATCTTTCCACCTAAATGTATCGTAAGATTCATTCCGTTGTTTAAGTAGAACGCCTTTTATTAATTTGACTTTTTCTTTAATTGAAAGATTGCTCTTAATTGCATACCTTATATAATTGATTTCTCCTGTAATCCATCTCGAATAATAGTTAGTCTCATAAGTCTTATTATATTTTTGAAGAAGCTCTTCATAACTTAGACGTTGTATAAACAGATCAACCATTATCTGGGGAAAGTCTACTCCAGAACTGACAGCCAAATCCATAGATCCCCATGGTCGACCATTCACTTCCATAAAATAAGCTTCAGATTCCGATTCCCCTTTAAACTCAACCATAATAATTCCAGTCCAATTTAATGATTCAATAATCTTGGTAGCCGCTAGTAATAATTGAGGATGAACTTGCTTTGCACGACGCAACGTGCTAACTCCGCCACCTGGGGGTACTTCTCGTATGCGTTCATGTGCAAAAAAAACAATTGGTTTTCCTTCCTTCGCTGCAGCAAATACACCATAACCTTTACCTTCTATTTTTCTTTGTATTAGAACATCTCCAAAACGCCTCATTTGTTGAAGCATTGATCCTAATTCACTACGATTTTGTACAAATTGCCTAAAACCATAAACCACACGATTGTCTATTAAATAACGCGACTGGCTCGGCTTAACTACAATTGGAAATTCACAGCTATTTATACATACATCTTCAATAACTTTTAAATTGTTTTTTTTCACTATTTCATTCATTTGCCCTTTATTAAAAGACATTAAGTACTCTTCCCGAGGTGGAGCCATTAATTTTTCACTTATACTCATATAAAGATCCGAATGATAGATTGAATATAAAGTAAGGTCACTGCATGGAAAGATGTAATCAGGATCTACTTCATGGATAATTTGTTTAAAACTATTAATGAAATTCCCATGATCTTTTTCAGGGTCATCATAAACAAAGAACTTATCTGTATGATTCGAAAAACGGCACAAATCTAGTTGACTAGTTCCACTAACCAACAACTGATATTTTTTTAGCTTAGCAATTGAACGAATAATCGATAATGTCGCCCGTTTATCACCATCAAGAAATAAAATTTTCTTTTTCATTTTTACCACTTCCTAAATAAACTTAGATGGTGAGTTTGTTGGTTTAGACTTTACTTGTTTTGAGGATTCTGCATCTTTTGTAATAACGATTAATAATGTAAAATACAATATTTTAATATCAAACCATAGACTATACTCTTTAATATATGTTAAATCGTAAAATAATTTTTCCGCTGCAGGTGTGTAGTAGGAGCCTTTAACTTGCGCATAGCCCGTTATCCCGGGTTTGACCAGCATACGCTGATAATATAATGAATTCTTTTTCTCATACTGATTAACAAAAAATGGTCTTTCCGGTCTCGGACCTACGATGCTCATATCTCCACGTATAACGTTTATTAGTTGCGGCAGTTCATCTAATCTCGTTGCACGTATAAATTTTCCTAATCTAGTCACTCTATCATCCTGAATGTGTGATAGAACTGGTCCTGTCTTTAATTCCGCTTCTTTTATCATGCTTCTATATTTATATATATAAAATGGTTTTAAATCCTTACCATAGCGAAGTTGACGATAAATAGGTGGTCCAGATGACGTCAGTGGAATGATGATTAGTAAGATAATTTGAATAGGTAGCGTTAGAATAATTAAAAAGAGCGATATAACTAAATCAAAGGCTCTCTTTATGACACGACTTCGGATACTGAAAATATACTCTGTCAAAAACAATTCCGGTAAGTGTTTCCCTGATGGCTGTAATAACTCTCTCATTGCGCACTCTCCCCCAATTTTGCATTTGCATGCTTGTTTATATAATGACTCACAACTTTTTTCAAACCTGAATGGAGTTCATATTCAGGCTCCCATCTCAGCTCTTTCTTTGCTAAATGATTGCTGAGCACGCTCTTTCTAATATCTCCTTCTTTACCCTTAACATATATGGGTTCTAGATCAACCCCCAATAATTGCTTGATTTTTTTGTATAGACTATTTATTGAGATAGAAGTATTTGTACTTATATTAATTGTTTTATTATGAGCAAGATTAAGTGATAGAACATTAGCCTTTGCGATATCATCTACATAAATAAAATCTCTCTCTTGATTTCCATCACCGTATATAATTGGGGACTTACCACTAATTAATTGATTAATAAAATTTGAAACTACTCCTTTTTCTTCTTGATAATCTTCAAACTCACCATAAACATTTGCATAACGCAAAATGGTGTAAGAGATTCCGTATAAAGATGCAAAAGCTTTAATGTATAATTCCGGAACGAATTTCGAAATGCCATATGGAGAGATTGGAAGTATGGGATGGCTTTCGTCTATCAATAGTGAAGAATGCGTACCATAAACTGCAGCTGAAGAAGAATAAATAATTTTATGTACATCCCACATCTGACAACACTTCAACACATTTAGTGTTCCTATAATATTGGTCTCTGCATCATGAATTGGATTATCTATAGATCGTTGTACATCTGTTTGAGCAGCTAAATGGATGACATATTTTGGCCGATGTATTTCAAATAATTCAGACAGGTATGGATCTTCAATTTTAATAGGGTAACATAAATAGTCACCTGTGAGATTTGTATGATGGTGATCTATTATAATCGGCTCATATCCTCTTACCACCAACTGCTTACAAACATTAGATCCAATAAAGCCCAATCCACCTGTTACAATTACTTTCATCCGATCACCTCCTTCCAACTAAATACCTAGATTATTCTTAATAGTTTATGCCGTAATAAGGAAAAATTGACTACTTTATTAATAAAAAATTTCATGCAATCTGTAACTCTTACATATAATTAATTATTACTAGATTTATTAAGGGGTATATGAAAATGGATATTAACTTTGATCTACGGGATTTATTTTCTGTTTTGTATAAACACATCAAACTAATACTATTTATTATTTTTTCTATTGTAGGGGTTACAGCAATTATCAGTTATTTTGTTATCACCCCAGTATACGAAGCTAAAACAGATTTAATCGTTACAAACAAACAAGTTACAACAGACCGTTTACCAAGCCTTGGTAATATTGAGTCGAATTTAAAATTGGTTGATACATACCGTGTTATCATTGAAAGCCCAACCGTACTGAAGCCTGCAATAGAAGCGACGAATAGTAGGATTGAAGTTTCTGAATTAAAGGAAAAAATGAATGTTAAAATAATAGGAAACTCTCAAGTCTTATCCATCATCGTTGAAGATAAAAATCGACAGTTTGCAGTAAATATGGCGAATTCCATAGCAAATGAGTTTATTAAAAAGGCTTCTGAAGTTATGAACTTTAACAATGTCTACATTCTTAGTCCAGCTACTATGAATGAAGAAACAAAACCACTCTACCCAAAGCCAAAGATTAATTTAATTATTAGTTTCTTTTTAAGCATTTTCTTTGCAGTCGGTTTCGTTTTGTTAAAGGAGTTCTTTAATACTTCTATTCCTGATGAACAAGCAGTAAAAGAACATCTAAACTTACCTGTTTTAGGAGTCATCCCATTAATAAATAAATCTATAAATGAAAGAGATTCATTATCAACGTCTGGTGATGAGCTTAATGATAAACTTATCCTCCAAATGACTCATGGAAAGGAAATTGAGGCTTACCAAAACTTAGCAGCTTCTATCTACTTTCTTCAAAGAAAGCAGACGTTAAATACTATATTATTTACAAGCCCAAATCCTGGCGAAGGTAAATCACTAACGAGCGCTAATATTGCTATATTGTTCGCTAAAAGTAGTAAACGTACTGTTTATGTTGATTTAGACTTACGTAAACCATCAGGACACCACGCCTTTCAATTAACCAATAAAAAAGGGGTAACTAGTGTGTTACATGGAGATGCCGAGGTTTCTGAGATTATACAAGCCTGCCCTATTGAAAATTTGTCTATTATAACATCTGGACCAATTCCTCCTTACTCAGTCGGTTTATTAGAAATAGAAGAGATTGATAAGCTTTTAAATGAGCTTAAAGAACAGTTTGAGATGATTATTGTTGACTGTCCGCCAATTTTCGTCTCAGATACTTCACAAATTACTACTCTCGCGGATGGATGTGTTATCGTAATTGATGCTCAAAAAACACGATATCCAATTGCACAAAAAGAAATTGAAAAGCTTAGCACCGCAAATGCTAATATTTTAGGAGTTGTATTAAACAATAGTCGTAATGAGACCACATCTTACTATTATTATTAATTGGAGGTTGAGGATGAGTTATTGCGTCGATATTCATAACCATTTAATTTGGGGGATAGATGATGGCCCTGATACTGCCGAACAATCATTCCATTTAGCTTATCAAGCTGTAAAACAAGGAATTACACACGTCATATCAACAGCCCACTTTAAACATGGGATTATTGAACCAAAGTTAAGTATAATCAACGAACGATTAAATGAACTAAAACTTTTGCTAAGTAAACATAATATCCCTTTATCTATTCATTCCGGGATGGAAATACAACTTTATTCCGACTTAGACAAAGATTTAATTAAGGGGGATTCAATATTAACTTTAAACAACACAAAATATGTATTAATAGAATTTCCTCCACATCATATTCCACATTATTCTGAACAAATATTATTTAATTTACAACTAAACGGCTATGTCCCAATCATTGCTCACGCAGAAAGAAACAGTCAATTCCAAAAAGACTTGAATAAGCTTCAATCACTAGTAGAAAGAGGGTCCCTAATACAAATATCAGCAAATAGTTTAATTCAAAAAAGAGCTAAAAAAACTTACCGCTTCACTAATAAACTTATTCAAAAACGACTCGTTCATTTAGTCGCATCTGACGCGCACAATAATAAGACTAGGCCATTTTTACTAGAACAAGCTTACTCTACCATTGAAAAAAAATACGGTGATTCTTTAAATCATTACTTCATGAAGAACGCAAAAAATATTTTATTAGATAATGATATTTATATTCCTCAACCCGTTATAACCAAGTAACTCACTTATAAATAGAAAGGTGCCCATTAAAAGTTCAGAATGGACACCTTTCTTTAATCGCTAATAATCTTAAGAATTTTTCTTAGAAACTCTTCTACAATTAACCACCCTTTTAATCGTGCAATAAATAATATCTTTCCATCACTTCTTTGGACAGGTAATCTTTTTAATATTGATAGTTCTTGTGAATGAGCTATATTATCTATCGTTACCCCATCAAATATTAGTACGCCAGTTTGATAGTTGAGTTGGACTTGCTCTACTGAATGTTGATTATATTGCCCACGTGGATAGCTAAAGTGTCTAATCCTCATTTGAAGCTTACCCTCTAAAATTCTTTTACTATTAACTATTTCTTCTTCAATATCACTCTCAGATAAGCGGTCTAAATCTAAGTGAGAGACCGTGTGTGCACCGATATCAACTAATTCCTCCTCACTTAATTTTAGTAATTGATCCCAATTCATCGTCTCACTTATACCGATGTCTTGATCCCACCAATAAACGTTTTCAGTTTCTATGTAACCAGTTGCTATATAATTAATAGAGGGGAATTCATGCTTTTTTAATAACGGAACTGCGTATGTATAATATTCTTCATAACCGTCATCAAATGTAATTACTACCATCTTTTCATTTAACGTTTGTGCTTTATAATGATTGAGCAATTCGCTCATTGATAATAACTGATAGTTTTTCTTTTTTAAATAATCCAATTGCCATTTAAAATTTTTATATGTTACAGCTAATTCCTTATTCACGTGATCATTTACCCTGTGGTACATCAGTATGGTTGGACCCGTTTTCCTTTTTATGAAATTCACATATATGAAACCTAGTGGTAACAATATAATTAATTTTATAAAAAACCTTATATGATACACCGATTACATCTCCCAACTATGTTGGAGTAATTTTTGATAAATGTTTTCTAACCCTTTCATGACTTCTTTTAGGTTATACTGTTTAACTTTAGTTAGCGATTTTTGGCCCATTTGATATCTCAACTTTGAATCGTTAACCAATTGAGTTAAGTAGTGAATAAATAAACTGTGATTATCGCAAGGTACAACAAAACCATTTTCTCCATGAGTTATTAAATCTCTACATCCTCTTATGTCCGTAACAATCGCTGGAAGACCACAAGCCATCGCTTCCATCAATGATTTTGGTAGACCCTCACGTTTAGAGACTAGCGTTACACAATCTGATAAACATAGAATGTCATTGACATCTTGACGAAATCCAAGAAAGTGAATACGTTCCAGCTGTTCAAGTTTAGCCATACTTTTTAAGAAACCTTCTTGCTCACCTTTTCCTACAAATACTAAATGAACGTTTTCAAATTTCCGTTCTACCTCTTTCCAAATTTCTACTAAGAACCGTTGATTTTTATTCACGGAAAACTCTGCTATACAAGTTACTACTATATCTTCAGAAGGAATATGAAACTGTTTTTTAAAATTTGAATTAGTTTTATTAGTTGGTTTAAATTGGTCTAAGTCGATACCAACCCCCTTCGTATAAAAAAGTGAAACATTTGGTTTGTAACCCATCTTTTTCGCAATATTATAATCTTCTTTATTCATTACAATAATTCCGTCAGTCCATTTTTGAGCAATTTTCTCCGCTGGGTAATAAATTAGCCAATTAATTAGTGGGGAGCCCTTATAAAAATGAAAGCCGTGAGCAGTATATATTACTTTTCCTTGGTTATGTTTAAAGGCAAGATACCGAATGAGTAAGGCTGCGATAGGAGTGTGTACGTGAATGAAATCAAACTGAAATTTTTTAAATAAGGCTTTAATCTCTTTCCGTGCATAAAGGTTGTTTAAAGAAAATGGTTTTCTGCTTAATGGAATGTCGTGACAAACCACATCTAATTCCTCTATTCTATTCATGCCTCCTTCAGATGAATTAGCTAATACATGGACTTCAAACCCTCGCCTCTTCAAGAGTTTAATCGTTGGTATGTGAAAATTAGCGATATGGGTGAAAACAGTCGCAGCAATTAATACTCGTTTCATAATTTGGGTACCTCCTGTTTATTTTTTTCAACAGAAAAACCATTGAAATTAGCCCACGGAATAGCTAACAACACCCAAAAGTGGCGCCAATGTAACGTGTCAATCACTAAACTATTTAAATAAAGGCCCATTAAACAGGAAGTACTTAATATGTATAAATAATGGCGATTTCTAATTGTTAGATACAGTGAACGCCCCCAAGTTATGAAAAGAAAAGCAACTAAGATAATAAAACCTATAAACCCATTTTCACCCAAAACTCTGACATAAAGGCTATGTGTTGAATAGTCTAATAGTCCCTCAGATTGTCCTGGTCCGCTTCCTAGTGGATTATTTTGAATGAGTTGAAGAGCATTTGATTGGGTGGTAAATCGGTCTTCATCATACGACTGCAACTTGAAACGTTGCTCTAACATTTCACTTATAGTAGTATTTTTTAAGATCAAGCTCAAAAAAGCGAAGATTAAAAATATGATTAAACCTATGTATAATGTTCTTTTAATTATTTCTTTTCGTTCACCACCAAAGAAAATCCACATGCCGCTAAGAATACTAAAAGTTAACGCATAGTTCGCCCATGCTGCCCTAGAAAAACTTAAAACGATTGCGGCTGTAACTGTTATAAACATAAAAACCCATAGAAGCTTAACAATCCGGCCCCTCGATTTTTCAATAAACAAAAATGTAAATACTGCAACAGGTACTAAAAACGGTCCAAATACGTTAGGGTCTTTAAACAGCCCCTTAACTCTTCCCAAATACATATAACTTTCTGAATGAGGAATGATTTCAGCATATGCAAGAATACCTAAAATCGCTGAACTTAAACCTGCTAAAATATAGCCAAGCATAATGACGGTTCCAGCTCGTTCTTTAAATGAGTTTAATAAACCCGTGATTAAAAGCCATAATAAACATAAATAGAACGTGATTAAAAAGTAGCCCATTGAAGAAGGAAAATCCTTCATGAAAAACATGGATAATAGGTTAGTTATTAAGAATAGCCAAATAAATAGCAGTGGAACAATCGTAGCTCGATTATAGGAAATGTAAGAGGAAAATAAGCTAATAATTATTAAAAACACTACTAATATATCGAAGACTGCTGGCTCAATATTAACCCAACCGCTCAACGAAAAAGTAATAACTAATAATACTAGAAATAATCTCTCTCTTTGATTACCAAATCTTTTATTTAAGATCATCTCGCATCTCCCAAAAAGTCTCTTTCTACTAATGTATTTTCATTACTATGACACTAGTACTTTTTGTGCAGATAATATGACTCAAGTAAAGATTTATCATTATAAGATAAAAAAAACACCCACATCTTATTGTGAGTGATCGTCTTTATAAACTATTTAACAGTCAGTAATAGGTGTTTGTGCCTTAGGTTTCAAAAAATACTCCAGCGCCTTTTTACATTGTGGAATAGAAAATCCCAAAATCGGTCCTAGAGTAAAGGCAATAATGACCGTACCTATTCCCACGGGGCCTCCTAATAGCCAACCAAAGATAAAAACAAGAACTTCGATACTATTTCTCACCTTTGGGATGCTCCAGCCTGTTTTTTCAACAAGCATTAACATGAAACTGTCTCTTGGTCCTGCACCAAAATCGGGAGAGACATATAACCCAATGCCATAAGCGATTAGTACAATCCCGACGATAAATACAATGATTGCACCGACCAGACTGTCGACACTAGGAATAAGCCAATTAAAGAAATCAATAAATAATCCGATGAGTAGCATATTTAGAATAGCTCCAATTTTTGGCCATTGTTTATTAATAATTGATCCAATTAACAGGAGCAAACAGCCAACGATGATTGACCACGTACCAATGGTTAATCCTAGATTTAAATATAATCCGTAATGGAAAACATCCCAAGGGCCAATTCCGAGTTGCTTTCCTTTGATTGTTAAAGAAATACCTAAGGCTAATACGATTAACCCCAAAATAAAAAAAGACCAGCGAAGGATCCATTCTTTTCTCATCGCAACTGCTCCCCTTGAGTAAATACTTATGTATATGACACTAACCAAATATAACATAAAAACGTAAAAAAGAGGAGAGTTTAGCTCCTCTTTTTTAAGGCTTTAAAAAGTCCGGGTCTTCATAAGAAGGGTTAGGATATTTGTAAAAACCTTCACCAGTTGCAACACCTAATTTCCCTTTATCAAGAAATTCCCTTTTTAAATAATCGGCAATTTCTTGCGCGAGTTCATCGCCTTCTTTTGCTTTAGAAGAAAGAATATTGTAAGGTGTTGTAATGCCTATTATATCTAAAAATCCAAATGGGCCTTTCGGTGCTCCTGTAGCTACCATCCATGTTTTATCAATCGTTTCAGCATCTGCAATTCCCTTAACTAACAGCATTTGCCCCGCATTCAAGAATGGAACGAGTAAGCTATTTAAAATATAACCAGGCTGTTCCTTATGAATTGGAAGGGCAACCATTCCAATTGCTTTAGCAAATTCAATGACCTCATCAAATACTTGCGGGTCTGTACCTGGGTGCTTCATGATTTCAGCCGTATTATTTTTCCAAATTTCATTAGCGAAGTGAAGAGCTAAAAACTTCTCAGGACGCCCAGTTGCTTCAGCAAACTGACTCGGGAGTAAGGTCGATGAATTTGTTGCAAATATCGTTCTTTCTGGTGCGACACTACCTAAATTTTTATAAAAATCGGTTTTTATATCTACAACTTCTGGTACCGCTTCAATGACTAAATCGGCATCACTAACCGCTGCTTGTAAATCTGAATGAAAAGAAAGACGATTATACGCTTCCGTTACTTCTTGTTCTGATGCATTCAAATCCTCCTGATAACGCTTCATTAATGTCTTAAACCGTTCTTTCGCTTTTTCCAACGCCTCATCGTTAATGTCATACACCGACACATTAAAACCTTTATAAGCAGTTTGGAATGCAATTTGACTCCCTAATACACCACTTCCTGCTACTGTTACGTTTTTATAGTTCATTATCATTCTCCTTTTGTTAGTCTAAGTCTTCCATATTTTTGATTACTTTGGATAATTTATTCTGTTAATTTATTCAAAAAAGGACAGCTCTCATTAATGAGCTGCCCTAATTAAGTACACTCGTTTTTTTGGACAATTGCACTTCACCTTTGAACAATCACAACCCAAGTTTGAACAATTACACCTCGTCTTTGAACAATTACTCCTAATCTTTGAACAATCGCAACTCTAATTTGAACAATTACACCCCATCTTTGAACAATCGCAAACCTACTTTGAACAATCCACCTTTTTATTGCACAAAAAAATCCAACAGCTCTTAAGCCATTGGATCCTTTTTTTATTATAAAATCTAATTACTAGTTACCGATTCTTTTTTTGTGAAACCTAACGTCTCCGAAGTTAATGCATTGATCTCTTGGAAAATTTCAGGGTTTTCAGAAAGCGAAATACCGTATGATGGTACCATCTCTTTTATTTTTTCTTCCCAGTCCTTCATTTGTTCTGGGAAACATCTTTCAAGAACTTCAAGCATGACATGAACTGCCGTTGATGCGCCCGGTGAAGCACCAAGCAAGGCTGCGATTGAGCCATCTTCGCTTGTGACAACCTCTGTTCCGAATTGAAGCATTCCTAGGCCGTCTTCTGTATCTTTAATGACTTGAACACGTTGGCCCGCGACAACTATATCCCACTCTTCATCTTTAGCGTTTGGTATAAATTCTCGTAATTCATCCATCCGCTTCTCATGTGATAACATCACTTGCTGAATCAAATATTTAGTTAGCTTCATTTCTTTCATACCCGCAGCTAACATTGTAAATAGATTATTCGGTTTTACCGAGCCTACAAGGTCAAAATTTGAACCCGTTTTCAAGAATTTAGGTGAGAAGCCAGCAAACGGTCCGAATAATAATGACTTCTTATTATCAATGAACCGCGTATCAAGATGTGGTACAGACATCGGTGGTGCACCAACTTTGGCTTTTCCGTATACTTTTGCATGATGTTGCTCCACCACTTCTGGATTATTACAAACTAGGAACAACCCACTAACCGGGAATCCGCCAATATGTTTCGACTCAGGAATACCTGTCTTTTGTAATAAAGGTAAACTTCCTCCACCTGCACCAATAAAAATGAATTTCGCTTTATGATGAGTTACACGACCACTCACCAGGTTGATCACTTTTACTTCCCACATATCATCATTCGTACGATAAATATCTAGAACACTATGATTATAGTTTACTTCGACATGCTGCTCCTTTAAATGTTCAAATAACACACGCGTTAAAGCGCCAAAGTTAACATCCGTTCCCGAGTCAATCTTCGTCGCAGCAATCGGTTCATTTACTTGACGGTCATTCATGATAAGTGGAATCCATTCTTTTAACTTTTCAGGATCATCTGAAAATTCCATCCCTTGGAATAATGGATTGTCTATCAACGTCTCATAACGTTTTTTAAGAAAAGTGACATTGTCTTTTCCTTGAACTAAACTCATATGAGGTAATGGCATAATGAATTCTTCCGGATGGCTAATTAAATTACTTTTCACTAAATAAGACCAAAACTGTTTAGAGACTTGAAATTGCTCATTCACTCTAACAGCTTTACTAATATCGATTGAGCCATCAGATTTTTCGGTAGTATAGTTAAGCTCACATAATGCAGAATGCCCCGTTCCCGCATTATTCCACTCATTAGAACTTTCCTCTCCCGGCTTATCAAGCTTTTCAAACACTTTGATTTCCCAGTCTGGTGCCAATTCCTTTATGATTGACCCTAAAGTGGCACTCATAATTCCAGCACCAATTAAAATCACATCTGAACTTCCCTGTATGTCGTTCATAATAACCCTTCCTTATCCCCTTAAATTTACAAAAAAAAAGAGTGGTACGTCTTAATGAATATAATTATAATTAGTGTAATCTCTATATATTATATATGATAATTTATTCTTATTAGATATACTATTATAATATTATTATATACTATTTAAATCTGGTAATAAAGTGGTAAGTTATGCACTTCACAATAAGAAAATAATAGTAGTTTATTATAATTTCTATGTCATTTCAATGGGAAAATTCAGTGATTAAGAGATTAAGAGACTGTATGATGAAATAATTAAACACGACGTATAACACCACTTATGCGCGAGAGGAAGAAAATTAAATGCTACATTTAAAAACAATAACAAAAGATAATTGGATTAAAGCCATATCATTAAAAGTTCGTGATGATCAGAAGAATTTTATTGCGTCTAACGCGATTTCGTTAGCGCAACTAAACTTCCTTGAAAACTTTCATGCAAAAGGGATTTACTTTAATGATGAAATGGTTGGCTTCACACTTTATGGTATAGATGAAGACGACGGAGAATATTGGATATATCGCATGATGATTGATCAAAAACATCAAGGAAAAGGATACGGCAAAAAGGCAGTAGAACTTATTATCGAAGACATTAGAAAAATAAAAGAAGACCGCCATCAGACAATCACTCTTTCCTACGAACCAACAAATACACACGCCAAACAAGTCTACGAGAAAGCAGGCTTCCAAGAAGTTGACGGCCTAATTATCGAAGGCGAGCAAGTATCGCGATTTACGTTTTAACTAAACAGCTGTTTTTAATGAATTTTTTGAAGAAATGAAGTATGAGTGTCACCTAATAAGTTGAATGGACTTGAATGATGCCAAATGCGGAGAAACATTTCAATTTCTCCGCGTTTATTATATCTGTCCAGTTCTATCCTCCAAAAAAGAAATCAATAACGTTGGAAGCTGTACTTGTATCTTTATTGTAGAACTCAGAATAACCACAATTCTTACAATAAACAACTAAAAATTTATTATGCTGAATATCAAACATTTTTGATAAACCCGTACCTGTTGTTGCAACTTCTTTCGTTGCCGCATTAGTGCTTCCACATTTAATACACCCACGATCAGCCATATTAATTCCCCCTTTGTATAATACTATTAGTTAAATTATAACATATTACCCAAATTCAACAGGTGAGTAATTAACAACTTTATCATTGACCGAAATAATAAAAACGATTACTTTCTAATCAATTATTTTAAGATCTGCTTCCCTTATCGACTTACCAGTAATCTCAAAGAAATATACTTTGTTTGGTGCTAATTCAATTGTCATCTTCTTTAATGGGTATTTATTTTTCTCTTTATCTAGCAATACAAAATTAAATGTTTTGTTTCCTACTAAGTTAAAATCCTCCTGATCAATGTATTCCATCCTAAGTGTGTCGCCTTTTTTTATTAGAGAACCATCAGCATTAATTATGCCGCCAGAGGTTCTTTCAGTACTTATTTCCAACGAATAAAAATCGAAATTACCATTGTTTTTAATACTTAAAATCATACTGTTCTCTTTCGGTTGTATGGATTTTTCCGTACAAGCGGATAATACTAACAAAGCTGACATTGATAAAAGTAATAATCTCTTCAGACAATCACCCAAATGTAGGATTTTCTCTCGTTCCATGTAAAGCACCTCTCTTTTTATTATTACTGCTATTTTAACATATATTTATCGTAATTCAATAAAAATATATCATAATTTAATATAAAATCATTGAAATGTAACGACTCACGCAAGTCATTGTCTTGAAGCGTATGTTAGAATTATATAATAAATTAAAGTTTATTTTACTTTTTTAGAAACGAGTGAATCATATGAGATGTGGAGCTAAATGCTTTATCGTGGAGTTGGAAGTTGATGGAGAAAGGCAATCTAAACAAATTATTGCCAGAACCCCGGCTGAAGCAAGAAAAAATGTTCGGAGAAAACTTGGATCAAAGACTAAAATCTTTTCGGTACGTAAGAATTAAAATTAAACAAAAAAAAGGATGAAACAAAAAATGTCTCACCCTTTAGAATTTCATTATTCTCTAAAATCTGTTGGGTCCGTTTCTTCGGAAAACTCTGTTGCATAGTTGACATTGCGAACGTATTCTTCACGATCTGAAACAAATAAAAGAGAGATACAAATTAAACCACTTATTCCAACTAAACTGTAAATAACTCTAGATAAAGCAGCGTCTTGTCCACCAAATAATGTTGCGACTAAATCAAAATCAAAAAATCCGATTAATCCCCAGTTGATTGCTCCAATTATTACTAAAGCTAACGCTATCTTACGCAAAGCACCCATAGATCACACCTCCTTGTTACTATCTTTTGTAAAAAATAAAGTTTTATAATAATTTATCACCAATTGTTTTTTCATGAATAACCTCATTTGTTATCATGCGTCATTACAAAAAATATAATCACCGGACTGAAGGAAACAATTTCAAGTATTATAATGAGGTACAAACAAATTAAAAACAAAAAGCGCAGCGAAACAAATATTTGTTCCACTGCGCTCTTTATTATTTTGGGCTCGGCTTTCTCTCTAACAACCTTAAAAAATTTTGTCTATAGAAATAAAGTAAATAACCATGAGTTAGTACTAATAAAATGGCTAAAGGTAGTAAAGAATAATCAAGAAACAAATGCAGTAATAAGATATTAGTAACTATAGGCAGTAATATGGCAATGGCTAATTGAATAAACTGATTAGATAAAAGCAATATTCCACAAAAAATTTCTAAAGATTTTTCTATAACCAATAAATATTTGAACTCAAATAACGCCATCGCCTCAGGACTTGTCACAATAAATGGTTCAAGTCCAAAAATGACAAAATACCCATTGATTCCCGCCGCTAAAAAAATGATTCCTAAAAACAATCTACAAACGTGCATTAATCCTCTGGACAGGTTAATTCCTCCTCAATTATCAACCTTGAAAACTTGAAACCGACTAGCACTTTTACTCCGTTAAACTACTTTCGATTTACCCACCCTAATAATGACTTGGTTCTGACAGTTCCCTCATTTATCAATCTGAAATTCACTTGAAATGTTATAGTCCCAATTATTACATTCGCTTAAAACATTAGAAAACCTTCTATTTAATAATAAGCCTTTTTATTTAACACACTTGTCTCTTAGTAATAAATAAGTAATGATACCAATTGGTCCTGTAAGAACTGTTAACAAAACAAAAACAAATATAAAAATACCTCTTACATAGTATTTCTCAGCGCTATAGTACACCCAGATTCCTAAAACTAAAAAGATTAACCACATTAAAATCAATACTGGTGTATACCCTGTAATATCATCCAACGAAAGTCTTCTAGTTATTGACCATCCTGACATTGCTCGGATTCCTCCTTAACATGTAACAACAAGTTGACTTCTTCACGGTTTGTCCCAAGGGATCAAATATATATAAGAACCAACTGATATATCGCAACACAAAACCCTAAAATGCCCTTTATATATCCCCACCGTGTAAGAAATTATATTATTATGTCTCTCACTAATCATGTTGTCACTTTAAGTCATTTATTCCTTCTAGTTTTCTGTCACGATCATTGTTGTGTAAAAAAGTCCTTAGTTCATTTGATAAGGAGTCACCTACTCCTTTTTCGTTGATATTTGTCAACCACCTTCTATACAAGTTGCAGTAGAACTTCCTACAACAGAATTTAATTCTTTAAGTAGTAAGGGTAGAAGTTCGTTTTCCACTATTGTTGCTAAGGTTTGCTCAGTAAGGGGTATATTATATTTGTTAAAGACATCCTTTGTTTCAGCCCAAACTTCAACAATTGCACCTGGAGACATGTTAGATTGGATAACCATTGTTGCTTCCTCCTTTGACCGTATTTAATTATTACTGTCACACCGTATGAAGCTTTCTTATTTGATTAATTCCTCAATACTAAAGTAAAATGTTTTACATCTTTATTAAAAGTAATGAGATGGGGAAAATATTGATTGATGTTCTCACAATTATAATAAGCAATAGACTTTCCTCTCTTAATAATAAAAGATTCCTATTCAAAAAGGGTGATCAATATTCAACATGAATTTGCACTAATTAGTATTGTGATTGTCATTGCTCTCGGTATGTTCTCTCAGTGGTTAGCATGGAGAATCCAGTGGCCATCTATCGTCATCATGACGATTGCTGGACTTATCATTGGTCCGTTACTCGGTTTAGTTAATCCACAGGAAGCGTTAGGAAGTCTTTATAGCCCGATTATCTCTTTAGCGGTCGCTTTAATATTATTTGAAGGTAGTACAAGCCTCGATATTCGCGAATTAAAAGGAATATCCAAGTCCGTTTCTCGCATTGTGACTTTAGGAACCTTTTTAGCATGGATGGGTGGCTCTTTAGCCGCACACTTTATTGCTGGTCTTAGTCTTGAAATCGCCTTTATTATTGGTGGACTGTTTGTTGTGACGGGCCCTACTGTCATCATCCCATTACTGAGACAAGCAAAATTAACGCCACGAGTGTCTACGGTTCTGAAATGGGAGGGTATAATTGTTGATCCTGTTGGCCCGCTTCTAGCTTTATTTGCATATGAAATTATGAAAATAACCTCAGCAGAATCGTTCACATTTAGTGATTTTATACCGTTTTTTGTTGATTCCGTCTTAGCCGTTTTGGTCGGATTTGCGATTGGGATATTGGTTAGTATTTTAGTTGGCAAAGGATTGTTTCCTGAATATCAAAAGTCTCCAATTATCTTTTGTTTTGTTTTAATATGTTTTACGACTGGCGAAGTCATCATGCATGAGACCGGCATGCTTGCTGTAACTGTCATGGGGCTCACATTAGCTCGGTCAAAAAAATACGTGCATGCGATTGGAAGCATCGGTCATTTCATGGAAAATATTTCGATCATGCTTACATCAACAGTGTTTATATTACTAACAGCATCACTAACAAAAGAAACGATTATGGAAATTTTCACTTGGCCAATCATCCTATTTGTTGCTGCCATGCTTTTTATCGTAAGACCTTTATCTATTTGGCTGTCAACGGTTGGAACTGAACTAACGTTACAAGAAAAAACACTGATAGGTTGGATTGCACCTAGAGGAATTGTTGCCTTAACAGTTTCAGGGTATTTTGCTGGAATATTAATGGAAGATGGTTACCAAAATGCCAACATCTTAACATCACTTACGTTAGCATTAGTATTTATTACCGTTACTGCACACGGCTTTACAATCGGTCCAATCGCTCGAAAGCTTGGCTTGGCTAATGCCGACTCATCAGGCGTTGTCATAGTAGGGGCGAGTAGTTTTTCGATCACTTTAGCCAAACATTTAAAAGAGATGGAGACACCGGTCCTAATAGTCGATACATCTGATGATCAATTGTACCGTGCAAGAAAATTGGACATACCGACTTACCATGGAGAAATCCTTTCAGAGCATAGTGATTTTGAAATAGACATGACCCCTTATGAAACCATTTTGGCTATGAAGGGGGATGCAGCTTATAATGCTCTTGTCTGTCAAACATACATCCCAGAATTCGGTTATAACAATACATTCTCCCTTCCAATTGGTACGAGTCAACTTGAACATAAAAGAATTCCACCCGCACTTAAAGCGAATGCATTATTTGGTGAGGGAGAAACATTTACGGAACTAAATAAAAAAGTAAACACTGGCTATACGATGAAAATTATTAATATCGATCAAAAACAAACCGTGCTAAAAGAAGAGCTTAAACCAGAAGGAACACCATTATGTATTAAACGAAAAAACGGAAGCCTTTCCTTTGTCACATTTAGGCAAAAACTCATGCTCGATGAAGGAGATCAACTTCTAATGCTAGTGCTGGAGAAATAAATCTCCAGCTCTTTTTACTTCACGATAGCCAATGTGTTCCATTAAAAGTGACGCACATTCTCCTAATTAACATTAAGATATTCCTTAATAAACTGCTTATTTTCAAAACCAAGAAAATCAAAGCCGTAATAAATTAACAACGAAAATAGCACTGACCAAACAGTAATACTAAGAGAAACCCAAAAAGATGCCGCACCACGTGAACCACCCATTGTAACAGCAAAAATAGTTGTTAGATGACTTCCAACTAATAACGGCCCAAGAAAAGCAAGACCTGGAACCCCATATTTATTAAAAATCCGCTCCGCCCTTTTATTCTTTTTCTTTTCTTTTTCCTCTTTCTTCTTTCTTCTCTTTTCTCTCCAGTTCTTAAATTTATCAATAAAAAAAGCAACGAGAAAAATGGTCAAAATATTTCCAACCAACCCAATCAGAAGAGTCAGCGTCATATTAAGACCACCTGCGACCCCAAGCGGAATGACAAAATAAGCTTCAAAAAACGGAGCTGCGGAAAAAACGAATACAGCTATATATGTAACTAACAGTTTTATTTGAATCACCTCGCACCCTACGCCCTCTTTTAAACGAGAATAATCTATACTAGTCACCTCTCCACAGGCTCCTTATACTAATTATGCTACAGTTCGTTTTGAAAAGAAAAAGAAAGCTTTTTTATATATGTTTTACCTTCAAATCAACAATATAAAATTAAGCATGTTACAGCTTTTGAACGACTAACACACTTATTTCCCGGATAATTAAACTCCAAATTATTCTTTTTTTATTGACCAAGTCTCATACATACTCTAAATCTTTAACCTCTTATAAATGACCAAGTGTCCAAGTAGACGAATACCCTTCCCATTAGTGACAAGTGCACATCTTACTCAACCGTTATTTAATTGTCACCATTTATTCATTCTCCGTTCATATATGAATTATAGACTAAAGACACCCTAACAGAATGGAGGAAAACAGATGAACATCGCATGGAAGGAAATTAAAAAAAATAAAGCAAGATTTTTAATTTTAGGTTCTATCGTTTTTCTTGTCAGCCTATTGACCTTTATTATTTCTGGCTTAGCTAATGGATTATCTCAAGATAATGCCGCCTTAATTAAAGACTTGCCAGACGGACATTTTTATATGAACGAAGATGCTGAGGGAACATTTAACTTATCAAGAATAGATCAACATACTCAAGAGCAAATATTAAATACTCATAAAGACGCAGTTGCTTTTTCAATACAAATGGGATTTTTAAATGATGAAGCTGATAAACAGCGAAGTGTCGTCTTTGTCACATCGACAGACTCAGACCATTTCATAACTGTCAAACAAGGAGAAGTCGCCCTTGACCATTCACTACAGGACGAAGGAATTAAAGTCGGTGATTCCTTAACGAATAACCAACATAGCGAGAATTTCATTGTAAACGAATTCGTAGAACAAAAGAAATTTAGCCATGCACCTGTGGCGTTTATAAACGCCGAAGATTACAAACAAATTTATCGCACTGAAGATATGCAGCTCATCTTCATCCCAGGTGACGAATCACAATCATTTAACGGTTTACAATCTTTTTCTAACAAACAATTTCTTAATTCGATACCAAGTTATAGCGCAGAACAAATGTCTCTAAATATGATCGTATGGTTTCTCGTTGTTATTAGCGGGATGTTATTTGCAATCTTCTTCTACATGATGAACGTTCAAAAAATTGGTCTCTACGGCATCTTGAAAGCAATCGGTGTAAAAACGAGCACACTATTCAAAATGATGTGGGCACAGATGCTGTTCATCACAACGATAGCACTTATACTTTCAATCACATGTAGCCAACTATTTAATATCATTGCACCTAAAGGAATGCCCTTTAGCTTAACAACCGAAACAACGTTACAACTAACAATCATATTCCTAATTATCGGCTTTATTGGAGCAACCCTATCAGGCATCCAAATTAAAAAAATCGAACCACTACAAGCCATACAACAAGGAGAGGTTTAATATGCCCATTTTTACAATCGAAAACGTTAAAAAAACATTCACAAACGGCGAAGTACAAGAAACAGTATTAAAAGGAGTTAACCTTACCCTACAAGAAGGAGAAATCACAGCACTCGTCGGAGCATCAGGCTCAGGAAAAAGCACACTCCTAACCATCGCAGCAGGACTCCAACCCGCTTCAGACGGCCAAATCAAATTCGAAAACAAAACAATAACAAACATGAACCCAGAACAAATACGAAAAATACGAGCAAGCAAATTCGGCTTCGTCTTTCAGTTCGCACACCTAGTACCCTTTCTCACCGTCGAAGAACAACTACAATTAATGCTAGAAACATCCGAAACGAAGCTAAAAAAACAAGAACAAAAAAACGAAATCCACCGAATACTAAAACTAGTCGAAATGAATCATCGAAGAACCGCCTACCCATCATCACTATCAGGCGGAGAAAAACAACGCGTCGCTATAGCACGAGCCATTATTCATCGACCAAAAGTACTCTTCGCAGACGAACCAACAGCAAGCCTAGACTCAAAAAGATCCAAAGACATCATGACACTCATCCGAGAGCTAACAAAAACACTCAACATCACAACCCTAATTGTCACCCATGACGAAGACATGCTAACCTATGTCGACCACATTATTAAAATGACCGATGGATTAATTGAAAAAAATAACGCGCAACTCATCTCAACTAGATAATAATATTTAACTACCAGCACTAATTAAAAATAGTTAAGAAACCCAAAGACCCATATGATGTAGAAAACCATATAATACTCTTCAAGAGATCGTAAAAAAATAAAAACTCTTGCAAAACAATTTAAAAGCTTTATAATAAATTTAATCAAAGCATACATTTGACTTTTTTTAAAAATCAAAATCGATGACGAGAAAAGTAGCTTGAATTTCTTAGACTACAGAGAGCTAGCGGATGGTGAAAGCTAGTGTCAAGAAACAAGTGAAAATCATCTCTGAGATGCAATACTGAAGCTATAGTAAGTATTGCCGGGATGCCAGCCGTTACAAGTGGACGCGTATGATAGTACGTTGATTGAGAGCCGTTAAAAGTTTTTTATATTTTAGCGGAAGTAGGGTGGTAACGCGAGTAGAGCTCGTCCCTTCATTAGGGGCGGGCTTTTTATATTGTTTATCACCTGGAAGGTTATCAATTCTTGTTGAAGCACGTCCCTACATGACCTATCTAACACGGCGGTCTGGCACTCCAGAAACAATTCAAAAAATACATCAAGAAAAGGGAGAAAGAGTAAATGAAGAAGCGAGACACACTTTTTGTAGGACTAATGTTATTCTCAATGTTTTTTGGAGCTGGAAACTTAATATTTCCTCCATTCCTCGGAATGGGTGCAGGAACTTCCTTCTGGCCAGCTATGACAGGGTTTATTATTACAGGGGTTGGGCTACCACTATTAGTTGTTTCAGCAATCGCACTAGTAAAGGATGGGGGCAACGCTCTTGGGAACAGAGTTCATCCATGGTTTGGTGTTGTCTTTACGATCATGGTGTACTTATCGATTGGGCCGTTCTTCGGAATACCCCGTAATGCGAATGTTGCCTTTGAAATGGGCTTCCATACATATTTTGATAATCGTCTAAACGAGTCGTTATTATTATTAGGATTTACAGCGGTATTCTTTTTACTTGTTTATTTATTAAGTTTAAATCCAACTAAAGTTGTTAATTATATGGGGCGTGTTATAACTCCAACGTTATTATTATCACTTGCAGTACTATTTGTTACTAGTCTGTACAAATTAACAAAACCATTACAAGCGCCTAACGAAACGTATGAAACGGCTTCACTATTTAAAGGTTTTATCGATGGATATCAAACAATGGATGCACTTGCAGCACTTGCTTTTGGAATTGTTGTATTAACAGCGATTAAGGAGAAAGGTGTAACAAGTCAGAAGCAATTGACCACTTATATGGTGAAGGCAGGATTAATCGCAGGGCTAGCTCTTTCACTTGTCTATACTGGAATCGGCTTAATCGGAGCACGAATGGCTTCATACGGCACATTCGATAACGGTACATCCGTACTATCAACTGCTGCGACTGTTATTCTTGGGCAAAACGGGAAACTATTGCTAGGCTTTATTTTTACATTAGCTTGTTTTACGACTTGTGTCGGCTTAACAATCGCTTGCGGACAATATTTTTCAAAAATGTTTAAGAAACTAAGTTATCGTACGGTCGTGACTCTCGTAACTATTGCTAGTTTCTTGATTGCGAACCTAGGTCTGAATCAAATCATTGCTATTTCCGTTCCGTTTCTTGTCATGTCATACCCACTCACTATAGTCCTTGTAACACTTGTCTTCTTCCACCGCTTCTTCGGTGGATCACAAAAGGTGTATGCTGGGGCGATGTTATTAACAGGAGTTGTTAGTCTATATGATGGCATTAAAATGTTCGGATTAAATTTAAGTGGGCTTGAATTCATCATGAAGCAGCTCCCATTCGCTTCAGTTGGGCTAGGATGGGTCGTTCCCGCCATGATCGGTGGCGTCATCGGATTCCTTCTTGAAAAAGTGAGCCGGTCATCTATTAATAACGAAGGAACTCAATTAAAGAAAACCATATAATAATTAGGAGTCTGTGGATCAATCATATCCATAGACTCCCTTCATTTAGATACTGATTAATGCTTTATTTACACTTGCATATCTATCAACTTTACTAAATTAGTCTGTTATAATACTAGAGGATGTTTTCGGCAACAAGGAGGACTCAACATGAAGCTAAATAAAGGAATTATTACTGTTTTAATTGGTGCTGGATGCTTTGGCTTTACACCCGTTTTTGCAAAAATGGGGTTTGGATTTGGCTATTCACTTGGACAGATCACCATTGTTCAAATGGTTACGTCATTTCTCATACTATGGATGATTACATTTTTCAGTAAACGTTCAAGCTTCAAAGGGATAAATAAGAAAAACATTTTACCAATTATGGTCACAGGATGCCTTGTTGGGCTTACTAGTATATTTTATTATGCAGCACTACTCTATTTACCCGCGTCACTCGCTATTATTTTAATGTTCCAATTTGTTTGGATTGGCATTATTTTAGATTGGATCATTAACAAAGTAAGACCTGCACCCGTTACAATCCTTTCAATTGTTTTAATCTTAATAGGTGTCTTTTTCGCTTCGAATATCGTTGACGGAGAGATTCAAGCCTTACCAGTCAAAGGATTTGTATACGGTATTTTATCTGCATTTACGTATGCAGGTTTTATTATTTTCAGTGGGAAGGTTGCAGTCAATGTCGATCCATGGACGCGAACTTCTATTATGGTAACAGGATCTATGATATTAGTGTTGATTCTTTTTATGAGGGAAGTTCCGTCTGTATTGAACTTTGATACTAAGCTAATGACTATCGCTTTAGGAGCTTCATTATTTGGAGCCGTTTTACCACCACTATTTTTCGCAATTGGAGCTCCGCTAATCTCTGGGAGCATGGCAAATATATTAACATCGTTTGAATTACCTGTAGCTATTCTATCCGCAAGCATTATCTTGTCGGAAATAATCACTCCGTCACAGTGGTTAGGAACGATTATAATCATTTTGGCAATCGCATTAAACGAGCTCGGGGTAAACCATGCAAACAAACGAAAACTCAGGCAAGCATCGTGAAGTTAAATTTAATTAAAATATAAGGTGAAACGCTAGAATGATAATGGCGCTCTGACAAATTTTGATTAAATATTCTTTTGTATGTCTCATCTTACTTAAGTCCAAACCCCTACTTAAGAACTGTAGCATGACTAAAAATCTAGTTTTGCCTTTTAGCCAACCACTATTTTGAATGACTTATTTTTTTATAAGTAAGTCTACTATGATGTAATTGATTTATAGAAAGAACAGATAGAAACTCTTTATCTAGTAACGGATAATCATACAATCTTCCTTCATAAACCATTTCAAAACGCGGGTGTACTGAAAAATCATTCGGAGTGACGAGAGCAGATGGAAGATCCCATAAATACAGCCCACTTTTTTCAAATACCTCTGAAACAAATTGAGAGCAAAAATACTTATCCCTTTGACTAATAGGAAGATTAATAGCCACACCAATAAGCCCCAACAAATTGTACGAGTATTTATCTTTATTATTATTGAAGTTCTGGATAACATCTCTTATGCGTATATGCACATTCGGAGAAACCTCAATCTTTAATAATTTACATCTCGTATTATAGTAATGTCGGTAGGTACCGATGTAGACATCTTCTTTAATAAAGCCCGCATTCAATGGGTTTCTCGGATGTTTTCTGCCAAAACTGTATATCTCATTAAGCTCTTCATCAAAGACGATAGAAGCATGATTGTATGGGGCATTAGTAAATCTTTTAATCATTTTCGTAAACAGCGTACCCGTATCCGTTAATAAAACATAAATCCTTTTTTTTCTATCCATCATCGTTTCCCCTGTCCTTTTTCTAGCGACCAACTATTTAACCTTAAACGTCCGCATCACTTCTATATTCTAAAATATCCCCTGGCTGACAATCTAATGCCTTACAGATTTCATTTAAGGTTGAAAGTCTAATAGCTTTTGCCTTGCCATTTTTTAATATTGAAAGATTCGACATCGTGATTCCGACCTTCTCTGATAATTCCGTCACACTCATTTTTCTTTTCGCCAACATCACATCTATATTTATTATAATAGCCATTGTTTCACCTCAGACCGTTAATTCATTTTCTTGTTTTATATGAATGGCTTCTTGTAAAAGTCTTTGGAGAACGGCAGCAAAGACTGCGATAACCAATGACGCGCCTGTAATTATTATACCAATTAAAACGAGGCCCGGGGCATCATCCCATTCGGCGATCATAAAAATGAACGGTAAAGCTACTACATACAAGCCGCTAATCAAGATAGCACAGTTCCGAATTTTTTTAAGCGCCTGGACAGACAAATCGGAAAAGGCCTGGCTTTTATCAATATAACGTAATAACAAATACGCCTGGTACAACGCAAAATAAAATGGCAACGTCGATATATACATAATAATGATAACGCCAAGTACAATATAACCTAACTCTGCGCCATTGACTAATTCTCCAAAAGCAACATTCGCAATCTGTGGCAACAGAAAAATACATAACGCAAGAACTGGAATACCTATAATAATAACAGCTATTTTTAAAAATACTGTAGAAACTTGTTTCACAAAGACACCTCACTTTTTATTGTTATTTGATTTTAACAAATAATTTATTGTAAAACAATAAAAATATGGTGAGTTAAATCATTTTATCTTAACACCATTATTGTTAAAAAAAGAAGGCTCTGTTAAAGTCCGTTGTTGTTTATTGTGAATCGCTATCGGTGGACGCTTTCCGCGGGCACGGCTCGAGCCTCCTCGGAAGAAAAACGCTTCCTGCGGGGTCTCGAGACTCGTGCTGTTCCCGCAGGAGTCGCCACCTTCGCTCTTCACAATACAACAACTCAGTGTAGATATCGTTATTATCAATACTAAGCTTTTATAGAGCCAAAAAGAAAAAAAGCATTCCTAATGAAGAAATGCTAATAGATTAAAAATAAGGACGGAAAGACAACTGTTTTCGTCCCTCCGCCCTTTATTGACCTTATAAATAAGTTTAGAAAACGTCCATTTACTCAAACACTCGCGATCGAATTAAAAAACGTTTTCCCTCTGGATTTTCCAAAGAGAACATACCACCGCGACCCTCGACTACATCAATAATGAGTTGTGTATGCTTCCAATATTCGTATTGGTCCTTCGACATATAAAAAGGGGTATCGTTCACATATCCTAGTAACACATCTGAATTACCTACACGAAATTCTCCTCTAGGATAGCACATCGGCGAACTACCATCACAACAGCCTCCAGACTGGTGGAACATTAAAGGACCATGCTTTTCCTTTAGAAGCTCCATCAGCTCCACTGCCGCTTCTGTTGCCAATACTTTCTCTTGTTCAGTCATGCATTCGCCCCCTTCACATTGATTTAGAAAAATCCTTTTGGCACCTTACTATAACTTACGAGTAAGTTCTTCGTTTGTTGATAGTGACTAAGCATCATATGATGATTTTCTCTACCAATGCCTGATTTTTTATAACCGCCAAAAGCAGCATGAGCAGGGTAATCATGATACGTGTTCGTCCATACACGTCCTGCCTGAATGCCTCGACCGAACGAATATGCCTTATGGAAATCTCGAGTCCACACACCTGCACCTAAACCGTATAGCGTATCATTAGCTATCTCAAGTGCCTCTTCGTCATCTTTAAACGTTGTCACGGCAAGGACTGGACCGAATATTTCCTCTTGGAAGATTCTCATTTTGTTATGACCTTTAAAAATCGTTGGCTGGACGTAATAACCATTTGAAAGATCATCACCTAACTGGTTTCTATCTCCACCAATTAATACTTCTGCTCCTTCTTGCTTACCGATATCTAAATAGGACGTGATTTTTTCCATTTGTTCCGTCGATGCTTGTGCACCCATCATCGTGTCCGTATCTAACGGATGACCGATGTTAATAGCTTTTACTCGCTCAAGAGCACGCTCCATAAATACATCATAAATATCTTCATGAATAAGCGCTCGTGAAGGACATGTACATACTTCCCCTTGGTTTAAGGCGAACATCACCATTCCTTCAATCGCTTTATCGAAAAATTCATCATCCTCTGCCATCACGTCTTTAAAGAAAATATTTGGAGATTTCCCGCCTAATTCTAACGTCACTGGAATAATATTTTCAGAAGCATATTGCATAATGAGACGACCTGTCGTTGTTTCACCAGTAAAGGCAATCTTTGCGATACGGCTATTAGAGGCTAATGGTTTACCCGCTTCTAAGCCAAAGCCGTTCACAACGTTAACCACTCCAGGTGGAAGTAAATCGTGAATGAGTTCAAGTAGGACATGAATCGATGCTGGGGTTTGTTCTGCCGGCTTCATAACGACCGCATTCCCTGTCGCTAATGCTGGAGCTAGCTTCCAAGTGGCCATTAATATCGGAAAGTTCCAAGGAATGATTTGACCAACAACACCGAGCGGCTCGTGGAAGTGATAGGCGACTGTATCATGGTCAATTTGACTAATCGTTCCTTCTTGAGCACGAATGGCTCCAGCGAAGTAACGGAAGTGATCTATAGCTAATGGAATGTCAGCAGCTAACGTTTCCCTTACTGCCTTCCCATTATCCCACGTCTCTGCAACAGCTAACATTTCTAAATTCTCTTCCATCCGGTCCGCTATTTTGTTTAAAATATTCGCACGCTCTGCCGGTGATGTTTTTCCCCATGCTGGTGCCGCTTTATGCGCAGCATCCAGGGCTAACTCCACATCCTCAGCCGTCGATCGAGCAATTTTACAAAATACTTCGCCCGTAACTGGTGTGACGTTGTCAAAATACTGCCCTTTGACAGGCGCGACCCACTCACCCCCAATAAAATTATCATAACGTTCTTTAAAACTAACAACTGAGCCTGGACTATTTGGCGCTTCATACCTCATACGTATTCCTCCCTTTTAAAGTTTTGAAATCGCTTTCATTTTTCTTGAACAAAATTGGACAATACCTATTAAAATATATATGGCTTCTCCAAGGCAGTTATGACATATAGGATCATTAGATGATAGATTAAAAAATGTGAGGCTACCCCCTTTGATAACACTGGTATAATACAAGTAAATGGTTTATAAAGGAGTAAATACGATGGAAAGTAATGCGATAACAAAAGTCGGACAAATCGGCGTACCTGTAAAAGACTTAAATCGAGCACTAACATTTTACAAAGAAAAATTAGGCTTAACTCTACTATTTCATACAGATAACATGGCGTTTTTTGAGTGCAATAAGTTGCGGATCATGCTAACCCTTCCAGAAAAAGAAGAGTTCGCTTATTCGAGCTCAGTTATTTATTTTCAAGTTCCTCACATTAATGAAACATACGAACATTTAGTAAATAAGGGAGTCACTTTTATCGATGAGCCACACGTTGTAGCCAAGATGGGACAAACAGAAACGTGGATGACATTTTTCAAAGACACAGAAGGGAATACCCAAGCATTAATGAGTGAGGTACAGGCGTAGTAAAAGATGTAGGTTGATAGATAGGCCAATGTTCAAGGGAAACCGGGTTTTTTGTGGTTTCCCAAATTTATTGAGATTTACAAACTTATTCAATACTTCTGATGATGCTCACGTATAATAAACTCCCAATATCTATGCAGTCGAGCAACATTACTTGCTGGATTCTTACTTAACTCTTCAAGAAGAGAGACCTGTTTCATTTTAAGAATCGTTTCCAATTCCGCACTTGTTAATGATATTTTATCTGATAGAGAATAATATACAGGATGTTTACGTGTATTTGATAATCCCAGAAGGAAATCGGTAGAAACCTTAAAGATCTTTGCGATTTTAATAAGCGTTTCAAATGACGGCTCATTGCGCCCTTGCTCGTAATACCCATAAGCACTTGATGTTATATTGAGTTTTTCACCCATGTCCTTCTGATCAAACCCAAACTCATCTCGCAAATCTTTCAGTCGTTCTCCAAAAAAATTCATCTGTTACCATCCCCCTGTTTGGGAATTATACAACTATATGTTGTATATACCACTAATACACAATAAAAAATCGTTAAATTTCTTTACGAACAACTATATGTTGTGTATAATACATTGGAAAGTTATAGTTATAAAGTATTAGTATTATCTTCATGTTCAAAACAACTATTATGACATTTCTGCTCAATATACAGATAGTATGAACTTCTTTGTAATTCTAAATACCTAACACACACATATGGTTGGGGAGATTATATATTTTTGCGTAAAGAACACATTACTGGTGGCAATACCGAAAACCATTCATCATGGGACAAGTTTTTGTTGAGAGGGGACGATTAACAATGGATTTTTTATCTAACAAGCAAATTATTGACGCCTATCAAAAAGCAGTTGAACTTCAACTTGAAGAGGATTTTATATTGTTGTTAAAAAGAGAAATCATGAGAAGGAATATTGAGAGTGATCACACATTCACAGATAGCCTTGAAGAAACAGTTAAGAAAAATTAATAATAAATGAGTTATAATTTAAACTTTCTATATAATAATCGTAATAATAAAGCAGCATTGAATTTATCCTCAATGCTGCTTCAGTGTTCTAATAATAGGAATCATAAATCAGTAATAATGATGGAATTACGATTCACTTCAGGTTGATAAAATAAGCTGTCATTATTTTAATAAACTTAATATTGACTCATAGTTGTTATAGTAATGTACTTGAATACTTTGTTGTACTTGTTTTAAAATTGAGAGTTTCGTGTGTTCCATTACTTCTTTTGCTATATCAGCATCTTCAATTCTACTATTTGCGGAAACCACACTTTCCTCTGCTGTAGATAACGTTGATGCAATAGATTCTAAACGATTTTGGACAGCGCCAATTTTGGTTTGTTCTGTTGTAACGAATTCAATTAATTCGTCAGCCAAAGCGATACTCCGATTAGCCGATTCCCTTGTTATTACGCTGTAAGGACTCGTTTTCTTAAGTAAATTCTCAAATGAGCGAATCTCTACAGTAATTTGTTGGTTTTGGTTGGCCCCTATCTGATAAATATATTCGTTTGATTTATACCCTTTTGCATGGAGCAAATCATAATCCACTGTAATCCTATTTGTTCCTCGACTTAAGAGTAGCTCATCTGAGAAAGTAATTTGGTCGTTTACTAATTGATATAATTCTTCATCAACTATATTACCGTTTAATCTCACTTGAATCGATTTCGGATCTATATCAGAATTTAAAATAGGTGTTTCTTGATATTCACCAGTACTTGGGTCTAGAATCAAACTGTTTGTATTCAATTTAGTTACTGTTGATTGGTGATGGGCTACTTCTAATTGAATATTTCTTGTATCTCTATCAATCATTGGTCTTGAACTACCAGCTAATGTTACTTTACCATTCTCTACAATATATCCGTCTCCATTATTCTCATCTGCAGGTGGGACGACTTGTCCATTTAACTTTACTTCAAATACAGAATGACTTTCTGGAATCGTTTGCTCTAGCATGGAACTTTTAATCCAATATATCTGTAAATCCCCGATATCATCCCCAACCGTTGGGCGATAGTCACCATGTAATGAGACAGTATTATTAGATGAATCATAAGTAAAACCATTTTCCTCACTATATGGCACTAAGTTTCCTTTGTAATAAACACTCATCGATCTAGGGTCACCTTGATTACTTACACCATAATTTGCTGGGGAAGAAGTAAGTTGTATATCGTAACTATTATTATCATGTGTCTGCGTAGATGTTTCTAAAACATAGTTAATCGAAACATGATTGTCTACTCCTGGTCGCGCATTTCCGTAGAGTGCAATAGTATTCTTCTCACGATTATAAAAATAACCATTCTGCTTTGATTCATCAAATTGAATTCTAACATTATCAACCATCACTTCTAACGTTAGAGGTTCATTCGTTTGTTCATCTACGTATAACTCTGGAACATGCTCTAACTGAATTTCCACTATACCATTTTGTTCCTGTACGTTAGGTGAATCTTGTACAAATTTTATTGTGTATGTATCGTCTACATCCGGACGAGCTGTTCCATATAACTCAATTGTATTCGTATCTTTATTATATTGATAACCATCCGTATTCGAAAAAGCTATTTCCTCTATACCATTTCTAATAACTTTTATAGAAGATGGCTCTAAGCCAGATTCTAAATTATATAATTCAGGATAACGATTGTATAAAGGTATACCAACTGTTTTCTCATCTGTATTTGATCCTGATTTATCTTCGAAATAACGGACCTCTACCCTTTCATTCGATGGTTTATCTGGCCTTGCATCCCCATGAACTTTCAATAGCCCTGTTTCTCTATCATAAGTAAAACCATTATCTTTATCATAGAATATTTCTTCTCCTGCAACATACACACGCAATGACCGATTTGAAGTGTTATTAGAATCAGTCAAATTATAAAGATCAATACCACTTGGGATTTTCTTTGTATAAACACCGTCATTAGTATAATTATCTTCTAAGTACTTAACGTTGACACGTTCATTATGTGCAGGTCTCCAATCCCCAAAAAATTCAATATAACCAGTTGACTGATTGACATACACACCACTTTCATCGTGATTTAATGGTCTAGTTGAAAGTAGATCCATTTTTGTTACTTGGCGGCCACCCACATAAATATCTAAGCTTCTCGGACCTTCCGAACCATCCATATTATATACTTCTGCATCATATGGAATTCTGTACTGGTAAATATCTTTGTCACCAATACCCGACACAAAGGAAAACCGATAGTAATCCTGTGCATTATCATGTGTTTCTTGACCAATTATTGCATCCCCAAAAAAAGTTACTTGACTACCATTTACAGTATAATAGCCATTAGGCGGAGGCGTTCCTTTTCCATCCCAATAGGTTAACTCCTTGGCACCTAAATCTGTTATTTTTTCTATTTTTAAAGAGGCGTTTACCTCATTCATTCGATAAATTTTCGGTGCATAAGTTAAATTAATTGTCTGATTATTAGCTGGTAAATTTAATCTATCATTTTTATGAATTATTTGATTTGTAGAAAGTACTTTTTTATTATTCGTATTTATTTTAACCTGCTTTATATTAAAATTAGTATCTGAATAAACAAACGATGTGTTTCCATTTTCATCAGTTACAGGTGAAAAGGAAAATCCTTCGTCACCATCTTGGCTGTAATTGTAATCATAAATTGTACTATGATAATTCCAGTTATTTGTTGTTCGGTCTCTAAAATATAATTGTAAAGTATTATTATTATTATTCATTTGAAGCTTTGCTAATCCATTACTAGAAACGACTTGCTGCCCAATCACCTGATTATTAGTATTTACTTCAGGTACATTTCCACCTTCACTTAAAGTCATATATGTTTGATTATCTCTAGATGATTTAAAGACAATATATTCGCCATTTTTACTATATCTAGGCTTATAATCTACAACAGTTGAAGCTTTAACTGAATGATTTGAACTGATTTCACTTCTTTCAGTTGAGTAAACAGGCTCATATTCAATCTTCACCGGATTATAATCCATGGACGTTTCATTTTGTCTATTTACCTCTGCTTTAACTAAATTATTTTTAGTTTCTATACCCATAAATATTAAGTTATTTGTTTGGCGGGGTTCAATGATAAAATCACCATATTCTAAATTGCTTAGTACTTTATGAGTATTAAATTCAGTGTTATAGACAATATCAGCAATCCCTTTTTTCATTTGATCTATTTCTTCTTGAATATGCAAACGATCTTCATATGTTAAAGTATCATTGCTTGCTTTCACAGATAACTCACGCATTCTTTGTACAAGTTGCGTAATTTCCCCCATACCGCCCTCAGCAACCTGCAACATTGAAGAAGCATCTTGAACATTTCTAGACGCTTGACTCAATCCTCTTATTTGTGCACGCATTTTCTGTGATATTGCTAACCCGGCTGCATCATCTGCTGCCATGTTTATTCGCTTACCAGAATTTAATTTAATCGCTTTTAAGTTTGACAGGACATTCGTCCGTTTCATTTGATTATGTAAAAAGTGATGATTGTTTAGATTGATCATGTTCGTTCACCCAATTAAACGTTATATTGTAATAAGAGTTAGGATATATAAATTAATATACTTTGTATCTTATGGATAAAAATGACCTCATATTTCTATATCGGATAAAAAAATATAAAATTTAGGTAAAAATGTATTTTACTCAAAAACTATTTTAAAATATTAACTTCAATTTCATGTACTATTTTTCATCATCATAAATATTCCTATCTCCATAAGAATCACTTATCGTTTGTAGGGCAAAAATTCTTCCACCTTATCAGATGATCTATTTGCTATTTGTTCATCACTTAAGCCTTTTATTTGTATAGTTCAACTCATAATCTTTAAGGACATAGTACAATCTGTGTTAAAGTAAAAAATATCACAAAAAAACAGCATTGATTTTCCCTATCAATACTGTTCTTATAAGCCTAATTACGGTAATCGTAAATTGGATTGAAGGCTAAAGTCTAAACCCGTAACCGTTTTACACGTATGAAGCACAGTATATTCAACCTCTTCCCGCATGAAGCTGACGATGGAGCTCCCGAACTTGCTCCGCTAATTCAGGCACAGGACCATCGACCGTCGTATCACGAATGACATCTTGAATAGGAAGATTCCGAACGCGAGAAGGACCAACCCCCAATTCACTTAACCATTGTACTAGCTGTTCAGATGAACTTGCATATACAATCCGTCCTAAACCAACCCACCCGTGAGCTGCAGCACACATCGGGCAATGTTCACCCGAAGTATAGACTGTTGCCTTGCTCCTTTCTTCAGGTGTCATGTTTTGAGCTGCCCACCTTGCAATCGCAAACTCCGGATGTTGTGTATGGTCTCCTCCTGCCACATGGTTATGATCTTCAAATAGCACTTCGCCGCTAGCTGAAACAAGAACAGAACCAAACGGCTCATCACCTTTCTCCAATGCCGTTTTTGCTAATTCAACACAACGGCGTAGGTATTTCATGTCTGAATCACTAATCATAATGAATCCTCCCCGCTTTTTATTTTTAGTAAGTCTATTCAAGAACTTGTCCCACATGAGAGATACTGATACCTAGTTATTCACTCTATTTTAGTTACGTTACGTTTCCCAATCATGTACTGTAGTAAGTATTCCTAATCTGAAGTTATTTCAGAAACAGTTACAAATTCATACCCTTCTTCTTCTAAGAACTTTAATACTAATACTACTGCTTCAACGGTAGTGTCATGAATATCGTGCATAAGAATTACGGATCCATCTGTGACATTTTCCTTAACTATGCTTAATATCTCATCTGGATCATGTGATTTCCAATCCAATGTATCTACCGTCCATAAAGTTGGAGGCATCCCGATAACTTCTCGTACTTGATCATTTAAAGCACCATACGGCGGTCGGAATACAGTAGGTTTTTTCCCAGTTGCATTCTGTATGACATTAATAGTCGTTTGGACTTCTCGATTAATCTCTTCTCTACCAAGTGAAGTTAAATTTCTGTGACTCCACGTATGATTTCCCAATTCATGACCTTTCTCTGCAATTGTATTGGCAATATCAGGATAGAAATCAACCCTGTTCCCCAGCATAAAAAAGGTGGCTTTGGCATTATATTCATCTAATAGTTCATGAATTTCTAATGTGTTCGTTGGGTGTGGGCCATCATCAAATGTAAGAGCAACCCGTTTATTACTAGGTGATGTATCCTGTTCTGAACCTTTATCTGAATCATCTTCATCACTCGGTTCCGGGGTTTCTAAATCATCTTCCTCATCTGGTTCGGGAGCCTCATCACTCTCACTCTCAAGGTCTAATTTTTCTTTCCACTCATCTGTTAATAATTCTTTCATTTTATTAAGTGGTATTGATATTTCTGGTGAACCTGCTGCACCAGCCGTAACCTCATATTTATCGAATTTAAAGACAACAGACTTATCTGTGAGATACATATTTGAAAATTTATTATTCACGTCTTCAGTCCATTTCTTTAAAAGCTCCTCAAAAAGATAAGACTTTTCTTGCTTTTCAAATTCCTCAAGCAATAGATGGTATATCTTGTCCCTATTCTGCTCACTATCAATCAATATCTCTGTCTGCTGAATAAATCTTTTATTATTGATATCAACTAGCAATACTTTTGAACTTTGATAACCATTTGCACCAGCAACTAACTTTTCTTTTCAAATGTTTTCAAATAATGATAGATATCCATTTCCCACTGATGAACGCCCCAGTTTCGAGAATGAGTCGTTACATACTCTCCATCAATAAACAACCGTATTTCTTCAGCCCCTACTTTTGCTCGAATATATTTCCCTACATGTCCCTCAGGGACAGAATAATGATTTTGTTTAATGACTACAGTACTATATTTGTCAACTCGACATTCTACTAGTTCTGCTGCATCAAACGGTTGAATCATCGTCATACCAATCGCGGCTTTTTCATGATCCATTAAGTTTTTATGTTTTTCCTTATGCTCATGGTGTAATCGTTGATTTAGCTTTTTTATAACCTCTATTAAGTATTCATTCGCTTCTGCTACACTATCAAATGTATATATTGATGAAAAGGCTTTTCGTCGGACGAATTCAACACTTCTTTCAACATGTCCTTTCTCATTTCCCTTTCTTACCTCACATAAGCGAATACGAAATTGATAATAGTCCGACAATTGTACCATAGGCTCGGTTATCGTTTTTTCATTGCCTATAAAGGACTTCACGACAGTTCTCATGTTGTCATAGGTAAATACCTCTGGTATAAAACCTAAATGTTCAATCAATTTTGTATGTACATCTATAACACATATTTGTGTTTCGGACTCATATAATCTTGCGAACCGGTAATTACTATAAGGCAATGTAAAGACGGCCAATGAATAACTTCGTATCTTACCATCAATCTCTAACTTTACTTCCCCCCAATCAAATTCAACTTCTGCACCTGGTTCACAATATTTGCGAATGTAAACTTCTTTCTTTTTTGCTGTTTCTTGATTGACATAATTTCTTACAGTTGTATAACTAATGTTGTATCCCTGATCAAGTAGGGCTTCATACATATCAACTATTTTCATTTGTTGTTTAGCCATGTAGTGTTCTTGTTTCCATCTATTTTCCGCAATATATTGTTGTAATTGTTGCTGAATCTCTTCCGTTAAAACCCTTTTGGGACTAACTCTTGGTTTATATGTCGGGACACTCACAATATTTTCGGTAATAGGCAGATGTCTAACATCTTTTTGCTTACTATTCTCAAATTCTTGAATATATTTTCTGACTGTATTTCTTGATGTGTTTGTTATTTTTGCTATACTTCGTTGGCTTTCTCCCTTTAAAAACCGTTGAATTATTTTTTGTTTTCTATTCAATGAAATCACTCCTGGTTTCCCCCTTAATATCAATTTGATATTAAGGTAATTTTCCATCAGAGTGGTTCACTTTTCAATTGCGATTGTGGTTCATTTTTAAGTTAACATATACA
>JBPYCQ010000021.1:0-32632 GCA_051846895.1 Bacillaceae bacterium W0354
AGACATCTTGAAAGGTGATATCGGGAGTACCCCTGGGTGCAACCAAAATGGTCCGGTAGTTCAGTTGGTTAGAATGCCTGCCTGTCACGCAGGAGGTCGCGGGTTCGAGTCCCGTCCGGACCGCCATTTATTCTTTTTTCACAAAAGATTGATAGTTTAATACTATATAAATTAGATAAAAAATTACTTATGGCTTGGTAGCTCAGTCGGTAGAGCAAAGGACTGAAAATCCTTGTGTCGGCGGTTCGATTCCGTCCCAAGCCACCACTTATTTGTGGAGGGGTAGCGAAGTGGCTAAACGCGGCGGACTGTAAATCCGCTCCCTCAGGGTTCGGGAGTTCGAATCTCTCCCCCTCCACCATTTTATAAACTTAATATATGTAGGGGCATAGTTCAACGGTAGAACAGCGGTCTCCAAAACCGCCGATGTGGGTTCGATTCCTACTGCCCCTGCCATTTTTAATATGGCGGTCGTGGCGAAGTGGTTAACGCACCGGATTGTGGCTCCGGCACTCGTGGGTTCGATTCCCACCGGTCGCCCTCTATTGGGCCATAGCCAAGCGGTAAGGCAACGGGTTTTGGTCCCGTGATTCCCAGGTTCGAATCCTGGTGGCCCAGTTTAATATGCGGAAGTAGTTCAGCGGTAGAACACCACCTTGCCAAGGTGGGGGTCGCGGGTTCAAATCCCGTCTTCCGCTCCATTCTCTCTTTTATGGCGGCATAGCCAAGTGGTAAGGCAGAGGTCTGCAAAACCTTTATCACCGGTTCAAATCCGGTTGCCGCCTCCAATAGAATATTTTCTACATAAGCCAAGTTGGTAGACAGTTATTTAACCTGTTTATCAACTTTTTTATTGCCAAAAATTCATATTGGAAACATTATGTTTTTTTATAAGGGGTCTTCAGAATATATAGTGGAATTACTTTTTTAATAGTTTAAAAACAACTGGTGTTTAAATCGGATTTTCTAGTGGGATGTTAGGACAATCAATAGTATTATAAAAGTATCAATCACATACGAGTGATACGTTGGGAAAAAAATAAAATAGTCCAATTTACTTGACCGTGTACTATGGTACACGGTTTATAATATTCATGGGGTGAAATAAGATGATTTACCGCATTAGTGAGTTTGCAGAAAAATGTGGCGTTAATAAAGAAACGATTAGATATTACGAGCGAAAAAATTTACTACAAGAACCTCACCGAACGGAAGCTGGTTATCGGATATATTCATATGATGACGTTAAGCGTGTTGGGTTTATTAAACGAATACAGGAACTTGGATTTTCTTTAAACGAGATTTATAAATTACTTGGTGTTGTAGATAAAGATGAAGTTCGTTGTCAAGATATGTTCGAATTTGTTTCTAAAAAACAAAAGGAAGTTCAAAAACAAATAGAGGATTTAAAACGAATTGAAACTATGTTAGACGACTTAAAACAACGATGTCCAGATGAAAAGCAATTACATTCGTGTCCAATAATAGAAACATTAACATGAGAGATTAACGAAAGGGGCTTTATTATGAATAAATTTAAGGTAAACATTCAAGGAATGACCTGTGCGGGTTGTGAAAAACACGTTGAATCAGCACTTGAAAAGATAGGTGCTAAAAATATTGAGTCTAGTTTTCGTCGTGGTGAAGCAGTATTTGAACTACCCAATGATATTGAGGTTGAAAGTGCAATAAAGGCGATTGATGAAGCAAATTACAAAGCCGGAGAAATTGAAGAAGTATCGTCACAAGAAAACGTGGCGTTAAGTAATGAAGACAATTATGACCTTCTTATTATTGGTTCTGGTGCTGCTGCCTTTTCATCGGCAATTAAAGCTATAGAATACGGTGCAAAAGTTGGAATGATTGAGCGTGGAACGGTTGGGGGAACCTGTGTGAATATTGGCTGTGTTCCGTCAAAAACTCTTCTTAGGGCAGGGGAAATCAATCATTTATCAAAAGACAACCCGTTTAT
Organism: Bacillaceae bacterium W0354; assembly: GCA_051846895.1. GTDB lineage: Bacteria > Bacillota > Bacilli > Bacillales > Alkalibacillaceae > CALKAL01. Next base: position 1,973 of record JBPYCQ010000021.1, read on the forward strand.
AGGTTTACAAACATCCGCTGGAGAAGTGGATTTAGCTAGTTTAATCACGCAAAAGGATAAATTGGTGAGCGAACTTCGGAATCAAAAATATGTGGATTTAATTGATGAATATAATTTTGATTTAATTAAAGGTGAAGCAAAATTCGTTGATGCTAGTACGGTTGAGGTCAATGGGGCAAAGTTATCTGCAAAACGCTTTTTAATTGCAACAGGTGCATCTCCTTCGTTGCCCCAAATTTCAGGACTTGAAGAAATGGACTATTTAACTAGTACAACACTTCTTGAGTTAAAGAAAATACCAAAACGATTAACTGTAATTGGTTCAGGATACATTGGAATGGAGCTTGGACAACTATTTCATCATTTAGGTTCAGAAATAACGCTTATGCAAAGAAGTGAGCGACTTTTAAAGGAGTATGATCCTGAGATTTCAGAGTCAGTTGAAAAAGCGTTAATTGAACAGGGTATAAACCTTGTCAAAGGGGCAACTTTTGAGCGTGTTGTACAAAGTGGAGAGATAAAAAAGGTTTACGTAACAGTAAATGGCAGTAAAGAAGTTATTGAATCAGATCAGTTACTTGTTGCCACTGGAAGAAAACCAAATACGGATTCTTTAAATTTAAGTGCGGCAGGTGTTGAAACCGGAAAAAATAATGAAATCCTGATCAATGATTTTGGTCAAACAAGTAATGAAAAGATTTATGCAGCAGGAGATGTGACGTTAGGACCGCAATTTGTATATGTAGCAGCCTATGAAGGTGGAATTATTACTGATAATGCTATCGGTGGGTTAAACAAAAAAATAGATTTATCGGTAGTCCCTGCTGTTACGTTTACGAATCCAACGGTTGCAACGGTTGGTTTAACAGAAGAACAAGCAAAAGAGAAAGGGTATGATGTGAAGACATCTGTATTACCTTTAGATGCTGTTCCAAGAGCAATTGTAAACCGTGAAACAACCGGTGTATTTAAACTAGTAGCAGATGCAGAAACACTAAAAGTATTAGGAGTTCATATTGTATCTGAGAATGCAGGAGATGTCATCTATGCAGCATCATTAGCTGTTAAATTTGGCTTAACGATAGAAGATTTAACAGAAACCCTAGCACCATATTTAACAATGGCTGAAGGGCTAAAATTAGCTGCACTTACGTTCGATAAAGATGTTTCGAAATTATCTTGTTGTGCAGGCTAAGGGAACTTTTTTTACAATTCCCTATTCAAGTGAACCAGCTAATACTGTACTAAAGTGTGCAGTAGTTTAGCAAAGTCTACAAAAGGATTTCATACACTATTTTGCGATCACCCATTATATAAATGCTTTAAGGGGTTTTCTAAGTGCATTTGTGGTCACAAAAATAATTTAACACTGATGATTTCGACATCAAATCTATATTTGATACCTTAACACCGCAGAGTAATAAAGGATGAACAATATGTCAGACTTATTATCCCTACCAGACATTAAAACAATAGAATCACCACAAGAAAATGAAACCGATATGATGTTTAAAGTTGAAGCAGTCGGACCACCTGAACGTTGTCCTGAATGTGGTTTTGACAAGTTGTACAAACACAGTTCAAGAAATCAACTAATTATGGATTTGCCCATTCGTTTAAAGCGAGTGGGCTTACAATTGAACCGTAGACGATACAAATGTCGTGAATGCGAATCTACCTTCTGGGAACGCCTAGTATCTGTAGATGAAAAGCGTAGTATGACCAAAAGGCTTTTAAAGTCTATTCAAGAGCAATCCATGTCTAAGACCTTTGTAGAAGTCGCAGAAAGCGTTGGCGTTGACGAGAAAACTATTAGGAACGTTTTTAAGGACTATGTGGCACTCAAAGAACGTGAATACCAGTTTGAAACTCCTAAGTGGCTTGGGATAGACGAGATACATATTATCCGAAGACCTCGGCTTGTATTGACTAATATTGAACGCAGGACTATTTATGACATCAAGCCTAACCGTAACAAGGAAACAGTCATCCAACGTCTTTCAGAAATCAGTGACAGGACTTATATTGAGTACGTCACAATGGATATGTGGAAGCCCTACAAAGACGCAGTGAACACTATCCTTCCACACGCTAAAGTGGTCGTAGATAAGTTTCATGTAATTAGAATGGCTAATCAAGCCTTAGATAACGTCAGAAAGTCTTTGAAAGCTCATATGAGCCAAAAAGAAAGACGTACCCTTATGCGTGAAAGGTTTATCCTTCTAAAGCGTAAACACGATCTAAATGAACGTGAATCATTCCTCTTAGAGACTTGGTTAGGTAATCTTCCTGCCTTAAAAGAAGCCTATGAACTCAAAGAAGAGTTTTACTGGATATGGGATACTCCTGATTCAGATGAAGGTCGTCTTCGTTATAGTCAATGGAGACACCGTTGTATGTCCAGTAACTCTAAAGATGCATATAAAGACCTCGTGAGAGCCGTAGACAACTGGCATGTCGAAATATTCAACTACTTTGATAAAAGGCTCACTAACGCTTATACGGAGTCAATTAACAGCATTATTAGGCAGGTAGAGCGAATGGGTAGAGGTTACTCGTTTGATGCCTTACGAGCCAAAATCCTTTTCAATGAGAAGCTCCATAAAAAGCGTAAGCCACGATTTAATTCAAGTGCTTTCAATAAAGCTATGTTACACGATAATTTCAATTGGTATGAAGTGAATGATCATAACATTACAGACAACTTTGGTGTCGATTTTTCCACACTTATTAAGAATTTGGAGAAGGGTGATTTATAAGCCCTTTTCCACCATAAAAACCGAATACCCTTTATAAGGAGATAGTCAAATACTAAGGAGGATGAGATTGCAAATTTTGTCCTGAATATATAAGAGATGATTTAGAGAGAAGATATTCGCTTTGAAATTCGTTGCTTTAATATTAAAATGACTATAGATAATAACTATGAAATTATTAGAGTCATTAATAATGGTGAAGAAACTCGTATAGGAGCTATATCTGGTTAAGAAATAAAATTAAAAGGAGATTGATCATGCCCAAACATAAGATTTATTCGATGAGTGTCTCAAAAGTTTATCCACACTATATTGCGAAGGCTGAGAGAAAAGGTCGTACGAAAGACGAAGTCGACGAAATCATCATGTGGCTTACAGGTTATAGCCAGGAAGAGTTAGAAAAGCATTTACAACAAGAGACAGACTTTGAGAACTTTTTTGCAGAAGCACCAAAGCTTAATCCTTCTCGTGCATTGATAAAAGGTGTGATTTGTGGTGTCCGAGTCGAAGAAATTGAAGAACCACTAATGCAGGAAATCCGCTATATGGATAAGCTTATCGATGAGTTAGCTAAAGGAAAATCGATGGAGAAGATATTGCGTAAATAATGTAAATATAGAAATCACATAGCGATCAAGAAGGACTGAGAAACCTTGTGTCAACGGTTCGATTCCTACTGCCTCTGCCGTTATTATTATGGCGGTCATGGCGAGACTGGATTGTGGCTCCGGCACTCGTTCGTGGGTTCGATTCCCACCGTTTGACCTCTATTGGGTTATAGCCAAGTGGTAAGGCGGAAGTCTGCAAAACCTTTATCACCGGTTCAAATCCGGTTGCCGCCTCCAATAGAATATTTTTTTACATTAGCCAAGTTGGTAGACAGTTATTTAACCTGTTTATCAACTTTTTTATTTTTTATACAAAATTTAACGTTAGTGAGATAAAAACTCACTAACCCTTTTATTTTTGATTGGTTACCTTATTTATTTAATTTATTGTTGGAATATTATGTTATTATGGTATTAAGTTATTTCACATAAGGTAGTATCTTAGTTGAATGGGAGGAACTGATATTGGTCAAAAAACTAATTTTTATGTTAGTCATTATTATATTTATTAGTGCTTGTCAACAAGACTCTTCAGATAATAAAGGGAACATACAAGAAGGTAAACTAAATCTTACTGGTGCAAGTGATAATTGGTGAGTTGAAGCTAATATAATAACAAAAGTATCTGTTAAACAAAAGACTAATTCTGTCATTGTAACACCTTTAGACTCCACGGGTGAAATCGTTTTAAAATCCAATTCGATATTTACCGAGGATATAGAAATTGAATATTTTTTAGAAAGATTTGAAGCAGAAGGTAAAGAAATACTTCCAGAAGGGGAATCTAAACTAAAATTTACATTTGAAGGGGGAATTCCTTATTCTGAAGAGGGAAGTAAGTACAATTTATTTATTAAATGGGTAGAAAGTGGAGTGGAGAAAGAGGAAAAAGTAGTCTTGAACTAATGGTTTAATATTATACAATAGATCCACACACGTGATTAACTATAGGGGACAAAGGGATTACAATAAAAGGTGAATAATTATGAAGCTAAAACGATCATTAATAGTTATTTTTACTCTAACCACATTATTAGGTGGCTGCAGCAGGGAATCAGATACCACGACGAAAGTTCTAGTAAACAAAAATATCATAAAATCTCAGGACTTCTATGTGAGTTCTGAATCAACAGAGCTAGAGACATCAGTAAGCGGAACAGTATTTATAAGCGGAGAAGGAGAAACTCCTGAACAGGTAAGAATTATTACACAGGTTGAAACAGATCCAAAAGATTGGGGAGGGGTCGGTATTCATCTCCCCGATGAATGGGATGTTTCAAGTATTACTAGTAGTTATCCCAAAGATGGAGAAGGCCCTGAAGATTTTATAGCCTTATGGACTACTGCAGCTGATGATACTAAACATGGTTGGGATAAGTTGATAGAAATTGGGAGAGATATTCAACGCTATACGTCTAGTGGTGGAGGAAAAGGAACAGTTATTATAATATTGGATATTAACGAAGATAAAAAGGATGAAACTGATTCATTCCGAATGGCTGTAGGGGTTGGTTCTAGAGATAAAGACGGCATAAGAACACTCTATCCAGACTCGAAACATATAGAGATACAGATTCCAGAATAAGCGAATATAGGGAGAAATAAAATGTTCATTAGAGAAATAGAAGAAACCGATGCTGAACAATTCAGTGACCTCGTTCAACAGATTGAAGCTAGCTCACAGTACATGGAAACTTATTGGAATGCGTTTCCCTGACGGTGATTCGGAATTAGTATTAAAAAACAATTCCAACTTAAACTTCGCAGAAACAGAAATTGTTGTAGAAGATGTTAGGGCAACTTATGAAGCACTAAAAAGTAATTCAGAAATTCAGTGGATCCGGACTCCATTTCCAAATTCTTTAGGTGGACATGTAGCAGTGATGGAAGCTTCAGATGGAAATGTGTTTGTTTTAGTAGGTAATTAATTTTTTTAATACTATGTGGAGAACAAATGTAAAAGGAGAAATCACATGCTAAATCGTGTCATTAAACAATTCGGATTACAGGTACGAACTATTCATGAAGTCGATGATTCGCATAGTTCAACAGTCTATAAATGTACTTTGTCTGAGGGTGAAAAAGTTTATTTGAAGATCCCATATACAAGGATCAAGTTTCAGAGGGAACTAGAGGCCTATGAAATATTAAAGGGAAGCGTTCCAACTCCAGAATTAATGGATTACTGGCCTGGTGATGAAGGGTGCCCAGGAGCATTTTTGCTATCTGAGTTAAAAGGGAAGCCACTAACGTCTGATGCTGCACCCTTAGTAGCTTTTCAAGTTGGAGTTGTTCATGCTAGAATGCATACAGTTCTTCCGCCTAAAGAATTAACAGGAATCAAAAATGAATTTCCAAATTGGTCAAGTTTTATTGAACAACAATTTTATAGTTTTGCAGAGGATGTTAAAGTTATTTTAGAGGAACGACTTTACAATCAAGCAATTGAAAAATTCCAAGTCATGAAAAAGCAGCTTCCTAACCCAGATGGACCAAGCTTTGTACATATGGATTTTCGACCAGGAAATATCATAGTAAACGGTGATCAAGTTTCAGGAATAATAGATTTTGAAAGTGTAAGATTTGGCTCAACGGAAATCGACTTTACAAAACTGTATCGTGATTACTTGAGTCTAGATGAAAGCCTGTACCATGCTTATCAAGAGGGCTATAACAGTATAAGGCCATTAATTGATTTAGAAAAAGTATTGCCATTTTATCGATTTACAGATGCTTTTAATAGTATAGGCTGGTGTAAACGTCGTGGAATTGAGAATAATGCTCAATTTCTTGAAGAAAATCTATCTATTTTAAAGGAACTTTTATAGAATTTAAGAGAAGGCGATCATTATATGGATCGTCTTTTTTTATGGGTCTATATAAAATATTTCGAATATTGTGTTAAAATTTATATAAGTCACAGGAAACCGGTTTTTCATTAAAGTATTGGTTTCACTTAAACAGATTAATTCTTTAGGAGGAATAAAAAATGGCGGGATGGTCAATCGCTAATGGACTCTCGTTTGAAGATATAGCTGGACATACGATTGAGTTAATTCTAATGTGGCTTATCTTTGCTGTTCTAGGGATTTGGGTGTACTACAGTGCTGAAGCATATTATGTAAAAGGAATATATAAATTCATTTTCGTTCTCTCAACGATATTAACTGGACCAATTGGGCTGATCATCTACTTTTTGTTTAGAAATAGATGTGTTAGATAATTTTTATTGTTAGTTAAATATGATTATTTAATTGGAACTTAGATTTACTAAAGTTAAAAATAGAAGGAGTCTTAAAAATGAGTGACAAATTATTAAGAGTTGGAACTACTTATATTCCCGTAACGAATGTTGAACATTCGACTGAATGGTATGTAAATAAATTAGGTGCAGAGTTAACTTATAAAGATGAAGACAAAGCAATTATAAACCTTGCGAATCAAAGTTTTTTTCTTATGAAGTCAAATGAAGATCAAAACTCTAATTTCGTTGATGTTTATGGGACAGAACGTTTTTCTTTAACATTTGAAGTAAATGGATTAGAGGCTTTGGAGGCATTACATAAAGACTTTTTAGAAAATGGAGTAAGAGTCGGTGACATTGAAAACAGAGGACATTCTGGTAGGAATTTTGTTTTTTATGATTTTGACGGTAATAAATTTGATGTATGGAGTGAACTTAGTCCAGTTTTCAAAGAGAAATTTTTAATCTAATGGAGTGATCACATGAAAAGATATTCAGTCTGGCTATTTTGTGCCGCGTCCATTGTGATACTTTTAGCAGGGTGCGGGAGTTCAAAGGACTGGGAACCAACTGTATATGAAACGGTTAACGATTTAGAGGGAGTAATAATGACAGTGGTGGAAGGAACCGTCTCCCCGACAGGATTGACTGTTTTAATAGAGATTAATTCCGACAAGCAGTGCATCTATGGTGAGTATTTTATGTTAGAGAAAAAAATCGAAGGTGAATGGTATCAAGTTCCCATTGAGTTTGAAGATAACTATGGATTTAATGATATTGGTTATGAGCTGAATCCATCAGATATTGGGGAATGGATAGTTGATTGGGATTGGCTGTATGGCAGTTTGGACCCTGGTGAATACCGTATTGTGAAAGATATAAGTGATTTTAGAGAGCCTGGGGATTATGATAAATATAATCTGGCAGCGGAGTTTACAGTTGATTAGAATAAGAATAGAAAAAAGTTAAAGGATGCTTCTTGTAATCATCAACTAGGAAGTGAAAGAGATATGTGGGAGAAAAAGTACGTAAAAACGGATAGAGGAAAATTTGAAATGTTCGTCTCAGGAACTGGAGAACCGTTATGTGTTACTCATCTTTATAGTGAATACGATGAACGAGGTAATACATTCGCCAATCCATTTACCTCTTATTACAAAGTCCATTTAGTGAATCTTCGTGGTTGCGGCAACTCTGTGGAAGCTGAAACAGAAGAGCAGTATAGTATGCTAGAGTCCGTAAAAGACTTAGAAGCAATTCGGGACGCTTTAGGTTTTGAACAATGGGGGTTTGCTGGACATTCAACAGGTGGTATGTTAGGTCTAAAATATGCCGTAATAGCACCAACTTCTCTAACGAAGATTATTGTAGGTGGGGCATCTGCTAGTAAAGATTATAGTTCAGATGAAGGTAGTATTTACTGCCATAAGAATCCGAAGTTCACACGAATTGTAGAAATTATGGATCAGCTTAATAACCCATCTACACCAATCGAGATTCGTAAACAATTAGGGTATGAATGGGCTGCCATGTCATTTTATTCGGAAGAAAAGCTGAAACAATCATTAAACATACCTAATAGCGGTAAAACTGTTGGCTCACGTTTAGATTATTTTAGAAAAGTTGAAATTTCTACATATGACCTAAGGGATTCATTGGTAAACGTCAATGTACCGAGCTATATTTATGCAGGTAAATACGATGCCCAATGCCCCCATAAATTTGGAAAAGAAATTGCTGATCTTATACCTAATGCGCAGTTTACAACATTTTATAAGAGTAATCATAATCCGTTTGTCGAAGAAGAAGAAAGATTTATAGAGTTTGTTCAGTCTACATTATAAGAGCTAAAAGAAGCAATTAAAGGGGGTAGGAGCATTGTCGACATTAGTTAATGTTTTTCTATATTCATTGCCGATACTTATAGTACTACTATTTTTATATTGGGGAGCCAAAGATGCATGGTTTAATTTCAATAAGAAAAATGATGAAAAGCTAAATGAAATTATAAGGTTAAATAATGAATTGAGACAGGAAATTGATGATCTTAAGGCAAAGATTAAATAAGTACGATTGTGTAATAAGGTAGGGGATTTGTTATGTTAAAGAAAATTCTTACATCCGTATTAATTTTATTATTAGTTGTATCAGTTGGATTTAATTATAAACTCTATCAAGAAAATAAAGACTACAAAATGTCCATCGGTTCAGATTACTTGATGACTGTTAGGGATACCCTCTTTGAATTAAGTTCCCCAGACAACAGCTATTGGCTTGAAGTGTTAGAAGAAGATCATGGAGAAATTTTAATAGAAAGACATATAGTAGAATTAGACGAAATAGCAAGAGGATTTTCAAGAATGAATGGAAAAGTCGGAGTTCTAGGGGACTATTTAAAAATACAAAGTCGACTTTACTCAGAGTTAGTCCAGGCAGTTAATGAACGTGATGACAGTAAGATAATAAGCACTCAAGATGAAATAGATCGCCACCACCAATTTCTAAGTAGAGTATTAGGAGAAGTGGAGGAGGAGTTTGGGGAAGATACATATTTGTGGTATCAGGAACTTTCCAACTCTGATTCAGAAACGTCAAATAGAATTTGGGATGAGATCCAAGTATTTGAAAGACAGAAATGAGCAAATGATCTCAACCCGTTTATTTTGTTTTCGAAAGTCGAACAGATATATTTGAAAATGCTAAATTAAGTTGGAAAGGAGGATTTTGTTTTGAGAAAACTTATTCTTGTAATTTTATTGGGTTTCATTTTTTTATATGGGTGTAATTCTGATTCCTTACCGTTATCTTATATAGAGATGAGTAAAGATGAGCTTGATAAAAATGTTCAATCGTTCTTTGAAAAAGTTGAAGAAGACAATGGTGTTCACCTTTACTACGATGAAGAAAACACAATCTATGTATATCTTAATGGTAGAAATGTTTTGCAAGGCGAAGAGGCGACATATTTTACCGAATTTGATATTCAAGCAGATGGTGAGACATTAAAGCTTTTATATAAAAGTGACGAGACATTGGATTATAAAGATGGATCATTTAGACGTGAGCTGTATTATAAAGTGACTTTAGATAAAAAATATGAAATAATTAGAGTCTTTAATAATGGTGAAGAAACCCGTTTCGGAACTATTTCTGGATAAGAGAAAGGAATTAGTCATGCCCAAACATAAGATTTATTCAATGAGCGTCTCAAAAGTTTACCCACACTATATTACAAAGGCTGAGAAAAAAGGGCGTACAAAAGCAGAAGTCGATGAAATCATTCGATGGCTAACAGGATATAGCCAGGAAGAGTTAGAAAACATTTGGAACAAGAAACAGACTTTGAGACCTTTTTTGCGGAAGCACCTCAACTTAATCCTTCTCGGGCTTTAATCAAAGGCGTAATTTGTGGCGTCCGAGTCGAGGAAATTGAAGAACCACTTATGCAGGAAATCCGCTATATGGATAAGCTGATTGATGAATTAGCAAAAGGAAAAGCGATGGAGAAGATTTTGCGAAAATAACTTAGGTACAGAAATTGCATAGAAGATACTAGCAACTTTAAGGTAGAAATATCCTTTACCCGGTTCATGCAGGAATTAGATTACTCAACTCATTTTTAGACTTACTCAACTCATAAATGAGATTACTCAACTAAAAAATCACTTTACTCAACTCAAAACCGGGATTACTCAACTCAGAGCACCTATCCTATAATTACAATGGAGGAATATGATGGAAGATAAAATCGTCTTAATGATCATAATCGCTTCTTGTATTGTCCCGCTAGTCATATTAGGCATTGTCTTTATGAATGGTAAGGGTTCTTTTTTAATAGCTGGGTATAACACCATGTCACAAGAAGAAAAAGAGAAGTACAACATAGTTGCGCTTTTAAAGTTCATGGGGAAAATGATGTTTGCTTTATCAGGTAGTATGTTATTATGGGTACTAAGTGTTGCGTATGAAATGAGCTGGTTATTCGTCATAGGCCTAGCCTTATTCATAGCCATGATTGCGTTTATGATCATCTACATTAATACAGGAAATAGGTTTAAAAAACAAAATATTTCTTAACCGTCAAGGGGGTGTCTATATTGAAAAAATATGGAATTTTTGCGATTAGCTTTATACTGTTATTTACTTTATTAGAAGTTTTATCAGGTACGCTTTTAACATACTTATATAGACCGGATATAGAAGAAGCTTTTAGTCAAAATTTGCCTCATGAAGTTGTTATTAGTAGTTCCAATTCGTTTTTATTAACATTATTTATTGCTTTTCTCGCAGCAACTATTGCTTATTTCATCTCGATAAAAATGATCAGGCAATCTTAAACCAAAGGCCTCTTTTTAGAATAAGGATTTTTATTTATGTTAAGATAAAAGATGAGTTGAAACTTAATCAAGGCTTTTTAAGGAGTTATTTTAGATGAAAATTGAGGTAAGTAAAGAGGCTTTGCAATGGTTTAAACAGGAAGTCGGATTAGAAAGTGGAGATAAAGTACGTTTTTTTACAAAAATTTATGGAACAAGTCCAGTTCAGGAGGGCTATGCACTAGGTTTCACAATTGATCAAGACTTGCGACATGCGGCTGTCAATACCGTCCAAGATGGGATTACTTTCTTCATCAATGAGACAGACGAATGGTTTTTTAATGGGCATGATTTATATGTAGAATATAATGAATCCCTCGATGAAGTGGAATACCTTTATAAAAAATCTTAAAAACGGACTTCCGCAGTGGAAGCCCGTTATTTAATGAGTGCTGTATTTATTTATGAATTGTTCAGCCCATTTATAGTCAATCGGCCCGTTTAGAACAAGATAATAATTATGTTGAGGATGATTTTTTTCAAACATTATCCAGTCTATTTCCTCATCTTGATCTACTAAGTAAAAAAGGAACTGTTCATCCGGATGTTGCGACGTAAAACTTTCTTCTTTTTGACGTTTAACAGTATATTGACTTACAAAATGTTGGAATTCTTTCATTATCATCAATTGTCCGATTAAAAAGCTTAGTATCATCAAGAGGAAGCTCGTTGTAATGAATTTTTACTATGTCATCTATATTAAGAGCATCGCCTAAATTTTGTTCACTATATTGATTAAATAAAGAATAGGCAATGACGGACAAATATAAATTTTTTCTACTCAGTTTAATGCCTCCTTAAGAGTACATAAATAGTAAAAAACCACCAAAAAATAATATATAAATATAATACGGTTATAAAAATTGACCAAAGCTCGCCTTGTTGTAAGTTATGTATTAAATATTCAAGTTCATTAAGCCCTTTTATTCTCCCAATACTGTAAAAAAAACTAGCTATAGGTATGACAAACGATAAGACAACCGTTATGATTGAAATATTAATTAACCTCTTTTTTACGATATTAAATATTGCCATTACCAGTGTTATTAAGAAAAAAGAATAATAGATTCCCCAAAACCAATTAGGTAAAGTTTCCCACATACGCTTCCCTCTCTCATTTCTCCCATAATAACATATTATTCCGATGTGGGGATCGGTTTTGGGTTTTGATCGAATCAGAAGAGAGTTTACTCAACTCAAAATCGAATTTACTCACTTCAAAAATGAAGTTACTTAACTCAAAAATGGGATTACTCAACTCAGCCATATATCAATCATAAGGAGAGGATTATATGCCTATTCATATAACAAAATGTAGCCACGAAGATTTACACCAACTCCAAGAAATTAGTGTTGAAACGTTCAACGACACTTTCAAGGATCAAAATTCGCCTGAAAATATGAAGGCTTATTTGGAGAAAGCTTTTAACATGAATCAATTAGAGCGTGAATTATCCAATCGTTCATCGCAATTCTTTTTTGTAAATGTCAATGATAAGATTGCAGGATACTTAAAAATCAATGTCAATGATGCTCAGGCTGAAGAGATGGGTGAAGATTCACTCGAGATTGAAAGAATTTATATAAGAAGTCAATTTCAAAAACAAGGGCTAGGAAAATACTTATTAAATCACGCTCTTGAGATGGCTGAGGAGCTAAATAAAAAGAAAATCTGGTTAGGTGTTTGGGAGAAGAACGAAAATGCTATAGCGTTTTATGAAAAATTGGGGTTTGTTAAAACTGGAGCGCACTCTTTTTATATGGGGGATGAAGAACAGACAGATTTTATCATGACTAAAACGCTGAAGTGAGTAGAATTTTTGGAATATTATGTTAATATATATTTATAAAGTCTTTCATAAAAGGGGATTGCAATGAAATTTAATAATAAACTTTTAAAGAAAGTGATGAAATACATAGGGATGCTTTTAATTATTGCTGGAATTGGCTACGGTTTTGCTTATATCAATTCTCCTACTGATAACTCTGAACTTGAAGTTGTTGCGATATATACTGGAACTAACGAAAATGACGATGCTGTTATTAAAGTCCCCTTTGAAATTGATTTAGATAAAAAGCCAATTTTTACGGAACAAATGAAGCTAGATGTTGACTGGACCCGCGGATGGAAATTAGAATCTTACAATTTAAAAACAGACGGTGAGTTTAATAAAAATGACTTAAAATTAGACAGTATCCAAAGTGCAGAACTGATAGTTGATACTGAGGAACACCTAGATCAAAATGGTTATGTTGAAGGGTATCTCATATTTACTTCTGAGGATGTAGATGCACTAAGAGATATGGAGCGATCATCTGTGGGATTCACTCTACGTTATGATAGCTTTGTTAAAACGTTTCAAATTAGTGATTCTACAGGATGGTCCAATGAGAGGATTTCTGTATTAAACTAGTAAAGAAACTGGCTTACAGGTAAATAGGAGGCGACCTATTTGAAAGAATGGTGGAAGAGAAAGAAAGCAAAAACTAGAAAAAGCAAAAAAGGTAATGATAAATACACGTTTTGGGACTTTATGCTAGATGTACTATTATGGCTTCCTGAATTATTTCTATTACCGTTCAGGATTATTTTCTGGATATTAAGAGGACTAACTAGAAATGTGTTTGATTGGTTTTAAAAGCTTGGGAGCACCCAAGCTTTTTAAAATGGAATTTTTTCCGTCTCTAGCTATTTAATAGTTTATCTGATTAAATGATTAAAGAAGAACTTTTTTAGTAAAAAGGAGGCAGCACAAGTGACGAATCCAAAGCTAATAGAACTCGAAGAATTTGTAGTAGAAGCTTCGATTGTTCAATTACAAGAAAAACTATCAACAGGAGAGCTATCATCAAGAGAACTTGTTTTATTTTATTTAGACCGAATTGCACGATTAGATCAGGACGGGCCTAAAATAAATTCATTTGTTGAAATTAATCCAGATGCACTTTTTATTGCTGAGGCAATGGATCAAGAACGTAAAGAAAAAGGTGCCCGTGGTCCGCTGCACGGGATTCCTATTGTTTTGAAAGATAATATTGATACGGGAGATAAAATGCATACGACAGCTGGGTCATTGGCGTTAAAAGACCACGTGGCAAAACGAGATTCAGAGGTTGCTAGAAGGCTACGTGAGGCAGGAGCTATCATTCTCGGAAAAGCGAATTTAACCGAGTGGGCGAATTTCATGACACAGGGCATGCCGAACGGATATAGCTCAAGAGGTGGGCAAGTACTAAATCCGTACGGCCCTGGAGAAATGGACACTGGTGGCTCGAGTTCGGGCTCTGGTGCCGCTGTAGCAGCTAATTTCGTGACTGTCTCAATTGGCACGGAAACATCAGGGTCAATTCTAAGCCCTGCCAGCCAGCACTCGTTAGTTGGGATTAAGCCGACAGTCGACACAGTCAGTCGTAGTGGCATTATCCCGATTTCGCATACGCAAGACACAGCAGGACCACTTGCAAAATCTGTGAGTGATGCCGTGTACGTTTTTCAGGCCATCATCGGGGAAGATGAGAGAGAGGCTGCGACAAGAAAAGCGAGCGAATTTTTTAATATAGACTTGGCATCATACCTAAAAGCTGATGGATTAAAAGGAAAGAAAATCGGCATTGCGCGTGAAATATATTTTGAATACATTGATGAGGAAAAACAAGACTTGTTGAACGAGGCGATCCAAGTGTTAGAAAGCCAAGGCGCAACAGTCGTTGACGTGACGATTCCAACAGCAAAACATCAATGGAACATCGGAGTCATGGTCCATGAGTTTAAAAATGGGGTAAATGCTTACCTTAAAACAGCCGATGATGTTGATGTGCGCACGTTTGAAGATATCATTGAGTTTCATAATCAAAATGAAGACGTGATGCTGAAGTACGGTCAGACGTTGTTTTTAGAAGCGGAGAAAACATCCGGAAAATTAAATGATCCTGCTTACTTGAAAGAACTACTAGAAGATCAGTATTTAGCGAAAGAACAAGGCATTGATTATACATTAGAAGAAAACGAGCTGGATGCGATTGTATTTCCTAACAATGTTGGTTCAGGAATCCCAGCAAAGGCCGGATATCCTTCAATTACAGTACCAGCAGGGGCAACCGAAAAAGGTGAACCAGTGGGCATTACATTTACAGGAACGGCATTTAGTGAACCGACATTAATAGAAATCGCTTATGGTTATGAGCAGGCGTCGAAGAGGAGAGTCGTGCCGAAGATATAGGAAGACAGTCTTTATTCCTTTTATAAAAGAGTTCACTGATAATAACGGACTTCTACTTTTTTGGAAGTCCGTTATTTTATTAATAGAATAAGTTAATACGTCCTCAAATTTCCCATAAGTTTAAATTTCCCTCTATTCCTTGACATGCATTACTTTTTTCACGAAAAATTTATATTATTCAATTAAATATCGACAACCTTCTGAAGCTATATTAAAATAATAAGATATATGGTAAATTTAGGGGGAGAGAAAGTGAAAAAATTATTGCATCAGGACTAATCATTGGAGGAATACTTTTATCTGGCTGCTCAGTCAATGTCACAGAAAACGAAGACGGCAGTGCAACAATCGATGTAGATGTGGAAAGGGAAGAACAGGTTTTAAGAAAAGCCAGTGAGGTTAATGCGGTAGGTGAACCAATCCCATTTGATGAGTTTGACATTTTAGAAAACGATACCGAAGCTTATCAAAATCGACCTTTTGAAAATGTACCTGTACATATTGATTATATCGAAAGACACTCAGATCATTCTATAATCAGAGCAATCGGGTTATCTACTTATTTTGTTTTATTAATAGATAGTAGTGATATCGATTTAGAGGTTGGAGATCATGGCTATTTATCAGGTGTCGTAGCAAGTGATGTTGACATGTCTTATACAGCTTTAGGTAATATCGTCAAAGGTGCTTTTAAAAACTTTGATAAAATTAGTGAAATGGAATATCATAACCCGAATTTAACGGAACACGGAATTAATCAAACAAAATCTAATGCTGTTGTTGAAGGAACTGTAGAAAGCATTTTAGCTGGAGATAATTTTACTGTTGTTTACTATGATTATAATGTAACAGGAGATTACTCGGATTTCGCAATGTTTACTGTTAAGCAAGATGGAAAAGAAATCGAACCGGTCCATTACTCTAATGTTGGTTTACATGAAAAACTAGATGAATATAATGAAATATTTGTTGACTTGGATGTCACGAAGCCATTTGAAATTGAAATAAGAGACACGCTTTCAATGTCTGAAGAAAGAGACTTTACGGAAGAAGAATTAGCACCATTAATATTTCAATTTAATGGACTTTAAAGATTAAATGACCTCGTCTTTTAAAGGCGAGGTTTTTTTATGGAGAAAATGTACGCAAGCTCTAAAATTAGCTCAAAGATGAAATTAAATTTTACTCAATTATTACATAAATTGAAACTGTTATTAATATTATCTTCTTAAGAAGACTGTCTAGTTTTTGTAGAAAAGAGGATGGAATTTCAACCCTAACAGTATCCATGCTGAAACATACAGTCATTCTATTTTCTTAAGGGGGGAAGAACATTGACGAAGAGTCGATGGTTTAGTGGTCGATTTTTGTTAAGTGTGTTGGCGGTGCTCATCTTGATGTTTGTTGTAGCATGTGCGCCAGATGAAGCGCCAATTGATGATGGTAGTGAGTCAAATGATGAACCAGAGGAACAAGAAGATACAAATGATGAACCAAATGAAGAAGACAATGCGTCTAGTGACGGTGAAATAAGTGGAAAACTTGAAATCCAATACTTTGTTGGTGGTTATGGTGATGCTTGGTGGAAAGATGTGATAGCTGATTTCCAGGAAGCTTATCCTGATGTATAAATTGTAGAACATGCAGGGCCAAATATTAATGAAGAAATGCGCTCGCGCTGGGTTTCAGGAAATCCACCTGATGTCGTTTACATCGATGGAGCAGGTTCAAGTGAAACGCAAATGGTAGAAGACGGGCAACTCATGAATTTAACGGAGTGGGCTCAGACGCTAACACTTGAGGATGGGTCCCCATTATTAGAAAACTTTATCGCAGAGCCATCTACATACGATGGTGAGCTTTATAGTTTACCGTTAGTGTTCGATGCGTGGGGAACGTGGTACAACAAGGCGATGTTTGAAGAAAACGGCTATGAGGTGCCGACTGATTTTGAAAGCTTCATGACGACGATGGAAGAGATCCAAGCTGGTGAAGATATCGCGCCGTTTGTCACAACTGGACAGTATCCATATTACTTCTCACGTGGCATGCTGTATCCAGCGTTTGCATCTTATGGTGGAAATGAATTGTTAGCAGATATTATCACAGGGGCTGAAGGTGCATGGGAGACGCCTGAAGCAAAAGAAATTATGGAAAATGTACAGCGCATGGTAGAAGCAGGCTTCGTTGATTCAGGAGTTGGTGCTTATAACCATACGCAGTCACAAATGAACTTTTTACTAGGCGATAATGCGTTTATCCCAGTAGGTTTCTGGTTGCCAAATGAAATGGCGAACGATACACCTGATGGCTTCCAGTTCGGCTATATTCCTTCGCCGATGAATCCAGAGGGCGAGCCAATGGCAATTGTTCCGGACCTACGTCCACTGGCGATTGCAGAAGAAGCGGAAAATCCTGAAGCGGCAAAAGCCTTCGTTGAGTTCGTCTTCACAAGAGAATACGCGCAGCTGTTCTCAGGATATACAGGCGCGATTATGAACATCCAAGGAGTCGACTTATCCGAAAATCCTGATGTACCTGATTACTTAATAGAAGCAAACGAAATGATCAATGACCCTGAGCAAGTCCAGATTTACTATATGCCTCATCCAATGAGTGCCGATTTAGAAACGCCGATTAGTGATGCGCTAGTGTCGCTGCTTTTAGGCAATATGACGGCTGAAGAGTTTATTCAAGAAGCAGAAAAAGCCGCAGCGAATTATCGTAACAGTCAGTAATGTGAGCTAACTATGTGGGATGTAGAATGGGCGATTTGCCGAAACGGTCGTGCGAGTGACCGAAACGTGAGTGCAAGTAACCAAGATGGCGAGTTAAGTGACCGAAACGGGAGCTTAAGTGACCAAAACGTGCGCTCCAAGTCGCCAAAAAGTCCGCACAACCGTCCAAAACCACCCGCAACCAATTGGCCATACGCAGCAAAAATCTACATCCCATATAGTTCTTTAATACTCTTTTTGAAAAGAGTGATTCTGATGGTCCAAAGTAAAAAGCAAAAATACATATTTTTAGCGTTTTGTTTAGTTCCGACTTTTATCATGTTCGCGATCTTCACACTTTACCCTCTATTCAACGGACTATACTTTTCATTTTTCGAATGGTCGGGAGCTTCACAGACGCGTGAATTTGTCGGCTTTGATAATTATAAGCGCTTATTTAACGACGAAATCATTCCAAGAACGATTTGGCATGACTACTTCCTCGTTGTAACAAAAGTGATTGGGATTATGGCAATCGCCCTCTATGTTGCGGTTGCCCTCATGCAACTTAAAATAAAAGAAGCGCCGTTTTATCGCATTGTCTTCTTCTTTCCAAATATTATGTCAGTCGTCGTCATTGGAATCTTATGGACATTCATATTCAATCCGAGCTTGGGACTTATCAATTCTGGTCTAGAAATTATTGGCCTTGAAAGCTGGGCACGCCCGTGGCTCGGTGATGAAAAATGGGCGCTGCCAAGCTTAGTGCTTCCATCTGTTTGGGCAGGGATAGGCCTGTTCATGCTGCTACTTATGGGTGGCATTGCGAATATATCAAAAAGTAATTACGAAGCGGCACAAATCGATGGCGCATCCGAATGGCAGCAGTTCTGGCACGTGACGTTACCACTCATCTGGCCACAAATAAAAATTTCGATTCTATATATCGTCATCACAACATTAAATGGTTCATTCATCATCGTACAAGTGATGACAGGTGGAGGACCGAACAATGCGACACACGTAATGGGATCGTATTTATACCAACACGCCTTCCAGCAGTACAACTTCGGCTATGGCGCGACCATTGGTGTGATGATTTTAGTGCTTTCATTAATTACGGTGCTAATCTTACAGTTTTTATTAAGACGGGAAAAAGTAGAGTATTAGAAAGGAGGATGGCGCATGAAGCGGACAGTTGGTGAAATGCTCGTTAGGTCAGGGATACGGATTCCGTTGATCATCTGGTCGTTAGCTGTTTTGTATCCGATCTTTTGGATGTTTCTCGGTGCATTTAAATCAAATGCCGAAATTTACGCTGACCCGTGGGGATTCCCTGCGTCGTTTAACTTTGATAACTTTGTTACGGCATGGACGGAATATAATCTAAACACGAGTATTTTCAATAGTTTAATCGTGACCGCTTTCGGTGCGATCCTTTGCTTAGTATTAGCGGTGCCCACTGCTTATGCCCTTGAGCGCGTGCGGTTCAAAGGGAGCCAGGCACTCTTTACATTATACATATCCGCGATGATGATCCCGATGGTGTTAGGCTGGATTCCGCTATTTTTCCTATTGCATCAGTTAAATCTACTTGATAATATTTTCGGCTTAGGCATTGTTTACGCCATCTCGCAGCTACCATTTACCATCTTTGTCCTAACGAGTTTCATAGGAACAATTCCGAAGTCATTAGAAGAATCAGCTGCCATTGATGGGATGTCCCCATACGGAGTCCTTTGGAAAATTGTCACACCACTTACGACATCAGGCATTATAACCGTGACGATCATGAACGCCATCCAGTTTTGGAACGAATATTTCATGGCACTGATCTTCCTTCAATCGAGTGAAAATTACACGCTCGCTCTAGCTATTGATTTCATTAGTAATGAAGCCCAATATACGAATGCATGGGGTGTGCTCTTTGCAAGTCTTGCGATAGCGATTATTCCGGTGATTATTTTATACGCCATCTTCCAAAGACGCATTTCACAAGGTATGACAGAAGGGGCGATTAAGGGATAAATTGAAGAGAAAAAAGGAGGAAGACATTGTTAACCAGTGTCTTCCTTTCTCATCTTGACAAAAAGCCCAATTCGTTTTATGATTAATTCTGTCGCAAAAGACACATGCCGGTGTGGCGGAATTGGCAGACGCGCGGGACTCAAAATCCCGTTCCCCCTGGGGAGTGTCGGTTCGACCCCGACCACCGGTATATATAAGTAATTAATAAGACGATAAAACACTCACAAATTTTTGTTAGATCAATTTTGTGGGTGTTTTTGTTTTGCGGAAAAAAGCTTGAAGGGTTGCAAATAAAATTATTTTATCTATTTTATACACAAGGATTTTTAGCTGATATTATGGTTATAAAGTTATTATCAAGAGGAGAGAGAAGTTTGCCAAGTAAAATAACAATTCAACTGGTAAGGAAAGCATCTGGGAGCGAGGATATAAATTACTAGTAGATGACTAAAGGGTAGAGATATGTATTAATTAGATATGAATTTCCGAAACATCCTGTTAAATTTGATATATCAAAGTATACTTTGGAAAGTAAAAGTTCTCTATTTATGTTTACAATACTATTCAGATATATAATGCCATTAGATCAGTGTTAGATAACTTAATCAATATATCTATAAAAACATGTGTCTATATAATTAGTTTAGAATCAAAAGAATTTAATCAGAGTAGTGAGGACATTGTGCTATCTTAGAAATTTAAGTTATAGTTATTAACATAGGATAATTCTGTTTTGACTTAATCAAAATTCATACAGTTGCAGTGTTATCAATTATCATCGAACAAGTGATGACTAACAAAATTTGTTGACCATCTCACCGGCAGTGTATTATCTGTATAATGATAACTATGTATGCAGGTCATAGATTTAATTTTTCCCGTTAACTTCGTAAAGTTATATAAGTTATTAAAGATTAGGATTTATCCAATTCCGTTTTTTGTTTTTTAGATTATTTTCACAAATTGTTCCTAGTTTTAAATACAAGTAAGTTGCTGTAAAATAAGAATGATAATAGAGTTCAATATAGATGCGAAATGGTGAGGGTAATCAAATGACTATTAGAGAAGAAGTAATTGGTGTTCAAAAAGCAAAACAATTATTAAAGGAGTATTCAGGGCTAAAGAATGAACATGAAATTGCTACGATTAAACAATTAGTGCTACATGACAACAAAGAAGTTGCTGTTTTAGCCCTGAAGATGCTAGGGAAACTAAAAGATAGAGAAGATTTAGATTTTTATCTTGAAATTATAAATAATAGAACTAATAGGTATGATCAAAGAGTAAGAAAAGAGGCAGTCTCAGTTGTTGGCAGAATGCGTGATAAGCAAATAGCTTTAAAAACTCTAACACCATTATTAAATGATAAAAACCCTGAAATAGTACTGCAAGCTATTAGGGGTCTCCTAGTTTTTAAAAACGAGTATGAAATTGTTAATACTTTAAAACCTTTAACTAATCATAAAAATGAAATTGTTAGAGATATTATTGAGAAGGAGTTCCATTCTAATTCCTTTGATTTCGATAATAAAAATGATCACAAAAAAGTTAAAAATAGATACATGAATAAAATAATTAACGGCGATGTTCTTAGAGTTCTTCAGTCTGTCGAGAATAATTCAGTCCATTTGACATTTACATCTCCACCGTACTATAACGCAAGAGATTATTCCATTTATTCAAGTTATGAAGAATATTTAGATTTTCTTGAAGAGGTTTTTTCTGAAGTACACAGAGTAACAAAAGACGGAAGATTTTTAATTGTTAACACCTCTCCGATAATAATACCAAGAGTTGGGAGGAAATATTCTAGTAGAAGATATCCTATACCATATGATCTTCACGGGAGGCTTGTTAAACAAGGTTGGGAGTTTATTGATGATATTATCTGGATAAAACCAGAGGCAAGTGTAAAAAATCGGGTTGGAGGTTTTCAACAGTTTAGAAAGCCACTAATGTACAAACCAAATGCTGTCACAGAACAAATAATGGTTTATAGAAAAAAATCTAACAAATTAATTGATTGGAATATTAGAGCATATGAGGATGAAATAGTAGAAGCAAGTAAAATCCTTGAGGATTTTGAATCTACGAATGTTTGGAAAATTGAACCTGTTTATGATAAAGTACATTCCGCTGTTTTTCCAAAAAAATTATGTGATAATGTGGTGAAATATTACTCAATGAAGGGTGATCTTATTTTCGATCCATTCGCTGGAAGTGGTACGTTAGCAAAATCAGCCTTGAGTTTGGAGCGTAAGGTGTTTATGACTGAATTATCAAAGGAGTATTTTGAACGAATAAGAGAGAATTTGACAGACTATAGTTTGGAACTGGATTTCTTGTGCCAAGAAGAATTTGAGAGGGAGAAAAACAATGACTTTTGATAGGATTGCAATAAAGCAGATATTGTTAAAACTTTTTGAAGGACAAGATTATAGGGGGGAAGTTCTAAATATTATAAATGCAGATTTTCTTGACTTTGCCATGCAGTTTTTTAAAGAAGTGGCAATAGCAAAACTTGAAAATAATGATATTACTAAGGATTGGTATAAAAAGTATTTTATAGAAAACCCTGGCCTTGCAAAAGAAGAAGTGGCAATTTATTCTGGTCTAAATATGAAAACAATAGGTAATACCTATAAAACAACTGCAAAAAGTGTTGTTATTGACGCTTCTTTAGAACATTATGATGCATTTATGAAAACGGTTGAAGAGTTAGTAGAAATTGACAATTCATTAGAGCTAATGTTGACAATTAAATACAATAAGGTAAGTGTCGAATTAACACTTAGTGAATCTCTAATAGTAATGAATGTATTAGCTGTAAAAAGAGCCGCGATTAGAGGAGGAGCCTGGAGTACAGCAGGTAAAAGGGTTGAAAAACCTTTGATGGTAACTCTTTGTAATCTTTTTAACGTACCTGAAAATCATTATAAGAGCACTTATGTTCGAAAAGTAAACGGAGACAAGGATTTTAGTAGAGAAATAGACTTTTATTTGATTGATTTGAATAAGGAAGAGCTAAAATGTGAGGTTAAATTAATGGGGAAAGGAAACCCTGAAAGTGCAGATGCTGTAATAGCTAGAGATAGTAAAATATTTGTCGCCGACACATTATCAGATACTAATAAAAAACAACTAGATTCTTTAGAAGTTGAATGGATTGAACTTAGAAGTGATAAAGGTTATGAAAAATTCAAAACTATACTTGCAAAAAGAGGAATTCCATACGATGATCTCAAGGATATTACACCAGATTATATTGAAAAAATCATTGACTATACGCTAGGGTTATAAAAGATATACCTTCTTTTATTAAGGTAATGTTTATATTATAACCACCATTATTATTAATACATTGTATAAACATTAAACCACCAATTTTAGTAAAAGGACATAAAAACACTAAATTTCTAACAAACTGTAGAGGTATGATATAAAACATCTTGAATAATGTAAGATTAACCTCACAAACGTTGTTTAGCCAACGTTTGTGAGGTTTTTTGTTACTCGAAGTAGTTAATAGCGTAGCAAAATAAAAATGGCGAATGTATTTTGAGAAATGAAGGAGAAAAAGGAGGAGATAGAATGTTAATTCAAAAAGAAGAGTTTTACTCATTTAAGGATTTTTGTAGGGATTATTTTAAGAAGAACCGTCACGGGCGTAGTGTTAACGTACTAGAAAGGTTGAAAAAGGATGACAGAGAGTTATATAGGACCATCGAAAAAGCAGTAGGTAAGCAAAAAATAAAAGGCTATATTGGAAGGTTATTACGAAGTATCAGTCGTGAAGGTTGGCTTATATACGAGAAAAAAGAGTGGCGTACTAAACCTGAGTGGGGGTATTGCACTTATTGTTTTAAAGAACTCGATGATGTCTATCTTATAGATATTGAACAACATCAATATTGTAGTAGTTCTTGCTTTGATGAACATGAAGCTGTCCCACATTATGATGGTTATGCTGATGATTATTTTTTTCTATTCTGGGATTTTGAGAAATTGAAGGATGAATACGAAATATTTTTGAATAAGCCTATTAAAAATGATTATTTAACCCACACACGTTTAACGATGGTTCTAAGAGATTTATACAACATTTTGGATGATAGTGACTATTCGGCTGTTTTATTTAATGGAGGAGATGATGGGCCATTAGCAAGTGAAATGTATCGCATGATGATTACGTTAAAAACAGACGCGGAACAGCTTGAAAGACTGTTAGAACAATGTAAAGATGTTTTGCCACCAACGAATCAACTATATTCAATTGAAATTAGCGAAGAAATTATGCGAAAAAGAAAAAGACCAGAAGTGCTCAGACAATTTGTAAATGATAATCGGAAATACCGAAATAAAGATAATAAAAATAAATGGTCTACATCTGATTCATTTCAAAGATTAGAATGGTACGATACATTAACGAAAGATGAAACGTTAAAAGATCGTGTTGCCTGGATTAATGAAATTGAATGTCCTCTTTGTGAACAGGTTGTAGGTTCAGATGAAAGTCGTCGTGTTCCAGACGGCTATTTTTATTGTGAAGAATGTTACGAACAGTTAGATTTACAATACAATTTTAGGAGGGGTTAATGTGAGTAAACAAGTGATTTTATATGAACCTTTAACAGATTGTAAGTTGTATGAGGGAGAAGTAGTAGATGGGAAAAAGCATGGTTATGGAAAATTATATTATGTAGATTACGAGACTCCAAGATTGAGATATGAAGGCCAATTTCAAAAAGGGAGCTTTCACGGTTATGGGACCTTATTTAATAGAAATGGCGATAAGATTTACGAAGGAGAATGGAAGAATGGTCTTTATGATGGCTTCGGAACTTTATATGACGAAGGCTCTCTCGTTTATAGAGGTCAATTTCGGAAAGGATTAGTATTAGACGAATATGAATCTAGGAAAAGTGGTTTTCATAAAGAATATTATACTAATGGCGTTTTAAAATACGAAGGTCAGTGGAAGGAAGGTTTAAAAAATGGGTTAGGAAAAGGTTATTGGGAAGATGGGACTTTGTGGTATGAAGGAGAGTTTAAAAATGATCAACCACATGGATATGGGAAAATGTTCTATCGATCTGGACAGCTGCGATACGAGGGGCAGCTGGAAGATATGCAATTTGTCGGTTGGGGAAAAGAGTATTATGAAAATGGTCATTTGAAGTTTGAGGGAATTCATAAAAAAAGTATGTATTTCTTTTATGGTGCTAGAGGTTATGTCTTTGGAAAACTTTATTATCCAGATGGAAAACTTCGGTACGAAGGTACTTTTAAAGGGTTGAAATCTTATGAATTTGACAAGGGGGTTGAATATAAGCTTAGTGGGGAAGTGGTCTGGCATGGGAAGTGATGATAAGTAGATTTAATAGGGCGAAGTTGAATTAAAATATTAATAGAATAATCCGATTTTAATTATCTTTTCTGGTACCTAATTATTTTGCTACAATATAATTAACAAAACTTGACAATAGAAAGATAGTAAACTAGAAAAGGTGATAGATTATGGTAGATAAAAGGCTAATTGACGCAGCGAAACATTTTATTATAGACCAAGAAAAGCTCCAATCTAGGAAGAAAGGCCATCAAGAATTTCTTAAACGATTTCCTCTAGATTCCTTATCTTCAATGTCTGTCGAGGAATATGCAAATACACATACGAAGGATTCCTTTATTTATTGGTTAGAATTTAAAGGAATTTTAGGAGGGATTGGTGGAGGTAATGCATCAAAATTCGGCATTTACCGAAGTAGTGATGGTCATTATTATAAGGGGGCTGCTAAGAAAAAAGAGTTGTTGGAAGGCGAACAACTTCAAGATGAGTTTGCAAAGATAAGAGAACAAATCGTGACGAACCTAAAACTTGCAGAAGAAGATCGAATTGATGAAATCGATTATAAAAACTTATTAATCTGGCCCATGGTAATGCTTAAAATATTGAACATCTATTTTCCAGAGAAATTCTTCAATGTTTATGCTCGGAAAGTGATTGAACCTTTGGCAGAAGACCTGGGACTACCTGAAAAAATCACGAAAATGCGCCCGAAGAATTATATTCTAATGCAATATTTAGAGTATAAGAAACTAAGAGAGCTTGAGCCTTTTAAAGACTGGGATTATGTAAAATTGAGTGAATTTATTTGGAAAACGTATGGTGCAAAAAAGGAAATCAATCACTGGTTGATTGAATACAGGTATGATGAACAAGAATATTTATCTAGTTTCAAAGAGTCCAATAAAATCTCTTTGCCGATTTTCAAACAAGATTTATCCAGTTATATTACTGGTAATGATTTAAAAGATAAATTAAGTGAGGTACAGGAAGAAAAAGAAAGGGAATCTTTAGAAGCTTTCTTCAGTATTGATAAGGGCGATCTTGTGGCTGTTAAAACAACGTATTCGGAAAGGAAAGAAGACGATAGCCTTACATATGTATTAAAAATCGCTGCCATTGGAGAAGTTACTGAAAGTTTAGCAGATGGTTATCAATTTGATGAAAAACTCGGCCATACCCTTCCTATTAAATGGATTGATTTAAATGATCATGAATTACCAGGGTTTGGTGGTTTTCGTGATCGAATCCATGCCATAACTAAAAAGAAACATATTAAAGTTATGTTCGATAATGTCAAAGGGAAGGAAGAGGATGAGAAGGAAGAGGAGTCATCAAATTTTAAATATCAAGGTCCATTAAATACGATATTTTATGGACCACCTGGAACTGGAAAAACATACAACATTGCTAATCGTGTGGTTGAGATTGTAGAGGATTCTGCTGATGATATCGATGTTAAAACCTATTTTAAAGATATGCAGGCCCAGGGACACGTTTTATTCGTTACATTTCACCAAAGCTATACCTATGAAGATTTTATTGAAGGTTTGCGTTCTGACGGCCAAGGTGGTTTTGAACCTAAAGATGGTGCATTAAAACGAATTGCTATTGATGCTTTATTTGAAGGGTTACGTCTTGATAAAGAAGGAAAAACGTATGAAAAGAGAAAAAGTCTAGTTTTAAGTGCAATGGGTGATAGTGATTCATTTGATTTTAATTCTGCTACGCCGTATGTTCTTGTGCTAGATGAAATTAATCGCGCAAATATTTCTAAAGTATTTGGTGAATTAATTACTCTACTTGAAGAAGATAAACGTCTTACAAAAGAAAATGAAATCATTGTTCAACTTCCATATTCCGGGGAACACTTTGCATTACCACCGAATCTTTATTTAATCGGAACAATGAATACGGCAGATCGTTCCATTTCATTATTAGATACAGCTCTTAGACGTCGTTTTTCATTTGAAGAAATAATGCCTAGACCTTTTTTACTTCAACCAATTGAAAATATTGATGTTCCTGCTTTATTGGATAAGATGAATCGAAGAATTGAAGTGTTGTTTGATCGTGACCATACCATTGGTCATGCGTACTTTATGAATGCTGAAACAGAAGAAGATGTTTATGAAATATTAACTCGCAAAATTGTACCGCTTTTGCAGGAGTATTTTTATGATGATTGGGAGAAGATTGGCCTTGTACTTGGCGGAGTTGGACAGTCTGAAAATGAACCGTGTATCGTTTACGAAGAAAGAATAAATCCACAAGAGATATTTAAAGACTCGTCATTACTTAATGGTCTAGACCTTCCTCCAAAATATCGTATTAAGAAAACGATAAAATTAAGAGATGTACAAAGGATCTATGAATGATGAAAAACATAGTTATTCGTGAAGCATATGATTGGCTTCAAATCGGTAAGGATATTAATCAGGCTGAGTGGGATGAATTACTAGATTTCTTGAAGGACGAATATACGGAAAAGGTTGAGATTGGATTTAATAGGCTACGATTTATTAATTTAGTCGGTGTGATTCAGTTATCAAGTGCTCGGATAGAGATTTTACCGAAATTAGCAATCAATAGTGAGTCAGATGAGAAAAACAGAGAGGCTCTATTAAATATGTTAGTAGTATCAAAAACCTTTCCAGTTCAAGTCCATGAAGGAACCTATAGCCAATTAGCAAAAGCTGATTTGCTCCAAATCATCATAGAAATTTACACAAAACAATTATTAAAGGAAATTAGAAGAGGGATTTATAAGGAATATAAAACCCAGCAAGAGAATAGCGAAACTTTAAAAGGAAGGCTACTCGTTACTGAACAAGTTCGAAAAAATGCCTTTGTTCCTATAAGGGCCTATTGTGAGTATGATACTTTTCAAGAGGATGTTCTTCTAAATCAGATTTTAAAGAAGGCATTGAAGTTAATTTTTCCTCAGATTAGGAAAAGCAGTATACGCTCTGATGCATTATATATTTTAAATATGCTCCAAAATGTTGAGGAAAGTAAGATTTCTAAAAGTGACATCGACCATGTGAAGTTCAATCGGCAAAATAAACGGTATCAAAATGTATTCAGGATTGCAAGGATGATAATTCTTAATGAAATGATGACTTCTAGATATAACAATCAATCTAGTTTCTGTATTCTTTTTGAAATGAACACGCTCTATGAATCTTATATTGAAGCATGTCTTCGTTATATAGCGCGTGATAACAACATTGATGTTTTTTCACAGCATGATCGGAAACACCTTTTATTGAATGTGAACTCAGGACGAGAAAATATCAAATTGAAGCCAGATTTTTATCTTGTTGGAAGAGATTATGAGCTGCTTGTAGATACAAAATGGAAGAATATCGCACACGAAGGTAGATTATTATATAGTCAAGCAGATCTTTATCAAATGTATGCCTATGTTACTTCTTATAAAAATGTAAATAGGTGTATCCTACTATATCCACGTACAGAGAATTCTAGTTTTCCAGTATGGAAAGTGCCAGATGAAGAGAAATATATTGAGATTCAGACGGTGAGGTTAACTTCATTGGATGAAACAGCAAATGATTTACGTTTGATCTTTGAATGAGTAGATTTGAGAATAATCTACGTCACTAGAGGGATTAAAATTTTTGCCGTTCATTAAGTAATGTAATGAACTTATCATCATTTCAAGTAGATTTTTCGCTATCGGAAGTAGTTTTTGAAACTGGATCATCTTCCATTTGATCGAATATAAAGGTTAGAAGAAGAAGTTTTTCGTGTTAGCAGTAACTAAAAACGCATCATTCAAATACGCATGAGCTAACTATTAGCTCATGCTTTGTTTCTTCTGATACCAGGATGAGAGCTTTTTTATTGTCAGTTTCATCTTGGGAACACCCATAAAGTTTAGTAGTTTAATAGTGTAGTAATAATGTGGTAACCGTCATGATGGAACTTTTAAATCACTTTAAATCGCCATCTTGTAAGCGTTTTACAAATTATAGATTCTCCACAACGAAATGTATAATTTACATAAATCAGATTCTCCACAACGAAATGTGTCAGATATTGAAAAAAGCAGATTCTTCCTTTAATGTTTAAGGTAACCACACCATAACAAAGAAAGGAAGATCTGCTTTGTATAATCAGTTTACTACAGATATCCTCCATTTAACAAATTTAAAATTAAACGGCGAAGGTGAGCGTGTTACTGACGGATGGGTATTAGGTGTTGAACCATATTCACAATGCTATCTCTGTCCACTTTGTTTAGGAAAAAGTACTAACCACGCTCGTACAACGTATCGAGTATTACGTCATGCATGGGTGTCTACTGGGCTAACTATTTATATTAAAGTACCCGTTCATCGCCAACGTTGTGACGACTGTGGCATCACTTGGACAGTTAATTGGCCAGAAATACCATGCCGTGGAAAAGTAACTACCCATTTTAAACAAATGATCGCTAGAAAATGTATTAAACAGTCTTTTGCACAAGTTTCGCGTGAGATGCAAGTTCCTGAATCAACGGTAGCTTATTGGTTTTATCAATATGCAGATAATGTGCAAGCTAGCCCAGAGGAGTTTGAAGCGCCAAGCGCTATTTGTTTGGACGAATTTGCACATAAAAAAGGGCATTCTTACAGTATTGCCTTAATGGATGCAGATTCAGGACATATTTGGTTAACGGCTCCTGGGAAAAGTCGTAAAAAGATTCAAGAAGCTCTTAAACAATATCCATTTACTGCTCCAAAGGTAGTTGTAACGGACCTAGCACCAGGTATGGCAAAAACAGTTCAAGAAGTATGGCCTCATACTGATATCGTAGCTGATAAATTTCATGTTATTCAATTTTTTACTAGAGCTCTAGAGAACGTTCGCAAAGTTGACTGGCACTACGCAACCAAACATAAAAAAATTCGTTTTCAAAGACGTCTCCTGATGGCACAGCCAGAAAAGCTAAATAAAGAAGAATCAAATATATTGAATGATTGGCTGGAAGCCAATCCAAAATTAAAACAACTTTATCAAGCCTTACAAGACTTTAGGGACATATACAAGATTACAGATTTCGAGTTAGCTAAAAGTAGATTTCAAGACTATTGTCAATATTATGTATTTCATAGTTCCGGTCAAATACAAACGATTATTAAGACGCTATTACAATGGAAACAAGAGATATTAAATTATTTTAAATATCGTCTAACTAATGCGCCACTTGAGGGAACAAATAACCTCATAAAAACTATTAAAAGACGTAGTTTTGGATGTCCAAACCTAGATAATTTTAATACACGTATTCGTCTTGAATGCAGACAACCAACTACATAAGTAACCAATTAATAAACATTAAAGGGAGTATTAAGCACACTT
>JBPYCQ010000022.1:0-29017 GCA_051846895.1 Bacillaceae bacterium W0354
CCACAAACGTCCTCCCGAAGGATTCAGTTTGCTTCCCGCGCTCGACTTGCATGTATTAGGCACGCCGCCAGCGTTCGTCCTGAGCCAGGATCAAACTCTCCATAAAAGTTAAGTTTGATTGGCTTCTATTGTTTTACTTCCGTTTTTTCCCCAATCCTAGAAAAAATCCGGAATTGACTACAGGCTATTTTGTTTAGTTTTCAAGGTTCAAATATTTAATGGTGGGCCTGAGTGGACTTGAACCACCGACCTCACGCTTATCAGGCGTGCGCTCTAACCAGCTGAGCTACAGGCCCATTAACTAATGGAGCGGGTGATGGGAATCGAACCCACGACAACAGCTTGGAAGGCTGTGGTTTTACCACTAAACTACACCCGCATATTAATATAATAAACTGTAAGTAGTTATTTGAACAAGTGGTAAATGCAAGAAATTTAACAACCTGTTCGAACGCGCCCGAGAGGAGTCGAACCCCTAACCTCTTGATCCGTAGTCAAACGCTCTATCCAATTGAGCTACGGGCGCTTTATAGCGACAAAGACTATCATATCAAAAATAAACGAATAACGCAATAGTTTTTTGATTTTTTTATGGTGCGGCCGAGAGGATTTGAACCTCCACGGGGTAACCCCCACTAGGCCCTCAACCTAGCGCGTCTGCCGTTCCGCCACGACCGCAAATGGTGAGCCATGGAGGATTCGAACCTCCGACCCTCTGATTAAAAGTCAGATGCTCTACCGACTGAGCTAATGGCTCGTTTAAGTATTAAAAATACCCAATAAAAAAAGACGGCATTCGTCTTTTCAATATTCAATAGTAGCTTTTTAAATGGCTGGGCCACCAGGATTCGAACCTGGGAATCACGGGACCAAAACCCGTTGCCTTACCGCTTGGCTATGGCCCAATAACTAAAATTCATGGCGGTCCGGACGGGACTCGAACCCGCGACCTCCTGCGTGACAGGCAGGCATTCTAACCAACTGAACTACCGGACCTTTCATATCCACAATATAATATGAAAGGAAAGTGACCCGTACGGGATTCGAACCCGTGTTACCGCCGTGAAAGGGCGGTGTCTTAACCACTTGACCAACGGGCCATAAAATGGCGGAGAAGGAGGGATTTGAACCCTCGCGCCGCTTACGCGACCTACACCCTTAGCAGGGGCGCCTCTTCAGCCTCTTGAGTACTTCTCCATATGGCTCCAGCGGCAGGATTCGAACCTGCGACCGATCGGTTAACAGCCGATTGCTCTACCACTGAGCTACGCTGGAATATTATAATTTTGTCGCTTAAACAATATTTAGCTCATACTCAAAGTGGTGCTCGTCGCGTTGCATGTTGTTTCGGCGATGCCGACGCTCCTCGCAAAACCTACGCTGATGTTTTCTCAGGGATGTTTACGGTCTTGCTCTACCACTGAGATACGCTGGAATAATTAAAAGTCAATCTCAAAATTATGATGCATAATTAGTAGCGACGTTAAGTATAATACAACATCTTTCACGTGCTGTCAATCAGTTATCAATAACTTTTTAAACAAAATAAATTTTAATGAATAAGACGTTCGATAACTTACTAATCTTACATCTATTCTACTCTCAAAACATCGTTTTTCACAACTCATATAAAAAATCAGCGACACTTAATTTATCATGATTTCAGTTACTTAGTCAAGCTATTCCCTGAACTTTTTTTCAGTAATATTTTTCCTCTACATCTTCCACATCGATATTTAGATACGTTAATTCTTCTTTTACGTTTATAATGCATGCCACATTCCTGACACTCATAGATCAACCGTTTTATCTCTTCAGAAGGTAATATTCTACAATACCTTGGCGAGCCTGTTTTCCGTAGTAGTTCTTTAAATTCTTTACTCTGGTGGTTATAAGGCTTGCCTTCAACATGTAAATGGTAATGGCAAAGCTCATGTTTAATAATGCCTATCAATTCGTCATGACCTAATTCATCTAAATACTTTGGGTTAATTTCAATCACACGCTTTGAAGGAATATATCGACCTCCCGTAGTTCGTAAGCGAGCATTAAATTTTGCGGTATCTACAAATTCTTTTTCAAAATATTGAAGCGAAACTTCTTCAGTCAATTTCTGTAGTTGATTATCATCCATAACGAATCCAGCTCCCTCTGTCTCTCTAATACTTTTAAAGAGCAAACTATAAGCCCTGCACTAATCACTCAATCACCCTTCATAAGCCCTCTATTAATTTAAATATACCTAACAAACATAAGCATGATTGCTAGGTATATTAAATGGGATTTTTTTCTATGAGCAAGTTTTATAAAAGTGCATATACTAACAACAAATATTATAGAAAAGGTGATTCATATGCCTAAATGGTTTCAACGACAAATGTTAAGAGCTTATGCAAAAAAGGATGTTAGGCAAATAAAAATTTTAAATCAATGTTGGTTTTTCTATCGAAGCAAACATATTGACGCTTCTTAAAAAACATATGATCAATTATTTTGTAGACTGGACCATCGTCAGTGCGATTCGTTCCCGTTTTGTATCTACTTCATCAACCCAAACCGTAACAATATCACCAACCGCTACAATGTCTAATGGGTTTTTGACAAAACGGTTTGCTAGTTTGGAAATATGAACTAGTCCATCTTGCTTAACGCCAACATCGACAAACGCACCGAAATCTACAACATTACGAACTGTACCTTGGAGTTCCATACCAGGTTTTAAATCGTCCATGGTTAGTACATTTTTCTTAAGTAATGGTTTAGGTAATTCGTCACGCGGATCTCGATTTGGTTTTTTTAAATCGTTAATAATATCAGTAAGCGTTAATTGACCGACGTCTAAATCATTAACTAAATCAGCAAGCTCACCGTTCAATTTTTCTTGAAGCTCATCCGTTCCAATATCCTCTGTCGTAAATCCGAGCTTGTCTAATAGCTGTTTCGTAACTTCATAACTTTCTGGGTGGATGGACGTGCGATCGAGAGGTTCATCTCCATCAATCACCCTTAAAAAACCGATAGATTGTTCATATGTTTTATCTCCCAAACGTGGAACTTTCTTAATTTGTTTTCTATTAGTAAACTTCCCGTTCTCTTCACGATATTTTACGATATTGTTTGCCACAGTCTTATTCAATCCAGATATATATTGTAATAAAGACGTTGATGCTGTATTAACATTCACCCCTACTTGGTTAACCACTGTCTCGACCACGAACGTCAATGATTCAGATAACTTCTTCTGACTCACATCATGTTGATATTGACCGACCCCAATTGATTTCGGGTCTATTTTTACTAATTCACTTAGTGGGTCTTGAACACGTCTTGCAATTGAAACAGCACTTCTTTCCTCAACTTGTAAATCTGGAAATTCTTCACGGGCTAACTTCGAAGCTGAGTACACACTTGCCCCAGCCTCATTCACAATTAAATATGCCACGTCCCAATTGTGCTTTTGAATCATCTCTGATATAAATTGTTCTGTCTCTCTTGATGCTGTTCCATTTCCGATAGCAATTAATTCAATTGGATGATCTTTCATGACTTGAACTAATTTCTTCTCTGCTCCAGCTACGTCATTTTTCGGTGCTGTCGGATAAATAACATCGATATATTTCATATGGCCTGTTTCATCAATAACGGCAAGTTTACACCCAGTGCGATATGCCGGATCAACGCCAAGAATTGTTTTACCTTTTAATGGTGGCTGCAATAATAAATTTCTTAAGTTTTTCGCAAATATATCAATCGCATGGTCTTCCGCCTTTTCTGTTAATGCCGAGCGGATTTCTCTTTCAATGGATGGCTGAATAAGCCTCTTATAACTATCTTCCACAGCCGCTTTAATAAATCCCGCTTCTTCAGTGTCCTGTCGTTTAATGAGAGAACGATTCAAATAGTCTAAAATAGAATCAACTGGCGGTTCAATAGATACTTTTAAAACCTTTTCTTTTTCACCTCGATTTACTGCTAACACACGGTGGTGAGCTATTTTTATAACAGGTTCTTTATAGTCATAATACATCTGATAAATTTCTTTTTCGTCATCTGCATCTTTTTTAACTTCAGTTACAATAATGCCTTTTGAAAAGGTAAGCGTTCTAATTTTTTCACGGAACTTAGCTTCATCAGAAATCCATTCAGCTATAATATCATTCGCTCCGGCAAGTACATCTTCAACTTGGAACAATTCATGCTCTTCAGATAAATAGTTTTCAGCCTCTTGCTTTAGATTAATTCCTTTTTGTTCAAAAATTAATTGAGCTAATGGCTCTAATCCTTTTTCCTTCGCTATCGTTGCACGTGTTCTTTTCTTCTGTTTATAAGGTCTATACAAATCCTCTAAACGCTGTAGTTGTTCTGCCTGCAAAATATCCTTCTGCAGGTCTTCCGTTAATTTACCTTGCTCATCAATTAAACGGATGATTTCAACTTTTCTTTCCGCTAGATTTTTTTGATATTGATAAGTTTCTTTAATCGTCTGTATTTGAATCTCATCTAGACCATTCGTTTGTTCTTTCCTATAGCGCGCAATAAATGGAACGGTATTTCCTTCTTCAAGTAAGCCAACTACTTTTCGGACAATATTTGTAGGTAATTCCGTATGTTTACTCGTTGTTTCAATTAATTGGTTTTCTGCTATCATCAATTCTTCAGACAAAAAATTTCCTCCTTACAAATGAACTTCAACTTATTTTATTGTAAATAAAAAAATGGAATTATTAAAGAAATATTAGTTTATGGCACAAACTAAAAGAAGGCTCCTAAAATAAAGCCTTCTTCGTTAACCGATATATTTCATTGCAATCATCGTTGCATCGTCATTAGAAGTCATTTGCTGCAAGTAATTTATCGTGTCTTTAATTGATTGCCATTCATTGAACTTTTTTTTCAATCCTCTTTCATTGATACCATCTGAAAACATTAAAAAAGTTGTCTGTGGCAATAATGTATCTTCATGTACATAAAAATTTCTTCGAATTGACGGTAAATAACCTGTGACAGGTAAATTTCTTTTATAACGATCGTTAGAGGAAGCGATAATTCCAACGTTTCCAATCGAAGCATAAGAATACGAATGATGCTTGTAGTCAATTCGTAACAATCCAACGACAGCCCCTCTCTTACTATTTCCAATCAAGGCCTCATTACATTTCTCCAAAATCACATCTAATGAATCATGAATATTACGTTTGACGACTTCAATGACGGCATCAGATGACTTCTTAGCATCAACGCCACTTCCTAGCCCGTCTGCCAATGCACATAAAAAAAAGTGCTCCTGTTCAATATAATAAAAACTATCACCTGAACAGTTATTGTTATGTTTAGCTTTTTGAAAAGTTGCAACCTCCACCTTTTCTTTTCGCTCAATCAAAATAAAACCTCCATGTCGTCATCCGAAATTGATTCTCTCATTTTCCGAAGTGCTCTTCGTTGCAA
The DNA here is from genome assembly GCA_051846895.1 of Bacillaceae bacterium W0354. GTDB lineage: Bacteria > Bacillota > Bacilli > Bacillales > Alkalibacillaceae > CALKAL01. The sequence goes on from JBPYCQ010000022.1 coordinate 5,446, forward strand.
CCTAGAAACATGCATTTGTGATAAACCAAGCCGTAATCCGGTATCTTTTTGACTTAAGTTTTCAAAAAAAGTACATTTAATAATTTCCTGTTCGCGTGGACTTAATACCGGGAGTAATTTTTCAATGAGTAATTTGTAGTCGATTGCATCATATCCATCTTCTTTAGCTCCGACAATGTCCATAATAGTTACCGTATTACCGTCAGAATCAGCCTCAATATTCCAATCTGTAGATAAGGCATTATAACTTCTACTCATTTCCATCACTTCTAAAACTTCTTCTTCTGACAGATCTAAGTATCTCGCAATTTCTCCTACTGAAGGGGATTTTTGCTGTTGTGTCGTTAAGTCTTCAACGGCTTGTTTCACCTTAGGTCCAAGTTCTTTTATTCGTCTCGGGACATGCACACTCCACGTTTTATCACGTATAAACCGCTTTATTTCACCAATTATTGTCGGAATCGCAAATGATTCAAATGATTTTCCATAAGTTTCATCAAAGCGTCTAATAGCTGCCATAAGACCGAGCATACCAACTTGTACTAAATCCTCGTGATTCATGGCATTTCTAGTATATTTTTTAGCAAGTGAATGGACTAAGTTTTCATATTTGAGAACAATTTTCTCTTGTAATTGATCATCGTGTGGGTTTTCTTTTAATTTTTTTATTAATAGATATACATCATCTTCGTTATTGTGTCGTTGAGATTTGGTCGTCATGACGCCCCACCTCATCTTCATGTAAAAACTTCGTCATTATAACAATGACACCGTGTCTATTATTTATTTCGACTTTATCCATAAGGGCTTCAATGAGAAAAAGACCAAATCCACCTTCTTTCATTCGGTCGATTGGCAAGGTCCCATCATGTGGTCCTATGCTAGCTCTTACTTCGTTTATATTAAAGCTTCCTCCGTGATCTGCTACCATGACTTCCAAACGATTATCATATAATCCGAAACCAACAGTTACTTCGCCTACTTCATTTTCAAAATAGGCATGTTTCACTGCATTCGTAATCGCTTCAGAAAGAGCAACTTTAATATCTTCAATATCTTCATAAGAAAAGCCCATACGGCTGGCAATCCCTGACACTGTCAACCTTAAAACACCGACATATTCTGCTTTTGCTGGAAGCTTCATTTCAACAAAGTCAAATGGTTCGTTCATTATTTTCCACCCCGGATTGTATTCTCTATATGAATGACTTCGTCTAATCCTGTAATATTGAAAAGACGATAAACGTTTTCCTGTAAGTTAATGAGTTTTAGAGAACTACCTTTGTCTTTTGAGTTTTTTAAGGCACTAATAAAAACACCTAATCCTGTACTATCCATGTAATTTACATGTTCCAAATCAACACTGACCTGAGCACCTTCTTCTGTGATAAGCTGTTGCAATTTATTTTTCAAATCAGGTGCTGTATAAGCGTCAATTTCTCCGGTAAGTTTTAGTACGGTCTGATCGTTTTCTTTATAAGTGTCAATATGTAAATTCATCTTAGTCCCTCCACCAAAACATTTAGAAACAGTATACCTTTACCCTAATAAAGAGTGTATGAAACATTTTAATCTGTTCTTTTAATAATAATGATTGTAAAGTCATCCCTTAAACTAAAATCTTGATACCGCTCAAAATGTTTATGTACCTTTTCGACAATTTCATTCGCATTAAGATGGATATACTGTTGAATAACGTCTAACACTTCTTCACGCGTAATAAAACGACCTCCCCGACGGCATTCAGTTACACCATCAGTTAATAAAACGATTAAATCATCTTGTTGTATATCTGATACGTACTGTTTATATTTCACGTCATCTTTAACACCTAGAAGTAACCCTTTTGCCTCCATCTCCTCGAATTGGTTTGTGGCGTTTCTGTAAATTAAGCACGGCTCATGCCCCGCAGTTGAATAATAAAACTGGTGGCGCTCCACATCATACAGTCCATAAAACATTGTCACAAACATCCCTGGGTCAACATTCCGATTGACGACACGATTTAGCATTTCTAAAATGTCTTTCGGATACATTCGATTAGACGGAAAACTTTCCATCGCATATTTAATCATTGACATACAAAAAGCAGCAGGAATACCTTTCCCACTTACATCAGCAATGGCCACGCCAATATTGTTTTCATTATCTTGAACAAAGTGGTAGTAATCTCCGTTCATAATTTTAGCTGCTACTGATTTCGCTCCAATATCTAATGATTTATAGTCGGGAATTGTGGTGCGTAATAACGTGTTTTGCATATTTGCTGCGATCTCAATTTCTGAGCGAAGTTCTATTTGCTTTTCGCGTAACACTTGATATTCTTGATGAGCCAGACCATATGCAATCATCGTTTCAATTAGAAAATGGAAAGAATCTTTAATTCCCTTATCTAGATTTGGGAACAGTTCAAGTATTGCTTGGTAATGTATATTAACAATCTCATCTGGCGAGATGTTATTCTTGATTGAACTTTTACTGAATTGTTCTGCTTGATAAAGAATTGCTTCATCTTTTGTTTGAATATATTTTAACAGTAAATTTTTATAATCTTCTATATCTAGTTGTAAGGAGCTCAAAGATTGTTCACCTCACTTATTTACGAAGCCATTTAATAATTTTTATTTTCGTTCCTTGATCTGAGGAGATAATATCAAATTGATCCATCAGTCTTTTAACACCTGGTAATCCCGCACCTAATCCTCCAGATGTAGAATAACCATCTTGCATAGCCTTGCTAATGTCTTTGATCCCGGGACCAGCATCTTCAGCAACAATTTTCAGACCTAACATAGACTCTTCTTCAATTACTTCAAAGGAGATCTCACCGTTACCAGCATACAAAAAAATATTTCTGGCTAATTCTGATATAGCTGTTGCAATTCGTGCTTGATCAACCGAGCCAAACCCTATTTCTCTGGCGATATTTCTACCAGTCTGTCTTGCACCTACAATATCCCATTCTTTAGAGATTGGCACACTGGCTAGAGCTCCTTTCATCACTTTTCCTCCAATTCTTGTCTTAACTTAACCAACCCTTGTTCAAGATCTAAAGCAGTCTGAACTTCAGTTAAATGAATTCCTAAATCAATTAACGTCATAGAAACAGCAGGCTGAATACCTGTAAAGACAACTTTTGCTCCTAAAAGCTCAGCCATTGATACGACATCTCCCAGTACCTTGGCAATAAATGAATCGATAATTTCAACTGAAGTCAAATCAACTACTACTCCAATTGCACCTGTCTCATGTATTTTATTTAATAAATCTTCTTGAAAATTAATAGCAGTTTGATCATCTAAATCAACTTGAACTGAAACTAATAAATATTGATGAAGTTTTAGAATTGGTATTCTCACTGTTTTCACTCCTTGTCAATTGAACGAATGATATCTTCAATGACATCATCATTGCTGCCCGTTGAAATTATTTGTTTACCCATAATAGCTAACGCAGATTCAAACCCTTTTTTAAGCGAGCTTTTCGTTGGGAAATTCGTTAAATCAATTCCTAAGTTAACAATTGTTTGTGCGATTTCAGGACGAATACCAACTAATATACATTTAGCTCCGATTAATCTAACTGCCTCAGCTGCCTGTATAATATGATGGGCAACCATCGTATCAACAACAGGAACACCTGTTATATCAATTAAAACAACCTCTGCTCGGTTTTTAATAACTCCATTTAGTAAGTTTTCCATAATTAATTTAGCCCGTTCGGTATCAATCGTACCGACAAGTGGCATAACAGTAATTCCGTCCATGACTGGAATTAGCGGAGCTGATAATTCTTCAAGAGCGACTTTTTGTAAAGAAATAATATTAACCCAGTTGTTAGAGTATTCATTAATTAAACGAATTTTTATCGGATCAACCCAAGAGTTAACATGATCCATTAAAACTATAAAATCTTGTCTATCAATTATTTCAATTTGACTTAAAACTTCTTTCATACATATTCCTCGAATAGTCTGCATACCTTCTGTCAAATAACCTAAAGGCCAGCCTAAATTAACGACTCTTTTTGAAAAGCCATTTAATTTTTCAGCCGTTTTATCGTCGGTTTCATTAAGGCTCGCAAAAATGATATTAATAAATTCTCTGTTCATCTGTTCGATAACATCATCTGAAATGGTGGAACTGTATTCTTTCACTTTACCGTCATTAACTTGTTCCATCCATTTTCGAATAATATTATCACTATTCTCCAATATTAATTCTCTATATTTCCGGTCCATAAATAATCCCCCTAATCCTCATTTACTATAAATAACTTAACATTTTCTGACCTTTATTTCCATACTTTTCAGAATTCAATTATGTATTGTAATAAAATGTTTATAAATTCACTGAAATCATTTTTCTAAAGTAGTCAATTATCTTGATGTATGAAGTCATATTTTCATTCAGAAATTATTTTCATCAAACAAAGACTATACAATTAAAAAAGCCTAGAGTATTAAATCTCTAGACTTCTTATAATTCTACTAAACCGAGACTGATTTGTAATGCCTCGTCAACTTTTTTCATTAATTGTTCATCAAGGGTCGTAATTTTATCAGTCAATCGCTGTTTATCGATTGTACGTATCTGTTCTAATAAAACGACAGAATCACGTTCAAAGGCGTAATTCTTCGCGTCAATCTCAACATGTGTAGGCAGCTTTGCTTTTTGAATTTGTGCCGTGATTGCTGCAACTATAACAGTTGGACTAAATCGATTCCCTATATTGTTTTGAATAATAAGCACTGGGCGAACTCCGCCTTGCTCCGAACCTACTACTGGTGTTAGGTCAGCATAATAGACGTCGCCTCGTTTAACGTACAAATTAATTACACCCCACTCACTAAGCGCTCAAGAGTGGTTTCAGCCTCCTCTTCAGCCTGAAAAGCCTCAGATGCTATTCCTAAGTTGATATTTCTCATCTCGACATAACCACGGCGCATCGTTTCTTTGATTTTGCGTTTTTTCTCTTCTTGCACATACTGACTAATCGCTTGAATAATTAGAGTGTTTCGATTCATATCTTTCTGATTTTCTACTAAATCATCACATTCGTCTAATAAAGAAATAGGTAATCTAATGACAATTTCTTTCGACACATCTGACATCCCTACACCCCCAGCATTTTACGGACAACAAAATCTATAAAGTCATAATAGCATCATACACTATAGTTAGTAAAGCAATTTTTAGAAAAAAGTCGTTTAAAGAATGGAATTTTGTAAGCATTTGTCCAATAGTGTCTCATTTACTTATAAACTCTCGGAATTCTTTTTCCAATTATACAAGGTATTTCATAATTGATCGTCTCTAAGTAATCGGCCACCTCTTCCATTGTAATCTCATTACTTCCATCTTTTCCGATTAACGTTACTTTTGTCCCAAGCTCATATGGTTTATCTAGACGAATCATCGTTTGATCCATACAAATTCTGCCTACTATTGGAACCCTTTTCCCCTCAATTAATACTTGAAAGTTTTGCAGTTTTCGCAACCAGCCGTCGCCATACCCAATCGGAATCGTCCCAATCCATTCATCACCGATTGCTTCATATGTTCCTCCATAGCTAATTCGTTCACCCTTACTAACCTTTTTGACATGGATGAGTCGACTATAAAGAGAAAAAGATGGTTTTAGCTTAATAGGTGTTACATTTTCAACGACATCAGACGGATAAAGACCATACATACTAATTCCATAACGAATTGCGTCAGTCATATCATTCGGATATCTCAGCGATGCAGCAGAATTACCAATATGGATTTCTAAAGGTGTAGGTATTAAATCTTGAATTACTTTAAGATATTCTTGAAATTTATTAACTTGATAATCATAATAACTGGAGTTCGCCTCGTCGGCTGTTGCGAAATGCGTGTAAATACCCGTTATAGAAACAGGTGTATTTGAACACACTTCAATTACATCATATGCTTCTTTGGGGTTTCTTATACCTATTCGCCCCATCCCTGTATCGATTTTTAGGTGGATATTTAATGGTTTAGTTAAAGTTTGATTAGCTTCTTTAACCCAATCATCTTGAAAAACTGTTAGAGTAATATTATGTTCAGCTGCTATTTGTGCATAACGAGGATTCGTCCATCCGAGAACGAGTATTGGAATATGTGGAAATGCTTCTCTAAGTCTAATAGCTTCTTCTAAAATAGCAACAGCTAAAGCACTAGCTCCCGCTTCAATAGCCGCTTTTGCCACTTGCTGTTCGCCATGCCCGTACGCATCAGCTTTTACGACAGCATAAACTTTCTTTTTTCCGTGAAAAAGATTCATCAATTCTTTTATATTATGTTTTATATGACCTAAGTTTATTTCCGCCCATGTGTCCCGGTAAATTAATTGATTCATAAGGGAATACCTTCTTTTTTCTACCATTATCTATTGGTTTGAAGAATGTTGTCAATAAAGAAAATAAAATTACCCATAATATCTATTGGATGTATTACGGGTAATTTGAAAATGTAGGGTCATATTGTCTATCCTTTACTTCATCACACTTTGTTGGACGGATTTTGCAATCGATACCATTTCCTCAACAGTTAACGAATCACTTGCTAATATAAAGTTCATTCCATTTAATTGCCACTCAAGTGAGTTACTCGTCATATGACCCATCGTAAATCCAAGATCAATCATGTCACCACTTGAGTATACGGGTACATCTAAAGCCGTTGGATAGGAATAATACATTTCCTGAACTAACGTGAAACCTTTTTCCCCTTCGTAAGTCGAAATGACTCTTTCTCCTTCATCAAACGAGATGATTTCTTCACTAGTGGGTTCTGTTCCTTCCGGTAGTTGTGTCGGGAAGTAAATCGTCATTTCTTGCTCCTCTAACTCTGCCATTGTTGGTGTACTAATGGTTCCTTCTGCTAAATTATACTCTGTATCAAACTCTTGATCTTCAATTTCTACATCAAATTCAAACGATGTAAAGTCTACTTCTACCATTTTATCGCCATCAGCATTTTTAACTTTTACTAATGCAGGCTTGTATGAATTTTTATGAAAATAAATTTCTTGATATGGTAATTGCTGATTGCCTTTATAATTTGTTTTTACATTAAAGACGTAATAATTTTCAGTCGTCTTAAACTCACGATCTGAATCATTGTTAATATCATCTACTAACGAATTAAACAAATATGGCTGGCTATGATGCTTAGGCCATTCATTTTGGAACTTATAGCTTTTATTAATGGAAGGAGTTAATACGAATACACCTTCATCGTTTCTAAGTATGATTTGATTTCCTTTTTCATCAAGTTGATTTTGCAAGACCACTTTATAGTAGTCTTCCTTCTTATGCCAGACTTGTACATCGAACTGTTGAGGTTCTTCTCCCGTTGTAATCTCCATCGTAGCATCCGCCTGATAGCTCGCCATGTTTTTCGCCTTATCATTCAGAGACCCTAAAACATCATCGACTGTCTCTTCTCCACACGCCGCAAGTAATAAAACAGTAATAGATAGCAGCATGAAGAGTACAAGTTTTCGTTTCATCCAAACAACTCCTTCGCCTCATAATTCTTGCTCGCTCAATTGAACAAGCGATCTATTCGTGTTTCGCGGTGACAATGTGCACATTGGATTGATTGTTACCCGCATTACACTATATGAGACGACTTGTACGAATATGCAGACTAGCTATCTATGTTAAGCAATAATTATTTGCGCAATGGCATAGTCTTTACTATGTGAAATAGAGACAAAAATATTTTCAGTTTTTTCACCATTTATCATCACAGCTGGAGCACCGTGTAGAGTCGTTAATATCTCTATTGTTTGAAATGAAAGTTCTTGACCAATCCCTGTTCCTAATGCTTTACTATATGCTTCCTTTGCAGCAAATCTACCTGCTACATATTCAATTTTTCGCTTCGGATTCGTTAATTTATTTAATGTTTCTTGTTCCCGTTTAGTTAAAATTCTTTTAATAAATTTCGGTTGTCTATTCATGAGGTTTTCAATTCTTTTTAATTCAATGATATCAATGCCGATCCCTTTAATCATTGATTCGCCTTCTTTCTAATTGAATCTTTTTAAAAACATTAGTATTCTTAAAAAAGATTACTTAACAAGTGAGGTTAAGCTGATGATTTTTTTACGTTCTGAAAGTCTAAAGCAATTTATAAGATGGTACCCCGTTATTACTGGAATTATCATTATTCATCTGATTCTATATATATTGACTAACATTATATCAGTTGAATTCGAATTCATGCTAAGTGGGCAAAATATTTTTATCGCAAAAGGTGAATACTGGCGGTTAGTTACGGCTATTTTTGTTCATTTTGGCCTTGGGCATGTTTTGTTTAATTCATTCAGTTTAGTTTTATTCGGTCCGCCACTTGAACGTATGTTAGGGAAATTCAAATTTATATTAACATATTTGCTTATGGGCATAATCGGAAATGTCGCTACTTTTTATTTGAGTAATCCATTAGGACTTCATGCCGGAGCTTCCGGAGCTATATTCGGCTTGTTCGGAATTTATATGTATATAGTCTTTATGAGAAAAGAATTAATCGATCCACAAAGCAGGCAAATCGTTACAGTTATAACTGTTATCGCGTTAGCTATGACTTTTCTCAGAACGGGAATTAATATTTACGCTCATATTTTTGGATTAATGGCAGGATTAGCCCTCGCTCCAATTGTATTGAATAAGGTAAGAAGAATTTACTACTAACGAGTTAACGGAGGAAAAATGAGTCATGTCGAATAAATTAATCGCACCATACATAGCAGTTACAATCGGCGTTATATCTGTCTCAACTTCTGCTATATTTGTTAGGCTTGCTGATGCTCCTTCATCCATTATTGCCAATTACAGATTATTATTAGCCGTCCTAATTATGTTACCGTTAATCACTTGGAAATACCGTGATGAGTTCAAAAAAATTAATAAAAAAGACTGGTATTTATCCATTGCAGCAGGAGTCTTTTTAGCCTTCCATTTTATTTTGTGGTTTGAATCTTTAAATCACACTTCTGTCGCTAGTTCGACGGTACTCGTTACAACGCAGCCGATATTCGCATTTATAGGTGGTTATTTATTTTTTAAAGAACGATTCACAACCGGTGCTGTCATCAGTTTATTAATCGCACTTACAGGAAGTGCCATTATTAGCTGGGGTGATTTTCAAATAAGCGGCATGGCTCTTTTCGGTAATTTCCTTGCGTTAATGGGAGCCATCGCTGTTACAGGATACTTTTTATTTGGTCAAAATGTTAGAAAACGTTTATCATTAATGACATATACTTTTGTCGTTTATTTTATAAGTTCAATTACATTAATCATATATAATTTATTATTAGGTGTTCCTTTTACAGGTTACACAACAGAAACGTGGCTATATTTTCTCGCTCTAGCTATTATCCCAACTTTCTTTGGCCATACATTATTTAATTGGGCCTTAAAGTGGGTCAACGCTTCAACAATTACAATGGGGATATTATTTGAACCTGTTGGGGCATCCATACTAGCATTTTTCGTTTTAGAGGAAGTCGTCACATGGTCACAATTTTTAGGCGGAACAATCGTCATTTTCGGATTAATGTTATTTATTTTTAGCACGACAAAAAAGAAACGTATTAAAGTAATTAATAAAAATCATGTATGAAGAGGTGGGGAAAATGTCCATTCAATTTATGATTGATGGTGGGGCTGATTTACCAAAAGGTTTTGCTGAGAAGTTTAATATTAAAGTCATTCCGCTTGATATTCATTTTGGTAATGAGTCTTACAAAGCTGGGATCGATTTAGGGCTCGATGAATATTATGAAAAAATGGCTCAATCAGAAGAACTTCCGAAAACTTCCGCAACAAGTCCTAATGATTTTTATAATGCCTATAAGGAAGTTGATCCAGATACACCAATCGTTATGTTAGCATTGACAAAAAGTTTAAGCGCAACCTATCAAAATGCTGTCATAGGTAAAAATATGTTGCTAGAAGAAGAACCAAATAGACAAATTGAAGTCATTAATACAAAAACAGCATCTTGCGGTGTCGCACTGTTAGTCAACGAAGCTATTAAGCATAAGGTTAAGGGAATTGGTTTTAAAGAACTTGTGACACATATGAAAGAATACGCCGAGAGAACAACAACTTTATTCTCTTTGAAAACGGTCGAAAACCTTGTGAAAGGCGGTAGACTTGATAAAGTTCGTGGTGCGATTGCTAAAACGTTAAATATTAAACTTTTAATGAAAGCTTCAGATGAAGGCGATATTGATGTGACAGAAAAAGTTCGTGGTGAGAAAAAAGCGTTAAGAAGATTAGTTGAACAGATTGGCGATTATGCTAAAACATTAGAAAATAAAACAATCGCTCTCGCACATAGTAACTGTGAAGAAAAAGCTAAAAGTATATTATCAGCTATAAGAGAAATATATAATCCACAAGAAGAACTATTAATGGACATGGGACCTCTCATTGCAACATACGCGGGTGAAGGTGGCATTGTCATTTCGTTCTTTGAGGATGAAAAATAAGGTAGACCCCTTCAGTCTACCTTATTTTTTTAGCCCATTAAATACTTCTTATTTATCAGCCGAATTTGAACGTTTATCAGCCGGTTTTTGGTACTTATCAGCCAATTTCAGCAGCTTCTCAGCCAATTCTCGAGTTTTCTCAGCCAAATTTTATGATTTATCAGCCAATCCTCAATTTATCAGCCAATTCTATTTAATAACCGATTACCTTCACCAGGCAAACCATAAAAAAAGCCTTCCCCATTAGGAAGACTTGAGTATTATTTTAAATTTTTTACAAAATTGTTGACCGTTCTAACAATTGGACCTACTTGATGTGCTGTTTTCATAACTTGGTTAACAGTTAGAAACACTTTATCAATATCTATTTCACCATTTTCGTCTTGAAAATATCGAATAAATGGTGTTTGATTATTTTCTGTATACTCTTGCCAATCGTTATAAGCATCAGATCCAAATTCATCGTAAGGATTGTTTGGAAAATATTGATTAAAATACCGAGCAGTCCCATTGTTCATGTACGGGTTATTCATATAATTCATTCCATAATTATTATTGTACGGATAAGAAGGACTAAAATAAGGATATTGTGCAAAACATTGATCATATTGATAATTATTTTGTGGATACATAAACAGACACCCCCTATGTCATCTTATGATTAGACATTAGGTAAAGGTGCAATTTTTTTATCATTATTACTTATCTTTTAATATTTTATAGAGTCGATCTTTTTGTAGACCTTCTATAAATTGATCACCAATAAAAGTAGTCGGCGTTCCATAAATACCTAAATTCTGTAGTTCCTTTAAAAAGGCTTTGTTCTTAGATGTATTTTTTTCTTTAAAAGTAACACCCCACTCTTTAAATAAGTTTCTTAACTGTTCACTTTTCTTGCAATGATCAGTTGTATATAATGTTACACCTCTATCAAAGCTTTCCATGACAATACCCCCTATTACCTCGACATGGACTAAATACCCAAAGCTAATACTCTTTAAACCTTTAAGAGGAAAAATATATATTAATGTCGAAAATATTAAGTATTATAAAGGATGGTGACTATTTTTGAATAATTATTTTATAACAGGATTTCCTGGTTATTTAGCGACTTATATGACTAAAGAACTACTAAAGCGTAATGATGTTGAACATATTTATTTATTTGCGTTAAACATTGAAGAAGATCTAGCTAAAAAACGTTTGAAGGGTCTATTAGATGATTATGATGCAAAAATCGATATCATTACTGGTGACATTACAAAAAAGTATTTAGGAATGGAACGTGATATTTATACAAAAGTGACGAAAAATGTAACTCATCTCTTTCATCTAGCAGCAATCTACGACTTAGCTGTTCCTTATGAACCTGCATACCAGGTCAATGTTATTGGAACCAAAAATGTTACGGATTTCGCGAGAGATTGTGACAGTTTGAAAAATTATATTTATTTCAGCACAGCATATGTATCTGGTAAACGTGAAGGGTTAATAAAAGAAACTGAATTAGAACACGACTATGAATTTAAAAACCATTACGAGAAAACAAAATATTTAGCTGAACTTGAATTACAAAAATTTTTTGATGAACTTCCTGTCACTGTCATCCGGCCAGGTATTGTCGTCGGGCATTCAAAAACTGGTGAAACGTTAAAATTTGATGGTCCATATTATATTTTGAATTTATTTTCTAAACTAAAAAAACTGCCGATTATTCCATACATCGGAAAAAGTGATGCGACAGTCAATCTCGTTCCATTAGATTATTTTATTGAGGCGACTTTATACCTTTCTCATCTACCAAGAAGCAAAAGCATTGTCTATCATGTGACAGATCCAAATCCGACAACTGCTAAGAGATTATATCAATTATTTTTGGAGTCATATGCGGGGAAAACTCCTAAAGGAAGGCTTCCACTATTTCTAGCAAATTTATTCATGTCTATACCTATGATTCGTAATTGGTTAGGGTCACAAAGGGAAACGATTGATTATTTGCATCACCATTGTAAATTTGACACAACAAACACAAGTATCGATTTAGCTGAAAGTGGTATTCAGTTTCCGCAGTTTGAACAGCTCATTCCAACTTTAGTGCAATATTATAAAGATGTAGAAAAAGGAAAAGTGTGAAGGACATTCTATTAGAGCCTTGTTTTGAGCCTTAGCATTTTTATTTCGCTTTGAGTACATTTTATAATACTTGGAATGCTGATAATCCCTTAATATTTCACACATAAAAAAGCAACTTTCACCATGTAATGAAAGTTGCTTCCTTTTATCTACCAAAAAATTTTTTTGCTTTCTCAAAATACGGGAGATCTTCTTTTAATAAATCATCCTCGTGATAAATAGCCTCAACTGGGCAAACAGATTCGCACGCTCCGCAATCAATACAAAGTTGCGGGTCAATAACTAACTGGTCCCCCGCAGGTTCGATACAATCTACAGGGCATACGTCAACACATTCTGCCGCCATCTCATCTTTACACGGTGCCGTAATTACAAATGCCATATAGAACCCTCCCCTTTATTTCTATTAAACTCTTTTTGGATATACCGTAATCATTTTTACCATTAAAATTACAAAAAATAAAATCGGAATGATATTAATCAACCAATAATTAACTTGAAAAATCCTTAGAACTAAATAAAAAAGTATTGGTATTGTCAGTGCATAAACCGTCATCTTCCATAATTGTTGGTATGCTAACTTACGTTTAAGAATATTTTTGATTGGAATCATGATGCCAGATAATAATGAAACACCTGCAACCATAATGAATAAGATAAGCATTGGGTAAAGTACAACAATTTGAACGATGTATAATTGTGTTGGTAAATCATCATGGTCCCCGTCACCAAAATGAGCAAGAGTATGAATGATGTCAGGAAGGAACATGATGAATAAAAGAACAATGATATAAACCATCGTATCTCTCATACTGACACGATTAAGACGAAACAGTACATCTTTATTAGGCAACATTAAACTGCTTTTAAAAATGGTTAAAAGGTTCACTGTATTCCCTCCGAAACTCATCCTACCTATGCTTCTTTATATATTTCTAATTCTTCTTCAATTTGTTTTCTGATTTTATCTAGACATTCTTCTGGTGTTTTCGCAAAGACACGTTTGCCATTCACGATAGCATAAGGACTGACTGAACACATACCACAGAAGGAAAGGCAGCTATTTTCTAAAACTGCTACTTCTGGATATTCTTCTTCTAAAATAGCTTCTAAATCCACTTCTTGAATTAAGTTGCCATCACAATATTCCACAACAACAAGTCCACCCATAGCTGCACCCTCCTTTTTGTTATTTTTGTTGATTAATCAACTATAAATCATAACATAAAATCCGCTAAATGCTCATGCCAATTTTTAACGTTTTGCGAAAAATTCCTCTGCCTTCTTCAAATAAATTTCATCTTCTGGTCTCAAATCAAAATCTTCCACAATCGCATCAACAGGACAAACTGATAAGCATGCACCGCAATTAATACATATATCAGGATCAATATAAAACTGATCCACACCTTCTTCTATACAATCAACAGGGCAAACCTCGACACACTCTGCCGCTTTTTCACCTTGACATGGGCTTGTGATTACAAAAGCCATCCATAACCCCCCTTTTCACAATATAAATTATAGTACTTTCTCACTTTCTTTAATAACAACATGCTCACTCAAAGTTTTCAAATGATTGAAAGTTTGTCATAATAAACATGACTTTAAGGAGGTAAAAAAGTGATAGAAGATACTGGAGAACGCGTTATACCAAAGTTGATGGACCCATTAAATCCACTTCTACTTGAACATATAGCAAGATATCAATTTGCTTTACCATATATGACAGGTCGTATACTTGATTTATCATGTGGGTCTGGTTACGGCACACATTTAATTGCGAAAAAGTGTAAAGAACGTATCGAAGAAGTCATCGGTATCGATATTGACCCTGAAATAATCACATATGCAAAAGGTGAATATTATCATCCGAAGTCAACCTTTATCGTGGCAGATGCAACGGATTTATCACTTGTTAATGACATCGGCCAATTCGATTGCATCGTGAGCTTTGAAACGATTGAACATATCGATGATGAGCAGGCCATTTTAAACAACTACAACCATTTGCTTAAGCCTGGTGGAATATTAATTGTTTCTACTCCTTTTGGTGAAGGTAGAGGGGTTCCATCTGGGCAACCGTTTCATGTCCATCAACTAACTGTTGACGAATTTCAAAGTTTATTCAACAATCATTATGAAGAAGTAGAATTCTATTATCAAAATGGGGTTCTAATCGAAGCTTCAAGACGTGAAGGCGTTCATTATCCACTCGGACTAGCGATATGTAAAAAAGGAGAAGAATATTAATATTCTCCTCCTCTACTTTTATCATCGAACTTTTCTTTCTATTAACACCCAACTCATCAAACGAAATAGTGGAAATAAGGTACAGAAAATAATAACGAAAGGATGTTCCGGTTTAAACAAGTATACAAATGCAATTATAAGTAAAAATAAAATCGTCATTATATTACCATACATACCATTAACAGGCATCGCATCAAAAAACATTTTAGCTTCTTTTTTCTTATCATTTAGATACTCTTCAAAACACGAATGATGAAAAGGTCTAAGAATAAACTTTATATTAGCAACGACGAGATCAGAGCGTTCTGTAATATCTTTACCACATTTAGTGCATGTCACCATTTTTTTACTCAACTCATTCACCAAGCTTTCACATTGCATATCGATTGAATTTTTAACGTCAGTATTAAACAATTATTATCATAACGTACATTAAGAAAGGTGTCGACTATGAATTTAAAACTAAGCGTGTTAGATCAATCGCCCTTATTACAAGGAAATAATGAAAGAGATGCATTGAATCAAACGATCGAGTTAGCCAAACATGTAGACCAATTAGGCTATACAAGATTTTGGATGAGCGAACATCATAGTACAAAAAGTTTAGCTGGTTCTGCTCCTGAAATATTAGTTTCTGCAGTTGCAGCTCAAACAAAAAACATTCGTGTGGGAACAGGTGGTGTCCTGCTTCCTCATTATAGTCCGTATAAAGTTGCAGAAACGTTCAGAGTGTTAGAAGGGCTCTATCCAGGGAGAATTGATTTAGGTATTGGGCGTGCACCTGGTGGAATGCCTGGAGTTAACTACGCATTAAATCGTGGAAAATACCCAGATGTACCAAATTACCCTCAACAAGTAGATACGCTCATCGGGTACTTATTAGGTGAAGACCCTGAAAACTATCAAGTTCGAGCAACACCTCTTGGCTCAACAACTCCACCTGTATGGATGCTTGGGTCAAGCGGCGCAAGTGCATCAGTTGCCGGTCAATTAGGCGTCTCTTACACATTTGCTCAATTTATTAACGGTGAAGGTGGCCCTTACGCGATCCAACGTTACTATGACAGTTTCGTTCCTTCAGAAATGCAAAAAGAGCCTCATGCGAGTGTGGCCGTATTCGTCGTTGTTGGGGACACGGAAGAAGAAGCAAACTTTTATGCTTCCAGTCTAGATGCAGCCTTATTAATGATTGAACAAGGCCAAATTAGAGAACACTTCCCGCTTCCAGAAGAAACAAGCAAACAGACATATAATTTCTATGAACAAAGACGCATCGAAGAAAACCGTAAACGAATGATTGTCGGTGATGTTGAAAGTGTTAAAGAACAACTCATTGAATTAGCAACAGCATTTAACGTAGATGAAATCATCGTCAACATCATCATCGCACCATTTGAACGCCGTCTAGAATCTTATGAGAAGCTAGCTAAAGCATTTAAGCTTTAAAAGGTATAAAAAGGAGTGTTTTTAATGATTTTCTTTGATCATCTCGTCATTTTTTCGAATGATCCTAAGCGACATCAAGAACTTTTCTCATCTGTCTATGGACAAATGGGCACAAAAGGAGGAACGCATGACAATTGGGGAACATTTAACCACTTAGCATTTATGAAAAATGATTGCTATATCGAGTGGCTGGGGATTGATGATGATGAAAAAGCGAGTCAATCAGACAATCCTCTCATTCAACAAGCTCATTTCGCTAAAACTAATCGTATGGAAGGCCCCATTCAGTTCGCTCTAAGAGTTGGCGACATAAAAGCCTACCAACAACATATGGAAGAATTGAACATCCCATACGACGGCCCTTTCCCTGGCAAGCGTACTAAACCAGATGGCACAATATTAGAATGGAGCATGCTATTTCCTCGCTACGAAATTGGAGAAGAAACGCCCTTCCCGTTTTTAATCGAATGGAGTGGTGAAGGAAACAAACCTAGCAATTTAGACGACATTAATGACAAGGTCTTTCAATCCATTACTCTATTGACTCCAAAAGTCGAGTCCTTTATAGAGAAATTTAATCAAATCTTAAAGACTGATGGCCGGAAGCTTTCTGAACTTGAATATGAATACGAGCTAACGAATGGTAAAATGATAATTAAGCAAGGTGACACAAGTATACAAGCTCAATTTGAACAAATTATATTTAAAAAAATTTGACTATTCTACGAGGTATAAATGAAAAAACTATTATTTTTAATGATGTTCCTAGCGCTGTTAATTGGTTGTTCAGAAGACGGTTCTATTACTCTATTAAACGATGAGCCACTATCATTCGGAAAAAGCATGCTTGAGGACCTTCCAATTAAAGAACGAGATCCTCAATCCATTCTTGACTTAACCATATATCCGAACGATAGTCATGAATGGGGAGAGAACGTCACGGGTGTTAAAACTAAATTAAATACTAATGACCAAGTGATGGCTCTCACATTTGATGCTTGTGGAGGTCCACATGGCAGTCAGTTTGATGAAAAATTAATAAACTATCTCATTGAAAACGACATTCCCGCAACACTGTTTGTCAATAAACGTTGGATTGAGGGCAACTACGAGCTATTTATAGAACTTGCTGAACATCCACTTTTTCAAATTGAAAATCACGGAACGAACCACCTCCCAGTTTCTATTGATGGAAAAGAGGCTTGGGGAATTAAAGGTACGAACAGCCATGAGGAAATCGTCAACGAAGTCATGGAAAATCATCGGTTTATTACAAATTTAACAGGCATTGAACCAACGCTATTCCGCTCAGGGACGGCTTATTACGATGAAGTAGCTGTACAAATCGTCAAAGACCTCGGATTTGAAGCTGTTAATTTTGATATTTTAGGTGATGCTGGAGGGACGTATTCTAAAGAACAAGTGAAACAAGCACTATTATCTGCAGAGAACGGCTCGATTGCTCTTCTACATATGAATCAACCGACAAGTGGTACAGCGGAAGGGGTTATCGAAGCTATTCCGGTTCTAAAAGAGCTCGGCTATAAATTCGTTTTATTAGGTGAATATAATTTGAAATAAACAGGTCTTCTCAAAGGTCTGTTTATCTTTTTTCGACAAAATATTTCTGCATTCGAAATATTCATTTTCCGAATTAAATATGCTATACTACCGATATATTATTTGAAAATTGGCAAGGCTAAAAAGGAGGAAATTCAATTGAGTACAACCTATCCACAAGTATGGGATTTAGATGTCTTTTTCAAAGGTGGAAGTGCATCACCAGAATTACGCAAACACCTTGATGAAACAAAAGAACGGGTAACAGCTTATGCTGAAAAATTAAAATCTTTCACAACACCAACAAGTGCATCACAAGCTAATGACGTCGCGAATTTAGTTGAAGAAGGTGCAACAATTTCACAGTACATTCGTCAAGCAGGTGCTTTTATAAGCTGTCTTGAAGCCCAAGATATGAGTGACGTAAATGCAAGTGCATTAAGAAGTGAAGTGACAGAGCTATCCGCCTCGTTTAGTTCCGCTTACAATTCTTTTGAACAAAAACTATCAAAAACAGAAGAAGCTGTATGGAATGATCTCCTAAAACATGACACATTAAACGAGTTAAGCTACATCTTAAATGAAGCGAGAGAACAAGCTCAAGAGCAACTTTCAGAGGAAGAAGAAGCTTTAATTTCTGCATTATCTGTAGACGGGTATCATGCATGGGGACAAATGTATAATACCATCGTCGGTGAAATGACGGTTAAAGTTAACGTTGAAGGAGAAGAAAAAGAGTTATCAGTCGGACAGGCGAACAACCTTCTTTCTCATGAGGACCCTGCAGTTCGTAAGGAAGTCTTTGAAAAATTAGAAGCTGCGTGGAAAGAGAAAGAGTCTCTTTTTGCAAGAACATTAAACCACTTAGCCGGTTTTCGTTTAAACGTTTATAAAAAACGTGGCTGGGATAGCGTCCTTAAAGAACCTCTTGAGATCAATCGCATGAAGCAAGAAACGCTAGATGCGATGTGGGGTGCGATTACGAAACATAAAGATGATTTCGTGCAATACTTAAACCGTAAAGCACAGCTACTTGGTAAAGAAAAGTTAGAATGGTATGACTTAGGCGCGCCAACACAAAAAAATCAAGAAAAGTTATCCTATGATGCAGGGGCTGCCTTTATTTTAAAACACTTTGAAACGTTTAGCCCGATTATGGCAAAGTTTTCCAAACAAGCTTTTGAAGATGCTTGGATTGAAGCTGAAGACCGCGCTGGCAAACGCCCAGGTGGATTTTGTACAGGTTTCCCTTTAAATGAACAATCACGCATTTTCATGACTTATAGTGGCTCTATGTCAAATGTTGCAACCCTTGCTCATGAACTTGGACATGCCTTCCACTCCTTTGCGTTAAAAGGCGTACATCCACTCAATCGTCGTTATGCGATGAACGTGGCTGAAACAGCATCAACATTTGCTGAAATGATCGTTGCTGATGCTTCTGTTAAGGAAGCAACGAGCAAGGAAGATAAAATTGCTTTACTAGAAGATAAATTACAACGAAGTGTTGCTTTCTTCATGAACATTCACTCACGTTTCTTATTCGAAACAAGATTTTATGAAGAACGTAAAAACGGCTTCGTTCCAGCAAGTCGCTTAAATGAATTAACTGATGAAGCACAACGCGAAGCTTATTGTGATGCGATTAATTCGACAAGCCCAAGCTACTGGTCGAATAAATTGCACTTCCATATTACAGGGGTTCCGTTTTACAACTTCCCGTATACGTTCGGCTATTTGTTCTCACTAAGCATTTATGCGAAAGCACTTGAAGAAGGAACAAATTATGAAGATAAATATATCGCCCTTCTACGTGACACAGCTGTGATGACAGTTGAAGATTTGGCGATGAAGCACCTTGGTGAAGATATTACAAAAGAAGCGTTCTGGGAAAAAGGGATTGAGCTTTGTAAGAAGGATGTAGAAGAATATTTAGAGTTAACAGCTGAATAAATAAATTAAACCAGTTGTGAACAAATATCACAACTGGTTTTTTCATCTGTTAAACTAACTGATGCTCAGCATATTCTCGATACAATGCATGTCGTTTCATAAGATCATGATGCTTACCTATTCCAGTAATTTTTCCGTTTTCCAAAAATAAAATTTGATCAGCATTAACGATTGTCGATAGTCGATGAGCAATTACTAAAGTCGTTCTACCTTTCATCAATCGCGATAAAGCCTCCTGAACGATCCCTTCTGACTGAGTATCGAGACTTGCTGTCGCTTCATCTAACATTAATATCTTAGGATCCCTTAAAAACGCCCGAACGATATTAATTCGTTGTCTTTGCCCACCTGAAAGCATTACCCCTCGTTCTCCAACTACAGTATCGAGTTGTTTAGAAAACCTTTTAATAAATTCATCAGCAAAAGCCATACGGCAGACTTCCCACAATTGTTCATCTGAAATATTTTCTGTATTTGGCAATCCGTAAGTTATATTTTCACGAATCGTTCCGGCTATCATTGCACTGTCTTGTGATACATAACCGATTTGACTACGCCATGATTGTAACGTTAGTTCTTCGATTGGTAGATCATCGATTAAGATTTGTCCTTCATTAGGAATATAAAAACGTTCAATTAAAGAAAAGATCGTCGTTTTCCCTGCCCCACTAGGACCAACGATTGCTACCATTTCTCCAGGCTTAGCATTAAAACTAACATTTTGAAGTACTGGTTCATCTTTATGATAACTAAAAGAGATATTTGATAGCGTTAATGTTCTATTTGTAATATCTAGTTCTATTCCTCGATTAACCAATTCTTCGGGTTGCTCTAATATATTAATAATTCTTTCAGTTGCTCCTTTCGCTTTTTGTAACTTTGTAAAGAACATTGCAAACAAAGAAATTGGATGATTTATTTGAAATGCATATATGACAAAGGCAACTAATGTACCTGTCGTCATCGATCCCTCAGCTACACGAATACCTCCATAAGCTATGACGATGACTAGTACGACCATCATCGTCGTATACATAAAAGGACTTAGTAGTGATAAAATACGCGACTCCTTCAATCCAAATTTAAATAAATTATTAATGCCTTTTAAACCTTTTTCTTCTTCAAACTTCTCTGCTGTTGATAATTTCATTAATCGAATTTCACTTAATGTTTGTTGAATGTGACTCGAAAATTTAGCCGTTTCATCTTGTAGACCTCGTGATATTGACGAGATTTTTCTTCCAAGTGGAACGATAATCGCAACAGCTAATGGGATAGCAACTAGGAGCATTATTGTCATTTGCCAATCAAGCCATAATAGTAAAATTACCGCCCCAACAATTGTAATAAACCCGCGCACTGCTTGCGGAAAATCAATCGAAACTAATTCCTTCACTATTGAAGAATCACTAATAATGCGACTAACTGATTCACCACTAGTATTGTGATCAAAATATTGAACAGGTAAATGGATGAATTTACGCCATATTCTTTCTCTTAGTTTTGATACTACTGATAAACCAACATATGAAAGTGAATAAGTAGTAATACCGTCAAGTAAGGATTGCAATATAAAGATAATAGCAATCGTTATTATAATTAAATTATTATTTGAGTTATTTGTAAAATTATCTATCAAGTCCTTTGTTAGGATAGGAACGGATAAACTTATAATAGTGAATATTATCGTTCCAAACATCCCAACTAAAAAAGGTACTTTGGGAATATTTATACCAGTAATTAAATTTATTAACGACTTCATTTCACGAGGCCTTTTCAAGCTCGTTCACTCCCACAACAGTGCTATTAAATTTAATATTGGCATGTAACCGTCTAATCTGAGCTTATTTGTTCCATTGGTCCTGTATCTTCTTCATTCGGAGAAACAAAATGTCCTGTATGACTACTATTTAACCAAAACAAAACTACAATAAATGATAATAAAATAGCTCTTCTCATTTATTTATTCCTCCTTTTTCTTAAGTAGTGTTATCAAAATTAAAGTTGAATCGCATTTTGTTTAACAATTTCATTCGAATCTACTGGTAATTCATCAATTAAAAAATTAAAATTCAGTGTATTTGGATTTATTAGTCGATTGAAAAACAATGCAATACCGGCTGACCCTGAAGCAAATTCCGTTGAAACATGTGCTAATTGATCACCAGGAAACACTATTCCTTTGTCTCTTTCAATTTTAAAAATGTCTATGCCCCTAGCAACTTTAAAGGCTTCGTTTAAATATCTGTCATCTTCTAAAAATTGATATGCATCAATCAGTACATTTCCCACTCCTGCCATACCTATAAATAAAGAAGGATAGGTTGTATATTTTCTGCTACAATCCTTCATTGTATCATTTAACAACTTCTTATACCTAGAATCTAAAGGGCTATCCAAGAAATGACTTTTTGGACAGCCCCTTAAGATATATAATCTAATTTAGACTTAACCTTCAACTAAAGCTTCGTATACGATGACTTCATCATTATATTTTGCCAGAATAATAAAAGGTGCATCTCCATTTGTATATTGGTCACCGGTTGTATATAATTTAGTTCCTTTAGGGAGTTTACTTGCGTAAAAATTTTTGAACCACCATTCATTGGTTGATTGTTTTTTAATTTCTCCAATCAATGCACCATCATTAATTTTGTGATCTAATTCTAAATCTCTCTGATCTATTTTAATGTATATTAAATTGTCTAATTTAACGATATCTGCATCAGGCTTATTATTCAATATCTCTCTTGCTGTGGGATTCCCAAAACCCATATTCAAATATATAAAATATACAAGTAAACAAACAAATAATATAATGGAGATGTAAATGATTTTTTTCAAAAAACTCACCCTCTTTTATAGATGTAATTATTATTCTAACATTGATAGGGTAATATTTAATTTATATCATTTAATAATTCTTCGACTTCCACTAATAAAAACTGGCCATTAAAACCTGATGCTAGTATAGTTTCATGGACACATCTTAGTTAAGTTATTACAATCAACTTTAGGAGGATGTGTCCAATGAAACATAAGAATAATGGAAAACGATACAATGACGACTTTCGTAAAATGGTTGTTGAGTTATATCACTCTGGTCAATCAGTTAGAAGTTTAAGCAGCGAATATGGCGTTTCTGAAGTAACTATTTATGCATGGATTAAAAAGTTCAATCCAGTTGAGTTAGAGGATGGTTCCTCTGTAACCCCTGATGATTATGCAAAATTACAGAAACAATTACTTAAATTACAACAGGAAAATGATATCTTAAAAAAGGCTATGGCCATATTCGCAAAAAAGTAAATGATGCTGAAATCACTGATTTTATTCATGACCAAAAAGATAAATATCCAATACAAACAATGTGTAAAGTACTTGATGTTCCAAGAAGTACATACTATCAGTCATTAAATCAAACGATTTCTAATCGTGAACGAGAAAATAATGAATTAACCGAAAAAATTATTGAGATCCATAAAGAAAGTAAAAAACGTTATGGTGCACCTAAAATCCATCAACAATTGATAAAGATGGGTTACAAAGCTAGTCTAAAACGAGTTCAACGTTTAATGAAAAAAGCTGATATTAGGTCAATCGTTGTTAAAAAGTTTCGTCCTACACCTAGCAAGGAAACGATTGTAGAACGTGAAAATATTTTAGAAAGAGACTTTTCAACAAATACAATTAATGAAAAATGGGTTGG
>JBPYCQ010000023.1:0-26265 GCA_051846895.1 Bacillaceae bacterium W0354
TGTGACTGATAAACTAAATTATACAGTTTCCGATAAATAAGATTATACACTTTTAGTCAGTTGCCGAAGTTAGTAGTTTTTATGAAACTGCCCGAGGGCAGTTTCATAAAAACTACTCTCGCAACTTGAAACCAATATAAAAATCACTCTATCACTGGTATTATATTGATAGCTTAATTTCTCAGTGATGGAGGGTAAAAAGGTGGATAAATGGGAAATGTATATGGAAATTCATCAATTATTAAAACAAGGTTTTAGTAAAACCAAAGTTGCTGAAAAACTAGGCATCTCAAGGTCGACAGTTTACCGTTATTTAAAGCATAATCCAGAAAGCATGGCTGATTGGATACGAAGCACGAAAACTAGAAGAAAAATATTGGATCCATATAAAAATTTGATTTTATCATGGTTAAGAGAACATCCAGATATGTCAGCTGCACAAGTATTAGATTGGCTATTAGAAAAATATAGTGATTTAGTAGTTTCAGAAAGTACTGTACGGCTATATGTAAGGAATCTTAGAAAGGAATATAATATTCCAAAGGAAAGTTCACCAAGAATTTATGAGTCGGTTCCAGAGAAGCCAATGGGTTCACAAATTCAAGTTGATTTTGGACAAACAGAACAATTCACACCAGATGGAAGAAAAGTAAAACTACGTTTTATAGCATTTGTATTAGCTCATTCTCGCTATAAATATAAAGAATGGTTGGACAGGCCATTTACTACAAGAGATGTCATTCAGGCCCATGAAAATGCATTTCGATATTTTGGAGGAATCACAGATGAATTCGTCTATGATCAGGATGCATTAATTCTCGTTAGTGAAAATGGCGGAGATCTTATATTAACTAAAGAATTTCAATCTTATAAAGAAGAACGAAACTTAAAAGTCTGGATGTGTAGAAAAGCTGACCCAGAAAGTAAAGGAAAGGTAGAAAACGTAGTTAAATATGTAAAACAAAATTTTGCCAAGCATCGTTTGTACTATGGGTTAGATGCATGGAATGAAGCTGGTTGGAAATGGCTTGAACGCACTGCAAACTATAAAGTCCACAATACAACAAAAAAGAGACCAGTTGAAGTGTTTGCCCTCGAAAAGCAACACTTACGTCCAGTCTCCCCAATTAGTGATAATACATATATCACTAAAACCTTTAATACAAGTATAACAAGAACTGTTCGGAAGGACAATATAATTTGGTATAAATCGAATCGTTACACAGTTCCTTTAGGAACTTTTCAAAAGACAAAACAAGTCTATATCGAAACGAAGGATGATAAATATTTAATTATTCGAGAAAGCAAATCTGGTCCCATTCTTGCCAAACATCGAATCACTTCTGGCAAAGGAAAGTTGATTCAAGATACAAGTCATATACGTGATCGGACAAAGGGAATTGATACCTATATTGAGACAGTTGCCTCGTACTTTAGCAATTCAAATAAAGCAAAACAATTTTTACAAGAAATACGTAAGGTACGACAGCGTTACATTCGAGATCAATTACAAATGATTTCTAAAGAAATTAAAAAACACAATCAAGAATTACTTGATAAAGCATTAGAAGAATGTATGAAATGGCAACTTTTTTGTGCAACGGATTTTATCGATATGGTTCAATACCTGAACCGACAAAATGTATCAAGTGTCAATAATGAAAAACGACAAATAGATGATCTTAAACAATTTAATTATTTAAGTGAGTCTGTTTCTCAGACAAAAGCTCAAACTAGAGATATTCAGGAATATGTTTCTGTATTGGAAGGTGAAATTCAATGAGTCAATTATCAACATTACAAGACACATTAAAGTCACTTCGTTTCGGAGAAACAGCTAATAATCTACCAGCATTGTTAGAAAAGGCAGAAAAAGATAATGTGACTTACGCAGCCTTTTTAATGGATATCTTGAGCTATGAGCAAAAAAAGCGTGAAGAAAAACAAATCGAAAAACGTCTTAAATGGGCTACATTCCCTTATTATAAAACCCTAGAGCAATTTGATTTGAATGAACAA
This sequence comes from Bacillaceae bacterium W0354, assembly GCA_051846895.1. Lineage (GTDB taxonomy): Bacteria > Bacillota > Bacilli > Bacillales > Alkalibacillaceae > CALKAL01. The sequence goes on from JBPYCQ010000023.1 coordinate 2,020, forward strand.
CAATCTATGAGTAAGAAAGAGTTTAATAAATTAAAAGAGTTACTGTGGATAGAGCAACTTTACAACATTATCCTGTTAGGACCTCCAGGTGTTGGTAAAACACATCTGGCGGTCGGCCTAGGAATACAAGCAATTCATCAAGGCTATAAGGTGATTTTTACTTCCATGGGAGAATTAATTCATACATTAAAAACAGAGGGAATTACACGTAAGTCACAAACAAGGATGAAAAGAATTCGCAAAGCCGATTTAGTAGTCATCGATGATCTAATGTTCATGGCTATAAATCAAGATGAAGCAAACCTATTCTTTCATCTAATAAACGATTTATACAACACTTCAAGTATTATACTTACTTCTAACAAGGCTCCTAAAGAATGGGGTGAGTTATTAGGCGATCCAGCAATTACTACCGCTATATTAGATAGGATTATGCACAGAGCGGAAATTATCCATTTAAATGGAGACAGTTATCGCATGAAACATAGAACTTCTATCTTTGGAGCAAAAACTGCTTCAAATTAATTATCGAAAACTGTATCTTTTTACTTGACGGTTACATACCAACCCATTACAAATTATTTAAATCTAAATATAAACTCAAATTAGATTCTATTGTTCAATGTGAAGATATTAGGGTTATTAATAAATCGCGTATAGGGGACGTAATTGATTTTGTTTCAAAAAGCGATATGGAAAAAATTGATAAAAGACTTAAAACTTTACTTGATTTATAAAAAAGTTTGACATACATTTTAAACATGCATATAATTATATATGATTACATATTCTATATATAGTCCGTACTTCACAGTGAAGGTCGCGGACAGATGTATAATTTACAGTAGGAGGCCATTAGATCGCCTCCAGATGGGGCAGATAGTTTTTAACTATCTGCTCTTATATTTTTATAAATGCTTTACATATATTATACATATGAAAATCATGAAAGCTAATTATATCAATTATTAAAAGCAATTATTAACGTTCTCCGAGGGCGTATCTCTAATTGCAAGCCATTTTGCAAACGGAACAGATGATGCTGAACGGAATAATTAAAACTAGTAGGAATGATAAGGCTGAGGTCACCGGTTCAAGCCCGGTAGGAAGCTTTTCTACATAGATGTAACAAAAAAGGGTTACATTGTCGCTCTTTTTGTATTTTAGAAGTCCCACTTATAATGTTGTTTGGACAAATATCTGTCAAGTTTGAACAATAACACCCAATGTTTGAACAAAAACCTCCTCACTTTGAACAATCACACCCAATGTTTGAACAAATAACCCCTAACTTTGAATAAACACATCACCAGTTTGAACAATTATAAAATAAAATCGTCGCTCATATAAATTCGTCATCAGTTTTTTTCACTAAGTATATCTTCAATAATTTGTATATGAATAGCTGCCCAAGCTTTCTCCTTGAAGTGTAGAATGGCACTTATAGTTAAGATGATCAAATACGATAGTGTAAATGATATCCATAATAAATTTCCATTCGCGAACAGGACATCTTGTATTTTTTTTGAAAATAAAAAAAGCAACCAAGGAATGGATGTTACGAATATAGGTATAATTCCTAAACCATTTCGCTCCTTGATCATCCTATAATAGATTAATTTTAGCGTATAACGATCTATGGATTCATAAAATTCTTTTATTTCAGCTACTTCGCTCAAAACTTTATCAGATTTCATATGTTTAGATTGCTTAAGTTTTAAGTATAGTTTATGTGCATCTCCTCTAAATGAGAAAATCATTACCACCCCTTACCACCACATTTATAATCAAACTTTCTCAATGATTAGTATTAGAATAATGTGGTTCGGGAATACATTTAAATGTATCATTTTAAAAAAGGATGTAAACCTGTCATGTATAAAGAGAGAAAACACGAGGTGGTTTGTTATGGGACATGATCATGCTCATCATACTAACAAAAAGGTACTGCTCATCAGTTTTACTATAACGACAACTTATATGATTGTGGAAGCTGTTGGAGGTTTTTTAACTAATAGTCTAGCGCTAATATCTGATGCAGGCCATATGTTGAGCGATTCGGTTTCTCTTGGGATTAGTGTATTAGCATTTAAAATTGGTGAAAAAGCGGCCGACTATAGTAAAACATATGGATACAAACGTTTTGAAATTCTTGCAGCACTGTTTAATGGTGTTACATTACTGTTAATATCGTTATATATATTTTATGAGGCATACAAACGATTTTTTTCTCCGCCGGAAGTTAATTCATTGGGTATGCTATACATTGCTATTGTGGGATTAATAGTGAATATAATCGTTGCTTGGATCATGATGCGAGGAAATACACATGATAATTTGAATTTACGCGCTGCATTTTTACATGTATTAGGTGACTTAATTGGTTCAATTGGAGCCATTATAGCCGCTATATTAATCATGTTGTTTAATATTAGCTGGGCAGATCCATTAGCGAGCGTTATAGTTGCTGTTCTTGTATTAATTAGTGGTTGGCGTGTCGTCAAAGACTCCGTTCATGTATTAATGGAAGGTACGCCGAAAAATATTGATATTAATGAAATAAAAGATACAATTGAATCCGTCCCTCAAATTATTAGTATTCATGATTTACACGTTTGGGCAATTACAAGTGGAAAAAACGCTTTATCCTGCCATGCTGTTGTCGCGCAAGACTTAACGATCAATCAATGTCAAAAAGTATTGAGAAATGTAGAGACAGTACTTAATGAAAAAGGAATCGGGCACATCACGATACAATTAGAAACAGAAGACCATCCGCACGACGAATGAAGTTAAATTAAATGCTTCAGACCCATATTAAAAAACAGAAAAGAAAGGGGCGATAACAATTAAAACAGCAATGATGAATACGGCTATAGCCCCTTGTTTACTTTTTTCTTTCCAAAGTGTTATTGAAAAACCAATTGTATAAATAAACATGATAATGATGATCATCCATATAAAAACTCTCATGTCATTCCCTCACCTTTTTTAAGTTTGGAAGTTCCGATTGACGACCGAATTCACCAAACTTAATATCTAAGCTAATTGATACATCCATAGTTGGATATTTTTCCATCCAATTAAATTCATCATACTCTGGTATCGTCAAAAAGTTTTTTCGGGCAACGAGTGACCAGCCAAAAGGTTCTCCTTTAAATTCCTTCTGTGTTTTTTCTACGAGTTTTTCAAGACTTTTTAATAAATGTTCCTTAATGGACTCTTTTAATATATCTCTTTTTGTTTTATCTTCTGCATAGTTCACCATGCCGTGGTCTGTTAATACTTCGACTTCCATCGGTATCATTACATTTATTTTAGGAGCGCCATTACTTAAATTCATTGAAATTTTATTTTTTTGTTTTTTAAATATCCTTACAGTATTTCGATACTTTTCATTGAAAGGGTCTGGAAAAGTAGCAAGTACGTCAGAAGCATCAATTGTATTATTTAATAATATTGAAAGACGTGTTTCCTCCCCTGTCAGTTTTCCAATCATTTTCCCTTCCTTAAAGACGGCGGATCCAACGAAGTTAGTATTGTTAGTTGAACCCTCGTATGCCATGTTTCCGGCAATAAAATCAGATTCAGATGACTTATGCTTTGGTGTTTTTTCGTGTTGAGAGGAACCGTATGGTGCTATAAATAAATCAGCATCTGCCTCTGTAATTCTAAAATAATGCATAAGATATGATTGAGGAATTAATCCAATTTGTGCACCCCGCTCCAAAATTACTTCTAAATATTCGTGTGGTCTTGATTCAAGCTTTGGTTTTAGGTTGGTGTAAAAATCTAATGTTGGTTCTTTTGTGACGAAAAAAATTAATGTCACGTCTTATTTCCGTATCTTTCGTTGCATCATACATCCACCGAATAAAATTTTCTTCTTGAGCCAATTCTTCTGAAACGGCAAAAGTTCTTAATAGTTCATAAGAAATTTCTTTTGCAATAACAGTATTCGCTGTGTTTCTAGAAGAAATGATATCATTTGTTTCAAAAGAAATGATTTCAGTTGGTGGTTCTTCTGATCCTCCACCTTGTTGTTGTGAAGCATATTCGGGATTTGTTATAAGATATGTTACTTTGATCTCATTTTCGCTTTCTGCACGGTCCATTCCAATTGCCACAACGTATGCCTTTTTTTCTATTTCTTCCTTGCTCAAACACCCACTTAAAACGATTAAAGCGAAAAAAATGAATATTAATTTATGATGGTGATTTCTCATCTTTAAAATCCCCTTTAAATTTTGTCATAACCCATAATAGACATGGTAGAAAAAGGAAAATAGGTGTAACAATTACTAGAAGACTCTGTCTTAAGTTAAAGATTGAGAAAGTTGGGGTTTCAGGTATCAATCCGATAAATAGAAAAAGCGTCGCTAACGCAGGAATGACATATTCAAAGCTTTTAATGTTAAATATTCTCCCAAATAAAAGCGCATTCACATAAATATATACAGTGAATCTAATTAATGCCCCAATCAACCAAAATTGAAAGAAAAATGTTTCAATATTTGTTAAAAATCCAAGCTGAAGATATCGAATTGTCTCATGGAAAGGGTAATTGAGCATTACGACTGAACTATAGTCAAATAATAGAACAAATGCAGCAAAACCAACCGTCAGCTGAAATGTTAAATAAACAAGGCTAATCCACATCCCTTTTCCAAACTTCTCAGTATTTCTGACAAACGGAATAAGGAAAAAAATATAAAGAAAGTCTGCAAAAATTGAAGTTTTCAAAGCGCTTTCTTTAATAACCTCCCACTCTCCCGGTCCAAAAACAGGCGTAAGAAAACTAAAATTACCACGAACAAGTGTCAAAATTAATGCAAGTAGTAATGAAATTTTTATATATGGAAGCATGGCCCAAGTGACAGAGCCAATCTGAACAAGCCCTTTTTTTGCTCCATAGGCACAAACCGCCATGAGTACGGCGTAAGTGATAATAGCAGGTGTTTTCATAAAATACATTGTATTAATAATATCTGTATAAATGGACGTATCAACAATGAGCGCACTAGCTGAAATAAGCCATAAGATGAATAGAGTTAAAATGCCAATTGGTTTTCCAAGTAAATGAATAATAATATCCATTAAACTTTTACCATCATATTTTTTAGTGACTTTTAATAAAAGAAAAATGGGTATGGCACTTATAACAGTCATGATTATAGGAGCCATCCAGGCGGCATTTAGTAAATCTACGTATAATATGGCTGGGGTATCATCTTGTAATTTGGTACCAATGATTAGAACAGTTATTCCGGATATTTCCCTTACCCCTATTTTTTCCTTGTGTTTCTCCATTATTTAACTCCTTTTTTATCAATATCTTTAGGCTTTAAATAACCAGGTCGAAGAAATTCATTTTTTAAATTTTTCCTAAAAATAGTGTCTTTAGAAGATTTATACTTAGGTGTTAAAGGGGCTAAATAAGGTACACCAAATGATTTGATAGATACTAAATAAAATAGACCTGTAATAAAAAATGCTGTCATTCCATAAATACCAAATAAACTTGCTGCTATAATCATTGCAAATCTGATAATGCGTACTGCAAAATTCATACTTATATCTCCAACGACAAAAGAAGATAACCCACCAAGAGCTACAACAATGACGACAATAGGACTAACAATATTAGCTTGTACGGCTGCCTGTCCGAGTATAAGTGCACCAACAATTCCAATGGTCGGTCCTATTGGCGTTGGTACTCTTAAACCTGCCTCTCGAATAAGTTCAAAGGCTATTTCCATCAACAATATTTCTATAAATGCCGGAAAGGGAACTTTCTCCCTCGTAGCAGCAATGGCCAGTAATAAATCAGGCGGGATCATTTCAGTGTGAAAACTAGTAACTGCAACGTAAACCGCAGATGTAAAAATGCTAATTAAAAGGGCAATAATTCTTAACCATCTCGTAAAGTTACCATATATAAATCGTAAATAATGATCTTCAGATGTATGGTAAAACGACCAGAAAGTCGCTGGTAATACTAATGATGCAGGTGAATTATCCATTATTAGAACGAAATAACCATCTTCTAAGTACGATGCAGCGCGATCGGGACGTTCCGTATACAACATTGTAGGGAAAATAGAGTAGTTTCGATCCTCAATATATTGCTCTAATAAGGAAAGATTCTGAATGGCATCCGTATCTAATCCGTTTATTCTTTCTTTTAAATCCTTCAAAATTTCTTCACTTGCTAAATCTTTAACATAAAGAATATAGAGTTCATTATTAGATCTTTTAGAAATAGTAGAAGTTTCTACTACAAGGTTTTCATTTTTTATTTTTTTCCTAATTAATGAGATGTTTGTTCCGGCCTTTTCATTAAAAGCTTCTTTAGGCCCTTTGACTACAATTTCATTTTGAGGTTGTTCTACACTTCTTCCTTCAAACTTAGACGTACTTACTATATAAGCTTGTTCTTCACCATCTATAAATAAAGCTAAATTTCCTTTATTTACGTTCGTAACAATTTCTTTAATACTTTTGCTTACTACAACTGATTGAATTGAAATGATATCCGAGACTTTTTTATTTGGATCACTATTTGTTAATAAAGGGTTAATCACATGTTCATCAATCAGCTGCATATCTGATATGGTGTTAATAAACAGAAGTGAAGCCTTTATATTTTTACTATTAATATGAATATCGCGAAATTGGACATCGTTATTATTCGGGTAAAAATAGATGGACTTAAATATATCAACAGACTTTTTTAAGTCGGTGCTTAACTTTTTATTTTCTAATTCATTGTTTTTGCTAGTTGATTGATTGTTTTTATTTTCATTTTTATCAGTAAAAATTTTCTTTAACATTTTAAGTATCATTCAAACAACTCCAACGATTTTTATATTATTTTCTATAGAGAAATTTGAAATATGTATAACAAAGGTATACTTAGATTAGTAGTATTACACGTTGTGAGAATTTTATTATTTTAAGTAAAGTTGGAGGAAATTAATATAACAATTATTTGAATAATAATTTTATAAAAAAATTATAAAAACCCTTTACAAACAGTGAACACCCTGTATATAATAATGTTTGTCGGTCTGTTTACATAGAAAAGTCCCTAATAGATATTTGGGAAGGTAAATTACTGTATTATGTTGGACTGGCCCGTTGGTCAAGTGGTTAAGACACCGCCCTTTCACGGCGGTAACACGGGTTCGAATCCCGTACGGGTCACCATTTGGAGGATTAGCTCAGCTGGGAGAGCACTTGCCTTACAAGCAAGGGGTCGGTGGTTCGAGCCCGCCATCCTCCACCATCTGTTACCTTTGCGATGACCAACATCGCCGAAAAAGCTTGCAACGCGACGAGCACAACCAAAAAATACGCACTCAATATTAAACAAGCACAAATAATTAAATGCCGGTCTAGCTCAATTGGTAGAGCAACTGACTTGTAATCAGTAGGTTGGGGGTTCAAGTCCTCTGGCCGGCACCAGCTGGAGGGGTAGCGAAGTGGCTAAACGCGGCGGACTGTAAATCCGCTCCCTACGGGTTCGGGAGTTCGAATCTCTCCCCCTCCACCATTTTCAAGTTTGGGCCATAGCCAAGCGGTAAGGCAACGGGTTTTGGTCCCGTGATTCCCAGGTTCGAATCCTGGTGGCCCAGCCATATTGTTTTATGATGGAATATTAAAAAGACGAAGACCGTCTTTTTTTATTGCTATAACGTTTTTTAAAAGATTCGCGACTAGACTTGCTCACAAGTTACTTTAGTGCAAGTGATGGGCGGGTATTAGTATTACCAAGAAGACTTTCAACATGATGAATAAAATCTAGTTTTACATTTAACTTTTTTGTAAACCGAGCCATTAGCTCAGTCGGTAGAGCATCTGACTTTTAATCAGAGGGTCGGAGGTTCGAATCCTCCATGGCTCACCAGTACATATAAAAATTATGGGGGGCCTTAGCTCAGCTGGGAGAGCGCATCGCTGGCAGCGATGAGGTCAGGGGTTCGATCCCCCTAGGCTCCACCATATTCATAGTGCTTAAAGTTGTTCTCTGCTTATCGGGGAGCAGCTTTTTTTATTTTAATATTATTAGAAAGCATGTTTGCTTTGCGACAACCATAGATTTGTTAAACTCCTGCAAACCACTTTTTGCTACATAGTTTCCAAATGGTGCTATAAATCATTACTTTGTTTCAAAATCATTCATTAGAGCATAATAATCAATAGTTCTAACCTTTTTCTTAAATAAAGAAAGCGGTTTCAATTTTGTATAATTATTCAGCTTTTTGTCCAGTTGAAACATTGATATTATTCTGGCTAAAATGAAGTAAAACATAAGATAATTAAGCCTCATGATATGCATCAAGCAAAATAGGGGGATTACTATGGATAATAAGATTGGAATTATCGGGGCTCCAATTACAATTGCCCAACCTAATTACGGTGTTGATCTTGGACCAAAAGCGATTCGCTATGGTGGATTGATTGATCATTTAAAGATGCTAAATATAGATTTTGAGGATTACGGTGATGTGGAAGTGCCGACAGATGGAACAGACGAAATTGATCCTGTAACTAATTTAAAAAATCTAGAAAAAGTTGCTCAAGGAAATGAGGCAATAGCTAAAAAGGTTCAAGAGATACATGAGAAAGGTGAGTTTCCTCTCATTCTTGGTGGCGACCATAGTATTGCAATAGGAACGATTGCTGGGATTCATAGCTTTTATAATAATCTAGGTGTAATTTGGTACGACGCCCATGCTGATTTAAATAGTGGTGAAACATCGCCATCTGGTAATATTCATGGGATGTCACTTGCTGCAAATCTAGGAGTTGGTCATGACAGATTGACTTCTATAAACGGTAAAAAACAAAAAATCAAACCTGAGAATATTGTAATTATTGGTGCACGTTCAATTGACAAAGGAGAAAAGAAATTTATTAAAGAAAATGGTATTAAAGTTTATACGATGCATGACATTGCAAAAATCGGAATGGAACGAGTTATGAGTGAGTCAATTCAATATTTAAAAGAAAGAACGGACGGCGTACATTTAAGCTTTGACGTCGACGGATTAGACCCATTATACACACCTGGTACAGGCACACCAGTTCCTGGAGGGATATCGTTTAGGGAAACACAATTTGCCATGCAAATGCTACACGAAGCAAACATATTAACTTCTGCAGAGTTTGTAGAAGTTAACCCTCTTATTGATCATCATAACGAAACAGCAGAAATAACAGCACATATTATCTCAACACTTCTTGGAGACACTTATTTATAATAAGGAAGCTAAGCCACGTGCTGGTTTAGCTTCCTTTTAAATTTCCTATTTGGAAAATTTACCGATATAATGTTAAATGAATCATTGAAACAGAGTCATGCAAAAAACAATTACATATTTGAAACCTTTTTATTATGTAGTCGTATTAAAGCATGACCGCTTTTTGCGGGGGAATATAAATGGATATATGGTTGTCACAACAGATCAAACAAATAAAAAAGGGTAACCATGAAGCTTTCGGTGTCATTGTTGATCAATATCAAAACCAAATATACCAGCATTGCTATCGTATGCTTGGCAATCATCATGATGCACAGGAAATAACACAGGAGGCTTTTTTAAAGGCATATGCAAACATTCATACCTTTAAAAAGAATAAGAAGTTTGCACCTTGGTTATATCGAATAGCCTCTAATTTGTGTATTGATTATTTAAGGAAGAAAAAGCCGATAAATATTTTAGATCAAGAAATTAAAGGTTCGGAACAAATCACTTTATTAGATCAGTTAGAAAGTAAATTTGATTCGCCTGATACAGCATATGAACAATTAGAACATCGTGAATTGATTCAGAGTTACTTATTAACTTTGCCAGATAAATATCGTTCAGTCATCGTATTAAAATACATTCAAGAAATGTCGTTACAAGAAATATCCGAAACGCTAGATTTACCAATGGGGACCGTAAAGACGCATCTCCATCGTGCCAGAGAAGCTTTGCGAAAATCGATTCGTGAACTGTCAGGGAGTTGATTAACTTGTCATGTGAAGAAAAAATAAGTTCTATGATTCATCAATATTTTGACAATGAACTATCCACTAACGATGAAACACAATTAAAACATCATCTTATGGAATGTTCAGATTGTCAACAACATTTTCGCGAAATAAAACAAGTGCACGAAAACATATCGAAGTTAGAGCCTGTTCAAGTCCCCGATAATTTGAAAGAGAACATCATGAATCAATTACCAAAAGACTCAAAGGCAAAAAAATATACGAAATTATTAAAGGAGCATCCATTTATTACAGCGGCCGCGGTTTTCTTCGTCTTATTATTGACGAGCACTTTAACACAATATTACAATGATGAACATTTGTATTTAACCCAACATGAAGGGGTTATTACGGAAGGAAACGTCGTTATTATTCCTGAAGGTGAAGTAATTGAAGGGGACTTTTTAGTTAAAAATGCAGATGTTATCATCCGAGGTCAGATAAAGGGTGATCTAACATTAATCAACAGTAAAATAATAGATGAAAACAATAGCCAGTATTCCTTCAATCAGACATACGCACATAGTAACGTAGATGGAGAAATAAATATTATCGATCGATATGCGAGCTGGGTATTTTACAAGTTTCAATCAGGATTTGATCAAATAAAGTCTTTATTAGATTTCTAAAACAACGTCTAGAGTTAACCTAGACGTTTTACTTTTTTAATAAAAAGGTATAATCAATATACATTTTCGAAATATGCTATAATTGTAGTGATATTGATATAGAAACACACGAAGGAAGGGTCATATAGTGTGGGAAGACTTTGATCTCATAAATATAATACGAATCATCGTTGATATAGCACTGGTGTGGTTCGTTATATATAAATTATTCACAATCATTCGCGGGACAAAAGCTGTTCAACTTTTGAATGGTATTTTTGTTGTGTTAGCTATTTGGTTTTTCAGTTCATTTTTTGAATTGAAAACGGTTCAATGGCTAGTTATTCAAGCGATTGATTGGGGTTTTCTTGCGGTTATTATTTTATTCCAGCCTGAAATACGTAGAGCTCTCGAACAACTAGGTAGAGGTGGGTTTTTCTCAAGATATCATCAGTCAGAAGAAGAAAAAATAAATGATTCGATTGATGCCATTATTAATTCTTGTAACTATATGAGTAAAAGACGAATTGGTGCACTTATTTCGATTGAAAGAGAAACCGGAATGGGCGATTATATTGAAACAGGTGTCCTTGTTAATGGGAAGTTAACGAGCGAATTACTAACAAATATATTTATGCCAAATGCCCCTCTACATGATGGTGCAGTGATTATTAAAGATAACGAGATCATAGCGGCCGCTTGTTATTTACCATTAAGTGAAAGTCCATTTATTTCAAAGGAGCTAGGGACAAGACACCGCGCGGCTATGGGAATTAGTGAAGTCACCGATGCACTAACGATTGTCGTGTCAGAAGAGACAGGCTTTATTTCCTGTACAAAAAATGGAGAGCTACATCGCAAACTAGATGAAGAATCCTTAAGAAATATTTTAAGAAAAGAATTAAACCCTCAACTAGAACCAAATGTGTCAAAGTCTTGGAATTGGAGGGGGAAACGAAATGGATAATTGGATAAAAAGCCCTTGGTTTACCCGGATTGTTTCGTTATTTTTAGCACTACTTCTATACACGACAGTAGCTATTGATGAAGCGAATAAAACGAGACCTGGTGATACGTTCTTACCTCCAAGCTCAGCAAATACAGAAATCATGGAGAATGTGCCGCTTATCGTTGATCTAGACCATGATGATTATGTCATACGTGGCGTTCCAGATACAGTTAATGTATCTATAGAAGGGCCAAGAAGTGTCGTCACACAAACGGTTAGACAACGGAATTTTGAAGTGTTTATTGACTTAAATGACCTAGGTCCAGGTACTCATGAAGTTGACGTACATCACCGTGGCCTGTCGAGTCAGCTGACCGTTTTTATTGAACCGATGACTATTAATGTTGTCATTGAAGAAAGAGCGACTGTGACACTCCCTGTTGATATTGAATTTGTTGGTGATCAACAATTCGACTTACAAGAAGTTTTTGCATCCCCACCAACCGTTACTCCGGGTGAAGTTGAAATCACAGGATCTGTAACAGAGGTAGATAAGATTGCTATTGTCAAAGCAATAGTAGAATTTGCTGATTTAGCTGAAGATGGGATAGCACGAAACATACCTATAAAAGTATATGATACTCAAGGTAATGATTTAAATGTATTCATCAACCCGTCAACTGTCACCATTGAAGCGGATGTTTCAGTTAGCAACAAAAATTTCACTTTAGATTATGAAACTAAAGGTGAATTAAACGATTCTTTAGTATTGAAATCCATACGAATCACTCCTAGAACTGTAACGTTATTTGGAGCAGATAATCGACTTGAAGAGATAACAGAACTACCGCCAATTTCAATTGATTTATCATCAATAACAGAATCGACAACGATCAATGCTGATTTATTGTTACCACGGGGAACGACAAAAATTGAACCAGAAGTTGTTGAGGTTGAAATTGAGGTCGTACAGGCGGTTGAAAAGACTTTCGAGAATATTGAAATAGATATTGAAAACTTAGGAGAAGAAGAGGATATAATATTTGTAAATCCTGACGAGCCGTATATTGATGTTATTGCCACAGGAGCTAGTGAAGAAATTGAAAAGATTAGTTCCGATGATATCCGTGCTTGGATTGATGTGAAGGATTATGTTGAAGGAGAATTTTTTGTAGAAGTTAAAATAGACGGCCCAGAAAATATTCGTTTACGTGCGAAAGCAGAGAGAGTTCACGTACGAAAAGAATGATTGTTTAAAGATAGTATGAAGGAAAAAGGAGCGAAAATTAATGGGTAAATATTTCGGAACTGATGGTGTCCGTGGAATAGCTAACACAGAATTAACACCAGAACTTGCTTTTAAACTAGGTCGCTTTGGTGCCTATGTTCTATCAAAAGATACATCAGAAAATCCTAAAATTTTAGTAGGAAAAGACACTCGAATATCCGGTGAAATGTTAGAATCCGCTCTCATCGCAGGAATATTGTCTGTCGGCGCTGAAGTGATGCGACTTGGAGTTATTACGACACCTGGTGTTGCCTTTTTAACAAAAGTTTCTGGTGCACAAGCTGGTATCATGATTTCTGCCTCACATAATCCGGTTGAAGATAACGGTATTAAGTTTTTCGGTGCGGATGGATTTAAGCTTTCTGATGAGCAGGAATTGGCAATTGAAAAACTATTAGACCAAGAAGTAGATGATCTCCCTCGACCAACAGGAGGAGAGGTCGGACAAATAAGTGACTATTTTGAAGGTGGTCAAAAGTATTTACAGCACTTAAAACAAACGATCGACCAAGATTTTGAAGGATTAAAAATTGTTTTAGACTGTGCACATGGAGCAACGACACCACTTGCTTCTCACTTATTTGCCGATTTAGAAGCGGATATATTAGCCATCGGTGCTTCACCAGATGGACTAAACATTAATGACGGCTATGGATCAACAAATCCTGAGAAACTCCGTCAAACCGTCATTGAACAAGGTGCAGATATCGGTTTAGCATTTGATGGAGACGGAGACCGATTAATTGCAGTCGATGAAAAAGGTAATATCGTTGATGGCGATAAAATTATGTATATATGCGGTAAATTTTTAAAAGAAAAGGGACGCCTGAAACAAGACACCGTCGTCACAACGGTCATGAGTAATATCGGTTTATATCGAGCGTTTGATGAAGCGGGAATCTCAACAGCAAAAACGGCTGTCGGTGATAGATATGTAATGGAGAAAATGCGCGAAAACGATTTTAACTTAGGTGGAGAACAGTCCGGTCATATTATTTTCCTTGATTACAATACGACTGGCGACGGAATGCTCTCAGCCTTACAATTAGTTAACGTGATGCAAGAGACGGGTCAATCACTATCTCAGCTAGCAGAAGGAATGACTAAGTTTCCACAAGTCTTGAAAAATGTAAGAGTCATTAACAAAAATGAAGTTCAAACGAATCGAATCATTCAAGAAGAGATTAATAAAGTAGAAGAAGAACTAGATGATAAAGGTCGAGTACTCGTCAGACCATCAGGAACAGAGCCGTTAGTACGTGTGATGGTTGAAGCACCAACTAAAGAAGAGTGTGAGAAATACGTTGATCAAGTCGTTCAAGTGATACAAGATACACTTGGTATGAAGGATGAATAGGATATAGTGTTAGAAGCATAGGGTGACGTGCCCTATGCTTTATTTTTGGGAAAAAGTGAACCGCTTGAGATCTTGTTTCGTCATTTGTTCAAACTTTAGTTGTGATTGTTCAAACATGAGCTATATTTGTTCAAACATGGTGAGTAATTTTTCAAACTTACACAGTATTTGTTCAAAATAGCCTTATGATTGTCCAAAGCAGCATGACGTTTGTTCAAAGATGCCAGGAAATTGTTCAAACCCATGGTTACAAATGTCTTTAAAATAGTACTAAACCCAATAGTCCGTAATAAAAATTTAAATTGACCTACTAAAAAATCAAAAGTAAAATATTAATTACGCCTTATAAATTATTCAAAAATAGAAAGGTGGGTAGAAGGGTAAACTAATGAAGCGCCAGGACTATTCTTAAAATTTAAGAATAGTTGACGAGGTGGAGGTTCATCGAGTATTTCGGCGGATGCCTCCCGGTTGCACATCTCAACTGTAACGTTTTAAGTAAAAACATAAAGGTGACTTTATGCACAAACACTTAGAACAAGATGATCAAAATTAGAATACGAGAAAGGGGCAAACGAATGCCCCATTATAGGATTTGTTTGCCTCTTTCAAACAGGAGGTAACCGATTATGTGTGGAATTGTAGGATATATTGGAAAAAACGATGCAAAAGAGATTTTATTGAACGGATTAGATAAACTAGAATACCGAGGTTATGATTCAGCTGGAATTGCCGTTCATTCAAATGAAGACATTAATCTGTTTAAAGTAAAAGGAAGAATTGCAACATTACGTGAAGCCGTTAATGAAAATGTGAAAGCATCGATTGGAATTGGCCATACACGTTGGGCAACACACGGTGAGCCAAGTGAAACGAATGCTCACCCACATCAAAGTTCATCAAAAAGATTTACTTTAGTTCATAATGGAGTTATTGAAAACTACGAGGAACTTAAAACAACTTATCTAGAAGATGTTCACTTTACGAGTGAAACAGATACTGAGGTCATCGTTCAACTACTGGACTATTTTATTGATAGAACTGAAGATACTCTCGAAGCTTTCCGTAACACCGTTTCAGTTTTGCACGGTTCTTATGCTTTAGCGATGCTAGACAAGGAAAATCCAGAAGTCATCTATGTAGCCAAAAATAAAAGCCCTCTCCTTGTTGGCTTGGGCGATGACTTTAACGTTGTTGCGAGTGATGCAATGGCGATGCTACAAGTGACTGACCAGTTCGTCGAATTAATGGATGAAGAGATCGTTATCGTTACAAAAAATCATGTAGAGAAATTAGACGGAACTCCTTTAGAACGCGCACCATTTCAAGCTGAGATTGATGCGAGTGATATTGAAAAAGGAACATATCCACATTTCATGTTAAAAGAAATTGACGAGCAACCAGCTGTCATCCGACATATCATTCAAACGTATCAAAATGAAGAAGGCAAAATTAATTTAGATGAAGACATCCGTCAAGCAATGAAAAACTGTGATCGCATTTATATTATCGCAGCTGGAACGAGTTATCACGCAGGCCTAATCGGAAAAGAATTTATAGAAAAGCTAGCAAAAATACCGACTGAAGTGCACATCGCAAGTGAATTTTCTTATAATATCCCTTTATTATCTGAAAACCCACTATTTATTTATATCTCACAAAGTGGAGAAACAGCAGACTTACGTGCGGTTCTAGTTGAGACGAATAGACTCGGTCACCCCGCGCTAACCATTACGAACGCACCAGGGTCAACCCTTTCTCGTGAAGCCGACTATACGTTACTTTTACATGCAGGACCAGAAATAGCCGTAGCTTCAACCAAAGCATACACAGCACAATTAGCCGTACTCGCATTACTTGCCGTGGATACAGCATATATAAAAGGTTTTGAATTAGAATTTGATCCATTAAAAGAACTCGGAATCATCTCAAGTGTAATGGAAACACTATGCGATCAAAAAGATCAATTTGAACACATTGCAAAAAACTATTTAGCAACTACACGCAATTGCTTCTTTATCGGCCGTGGATTAGATTATTTTGTCGGTTTAGAAGGCGCCTTAAAGCTAAAAGAAATCTCTTACATCCAAGCAGAAGGATTCGCTGGAGGAGAACTCAAACACGGAACCATTGCCTTAATTGAAGACGGGACACCAGTTATCTCACTAGCAACACAAGAACATGTGAACAGCTCCATACGAAGCAATGTACAAGAAGTTGTCACACGAGGCGCAAATGCATGTGTGATTAGTCTAGAGGGCCTAGATAGAGATGGTGATTCATTCATAATTCCAGTAGTTTACTCATTATTTACACCATTAGTCTCTGTTATACCTTTACAACTCATTTCCTATTACGCAGCACTACACCGCGGTTGTGACGTTGATAAGCCGAGGAATTTGGCGAAGTCGGTGACGGTGGAGTAGTAAGGAGTTTAAAGATAAATATTTTTGTGTATCTGTAACTCCCGCTTACAATTTGTAACTAAGTCTTACAATATGTAAGTAAGTTTTACAAAAAGGGGATAAGGCAGACGACATTTATGTACTTGGTTCTTATGTAATTATTCTACCGAATCAGAATCGGGAACGTACCGTTGGTACGCATTCTCGGTTCTTTTTCTTTGCCCAAATTAAACCCGCTTCTGGCTATTATCTCCACTTCTTCATCCTTCCCTCTACTCAGTTCCGCTTCTTATCCCCAAACTTTCATTCAAGCCTTTCAATTCTTATACTCATGCCTTTTCCCACTCTTTTTCATATACTCTTCCGCTTCATCCTGCTTTTTTCAATTACGAAAGGTATTATCATACTCTTCCATCTTTTTTTGTCAGGCTTTTTTTTCTGGCATTCTTATCGATTCTTTAATCAGTCATTTCTGGTTCTTTTTCGAATTTATGCTTGAAAGACCTTCGGTCTTTTCCAGTAGTATCAAGGCTTGAAGGGGTAAAGCAGGGGTTCGACACCTAAACCATTGCCCTGATCTTAGTTCCGATGTATTATTGTTACACAAGCGATAGATGACCTTCCTCAAAGGATGTGCTTATCCCCTCTTCAAGCACTCCCGTCTGACGCTTACCACAAACTAAACCCCAAAGGAGACCACAAAAATGTCCACAAAGAAAACCAACCAAAAGAAATTCAAAAGAACGTTATTAAACCTCACTAAACTTGAAAGAGAGCTTCAAGCAGGCTTTGAAAAGGAAGCAATTGAAAGATATAGAAAAGATGCTTCTTTGTTTATTAAGATTGTCAGGGAATACCTAAATAATTATATAGAGAGTCATGACGAAGAAGTTGAGATAGAGAAGAATCTGAACATTGTACGTTTTGTCGGTGAATTGGAAGTCACTTTAGATATTATGATAGGTATAAATGGCAAGGTAGATGAAAAAGTAAAGCGAATTGTTCGGTTACTGATGGAGATATATCAGGAACTTAACCAATCTTTACTTCATCTCAATATCAATTACAAAGCAGTAGAAAAACAGAAGTTCAGTGACTTGGAATCAATCATAGATGGCTTTATGAAAGTAAGTGAGGATATTCCGTTCTAAGGATCGAGTAGCGTACCATCGGTACGCCATTCGGTTCTTTTTTATGGGATAAATAGAAGGGGGAATGAGCAGGAAGAATAGCCTGAAAAGGCTCGAAGAAGAAATGTATCAAGACTATTTGAAGTTGAAAAACGTGGAGAATGCATGAGGAAAAATATGAAAAACCCCTCTTCCTTATCCATATTCCTTACCTCAACTTTGTAAAACTTAGTTCCATTTTCAGATAACTTGAAGCGGTTTTTTTGCCTGATTTCTGTAAGAAATTGCGGTTTTCTTTGTAAAACTTAGTTAAATTGAAAGGGGAGATTTTAAGGGAGGAAAAGGGTATGAGGTCAAGTGGGAGAGGGGATTGAGGGGGATGGGGTGGCGTTGTAAAACTTAGTTTCAAAGGCATAGTGGATTAAAGAGGGTAGAGGAACTGGCAATGGAGCAGATTATCAGCCGTGGCTAAAAATTCAAGACGTGCCCCCATTAGGTAGGTCAACGAGATTAAAAGGCATAAAAACCGGTAGACAACATGAATTTTTGTCGGGTTTGGAGAGAAACTATTTCTATATGACTGAATTTTCCGATTTCGTCTTTGATATTCGAGAACAATTTCCTTTATTACCACAAGAAGAGACTATTGTCATTGTGGAAGAGCTTAGAATTAAACACCCATCTGATCCAAAAACAGGGGAACCTATTGTAATGACAACGGACTTTTTATTAACAGTTAATAAAGGACAAGGTATATTTGAAGTAGCCCATACAATCAAAATGAAGGATGAATTACTAAAAGAACATATACCTCAGTCCCTAGAGTCAAACGGATTAAACGTGGATCCGCCAAGCAACGTTTGGAAGAGGATGAAAATACAAAGAGGTACTATGGTGACAATGATTCTATTCGTTCTACAGCAGATAGCGGTGGTCAGCAACTGGCTAGGGGATTGGAACATCAAATGCTGCACGAAATTAAGGCTCAAGGGGAACTGCAGGATTTTATCAATGTCTTGAAAATATTGGAGCAATATTCAGAGGTAAAAGCAATTCGGGCATTTACAGATGTGTTACCAGATGGGCTAGGAGAACGGAAATTTACGAAGCTTAGCGACGGCATTACTAAAAGACGTTATGTGATTGCTGAGGTATATATGATCCATGGTGGTCGCTTTAATATTATCGAGATAGAACGCGAAAACCGATCTTTATCCACTCTTATTTTATCCTTACCCTTGAAGCGGGATTGGAGTACAATTTATTGTAACTTACTGATAAACCTTATCAATACTAGCGGAGTATGGACGAGCAAATCATTAAAAACTATTGAAACTAAAGGGGTGAAAATTGTTAAATGCAAACATAGCCGTAAAGGAATAAAACATAGGTCAAGAATGTTGCTAAACAAATTATTGTAACGAATCGATTTTGTCTAAAGATAGGCAGTTTTTCATAAAGATTTCTTCAAAATAATCTTTTTGATTAAACTAGAGTTATCAAAAGTTGATAACCAAGGGGGATAAAAAGTTGAAAATAATAGAACAAAAGATGGCAAAAAATAGATTTTCAGGATATCAAAAAGTGGACCATTTCCACTCCTCAGAAGGGATTTTAAATAGTTGGAATAAAGGAGTTCATGAAGTTATATCAAAGGATATTGCGGTATTTTAAGATGGTTCCAAAGTAAGATGACTAACGGGTTATTAGAAGGAATTAACCGAACCTATTCCCTTGTCAGGTTTTGTGTTTTAACTTTTCTAGTAAATCAAAAGCCTTTCTGGCAGGCATATGGTAGACTATCATTTACTCTATTAATTTATTTTTCCAACACTAATATAGCTTTTCCAACACTAATATAGCTAGGAAGCCGAATATATAGATTCTTTCAATCTATTTAACTACTACTATTTTGAATTTGCGTCTAACTCTGTTATATGATAGAATTTATACAAGATAATGGAATTTACAAACTAGACATTATCTAATTTTTTTTTATTAGGAGAGGATAAGATGAAAAAGATCATAACAATGGTTCTTGTATTGGGAATATTTTTCATCATTGGTTCGGCAAGCGTATCTGCAGACGAGAATACTAATTCCCAAGAACAATAAATTCAAGAACTTTATGGTGAAAGGGCTAAAATTCTAGCCGAAGAAGAAGTAGATAATAAGAAATTAAAGAAAGTAGAAAAGGAATTAGAAAAACTGGGAGTTGAGTTTTTAACAACAGAAGAGGTTAAAAAGCAATTTCCAAATAAAAAAAATGAAAAGTATATAAGACAGAACTTTGATGAAAGTGAACTTTCTTTAGTTGCTCCGCAAGTATCAGTGCCTAGTTCTCCAAACATTACATGGTCAACATATCGTTCAACTGTATATTCAGATGGAAAAACCTATGATGTACAGCGCCTAGTTGCTCAAGCTAAAAATACTAGGTGCTAACATTCATTATTCAGGATATAAATCTGTTAGATCAACGTATAATTGGAAAGCTGGAAGTATGAACTTACTAGCAACAGGTGCTAAGACTGCTGCAGGGAAAATGCCAGGTGTAGGATATGCTATTACTGCATATGATGCAGTTAAAGGTTTCACTACAGGGATCAGCAGATACACAACGATTACGGATGCAGATATAATGTACGATTGGAATTTACAAACGACAGCTGTATTTAGTTACGTTAAATTAACTCATCAATCTGACTCTTATCAAAATTTATCATATATTTCTACCAGACTAGATGGAATTAATGGATATACAGTCCATACTTTTGAGAACACTGACGACGGAACTTTGGATCTCGGTACAAACCGTGACGGTAGAGATGTGACAGTAATACCTTCAGGGTATGATAGTGGATTCAATGCTGTTGCTGCATACAATTCTCCATACGCTAAATCAAGAGCTACCGTAACTCGATATGATATTGGTGGAATCGAAGGAAGTAATGTAACATATATTTATCTTATTGATCCAGTATTCCCAGCTCATATCTATTAATTTAATACTTTTAAATCATTAAAAAGAGAAGGTATTCAAAATAAATATTAATGAATACCATCTCTTTTATAATGGATTTTCCTTATTAATTAGTTCATCAAATAATACATTAATGTGCTCCGGCTCAACAGCTACTTAGATCCCTAGAAACAACCTATAAAAAGATGTTAAAATTATATTATAGTTTTATCACCTAAAAGAGGAGAGTAAAATAGTGAAAAAATTACTTATGTCTTTGTTTCTTTTACTAATTCTCTTAACTGGATGTAAGAGTGATGAATTATCTGATACTTCTAGCCCAGCTATGACAATTTCTAAGATGGACTTTTTATCCGGAGATTTATTATATGAAGACTTTAAAAAATTATTTGAAGATGGAAAAGAGAATGAATATATCAAAAAAAAATACGAATTAGTTAGACAAACTAGGGCTAATAGAAGTATTATTTATACATTTAGTTTAATTAGATATGAGAATAACAAGTCATTGTTGGTTCATTTAAGACACGATAAAGATTCAGATGATTATTATATTCACGATGTTATTGAGGTTCCAGACGATGTTGCATCATTTTTTGAGAAAGAGTTATCCAACTAACCTAAGAACAAAATAACGTTCTCTCCATACTTAGTCCATACAGATCTCAATGGAATTTAAAGAAGATGACTCCTGTAAAATACAGAAGGTCATCTTCTAAATGTTGTTACTTTTCCATTAGTAACCGACCTAGCCAATTATACTTTTTAATAATGTGTAATCTTATCTATTACTCAGTTAGATGAAGAAAGATGTTTTATTTATTGCAAGATACAAGATACACAGGGCAAGGAGTGCGTAGCTTGACAAAACAGCGTAATACAATAGAAGGAATTCTAAGAAATATGTGGGTTACTCTATCTACCAATTAAAAAGTTTGTCATATATCTAGCAATATATATCCAATTTGTTGCATTGAACAGTTAATTCTTTGATTGAAAGAGGAATGTTGTTCTCTATCTATCAAAAGCATACTGTATTTCGCAAGTTAAAATTGAACCACTTCGCAATTTAATTTTGAGCCACCTGATTTTCGTTATTTTTAATCCATTCTTCTGTTTCCCTCATTCGATAAGAAGCACCATTCATGTTTAACACATGTGATTTATGTGTTAATCGATCTGTTAACGCTGCTGTTAGTACTGGGTCATGGAATATATTTTGCCATTTTAAAAATGATAGGTTACTAGTTATAATAGTAGATTTTCTATCAGCTCTTAAAGAAAGATGAGAAAATAGTAATTCAGCTCCTTCTTTATCGAATGATATATACCCTAATTCATCTAAAATAACGAGATCATACTTTTCAAACTTCAATTCAAATGACCGTAGAGTTCTCTCAGAACGATGTTCTTTTAATTGGTTAATAAAAGATGGAACAGACGCAAAAAATACACGGTAACCTGCTAAACACGCTTCCATACCTAGTCCAATGGCAATGTGCGATTTCCCAGTCCCGGGAGGGCCTTGTAATATTACATTTTGGCCCTTCTCGATAAAGGATAACGTTTTTAATTGAGGGAGTTTTTGTTTTGCTTGGTCTGGTAATGCTTCTACTATTAACTCTTCTAATAACTTTTTCTGTGGGAAATTAGCCGCTCTAATTCGATTTTGTTTGGCTCGAACAACGCGATCGGCTTTCTCTTGCGTCAAAACTTGTAATAGAACTTTATAGGCTTGTTCAGGTTGTTTAAAGTTACTAGATTCTTGTACCATTTTTCGAATACTTGGTAGTCGTAATTCTTTGCATAGTTCTATGAGTTGTTTTTGTCGATCCATATCACATTACTCCTTTTTCAGTGGTATAAAATAATCTTTGATAAGCTTGTAAATTAGATTCAGCTTGCTTAGCGATATCATCGTAATCTTTAAACGTTTGTGGCTCTTTCGATTGGTCACATATAAATTGAATGCTCTCGGTTGAAATATAGTTTGAACGAATCTGCTTTAAATGCGCGATAGCCTTTAATACCTCCTGAAGATTATCATTCTCTTTTATATATTGGAGTAATGCTATGAATTCTTTTTCTTTTCCGATATAATAATGATAATAGATATTTTTTATGTGTGTTGGTGCTTGTTTCAAACATTGGCTTTGAATCAAAGCACCTTTTTTCTTTTCAAATGTTTTCAAATAATGATAGATATCCATTTCCCACTGATGAACGCCCCAGTTTCGAGAATGAGTCGTTACATACTCTCCATCAATAAACAACCGTATTTCTTCAGCCCCTACTTTTGCTCGAATATATTTCCCTACATGTCCCTCAGGGACAGAATAATGATTTTGTTTAATGACTACAGTACTATATTTGTCAACTCGACATTCTACTAGTTCTGCTGCATCAAACGGTTGAATCATCGTCATACCAATCGCGGCTTTTTCATGATCCATTAAGTTTTTATGTTTTTCCTTATGCTCATGGTGTAATCGTTGATTTAGCTTTTTTATAACCTCTATTAAGTATTCATTCGCTTCTGCTACACTATCAAATGTATATATTGATGAAAAGGCTTTTCGTCGGACGAATTCAACACTTCTTTCAACATGTCCTTTCTCATTTCCCTTTCTTACCTCACATAAGCGAATACGAAATTGATAATAGTCCGACAATTGTACCATAGGCTCGGTTATCGTTTTTTCATTGCCTATAAAGGACTTCACGACAGTTCTCATGTTGTCATAGGTAAATACCTCTGGTATAAAACCTAAATGTTCAATCAATTTTGTATGTACATCTATAACACATATTTGTGTTTCGGACTCATATAATCTTGCGAACCGGTAATTACTATAAGGCAATGTAAAGACGGCCAATGAATAACTTCGTATCTTACCATCAATCTCTAACTTTACTTCCCCCCAATCAAATTCAACTTCTGCACCTGGTTCACAATATTTGCGAATGTAAACTTCTTTCTTTTTTGCTGTTTCTTGATTGACATAATTTCTTACAGTTGTATAACTAATGTTGTATCCCTGATCAAGTAGGGCTTCATACATATCAACTATTTTCATTTGTTGTTTAGCCATGTAGTGTTCTTGTTTCCATCTATTTTCCGCAATATATTGTTGTAATTGTTGCTGAATCTCTTCCGTTAAAACCCTTTTGGGACTAACTCTTGGTTTATATGTCGGGACACTCACAATATTTTCGGTAATAGGCAGATGTCTAACATCTTTTTGCTTACTATTCTCAAATTCTTGAATATATTTTCTGACTGTATTTCTTGATGTGTTTGTTATTTTTGCTATACTTCGTTGGCTTTCTCCCTTTAAAAACCGTTGAATTATTTTTTGTTTTCTATTCAATGAAATCACTCCTGGTTTCCCCCTTAATATCAATTTGATATTAAGGTAATTTTCCATCAGAGTGGTTCACTTTTCAATTGCGATTGTGGTTCATTTTTAAGTTAACATATACA
>JBPYCQ010000024.1:0-23070 GCA_051846895.1 Bacillaceae bacterium W0354
AACAGCGATTTAAAGAGGATCCTCAGGTATTTAAAGTTCGTTACATTTTTCGTGAATTTAATTTTGATTTTAAGCCCTTATCCAAGGAATCACCCGTGCATCCGAAAGTTGACTTATCTCGAATTTATGTGTCACCTCATACGTTAGGACTTATTTTGACTTATCATGTGAACTATGGCCTTTCAGCTCGTAAAACGGCTGCACTAATGTATGATATCCATGGGATTAAGATCTCTCATCAAACGATTTTAAATTACATGAATAGTGTTGCTTTAGTTACCAAGCCGTTTGTGGACCATTACCCGTACGAGCTGTCGGACAGCTTCTGCGGTGATGAGACATACATTCGAGTAAAAGGACGCTGGCATTACCTGTTCTTTTTCTTTGACGCGGTTAAGAAGATTATTTTGTCCTACCCTGTTTCACCTAATCGTGATACGCCATCAGCAATTAAAGCACTAGATCAAGTCTTACAAAAGTTCAAAACAATACCTGGAAACTTAACGTTTGTCGTGGATGGGAATCCCATCTATATCCTAGCTCAGCATTACTTCACACAACATGGTATACATTTTGACATTCATAAAGTTATCGGTTTAACGAATGAAGATCCCGTTTCCAAAGAGCATAGACCTTTGAAACAAATCATTGAGCGGTTAAACCGAACATTTAAAGGTAATTACAGGGCAACAACTGGCTTTGGATCCCAGGAGGGATCTGTCTCATTTGTTACTCTGTTTGTGGCGTATTTTAATTTTTTACGACCGCACGCATCACTTGAAAACAAAGTCCCTGTAACCATTCCAGAGCTTGAAAAAATACCTAACATGCCAGCAAGATGGACAAAACTCATAACAATGGCTGAGGATTTCTTGGTTGAGCAGCAATCAGCCTAGCTTTTTGTTTAGCTGAGCCCTTAATCAGCCATCCGCGTAGCGAACTCTTGACAAACCGAACTTGACAATGGTTTAAAATGATTCAAATCAAGGGTTTATTTGGCATGCCTGCTTTTGTTCCCTTCGCCCTTGATAGCCTTTAAATAAACCATTGTCGTGTTTGTCAAGAGCGATGGCGGCGGATTTAATCAACCCAAAATGCCATCAGTTTATTTTTTATTTAGTTTTCATAGAACTTTTTACATTACCCGGTGTTTAACTTAAATCTGAGAAACTATTTGAATAATATGTGACACCGAGGTTTAAAAGTACGAATATTATTCGTTATTTATTACCTAATGTCTACGCACTACTTTTTCCCTTCGATTCGGAAAGACATCCTGATTAATACTAGCAAGATACCTCCAAGTAATAAATTATTGGTAAGTTCATAATCTATAATTGTTAATAGTACACCTACTATCATTCCTATGATCATCAATCCTATGGTTAACATATCAAATACACCCTCTCTTTTTTTGTTATTTATTACCTATATGTTATCACATAATAAATAACATTTATAAGAGAAATTTAATTACTTCAAATAGTGGTTAACTCCTATCCTATCTATTATTTTTATTTAATTTTAAATGGAGGATTTAGTAAATTTCACTCCCCCTCAATTTCGACATTGTCTTTTATCCATAGAACAGTTAAACTTAATATATTTATTATCACGGAGCTGATTTTCTATGTTCACTATCAATCAAATAACTCCAGAAGAGCTTTATCGACATCAGGATCGTTTAGAACAATTTCTTGAAACTAAACTTAACCCTTTAATTAATGATCAAACTTGGATGACGAGTTGGGAACAAATTGCTGGTCGTTTTCAGTTGTTGAAATTTAAACAGCTTGAAAGGTTTAACTTGATTAATCTTTCATGGGATCAAACATCTGTGCATTCGATTGTTGAAGATACTCTGACATTAGCTAATAAGTACATACCTTTAGAAAATACAACCGTCACAGTTGTTCCCGCTCTACCTTTTAAATGGTTTGAGAAGTATGATTCTTCTATTTGGACAAATGGGTTTACGCTTGGGCCGAACAATATTATTATCGCGGTTCCGCCTAGTCCGAACGAGCAATTCTTAAAATATATGGTCGCACACGAAGCTCATCACGCTTGTCCTCTTAACCCTATTTACAAGCTGACGTTAGATCATTTTTCGTTAGCTGAGTGGTATAAGATGGAAGGGACAGCCGAGTATTTTAGTCTATCATTCTTTGATGATTTACGTTGGTGGAAGGATACTTTTACTAAAGATGTTGTGGATCACTATAAAGAACTTGCAAAACAGCATTTATTAACGACTGATGACTCTATCAAATCTAAACTTTGTTTTGGAGATCCATCGCAAGACATCCCTGTTTTTGCGGGGTATTCTTTTGCATACAACTGTGTAACAAATTATGTCCAACAACACCGAATCACCAACTACCTTGAACTATTCGATATAGACGCTGAAAAATTAATCGATGCATACTAAAGGAGAGCATAACATGGAATTACATTATCAAAACGCAACAGTAGATGATATACCTTTTATTAATGAACTTTGTGAACTTAGTTGGAATAACTCAAATCAATGGCTCGCTTACCCTCGCGTGAGTTGTTATCAAGAGTTAATTACCGAGATTGAAGAATATCGTAACACGTTAGAAAATAGTGTCTTAATCATTTATCACAATGATGAACACATTGGGTTTACCGGCTTTTTATTTGAACAAGGGGATGAGGAGGCTTTTATTATCGGACCCGTATTGAAAAAAGAAAAACATTCTAAATGCATGATGGAATCCGTCATACAAGTGATGCAAGATAAAAGTAACGGCTTATTTGACAAGCTGCTTCTCTCTACGTCTTCAAAAAATATTATTACAAACGAATCTTTGAAGGAGTTAGATTGGAAATTAACTTATGAGCAAACTGAAATGAAATACGACATAGTAGGTCAAGTGAACATTAATACAAGTCAACAAATTTCAATGTTGGACGTATCTAATGAAGAAATGGTAAAACAAGCAGCAGATTTGTTTGCGAAAGAGTTTAGATGGGAAAACGCTGAACATACATTAAGGCATTATTTAGAAAACTTTGGTATGGAAGCAGCGTTCATTGAAGAAGATGGAACGTTACTCGGTTCAGTGTTGTGGCATCATATGGACGGAACCCATTTTTACCGATTAGAAGATATTGCCGTCCATCAACATATTAGAGGGAAAGGCATAGGACGAGATCTCATTCACTTCGTCATTAACCAAGCTGCCCAATCTAATGTTTCTACAATCTATCTGGCCGTTGATCATGACAACGTTATCGCCCGTAAGCTTTATAAAAACATTGGCTTTACAGGAACCATCCAAGCTAACACTTACACATTATCGAAAATAGAAGATTGATAATTTTGGAGTTTCGTGCAGATCACGGAGCTTCTTTTTATTTGTCACTTCTATCCACATCTTAAGTTGCCGCGTCACAACGTACCTTTCTTCAGCAACAAATCAGCCTTAGGTCTTAGACAAATTTACTCCTTAGGGTAAATGGAATCAGAACCATAATTAGGTAACATTTAAAACAGTAGATAAAACTTAGGAGGACAAATGATGAATTGGTTACGTTTTTTAATGAAAAGAAAGATTTTAGTAGGATTATTAGTCACTTTTATTTTAATGATTGGAAGTTACTCAATCTTTAAATTAGACAAAGAACTATTCCCGGATATCAACTTCGGAGGGGCCTTTGCAGAAATTATTGCTGGAGACTTACCTGCAAATGAAGTTGAGAAGTCCATATCAATTCCGCTTGAACAACAGCTTCTGTCTATTGATGGAGTCAAGGATGTACAATCAACATCACTTGAAGGTAGAAGCTCTATTGCGATTATGACAGAAGAAGGTAAAATTGATGACATTTACCCCGATATCGAGTCTATTATAAACTCTGAGGCTGTGAACAATCGTTTCATCCAAGATGTGATTGTTGGTGAAATCAGCACAAGTCAACCATATGAGTTTTATATGGATATAAGTGGTGACGATATAGAAGAACTAACAGACTTTGCTAAATATGTGTTAGAGCCACGTTTAGAAAGTCTTCCAGAAGTTCGCGATGTAGCTTTTGAAGGTTTATATGAGCAAGAAGTGGTTATAAGTTTTGACCGAGACAAATTGCAAGAACATGGTGTAGATCTGCAACTTGCCATTGGTGCTATTCAAGAGGCAAACACGAATCAACAACTCGGTGCTTTTGTAGACGAAGAAGATTCGCCAACTCTACGCTGGAGCTCTACAATTGAACAAGTTGATGATTTAAAAAATATTAAGGTTTCTGGGGCGAATGGTTTATTATCTTTAGAAGACTTAGCCACTGTAGAAGTCGCACCTAGCGAAAAAGCAGCTATGGTTTGGAAAAACGGATCAAAGGATTTTATTCTCGTTCAAATTGGACGTACATCTAATACAACTCAAATTGAGATGGCTGACGCTGTAAATAAAGAAGTAGCAAACATTCGAGAAGAAGGATTTATTAATAACTTTGAATTAAACTATATCGTCTCTCAAGCTGAATATGTAGAGGATGCCATTGATGGAATTACTAGCAATATTATTATAGGTGGGGTCTTAGCATTAGTTGTCTTATTTTTATTCTTAAGAAACTTTAGAGCCACTTTCATCATTGGTCTTTCGATTCCGACATCGATTTTACTTACATTTACAACGATGTGGCTGTTAGATTACAGCATTAACATGCTAGCTTTAATTGGTTTAGGGTTAGGTATAGGAATGTTAGTTGATTCTTCTATCGTTATACTCGAGTCGATTTATAGTAAGCGTGAACAAGGGTTTGGAAAGTTAGAAGCAGTCATTGAAGGAACTAAAGAAGTTGCAACAGCTGTGATTGCTTCAATGTTAACGACCATTGTTGTTTTTCTACCAATCGGCCTATTAGGTGGAGAAGTCGGTCAGTTTATGATTGTATTATCTCTTGTCGTTGCGATTACATTAATTAGTTCAGTTATTGTTGCATTTACACTAATCCCGACATTATCGGAGAACTTTTTAAAAATTAAAGAAAAGAAAAAGCATACTCAAGAAGGTTTGATTAAGAAAAAGTATGGCGAAATCGTAGAATGGGTGACGAAAAAAAGACGAAACAGTCTTGCAGTTATCGGAATATTTATCGTCATGTTTGTCGCGTCCCTGTTCTTAATTACTAAAATCCCATCGAATATTATGCCAGATGTGATGAATCGATACAATGAAATTATGATTGAACTCGAGCCTGGTGTTACCATCGATGAAAAATCAGAAATTGCCGTTGCAATTAGCGATAAGCTACAAGATGTTCAAGATGTTGAGACGAGTTTCGTGATAGACAATGGCCTATACTTCTTCGCTCTAATCAATATGACAAAAGGCGATGATATTACTCGCGAACAAAGTGAAGTCAATGACGATATTTTCAAATCTTTGCAGGAATTACAGGATGATTATCCAATCGGAAGCTTTATGAGTTCAGTTAATGTTTCGGCTGGATTACCTGTACAAGTAACTATTAAAGGCGAAGAACTAGATCAGCTAACAAAAATCTCAAATGAATTTATGCAAGAGTTAGAAAAGGTTGATGGGATTCTTGAAGCAAAAACGACTGTTGACCGAACGTCTATTGAAGAAGTCATTCAATTGAATCGAGAGAAAATTGAAAGCGCCGGATTAACTGAAGGACAAATTAAACAATTCATTGAGCAAGCATTTCTACAACTAGATATCGGCATGATGAAAGTGGATGACGTCAATGTTCCGATAAAAGTTAAGTGGAGCGAAAATATTTCTACTCAAAATGCTTTACTTGACTTAAAAGTTCCAGCTATACAAGGTGAAGAACCGTTATCAAACTTTATTTCATTCGAACAAAAAGAAGTTCCAAATGAAATTAATCGCTCAAATGGTGAAAGATTCGTAACAGTTACTGCCGAATACGAAGGCACAGACCTCGGTGCTATAAACCGTGAAGTCCAAAGATTAATTAAAGACTTCGAAACACCGAATGGTTATCAAGTGGAACTGGCTGGTGACTTAGAGGCACAGCAAGAGTTAATGACAGAGATGTTAATGATCTTAGGTATATCCATTTTCTTAGTTTACTTAGTGATGGCCGTCCAGTTTAATCACTTATTCCACCCGATTATTGTTATGTCAGTCATACCGATGACCATCGTCGGCGTTCTAATCGGACTCTTTGTCACACAAAGCGAATTAAGTGCTTTCTCAGGCATGGGAATCATTATGCTGATTGGAATTGTATTAAACAACGCCATTTTACTATTAGACCGAACTAAACAACTACGTTTACAAGGCTTTACAGTATCAGAAGCGTTAGTTGAAGCTGGCAAAAATAGAATCCGACCAATCTTTATGACCACTTTAACGACAGCTTTTGGTATGTTACCACTTGCGATTGCGTCAGGATCATCAGGGAATTATCAAGCGCCACTTGCAATCGTAATCATTTCGGGTTTATTATTTGCAACATTGATTACGTTACTGTTAATTCCAGCTGTTTATCGTTTATTCACATCAAAAAAAGCTGAGTTAAAACAGTTACAAAAAATTGAAGAAGAAAAAGCAATAAGCTAATCCCTAATCTTTATATAGCCGCTAGATTTCGTAATAGAAATCTAGCGGTATTATTTTTGGGTAAAAATGGGCGTTAGTTGAGCTTGTCAAAACGAACGTTTGCCTATGAAATGAATATGCTAGTGGTGAATAACAATAGGAGGGAATACAATGAGTCATAAAAATGAATATCCAAAAATGACGAAACCTTACGGAAACATGATGAACGTTGACGGGCCGTATGGCAACATGATGAATAATGAACATATGACACCATACGGCAAACCAATGTATAACCAACATTCACCTTGTTGGAATATGCCTCAATATGGTCATATGCCAATGCAAAATCCATCTTACTATGGGAATATGGATTCAGTAAAACCACAATTAAGTAAAAAAGATATGTACGATATGTGTCATAAGCATCACTTACATTTTGTTCACATGCATACTAACGACGGTAAACTAATTGAAGGTATTATTGATGAAGTTGATGAAGAAGGTGTAACATTACTTACTCCGTGTGGCGATATGGCACGCGGTGAAGATGATCGTGAAGAACGACCATTTGGAGCAGGTTATGAATATGGAGCTTTCGGGCCTGGCTACGGCGGCTTTGGCCCAGGTTATGGTTACGGAGGTTATGGACCTGGCTACGGTTACGGCTACGGTGGATATCCAAGACGATTTAGAAGATTTAGAAGAAACCGATTTCCGTTTTCCGTTCTATCAGGTTTAATGTTTCCATTCTTTTTCTAATTTTTCTGGCAACTACCCAATCTTTATTAATGCCTCTAACATTTAATGTTATGAGGCATTTTTTTTGGAGGTTTTAATTATGGAAGAGCTTTACTATAAGGCTTTAGGTGATTCAATAACGACGGGTGTAGGTGCCATTTTTTCAAAAGGATTTGTTAGTAAGTATGCACGGTTTGCTGTAAATGAATTAGGTATTCCTATTAGAACGGAAACAATCGCAAAAAACAGATTAACGAGTAGTGATTTGCTATACCGACTTCAGGAGGAAGGTGTTCAATCACGACTCATGTACGGAAATATTTATACTATAACGATAGGTGGGAATGACCTACTCCAGGCGAATCGAGTTTTCAATGAAACGATGGACCCAGCGATCTTTGATGTAACTGCTATGGAGTTCCGACAGAATATCGCAAATATTTTAGCAGAAATTCATTTTGTAAAAAAATATTTCCCTTCTCCATACATGGTAAGATTAATCGGACTCTATAATCCTTTACCTTATTTACCGTATAGCGATTTCTGGATTATACGGTTCAATCAAATTCTACAATCGTTCGATTCGGAAACGGTTAAATATGTAGACCTTTACAGACCTTTTATATACGGCGGACAGCAATTATTAACTTCACGCGGTATTCATCCAAATCGACACGGTTATCAAGTCATCGCCGAGCAAGCTGCTAAAGTAGGATTTAAACCTTTTAAATAGCAAATCCACAGCCAGAAAAGTCTAGCTGTGGATTTTGTTTTATATGCCGCATGAATCGTCATCACAATATTCGGCTTTATTCTCTTTTTCATTAATAACTTTAAGCTTAGGTTCCTGCTGTTCTTCTTCAAAGACTTTTTCTAGAACTTCTAAAAACACTTCTGGTGGTTGTGCTCCTGAAACTGCATATTTACGATTAAAGACAAAAAACGGAACACCTTGAACACCAATTTGAGAAGATAAACTAATATCCTCATTAACAGCGTCTGAATAATCTTCCCCTTCTAACACTTGAAGTGCTTTTTCTCGTGAAAGACCGGCTTCCTCTGCAAGATTAGCGAGGACTTCATGATCACTTACATTTAAACCGTCTGTAAAATAAGCTTTCATTAACTGTTCCATTAGTTCAACCGACTTGCCTTGCTGTTTTGCTAAATGACTTAATCGGTGTGCATCAAACGTGTTTGTATGAACCGCTTGATCTAAGTTGTATTCAAGGCCAACTTCACGCGCTTGTTCAGTCACTCTATTATTCATTGCTTTTGCTTCTTCGTAGGACATATTATACTTTTTTGCTAAAAGTGTGTGAATATCAGCAGTTGGTTCTTTTCCCGCGGTTGGATCTAATTGATAGCTTCTATATATTTTCTCAACATCGTTTTTTTGGTTAAATTGCTCTAACCCTTTTTCGAAGTTTCTTTTTCCAATATAACAAAAAGGACATATAATATCCGACCAAATTTCTACCTTCATAAATAAAGACCCCCAACTTTTTTAACATATTCAAATTATTTATGATTGAAAAACATAAATCAATTAATACGCTCATTCTTGAAACCTTTATAATAAAAAAAACGTAAATATAACATTACATGATATACATGATAAGGTATAATGTGTAGAGACGTTCATAGGAGGGAGAGAGTATGATGCAGAAAGTATTAAGTGTCGAAGGGTTAGGAAAATCTTTTAAAAATACACGAGTAGTTAAAGATATTTCTTTTGACGTACATAAAGGCGAGATTATGGCAATTCTCGGTCCTAATGGCGCCGGGAAGTCAACGACGATTCGCAGTATTATGGGTATTTTATATCCTGATGAAGGTACCGTTAATTTTAGTAATTATAATGGCAAAGGAATACCTAGAAATAGAATAGGCTATTTACCTGAAGAACGTGGTCTTTATAAAGGGGTAAAAGTCATGGATATTCTTTTATATTTTGCTGAACTTAAAGATTACCCACTCAAGAAGGCAAAAGAGCGAGCATTAGATTACTTGAAAAAATTTGGATTAGAAGGTAAAGAAAATGCGACCGTAGATGAACTGTCTAAAGGGATGGGGCAGAAAGTGCAGTTCATCGGCTCAATTATTCATGAACCGGAGCTTCTTATTTTAGATGAGCCATTTTCAGGGTTAGACCCAGTTAGCCAAGAGGTATTTAAACAGGAGATTCACAATTTAGCTAAAAATGGGACAGCTATTCTTTTAAGTGCCCATCAAATGAATTTAGTTGAAGAAATGTGTGACAGACTGTTTATGATTCATCGTGGACAGAAGATAATTTATGGCTCTATGGATGAAGTGAAGGAACAATATGCGAACTTCAAATGTACGATTATAGGAAAAAATGACCGTTCTGAATTAGAACGAATTCCTGGCGTGACAAATGTAGAACAAAATGACCAAGCTTCTATTTTGTATTTACCAAAAGAAGTGAATGTGTCTCATTGGTTAAAGCAATTACCAGATACATTAGATGTACAAGAGTTAAAAGTTGACCGGATTTCTTTACATGAAATATTCATCCATATTGCAACAGATAAAGATCTCGTTCAGGAAGTAGGTGGTCCAAATGCGTAACAGTTGGAAAATAGCTAAGTGGGAAATTAGACGCAACATGAAAAGTAAATCCTTTTTAATTTCTCTATTTTTAACGCCCGTAATTTTTATCCTTTTCGCTACCGTTCCAATGTTATTTGAAAGCTCGGGTGACGACGCTGATCCTACAAAAGTATATATTTATGATGAAGTAGGCATTTGGGAACAGCTTGAGCCTTTTGTGAATAATGAAGGTTACTTGAATTGGGATGCCGAAGTAACGACTCAAGATTTGGAATCAATTAAACCGCAAATATTAAAAGAAGAAAACACAGCTTATATTTCACTTGATCAAGAAAGTGTTGAACAAGGTACAATCTCAATTTTGTTAGGTGAAGACACTAGCGAAAGAATTATTAACGAAGCTCATGTCTTAGAACAGCCGTTACGACAAGTCCAATTATTATCTGCTGGTTTTTCAGAAGAAGACATACAGTTAGTAAACAGCCCAATCGTTTTTGAAACAGTTGATGTTGAGGAAAGTCCAGCTGATGGTGGTGCAACAGAGGAAGATGCCGGAGAAGCTATGACAGATGTTTTTGAAAAGGCTATACCAGGAATTTTTGCAGGCTTAGTCTTATTTTCAATCGTTATTTCCGGAATGATGATTTTCCAAAGTGCATCACAAGAGAAAAAAGATAAAGTTGCGGAGATCATCTTATCTTCCGTCACTACTGATGAACTAATGCAAGGTAAAATAATCGGATATTTCGTATTAGGTATTGTTCAAGTCGGCGTTTGGTTAGGGTTCGCAATACCATTTGCGATTTGGCGCTTCAATGATGTACCAATCCTTGAATACTTGTTAGTTCCACAGTTGTTACTGTTACTACTTATTTCTATATTAGGTTATTTATTATTTGCAACAATTTTTGTTGGTTTAGGGGCAACGTTAGAGGATGCATCATCAAGTGGAAACTTCCAAGGTTTCGTTCTAATGATTCCATTTATTCCTTTTATCCTATTAAGCCCTGTGTTTAGTGACCCGAATGGCATGGTAGCCACGATTGCAACGTATGTACCATTTACTTCACCGGCCGTGCTAATAATGCGTCTATCTGTACTAGATCAATGGCCATGGGTTGAGATTATTATTGCACTTGCCATATTAATCGTAAGCATTTGGATTTTTGCAAAATTGGCAGGAAAAATATTCAAAGTTGGTATACTCATTTACGGTAAAAACGCTACACCAAAAGAAATTTGGAAATGGTTAAGAGCGTAAACTAAATAAATTCGTTTTTTAAAAAGCAGTTGCTATTCAGAGATAGCAGCTGTTTTTTTGTGTTCAAGATTCAGGAATCCTGGAGTTTGCTTGTGATGGTCGAAGGTTTTCCCGTGACGGTCGGAGTTCTCCCCGCGACGGTCGGAGTTTCTCTCGCGACGGTCGGAGTTTCTCTCGCGACGGTCGAAGTTCTCCTCGCGACGGTCGGAGTTTCCCTCGCGACGGTCGAAGTTTCTCTCGCGACGGTCGGAGTTCTCCCGCGACGGTCGGAGTTCTCCCGCGACGGTCGGAGTTCTCCCGCGACGGTCGGAGTTCTCCCGCGACGGTCGGAGTTTCTCTCGCGACGGTCGAAGTTCTCCCACGACGGTCGAAATTTTCAACCTCAAATTATAATTAGGCAATTGACATGACGACTAATTGTCACGTTCCAAGAGAAACAGTTATATCTTGTAATATAACCATTAAGATGAGGTGTTTGTCTATGGAACAACCGTTTGCACATGGTATTCATTCCGATGATCATACGACCGTGCATATAAATCTACTTCGAGAATCAATTCGTTATATACAAATTTATAAAGGTCATCATTTAATTGGAACTTACCAACCTAATTCAGACTTTCATA
Source organism: Bacillaceae bacterium W0354 (assembly GCA_051846895.1). Classification (GTDB taxonomy): domain Bacteria; phylum Bacillota; class Bacilli; order Bacillales; family Alkalibacillaceae; genus CALKAL01. Next base: position 11,766 of record JBPYCQ010000024.1, read on the forward strand.
TAAAAAATGATGAGAGGGCTCCTATAACTGTTATGGCTGTTCTTACTAATGGGATACGCATTGAAGCTGATATTCCAGTCTCTTCTATAAATGAACAAAAGCGTCAATTCGAAGCAGGGGATATACTTGTAGCTTGTGATAACGTTGGTGACTTACCGCCTGGATATATGGGGCATTCGGCAATGGTCATTGATGAAGAACATATAATTGAGGCAGTAACTTCTAAACCTCAAGTAAGGAAGTCACCTATCGAGGAATTTTTAACTTTCCACCCAAACCATGTTCATTTTAGATGTAAAGATGAAAAGGCTGCTAAGCAAGCAACAAAATATGCTTTAGGTTATTTAAAAATATATAACGACAGTCTTAATCAAGATAAAGGTGTCCCACCATTTACGTTTTCACCATTCATAGCCTTGGACAATGCTTGGGACGGAATTTATTGCTCTAAACTCGTGTGGCTATGTTATTATTTTGGGGCAAATATTAAGTTTGAAAATGACTACTTTTTATTTACTCCAGAAGATCTTGCAACAACATTAGAACAAGACGATCGTTTTAAACTCATCTATAAACATCCACAGTTTGAATTTAAAATTGATTTATAAAGGAAAGAAATCCTTCGTTTATTTGCCAGCCAATTTCCGATTTGCCAGCCAATTTACTGAATGCCAATCATAAACGCGTGCCGTCAAAAAACATGATATTCAATCCAAAATAAAAAGGCTGACGTCTTAGGTTTTTATTTCCTAAACGTCAGCCGCTAATTAAAATTATCGGTGTCCAAGTTCTAAATCCATTCCTTTCGTTACTTGATCTAATTTAAGTGTTGAGTTTTTGCTTCTAAAGATTGATATGATTTTTTCCGCTGCATAAAGCACTAAAAATGTTAAAAAAACAGTTAGCGTAATGATTATTAGAGATGTTAACAAAATAATCATCCCCTTTCAAAGAAATTAATGATTTATAATCATTTTCAACTATATACTATCAAATTATATGATAATTTCAAGCTAAAGTGCTTAATTCTTTAATTTTTTTTAATATCCTTCACATTTTTAACACATTCTCTCGATTTGCTTATGTTTTACCGCGATAAAGTAACAGTGTGTAACTCCAATGTTACCGCCTTTTTTTAATATAAATTAAAAAGGAGGACGCTCGATGATCAAAAGAACAGTTATTGTTACAGGTGGTGCACAAGGGATTGGATTCGCAATTGCCAAAGCCTTTGTCCAACAAGGGGATTTTGTCTATATATGTGACATAAATGAAGAAGCAGTAGCAACAGCTGCTAATACATTAGGAAACGCAAAGGGTTATAAAGTAGATGTAACGAAAGAAGATGAAGTGAAAGCTTTTATTAATGAAGTTATTGAAGAAAAAGGGTCAATTGAAGTTGTTGTAAATAATGCAGGGTTACAACACATTGACAAAGTAGAGGATTTTCCAACTGATAAATGGCGTCTACTTCTTGATGTCATGTTGACGGGTCCTTTTTTATTTATCAAACACTCCATTCCTTACATGAAAAAGAAACAATACGGAAGAATTATTAATATCTCTTCAGTTCATGGACGAACTGCCTCACCTTACAAATCTGCTTACATTTCTGCTAAGCATGGTGTTGTAGGTCTTACACGCACTGTTGCAATCGAAACAGCCAATGACGGAATCACTGTCAATGCTATAATGCCTGGTGCTGTGAGGACAAAGCTAATTGAAAATCAATTGGCTAGCCTAGCAAAACAAGATGGCATTTCTGAAGAAGAAGCTTTAAATAAAAACTTACTCAACAAACAACCGATGAAACGTTTGTTAGAACCTGAAGAAATCGCAAATGCCGCTATTTATTTAGCATCCGAGCAAGCAAGTGCGATTACTGGTGAAACACTTAACGTATCAGGGGGATGGTAAGATTTAACCGAGTGTAATGCTCGGTTTTTTAATTTAAAAACACCATTTTTATCTTCGTATAAATATTTTTAACAAGAAAAAAATAAGATTAAATCCTTAATAGGGGGAGGTCAACATGGATATAGAACAGGCAAAACAAATTATTGATACACCATTTATGATTCAAGTAAAGTATCATGGAATCCCTGTTTATATACAAGAAATTAACGAAGAAGAAGAGACTGCTATTGTGTTTCCACTTGATGATATGGAGCACGTCCAGGAAGTTGATTTAGAAGGCTTATATGAGGATAACCCTGTACATTAATAACATACGGAGGGATGAACATGGACCGTTTGCGCGCGCAGGAAATCGCTGAATCACCTGATTTTAAAAATGTTCAATATAAAGGTAAAAAAGTGTATATCCAAAGAATTAGCGAAGATAGCGACACAGCACGTATTTACTATTTAGACGACCCGCAAAACGAGATTGAAGTACAATTATCTGACTTAAGAGAAAAAATGTAACACTTCAGACTAAATTGCCGTCGCTAATAAAAAGCGACGGCATTTACTACTTTTCATTTTTATGTCTGTTCATTAATAACGTTAATGGCTCATTTGTTCCTGTCATTAAGTGATGCACATAAGTTGATGTTAATTCATATTGATCCTCAATCTTTTCAGCAATATGGTGACTTCTTTCATATACAACAGAGCGCAAATGACCTAATTGTCTTGCGATTTTTTCAATTAAAGCTTCTTGGTTTTCAATTTTTTCAACCATATGTTTTTGCTGCTTTTCATGATCATCAACAATGCCCTTTATCTCGTGCTGCATCATAACTAAATCATCCATTTGATCTGTTAGCTTGCCACTCGCCTCTTTTTGCTTCTTAATTTCATCCATCATTAATTGATTTGATTCGTATATTTGCATTAACTGGTTAATAATTTCTTCTTTAGTCACCTCACCATCTTTCAGTTTTTCTTCTAACTGATTTTGATTGGAATTCAACACTTTTACCCTCTCCAACAATTTGTTTTGAATATCCTTTTGCTGAGATTGAAAGTGTTCATATTCATTTAATGTATTCAAAATATGTTTCTGTGTGTGCTCTTGTCTTTCATTTTGTTGATTTAAAAAGTTATACGATCTAAACAAGGAGCGATTAATTCTTTTCTGTTCTTTGAGCCATTCAGAAAATTGATCAACCTTTATCATCTCTTGATTCGGTTCAATAACTTTTTTATCTGTTTTATAAAGCCGTTGATTATTATTGTTATTAATGTATAACCCCATTCTAGCCACATCCTTTTTTTGTATTGCTGTAATAGTTTATGCTGCCTAAGTAACTAATGGGACACTGTAAATAATTTAGAAATTTCTTAAAGCTTGTCATAAGCATGTACAAGATATTCATACGATTTTATTAGAAGAACTCTGTCATTAGATCTCATCTTTTGGCTTGGTTCAAAACAATAGAAGGAGGGATTTGAATGGGTAATTTGTCAACATTATCGATAATTAGATACTTAGTTGGTTTTGTTTTTATTGTCTCTGGATTAATGAAGTTAGTTGGAGATGGTTTAGCTGCTTATTTTATGACACTCAGTTTACCATCACCTATGACGATCATGTATGTGGTAGCTATTATTGAAGTAGTTTGTGGATTACTAATTGTATTCAACAAATATGTTGGGCAGGCTGTCATTCCATTACTTGGTGTAATTATTGTTGCTATTCTAATGACAAAGGTTCCAGTTCTACACAACGGATTTATTCGAGCTTTGTTTGAGGCACGTTTAGATCTCGTCATGTTAGTTATGCTATTAATTCTGTATAGTCAATATGGCGGACGTTGGTCAAGAAGATAATTACCACAGGTCGATTAAATAGCCGTTATCTATCTTTTTACCAATTTGTTGTTCAACGACTTCGTTCGTATATTCATCAAATTGATACTTGATCCAACCTACGTAATAACCATTTTTAGCTGCTTGTTGTTCAGCCCAACCTCCGACACCGCTAATCCATTCGCCTGTCGCATCACCTGGTGGATTACCTGGTTTCGGATAACTAGATCCTTTAGCAGCAATAACGATACAGCCTGTTATTCTAGCTAGTTCTTTAGGAAAAGGGCTCGCGGATACACGACAGCCTGTTAAAATGATTTCACATGATTTACAAAAATTAATACGATCTTGAGAAATCATTTGTGCTAAATCTCTTAAATAACGCGCATCGGGGGAATCGTAAATTTGCGGTGATAAATAAAATCCTGCTATATCGGGTCCCCCTAATTTTACACCGCCGCGATTACCTGTATCACTATATGGCCACGCATGTGAAAAGATGAAGACTTTATTCAGACAGTCATTTTGGGACGCTTGTGCTAAATGATTAAGCAGTTCTTTTCCAGAGCCCCACTGCTTTGTATTTTCCGCTCCAACAGCCCGCTCACCCCACGCTTTAAACGCGCCTTCATCTTTTCCAGTTGCAGCTAACGCTAATTTCCTCGGCATGATTGTTCCTCCTTTTTCAAATATTATATATACCTATGCACATATAGGATTGTTTGTTAAAAAGTAAAACTGAAACGATATCCGTTTAAAAAAAAAATACCCCCTTTTTTAAAAAGAGGGAGTAAAATTAACTTATAAATTCTCTATAAACACTCGAATAACATCTGCTCCACCGACAAATGTTCCGATTGAGCTTCCGATGTTAGCCATGACCACGACGAGTAGTACTCGTGTCACCCTGTTATTCCAAAACCCTTTTAACGAATGAACATCGTCTGATAAGGATTCAAAATCTTTTACGTTTGGTTTCCGCATATATGCTTGAACGGCACCCGCAAACCAGCCAGCTGCTAGTAAAGGGTTGAGTGAACTGATTGGTGCTATTAGAAAAGCGGTAATAATAGCTAACGGATGTGCGAAGGCAATCGCTGCGCCAATCGCCGATAAGGAACCATTCCACAAAATCCAACTAATCGCCTGATACATTCCTGCAGAAGGATTATTTATAAATGTGTAAATAATCGCTGCCATAACAATAACGGGAATTGACCATGCGATAATTTTCGGCTTTTTAGACTTTGGTGGCACTTGGGCAAGCTTTTTAATATCATGGTCTTTTTCAATTTGCTTCGTAATCCCAGGGACGTGTGCCGCACCTAATACAGCAACTACTTTATCTCCTGGAGCTTCTTTAATTTTTTGTGCTAAATATTGATCACGTTCATCGATTAGCGGTTTCTTAAGTCTTGGGAATGCTTTCGTAAACTCTAGAAGTGCAGAGTCAAGCATATCTTTATTTTTCAATTCTTCTAATTGTTCTTCTGAGATCTCTTCAGTGTCAAAGATGCTATAAAAGATAGCGAGCATTAATTTGGCCTTACCTGTAAATTTGAGATTTCTCCAAATTCGTTTAAATGTCACTTGTATATCACGGTCAGCTAAAACTAACTCAGCACCAACTTCTTCAGCAGATTCAATCCCTTGAATCATTTCTTGACCTGGCTTAATGCCAAATTGTTTGGCGATACGGCGCTGGAACGAGGAAACCATCATATTTACTAATAGTAAAGTTGCCTTTTTCTCTTTAATGACTTGAAATATATCCATACTTTGCCATTTGTTATTCTCTTTTAAAGAATGGTACCGCCCTTCGTCAAGCTCAACACAAACTGAATCAGGTTGTTCTTGCTCTATAACTTCTTTTACCTCTTCAGCACTTTGCTTTGAGACGTGAGCTGTACCAACTAAAATTATTTCTTTTCCATTTAAATATAATCTTGTTACATTTCCTTCTGACATAACATACGTCCTCTTTATTTTTTTATATTACAGTTAAACCTTCCCTTATTATAGCGTAAAATCAATTTATTTTTTACCCAAAATAATTAAGAAAAAATTAAAGCGGTTATCCAAATAGAATAACCACTTTATATAACATGAAAAGACTTAATGGACTTTTTCTACTTCAAATCCTCTTTCCTCTAAAATTGAACCTACATGTGGTTCTAAGATTAAATGTAACGTACCGACAATGACAAAGTAAGTACGTCCATCATCTTCCTCTAAAAATCCTTGAATCTTGTCAGCCATACCATAGTTTCGCTCATCGTTTAATGCTTCTAAATAAGCTTGTGCCTCATCGGCAAATTCGGCATTTTCATCTTCTTCAGCATCGACCATTAAATACTCTAATAGCTCATCTTCATTTCCTGCTTTATATAAGGCAAACATCTCTTGTAATTGTTGGTCATATTCCTCAATATCAACGAGTGACTCTTTTAACATTTCGATTTGGTAATCATGAGATACACCAGATAAAACATTAAATTGCAGTTCAGCTGTCTCTAATGGAATGACTTCTTTCCCATCCAATTTTGCTTTATTTAAAAAGTATTCATCTACGCCATACAAATATCCGAGTTGTTCAGCCATTAATGACTGAATAAGACTTGTTAACATCCATGGTTTATAATGTTCGACTGCTTGAATTGGTAATCCTAAATCCGTTAATACGCGACTTAATTCATCATAAGTTTCATCAGATAAGTGATCTCGAATTGTTGTTCCGTCATTGTATTCACCTAGTTCACTATAAATCGACTGAATTTCAAACATGTCAATTTCATTTAAATCAATTTCCGGAACAACAACATCTGCTTCATGATAGGCCTTTTCTATACTTTCATGTAGCGGATAAAAATCTTTTGTACCGACATGAATCGTTCCTTGTAAATAAACCGTCGTATTACCATTCTCCACTTTCCATAAGTAGCCACCTGGTCCATCAGCTCGACCAATGACTTCTTCATACTTAACGGTTACCCCTTGATCGATTAGCTGATTAACTAAGCTCATTTGCTCTTCATCTTCAGTTAAAGGGTTACCAATAACGTTTAGTTTTTTAAGATTTTCTAAATCTAATACTGGCGTTAAATCAGTTATCTCATTATTTTCGAGTGATAAATTTTCTAGTGCTGCTAATTTTTCAATTCCTTCTAAAGATTTAATTCCTTGATTTGATAACTCAAGTTTTTTTACCTTTTCCAAATCAGACTTTTGGATGTTTTCTTCGTCAATACTTAATTCTGTTCGAATGCTATCTTCTAATTTTTCATCTGAAAAACTAACACCATCATTAGATTGGCAAGCAACTAGCGTGATTGACATGATTAGTGTTAATAAAAATAAATGTAGTTTTTTCATCAATGTATTCTCCTTAATATCCAATCTTAATAATAAAAAACTTAGCCTATATCCATTATTAATTATGATAAATGTAGGCTAAAGTAATTTCAATGTAGGTTAACTATTATTTATATTTTCTTTATCCTATTGTCCACACAAAATATAAATTTAATAAAACTTTCGTGCCAAGTGACACGAAAGTTTTATTATCTATACAGATTTTATAACAACGGCAATTCCTTGCCCGCCACCTATACAAAGACTGGCAACTCCGTATGTTAATCCTCGTTCTCTTAATTCATACCCTAAGGTTAATAGTAGTCTTGTGCCACTGACTCCAACTGGGTGACCTAGAGCAATCGCACCGCCATGAACGTTCGTCTTATCACGATCAAGTCCAAGCTCTTTTTCTACAGCTAAATATTGTGCTGCGAACGCTTCATTCACTTCAAATAAATCTATATCACTAATAGTTAAATTCGCACGAGTTAATGCTTGTTTGATTGCAGGAACAGGTCCAATACCCATAATCGTTGGGTCAACACCACACACTCCCCAAGATACAATTTCGACTAATGGTTTAAGGTTGTGGGTTTTAACAGCTTGTTCACTTGCGACAATAACTGATGCTGCTCCATCATTGATTCCACTTGAGTTACCAGGAGTGACAGTTCCATCTTTTTTGAAGGACGGTCTTAGCTTAGCTAATTGATCAGATGTTAAACCATCCCTAATATGTTCATCTTCTTTTATTTCAATGGTACCTTTTTTCGTCTTTATTTCTACCGGTACTATTTCTTTATTAAAACGACCGGATTGCTTCGCTTCATCCGCACGGGTCTGACTTAATAATGAAAACTCATCCTGTTCTTCACGAGAAATGTTGTACTGCTCCGCTAACTTCTCAGATGTCATTCCCATTCCACTCCCGACATATTCGTCTGTCAGTGTGCTTAAAAGCATATCTTCAAACTTTAACGCTCCATACTTATTTCCGCCAAACCGTTGATTGAAATTTGAAAAAGGCGACATCGACATATTCTCAGCTCCACCTGCTAGAATGACATCGGCTTCATTAAGTAAAATACTTTGAGCAGCGGAAACAACGGATTGAGCCCCTGAGCCGCATAGTCGATTCAATGTCAGAGCCGGCACTTCTTGAGGAACCCCAGCTTTTAGTCCAATATGTCTCGCTAAATATGCCGCATTAGTATGAGAGTGTATGACATTCCCGTAAATGACTTGATCAATCATTTCCGGGAAAATGTTCGAACGTTTCATTGCTTCTTTTGCTGTCACAGCTCCTAATTCATCAGCGGTTGTATTAGCAAATGACCCACCAAACTCTGCGAATGCTGTTCTTGCACCATCAATGATATATGTACCCATCTTAATTCCCCCTATTGTCTTGTTAACTTCACGATATACAATATTAATAGTTTTAACAAGTAAAGTTTAAAAAGCGAGCTTTCCTCATCAGATCACCCGCTTCAAATGTCTTATTAATTTTTTCCTATCCCATTTTGCAGTAATTGCATTTCCGACTTAAAGTTTTCTAAAGCTTCTTCATTTGATAGTCCTACCGCATATTTCAATACAATATTCCTAGACGTTATCGCAGAGATTACCTGTAACGCGTGAAATAGTTCTTTTTCACACGTGACATTTAATATAGAACGATCAATTAACGCGTTTATTTCTTTAAAACTACCGTTGATGTCATTCGCACTAAAAATAGTAGCTATATGACTTTCTACTTTGTAATTCATATGTGTAAATATATTTTTAAGAAAATAGTAATCTTTTTCTTGTTGAATGAAATGATGATAAAACTGAATAACTGCTTTAAAAAGATTACCTCGTTCATTAATTAATAGGTCTACGAAATTCTTTTTTCTTTCTTTAGCGTACTCTTCCAACAAGTAGTAAAAGGCATCTTCTTTATCTTCAAAATATTGATAAAAACTACCTCTTGCGATTCGTGCTGATTTAATAATATTTGAAATTAACGCTTCATTAAGGGGCACTCTAGAAAATTCTGATTTAATAGCATTCATTAAGATTTGTTTCTTTTCTTCTGTTAAATTGTGAAATGTGATTTTAGGCATGAGTCTCTCCCTCAGCAGTTACCTTAGCTATAATATGATATTTTGTTTTCTTTCTTTAAAAACTCTATAAAATGCTGTAAAGATCGGCTAGGCTGCTGTTTGACTAAACTTACATATTGATTTTTTAAATGTTCGGAGACAACTTCACTATTCTTAATTCTACTAACCATATAGTCTGAAGATAATTTCAAAATTTCTTTTCTTTGGTGCTTCGCTTCTTTTGATAACGCAAATCCTAAAGCTCCTAACACCGCAAAAAATATAATACTACCATTAAACAATTCTCGGCCTGGGGTGAAAAATAATATGACAATTAGATTGATGACGGAAATAAAAATGAGTGGATAGGACCAAAATATATATTTGTAAGCTTTTTTAGTTACAGGTTTAGTAAGCTTTTCTAATTTATCTATTTCTCGTTTCACGAAATTAGGTATGTTTGGCATAGAGTTAACCATAAGTTCCTCCTTTTAAAAATAAAAATTGACTGACATGTTGTCATCTTTATTTTATGTGACACAGTGTCATTCGGTCAACAAGATTGCTTATATTTTAAACATATACATACTTAGCTTCTTTTAAACATTGTTAATCTCCTTCTTACATTACTACTAAAGAGCAAAAACAATATAATCCTCTAAACCTATTTTATTTCTTTATCAGTCGTTTAATGATTTTTAACAATCGTTATCATATTTGATAAGTTTTTTATTAGATTGTTTTAACTTTCTGAATTTCAAGTTTAAGTTAGCCACTTAGGTTTTTGTGATTTTGCTATATTTACACTCAAAACTTTTGGTCTTTTAATAGCCCTATCTCCTTGGTGTTGTATTTGTTAATGTTTATTAGTAGGAGGGGCTAGCCCCTCCTACTAATAAACATTTCATGGCGCGGATTCAGCCTGCCAGTAATTGTAGGTCTTTCAAAAAGGCTTCCTTTGCTGTACGATAACTTAATATTTTACGTGGTATGTTATTAATCCATTGCTGGATTCGGTTGATTGTGTTAGCTGATATATCAGCTAGGCGTTTCCCTTTGGGAATGAATCTACGGATTAACTTGTGTTGGTTTTCTTTCGTTCCACGCTCATATGATGCATAGGGACGAGCAAAGTAAACATCTGTTATATCTGTAAGTGCTTCATAAATGCCGGCGAATTCAGAACCATTGTCTGACGTGATTGATTTGAACAAGCTGCTCGCTTGATTACCTATTCTTTCACAAAGCTGCTTCATGGCTTGATCAACATAATCTTGAGACTTCTGATCAATCTTGAATATGATTTCGAAGCGTGTCTTTCGCTCTACGAGCGTTAATAATACAGGGTCATCTTTTGTTTTTGTACCAATTAATGTGTCGATTTCCCAATGTCCAAACTGTTCTCTTGTATCTACTTTCTCTGGACGGTCTTTAATCGACGGGCCGAGTACTCGGCGATTTTCTCGATAAGTTGGGGAATCATTTCTTGGTTTACGAGAAACCTTTTCAAGCAAATCAATGTTTTTTGTTTTCATGATACCGCGATCAATCCAATGATAAAGCGTTGATGTACAAGGGATAAGATCAGACGGGAAGAGTTTTTCTTTCACCGCTCGTCCCACAACCATATCTGGTGACCAACCCTCATGTAACATCTTCTCGTCTGCCCAGCTTGTAAATGAATCATCCAGTAACCATTTTGGACTTCGTCCACAGTGTTGTCGGTTCCGAAGATAAATTTGATAATCAGAATCAGCGGAATAGCTATATTGATCGTATTCATATACTTTGTCGTTATGAACTTGTCGTTGCTTAATCGTACGCACTGTTCCACGGTTAACCGCATTATTAATCGTTTGTGCTGCTCGACCTAATATGAGTGCAATCTTACGATTTGAGTATCCTAGTTCTTTATAACCTTCAATCTTTACACGTTCTTCGTAGGTTAAGTGTTTTCCTTTACGTGAGTTTATGTTATCTTTTACTTGGGTCATGTGAATTCACTCCTATATCGATTGGTGGTACTTTCAATATAGCAGAATTCACATGACCTTTTTACTTTTTTGTAAAAGAGTTAGCTAGTGGCTAACTTGATTATACAATCCAGC
>JBPYCQ010000025.1:0-22517 GCA_051846895.1 Bacillaceae bacterium W0354
TGTGACTGATAAACTAAATTATACAGTTTCCGATAAATAAGATTATACACTTTTAGTCAGTTGCCGAAGTTAGTAGTTTTTATGAAACTGCCCGAGGGCAGTTTCATAAAAACTACTCTCGCAACTTGAAACCAATATAAAAATCACTCTATCACTGGTATTATATTGATAGCTTAATTTCTCAGTGATGGAGGGTAAAAAGGTGGATAAATGGGAAATGTATATGGAAATTCATCAATTATTAAAACAAGGTTTTAGTAAAACCAAAGTTGCTGAAAAACTAGGCATCTCAAGGTCGACAGTTTACCGTTATTTAAAGCATAATCCAGAAAGCATGGCTGATTGGATACGAAGCACGAAAACTAGAAGAAAAATATTGGATCCATATAAAAATTTGATTTTATCATGGTTAAGAGAACATCCAGATATGTCAGCTGCACAAGTATTAGATTGGCTATTAGAAAAATATAGTGATTTAGTAGTTTCAGAAAGTACTGTACGGCTATATGTAAGGAATCTTAGAAAGGAATATAATATTCCAAAGGAAAGTTCACCAAGAATTTATGAGTCGGTTCCAGAGAAGCCAATGGGTTCACAAATTCAAGTTGATTTTGGACAAACAGAACAATTCACACCAGATGGAAGAAAAGTAAAACTACGTTTTATAGCATTTGTATTAGCTCATTCTCGCTATAAATATAAAGAATGGTTGGACAGGCCATTTACTACAAGAGATGTCATTCAGGCCCATGAAAATGCATTTCGATATTTTGGAGGAATCACAGATGAATTCGTCTATGATCAGGATGCATTAATTCTCGTTAGTGAAAATGGCGGAGATCTTATATTAACTAAAGAATTTCAATCTTATAAAGAAGAACGAAACTTAAAAGTCTGGATGTGTAGAAAAGCTGACCCAGAAAGTAAAGGAAAGGTAGAAAACGTAGTTAAATATGTAAAACAAAATTTTGCCAAGCATCGTTTGTACTATGGGTTAGATGCATGGAATGAAGCTGGTTGGAAATGGCTTGAACGCACTGCAAACTATAAAGTCCACAATACAACAAAAAAGAGACCAGTTGAAGTGTTTGCCCTCGAAAAGCAACACTTACGTCCAGTCTCCCCAATTAGTGATAATACATATATCACTAAAACCTTTAATACAAGTATAACAAGAACTGTTCGGAAGGACAATATAATTTGGTATAAATCGAATCGTTACACAGTTCCTTTAGGAACTTTTCAAAAGACAAAACAAGTCTATATCGAAACGAAGGATGATAAATATTTAATTATTCGAGAAAGCAAATCTGGTCCCATTCTTGCCAAACATCGAATCACTTCTGGCAAAGGAAAGTTGATTCAAGATACAAGTCATATACGTGATCGGACAAAGGGAATTGATACCTATATTGAGACAGTTGCCTCGTACTTTAGCAATTCAAATAAAGCAAAACAATTTTTACAAGAAATACGTAAGGTACGACAGCGTTACATTCGAGATCAATTACAAATGATTTCTAAAGAAATTAAAAAACACAATCAAGAATTACTTGATAAAGCATTAGAAGAATGTATGAAATGGCAACTTTTTTGTGCAACGGATTTTATCGATATGGTTCAATACCTGAACCGACAAAATGTATCAAGTGTCAATAATGAAAAACGACAAATAGATGATCTTAAACAATTTAATTATTTAAGTGAGTCTGTTTCTCAGACAAAAGCTCAAACTAGAGATATTCAGGAATATGTTTCTGTATTGGAAGGTGAAATTCAATGAGTCAATTATCAACATTACAAGACACATTAAAGTCACTTCGTTTCGGAGAAACAGCTAATAATCTACCAGCATTGTTAGAAAAGGCAGAAAAAGATAATGTGACTTACGCAGCCTTTTTAATGGATATCTTGAGCTATGAGCAAAAAAAGCGTGAAGAAAAACAAATCGAAAAACGTCTTAAATGGGCTACATTCCCTTATTATAAAACCCTAGAGCAATTTGATTTGAATGAACAACAATCTATGAGTAAGAAAGAGTTTAATAAATTAAAAGAGTTACTGTGGATAGAGCAACTTTACAACATTATCCTGTTAGGACCTCCAGGTGTTGGTAAAACACATCTGGCGGTCGGCCTAGGAATACAAGCAATTCATCAAGGCTATAAGGTGATTTTTACTTCCATGGGAGAATTAATTCATACATTAAAAACAGAGGGAATTACACGTAAGTCACAAACAAGGATGAAAAGAATTCGCAAAGCCGATTTAGTAGTCATCGATGATCTAATGTTCATGGCTATAAATCAAGATGAAGCAAACCTATTCTTTCATCTAATAAACGATTTATACAACACTTCAAGTATTATACTTACTTCTAACAAGGCTCCTAAAGAATGGGGTGAGTTATTAGGCGATCCAGCAATTACTACCGCTATATTAGATAGGATTATGCACAGAGCGGAAATTATCCATTTAAATGGAGACAGTTATCGCATGAAACATAGAACTTCTATCTTTGGAGCAAAAACTGCTTCAAATTAATTATCGAAAACTGTATCTTTTTACTTGACGGTTACAATTATTGGTATAATTGGTTTACTAGTGTTTAATTTTAATATATAAATCTAGTTACTATTACAACTTTAATAACAAAGGAGGTTGGGCGAATGTCATCGGAAATCAAGAAGGTTTTTAATATTTATTATATAAATTTTTCGAAGGTTTACGAGATCTCTATGATGTTAAATAATGTCATCCTATCATCTATTCAAAGGGAAAACAGCTCTTCTTCTGAGAATTCGAGTTCAGTCTCAGCAAATACTTCAATTTCAACCGCATTAAATAATCTAGCTACAATTAAAAGTTATATGGGTGGACAGTTAACTGAAAAAAAAACAAGCTCATCAAAAATGGTAGAATCTCTCGATGTTAAAACAACAAAGTCAATTTTATTAAAACAGATTGATAAAAGAAGCAAGGTAATAAATGATTTTACTATGTGTTCTGAGGGAGACTTAATAAAGGTTGATAATGTTAATTTACAAATACTAAACGAGGAAAATTTAAGAGAACTAAAAATATTCAGGAGCAATGCACTTAAAGATTTTCGAGTAGAAGGTGTAGATGTAAATAATTTAATAACTTCAATGTTAAAAGACTATTCATACTTACTATATGGGAAAATGCCAAATTCATCAGAAAAGGTTGTAATTAAAATACCGATGGAATTAGAAAATGAATTTGAAAGTAATTATAATGTTGATGATATCACTATTGGAAGAGTCTCTATAATTGGAGTTTATAAAGGAATTGTTAAAGAAGAAAAGATTAATACAAATACATTTAATTATTTATATGAAATAGGACTTAAACAACAGTCGCAGAAAGGTGATGTACAAAGAGAAAAAGTAATTTCAAGTGCATACCATGAGGAAGATAAACCTATTCCATTTAAGCGAAGTAATAATGGAGAATTTGTTTTTATTGATGTTATTGCTATTATACAGAATGTTAATTTTAATGAAGAGGTAGATCAACAGCTACCAAAAACACCTTGGTATAAAAAAATATTTAGTTGGTTTAAAAAATGGGGTAATTAATACATGGAGAGATTTACTTTATATACTTACCAAAATAGAGATGAATTTGAAAAGTTTTATAAACAAAAAGAAGATGATGGATATATTATAACCCCCTTTATGTTTCAAGAAACAATGGAGTTACTTGAAGAAAATCCAGAATCGATTATAGATATTTCAAATTTAGTAGAATATCTATTGGTAAATACTGCAGATATAGTCCCTGCTATGAATAATTTTAGACCTGCAAATGAAGATACACAGTTTATAATCATACAATCTTTATCTGAACAAGCATTAGAAATGTTCCGTTTATTTTTTAAAGATAAAGTTCCTTTATATTCTATTAAAAGTGTCCAAGAACAGGAATTTAATCAATTACCAGTTAAGACTGTACCGTTTAAAAGAGTTCATTTGTACTCATATAGAAACTCTAATGAATTAGACAGGATTATTAAGTATTTAAATGATGAGGACACACCTCTGGTTAGTTTTAGTCAAATTAATGATGCCTTTATAAATGATTTTAAGCGAAGTATTAAAGAACAAAAAGAGATTTTTGTTGATATAACATCTTTGGTTCTCGCAATAAAGGACAATTCAAGCCTTAATTATTATGCAGAAAAAGTAATGATTGAAAACTCTAACTTCAAGATTATTATTCATACTGATCAAGTTAAAGAGGCTTTAGAAGTTTTTAGATTAGTATTTGATGAAGTTCAGCCTATTTACAAATTAATTCCGATTGAGAGAGAAGAAGAAGTAGAAGTCTTGGAAGATAAAACGGTAAAAATTGTTGATTTAACTAAAGATGAAGTTAAAAGAGCAGTGGAGGAAATTTCAAATAATCTCTTTGGACATAAAAAGTTTAAAGATCAATTACCAAATGCTATCAATAACTTTATTTTATTAAACCGTATTGAGGAAAAGAAAATCTTCTCCATTTTTCTTTTAGGAGATACAGGACTAGGAAAAACAGAATTCGCTTCTCTATTAAAAAATCAACTTAATCCTGATACACCATTAATTAAAATTAATTTTGGCAATTATAGTAGTCAAGATGCATTAAATAGCCTTATAGGTAGTCCTAGGGGTTATATAGGATCAGAAGAGGGAGAACTAAGTAGTAAAGTATTAAAAAGTAAGGCTGGAGTAATATTATGCGATGAATTTGAAAAAGCAAATAAGCAAATATTTAACTTTTTCCTCGAATTACTTGAAGATGGTGTATTTACGGATTCGTTATCAAGAGAACATAACCTTGATGGTTATATTATTATATTTACATCAAATTTAGACAAGAACCAATTTTATAAAGGTATCCCAGCTGAATTCCAATCTCGTTTAGATTTAGTGTTTGAATTTTGCCCCCTATCAGATAGTGAAAAGAAAGAGTTTGTGAATTATTTTGTAGACAACTTTATAGAAAGAGTTGAAAAGGCTGAGGAAACTTTAGAATTTGATCTATCCCCTCAATTAATTGAACGAGTTAAAAATACAAACGTTCGAGATGTCGGTAATATTCGTGACATTAAGCGGATCTTAATTAGTAAGATTCTTAAAGGCTATTAAAAAGTTGTTTACTACTTTCTCACAGTCGTTATGTTTTCAGCAAGAGATTATACCAGTTAAAATTGGCAACAATGAGTGTGGATTGAATTGATCTAACAAAAGTTATAAAAGATAAAAAGGATGGAGAAAAACAATTCTCCATCCTTACATTTGTTTCCGTTACCTTTAAATTGATACGGTGAACCGTATCACAAATAGTGGTAAAACAAAGGGTCGAAGTAGTTATTGAGAAGGAGTGGCTAGATACAATAGAAGGATGACACAGTTATATGAATGCAAGTTGGCTTATTAAAATCTCCTATGTAGACGATGATTAATAAGCCGAAAACTATAATAACTTATTATGAATTGTATAATTCACTAGGAAAGTGTTTACAATTACCAAAATTATCTATAACCTTAATATAAAGTAATGCTATAAATCTATTTACATTATATATTTTACTTAAATTACTATTATTTGAGAAAAAGTGTAGGTGGTAGTTGTGTCTTATCCTTATACAAATGTAATTTCGTTATATGAAGATAACCCGCATTTATATTCAACTTTTGAATTCGAATACCCGAAGGATAAAGAAAAGTTCCTAGATTATATAATTCCGGTTTTAGAAAAAGAGTACGGATTAGATAGTAGTTTAATAGAGGAGAAACTGAAAAACGTCTCTAGCGATAAGAGAGAAGCAATTATCAATTTCATGAAAAAACATAACACACCTAATCCAGATAAAAGTATTTCTCCCAAAAGGCCTTGGTTAAAAAATACTAGAAGTAAGTTGCCGGAAATTATCGCACGAGATATCTTATCTAAAAAAGAAAATGTAAAATTTCCATATAGATACAGTATTAATGAGGAAGATCCGGATATGCCGAAAAGAGGTATTGATGGTTTTGGTTTTATCTTTAAGGAAGATAATGGGGGTGTAAGTTTAGATTATATTGTAGCCGCAGAGGTCAAGGCTTCAGAAGACAAAAATAGTCCCCCTGCAACAGTTCATCAAGCAAAGGACAGTATGTTCTCTGCATTAAAAAGTATAGTTAATATTGATACAAGGTTAAGAAAATCATTAGCCAGTGCATTTGATATCTTGGATGAAAAGGAATTTGTTGCAGTTGTAGCAAATATAATATCAATAATAGAGGAAAATGACTACAATAAATTGGAAGAGTTAAAAAAACAAATTGTGGTAGTTCCATTTCTATTAAGAAAAAGAGAATTTTGGTCAGAAGATGATTATGGAAAATTTAAAACAAATAGTCATGAATTAGATTGTGCTGCAATAAAGTATTATATTGTGGCTTTAGATTATGATTTAGGTGACTTTTCCGACGAAATATACGAGATACTAAGGAATGGTAGAGATGACAAAGTCAGTTTGGGAAAATCAGATAAATAAAATACGGGGTAGTAGAAAGACAAAAGAAATATTAACAGATTGGACAGAATATGACCTTTCTTCACGGCTTAGTATTTATGATAATACTAGGCCAAAAGAACATTCTGAATCAGAGTTTTTGGCATTTCTGTATCAAAGTACTGGCTCCAAACTAGATCGTTTATCAAAAGAGGATTCTCTCTCTCTAATCAAAAAAGGCTATGATATTAGTAAAACAATCTGGTTTGAAAATAAACCGAGTAATCCTGTAGATTATATCAACCAACTTTTTAACTTAGGTGTATCTGGAATACTTAGTGAATCTACTGCTGAAGTCAGAATGATATTAAAAGATGAGGACTTTAGTAGACTATATAATAAAATAAAAGTTAAAAATTGGGGCATATATTTAGAGAGTACTAATAAATTATTATTTCTCATTTTACTTAGAAAACTAAACGGCTGGGAAGATATTAAATTCACAAAACATATTATGGAAAATATTAGTGTAAAACGAGATAGTGAAGAAGAGAGATATTTAAATACTCTAACAGATTATGAAAATCCATTTCCTGTATTAAGTTGGTTAGCCACTCAACTAAATATATTAGAAGCAATAGAAGAATACTCAAAATACATACTAACTGGTAAGCCAGATAATATAGAAAAAGTCATTATAAGGCTATGTAGTGATGCAATAGAATTAATCGAGAACTCACATAGACCCTCTGAAAAAATAACAGTAAAACTGTTTGAAATAGGATTAATAAAAATGGTCAAAAGTTCATTATGGACAAATACATATGGGCTTTCTGAAAAAGTAGATGAATATATCGAGCATCTTACAAGTACTAATAACGATAATCCAGTTTTTGATTTATGGCCATCACAACAAGGGGCTCTTAGCCAAAATTTATTTGACTTGAATAAGACAGCATTGATAGTTCAAATGCCAACTAGTGCAGGTAAAACACTGCTATCTAAGTTTTATATATTACAAACTTTAAATTTATATCATAATGCAAAAATAGCGTATATTGTCCCTACACGGGCTTTAGTAAATCAAGTAAAAAAAGATTTGAGAAATGATTTTATAGATTTAGATATTAATGTAGATATTGCAATTCCATTCGCTGACATAGACCCTCTTGAAGAAGAATTATTGTTGCAAGATACAGATGTATTAGTTACTACACCAGAAAAATTGGATGTCTTACTAAGGAACGATCATCCTTCAGTAGAAAATTTGAGGTTAGTTGTAGTAGATGAGGCTCATAACTTGGCAGATAGTAGCCGAGGTTCTAAATTAGAACTTCTTCTCTCAAATTTAAGGAGAGAAAACAGAAACCTAAGGGTTTTGTTACTAAGTCCATTTATAAGAAACGCTAAAGAAATTGCAACTTGGTTAGGTGATAATCGGGGGCATGATATCTTTGTAGATTGGAGACCGTCACAACAATTTACGGGGTTATATAAACTTGATACATTAGGACGTGGAAATCATTATGGAGTAATTAATTACATACCCTCAAGTCTAAATACAATGTACAACCGAGAGTTTACTTTTAAAATTCATCATAGTACAAGAAAGTTAACAAAAGTAAAACAAGCATTTGAAGCAGCCAAAGTTTATGAAAAGTTGGGAGGAGTACTAATTCTTTGCTCAACAAGAATAACGGCAGAATCATTTGCTAAATATTGTGTGGAATCGAGGCAAAATTTAGATAGTACTTTAATTCGGCAATTAAAGCCCCTTTTAGAGTTAATTGAAGAGGAATTAGGTAAGGATTCTTTACTGTATAAAGCAGTATTAACTGGTTGTGCATATCACCATTCATCACTACCGCTAATAATTAGAGAGGAAATAGAAGAGGCAATCGCAAATAGATTAATTACAGTTGTTTCGGCAACAACCACTTTGGCACAAGGAATGAATTTCCCGATTTCAACAGTAGTTTTTCAATCAATGAATGTTCCAAATGGAACATATTCACGTGCAATGACAAATGCAGAGTTCTGGAATATAGCAGGTAGGGCTGGAAGAGCGTTGACTGATAAAGAAGGTCATATTTTGGCTATTCATGAATCGGATAAAGACGAAGAGCAATTTAGGAAATATCTTTCAGATAAGAATAATGATGTCCTGTCTTCATTACTAGAAACTCTAGATTTATATAATGAAGAAGATGAATTTGATTTTAGTTTACTACGAAAATCGGACGGTTTCACTAATCTTTTACAATATATATATCATATTCTATATATAGAAGAGGATATAGAGATAGAAGATATTGTACGTGGAAGTTTAGTTTACCATCAATTGCTTAATGCAGGTAAAGATGAGTTAGCAAAGAAACTGATAAATATTACACGCTTATATAGAAAGCATATTTCTAAAGATCTTAATAAGAAAAAGTTAATGAAATCGATAGACGGTTCGGGTTTGTCTAGTATAAGTATGAAATACTTATTAGGGAGACTTTCACAACAGAATGTAAACTTCAATTCAAACAAAATTTTCAGTTATAATGATGATACATTAGAGAAATATATTGATTTAATTAATAATATACCTGAAATTAACTTAGGTATATATAAACAAGGAGGAAACTTTAATCCTAAACTTGTTTCAGAAATCACTAAAGATTGGGTAAGTGGTAAGCCTTTAAAGGAAATTGCTCAAAAGCATATCACCTTTAAAGCCAATCTGGATGAAAAAATACAGCATTGCGGTAAGTATATTTACGGTAACCTCACAAATAACCTTTCTTGGGGGTTGGCTGCAATGCTTAGGGCAAATGGTATACTTCTAGGGAAAGAAGAATTAGACACGGATGAATCTTTAATTCCTTCGTATATATATTTTGGGGTTAATAATAAGGAAGCAGCGGCATTAGCAATGTTAGGTGTCCCACGATTTGCTGCCGAAAGATTGGGGAAAATGTGGAGGAAAGAAAATGGGGAATTTAAGAACTCTCAAATAGCAAGTTTGAAAAGTTGGCTGAACAATCTAGAAGAAGAAAAGTGGATATCTAATTTTGAAAGTGATAAAAAGGATTTAGCAAGGGCGTTGTATAATAATTGGGTTAAAGAAAGATGATAAGATGTTAGCAACCTTTTAAGGAAAATAAGAACTAAAAGAGATAAGGAACTTTTTCCTTATCTTTTTTTCTTTAAATAAGGCATTATCCCCCAAAAATCAAGTGTAAATCCCCTCCCTAATCAACTTTAGATAGTTAGGCTATATAATTAATAGCATAAATAGAACCTCATAAATTAGTTCAGAAAATCAAGGTATTTACCCTATTATCTTGAAGAGTCGCTTGTAAATGATTTTTCCAAAGATAATGGAGGAGATAAACTTGCAACAAACAAATAACTCAAGAAAAACAATGGAAAATGAAATTGTTGAATTCCACCATGAGGATTACCAATTTATTATTACACGCTTTAAAAGAATTAACTGGAAGCAATACAAGGGGTTTGCTCAATATCAGTACTTTTTATTTGTGTTCGATAAAAGGCTAGCAAAGGTTATTAATGAGGATTCCATAACTGATGTTTTCAATACAGAGATTAGGGATGGTGTTTTTGAAACCTTTGAAAACCTTAAACAAAATATAGATGCTATTTTAAGTGAGTATATTTTGGATGATGATGCAATCTTTGAGTGTCTAAAAGTGGTTGAAAAATTGAATCCTATTCATTTGGATAAAGACGAGGAGTAAAATCCTTGTCTTTTTGATTGCCAAAATATCTGATTATAAAATTCTTACTATAAAAGCAGTATTCATCGCTTTCATGTCGAAATGAACGGAATAGGGAGGCGATGGAAATGTTGCATAAACATAAATTGAGTGTTGAAGAATTACTTGAAATAAATGATTTTTATAATAGTTCAACTAGAATTACGATAACATATGCTACAGATAATACGGTGTTATTGGAACTTTATGAGGAAGGTGTTATAGAAAAATTCATACTTAGTAAGAGGGACTTAATAATGGTCCTTAGAAATTTTTATGTGGAGGATATCTGTGATATTGTTCTATCTGGTGTCAAGGGGTGTCTCAACATAAGAGTTGATAATAACATTGAAAACTACCCAGTGGAAATTACTGTAGATGATGGGCATAAGTATTACTGTAATATTCAAGAACTTAATTACATTAAAAGGTTAATCAGTAACCAAAGGAATGAATATTGCCAATTCAAAGCGCCACCCGTGCCATGTTTTAGAGCCATCCTTGCCATGAAATAGAGCCACTTCGGACATCACAGAGCCACCTACTGTATAATTAAGATTGCACAATATTGTGTAAATTTTAATAACAGGAGGTTTTTTTATGATCAAGTATCGAGAGATACTACGATTATACGCTCATGGACTAAGCAATCGTAGTATTGCCTCAAGCTGTTCGAGTTCCAGGAACACAATCAGTGATGTATTAAAGCGAGCCCGAGAACTAGGGATATCATGGCCGCTGGAAGATGATGTGACGGATTCTAAGTTACAAAGTCTTCTGTTCCCTGAAAAGCATCAAAATGAACCAAGGAGGAAACCTGACGTAGAATATCTTTATAAGGAAATGTCTAAAAGTGGTGTTACATTAACATTACTTTGGGATGAATACACTAAAGAGTGTCGAGACAATCAGGAAATCCCGTATAGTTATAGACAATTCTGCAGGATTTATAATGACCATGTGAAAATCACAAAAGCAACGATGCGCATCAAAAGGAAACCGGGTGAAAGTATGGAAGTTGACTGGGCTGGTAAAACAGCTACTATTCGGGATTCAATTTCTGGCGAAGATATACCTGTATACATTTTTGTAGCTTGTCTGCCTTGTTCACAGTATGCCTACGTTGAAGGTTTTTTGAGTATGAATACAGAAAGTTGGATTCATGCCCATGTTCATGCTTATGAATTCTTTGGCGGCGTATGTAAAATGACAGTCCCGGATAATCTCAAAACAGGGGTTTCCAAAGCCTCTAAAACAGACCCCATCATCAACCTCACTTATCAAGAAATGGCTGAACATTATCAGACCGCAATTGTACCTGCACGCGTTCGTTATCCAAAAGACAAACCATCAGCTGAGGGCACCGTTGGTGTCATTTCAACTTGGATCATTGCCTCTCTTCGTAACCAGCAATTCTTTTCACTAATCGAAATCAATAAAGCAATCCACGAGAAACTTGAAGAGTTCAATCACAAACCCTTTCAAAAAAGAGAAGGAAGCAGATATTCTGCATTCATGGAGGAAGAGAAGTTTGCGCTCTTACCATTACCTGCTTCCCCATACGAATTAGCTTCATGGAAGAAAGCTACTGTACAATATGATTATCACATAAATATTGAAAAAATGTACTACTCTGTCCCCTACGAGTATATAAAGCATGTTGTAGATATACGTATCACTAAAAGAGTAATTGAAGTGTTTTATAACCATTTTCGTGTCGCTTCACATAGACGCCTATATGGCAAGAAAGGGCAATTTTCAACTATCCCAGAACACATGCCTAAAGGTCATCAGCTATATCACACATACGATAAGACATATTTTTTAGCCTGGGCAAAAACCATTGGCCCCAGCACGTTATCAACCGTTGAAAGCATTTTTTCATCATATAGGGTTGAAAAGCAGGCAATTAAAACATGTGTAGCGTTATTGAAGGTGGCTGATAAATATTCAGTTGAACGGTTAGAATCAGCATGTAGAAGAGCTTTGGAATATTCTACAAGGCCAAATTTAAAAAGCATAAAAACAATTTTAAGTACTGGCCATGATAAACCAGAATTCGAAAAGATTCATGAGCTGAGTCAATCAAAATCAAGTACCTATGGTTTCACAAGAGGTGCAGATTATTATGGGAGGAATAAGAAATGACAAATGAAAATACGTTAACCAAACTGCAAGAAATGAGAATGAATGCCATGGCAGAATCATTTAATGAACAATTAACTAACCCATCCTATCATGATCTTTCATTTGAGGAACGATTTAATATATTAGTAGATAAAGAGTGGTCGAGAAGAAAAAACAACAAACTAGATCGATTAATAAAAGGGGCTGGATTCAGATATAACCATGCATGTATTGAAGATATCGAATATCATCCTGACCGTAAGTTGGACAAGGCCCAAATCCTTCGATTAGCTTCATGTGAATATATAGACCAGAGAAAAAATATAATTATCAAAGGTGCATCTGGAAACGGAAAATCTTATATAGCATGTGCATTTGGAATGGCCGCTTGTCGGAATTTTTATAAAGTTAAATATGTAAGGCTTCCAGATCTTCTTGATGAATTAACTGTTGCACGTGGCGAAGGTATTTTTCAAAAAGTCATGAAAGCATATAAAAAGGTTAATCTACTAATTATTGATGAATGGTTATTAAGTTCTCTACGAGAACACGAAGCTAGAGATTTACTAGAAATAGTTGAATCTAGATATCAAACAGCTTCAACAATTTACTGTTCTCAATTTGACTCACAAGGATGGTATGAAAGGATTGGTGAAGCGACTTTAGCAGATGCCATATTAGACCGTATCATTCACGATTCGTACACAATAATGATTGATGGGGATAAATCTATGAGAGAAAGGTACGGTGTTAACAATTAAAGTTAGGGTCACTACCAAAGGTAGTGGCTCTCTTTATGTCATACATGGCTCTATTAGATGTCCGAAGTGGCTCTAATAGATGGCAATGGTGGCTCTAGCACATGGCAATATTCAGGAAAAAGTTTGGTATAAATTAGATCATATATTAGGAGAGTAGTGAATAACACTACTCTCCTAATATTATTTCTGTTAAATTTTCAACTATATGCCGCTCCCCTTCTTTAGTATAAAGGGGTCTTTTAAGGTTAATGGTTGAAACATTTAATGTTGTTTTTGAATCTAAGTAGAAAGTGTAAACATCAGATACAGACGATTCATATTCGGGATATAATAAGATGATTTTAGGTTTTTGATATTTATGATAGTAGCCGAACATTTGATAAATGTCTTTATCACTTACACCTTTTCTAGGCTTGCTTTGTATTAATTTCTTATATTTTGTATCAATGATTACCTGTATCTCTTTATTTTTCTCAATAGAAATATCAGGCTGTAGATTAAAACGTCCATTATTAAATTTATCAAAGATGAGATGTTTACCGCTTTTCTGTGTATGAATAATACTATGATTAGTAACTTCAGAAGAGTATTCCTTAATTACTTCAGATATATAGTCTTGATAAACGGTATTCATGTCTATGTTAAATATAAATACATCACTTTCTTTGGAACCATTAAAGTCTAGAGATTGACTTAGAATATAAAACTTTGCAAAATTTAATAGGTTTTCAAAATCAATCAAAAGCCTATCATGTTTTACTTTTGTAAAGGTAGATTCGTTTACGTAGATATCTGTTACGTCTGATAATCTTAATAAAATTTGTTTTGCAAGAACTTTATTCTTAGGCCATAATGTATTTTTTATCATATCATTTACAACATACTTAAATATCTGATTTACTATATTATCCTCAGTATAATTATCAAATTCATTATACATTTTTAAGTTTAGAGGATTCATTAAGATATTTTTACTTATTAATATTTTACCTTTAATAAACTCTGAGTTTTCCTCTTCTCTAACATACGTTCTGTACGTTCCCTTTAGTAATTTTAAAGATAAATTCTTTAAAAATAAATTAATGATAAAGTCGAGAATCATGCCCTTTGAAACATCGTAATTATTAAAATCAATATTATGATTTGGGATTTTTAAAGCCTTATTTATCATATAGTATAGATTTTTGTAGATTTCAGTTTTTGTCTCATTATTTAATGTTGTATCATCTTTGTTATATATTTTCGGTAGTATTTCTACTAGAGTATCTCCCAATTTAATGACCCCTACAAAGTTTTGTATATGAACGCCTTCTAGATCAGTTCTAAGCATATGCGCATAATTATCGGAGATTAAAGTGTTTAACTTACTAAGGCTTTCGTAATTGATTGTATCGCCTAATATTTCTTTGTAAGTAAGATATGAGTATTCAAAAGTTGTTATTGTATTCATGCATATCAACCCTTAGATACAATTTCTTCTAACGTCTCAATCAACTGTTCGTCTGATATATCATAATTAATTGCAAAAGATAAATTTTGACCCTCATCAACTATTAGATTTCCTAATAAAGGAGTAATTTCACTTGGATTTGTATAAAAATACTCTTGTAGAAGCGGCAAAATTTGATATACCCAAATATATTTTATGTCACTAATTAGTTCGTTTTCAGGTAGATCTAATAACCTAAAGAAATAACTATGGCCAATAATATGCTCCCTATCAATAGAGTTCTTTATTTTATTGTTAATGACTTTTACAGCGTTTATTGATGTTAATATGAGTTCGTTTGTAGTGGTTAGTAATGAAAAATCTGGTGTTATTTCGAAAAAGGTGAATCTTCTTCTAAGAGCAATATCTATCAATGCAATAGACCTATCTGATGTGTTCATAGTACCAATAATATACAAGTTATTAGGTACAGAGAAATTATTATTAGAATAAGGCAACTTAACAATTGTCTCTTCGGGTTGACCAGATCTCTTTGTCTTTTCTATAAGGGTAATTAACTCACCGAAAATTTTAGATATGTTTCCGCGGTTTATTTCATCGATAATTAAGCAATATTTTTGTTCGGGATTTTCGCTTGCCTCTTTACATAACTTTAGAAAAATTCCATCCTTAACGTAATACTGTAATTGACCAGTGTCCTCATTAACTTCTGCAGTAATACCTTCAATAAATTGTTCGTAGGAATATGATTGATGGAAAGTAATCATTTCACAGTAATCAAAGACTTCCCTAATTTTATTTGTATAGAAGGTTTTACCTGTCCCCGGAGGACCATAAAGAATTAAGTTAGGATTCTTATCTAAGAGTTCAACTATTTTAACTACCTTTTTATTTTCATATATGCTTGTTCTCTCATTTATCACCGAGGATAAACTATCATTAACACTTACGCGAGTTGGATAAATTCTTCTACTCACAGATAGTCCTTTTTTAGGGGCTAAGTTGTATTTCTCTTCATCCGCAGCCTTAATCCCTAACACTAGATACTTAAGTTGTTTTCTATATTTTAGAAAAATAAGGTAATCGCCAGTATATAATAGTTTTCTAAAATCAGTAAATTGGCGAGAATCCTCTTCAATATATGAGATTTCAACCTGCTGCGTATTATCTCCCCTTCTACTTCTGGCAGTTGTTGTATAGCATTCTACACCTTCATTTACTTCTTCTATTGGCTTTCCTGCTAAATAATTTAGGTTATTTAGAGTTATTATTAATGGCAATTCAAGAATAAACCGTCTCTTAAATGAGTTATCTCTTTCGGGACTCTCTAGATATTTATAATTATGTAAATAAGGAAAAATGTCCATTTCACCAGAGGTAAGTGCAATATGCGTTTGGTTTGCTGATGAATTATGTGTGATTGTATTTGTCGTAGCCAACTTTTTGATAAGTATAGCGTCGAAGGTATCACCTAATTCTTCATCACGAAGATTTAGATCTTCGCTAAATAACTTTTGATCATCCAAGATAGCCCTAATGGATTCAAGGGTATTATCGAATGTAGACATTATCATTCACTCCTAAAGTCGCGTTTACTTTAAGAATATCATATCTCTATTAAATTTGAATCATATCTATTTATACCCTGATAAAAACATGATATAATATAAAAAAGCAAACAAATGCTCTGTAGGGGGGATAGAACGGTGAAGAAAGTTGGAAGACCTTCTGGTAGAAGAAAAACAAGTAAGATTGAAATCTGCTTAGAACCATCAACAAAAAGCAAGTTTATGGAATACCTAAAAGAGGAAGGGAAATGTGCATCGGTAGAAATTGGCTACTGGATTAATGATTATATAAGAGAGCATGAAAAAGAGAGATATAATATTGTTGACGGAGGAAATATAAATGAATAAAGTAGTTTCATTATTTAGTGGTTGTGGAGGATTAGATTTAGGCTTTATGAAGGCAGGCTTTGATATAGTTTGGGCAAATGATTCCGATAAATTTGCTGTACAAACGTATGAAAAGAACTTCGGTGACCATATTGTTTTAGATGATATTGAAAATATTGATATAGATTCAATTCCTAATCATGATGTCTTATTAGCGGGCTTTCCCTGTCAACCTTTTAGTATGATGGGTGGGGAATTAGGCTTCGAGGATACAAGAGGTACTTTGTTTTTCCATATCGCAAAAATTATAGATAAGAAGAAACCGGAAATAGTTGTACTAGAAAATGTAAGGACACTAAGAACCCACGATAAAGGAAATACTTACAAAGTAATTATGAATGTACTTAAAAATGAATTAGGTTATAAAGTTTTCGATCAAGTATTAAACAGTGCTGATTATGGCGTTCCACAAACAAGAAACAGAACCTTTATAGTTTGTTTTAAAGATCATTCAGTTGATTTTGAGTTCCCAAAACCAATTCCATTAGAGAAAACTATGCAGGATTTATTGGAAAAAAATGTTCCGGAAAAATACTTTTTATCTGATAGAATCTTAAAGACTGTTATGTCATATGGAACAAAAAATTGGCATGCGAAGCCAGAAATCGACTTGGAGATTGCAAGGCCACTATGTGCAACAATGGCTAAAATGCATCGTGCTAGTCAAGACAACTATGTAACTGATAATGGAAAAGTTAGGAGATTGACTCCTAGAGAATGTGCAAGACTTCAAGGTTTTCCAGAAGACTTTAAAATTGAAGTTTCAGATACCCAAGCATATAAGCAATTCGGTAATGCAGTTACGGTTGATGTAGCATACTATGTTGCGAAGAGTATAATTGAAGCAATTAAAATAAACAATACGGATAATGAGGTGCAGGAACTTGCGACCAGTTACTGAAATTGAGGGGAAGGACAAGAAAGATTATAAAACATCCCTAAACGAAATAAAGACTCTTCTTTCTTTGGAGTTTGATAACAATAATTCCGAAGGGCAATTAATTTTAGATGAATTATATTATGATGTATTAAAAAGAATTGGTCTTATAAGTGATGTTAATAATCAAAATGAAGTAGAGGAATTAAAAAAATTTATAAATAAGGAAATGGATTTTGATTATCAAACTTTTATTAATTTGATTGCGCAATTTTCAAATAAGTACTGTACGGATGAATGTTCAAATTGTGAAGAAAACCCTATAAAAAATTACTGTGAGTATTATAGGTTGGAAAAGATAAAAGAGCAAAATAATAGTGAAAATCCACTGTTAATCGATTTGTTTTCTGGTGCTGGTGGAATGTCATTAGGATTTAAACATGCAGGATTTAATATTGCTTTAGCAAATGATATTGAGAAAGCATGTATTGATACCTACACACACAACCATCCAGAAGTTCCAAAACAAAATGTTGTTTTGGATGATATAAAAAACTTGTTGACTTATGTTGAAGAACTACTTCCAAATAAGGAAATTGATTTAATTATTGGGGGTCCGCCTTGCCAAGGGTTTAGTAACGCTAATAGACAACGACTTATTGACGATCCTAGGAATAAACTTTACAAACATTTTGTAGAGTTTGTTGACCTAATAAAGCCTAACTTTTTTGTTATGGAAAATGTTCGTGGAATGCAGTCTATTTCAAATCAAGTTGTAGAAGACTTTGAACAGTTAGGCTATAATGTCCATTGTGAAATATTAAATGCCGCTGATTTTGGAGTTCCGCAAAATAGAGAGAGATTGATATTTATCGGGAATTTATTAGGGATAGATAGTAAACAAATCTTCTCGGAAATACGAGAAAAGGCTAAAGAAAATAATAGTTTTGTTTTAAAAGATGCCTTATATGGATTAAGAGAACTTAAAGCATTAACTATTAGAAATGCAACTGAACTTGATACAGAGGAATCTGGGCGTAAAATTGATAAGAACCCTTACTATGGTAAGGAGAATGAGTATATTAATTTAATAAATAATAATAATAACTCAAAATATGTATTCAATCATAAGGCTCGCTATAATAATGACAGGGATATTGAAATATTTGGAAGGTTAAATCAAGGTGATCAGTCTGATGATCCCAAAATTGCGGACATAATGCCTTATAAAAGTAGAAACCATATTTTTAAGGATAAATACTTTAAACTTCAAAATGATAAGTTTTGTAAAACAATAACAGCGCATATGAAATTTGATTGTAATATGTATATCCACCCTACTCAAGCAAGGGGTTTAACACCTAGAGAGGCAGCAAGGGTTCAATCTTTTCCGGATGATTATTTCTTTAAAGGGGCATATACGAAAACATATATGCAAATAGGGAATTCCGTACCACCGTTGATGGGTAGAGGTATTGCTAAGGTCATTAAGGAATATATTGATGAGTACAGAGATAATAAATCATCGTTGAATAAGAAATCTACTGTAGGGGTGTCAATATGATTTGTGATTGCGGAGGAATATTTCTGGTTGAAAAAATTCATGAATCCCAAAATAATGCACCTAGGCTATGTGATGTAAAGTGTACCAAATGTAGTACTTACAGATATTTTCAACCATATGATTCTGGAAAGAAACTTAATTTGATTCCAAAAAGCACCGAAAGATAGTTTCGGTGCTTTTTCTTTCATGCTATACTTTTTTCTCCACTACTTTCTCAGATAGAAAGGTTATCTAAAATCTTATCCATATCAGCCCATTCTCCATTAGGAAATAAATCGACAGTTGCTCTTGTCATAACTTTTTCGTATTCTGAGGGGTTATTTACAGTTAACTTTGTTACTTTGTTACGTTCATCATTAATTAATTCAACGTCAAAGTTCAATTTATACTTATTTGGTGCATTACGTGGTCCGTCCTCATCAACATATAAAGGAGAGCGAGTCACCTCTATTATATTTAATTGCTCTAAAGATTTTACATGGGTAGTTGCTGTTTTTACAGTGTATTTTGCCGCTTCTGCAAGTTGATCATATGTCATAAAAAATTCACCATTTTTATCTCCATAACGTTTAGAATGAATAAATAAGGCATTGAGAGTTTTGCGAAGAAACTTATCGTAGTAATAGAGGGTTAATATTTCGTTTCTTGTTACTTCTATTTCAGTTTTGCCTAATTTTAAATGGAGATTTTTTCTGTAAACACCATTTGCAATTCTTTCAATTTCTTTGTAGCAAATGTCCAAAGGAGTCTTGTAATACTTTTCATCTTGAGCATTCATCCAAGTAATTAACTTTTGCTTGCACTGTTTTTTTGATGCACCTTGGGCTTTGTAATAGATTGCTAATTTACAAAGAGATGCATTACGAGTCCCCGGCTGAGTAAGACCATTTTTATCTAGGAGTTCTAATAATTCTAGGGTCACATTCGTAGTTAATTTATTAGGATCATTTAAAGGAGACTGCTCACTACTATCCTCTTCTATAATTTTTTAGTTTCATCAACAGGTTCTGGAAGGGCATTTATTATTGTAATAAGATCGTCCCGTATAATTGGTTCAATATCTAATATGTATTCTAAAGTCCTAATAGGTTTAAAGCCATCTTTCACATCAACATACCAACAAAAATTGCTATTAGGGTTTTTATTTGCACGGTTGACTCCTAAAGGTAATTTCACCCCTTGTGTCGGACTTGGCCTAAATTCTAATATCCTATCTATATCCAATTTAGGGAATTTCTGCTTCGATCTAAATTTCATATAATCAAATAACCTTTTCACTCTGGAAATGTGGATTACATCAGAAAAGTAGATATCAACGTGATATCCTTTTGATCCGCTCCAACTAGTATGTATATACTTTGAGGATATTCCAATTTGATTTAGTTCTTTACATAAAGAAAGCACTAATTCATTTGAAACCATATCCACGTCAAATGTTATAAATTTGGAAACTTCTGGACCACTGAAAATGCCATATGTCCTTTTTCCTCTTAGATGATATTCAAGCATGTAGTCTTGAAGTTTTTTGAAATTCTTTTTCTTACCAATCTCCCACCAGTTATATCCATTGCCGTCTTCGTTTTGAGTTATATATTTCTTTCTTTCTGTAATGAATAAGTTATTCATCTTCTTAATGATTAATTGTAACTCATCGTTCATCTCATATCACCTTCCTTCTGCTAAACTCACAACTTTACAAGAATTTAGTGTTCATGTGGCTACGAATATTATGATTCATTTTGATTATAGTACAAAAGGAAAAAAGACGAGAAAGGTATGTTTCAACATAATTGAATTGGATTTGAGAAAATGAGAGATATATAATATTACATGTAATTCTAGTAAATTATTAAAAGATTAAATACTAAAAGATTAATAAATATGTAATTACTATGAAATTATTATCTATTATTTCAAGAATATCGACATAGTATTAATTATTTGTTCTTTCATGGCATTCTATTATTAATGGAATAATGGAGGAAGAGGATATTATTAGTTTCATTCATATGAAAAGGAAATACATAAGTATGTTGAGGAAAGCAAGGGAACTTTCTTAGAAACGTGTTGTAAAATAAAGTTATTAAAATCTATGCTGCTTTATCCTCATTAGCGCGCTATAATACGAGCAAATAGTTGTTGTCACATAATATGGTTTATACGACAATACTACCTAACATTCATTGGTTTTCTTGTCGCATAACACCAATAAAGCAAATACTAATTTCGTCGTATAACATAGCAGGGAGGATTATTACTATGAACACCGCTCCAACTACAATTTCACAATCAATTGAGAGATTTAAAATTTATCTTCTTGAGAATGACAAAAGTTTAAACACAATTAAAAGTTACAGTCAGGATCTAAACTATTTTTTCAAATGGATACAGCAAAGATATGACCCGCCTCATTTAATTTCTATTCTCACATCTACGGATTTAAAGGATTATGAACGTCAACTCAAGTCTGACTCCACAATTGCCCCTTCTACAATAAATAGGAGATTAATATCTTTAATGAAATGGTCTGAATTTCTTGTAACTATTGGTTCATCTAATATTAATCTTGCAAATAACATTAAAATCAAAAAGGTTCAAAGACAGAATAACATACGTTGGCTAACGAGAAAAGAAGTTGGTAAGTTACGTTTGTGTCAAGATTTTCTCGATGTAGTTTTTATACCGGTATTTTCGGCACTCTATTATTGTACACTTTTTGGCTACCGCGCTATCGCTTGCTGGCCCTAACATCATTGTTACGTTCTAACGAACCTAACAATGATGTTAGGGAATAGACATTATTTTATTTAAAGCTTTTTAATAGTTGTCCTACCGCTGATGAGTGTGGGGCATATAAACTAATAGATCCCTTTCTCACACTACCCGTTGATGGCGCCACTTTATTTAACTTTTGAACGAGTCGAATGGTACGTCTAACCTCACGCTGCTTTCTGACACTCCGTTTCTGATGATTGAGGTACGCTTGACGTAACGTTCGGTTCAACATGCCTTGTTTGACTTTCACCATTGCTTCTACACCTTGTTTACTCCAATGCATGCCACGTTTCTTCATCCGGTACGTGATAAGACGTTGGTTTGATTCCATCGCTCCCAGCGTACGGGCATCATCAGGTATTTGATCAACTTCGTCCCGCCAATCGAAGATTCGGTCCCAATTATTTTGAATATATGACCTAAATTCCTGGAGATTTTCAATCTTTTTATCATCTTCAAGCGTGCTTTCATACGTATCCATCCATAAAACAAAATGATTCCAATTGTGTTCATGGATAGCCTTTCTAACCTCATGTTTATAATCACTCTTTTTGTGGCCAAAGGCACGATTTAAGGCCTGGGCAATATGATAAGCATCTAGTTGGCTTAGCACCTTATGTTTGGACTGCGAAAAGGCTTCTTGAAACCTTTCTGGCGTATAGCCATGGCCACCATCACTATTCGTCACCACTTGTGTGTTTTCCAGAGAGTAATGATGGGCTGTAAAGGCTTGAAC
>JBPYCQ010000026.1:0-22030 GCA_051846895.1 Bacillaceae bacterium W0354
GTAGGTTTTGTGAGGAGCGTCGGCAACACCGAATTCTCTTGCAACGCGACGAACAGTCTTTTAAAAATCAAATTATAGTCTGGGAACCAATATTATGGTTCTGCAGTCATTATCGCGGGGTGGAGCAGTCTGGCAGCTCGTCGGGCTCATAACCCGAAGGTCGCAGGTTCAAATCCTGCCCCCGCAACCAAATTATTCACCGCATCATCGTCGAAAGACATCTTGAAAGGTGATATCGGGAGTACCCCTGGGTGCAACCAAAATGGTCCGGTAGTTCAGTTGGTTAGAATGCCTGCCTGTCACGCAGGAGGTCGCGGGTTCGAGTCCCGTCCGGACCGCCATACATATTTATAAAGCAAATGGCTTTCAATTAGTTACAGAAAAGATAACTAGTTGAAAGCCATTTTTAGTTATTAGTGTTTTTTCATAATATGCTTTACACTTATCACCAGTTGGAAGTGATCAGTTTCTTGGTATATACAAGAATAGTAATATTAATGCTCAATCGTTCGGGTGTTATTTTAATTTCGCCACAGATTAATTCACTTCATACTTCTTAACGTCAACTTCGTTTTCATCAATCCTAACAGATTGTTTAAGGAAAATATCTTTTACGAAGACAATAATTATGATTATTACCAACGCGATAACGGAAAAGAGTAGTAAGTATAAAATATTATTTTTCAATTCTTGACTATTACCACCAAAAATAATTGAATAGTAGCTATCTGCACCATAAGTAGCCGGAAGAAATTGTGCTAACGTATAGTACCCATTTGATAATAGTTTTCTTGACACTAATACGCCTGATGTGACTAACTGAAGTGATAAAGCTAATATGTTGAAAACCATTCCATAGTTCCCAAATAAATAAACAAATACTTGTGCAAATGTCAAAAAGGAAAAGTACATAATACTTTGAAATAGATAAAATGTAATAAAGGATACCTGAATATCTACATTAAATAATACTAATAAAAGAAATGTGATAATTGGCAATATCAAAGATACTGCTATATTAATGTATTGTCTTCCCAGAAACAAACTCCACGATGGAACTTTTTTCTTGATAAGTTCACTAGCTTCTTGAATTTGCATAATCATCACCATTGCTCCTGCGAAAGAAGCGATGATTACCATTAAAGGGACAAGGTTTGCGGAAAATGTATCGACAGCATTTAAACGATTAATGTTCGATTCTACAGATTCTGGTTGTATAGCAGAGATAATCATAAATGCCGTTGTTTTAATGGCTTCATTAATTGATTGCTCTAGCTGTAAATTATTTAATTGTTGAATAAACTTATCTGCCCCAACCTGTATTTTTTTTGAAATTACTTTATTGTTTAATTCACTTGTCATTTGTTGTGCGACTTGTTCCATCATTGATTTATTAGAAGTTGCCGTTGCTTCGTTGATCCAGTAATTGATGGTTGCTTGACTTCCTTCTTGTATAGAAGATGAAAAATTAGCGGGTAGATGAATTAACATTTCTATTTTTCTTCTCTCTATCTCTTCCATCCCTTCATCAACAGTATTAAATTTTTTGACGTCAAAAGGAAGATTTCTTTCCAATTGCTTTAACACATCTGTTTGGACATCTTCATTCACCACACCAATAGATAGTTGATCTGTTCTCTCTTCCACGCCATTGTACGCTGTTAGCCATACTGAAAAAAATATCACTTGAAACATCAATGCAGCAGCCATTCCCATATAAGTTTTTCTTATTTTAAATAATTCTTTAAATCCTTTCATTCTAATGCTCCTCCTTAATTATATTAAGCAAGTACTTGCTTACACTAGGGTAAAAAATTTTTTCTAGGAGGCAATCCCCCTAGAAAAAATAGTTACACTTGTTTTTAATAAATCATGCATATTAACATCACTTAAATCTGAGTCCATTCTCACATATGCCATAAAGTGACCAAATCCCATTGAAATAAAAGATAAAGCAATTTCTTCTTCATTATAATTTAATATTTCGTTCCGTTTTTTCATTTCAATAAAATAATCTTTAAGTTGTACTTTTAGAATGTGAGGGACTTTTGAAACTTCTTTATTTATCTCGGGAAACGTATTCATTTCTTTTAATGCAATAAAAATAAGATCTTTAATCGATACCATATGTTCAAAATAGACAGTTAGAAAATGGAGTAGATCTTTTTCTAAATCATAAGTAATATCTGAATTAATCGCCCTATTCATAACAGGTTCATATGAGAAACGACGAATAATTTCTTTTAAAATCTCGCTTTTGTTGCCAAAGTGGCGAAATATCGTGACCTCGTTCACCCCGGCTTTATCAGCAATGGCACGGGTTGTCGCTGAGGCATATCCTTTTTCACTTATTAGCTGGATAGCAGCTTCCAATATTCGTTCTTGTGTTGTGCTAGCACTCAAATAATCAGTCCTTTCACAATATGTAAGTGTTTACTTGCATATTACCACACTAAAAACTAAATGACAAATATAAAATATCTATTAGTTTCTATTCACTACTATTTTTGCTATGATAAGCATGGAAATTAGTTTGGTCAGGAGCAATCAATATGAATGAATTTCAGCTAATCAATCAAATTAAACAACCCTTTTACAAACAAGCAACAGTTATTAAAGGGATAGGTGATGATGGTGCCATTGTCAAACCACCTACAGGGCAACATCTAGTGATTGCAACTGACACGATGGTAGAAGGCGTTCATTTTTCATTAAATTATATGTCTTATGAAGATATTGGTTATCGTGTACTAGTGGCTAATTTGAGTGATCTTGCAGCAATGGGGAGCGAGCCGTTATATTATTTAGTGAACATTACAGCACCAAAATCAATGGACAATGAACGACTTGTGAAAATCTTTAATGGTGCTAAGGAGCTCGCTAATCAGTATAAACTTGATTTGATCGGTGGAGATACTGTTGAAGGTGAGAATTTAGTTATCACGGTGACGGTATTTGGATCCGTTATGCCACAATTAAAAAGGCTTAGAAATCATGCTCAAAGTGGAGATATCATTTTTTGTACAGGATTTCTTGGAGAATCGGCGTACGGGTATCATTTGTTAAAAAGTGAACAGAATCTTTGTAAGGACACTTATTTTACTAATCGACACGTTAGACCTAAGCCAAGATTGGACTTCACACAAGCTACGACTCATATTGATCGGATTTGTTTAAATGATATTAGTGATGGGATTGCCTCAGAACTATATGAGATTGCTATAGCTTCTAATATGGACTTAACCATTGACTGGGACCTCATTCCAATCAACGATAATATGAAACATTTATCAACTAAACAATTAAAAGAAATGGTGCTTTTCTCAGGAGAAGATTTTGAACTTGTTGGAACTTGTAGTAAAGAAGACTGGATTAAAATTAAAAAGGATTGTAAAAAACGAAATATCCGTGTCACTAAAATAGGTGAGGTTCATTCGAATACGAATCCCAAGCCTACTGTTAAAATAATTGTTGAAGGTCAATTAACTGTTTTAGAGCAAAGAGGCTATCGGCATGGAATAGATGAATAAGGTGATGAAATGTTTACCATTTTTACAAAAAATGAAGACGAAACGAAAAAACTTGGACGAACGATTGCAAAAAAGCTTGCACCAGGTGATGTAGTAACATTAGACGGGGATCTCGGTGCTGGCAAGACAACGTTTACGAAAGGGTTGGCTGAGGGTCTCGGGGTGAAACGAACGGTTAATAGCCCGACTTTTACAATCATTAAGGAATATGCGGGGGAGAACTTTCCGTTATACCATATGGATGTGTACCGTCTTGAACATAGTGAAGAGGATATTGGTTTTGAGGAATACTTTTATAGTGATGGCGTAACGGTAGTTGAATGGTCAACTTTTATAGAAGAGTTTTTACCTGAACAGTTATTAAAAATTAACATTGAAAGAGAAGGGGAACATCATAGAAAAATCACTTTAACTCCTACATCCCCTAAACTTAAAAATATTTGTGAGGAGCTTATTCATGATCACTTTAGGAATTGATACTTCTAATCAACCAATGAGTGTTGCTCTAGCTAATGAGGATGAACTTATTGCTGAAATGACGATTAATGTTAAAAGAAATCACTCCATTCAGTTAATGCCGGCTATTGATCATCTACTAAAACAGGCAAATGTAACTCCTAAAGATCTAAACAGAATCGCGGTTGCGGAAGGCCCTGGTTCATATACAGGATTAAGAATAGGTATGACTACAGCAAAAACGTTAGCTTGGACATTAAACATCCCTATTGTTGCAGTGTCTAGTCTGAAACTGTTAGCAGCAAACTTGTTATATACTGATGGATTAATTTGTCCATATTTTGACGCAAGAAGAGGGAATGTGTTTACGGGTCTATATCAAGCAGCAGCTGGAAAAATTCAAGTAGTGAAAAGCGATTGTAACGTCTCTATGAAAGATTGGTTAGAACAGTTAAAAGAATACGATGAACCAATAAAATTCGTAACACCACATACAAATAGTTTTTATGACCTCATTATAGATGTTATGGGAAATCAAGCGACACTCGTAAAAAATTATTTTAACATACCTAGAGCGAGCACACTAATTTCGATTAGCCAAACTGAGTCACCAAAGGATACACATCTATTAATCCCAGAGTATCACCGTATGACTGAGGCTGAGGCTAACTGGATAAAAAACAACAAGAAGGGTTAAAAAAATGGGAGAAGTAATTATTAGGGATATGACGATTGATGATTTGCCTGAAGTGATGGTTGTTGAGTATCAATCATTTAGCTCACCATGGACTAAACGTGACTTCATTTTTGATTTATTAAAAAATCAATTTTCACATTATATCGTGCTAGAAAAAGATGGACAAGTTGTCGGGTATTGTGGTGTATGGGTTGTATTAGAAGCTGCACAAATCACAAACATCGCTATATTACCAGAACAACGTGGACACAAATATGGAGAACAATTGTTTAGAAGAATGCTTCAAGTGGCCGAGAAAAAAGGTGCAACAGAATTATCATTAGAAGTCCGCGAATCAAATATAGTCGCACAAAATATGTATAAAAAATTCGGCATGAAAGTTGTGGGAAAAAGGGAAAGATACTATAAGGATGACGGAGAAGATGCCTTAGTAATGTGGGTGAGAATATGAAAAAAGAAGAAATAATTTTAGCCATTGAGACAAGCTGTGATGAAACAGCTGTTGCCATCGTCCAAGGCGGAAAAAAGCTTTTATCAAATGTTGTCGCAACACAGATGGAAATCCATCAACGGTATGGTGGAGTCGTACCAGAAATAGCATCAAGACATCATATCGAACAAATAACGCTCGTCATTGATCAAGCATTAAACGAGGCGAACATGACGATACAAGATGTGGATGCAATTGCAGTCACTGAAGGACCAGGTTTAGTCGGTGCTTTATTAGTTGGTGTTAATGCAGCAAAAACATTAGCATTTGCACATAACTTGCCATTAATAGGTGTGCACCATATTGCTGGACACATCTATGCCAATCGTTTGGAAAAAGAGTTCGAATTCCCACTACTCGCTTTAGTTGTTTCTGGTGGGCATACAGAGCTCATTTATATGAGTGGGCATAGTGAGTATGAAATAGTCGGTGAAACACGTGATGATGCCGCTGGTGAGGCGTATGATAAGGTTGCCAAGGCGTTAGATTTGCCTTATCCGGGGGGTCCTGAGATTGATCGTCTTGCACAAGAAGGGAAAGACTTATATTCTTTTCCACGTGCTTGGTTAGATGATTCCTTTGATTTTAGCTTTAGTGGATTAAAGACTGCTGTTATTAACAAACTCCATCAACTTAAGCAAAAAAATGAAGGCTATCGCATTGAAGATATTGCTACATCTTTTCAAACGAGTGTGATTGAAGTACTTGTGGAAAAGACATATCAGGCAGCAAAAAAATATGATGTTAAGCAATTAATAGTAGCTGGTGGTGTGTCAGCAAATAGTGGTTTACGAAAAGCTTTACAAGAGAAATTCGTAAGTGAAAACGTAGATTTAACAATCCCACCATTATATTTATGTACAGATAATGCGGCAATGATCGGAGCTGCGGCTTCAATTAAATATCAAAATAATCAATTTTCAGGTCTTGATTTAAACGCAAATCCTGGCTTGATCTTGAAGTAAGAAATCCACAGCTGTTGTGAATAGCTGTGGATATTTTTTAGAAAAACGTGGTTGAGTAGCTATTTAAACTTGTGCATAAAATTTGTGGAAAACCCGATCGCAACTTGTGGATAAGGTGGATAACTCTGTTTAAAACAGTTATATCAACACTGATTCTGTGGATAACCTGTGGATTGTGTGAGTAATTGTTATCTTAATCCACATTGCCTAACTTTTCTAAAGAAATGTTGTTCCCATATAAAAAAACACACCCAACTTAATTGGATGTGTCAATCATCTCGAACGATTCAATTTCCTCATGAAGCTGTTCCCATTCCTCCATTAGTTCTTCTAGACGTTCCTCGTGTTGTTTAATCAGCTCGTTAATTTCCTGTAATTTGGCGTAGTCATTAATATATTCTTCATCAAATAACTTATTTTGTTCTACCTCAATTAATTCTTCACATTCAGATATTTCCGATTCAACTCTTTCAAGTTTTCTTTCTAACTTTCTAAGTTCTTTTTGTTGCTCTTTATTAATAGAGAAACGTTTTTGCTGCTGGGACGTATCATCTTTTTCCTCTTGTTTCTTCATTGCTTCTAGTTCAGATTCTTCTTGTAGTTTTTCAATATAATAATCGTAATCTCCGATAAACATGCGACAGCCTGTTCTTTTCATTTCGAGAATGTGTGTTGCGATCCGATTGATAAAAAAACGGTCGTGGGACACAAATAAAATCGTACCCGGAAAATCAGCTAATGCTGCCTCCAACACTTCTTTACTATCTAAATCTAGATGGTTCGTCGGCTCGTCCATAACAAGCACATTCGCTTGTTGCAACATTAGTTTCGCTAGTAATAAGCGCGCTTTTTCTCCACCACTTAGTTGTCCAACCGTTTTCAACACATCATCACCTGAAAAAAGAAAATTACCTAATATTGTTCTAATTTCTCTTTCAGGTTTGTGAGGATAATCATCCCATAACTCTTGTAACGCTGTCTTACTTTTATTTAAACTTGATTGTTCTTGATCATAATAGCCAAACTGAACATTTGTACCGTATTGGATGTCGCCTTCAACATACTCCAACTTCTTTAATATAGCTTTAAGCAACGTTGATTTCCCAATTCCGTTAGGTCCAACAATCGCGATTCGTTCGCCTCTATTAACTGAAAAAGATACATGATTAAATACAGGCTCATCAAGTGCTCCATATTTGGCTGATAATTGCTCAACCTTCAATACATCATTCCCACTTTTTCTTTCAATAGCAAATGAGAACTTGGCTGAAGCATCGTCGATATCAGGGCGCTCTATCAAATCCATTTTTTCTAGTTGTTTTCTTCTTGATTTCGCTCGTTTACTTGTCGAATCACGTGCAATATTTCTTTGAATAAAATCTTCAAGCCTTTTAACTTCTGATTGTTGCTTTTCGAAACGTTTCATTTCAAGAGCGTAGTCTTCAGCTTTTTTCTGTAAAAAGTAACTATAGTTACCGTTATATTTTTTAACTGAATGAAAAGCAAGGTCGTAAACAATGTCACATGTTTCATCTAAAAAATATCGG
Source organism: Bacillaceae bacterium W0354 (assembly GCA_051846895.1). Classification (GTDB taxonomy): domain Bacteria; phylum Bacillota; class Bacilli; order Bacillales; family Alkalibacillaceae; genus CALKAL01. The sequence continues at coordinate 7,686 of JBPYCQ010000026.1, forward strand.
TCGTGGGAGACGATAACAACAGCGCCTTTATAATTTTTCAAGTAATTTTCTAACCAGCTTAACGTGTCGATATCTAAATGGTTTGTCGGCTCATCAAGAATGAGTAAGTCAGGTTTGGAAAGAAGTAGTTTTCCTAATGCAAGTCGAGTTTTCTGTCCGCCACTAAGCTCACTGATTGATGTAGATTTATCAAAGGCTCCAAAGTTCAACCCGTGCAGGACGGCTTCAATCTCAGCTTCGTATTGGAAACCGCCTTTTTCCTGAAAAAGATTTTGTTTCTCATCATATGTGGCAAGTAACTGTTGATAAGATTCTTCATCGACCATCATGTTAGAATCAGCCATTTCAGTTTCTAGCTGACGTAATTCCTTTTCTAAATTAATTAAGGGTTGAAATACAGTTAACATTTCATTCCAAATCGATTGTTCTGAATCTAAACCAGTATGCTGGTCTAAATAACCAATCGTCACATCTTTTGGTTTGAAGATCTCTCCTTCATCATAGGAATATTGTCCAGACATTATTTTTAACAGTGTAGATTTACCTGCTCCATTACGTCCAACAATGGCAATTCGGTCGTCATGATGTACTTCTAATTTAATTTTCGATAAAATAATGTCAGCGCCAAAATATTTGCTCACATTATTGAGTTGCATGACTATCATTATTTTTCACCTCAACGTGACCTAGTGTATAATATTTTATCATTAATAAGCAATGCCTGATATATAAACGTTTTAAATGAAAAGGGGACTTATATATGAAAGAGGACCGCATACCACAGGCAACAGCTAAACGTTTGCCGCTTTATTATAGACAATTAAATCTACTGCATAACCAAGGTAAACGAAGAATTTCTTCTAGAGAATTAAGTGAAATTATCAAAGTTGATCCAGCTACTATTCGAAAAGATTTTTCTTATTTTGGTGAATTAGGACGGAAAGGATATGGGTATGATATTAATCATCTCATCCAATTTTTCAAAAAATTACTCGACCATGATGAGGTGGCTAAAGTAGCACTTATTGGGGTTGGTAATTTAGGGACAGCACTTTTACACTATAATTTTATGAAAAAAGATAATACACGTATAGAAGTTGCATTTGATCAAAATAAATCTAAAGTCGGCCAGACGATTGCTGATGTCCCAATCTATCATATCGATGAGTTAGAGAAAGTACTCGTTGAAAAAAATATTATCGTGGCCATTCTCACTGTGCCAGCTCGTGTGGCACAAGAAATTACGAATCGATTAGTTGCAAGTGGAGTGGAAGGAATTTTGAATTTTACTCCTTCAAGACTGACAGTACCTGATCATATTCGCATACATCATATCGACTTATCAATCGAACTTCAATCGTTAATATACTTTTTAAGAAATTGAGGCTAATCTGGCCTCTTTTATTTGTCATTTTGCATACTAGCATAAATGGAGTAAAATAGTTCGTATAGCGAAATGGTTTGACAACTTGCTAGATGGAGGAACTTAAATGGGTAAAGAAACAAACAAATGGCTAGTCGTATTATCGGTTCTATTCGGAACGTTTACCGTTATTTTAAATAATAGTATGTTAAACCCAGTGTTACCGAGCTTTGAAAAAATATTTAATTCAGACGCGGTCGGAGTTGGCTGGATTTTAACGATGTTCATGATCGCCATGGGGATGACGATGCCATTAACAGGGTATGTAGGAGATCGCTTTGGCAAAAAGACCGTCTATATTTGTGGGTTAATCTTATTTGCGACAGGATCACTATTAGGAGCGATGTCACAAACGTTAAGCATGGTTATCATTGCACGTGCTGTTCAAGGAGTGGCAGGTGGACTCATGATGCCGAATGCGATGGCGTTAATCTTCCAGGCCTTCCCTAAAAACGAATGAGGATTTGCTGTTGGTATTTATGGTATTGCCGTTATGATTGCCCCAGCAATTGGACCGACTATCGGAGGAATTATTGCTGATTATTTTGACTGGTATTTTTTATTTTTATTTAATATTCCTTTTGCATTGATCAGTTTATTTTTCTCAACAAAATATTTAGTCCCAACACCAGCAGATCCATCATTAAAATTTGATTTCAAAGGGTTTGTATTAATAACGTTAGGGATAGGATCACTTCTTTACGTGCTAGGCCAAGGTAGAGATATAGGTGGATTTTTCAGCACGATGAACATTTCATTAATTATTATTGGATTAGTGCTAACCTTTGTATTCGTGCGGTATGAATTGAAGAAAGATCAGCCATTACTTGATTTATCAGTTTTTAAAGTAAAAACGTACCGATATTCGATACTCGTGACATCGTCGGCATCAATCGGGCTGTTTTCTTCTTTATTTTTACTACCTTATTTAATTCAAGAAGCTTATGGATTAGGAAAAATTGCGACGGGTTTAATCTTTTTACCGAGTGCATTGGCTAGCGGAGTTTTTATGTCAATTGGGGGAAAAATTTTAGATCTAAAAGGGCCGAGAGTCGTTGTGCCGACCGGACTAATAATTATTACCTTAGCTTGTATTATGTACGGTTTTGTTGATCTATCAACAGCGTTCTGGGTTCTGATTCTCATAAATATCGTACATGGATTAGGCTTAGGCTTTGGAAATATGCCAGCAACAACAGCTGGGATGAATTCAATTCCAGACCATTTAGTTGCACAAGGTTCTGCGATGAATAATTTGATTAGACAGATTGCTTCGTCGATGGCCATCGTATTCTTTTCAGTCTATTATGAGGTAAGAAAAGGGCAATATATGCTGCTTGAATCAACGACAGCACAGGAAGCAACGCTAAAGGCAATTAATGAATCCTTTTTAATAGCTGCAGTGTTAGTCGCACTAGCTATACCAGCAGCTTACAAGATGAAAGGTGTTCAAGAGGAAAAATAAAATAAGGGATGAGAAGAACTCATCCCTTATTATTTTTATTTAATTTCATATGGGCATTAAACAATCGGATGCTAACACCGATGTTAAGCGTTGCGACGATTGTAAAAATGATTGTTGGGAGGTGCCAAATCGTATCTGTTTTACTAAGAACAGCGATATAGATAAATCCACAGCCCATTAAAAAATATACAATTGCTAAAAATAGTGGCGAAATTCGCATCAGTTATCCTCCAAAAAATATTGCTAAAGCATTTTCATATTGTTGTAGCTTTCTTTCTAACTCTTCAATATCAACAAATAGTTGAACGACGACTACATAACCGTTCATCATTGCATGAACGATGATTGGAACGATAATTCGTTTCGTTTTTACATAAAGGAAGGCAAAGACTAACCCCATAGCTATATAGGATAGTATAAAATTAAAATCCCAATGTAGGACAGCGAATGTCAATGCAGACAAAATGGCCGCAATGAAAAAGTTCATTCGCTTATGTAATTCACCAAATATAATTTTTCTAAAAATAATCTCTTCTAATATCGGAGCAAAAAGTACAATCACAATAACTAAAAATGTATTGACTTCAACCATTTCCATAATAGAAGCGGTATTCTCTGAAGGCTCATCTACTCCAATGTATTCTATTGTAATGTAATTAGCAATGACTTGAGAAAAAATGGCTAGAAAAAATCCTAATAGTGACCATTTTATAATAGTTCCGAACGTTGGCCCACTGCGCATAGATGTTTCTTTCATATCAGGTTGAAGCAGCTTTAAAATCATAATAACAGCAATGAAATTACTAATAATTAACCAATGAATTCCAGCTTCATCGACCGTCAAATGAGGGAAAAAGGCAAGTATAATTGGTGCACCGATGATAACTGAAAGCTGTGCAACTAATACGTAGGTCAAAATGATTAACCAATATCGTTTCGGCAAAAAAATCGTCTCCTTCTATGTCAATCTATATAGGTTGTACACTGTTATATTTATGTTTACGGACATCATTAGATGACCTCTCTTAAACATTCTATACTAAAGAATAAAATGAAACAAAAATTTTACTACAAAACACTTGCAAAAAAAAATGGAATTATTTATTATATTAATTGGAATTAGCACTCACTAATGTCAAGTGCTAATAATCATCTTCAACAAAAAATTGGAGGAGGTTATCTATCGTGCTTAAGCCACTAGGTGATCGAGTAGTTGTAGAAGTATTAGAACAAGAAGAAAAAACAGCTAGCGGAATCGTTTTACCTGATTCTGCAAAGGAAAAACCACAAGAAGGTAAAGTGGTTGCAGTTGGTTCAGGTCATTTAACTGACAACGGAGAAAAAGTAGCATTAGAAGTCAAAGTAGGGGACCAAGTTATCTACTCTAAATTCGCAGGCACAGAAGTTAAACAAGGTGATAAGGAATATCTTGTACTTCGCGAAAGTGACATTTTAGCAGTTATTGAATAATAAACTTTGGAAAAAATGAGGAGGGCATAAACGATGGCTAAAGAAATTAAATTTAGCGAAGATGGCCGCCGCGCGATGCTTCGAGGCGTGGACACTTTAGCAAACGCAGTTAAAGTAACTCTAGGACCAAAAGGACGTAACGTAGTCTTAGAAAAGAAATTCGGTTCACCACTTATTACTAACGATGGTGTAACCATTGCAAAAGAAATCGAATTAGAAGACCGTTTTGAAAATATGGGTGCACAATTAGTATCTGAAGTAGCATCTAAAACTAACGATGTTGCTGGTGACGGTACAACAACTGCAACAGTATTAGCTCAAGCAATGATCCGTGAAGGACTTAAAAACGTGACAGCTGGTGCGAACCCTGTTGGCATTCGCCGCGGAATCGAACAAGCAGTTGAAGTTGCAACAGAAGAATTAGCTAAAATTTCTAAACCAATTGAAGGTAAAGAATCAATCTCACAAGTAGCTGCCATCTCAGCATCTGATGACGAGGTTGGCGAGTTAATCGCGGAAGCTATGGAACGTGTAGGTAATGATGGTGTTATTACGATTGAAGAATCTAAAGGCTTCTCTACTGAGCTAGAAGTCGTAGAAGGTATGCAATTCGATCGTGGATATGCATCTCCATACATGGTAACAGACCAAGATAAGATGGAAGCAGTTCTTGAAGATCCATATATCTTAATTACTGATAAAAAGATTTCAAGCATTCAAGAAGTATTACCTTTACTTGAGCAAGTGGTGCAGCAAAGCAAACCAATTTTAATTATCGCTGAAGATGTTGAAGGTGAAGCACTTGCTACATTAGTTGTAAACAAACTACGTGGTACATTCAACGCCGTTGCTGTTAAAGCTCCTGGATTCGGTGATCGCCGTAAAGCAATGCTTGAAGACATCGCTGTACTAACTGGCGGAGAAGTGATTACAGAAGATTTAGGATTAGATCTTAAATCAGCTGGAATCCAGCAGCTAGGACGTGCATCTAAAGTTGTTGTATCAAAAGAAAATACAACAATCGTTGAAGGAGCAGGCGACTCAGCACAAATCGCTGCACGCGTTAACCAAATTCGTGCACAAGTTGAAGAAACAACGTCAGATTTTGATAAAGAAAAACTACAAGAACGTCTTGCTAAACTAGCAGGCGGAGTTGCCGTTATCAAAGTCGGTGCAGCAACAGAGACAGAATTAAAAGAGCGTAAACTTCGCATTGAAGACGCACTTAACTCAACACGTGCTGCAGTAGAAGAAGGAATCGTTTCAGGTGGTGGAACAGCACTTATTAACGTTTACAAGAAAGTAGCTGACCTCTCACTTGAAGGCGACGAAGCAACAGGTAAAAACATTGTCCTTCGTGCGTTAGAAGAACCAGTACGCCAAATCGCAACAAACGCTGGACTTGACGGTTCAATCGTTGTTGAGCGTCTGAAAAATGAAGAAGTTGGCGTAGGATTCAACGCTGCTTCTGGAAAATGGGTTAACATGATCGAAGCGGGTATCGTTGACCCAACGAAAGTGACTCGTTCTGCACTACAAAACGCAGCATCAGTTGCAGCTATGTTCTTAACAACTGAAGCTGTAGTTGCTGACATCCCAGAAGAAAACCCAGGTGGCGGAATGCCAGACATGGGCGGCATGGGCGGCATGATGTAATAAGCCGTCTGAACCCTTGATATGAGTGGGTTTTGATGTAAGATGAGAGTGAAATGCTAATAATTTGCTAACATTGAGGTTTTGATCGGAAGCTTCTCATGAGTTCACTAAACTTTTGAGAGGCTTCTTTTTTATCTTTTGTTATGTGTATATACATATATTTATTGTAGTCTGTCGCTACCTATCCATCATTATCTCTAAATTGTGTATTGTTCAGTAAAAAAAGGTATAGATGGATCATAATTTTTAATAGGACTGTGAAAGAGGAGCTAATTAAATATGCCTTTATTAATAAAAAAGTATTTTTAATCGAAAATTTTACTTTTTTTAAATTAACAGTATTTATATATTATACTAATATTGGAAACAACAAATATTTAGGAGGAAATAATGCTTATATCAAAGGGGAGAATGCAATGGTTGCACAATTATTTATCGGTATTTATTTTGTAGTAAAAGGCATTGTAGAACTCTACTCAAGAAAACCCAATTATTTTCTTTCGGAAGGCACGATTCAAAGTATTCCTAAAGAGAACTTGTCAAGCTATCTAAAAAGTATAGGAGCTGTTCATATCTTAATTGGTATTATTGTTGCAATGATGGGACAAATAGAGTATTGGTATAATCCAAATCTTTGGATATTTATCATAGCATACATTATGATAGTGTTTGCTTTTTTAGGTATTTTATTATATTTAAATAAAAAATACTCAGGTAACTATATATTACGATAAGCACTATTATTAGGATAAGGTTCAATAAATAGTTTTAGGTATTATCAAACAAATGGCTACCAAACAGGATATACACAGCTGAAGCGTCCACTGATAAAGACGAAAAAGCCCAATATTTAGCCCGTACATGGAAATGGTTAGAAACTAAGAATGATTTTGTTCCAATAAGATATGGTAAAATGTAGATGATGGTAATCCACTTCCAATTTATTAACATTTATCAAATGATATTTAATACAGATGATCTATTTTCAGCATCTGTAAATCTTTTTGATGGGAGGACAGATTATGAGACTAGCTTTTATGTCACTCGGAATTATTTTTCTGTTAGTTGGATGTACTAATAACGATGTGGCACAACCAAAAGACTCTATTGAAGATACGAATTCAAGTACAGAAACTAAAAGTGATATTTCTGAATTAAAAGTTCAACTAGTAGAGAATCAAAAACAAATTAAAGAGTTGCAAGAATAAATAAATACTCTAAGGTCAGAAAAACATACATTAGACAACCAATTGCAAAGCCGTATTTATCAATTAGAGCATCTTCTTGCAAATATCCCGAGCATAGGTTATAAACAAGGCTACATTGAAGCCTTTAAAGAGGATGAAATGCAAACATCTTTGTTAATAAAATTTGCCGTTATGGAAAAGGACAACGAAGCACCAAATGGGTTTGTCATTAAAGAGAAAGAAAGTGAATACGTAGAGGCTGCAAATAATATAGAAATTTTCTTTCTTGAAGGAACTGAATTGCATAATCTAAAATCTATTGATGAGTTAGAGAGTAAAGTGAATGAACATGATCGATTATTTAATATTTATTTAGTTAATAATAAAATAATAATGTTAAGTGAACAATATGTTCCGTGATTTGAGAGGTTATTAAACCTTTCAAAACATTTGTAACCGTCAAGTTAAATTGAACACTTTTCGCTCATTAATTGTTCTCAATTAAAAACAGAGAACATGTCACACGCAAACTCATTTGATGTTCAATAGACTACTTCTCAGAAAATGGGAGGTAGTCTTTTTTAGATGGTCAATCTATAGAGGAACAGCTTCCTAAAGTATAGCTGAATAACAAGGAGTTTCTTTTACCCATAAAGAATATAGATATAAAATAACAATTTCAGAAGTAAAATTACGAATAATTATATAGGGTGCAGCGCGATTATTGAAGATAAATTTGGAAGAATTTTATTACAGAGAAGAACTGACGATGATATTTGGGGCATTCCAGGAAGTATATTAGAGATAGGTGAAACTTTTGAAGAAGCGGTTAAAAGAGAAGTAAATGAAGAAACAAATCTTTCATTGAATAAATTGGAGATTAATCAAATTATGTGAAAATTTGTACTTAAAGTAACGGATCTTTAGTTTAAAAAGAATATTATATTAGATGTAAATGCTTGAGGGCTATAAAGGTTCCATCAAGCTTTTTTGTTTGCTATTTGCCTTGTTGTTTATGCTAAGGATTCATATGTTATTCGGTTACATTTTTAGATTTTCTTCACGGTATCGGACCTACTCAGCTCATGTAAGGCCTTTTTATTCACAACTCCCCATATTCAAAAATCAATTCTGATATAATAGGAACAAATAACTGATGGAGGATACAGATGGTACGCATTTTATACATAGAAGACGAAAGTGAAATAGGGAATTGGGTGTCAAGTGATTTAAAGGAAAGAGGGTATGAAGTGACCTGGCTAAAATCAGGTGAAACGGCGGAGCAATTGGTTTCACAAGTTGATCTTGTTATTTTAGATGTGATGCTTCCTGGATTAGATGGCTTTTCAATCGGGAAACGTTTGAAAAAAGAGAATGCTAAGTTACCAATTTTAATGCTCTCTGCTAGATCATCTGTTGAAGATAAGATTGAAGGGCTTGGTTTTGCTGATGATTATTTGACGAAGCCGTTTCATCCAGATGAACTAGCTGCTCGTGTTGAGGTGTTATTAAGAAGATTCGATAAGTATGGGGAGACGTTAGCTTTAAATCATTTAAACGTGTATACAAAAGATATGAGAGTTGTTAATAAAAATACAGGTGAAGAAATTCAATTAACAGGGAAACAATATCATTTATTTCAATACTTTATCCGTCATTTGAATCAGATTCTAACTAAAGAACAGCTATATGAAGGGGTTTGGGGAGAGCCGTATTTAGAGGGTGACAAGACTTTAATGGTACATATTCGTTATTTACGTGAAAAAATCGAAGAGGATCCGGCTAAACCGACGATTATTGAAACGATACGTGGTATTGGATATCGGGTGAAAGTATGATGAAATTTACAAAGTCGCTTCAAGCAAAGTATATGCTGATTATTATTACAGCTATTTTTCTTATGTTTTTAGCTCAAATGACCATTGTATCAGTTAGTATGTTTATCATGGATTTTACTAATGAGACAGATGAGAGTAAGTCTTTAAATGTTACGGATTATGAGGATGTTGAGAAAAAGTGGCATGAGGAAGCAAGTCAGATTGAAGATATGACAAATGACGCTATACATGATTTTTTTGAAAAATGGCAGCAACAGTTTCCAAATGCATCGATGTTTTGGGTAGATGGAATGGGTCAATTATCGGAAAAAATGAATATGAAAGACCCTCAGCCATCAAATTGGACATCTACTTATACAGCTAAATTTATTAAAGATCGTTATGGTGGAGACCCGTACACGGTCATTGCCTTTGTCGGTGAAGGTGAGAACAATGGATTTGTTGTGTTAGAGATTCCAAGGGGAGATTTCGCTCCTCCTCTACAAAAAATGTATGATCGGTATGGAGTTATTCTTGTACTAGGGATGCTGATCATCATTATTTTATTTATTATCGTTTCTTATTTGTTTTTCCGTGGTATACGGCGAAGAATATTGCATTTACAAGTGGCGATGGCTATGCGTGATGTCAATCACCTCCCAATTCAAATTGATGTGAAAAATAAAGATGAAATAGGTCAACTAGAAGAGACGTTTAATCAAATGGTTATGGAGCTAAGAGAAAGTAAAGAACGTGAACAGAAAGAAGAGCAGTTACGAAGAGAGTTAATCGCAAATTTGTCTCATGACCTCAGGACACCATTAACGAAAATAAGTGCTCAAACTTATTCGTTACAAAAAGAAACCATGTCACCTGAAGCGAAAAACATGGTTAAAACATTAGAAACTTCCATTCAGGAAATTGATCGATTAATCGAGAACTTAATGTCTTATACGCTTTTAATGGCTAGTAAATATCAATACCGTAAAGAAGAGATAGATGTCATCCGATTTGTTCGTAAACATTTAGCTTCGTGGTATCCTGTTTTTGAGAAAGAGGGGTTTGAAGTAGATATCGAATTACAGCCATTTAAAACTAAATGGTCTGTTGACTCAAGCTGGCTAGGTCGCATACTTGATAATTTATTTCAAAATGTGTTGCGTCATGCGAATACCGGCAAATATATTAACGTGAAGTCAGATTCTACGGATGATTATGATGCAATTATTATTAAAGATCAGGGTAAAGGGATGAATGAAGTTTCTAATGAAAAAGGCGCAGGAATAGGCTTATCAATCGTTGATATGATGGTCAAAGGGATGAATTTAGATTGGGAAATAGACTCTAGTGAAGCAGGGACGACAATTAAAATAGTAAAAAGTAAGTAGGTTTGGATTTCCAAGCCTACTTTTTTTAAACGAATTTTAAACTGCTTTAACCTTGTATTTAACCAAGCCCTTGTATGATAGATTACGAGGTGAAATTAATGAATGAAGTCGTTATTACTAAAGGATTAACAAGGAGTTTTGGAAAGGAAAAGGCAGTAACAGATATTAATTTAAAAATTTCTCAAGGGGAAATCTATGGTTTCTTAGGGCCGAATGGAGCGGGAAAAACAACGACGATTCGGATGCTTTTAGGCTTGATGAAACCGACAGCTGGTTCAGTTCATATTTTTGGTAAGGATTTGAGTAAAGAACGAATTAATATATTGAAAAAAGTAGGTTCACTTGTTGAATCACCGTCATACTATCCACACTTAACCGCTTATGAAAATTTGGAAGCGATGAGAAAAATACTTGAGGTTCCAAAAGAGAGAATATACGAAGTGTTAGATCTTGTTCGGTTAACAGATGTTGCAAATAAAAAGGTTAAAGGATTTTCATTAGGGATGAAACAACGATTAGGAATAGCAACCTCTCTACTTAACAAACCGGAATTACTCATTTTGGATGAACCGACGAACGGACTAGATCCATCAGGAATTATTGAGGTGCGTGAATTAATTAAGCGACTACCTTCTGAATATGGCATGACAGTGTTAATGTCAAGTCACTTATTATCGGAAGTCGATCAGATCGCAACAAGTGTTGGAATAGTAAGAAAAGGTGAGTTGATTTTTCAAGATTCTATTGAAAAAATGCGTCAAATGGCTAAACAAAATATTACGTTAAAGGTTAGTCATAGTGAACAAGCATGGCGCTCATTATTAGCTCGCGGGATTAAAGCTCATTATGATAATGACACTATTAATATATCGACTCATTCGGATGAAAAAGTTGCTGAAGCGGTACGCATACTCGTTCAAGAAGGGTATTCTATCTACCGAGTGATTGAAGAAAAAAGCTCGTTAGAAGAGATCTTCCTTCAAATGACGGAGGAGGAATCCACGACATGATGAAAAATCTTTTGGTTACGGAATTTTTGAAAATTAAGAGGAAGGGTTTTTGGTTCTTAACAGTATTAGGACCATTTGGAGTCGTTGCCTTACAAATGGTGAATTACGGTTATCGTAAAGAGTACTTACTTCGGCAAAGTGACAATGATTGGTTGTATTATGTACAAAATGTGAGTGGATTCACACCGCTTGCAGTTGTCCTTGGAATTGTTATTTTGACATCTTTTATGGCTAGTATTGAAAATGAAACGAATTCTTGGAAGCAACTTATTGCTTTACCTATTTCGAAGTGGAGTGTTTATTTATCCAAGTTCACGGTACTGATCAGCTTATTTTTACTGTCATCTCTGCTATTAACAATATTTTCGCTTCTTTACGGATTGTCCTTGGACTTAGGTGATGAAATACCATATTTGCCTTTAATTAAAAATAGCTTTTACCCATTTTTAGCGGCAGTACCTATACTTGCTTTGCAGCTGTGGGTAGCTACTATCAGCCAAAATCAAGCTATCCCTACGACATTAGGTATTATAGGTTTTATCTTAACTTATTCCTCTTATGAACTACCTGACTGGTTAATTTGGAAATGGCCATTGTTAATTAATGAATGGAATGAGCCTATGATTAATGTGTGGTTAGGCCTTGTCGTTGGAATGTTACTCTATGTGATTGGGATGTTTGATTTTATGAGAAGGGATGTGAAATAAATGAGAGCAATCATTCAATCAGAGTGGTATAAGCTACGCAAGTCAAAAATAGCACCCATTATTTTAATAGGCCCAGCTATCACTATTTTAATTGGATTAATGTTTAACTTTGCCATTCAAGGTGAAATAAATGAATGGTACTTATTACTCCTGTCAGTCAATTTCACATACGCTCTTCTATTTTTACCTCTTATAACGGGTGTGTTGGCTGGAATAATTTGTAGGTATGAGCATCAAGCAGGAGGGTGGAAGCAATTATTAGCGTTACCTGTTACAAGAGTAAAAGTATTTGTTGGGAAATATATGTTACTAATGGTGATTGTGTTAGTAATTCAGCTTTTATATTTAGGGGCTATATTTCTTACAGGTATGATTCAAGGTATCACTGACCCATTTCCAATTGAAATTGTTTGGAAGAGTGCACTAGGAGGGTGGGTCGCAACGTTTCCTTTAGTTGCTTTACAATTATGGATGTCCATGGTGTTTAATAGTTTTGCAGCTCCACTTACGGTGAATGTCATATTCACCTTGCCAGCAATCTTAGCAATCAATTCAGAGCGTTTTGGTCCGTATTATCCGTGGGCACAGCCATTTTCTATGATGTATATTGGTGAAAACTCCAAGGACATATTTTTTGTTCCATGGGATCAATTGTTAACGGTTGTTGGCGGTAGTTTTATATTATTTTTCTTAGGTGGATTAATATATTTTCAACGTAAAATGGTTTGATGATTTTGCAGGTGATGAAAAATAGCATGTTGACTAATTTATTTAAGAGCATGCTATTTTTTGTTAGACCAAGGTTAGTATGATTACTTTTGAAGGCTTCTGTCAAAATTTAATCCTAGAAATTGTCATAGTCCTCTATGCTGTTTATAAGTTTGAAATAAACAGCAGGAATAACAGAGGAGGATATTAAGTTTTGAAAATAATTGATGAGTTTAAGGAATTTGCGATGAGAGGGAACGTTATTGATATGGCCATTGGGGTCATCATTGGGACAGCATTTGGTAAAATTGTTGATTCACTCGTATCTGACATGATTCTACCTCCATTTGGTGTTGTATTAGGTGAAGTTGACTTTTCAAATTTATATATTAATTTATCTGGTGAGGAATATGGTAGTTTACAGGAGGCAGAAGCGGATGGTGCTGCAACTATAAACTATGGTACATTTATAAACCACATTTTGCATTTTACGATTGTTGCTTTTGCGGCGTTCGTCACCATCAAGCAAATGAATAAGCTGAAAAATCTCCCATCTGATTCAATACGAAAGAAAACCTGCCCGTACTGTTCATCTGATATTCCTATTCGAGCTACAAAATGTCCACTTTGCACGTCAGATCTTGAAACAAAAGAGGGGTCAAAAGATGAAGAACCTATCCGTATTAATATTGGTATTAATTAAGAAAAATAGATTTATAACTTGTTGCTTGGTTTAGTAAGTGTAAAATAGTTCTCGAGGTTAAATTACCAAAAATTAACTAGTAAAAAAAGAGAAGGCACTCTATCATATATGTATGCTTCGACGGCAAATACATATAGAAAGAGGCCTTCTCATGAAACAAATTATATCAAGAATTCACGAAATAATAAAGGAAACAAATAATTTAATTGAATTTGAGGAACGTGTACATCAATACATGTTTGAAGTTTTTGAAACGTGTGTTGGCGAAGCGTTTAATCAAATTGATCAAGTCATCAAAAAGCGAAGACAACAAGAAGAATGGACAGTTAAACGGACAGACTGGAAAACGATGCAGTTTATGTTTGGGTCAGTTCGCTTTCAACGTACATTAATGGGAGATGAACACGGGCAACCGCATTATCCATTGGATGAATGGTTGGGATTTAGAAAGTATCAACGTTATAGTCCATTGGTAGAAGTGAAAATAGCTGAAATGGCAAGTGAAAGTACGTATAGGGAAGTAGCACGTGTGTTAAAAGAATGGAGTGCCGTACACATTAGTCATCAAACCGTTGGATCGATTGTACGACGTGTGGGTGAAGCACAAAAACAAGCAGACCACGATCAAGTCATTGAATTAGAGGAATCAGATTCATTACCTGAAGGTAAAGAAGTCAACTTTTTATACGTGGAGGCTGATGGTGTATATGTTCGTGGGACTGAACGGCGAAAACATCATGAAGTTCGTCACGCGTTAATTTATGAAGGTTGGATAGAACATGGCAAACGAATATCGTTAAAACATCCACAC
>JBPYCQ010000027.1:0-21694 GCA_051846895.1 Bacillaceae bacterium W0354
AATTAATACGGGAAAATAATGGCGTATTAGATCAGACGATCATTTATGAGTACGATAATGGCGGAAATCTTCAATCTAAGAAAGAGTACGCTTATACGGAGTCAACAGCTGATTTAACTGGAAGTGAACGTCATACGGATAGTTATCTATATGAAAACACCAATTGGCTTGACCAACTAATGTCTTATAATGGACAAACCATTGAGTATGATAATTTAGGAAATCCAATAAGCTATAATGGTTATACGTACAACTGGACCTTTGGCGACCGTTTAGCTGGGATATCAGGAAATGGTCTAGAGACAAGTTACCGCTATAATGATGGAGGCTATCGTACGCAAAAAGAAGTCAATGGTGTTATCACAACGTATACGCTTGAAGGATCCCTTGTCACCCATGAAACAAATGGTGTCGATGAGATTTATTACACGTATGATGCCAACGGTGATTTAGTTAGTATGAATCTCAACGGGGAGGAATACTACTACATCAAAAACATCCAAGGTGATATGATAGGGTTATACGATCAATACGGCACAAAGGTTGTCAGTTATCAATACGACACGTGGGGACAATTAATCTCAATTGAAGGTATATTAGCTGATACGGTTGGTGAGAAGAACCCTTATCGTTACCGCGGTTATCGTTACGATTCTGAGACGGGCTTATATTATTTAAATGCAAGGTATTATAACCCAGAATGGGGACGATTCCTTAATGCCGATAGTTATGGCGGATCAACAGGCGAGTTGTTGTCACACAACGTTTATGCGTATGTTATGAATAACCCTGTTAATATGTATGATCCGACAGGTTATTGGGGTGTACCTAATTGGTTAAAAAACACATTTAATTTCATAATAGGTGACGATGTTAAGACATTGACTGATGGTAAATTGAATTGGGAAGACGCTGGTGTTGTAGTTAGTAATATACCTATAGTGAGAGCTGCAAAGGCGGGTAAAAAAGCCTTAAATTTCTTCAAAAATAATAAGGGTGCTAGTAAAGCTGATGTTGAAGTAACTATACCTAGTAATAGGTATCCTGAAACAAGTAAGCATATTCAAGACGC
Organism: Bacillaceae bacterium W0354; assembly: GCA_051846895.1. Classification (GTDB taxonomy): domain Bacteria; phylum Bacillota; class Bacilli; order Bacillales; family Alkalibacillaceae; genus CALKAL01. Next base: position 1,073 of record JBPYCQ010000027.1, read on the forward strand.
ACAAAAAGCTGGTCACCCAGACACATTAACCATTGACCGTTCAGGTGCAAAGTTACGAAGAAAAGATAGCTTAAGCGGTCTAGATAAAGTTCCAGGGAAAGATTTAGATGAATACCCACCAGCAATGTTTAAAGAGGGTGGTATGGGTGCAAGTGTAAGACCAGTTAGTCCATCTGATAATCGAGGTGCAGGTGCTTATTTAGGGAATAAGTTAAGAAATTATCCGGATGGAACAAAAGTAAGAATTAAATAATGGAGGGATTAGAGAATGAGTGAGTTTTCTTTTGAGACTGAAATATTTTATTCGCAGATTGTATTGTTTCAGTATGGACTTGATAACCCTTTTAATGATTGGAATGAAACTCATGTAAATCAAGGGTTTTCATGGAGAGAGGGTTCAGTTTCCTTTGGGACACTATCTAGTGATGGTGATTGTAAGATTACTGTAAGGCTGACTAAAAAAATAGAAATTGATGATGATATAATAAGAGCGATTGTTGTTCCTTTCAAAGTTGAAAAGGGTGGCATAGAGATAGGATCAGTAGTGGAAACAGTTGCAATTGATATACCTGAAGGGAATTATGAAATATTGTTTACAGCTAATAGTACAAACAACACAGAGCATTATACATTTTCGTTTATAGAAAGTGAAAATCCTACTGCAAGAGTTTTGAAAGCCGACAATGAAATAAATTTACCTGATAATTTATTAATGGAAGCAAATCCAGCAATATAAAATTTATTGGACGGCTAATTCTGTGTTAGCCGTCCTTTTTTAGTGTACGGAGTGTCGAATAAACTACTCCTTATATAGAGAATAAGTATAATCCTTATAATCCCTGTATAATGTTTTTTCAAAATGATTTCGTACGCACAATAGCTTTAAAACGTGTATCCTATTAAATTTAATTTATCTTGAAAAAAACTTGAAAATCATCAGATACTACCATTTTCATCCTCTAATACCCTACCTTTGTTTTCCCTATACCTTTTAAATTTTTTCGCAACTTTGACGTACATGGAACGATTACTATTGCAAGAGGACTACTCCACCTCGATTAACTCCTGAATGTCGATGTCTAAATCTTTACAAACTTGGTTCCAGTGTCAAAGATCATTAACAAAAAAGTGGAGTTTTTATAGTCGTAAAAAATAGCTAATGAAAGTTTAGTTTTCTTATCCAAATTTATACAAAAATTTGATGCATATAAAATAAGCCTTTCTTGTTGAACAGGGACATAGCTCTAACCTCTATATCCCCGCTTTATATGTTTCAACCAATACTTTTTTATCAATTTTACCGACATGTGTTTTTGGTAATTCATCAACGACTATAAACTTTTTCGGTATTTTATAGCGTGTTAATTTCTTCTGGCAATAAGCTTTTAACTCTTCTTCGGTCAGTTTCTCATCTTTAAATGAGATAAATGCTACGACCATTTCTCCCCATAAATCATCTGGCACACCAACAACAGCGACTTCATTAATCATTTCATGTGATTGTAGCCAATGTTCTATTTCAAGTGGGTAAACATTTTCGCCACCTGTAATAATCATTTCTTTTTTTCTACCTGATATGTAAACATACCCTTCTTCATCACATCTTGCTAAATCACCTGTTTTAAACCAATCGCCATGATATGCTGCCTGTGAAGCAGATTCATTGTTCCAATAATATTCAAAAAGATGCTTGCCGCGAAGCCATAGTTCACCTATTGTATTCGGGCCTACCTCTTCTCCATCATCGTTAACAATTTTTATTTCATTAAATACCATTGCTTTTCCAACAGAGCCTTTTTTAATTTTGGCTTCGACAGGATCGATATAAAAGTTGTTTGGCCCCGCTTCTGTTAACCCATATCCCTCTTTAAACTTCAGACCTTTCTTTTGAAAAGCGTCATAAACCGTTAACGGACAAGGAGCACCCCCGGATAAAAATACCTTCATATGTGGAAAATGGGCTGATTGAAATTTATCCGTTTGAACGATCATGTGATACATGGTCGGAATAAATAATACGATGGTGCAGCGATACGATCTTAAATCATCGATAGCTGTTTCAGGTTCAAAGGTTGACCTAATGACAACGGTCCCACCAGCTAGCAACAGAGGGATTGATAAGGCATTTAATCCACCTGTATGAAACATTGGAATTGACGTTAGCGTACAGTCGTTTTTTTCAATATCCCAGCTAATTATTGTGTTCATCGCATTCCATAAGATAGATTGATGACTTAGTACCGCTCCTTTAGGCATTCCGGTTGTTCCACCTGTATAGATCATCGCAAGTGGATCCTTTTCTTGTAAAATAGGTGTGTAATTATTACTTTTATTAGATAAGTTGTTTATATAATCATTTGATTCTATCGTCAACAGAGGAACTTCATGCATCGATAAAAGGTCCTGTTTAAACGAAAAGTGACGTGCCATTATTTTAGGTTGACAGTCATTCACAACATAGTTGAGTTCTTCTTCTGACAATCGCCAATTTAAAGGAACAAATATCGCTCCTATTTTCATACACGCAAAGAGAAAATCAAAATAACTAATATGATTCGGGGCTAACAGTGCAACACGATCACCTTTACGTATGCCATTATCATATAAATAGTTTGCTAATTGATTAGCTCGTTCATTTATCTCATAATACGTATATTTTTGTTCCGAATCTGCATCTATAATTGCTATATCATTTGGAAAAAGTCTAGCTCGACTACTCATCCAATCTAGCTCCCAATGCACAATGACCAACCCCTTCTGCAGTACTAGTTTTATCTTAAAGATATTAGTTACAGGGAAGTTACATAAGGTTGAACTCGAGGGACACTTTCCAATTTTTCCATTATATTTGAAAGGACGTCATTGTGATATAATTTCTATAATTGACATGTCAGGAGGAAATTGTGTGGTTAATAAAAGAGAAAGAATGTTGCTCACAATGATTATCATACTCGTTATGTTACTAATCGTTTCTATTTTTAATAGATTCGAAATGCCTTCTGGAGAGGAATTGAAAGAACCCGCTGTTGCGGTAGATGGAATGGCGTACAACGATAAAAACGAAAGTGGCTTAAATTTTCCAGATGGTTCAAAAGGCGATGAGGATTTTTCTTATATTGAATGGGAAACGTTGGAGACTGATCATGTCATTTTATATTTAACTAATGAAATTGATCATAATTACAATTATATATATGAAGATGCTGAAAAGGTTATAGGCGAACTTGAAGTGTTTTTTGGTGAATCATTAAGACATAAAATTCCCGTCTTTATTCATTCTGGAGAATCTTATTTAATTGCTCACCGCTTCGCCAATTATAACTTTGATATGACTTATGGCCGTCTATCTAATGAAGCTATTGTCATTAATGTTGCTGATTTCGAGCCGATTGAACAGGCTGATTTAAGATTAATTTTTGCTCATGAGATGGCGCATGCTTATATTCATCATATTTATGGATTCTATAGTATTAATGAAAATTGGTTTCATGAGGGATTAGCGGAATTTATCGCAAGACACAAAGTAAACTACTCCGATATTCATGCGGATCATTATATGGGGCTGAGCGGCTCCATTCATAGGAATTTTATTAACGTTTTTCAAAATCTAGATCAATACGGCGTTCATTTCACACCCGATGACATTATTATTTTCAAAGACTCGGAAATATATGAGGATTACTTTATTTATGAATCTATTATTTATTATATGTACGCTAATTATGGGGAAGAGAAGCTATTTAAATTCATCGAAGAATTCTCAAAATTAAGTACGACGAGCAATCCAAAAAACTCAGATTATATTATCCAGAAAGTATTTGGTATTTCTGAAATTGATATGGTTGAGGATTGGAAAAACTATTATTTATTGAAATAGTGAAGCACCATCGCCAATAAAGGTGATGGTGCTTCTTTTACATCATAATCCCACCGTCAACGTGTAGGACGTGTCCGTTAACGTAATCCGATTCATCGGAAGCTAAATATAAATACGCATTCGCGATGTCACTTGGTTTTCCAAGTCTACCTAATGGGACTTGTTTTTTAAGAGATTCAATAATATGGTCAGGCACAGATGTTACCATAGCTGTCTCAGTGAACCCTGGTGCAACCGCATTGACGTTAATATTTTTTCGTCCTAGCTCTTTAGCCCAAGTCTTTGTCATACCGATCAAACCAGCTTTTGCAGCAGCATAGTTCGTTTGGCCAACATTTCCGTAAGTGCCTGATACAGACGATGTATTAATGATCTTACCTTTCCCATTTTCAACGAGATAGGGTAGAACGGCTTGAGTGCAGTTAAAGACACCAGTTAAATTGACATCAAGCACTTGTTGGAACTGCTCCTGCGTCATTTTCTTAAGCATGGCATCACGTGTGATCCCAGCATTATTAATTAATATATCAACCTTGCCATACGTCGATACGGCCTTTTCTACCATCGCATCTACACTTGTTCTGTCAGCAACATTCACTTGAATAAACGTGACATCAAATCCTTCAGCTCGTAATTGCTTTTCACGTTCTGCACCTGTGTTGGCTTCAAAATCTGCAATAACAACTTTAGCTCCTTCTTTTAAAAAACGTACGGCGGCTTCTAATCCAATTCCATTAGCACTTCCTGTTATAATCGCTACTTTATCTTGTAAGCGCCCCATGCTTTATCCCCTTTCCAAAAAGTCTTCTACTGTATGCTTTAATAAATCTAAATCATCAATTAATGGTGAGTGGCCACATCCTGTTAATTCTTTAGATGTTGCTCGGTCCCCAAAATCTTTTAAAATTTCTTTAGTCATTTGTTCAATAACGACTAAATCATGTGTGCCCCACATCACTAATACCGGAACCTGTATCTGATCAATTTCTCCCGTCCCTTGTACTAAACCATTGTGATGATGACTTATATTAAAAATGTTTAATGCGTGGTACGTTTCAGCTAGGTTACGCTGTGTACACATATCAGCGACATACTCATCGTATTTTTCTTCGCTTGGTTGTTTATTTGTGTATATCACTTGATTCCACATCGCTTTTAAAAAGTCACTATCATGACGGTCATAAGCTCCTTGAACGGTTAATGTTTTAGCATCTGCACGGACTTCTTCAATCGTTTTAAGTCGATTCGACAAATCTGGAAGGCCGTCTTCACCTGTTCCAAAATACGGATAACCTCGTGTCGACCCCGAAGCTAACAATAGTAGCTTCTCACACGCATCGTCATAGTCAGCGCAATATTGCATGGCAACCGTTCCGCCTAACGACCACCCCGTGATGGCGTAAACATCTAAGCTCAACGCATCAACAAATTGTTTAACAGATTCGCTTAAATCTTGGATTGACGTGAGCTCATTATGATAAGTCGATTCCCCAAAACCTGGTAAATCAATCGCATAAACTTTGTATGATTTATCTAGGGCATCAATTAAGACATCCCAATGCTTTGACGATGTCATATTACCATGAATTAATAAGAGTATTTTTTCTCCACCTTCACGCTCTCGATAAGCTATCGTTTCACCGTTCGGTATAGCAACCTTTTTCAACTCCACATTAACCAACACGCTTCATCCTCTCTCAATTTAAATTCCCCACTTAATTACTGATGCTCCCCAGGCATAGCCAATTCCTGCACTTACAAAAACAACGAGGTCGCCTTCTTTTACTTGCTTGGATTCAAGAGCTAATTCAAGTGATAAAATTTGATCCATCTGTCCAATATGACCGTAATCGTCTAAATAAATCGATTGATTAGCATTCAGTCCTAGTTGTTGTAAAACATAGTCATGTGCTGATTTTTTCATATGCAAAATGGCTAAATAATCAATGTCAGACTCTGCATATCCACTTCGTTTTACCGCATCGCGAATCACCTTCAAAAAGTTTTCCATCGATTTTTGTTCTAGCCTTTGTTTCATTCCTTCAGGGTCTAAAACATCAAGCTGATATAATTCATTCTCTAATATTTCTTTCGACATCGGATGTTTTGTTCCTCCACCAACGACAACGACATCCTCGGAAAATGAACCATCCGTTATCAATGTGCTTTCTAAAATAGTGTTTCGCTCATAACCGCGCTGAAGAATCATTGCAGCCCCGCCAGCACCAAGATTGTACATGAATCGTGTTCTTGGATTTCCGTAATTAATAAAATCAACGTTTCTATATCCACCTGCGAGTAAGACGGTATTCAATCGATCATCAGCGAGCATCATATCTTTAGCTACTTTCATCGCCATAATCGTTGTTCCACACCTTAATGCCACATCAAATCCCCAAGCATTAACACATCCTAACTCTTCTTGTGTTTTGATACTCGCCGTCCATAGCGGATATTCTTTATGTTCCTCCCCAATATAAATAACTAAATCTATTTCTTCAGGCTTAATATGACAGTCCTTAAATGCCTTTCTTGCCGCTTTTATTCCCATCTCAGCGGTATGATCATTCGGTCCAGGCAATGGCTTTCTTTTTATTCCTAGTTTTTCTTCTACGATGTTTTGTGGAATGTTTGATAGACTAGCAAGCTCGGCTGACGTCATAAATTTATTAGGAATATAAGTTCCGATTGATACGATTCCGATATTGTCCATTGGTCATCCCTTCTCTGCTACGATTTCTTTCATTTTTTGAAAGGCATCTTCTAGCTTTTCAAAATAAGTATCTTCATTTGATTGCACATGCGTCAATCGTATTTTTAAAGGCGTATTGTCGCCATTCATATGCTGGCACCTTACGATAAAAGATGTAATTGGCTCAACCGACATCTCCATCCTCCTCTATCCAGCTAGTTTTTTAGATTCTTTCATTTGCTTTTTCTTCGCTATGCGTTTTGCACGTTGCTTTTGAATCGAACCGACAATACCATTCGGGAAAAAGATAACTGCTAAAATGTATACAATTCCGAATAAGATAATCCAACGTTGGAAAATCCAATGTACGCCTGATAACTCTGATAAATAATGGTGAGCAAATTCGATAATGCCTGCACCAATAATTGGTCCAACTAATGTTCCGACCCCACCGATAATTGTCATAAGAAGTGCATCAAGTGTGACGTCAATGGCGAAAACACTCGTATCGACAAAACGTAAACTAATCGCATATAGCACGCCCGCAAAACTCGCAACAACACCTGAAATGACACTTATTATTACTTTGTAAGGCATGACTCTATATCCGAGTGATTCAACACGTTGATCATTTTCACGAATAGCGACTAATATTTTTCCAAGTGGTGATTGTGTCAGTCTTCTTAAACCGAAGAAAATTAATACCATCGAAACTAAGCAAAACATATATATGATCAAGTTGCGGTGCTCTTGGAGTGGACCTGGAAACTCAGGTAATTTGAAAGTAAAACCGTCATTTCCTTTCGTCACCGAACGCCATCTTTCGGCTATAAATAAGAAAAGATTGGCAAGAGCTAAAGTTAGCATCGCATAATAGTGACTCTTAAGACGTAACGTTAAAATTCCGGCAATAAATGCAATGAACCCTCCAACGATAGCAGCGACAAGGATGCCGATAAACACACTCATGAAGCTCGGTTCTAGTTGGTCAATCGTAATGCCAATACTATACGCGCCTGCACCAAAAAACATGGCATGCCCGAACGAAACAATCCCTGTGTAACCTAATAACAAATCATAGCTCATCGCAAAAATACCGAAGATAAATACTTGCATCATTAGAAATAAAAACCACCGCTCATCTTTTATAAACGGTATACAGGCTAATAGAAGCGCAAACAATAGATATACCCAAGTCGACTTTTCTACATGTCTTATCATTTATTAGACACCCCGCTAACACTGAACAATCCTTGAGGACGGAAGATTAATACTAATAACATAATGATCATCGTTACAGCCATTGATAGAATTGGAACATAATAAGCAAAAAATGTATTAGAAACCCCTACTAACATGGCAGCTAACAACGCACCAGGAACACTTCCCATACCACCAATAATGACGACGATAAAAGCAAATATGCCATACTCTATCCCCATTTCGGCATAAACAACCCCAGAGCTCGGTGCAATGAGCGCACCACCAAAAGCAGCAAGAGCTGAGCCAACCATAAATACTCCGATGAATACTTTCCTAATATTAATCCCAAGTGCCTGAACCATCTCTTTATCCATTACACCGGCACGTACGATGAGTCCAATCTTAGAACGTTTCAAAATAAACATCATTACTAAAAACACTAATAATCCTACTACGATAATAAAGGCGCGGTATTTAATAATCGTCACATCGCCTATAATCCAAGACCCAGATAAATAGTCCGGCGATTTCGCAGCCTTAATATCTGGACCGAAGACGACCTTTAACATTTCAGATATGACTAATAAAAATCCTAATGTAATTAAAATCTGTTGAACATGATTGCCGTAAACAGGTTTAATAATTAATAATTCTGTTACAAGGCCTATTAACAACCCTGCAACGATTGCTGCTAAAATGCTTAAAAGAAAACTATCCGTAAACGCATATGCGAATACACCGACATATGCTCCCCAGGCGAAAATACCACCGTGAGCAAAATTTAATACATCCATCAGGCCAAAAATTAATGTCAGCCCTGCGGCAATTAAAAAGATAAGCATTCCTTGTGAGATGCCATTAATGGTGAGGTTAATTAAAATATCCACCGTTTTCCCTCCCTTTATGCAATGCCTAAATATTTTCGTTTTAATTCTTCATTATTGACTAGTTCTCTCATATGACCTTGATGAACGGTCCGACCGTCATCAATAATGTAAAAAGAATCCCCTAGTTTACTAGCCATATAAAAATTCTGTTCCACTAATACGACGGTTGTTTTTTCTTTCATCTTATTAATAGATTCAATAACTTTTTCTACGATGACAGGAGCTAACCCCTTGCTTGGCTCATCGATTAATAGCAAGTCATTATCGTTCACATAAGCTCTAGCAATAGATAGCATTTGTTTCTGACCACCACTTAATTGACCACCAGGCTTTTTCCAAAACTTTTTCAAATCAGGGAATAGGTCTAACACCCAGTTAAGTCTTTCCTTAGTCGCATCATCCTCATGTCGTAGACTCACCTTAAAATTTTCCTCGACCGTCAAATCGTAAAAAATCCCTTGATCTTCTGGTACGTAGCCAATCCCTTTATTCGCAATTTTATAAGGAGGTAGCTTAGAAATATCTTCATCTTTATAAATAATCGAGCCCTTAGACGCACTATTAAGTCCCATAATCGTTCTCAATGTCGTCGTTTTTCCTGCCCCATTTCTTCCTAATAGAACGGTGACTTCACCGGGCTTCACTTCGAAATTTACATTTTGCAAAATATGAAATTGATCAATATACGTATTCACTTCATTCAACTTGAGCAGTATGTTTTCCATCTGTACTCCCTCCAATATAGGCAGTTTGAACGGTCTCATTTTCCATAATCTCTTGAGGATTCCCTTGAGCAAGCAATTCTCCGTTGTAAAGGACCATCACTTGATCAGACAATCCTAGAACGAGATCCATTTTATGTTCGATTAATACAATCGTTCGGTTCCCTTGCTCTTTAATATTTTTAATGACTTCCAATATGGCTGGGACCTCCTCTAGTGACATCCCCGCTGTCGGCTCATCTAGTAATAGAACTTCTGTATCAAGTGCAAGTAACATCGCGATTTCTAGTTTTCTTTTTTCACCATGTGATAGATTCGTAGCGAAATTATTCGCTTGATTATCTAATAAAACTGTTTTTAATATGTCCACCGCTTCATCTTCAAACTTTTTATAATGTTTGTAATGACGGAAAATTTGGAAACGAACCTTTCTTTTTGACTGGATCGCAAGTCTCACATTTTCTAAAACAGTTAAATTGGGGAACACGTTCGTAATTTGAAAAGACCGCCCTATTCCTAAACGCGTCCTTTCAGTAGAGGATTTTTTCGTAATTTCTTCACCTTTGAAAAAGACACGTCCACTGGTTGGAGATAATTGCCCACTTAACAAATTAAAAAAAGTCGTCTTACCAGCCCCATTTGGACCGATAATTGAAGTGAATAGATTTTTTTGTATTGAAACGGAAACTTGATTAACAGCAACGTGACCACCAAATGCGATGGTTAAATCTTTTGTCTCAATAATCGTTTCCATAACTTCACCCACCTTCGTAGATTTATGTAAATAACGAACTTCGGCACATGACCGAAGTTCGTCATACGGAATATGAAATTACTTGTTCATAATTGGAGGAGCTGTTTCTTCTGGTGTGAGTTCTCGTATTAACACTGGTACTGGGTAATCGACTCCATCTTGTTTTTCCAAAGTGATTGAATACATCGTTTGTAAGGCTTGATGATCTTCTTCACGGAATGTCATTGTTCCTTTTGGTGTCTCAAAACTCATACCTTCCATAATCGAAATTAATTCATCAGTATCAGTTGAGCCTTCAGATTGTTTTAGTGCTTCAACAATGGAGATAGCTGCACTCATTCCTCCTGGAGTAAATAGATCAGGAACAGCACCATCAAATTTCTCCTTATGTTTTTCGACTAACCAATCATTAATCTCATTATCAGGCAATGTATGGTAGTAAACCGTGAATCCTTCCATACCTACTAATGGTTCCATTGTCGCTAATGCAGCGATGTCTGGTGCACCTGTTGAAATTTTAATTCCTCTACCTTGAAGATCCATATCGTTTAATTGGTTCCAAGGACTGTTTGCACCTGCCCAAATGACGAATAAATAATCTGGGTCTGCATCGATAATTTTTTGAATATTAGGTGTGAAGTCTGTTGCATCTTGTGGTGCGTACTCTTCTAATACAATTTCTGCACCTAATTCTTCAGCCGCCTTAATAAATGCTGCTGCACCATCCCAACCAAATGAATAATCTGGCGCGAAGGTTGCTATTTTAACCCCTTCTCCCGCAATCGCTGCTGCACCAGCAACAGCATCTTGAGAAGAGTTACGTGCTGTACGGAAAATGTACTTATTAAATTCGCTTCCTGTAATACTGTCCGCAACAGCTGGTTCAACGATCATAATTTTTTCATATTCTTCTGCTAACCCAACAACTGCTAACGTGTCGCCTGAACTTGAAGATCCAACTAAAAAGTCAACACCATCGTCTTCTAAAAGTTTTAGAGCTTTTTGCTTCGCTACGGCTGGCTGTGTTTCCGTGTCCTCATATATAACTTCAATCTTACGTCCGTTCACTTCCATCGTTCCATCTGTCGCATATTCCAAGCCTAAGTCAAAACCTCTTTGTGTCTGTAAACCATAAGATTCTAAAATACCAGATAATGACGCTAGAACACCTATTTTAATAGGTTCTTTATTTTCTTCTTTTTGCTCTTCTTGGTCAGAATTTTTTTCTTCTTGTTTGTCTTCATTATTCTTATTTCCTTCTGCATCATCATCTGAGTTTCCACACGCAACAACAAACATGAGCATGAAGGCTAAAAGTAACAGAACTATTCTTTTCCTTGACATTAATATTTCCCCCTCAAAAGAGATTTGAAATTTAAGCGTTTTAGCTTGGTACAATCGTATAGAAACGTAGTTACAAACAAGTTACAAAAAAACAGCAGACGTTGTAATCTGCTGTTTCATACTAAGTGAGGGAATGATTTATTTTTTGTGATTGTTCAAACTTGGGGTGCGATTGTTCAAAGATGCCCTCTAATTGTTCAAACACTGGTTGTGATTGTCCAAAGACGCTCTCTAATTGTCCAAACACGGGTTGCGATTGTTCAAAGACGCTCTCTAATTGTCCAAAGATGGCCTCATGTCTCAATCAAATCTGTGCGCTAATCATGTCATACATCTCTTTCGTCGTTTGCATGGGTTCAATATTTAGCTCTTTCTTCAATACGTCTTCACAACGTTTATACCATTTAATTGCTTGGGGGCGGTTATTCAGTTGATAATAACAATACATGAGCAACCGGTATGCTTCTTCCCACGTTCGATCATGGTACAGTATTTCTTGGCACCAATGGATACATGCGTGGTAGTCTTCTAATCTCACAGATACTTGTGATAATCTTTCGGCCCCTCTTAAAAATAATACTTGTAACCGCTCACGTTCATGAATCATCCAATCAACTGCCCGGTGATTCGTTAAATAATCCCCTTCATATAAAGTTAATCCTCGTACTAATAGTTCTTTTGCTTTTTTAGCATCGCTTTCATCAATTCCTGCTTGAACGAATTCTTCAAAAAGTTCTATATCTAACTCATAACCTGACTGGGGATTTAATCGATAAGAGCTGCCTGTTCGTAAAATAAAAAATGATTCTTGTCTTGCTTGGCGTTTCGGTTCTAATATTTTTAATAACCCATTTAAAGTGACTTTAAAATTTTTATTGGCGGAATCTTCGCTTTGTCCCGGCCAAAGTGCTTCATATATTTCTTCCTTTGTTAAGGATGTATGTCTATTAGTAATTAAAAGTTCAAGCAGTTCTTTAGATTTTAATCGACTCCAATCAGAATCATTCACTAAATCATTACCAATATAAAGCTTGAAATCACCCAATGTTTTTATTCTTAATGTATATCCAGGGTGGCGTTCTAAATCTCCAAAGCCGAGCTCATGGATCATACGGGTCACATATAGACTATGAATGTCCTTTTGCTGCGCTTCATAAAGTAGTGGGGCAATCGATTGCAAATCAATTGGGCTAAAATAGGAGCGGCGTTTAATGAAAAATTCATACCCTCCTGTTTGCATTTTCCCTAAAAATTGATCCATTTCTTCCTTAAATAGCGCTTCATCCTCAACTTCAAACGCGACATATGCAAGCCAAAAAGATGTGGCCATTAAACCGTAATCGTCCTCACAAGCCTTAAAATGTTCTTTCGTCTCTTTTAATTGTTTAACTGCATGGTCATATCTTCTGCAGTGAACAGAAGCAACAGATAAGCATAAGCGAATAATTGCTGATAACCATAAATCTTTCACAAGCTCCGTCTCATGAAGTCCTTTTTGACCGGCGTGCAACGCTTTTTCGTATTCGCCGATTGAGCCATAGAGCATACATAACCCCATATAAGGCTCAGCTTTTCCTCGGGACACATCAATTCTTTCCATAATGTCTAAAGCGTTTTCATAACATTGAATCGCAAGCGTTGAATCGTAACGCTTTAAAAGCTGTACGGCGTGCCCCATCCGCATCCAACCACATGCTTCAACAAAAGGCGACTCACTTTCTATTCCTTGTTGTAAACCTTTCTCCGCATAACTTTTACCTTCATCAGCATTCCCCATAAAAGATTCGATAATTGATAGTAATATATCTGTTTCACGATGGGATTGTGGAAGATGATCCAGCTCAAAGTGTGGGAATTTTTCCTTTTTATTAATTAAAAATTGCTTCGCTTCATTAAGCCGGCCTGTTCTTAAATAAATACGTGCTTCTAAATTCGTGTCATCAATCGGTAAATTTAATGATTTAGCCTTTGCCAGCCATGCTTCAGCTTTCTTCGCATAGCCTGCATTTAATAGATTTTCTCCAAGCATGTGGTAAAGTCTAGCTCTTTCTTCATCTGAACCATCTAATGATTCTCTGTATTTTATCGCCTTTTTTAAGATTTTTTCAGCTTTATCGGGTCTAATCGTATCTAAATAGATTCTAGCTTTACCTTCATACGCAACACTTAAGACGTAATCATCTTTTTTCTCTTTTGCCACATGAATCGATTGATCATAAAACACTTCAGCTTCATCGTATTTTGAACGATATCGTAAAATTTCACCCTCGAAAAACCACAACACCGGAAATAAGGCTTTGTCTCGTTCTGGAATTTTTTTAACTTGGTATTCTAATCGTTCAAGTTTTCCTTGCTTAATCATTATGTGGCCATGTTTTTCCAAAAGCTGTGATGCCCGTCTAAAGTCTTCTACAATCAAATGGTGGTGAATCGCTTTTTCTAAATCACCTTGTTGGGCATAATAATGTGCCGCTTCATGATGTAAATGATTATATTCATCAGGGTCTGTCTGCCTTAACTGATTTTCTAAAAACACTTTAAATAACGCATGGTAACGGTAATGAATATCATCAATTTTTTGAATGAACAAATTTTGTTGTGCTAAATCTTCCAACATTTGATACGAGCTGTTAATTCTTAAGAGCTGATCACATGCTTCTTCTGACAAAACTTCTAGCACACTCGTTTGCTCAAGAAACTTTTGAATAATAACTGGTTGCTTTGAGTGAACCTCCATTACCATATATTGAAAGAGATCTTGCAATGATGTGACTTCTTTTTTCAATATGTTTTGAACCTTTTCCCCAGAAAGCAGTTGTTGTACAAACATTCCACATGCAATCGCCCAGCCTTCCGTCGTTTCGTGAATTTGGTCAACGAGCTGTTCCTCAATGTCTATCTCATATATATCTTGAAGTAAATGCTGCACTTCGTCACGGCTAAGCTTTAAATCTTCTTGAGTAATTTCAAGCAGGTCACCTTTTACTTTTAATTGTGATAGTACCGACCATTTTGGCTTTTGACGTGTTGATACAACTAAATGGACTTGATTTGGTAAATGTTCGATAAATAGTTGAATCCATTTAGAAATTGTGCGCGAATTCATAAAATGATGGGTGTCATCCATCACAAAAATAAAAGGCTCATCGAATTGCGATAGTTCATTGATAGCCATTGCCATGAACGACCAAATTTCTTGTTCTTGAATGTGAAACTCTATTTTGTCCAATTCATTTAATAGTCGTTCGCCAAATTCTGGTTTGATTTTTCGTACAGCATGAACAAATTTGACTAAAAAGGGAATAAAATCTGTGTCATATGGGGTAATCGAATACCAACAGACGTTCATCTTCACATATTGCATATATGCGCTTAAACCTGTACTTTTACCATATCCGGCACTTGCGTGAACAATCGTTACAGGATAGCTAGGAATGAGCTGCAGCTTTTTATGTAATTGAACCCGATGGACAAAGCGATCTTTTGCTGCTGGGGGTGAAAATTGTGAATGTAAAATCGGTACAAAATGTCCCATCCTAAGCCTCCTCTATCATACTTTTTGCTTATATTTTAACATAATTCAGAATCTTTATATATATCCAAGGAGTAGAAAAAGAGACTGCTAACATGAGTCAGTAGTATTTTAAAGGGCAAAAATAACCATAAAAAAATAACCCCTCATCTAGATAAGAGGGATTATTTCTAGCGCTACCCCTTTTGACAAGGGAAGGTCTATTGTGACTGTTCCGTGTTCCAGCATAAACTGAACTACATCAAATCATCTTTATTTAACCAGAGCATATACTTTTAAATTTCTGTACTCGTTTTTAATGAACATTCTTTTTCGTAACGTTCCTTCATATTCCATTCCCACTTTTTGCATAACGCGCTCTGATGCAACATTGTTATCAAAGCATTGTGCCTGAATGCGAATTAAATTCATCTTTTCAAAACCAAAAGTCATGATTTCTTGAACAACTTCTGGCATTAAGCCTAATCCCCAATAATTAGGTGATAGAACATAACCAATCTCTGCCACCCGATGTTCTGGCCTCCACCAAACGTAGTCAGCTGTACCGATAACTTTATTGTCTTCTTTATGTACAATTCCCCAAGGGGCCACTTGATTGTTTTTGTAGCGATTTAAGGCGAATATGATAAAACTGTTCGTATCTTCAATCGTACGATGCGGATCCCACGTGACATTTCTTGCCACTTCTACATTTGAAGCGTATTCGAAAATATCTTCTGCATCGTCATATGTCAATTGTCTTAAATATGTTCTCTCGGTCTCTAACTCTGGAAATGGGTTAAAAACATCCTCAACATTCACCATCATTCGCCTCCATTTTTATGATTTTATCTATTATAACTAAAAAAATCGCCGCGAACAATAACTGTTCACGGCTTTCGAGGTTTGTGCTGGTCATCTTGGATATAGGGGGAAAGTGTTATTCTTTTATGACTTACAACTTTAGGTTAACACGTTTTAATCCTGAGTGGGTTACATCAAGTTTAAGGGAATATTACAGTTTTATTAATTCAAATGATCAACTAACCGATAAATCACTTTTTACATTTTCGTATAATAATTTCCATTCAAGCGAACACTTTTAAATGATTAATTGTTATTGGAGGTTTGGATAAATGACCGAGCAAAATTCGAATTTACCTCAAGTTCCTGAACCGATGTGGAATGAAGAAGTTTCTTTATCTGATTTTGATTCACTTACAGAGGATTTAACCGTAGATGCTGTCATTGTTGGTGGAGGAATTACTGGCATAGCTACGGCTTATCTTTTGTCTCAAAAAGGAGTTAAGGTCGCTTTAATAGAATCGACAAAACTCATGAACGGCACAACTGGACATACAACCGCTAAAGTAACGGCACAACATGACTTGATTTATGATGAACTGCTTAATAATTTTGGATATAACGTTGCTAGAATGTATTACGAAGCGAATATTGACGCGCTACAGTTAATTGAAAAAACGGTGACAGAAAACAACATAGATTGTGATTTTGAAAAACAAGATGCCGTCATTTATTCTACATCTGGGGAGTATAAATATAAACTTGAAAATGAATATAAAGCTTATGAACGACTGAATATAAAAGGTGATTTAACTACTCAAACCCCTTTTAATATTTCAATTGAAAACGCATTGACGATGAAAAATCAGGCACAATTCCATCCGTTAAAATATTTGGCTCACCTTGTTAAATTTATTACAGATAACGGTGGACAAATTTTTGAAAATACAACAGCGGTTAATATTGAATCAGATGGTTCCAAGCAAACAGTCCTTACCCGAAATGGAAAACGTATTACTGCCAACTACGTTTTATCTTGTTCTCACTTCCCTTTTTATGAAGGCAAGGGGGCTTATTTTACAAGACTACATGCTGACAGATCTTATGTATTAGCCGTTAAAACAAGTTTAAAATACCCGGGTGGCATGTATTTAAGTACTGATCAACCAACTCGTTCACTCCGTTCTGCAAAATTGAATGGAGAAGAAGTTATCTTAATTGGTGGAGATGGACATAAGTCAGGGCAGGGCAAAGATTTGATGAAACATTATAAAGCTTTAAAACGATTTACAGATACGTTGTATGGTGAAAATGGCTATGATATTTTATATCGCTGGTCAACTCAAGATTTAGTAACATTAGACAAACTCCCATACGTCGGGCCGATTACTAAGGATCAACCAAACATATTAGTCGCCACAGGCTATAGAAAATGGGGTATGACAAATAGCCATGTCGCTGCCCAGTTAATGACGGACAAAGTTTTAGGAAACATCAACCATTACGAAAATGTATACACACCGTCACGTTTCTCAACAGACCCAAGCCTGAAGAAATTCTTTATGGAAAACTTAGACGTTGCCAAACATCTTATAAAAGGAAAACTAGAACCAGCCCAAGCAGCTATTGAAGACTTAAACAATGATGAAGGTGCTGTAATTAAAATTAACGGCGCACGTAAAGGCGCATATAAAGATCAGGACGGTAAGGTTCATATTGTAGATACAACATGCACTCACGCCGGCTGTGAAGTTAATTGGAATAACGCTGAACGAACATGGGACTGCCCTTGTCATGGCTCACGATTCTCTTATACCGGGGAAGTCATTGAAGGACCAGCAGAAAAACCACTAAAGAAGCATGACTTCGGAACATTTGATATTTTTGATGATAAGGAATCGGGGTATTAAGGTTTGAGTTCTAAAATTCGGGATTTTAATTCGTGTTTTAGCTCTGCGTTCAATGGAATTTATAGGGGTTTGAGAAATCGTACCCCAGGTTTGAACAATTAGGACCTAACTTTGAACAATCACACGCCCTGTTTGAACAATTAGGACCCAACTTTGAACAATCGCACACCTTGTTTGAACAATTAGGACTCAACTTTGAACAATCACACACCTTGTTTGAACAATTAGGACTCAACTTTGAACAATCACACACCTTGTTTGAACAATTAGGACTCAACTTTGAACAATCACACACCTTGTTTGAACAATTAGGACTCAACTTTGAACAATCACACACCTTGTTTGAACAATTAGGACTCAACTTTGAACAATCACACACCACACTTAGACAATTTAAGCCGGGTTTAAACAATCACAAACCCGGCTTAAGCTAATTTCTTATTTATAACCGTCCAATTCAAATAAATACTGAAAATCTTTTTGGTAACTATAATCTAACAAATGATATAGTTGGTGAGTATGTCCAAATTTTTTGTGATTCAACTTATTTAAATGATAAGAAGCCGTGCGCATATTTTTAACCCCCATAAAATCAGCATACTTTTTCTTATTAATTTTATTATCCATTAATAAATAATAATCTTTCAGAGCGTAAATATGGGCATCAGGAAATCGACCTCCACAGCTCCAACATTCCCACTTACGTTTTTTCCAGCTAATCGGTTTCGCACCACACTCCGGACAAATGACACCCTGAATAAAATCATGTTGTTTTATATTCAATTTCCGATGAATAGTTACCGGAGCTGGATCATGCTCTGAAATCATTTGTTGACCTACTTTTATTAATTGTGAAAAAGTGAAGATTTCCTTACTGTATTTCTCGGAGATTTCTCTAAGTTTTCTTGAGAGATTATGAAGTGGAATAACTTTACTTAGGTGTTCAGTTTGTGATGGGTCAATCTTTAAAATAGTATCTGGATGTGCCATCACTACAAGGGGTTCAATTGGAATATGCGGATACCCGTGCAGTTTCAGCCACGCTTCGAGTTGAAACTTTTGTTCCTCTACTTGAATCACTGGATCGTCATAATATTCAACCTGACCATTTAGAGTTCTAATCATTTTATTTGTAGTCGTGTCAAAGGAGACAATTCCTGGTAAGTTTTTAACTTCTAAAGTGTAGAACAAACGGGTTGCTTTTAAGAGTGAATCGATTTGGAATCGATAGTTTTCATGAGGGAGTCGAAGATAGTGGCAAATAGTGTGCTTGAAGTCTAGTTTGCTAAGTTGATAATCAATGCTCTTCTCACCTTGATAACCAGCCCTTTCCCTATGTAACAACCTTAATAATCTATCATATTCATGATGTTCTGTAGAAACCCTATTTTTATAACTTTGTAATTTAATTAGATTGGCAGGGATTTCATGCTCTTTTAATATCATTTTGGAGTCCTCCTTGGCGGGAAATTTTCCGAGGGAATATTAACCAATTATATTATACAAACTTTTTTAAAATAATCAAATTTTTACTATTTAGTTTTATGAAATTAACAGAGTATCAGGAATATGGCTCTCCCCAATAAAGTGTGCTTAATACTCCCTTTAATGTTTATTAATTGGTTACTTATGTAGTTGGTTGTCTGCATTCAAGACGAATACGTGTATTAAAATTATCTAGGTTTGGACATCCAAAACTACGTCTTTTAATAGTTTTTATGAGGTTATTTGTTCCCTCAAGTGGCGCATTAGTTAGACGATATTTAAAATAATTTAATATCTCTTGTTTCCATTGTAATAGCGTCTTAATAATCGTTTGTATTTGACCGGAACTATGAAATACATAATATTGACAATAGTCTTGAAATCTACTTTTAGCTAACTCGAAATCTGTAATCTTGTATATGTCCCTAAAGTCTTGTAAGGCTTGATAAAGTTGTTTTAATTTTGGATTGGCTTCCAGCCAATCATTCAATATATTTGATTCTTCTTTATTTAGCTTTTCTGGCTGTGCCATCAGGAGACGTCTTTGAAAACGAATTTTTTTATGTTTGGTTGCGTAGTGCCAGTCAACTTTGCGAACGTTCTCTAGAGCTCTAGTAAAAAATTGAATAACATGAAATTTATCAGCTACGATATCAGTATGAGGCCATACTTCTTGAACTGTTTTTGCCATACCTGGTGCTAGGTCCGTTACAACTACCTTTGGAGCAGTAAATGGATATTGTTTAAGAGCTTCTTGAATCTTTTTACGACTTTTCCCAGGAGCCGTTAACCAAATATGTCCTGAATCTGCATCCATTAAGGCAATACTGTAAGAATGCCCTTTTTTATGTGCAAATTCGTCCAAACAAATAGCGCTTGGCGCTTCAAACTCCTCTGGGCTAGCTTGCACATTATCTGCATATTGATAAAACCAATAAGCTACCGTTGATTCAGGAACTTGCATCTCACGCGAAACTTGTGCAAAAGACTGTTTAATACATTTTCTAGCGATCATTTGTTTAAAATGGGTAGTTACTTTTCCACGGCATGGTATTTCTGGCCAATTAACTGTCCAAGTGATGCCACAGTCGTCACAACGTTGGCGATGAACGGGTACTTTAATATAAATAGTTAGCCCAGTAGACACCCATGCATGACGTAATACTCGATACGTTGTACGAGCGTGGTTAGTACTTTTTCCTAAACAAAGTGGACAGAGA
Source organism: Bacillaceae bacterium W0354 (assembly GCA_051846895.1). Classification (GTDB taxonomy): domain Bacteria; phylum Bacillota; class Bacilli; order Bacillales; family Alkalibacillaceae; genus CALKAL01. The sequence continues at coordinate 21,482 of JBPYCQ010000027.1, forward strand.
TAGCATTGTGAATATGGTTCAACACCTAATACCCATCCGTCAGTAACACGCTCACCTTCGCCGTTTAATTTTAAATTTGTTAAATGGAGGATATCTGTAGTAAACTGATTATACAAAGCAGATCTTCCTTTCTTTGTTATGGTGTGGTTACCTTAAACATTAAAGGAAGAATCTGCTTTTTTCAATATCTGACACATTTCGTTGTGGAGAATC
>JBPYCQ010000028.1:0-21503 GCA_051846895.1 Bacillaceae bacterium W0354
GTTCAAGCCTTTACAGCCCATCATTACTCTCTGGAAAACACACAAGTGGTGACGAATAGTGATGGTGGCCATGGCTATACGCCAGAAAGGTTTCAAGAAGCCTTTTCGCAGTCCAAACATAAGGTGCTAAGCCAACTAGATGCTTATCATATTGCCCAGGCCTTAAATCGTGCCTTTGGCCACAAAAAGAGTGATTATAAACATGAGGTTAGAAAGGCTATCCATGAACACAATTGGAATCATTTTGTTTTATGGATGGATACGTATGAAAGCACGCTTGAAGATGATAAAAAGATTGAAAATCTCCAGGAATTTAGGTCATATATTCAAAATAATTGGGACCGAATCTTCGATTGGCGGGACGAAGTTGATCAAATACCTGATGATGCCCGTACGCTGGGAGCGATGGAATCAAACCAACGTCTTATCACGTACCGGATGAAGAAACGTGGCATGCATTGGAGTAAACAAGGTGTAGAAGCAATGGTGAAAGTCAAACAAGGCATGTTGAACCGAACGTTACGTCAAGCGTACCTCAATCATCAGAAACGGAGTGTCAGAAAGCAGCGTGAGGTTAGACGTACCATTCGACTCGTTCAAAAGTTAAATAAAGTGGCGCCATCAACGGGTAGTGTGAGAAAGGGATCTATTAGTTTATATGCCCCACACTCATCAGCGGTAGGACAACTATTAAAAAGCTTTAAATAAAATAATGTCTATTCCCTAACATCATTGTTAGGTTCGTTAGAACGTAACAATGATGTTAGGGCCAGCAAGCGATAGCGCGGTAGCCAAAAAGTGTACAATAATAGAGTGCCGAAAATACCGGTATAAAAACTACATCGAGAAAATCTTGACACAAACGCCTACTATATTAAAATTGATTTATCATCTTAATATATGGTAATTTTATGAGAGTAAGGAAATGAAGGAGGAAAACAATGAGTACACATATAGGAGCAAAAAAGGGTGATATCGCCGAAACAATATTACTTCCAGGCGATCCACTCCGTGCCAAATATATTGCAGAGACTTTTTTAGAAAATGTAACACAATACAATGAAGTTAGAGGTATGTACGGTTATACAGGAACTTATAAAGGTGAACGCATTTCCGTTCAAGGAACTGGTATGGGCGTTCCTAGTATTTCAATTTATGTCAATGAACTGATTAATGAATATGATGTTAAAAAACTAATCCGCGTCGGTTCTTGTGGAGCCCTTACGGAGGATGTTAACGTTCGGGACGTTATTTTAGCTCAAACAGCAACAACTGACTCACAAATGAATCGCATGGTTTTTGGCGGTATTGATTATGCACCAACAGCTGATTTTAATTTATTGAAAAATGCTTATGATGTCGGTATGGAAAAAGGTGTTAACTTACACGTTGGAAATGTTTTCACGAGTGATAGCTTTTATCGTGACAATGCTATGGAACTCTTTAATTTATTAGCTAAATATCATGTGCTTGCTGTAGAAATGGAGACTACCGCACTGTATACACTAGCAGCGAAATTCGGTAGAAAAGCGTTATCGATTTTAACGGTCAGCGACCATATTATAACTGGTGAAGAAACGACAGCTGAAGAAAGACAAACAACGTTTAGTGATATGATGGAAATAGCTTTAGAGGCTAGTTTGAAATAAATCTTGACACTCTCAGACGATTGAGAGTGTTTTTTAATTTAATGGCGGAGCGTGGTAAATTATAATTGGCTGATAAATTGAGATTTGGCTGATAAATCTTGAAATTGGCTGATAACCGCGTGAAATTGGCTGATAAATGTTTATTCGCTTTCACACTCCTCATTCCTACTGATTAAAACAAACGTCCTTTCGAATTTACATAATCTATATTAAACTTGTTCACCTATTGTAAACCTAAATAAAAAATGAGTTGACAATGAATTGTGATTATTTTACTATATGAACAGAGTAAGGAGGAATAAAATGAAAAAACAAACATTTAAACCAATTGATTTGACCTTTGGAGCAGTATTCGTTGTACTTATGATGATCGGAGCGAACATCGCTTTCTGGATTCCTGCTTTTAAAATTACATATGCAGGTGGAGAAGTTCCGTTAACATTACAAACATTTTTTGCGATTTTAGCTGGTTTGCTTCTCGGAAGAAAATTAGGTGCGTTTTCAATGATTGTTTACTTAGCCGTCGGAATGGCGGGTGTACCTGTTTTTGCAGAGATGAAGTCTGGTGCTTTTCAGTTAATCTCACCAACCGGAGGATTCTTAATTTCGTTTGTTCTTGTAGCTTATATCGCGGGATTAATTGTTGAAAAAAGCAGTCAAAAATCTTTACCTATCTATTTCTTAGCTACGATTGCCGGACTGATCGTCAACTATGTCATTGGAACTCCGTATATGTATTTCTCTTTAAATTACATTATTGAAGTGCCCATAAGTATGAATGCAGCCATATTAACAATGGTACCATTCGCTATTAAAGACTTCTTTATTACTATGGCAATGGCTGCCATTTTACCTCAATTCGTATCAAGATTACAAAAAGCATCTCCAACTTTAGGTGCAAGATAATAAAAAGAACAGGCAGTTGACTCTTAATTGCCTGTTCTTTTTTATCGTATTAACCATTCAAAATCGTTTTAGCTAATGTTCGTGCCATGACACCTGTTGGACCTTTAGGACCTAAATCGTGCTCACTATCAGATAATGCCGTTCCAGCGATATCTAAATGAACCCAAGGTGTATCCTCAGCAAAATCTCCGACAAAAGCACCTGCCATAATCGGATGTGCTGCGCGTCCTGGTGAATTGTTTAAATCAGCAATATCACTTTTTCGAACTGTCTCTTTGTACACATCAAAATATGGTAGTTGCCAGATTGGCTCATCAACAGCATCTGACGCTTCTTTTACTTGTTTAAACCATTCTTCATCGTTCGTCATTGCCCCAGTCACCCAATTCCCAAGAGCAACAATTACTCCACCTGTTAGAGTGGCCACATCAATGATTTTAGAGGCTCCTTGTTGGCGTGCATAAGTCACTGCATCAGCTAACGCAAGACGACCTTCCGCATCGGTATTTCTTATTTCAATTGTTTTACCACTAAGTGATACGATGACATCATCTGGCTTAAATGCTTTTCCACTAATCATGTTGTCCGTTGAAGGAATAAGTGCAATCACATTTTCCTCAGGTTTAAGCTCTCCGATTATATCCATCGCACCGATTACTGCAGCAGCTCCACCCATGTCCATTTTCATTCCGACAATGCCATCTTTCGGTTTAATGGAATAACCACCCGTATCAAACGTAATCCCTTTACCAACTAGGGCGACTGGTTTTTCCCATTTCTCTTTCCCTTGATATTTCATAACAATAAATCGAGGTGGTTCGTCTGATCCTTGGTTCACAGCGAGCAATGCTCCCATTCCTAACTGTTCAATTTCTTCTTTACCAAACACTTCAATCTCTAGTTTATGTTTGTCCGCAATGTTTTCAGCATAAGACGCAAGATCTGAAGCTGTTAATAAATTTCCTGGTAAATTCACTAAATATCTAGCTACGTTCGCTCCGTGACCTAGTGCTAACCCAACGTTCACTTTTTCAAGAATAGTATCATTTTGTTCTGAAAGGAGAGTGACTTTAGATAATACCTTCTTCTCCTTACGATCTGTATGATATGTTTCTAATTGGTATGTTGCGAGAGAAAAGGCCTCTCCTAAAGCTTCATAATAGTCTTCCTTTTGTTCATTAGGTATGACACTACCTAACTGAACAGAAACTTTTTCTAATCCATCTTTTGATACTTGTTTAAACGTCTTGCCCATAGCTTTTCTGAACTTAGCAACAGTTAGATCATCTTTTTTTCCTAAGCCAACAAAATACAAACGTTTAGCTTTTATTTTCCCAAATGTATGGACTTTGGAAACTGTTCCATACGAATAGCTAACATCACCACTTTTAACCAAATCGTCAAGATGCTCTTCAAGTAAGTCATTTACTTGAACATAGTGAGCTTGATTTTGCTTTTGGTCTTCAAACAAACCAATTATAATACCTTCTGAATCATGATTGTTTAATTGTTCATTTTCTAGTTGAAACAAATTCGGCACCCCCGTTAGTTTTTAAAAAAATTATTTTCTTATAATTAATAATAATCTTATCAAACATTAATCGAAAAAAACAATTTAATATATGTTTTTCTAACTATGTAGTTAGGGTATGATGGTAATATAAGAAAAAGGTGGATGGAAAAATGGAGATTTTAAACAACACGCCATTAATGATCGCTTTAACGGCTGTTATTTTTGCTCAAGTCATCAAAATACCGATACAATTTATTGCGACAAGAAAAATTGATTTTTCATTAGCTTTTAGTACGGGTGGGATGCCAAGTAGTCACTCTGCCGCTGTTTCTGCATTAACCACTGCTATTGCGATTGAAAATGGTGTGGAATCGCCTTATTTTGCGATTTCTTGTGTATTGAGTATTATCGTCATGTATGATGCAACCGGAGTTCGTAGGCATGCTGGTGAACACGCTACTGTGCTCAATCAATTAGTTAAAGATTTTCAACGCTTTATTGATGCCTCAAAGCAATGGCAACATAAAGAAGCTACTGAAAAACAAAGAGAATTAAAAGAATTATTAGGTCATCAGCCTATAGAGGTATTCTTTGGAGCAATGACAGGTGTTTTATTAGCATTGTTTATTTATAGCATCATTTAGATTATAAAATAAAAATAAGAGTCTGGGGTTCATTCCAGACTCTATATTATTTTCTATGATAATCTTACTATTCCGTAAATACAACGGGAACGGCTTCTTGTTCAACTTGTTCCATCCAAAAAGCGACATCAGCTTCATTGACAGATCCTGTACCTTTTTGAATGACATATACGTCTATTTCCTTTTTACCCCATTCATGATAAACTTCTTCAACTGTTTCATAATATAAATCTATTTTATTACCTTTAATAGCACCGCCAATATCCATGACCATTCCATATCCGTAGCCTGGAATATATAGCACGGTTCCTAAAGGGAAAACGGATAAATCAGCGGCAATAGTTGAGATCGTATCACGTTGAACCTTTAATCCTGAATAAGTAATCCCATATAAAGGGTGCCCTTCTGATTTCCCTGTGGATTCGTATCCTGCTGTATATCCTGTTGCTACAACTGTTTTGACTGGATATTGTTTAAAAGCTGATTCATGATTCATTGCAACCAGTTCAATATTTTCATGTTTGGCTTCTTCTCTCTTCATTTCTATTTCATTAGATTTATAATTTAGAGATACATGTGAACCTCCATGTACTCCATATGTTCTAGGCTGTTTGTCTTCTGCAGTAATATTTAATGTATTTATTACAAGTAAGATAGAAATGATGCTGATGCAAATAATACTAAACAATAAAAAGTTTCTTATTTGAATACGCATCTTTAAACACCTCTTGCCCAAAAGCGTAACCAGAATAAGAAACTTTTATACATTTAACTCAATTAAAACATTTGATAACCACTTTTTCTTAATATCTTAATAACTATTCCTGCAACAATTGTTCCTACAAACCCAGTCATTAAAATAACAATATCAACGACTTGTAAATTTATAAAAGAATCCCACAACATTGGGAATGCTGTTCCAGGTGAAGAAAAATATGACCAAAAGCTTACGTCATCAACGATTAATATAACGACAATTGGAAAAACAATCGACATTATCCACGTCGATCTTAATAACATGTTTAATATGAACGCTATACCGAAAAATAATACGAAGAAAAGCAATGCTTCAATAACTAAGATTAATACTCCCAATGATCTTCCCCCTAAAACTGCCTCATAATCACTTTTCTTATTTTATCGTATATAAATAAAAAAGCAAAGATAGTTGCATGAACTACCTTTGCTAGAACATTTTTTAATGATACATATCAAGTTTACCTTTTTTCAAGAATAAACCTACGCCGCCAAGTTTTAATAGGTAGCGGTTATCAATAGCTTTTTTCATAATGGATGCTGAACGGCCATAAAGCTTTTTACCATCAAATACAACACCAATAGCATCTGTGTTCCCTAATGATGCAACCGTACCTTTTATGTTAGGTGTGAACCCTTGCAATTGGTCACTACCATTAACAACTTGTTTTAAGTTATAGGCACAAACTTCTGCCATTTGAATTGCAATTTGTGCGGTCGGTGGGTAAGGTCGCCCAGTTTGTTCATTCATAATTACAGCACAGTCACCTACAACAAACACATTATCGTAATCAGGTGTTCTTAAATCTTCACGCACCTGAACTTTTCCACGATTAACTTCAAAACCTGATTTTTCTACAATAGAGTTACCACGAACGCCGGCTGCCCAGATAACGTTTTTCGATTTAATCTCATCTTGTTCGCCATCTTTTTCAATAACGATTCCGTCTTCTGAACATTTTTTGATCATCGTACCTAATTTGAATTCAATACCTTTTTCCTCTAAACGATTCATAGCATACTCTACAAGTTCAGGATCAAATCCAGCTAAAGCTGTTGGGCCTGCTTCAACACAGACAACACGGACTTTGTCACGATCAATGTCGTATTCTTGGCAAAGCTCCGGAATACGGTTCGCAATTTCACCAGCAAATTCAATACCTGTGAAACCTGCACCACCAATTACAATTGTAATTAACTCTGGACGCTCTTCTTCTTGATTGTTGTACTGAGCAAAATTATACTCAATATGATCACGAATCAGTCTTGCACTATTAATGTTCGAAATTGAAAAAGCATGCTCTTCTAATCCTTCAATACCAAAGGTTGCTGATTCAAATCCAAGTCCAATAACTAAATAGTCATAGGATAATTCGCCATCTTCTAGCTGTACCTTTTGACTTTTAGGGTCAATAGATACAACTGTATCTTGTACAAAATTGACACGATTAAAGTTAACCACGTCTTTAATCTGAATTCGTGTTTGATCATGATGTATTGTACCAGCTGCATTCTCATGTAACCAAGTAGTTTGGTAATGATAATCATGCTTATTCACCAACGTAATGTTAGCATCATTTGCTGATAACATTTTTTGAAGCTTCACAGTTGTCATAATTCCACCGTACCCAGCTCCAAGAACAACAATGTTTGGTCTGTTCATTTCCAATCACACCCATCCTTAATTTTTACAGTCACAAATAACTTTGTGATTTCCTTCACAGAATAGAATAAAAAATGTCATAATTTCGTAATACTTTACCCAAATCAATCATAGAACTTTTTATAACTATTTTCAAGCCATAAAATAAATTCGAATGTTTCAGAATATTTGCTTGCAAATTAGTTTATAAACTTCAATTTGAAATGTTATAATGGTCAATGGTGTTAACATGAAATTTATGATAACTGGAGGAATTCAATGATGGATAATCATGTTAGAGATATAACAATAATTGGTGCAGGCCCAGTTGGTTTGTTCACTGCTTTTTATGGCGGGCTTCGTCAAGCTGATGTTCAAATTATCGAAAGCCTTCCCCATATTGGCGGGCAATTAACAGCTTTATATCCAGAAAAATATATATTTGATGTTGCTGGTTTTCCAAAAATACGAGCACAAGAACTCGTCGATAATTTATATGCACAAGTAAAACCTTTTAATCCGGAAATTACTTTGAATCAATCTGTTCAAGAAATTGAAAAAGTTGAAGAGAACCTTTTAAAATTAACTACCGATCAGGATGTTTTCTATACAAAATCAGTTATTATTACAGCAGGTAATGGAGCATTTGAACCGAGAAAACTCAAAGTTGACAATGCAGAGCAATACGAAAGCACCAACTTACATTATTACATCCAAAACTTAGAAGCTTTTCGTGATAAAAAAGTGTTGATTTGTGGTGGAGGAGATTCGGCTGTCGACTGGGCGTTAATGTTAGAACCAATCGCTGAAAAAGTTACTCTTGTCCATAGAAGAAATGATTTCCGTGCTCATGAAGCAACAGTAGAGCAATTAAAAGCATCATCTGTTGAAATAATTACCCCATATGTTCCTGTTGATTTAGTTGGTGAAGAAAAAATTGAAAAAGTAATTTTACAAAAAGTTCGTGCAGATGAAACGATTGAAGTCGATGTTGACGATGTTATTGTTAATTATGGATTTATTTCATCACTCGGTCCAATTAATAATTGGGGATTAGAAATCGAAAAAAATAGTATAGTCGTTAACTCCAAAATGGAGACAAACATCGATGGGATATATGCAGCAGGAGATATTTGTACGTATCCAGGTAAAGTTAAATTAATTGCTTCTGGCTTTGGTGAAGGGCCAACAGCGGTAAATAATGCAAAAGTTCGTATCGATCCTGATGCAAAAGTCCAACCTAAACATTCAACATCAATGTCTATATTTAATGATAAGTAAAAAATATGGCTCGTTGCAATTAAGCAACGAGCCATTTATTAATTAATACCATAATTCGTGATAATAAATTTTCCTTCTACATACTCAATTAAAATGTTAAATTTTACATCTCCGTATGCTTCAGATTGTTCTTCTTGAATTGCTAAATAACGAGTTTCATTTTGTTTTTCTAACGTCATCGGTTTGTTAATATCTAACATTGGTGGGCTACTTTGAGGAATGATGTACAAACCATCTTCGTCTTCATAATAAAATTGTTCGACGAAGTCTCTTACTAAATTTGGGTCAGCATACTCAGAAATATATTGCACTAATTCATCTTCTGAATTAAAAGAAGTAACTTTATAATCATCATCGCTTTCAACAAATAACCGCTCTTGAAAATTATTAATCAGCTCAATTGCATCGTTTTCATTAAACGACAATGACTGATCTTCTTGTTGTTCATCTTGTTGTTCATTATTATCTTCTTCTAAGTTAGAGTCACCAGAAGTATCATCGTCTTCTTTATCGTCTACTGCTTCATCTTCTTGTCTATTTGTTTCGTCATCATTAGAAAAATCTTCTAAATCTTCTTGTTGTTTAGGTTCATCTTCATTACCTTCATTACAACCGACCAATACTAGTCCGAACAAAATCAATAACACAATGACATACTTCTTCATTTTTATCCCCTTTATCTCCCTATGCCCAACATATTAACAATTCTCTGGAGTTCCTTCTCTTTCTTTCGTTTTGAATGAGGAGCCACAACCGCACGATACAATGGCATTTGGATTATCAATTGTGAATCCGCCGCCCATCATATTTTGTTTAAAATCAATTGTCGTTCCTTCAATGATTGGCAAATCCATTTTTGCAATTACTAGCGGAATTTCATCGTTCTCAAATAATTCATCAGTTTCATTAACTTCATAATCGAATCCAAGCTTATATGAGAGACCGCTACAACCTCCACCTTTAACTCCAAAACGCAAATACACTTGATCTGCAGTTTCATCTTTCATCATTTCTTTTATTTGTAAACGTGCTTGTTCAGTAAGTTCAATAACCATATTTGTCCCTCCTTATCAATAGTATACAAAGTCGCGAGCATCCGTTCAATTATTCAGATAAAAAATAAGTCCCTTGTACTACCTTTTCAGCTGGACCACGCATTAGAACATCATCATTGGACCATTTGATTGTTAGATCCCCACCATCTAAGTGAACGATGATTTCTTCATTACGGGCTACGAAATCATTTAAAACGCCTGCAACAACTGCAGCAGATGCACCTGTGCCACATGCTTGAGTAACACCTGATCCGCGTTCCCATACACGGAAATTTATTTCATTGTAACGAATGACTTCAACGAATTCAACGTTTACCCCTTCTGGAAATCTTGGATCATTTGTTACTATGGAACCTAATGTTTCTACAGGAGCTTCTTTAATATCTTTAACAAAAAATATGACATGAGGATTACCCATTGATACAGCCGTAATATAATATTTATTATCATTCACAACAAAAGTTTCATTAACAACATGGTCATCAGGATGGCCATCCGTTGTTATCATTGGTATTTCTTTTCTTTTTAATATCGGCGGTCCCATATTCACGGTTACCTCTTCTACAAAATCGTCATTATTCAAATGCACTTCTGCTTGAACAACACCTGATTTTGCTTCAATCGAAAACTGCCTTTTCTTCACATATCCTTCATCAAATGCCAATTTTGCCACACATCTTAAACCATTACCACAGTTCATTGCTTCAGACCCATCTTTATTAAAAATACGCATCCTAACATCGGCTTTTTCGGATGGAAGCATGATGATCAAACCATCTGATCCAATCCCAAAATTTTGATCAGACACTTTTCTAGCGAGTGGACTTAACATATCCTCTCGTAATTGAGTTTTAAAACCGTCGATATATATATAACTATTACCTAAACCATGCATCTTAATGAAAGGTAGTCTCATCATACATCTCCTCTTCTAAAACCATTCATTCTCCTCAAGATAATTATAAATATTTTTTATGAGGTCATCTGGTGTATCGCCTGTCACACATTTCCCTTCAACAATTGCAAAAAGAGTCATCGCACAGATTGCACAGTGACTCGTGCAACCTAATTCTATGATGTCTAAGTCTGGATCCCTTTTAAGTTCTTCAAAAGCTTGCTGTGAACCGCTAGCTAGATTATTAACACAAAATTCGATTAATGGGTTCAATTTCGCACACCCCTTGACGTTTAGAAGAACCCAATCATACATTAACTAATTGGTTCTAATCCTCTTTTTTCTAATGCTCTATAAACTGCTTTTAGACGTGGATTACCTTCTCCTACTATTTCTTCATTCACTAAAACAACTGGATAAAACATATCTTCTTCAACAACACGACTAGCAAATTCTTTATATTCCTTATCCTCTGGTGGATTAAATATATCAACATATTTGTATTGCACGAGTGCATCACCGTATTTACGTGTAATAGCTGCTTGCAACCATTCATACTGCTCTTTAGAACTTGGTAAATTAACACAACTTGGGCATAATACATCTGCACCGTACACGACTAATTCAATTTTATTAGACAAAACTAAACCCTCCTCAACCTTTATAACTATTATCATTTTACAAGACAATAAAAAAAGAGTACAATGAAAACGATTCTCAATAAAATTCAAACTAATAAATTCATTTTTATTCTATTCATGATATAATAATATTGAAGAAAGGGGAAGATGACGATGTTTGAACAAGTACAAGAAGTAATCAATAAATTGCGCCCTTTTTTGCTTCGTGATGGTGGAGATGTTGAACTAGTTGATGTAGATGAAGATGGTATTGTACTTTTACGATTAAAAGGTGCATGTGGAAATTGTCCAAGTTCTGCTATTACGTTAAAAGCTGGTATTGAACGGGCATTAGTCGCTGAAGTTCCTGGTGTTACTGAAGTAGAACAAATATTTTAAACTATATTGTTTAGGAGCTGTAGAATAACACTACAACTCCTTTTTATTTTGAATCCTGTTGAATTAATACTTTTCTTTAGTCACAGCATTCTCATTATTTTATTACAGGGGTTATAGGAGCTTTACCTTCTAAAACAGAAATAATATTGTTTTCAGCTAATTCCATCATCGCATAACGAGTTTCAATACTTGAAGACCCAATATGCGGTAGAGCAACAACATTATCTAGCTGTAGTAATGGATGGTCATTACTAATTGGCTCATTTATAAAAACATCTAATCCAGCAGCTTTTATTTGATTAGTTTTTAAAGCCTCATATAACGCCACTTCATCAACAACTGCTCCTCTTGATGTATTAATAAAGATCGCTGACTTTTTCATCTGGTTAAATGCCTCAGCATTAAACATTCCTTTTGTTTCATCTGTTAATGGTGTCATACAAACAACAAAATCAGACTCTCGTAGTAGTTTATTAAATGTTACATATTGCGCACCTAAACGCTCTTCTGCTTCGACTTTCCTACTTCGGTTATGATATATAATATTCATATCAAATCCTGTTGCCCGTTTAGCAATAGCTTCTCCTATCGAACCCATTCCAACGATTCCGATTGTTTTATGATGAACATCAGAGCCTGCAAGTAAAAGCGGTGACCAAGATGTCCACTTACCGTCTTTAACGTAATCTACGCTTTCAGGAAGCCGTCTTGCCGTTGCCAGTAAAAGAGCGAACGTTAAATCCGCTGTCGTATCATTTAACACATCCGGGGTATTGGTTATAACAACATTAAATTTCTTCGCTGCAGCAATATCAATATTATCGAAACCAACAGCTAAATTAGCAATAACTTTCACATTCTTCGCATATGATAATAATTCCTCATCGATTCGATCTGATAAAGTGGTAAGTAACGCATCTGCTTTTCCGGCTTCTTGAATTAATGTGTCTCGATCAACAGTGACATCATCGTATGGCCAAATATTGACATTAAACTTGTCCTTTAAACGGCGTAATGCATCATCAGGCAACTGCCTTGTAACAAAAACATATGGTTTACTCATATAAAGTCCCCCCCTAGGTATTGTGGTAATTTGGCAATTTGTTTATAGTGAAGTAAAATATTTAATACTAAACTAAAATAGATTGGGTGAAAAAATGATGAATTCATTAGAAAGTACTGCTTTAAACTTATTAGAAGAACGTGGTGTTAAGTTAACAGATATTGCAGAATTAGTTCATTACTTACAGTCACAATACCATGATGATTTGTCAATGGACGAATGTATGGCAAACGTTAAAAAAGTACTTAAAAAGCGTGAAGTTCAAAACGCTATTTTAACAGGTGTACAACTCGATCAGCTCGCAGAAAAAAAATTACTTGATGAGCCGCTACAATCCATCATTGAAACAGATGAAGGCCTGTATGGGGTTGATGAAATCATCGCTTTTTCTATCATTAACGTTTATGGTTCAATAGGCTTTACTAATTACGGTTATATCGATAAAGTAAAGCCCGGTATTTTACAAAAGTTAAATGATAAACGATATGGTTGTCATACATTTTTAGATGATATCGTAGGTGCGATTGCTGCTGCGGCTTCGAGTCGCCTAGCACATAGTAGTGTTGATGAGAATATTGATGATTAAACAAATTTCCACTCAGATAGTGATTGAATGGAATAGGTAGGTTGAACCGAATATTGCCTTAAGTCTTTTTTTAATGTTACTCCTGTCTGAACATGCAGTGTGTCTAATCCAGCATCAATACCAGCTCGTATATCTGTGTCGTAATTATCACCAACCATGATGGCATTTTTCGGTTCAACCCCTAGCTGTTCTAACGCATATGTAAGCATATAATGTGCAGGCTTTCCAATAAAAATCGGCTCTACACCAGCAACCCGTGCAACAAGTTGGACAAAAGAGCCGTTACCTGGAATCATACCTATTTCAGATGGAACTTTTATATCCGGATTCGTTGCAATGAGGGTAGCTCCTTGCTGAATATGAACACCAGCTTTTTTAACAGCCTCAACTAAACCAATTTCGCCTATTACATAAGCTGTTGCATCCTTTTTTTGGTCTTTAATATAGTCAGCTGTAGCTAAAGAAGCTGTAATGATGTGTTCAGTCGTAACATCAATATTAAAGTTTGCTAATTTCTTCACTGTTTGTTCAGGTGTACGAGAAGAATTATTAGTCACGAATTTAAAAGGAATATGTCGACTCTTTAATTCTTCAACAAACATTATTGCCTCTGGAATTTCTTGTTTCCCTCTATAAATTGTCCCGTCTAAATCAATTAAATAGGCTTCATATTTTTTCATAATTATTCCTCACGATTTTTAAATGTTGTGACTGGCCCCATTTCATTTTCTAAATAATTAAGTATATGTGATCTAAATTGTTCAATGGTGGCTAAATGCTTAGTTAAAATGTTTACTATCTCCTCATGATTAATATTCGTATATTCATGAACTAACATTTTACGAATAGCAATCACATCTTTATATGCTTGTTCGTCTTCTGCTGGAATGACCTTTTCATCAACTAAAATATCGATAATATCATCATAGCTTCCTGGATCTCGCATAATAAAGCCATCAATCATCATATTTCCGACATCGATGATTGACTCAATGACCATATGTGTTAGTCTTTCTACTCCTAATTTTTCTAAAAAGCTTTCACTTTTGCTTTGTTCGAACGTTTCTAAAAGTCCGCTCATATAAAGTAGTGTGTTTTCAATCTTGTCACGATCAACGAAATACATTATCGCATCTCTCCTTGAGGCTTGTTTTCAACTATAGTCTATCATAAAATATATAAATACAAGAAGGTTTATGAATTTTAGTGGAGATACGATTTAATTAGGTGGTGAGAAGAGATGGAAGAAAAATACTTAAAGGACATCAAGGAACATGCCGATTTAAGATATGTTAGTTTTATGAGCGATATAAAAAGACATGATTTAGCGATTTTAAACAGTCCTTCATTGCAGGATAAAGATGAAATCGTATTGATTGATTTAAACAGCCAGCGTTATTGTGTGATTCGAAAAAACCGGCTTGACGACATTGAATATATTGCACATACATTAAATGTTAATGAATATGAAGCTGAAGATTTACTCACTTATTTAAAAGAATTAATTGTTTAGAGGATATTGTATAGAAAAAGCCTTTTGTGAAATAACTAACAGAAACACAGGAGGCGATTATAATGGGTAAAGATCGAAAATACGATGATTTTGCAAATGCAGAAATTCAACAAAATTATCAAGTACCAGAAGAATTCCCAGAAGGAACATACGGCGAACCTGTTAACCAAGAAGCTTTAGAGGCCAGACCGGTTAATGAGGAAAGACGTCACTATTCAGCTTTTAATTATGAGAACAAACGATTGCACGAAGATCGACCGAGAGAACATCCAGGAGCACATATCCCACAAGACTTCCCTAGTGAAGAAGGAATAACACGCGATGAAAGAGATTGACCTGAACATCTTAGTTCAGGTCAATCTTTTATGTGGAAATACAACCCATTATCCGTATATTTATACCCTAAAAGTTACGAGTCTAATCGTTTTAAAACAAAATAAGCACATCCGAAGTTACAATATTCATAAATATAATCTTCTAAAGTGGAAATTTTTGTATCATAATTAGCTTTTTGGTTTTGGTCATCATAAAAGCCTTTTAGTCTTAGTTGTCCAAAGCCCCAGTCCCCAACGATATAATCATATTTCGTTAAAACATCACAGAAACGTTCTTGTATGGCTTCTTCTTGAAAACCATCTCGATATTCATGAATTAATTCATAATGTTGACCGAGTAATTCCATTTATACTCACCTCTTACTAATAACAGTGTACCATATTTTCCTAACGACTAGTGTACATTTTTTCTTTTTAAATGAACAGTCTATGAGCAAGACTGTATATTACGGAAATATTATTTAAAATAAAGGAGTTCTTTCTTTTATGATAACGATAAAACTACATAAGGTAAGTATTATTGCTCTAATCCTTTTGTTCTTACTACCTTATACAATGTATTCAGAGAATGTTGAACAAACTGAATTAAAAGATACAGATCTTCGTCTAAGCTTATATAAAAAAACTGAAGCATTAACTCAAGTGCCGTGGTATTATATTGCTGCCATCGATCAATATGAACGAAATATAGGCCACGCAAAAGACAATAAGGATCGACTAACAAATATCGAAATACCATTAGATAAATGGTACGGACAACTATTAGGCAGTGCTGAAAACCTTCATTATGAAGATGTCATTCAATCTTTTGGTGGTATTGGAAAAGATGGCAATGGAGATAAAATCGCCGATCATCACAATGATGAAGACGTTTTATACACTTTAGCTCTTGAGATACACAATGCATTAGCTAAACATGGTGATTTTGAACAATTTATTATGAATTATTATAACGATAATGAAAAAGCTACACAAATCATCGTTCTTATTTCAAAAATCTTTAATCACTTCCAAACGGTCGATCTAAGTGAACGAGCTTTTCCACTGCCTAAATTTCACAATTACAGCTATCGCTCAACTTGGGGAGATGCTCGTGGTTATGGCGGGCGGAGAATACATGAAGGAACAGATATTTTTGCTAATTACGGTGTTCCTGTTCGTTCAGCGTCCTACGGTATAGTTGAAATAAAAGGGTGGAACAAATTTGGTGGATGGCGTGTAGGCATTCGTGACCCGTATAATATATATCATTATTACGCTCATCTGAATGGTTTTGAAAAAGGGATAGAAGAAGGGACATTTGTTAAACCTGGGGATGTCATCGGTTATGTAGGGGCATCTGGTTATGGTCCTAAAGGCACGTCTGGAAAATTTCCACCTCATTTGCATTATGGAATGTATCGTTTTAACGGAAAAAACGAGTGGGCGTTTGATCCATATCCTTATTTAAGAAGATGGGAAAGAAGTCAATAAAAAGTGGTCGAGAGCGAATCTCGACCACTTTATAGTTAATTTTGATTTGAACGTTTAACAGCCATATAAATGCTGACTCCTAAACCTCCCCAAATAATTCCCATACCAACAATCATCATTACTATTGCCGGAAAACTCATACAGCTTCATCCTCCTTCTGCTCTTCATAGCTTGATGAAGACAATAACTCTGGATTCCACTTCTTAAGCATGAGCACGAAAGCTAAAATTAATGCACCAGCAGCTACGAACCAACCGCTATACATGATGAAGGCGTCTGAATAACCTCCGTAATTCCCAGTATCCGTATCATGTAATTTAAGAATATTTATTTTAAATAAATCGAACATCATATAACCTAGGATAGCCGGTGTAACTAATCCGAGAGAAAGTTTCCACCACAATCCTAATTTGACATCAGAAACGCCGTCTGCATGAGTTTGGAATTCACCAAGCTTACGCAATACCCATGCAATTAATACAACTTCAACTAGCCCAATAAACGCAACGCCAAACTGGTTAATGAAGTAATCGGCAACATCTAAGAAATTAAGACCGCCTTGAGTTGAGAAGATTAAGATTGAAACTATTGCCGCAAATCCAGCTGCGAATGTAACAGCTTTACTACGACTAATATTAAACTTCTCAGAAACCCCAGCAACGTATGTTTCGGTAATTGAAATTAAAGATGACAGTCCTGCCAGCGTCAGTGATAGGAAGAATAGCGCACCAAATAGCCCGTTCATACCTGGTAATTCATTAATAATAACTGGGAACACTGCAAATGCTAATCCTACTCCACTAGCCGCTACATCACTAACAGCATCTCCACTAATATTCGCTAAGTAACCTAAAGCACCGAAAACTCCGATACCAGCTAATAATTCGAAGCTCGAGTTACTAAATCCAACGATAAACGCGTTACTCGTGATATCTGATTTTTTATCAAGATAACTTGAGTAAGTAATCATGATTGCAAAAGCAATAGATAAACTAAAGAAAATTTGTCCATAGGCTGCAACCCATACTTTTCCATCTGTAATCGCAGAAAAGTCTGGTTTAAATAAGGCATCTAACCCTAAAGCAGCACCTTCTAATGTAACAGCTCTAATAACGATAATTAAGAATAGGACCGCAAGTGTTGGGATGAAAATCCGGTTAGCAATTTCAATTCCTTTACGTACACCTTTAAATAAAATAAATAAAACAATAGCCCAAACAAGTATAAGTGGAATTAAAACTCCAGGTACGTATGAACCAAACTGTCCCGCACTAACTTCTGTTACACCTAAGTATTTGTATAAGAAACCTTCTGTATCTTCGCCCCACGCTTGGTTAAATGAGAAAATAGTATATGACATAGCCCAAGCAATAATAACAGCGTAGTACGCCGAGATGACGAATGATACGAAGACTCCCCACCAACCGACCCACTCGAATTTTTTATTAATCCGAGCAAACGTTAACGGTGCAGATCCGCGATATTTGTGCCCCATTGTAAATTCCATAATTAAGATTGGGATTCCAGCTGTTAGAAGCGCGATTAAGTAAGGGATAAAGAATGCCCCTCCACCGCCTTCGTAAGCTACATAAGGAAATCGCCAAATGTTTCCTAGGCCAATCGCAGAACCTGCTGCAGCCAAAATAAAACCTGCTCGCGTTCCCCATTGAGCACGAGTATTCATGTAGTTCTCTCCTTTCAAATTCTAATATATTTTTAAACTATGATTCGTCGCAATTAAACATGTACTAAATTTTAATTTTTCAGAATAATTGCAACTTATATAGTCCATTATAGCTATTTGCCACAAAAGTGTCAAAATGTTTTTAATATAATAAATAGACAAATAATATGGGGTTCATTCTCCAATAAATTTATATAAAACAAATATTGTTAGTCGTTATTTAGTGATTTTTTCCTACATACATCAAATTAAGTTTGAACAAAAACATAGGTATTTTGAACAATCATATATCAACTTTGAACAATTACTCGCCTTGTTTGAACAGTCACACACCTGCTTTGAACAATTACCCGCCATGTTTGAACAATCACACACCTACTTTGAACAATTACCCATCATGTTTGAACAATCGCACATCTACTTTGAACAATTACCCATCATGTTTGAACAATCGCACATCTACTTTGAACAATTACCCGCCATGTTTGAACAATCACACACCTACTTTGAACAATTACTCGCCATGTTTGAACAATCACACACCTACTTTGAACAATTACCCATCATGTTTGAACATTCGCACATCAACTTTGAACAATTACGCAACATGTTTGAACAATCGCACACCTGCTTTGAACAATTACGCAACATGTTTGGACAATCGCGCATCTATTTTGTACAAACAATAAAAAAGGCACAGAATATAAATTCTGCACCTTTCATCTTATTTAATTTCTTATTCGAGTAATCCCATAAACTAATATGACTAACATTCCAATTGTGACGATTAATCCAACTAACATTGAGCTAGTTAAACCAAATAATAAATACCCAATCCCGGCAGCCAATGCTGCGATTAAAGCATACGGTATTTGCGTCATGACGTGATCAATATGATGTGAGCCTGCACCTGTTGATGATAAAACCGTCGTATCTGAAATTGGCGAAATATGATCTCCTAATACCGCCCCAGCTAAAACGGCCGCTAAAGAAGGAACAAAATAAGTCGGATCTATACTTGCCGTAATGGCCCCAGCAATTGGTAACATCATACCGAAAGTTCCCCAAGAAGTACCTGTCGCGAATGCCATTAAACCGGCAACGATGAAAATAAAGAATGGTAAAAATGAGATCGAGATATTTCTCTCTTTTACAAATTCAGCTAAAAACTCATCTGTTCCAATATCACCAATTATGGCTACAATCATCCATGCTAACACTAAAATATATATAGCAGGGAGCATCGCCTTAATTCCTTCAATGGTCACTTTAAAGAAACTAGTTTTTTCGCCAGATTGATTGAAATAGGTAAATATAGCAACAACTACAGATATTAATCCACCAAGGACTAACGATAAATTAACATCAGTATTGGCAAAAATATTAATGATTGTCACATCATCTGAAGCTCTAATCCCAGTAACTATCATGGAAGTGATTGTCGTTACAACTAATAACACAATCGGTATCACTAAATGAGATATACGTCCATTAACATTTTCCGTAACACCACTTTTTAAATCTCCAGGAACATCTGTATGTTTTGGATCTACAAGCTCCCCTGTCTCTTCTGCCCGTATTTCATGAGTTCGCATTGGACCAAAGTTCAAGTTCATTTTAATAGCCAAAAACACGAGAATAATCGCAGCTATCGCATAATAGTTTAATGGTATAGTCCCAACAAATGATGTAAAAGCATCTGCATTAGAAATTTCATATTGGGTTATAATTCCACCGATAACTCCGATAATATAGGCACCCCAACTAGAAACTGGTGATAAAACAGTGACTGGGGCTGAAGTTGAGTCAATTATATAGGCTAATTTAGCTCTTGATACTTTTTGTCGGTCTGTAATCGGACGCGCTACTTGACCGACTGTTAAACTGTTAAAATAGTCATCTATAAATATAGCAACCCCTAATATACCAGCTGTGTATTGAGCTCCTTTTTTTGTTTTAACCTTTTGAACAGCCCAATTTCCGAAAGCATTTGCCCCTCCTGTTGCAGTTAGAAAAGCAATTAAAATTCCTAGTAATAATAAGAAGATAATAAGTTGAATACTCCACATATCCCATCCGTCAGCTGATGTGTAAAATAAGTTTTGAAAAGAGAACCAGACACTTTTTACTGTCTCGACAATGTTAAAGTTTGTAATAAACAGGGCACCAACTACAATTCCGACCCCTAATGAAATAAGTACTCTCCTCGTTAATAAGACGAGAATAATCATGACAATGGGTGGGATAAGTGAATACCACGTTCCGTAAAAATCCGTTGTCGTAAAAAAGTCTAACATAATAAAATTCCCCCTTTGGAAATAAAAAAAGTAATGATAGAGAAAATCTACCATTACTTCTTCTTGGTTATTTTCTCGATCAGTAGCACTCCGCAATAAATGCGACAGTATATACTTTTTTCAAGCATATACCAGCACTTATTTCCTTGACTGAAAATAAGCACTTCGGCGTACAACCCTTTCATATACAGTCTATGTTGTCATCCTCGTGTACATTACTATTGTTATACGCGCCTCTACCTCATCGATCGATAAGGTTTATTCAGTTGTTTTATCTTGAAATATATTAACACAGATTCAATTTTGCTGCAAATTCTCTTTATCTTCTGTTTGTGTCAAGATTTTCTCGATGTAGTTTTTATACCGGTATTTTCGGCACTCTATTTTTGTACACTTTTTGGCTACCGCGCTATCGCTTGCTGGCCCTAACATCATTGTTACGTTCTAACGAACCTAACAATGATGTTAGGGAATAGACATTATTTTATTTAAAGCTTTTTAATAGTTGTCCTACCGCTGATGAGTGTGGGGCATATAAACTAATAGATCCCTTTCTCACACTACCCGTTGATGGCGCCACTTTATTTAACTTTTGAACGAGTCGAATGGTACGTCTAACCTCACGCTGCTTTCTGACACTCCGTTTCTGATGATTGAGGTACGCTTGACGTAACGTTCGGTTCAACATGCCTTGTTTGACTTTCACCATTGCTTCTACACCTTGTTTACTCCAATGCATGCCACGTTTCTTCATCCGGTACGTGATAAGACGTTGGTTTGATTCCATCGCTCCCAGCGTACGGGCATCATCAGGTATTTGATCAACTTCGTCCCGCCAATCGAAGATTCGGTCCCAATTATTTTGAATATATGACCTAAATTCCTGGAGATTTTCAATCTTTTTATCATCTTCAAGCGTGCTTTCATACGTATCCATCCATAAAACAAAATGATTCCAATTGTGTTCATGGATAGCCTTTCTAACCTCATGTTTATAATCACTCTTTTTGTGGCCAAAGGCACGATTTAAGGCCTGGGCAATATGATAAGCATCTAGTTGGCTTAGCACCTTATGTTTGGACTGCGAAAAGGCTTCTTGAAACCTTTCTGGCGTATAGCCATGGCCACCATCACTATTCGTCACCACTTGTGTGTTTTCCAGAGAGTAATGATGGGCTGTAAAGGCTTGAAC
>JBPYCQ010000029.1:0-19253 GCA_051846895.1 Bacillaceae bacterium W0354
GATTCTCCACAACGAAATGTGTCAGATATTGAAAAAAGCAGATTCTTCCTTTAATGTTTAAGGTAACCACACCATAACAAAGAAAGGAAGATCTGCTTTGTATAATCAGTTTACTACAGATATCCTCCATTTAACAAATTTAAAATTAAACGGCGAAGGTGAGCGTGTTACTGACGGATGGGTATTAGGTGTTGAACCATATTCACAATGCTATCTCTGTCCACTTTGTTTAGGAAAAAGTACTAACCACGCTCGTACAACGTATCGAGTATTACGTCATGCATGGGTGTCTACTGGGCTAACTATTTATATTAAAGTACCCGTTCATCGCCAACGTTGTGACGACTGTGGCATCACTTGGACAGTTAATTGGCCAGAAATACCATGCCGTGGAAAAGTAACTACCCATTTTAAACAAATGATCGCTAGAAAATGTATTAAACAGTCTTTTGCACAAGTTTCGCGTGAGATGCAAGTTCCTGAATCAACGGTAGCTTATTGGTTTTATCAATATGCAGATAATGTGCAAGCTAGCCCAGAGGAGTTTGAAGCGCCAAGCGCTATTTGTTTGGACGAATTTGCACATAAAAAAGGACATTCTTACAGTATTGCCTTAATGGATGCAGATTCAGGACATATTTGGTTAACAGCTCCTGGGAAAAGTCGTAAAAAGATTCAAGAAGCTCTTAAACAATATCCATTTACTGCTCCAAAGGTAGTTGTAACGGACCTAGCACCAGGTATGGCAAAAACAGTTCAAGAAGTATGGCCTCATACTGATATCGTAGCTGATAAATTTCATGTTATTCAATTTTTTACTAGAGCTCTAGAGAACGTTCGCAAAGTTGACTGGCACTACGCAACCAAACATAAAAAAATTCGTTTTCAAAGACGTCTCCTGATGGCACAGCCAGAAAAGCTAAATAAAGAAGAATCAAATATATTGAATGATTGGCTGGAAGCCAATCCAAAATTAAAACAACTTTATCAAGCCTTACAAGACTTTAGGGACATATACAAGATTACAGATTTCGAGTTAGCTAAAAGTAGATTTCAAGACTATTGTCAATATTATGTATTTCATAGTTCCGGTCAAATACAAACGATTATTAAGACGCTATTACAATGGAAACAAGAGATATTAAATTATTTTAAATATCGTCTAACTAATGCGCCACTTGAGGGAACAAATAACCTCATAAAAACTATTAAAAGACGTAGTTTTGGATGTCCAAACCTAGATAATTTTAATACACGTATTCGTCTTGAATGCAGACAACCAACTACATAAGTAACCAATTAATAAACATTAAAGGGAGTATTAAGCACACTTCATTGGGGAGAGCCAATAAAGGATGAAGAATTACTAAAACAGCAAATTGAATCGGGCGATGAGATTGCAACCCAGTTATATGAATTATCCAAACTAAATCATTCTGAACCATTAGTAGGTATAAATGGTGCTTCAGAATTTGCTACATGTGTGGTTAATAAATTTGCTAATAGTTATGGTACTATAGCTAGACAATTTGCAACAGGTGCTATCTATACTTATATTAAGAACAAGCAATATGATTTAGCTGCTCAATTAATGGCGAAACTCTAATAAAAGCTGGTTTTAAAGTAAATGCAGCTAGCCTTGCCATTGAGGCTGCTGTTTATGGCTGGCAATGTAGGGGAAAGTGGTAAAATGTCTTCAGTAGTTTTTATTAGTATATTAATTGGATTAACTGTAATTGGAATATTTATATGGACGTTTGGGAAACGATCTGTAAATTCTGACCATGAAACATTTAAATACGCAACTTATTTACTTTTAATAACTCTATTACAATTAGGGTTCGTAGTTTATTCGGTTTTAATCGATTAAGAAAATCTCTATTTCTGAAGAGGAACCATTTATAATTGTGAAAGAGGAGTAGGTGTATAAAAATTTTACACATTTTTTACACAGAAAAAATGTAAATTCTTATAACAACAGGGTTTATACTAATTTTTATACCCCGACCACCGGTATATTTATCTAAATTAAGAAACGATGGAACACTCACAAATATTGATCATTCAATATTTGTGAGTTTTTTTGTTACTCAAACTTATTTAATAGCGTAGCAAAATAAAAATGGCGAATGTATTTTGAGAAATGAAGGAGAAAAAGGAGGAGATAGAATGTTAATTCAAAAAGAAGAGTTTTACGCATTTAAGGATTATTGTAAGGAGTATTTTAAGATGTCCCGTCATGGTCACAGCGTTGACGTACTCGAAAAGTTAAAAAAGGATAACAGAAAGTTGTATAGGACAATCGAAAAAGCAGTAGGTAAGCAAAAAATAAAAGGTTATATTGGAAGGTTATTGCGAAGTGTTAGTCGTGAAGGGTGGCTTGTATACGAGAATAAAGAGTGGCGTACTAAATCTGAGTGGGGGTATTGCACTTATTGTTTTAAAGAACTCGATGATGTCTATCTTATTGATATTGAACAACATCAATATTGTAGTAGTTCTTGCTTTGATGAACATGAAGCTGTCCCACATTATGATGGCTATGCTGATGATTATATATTTCTATTCTGGGATTTTGAGAAATTGAAGGATGAGTACGAAATATTTTTGAATAAGCGTATTAACATAAACTATTTAACCCACACGCGTTTGACGATGGTTCTAAGAGATTTATACAACATTTTGGATGATAGTGACTTTACGGCTGTTTTATTTAATGGTGGAGATGATGGGCCATTAGCAAGTGAAATGTATCGAATGATGATTGTGTTAAGAACAGACGCGGAACAGCTTGAAAAATTGTTAGAACAGTGTAAGGAAGCACTACCACCGTCTAATCAACTATATTCAATTGAAATTAGCGAAGAAATTATGCGAATGAGAAAAAGACCTGAAGTGCTCAGACAATTTGTAAATGATAATCGGAAATACCGAAATAAAGATAACAAAAATAAATGGTCTACATCTGATTCATTTCAAAGATTAAAATGGTACGATACATTAACGAAAGATGAAACGTTAAAAGATCGTGTTGCCTGGATTAATGAAATTGAATGTCCTCTTTGTGAACAGGTTGTAGGTTCAGATGAAAGTCGTCGTGTTCCAGACGGCTATTTTTATTGTGAAGAATGTTACGAACCGTTAGATTTACAATATAATTTTAGGAGGGGTTAATGTGAGTAAACAAGTGGTTTTATATGAACCTTTAACAGATTGTAAGTTGTATGAGGGAGAAGTAGT
Organism: Bacillaceae bacterium W0354; assembly: GCA_051846895.1. Taxonomy (GTDB): domain Bacteria; phylum Bacillota; class Bacilli; order Bacillales; family Alkalibacillaceae; genus CALKAL01. Next base: position 3,241 of record JBPYCQ010000029.1, read on the forward strand.
AGATGGGAAAAAACATGGCTATGGAAAACTATATTATGTAGAATACGAAAATCCAAGATTGAGATATGAAGGCCAATTTCAAAAAGGGATCTTTCACGGTTACGGGACATTATTTAACAGAAATGGAGATAAAATTTACGAAGGGGAATGGAAGAATGGTCTTTATGATGGCTTCGGAACTTTATATGACGAAGGCTCTCTCGTTTATAGAGGTCAATTTCGGAAAGGATTAGTATTAGACGAATATGAATCTAGGAAAAGTGGTTTTCATAAAGAATATTATACTAATGGCGTTTTAAAATACGAAGGTCAGTGGAAGGAAGGACTAAAAATTGGTTTAGGAAAAGGTTATTGGGAAGATGGGACTTTGTGGTATGAAGGAGAATTTAAAGATGACAAGCCACATGGATATGGTAGGATATTTTATCGGTCTGGTCAGCTTCGATACGAAGGACATCTTGAAGATATGCAATTTGTCGGTTGGGGAAAAGAATATTATGAAAATGGTCATTTGAAGTTTGAGGGTATTCAGAAAAAAAGTATGTACTTCTTTTATGGTGCTCGATGTTATGTCTTTGGAAAACTATATTATCCAAATGGGAAACTTAGATATGAAGGTACTTTTAAAGGATTGAAATCTTATGAATTTGATAAGGGGGTTGAATATAAGCCTGGTGGGGAGGTGGTTTGGCATGGGGGAGGGCATGCATAATATTATTCTTTATTTTTCAAATTTTAAAATAGATATAATAAGTTAGTTTTAAAATTAATTATTGGGCAAGGTGACAATAAAACTAGATGGGAGATATTTGAAATATCCAGGCAAATTTAGATATATTTAATGGGGAATGATGTGGTTATGAATGACTGCAGATGAGATAATGAAAGCTATTAAAGAATACATTGATATTAAAGAATGGTTTAAGTGGCATCATAAAGAAAATAAACTGTTATACTGAAAAGATGTAGTTGCAGCTGCAATTTGATATAATTATTTATAATTAGGTGGTGTAACTTATGTTAGATAAACAAACTAATGCACCAAAAAGGAAATTTGCTTGGGCGGACAAATGGATCAAAATGACTGGTGAACGAGCAAGAATAGATGCGAAAGTAAATAACACTTACATTGTGTATGAGAAGAATGGCAAGTTGGTAAAGGAATTTCCTAATGGAGATATTGTCCCTTTGTATAATGATGGTGAATCATGATGCATAAGCATAACCCGATGTTCTATGTGTTTGCTGGTAATAATGGAAGCGGAAAAAGCACAATAAAAAACTTAATCATTGATAAAATTGGTGTTGAGATTAACATTGATCCCGATGCTATCGCACGAAGGATTGATCCAGAAAACCCTGAGTCTAAAAGGGTAACAGCTGGAAAAGAAGTTATTAAATCTGTGAATAAATACATTAAAGAAGGTAAAGATTTCTCTATTGAGACAACGCTTGCCGGTGGAAATGCCATTAGACAAATACACAAAGCTAAAGCGATGGGTTATAAAATCACCATGTTTTATGTACATAAAAAAGCAACTCACCCTTCCCACCACGGGATAATAATTTTAATATAGTTTTTATATAGATCTCACAAATATTGATCAGTCAATATTTGTGAGATTTTTGCTATTCAAACATACGATTAACCGGAAGAATGGCCTTTACGATGGTCACGGAACATTATATGAAAAGGACTCGCGCGTATATAGTGGATATTTTCGGAAGAATTTAAGTCAAGGAATTTTAATATTCTATGGGAACACCTATAAATTTTAATTGTTTAATAGTGTGGTAACCGTCATGATGGAACTTTTAAATCACTTTAAATTGCCATCTTGTAAGCGTTTTACAAATTATAGTATAATTTACATAAATCATTATACAGTTCGGAGGTTTTAAAATGGGAAAGGTTCTAGGTCTAGACATTGGTATATCATCAGTGGGATGGGGTGTCATTGAAAATGAAACAGGAAAAATAATTGATGCTGGTGTAAGGCTTTTTGAAGAGGCAGAAAGAAATGCGAATGAAGAAAGAAGGGACTTCCGGGGTTCCCGTCGATTAAGTAGAAGAAGGTCACACCGTTTACAAAGAGCTAAACAATTGTTTAAGGAATATGGCTTTCCATTATCAGGTATAGGAAAATTTGACCCTTATAATACAAGATACAATGCCATTTATGACACTGTATCAAAAGAGGAATTAGTTGTTGCACTATATCATTTAGTTAAAATGCGTGGTACAACACTAGATTCTCCAGAGGATGAGGAAAAAGATAATAACAATGAACTATCAACAAAACAACAAATTGCCAAAAATAGAAAGCTATTAAAAGATCAATACATCTGTGAAGTGCAACTTAAACGCAGGGAAAATGGAGAAAAGATTCGTGGTTCTCATAACCGCTTTCGTACCTCTGATTATTTGAATGAAGCGACTGCAATATTAAATAAGCAGCGTGAATTCCACCCAGAAATTGATGAGTCCTTTATAGAATCTCTTCTTACTTTAATTAAAACACGACGAGAATATTATGAAGGACCCGGATCTAAAAAATCCCCAACTCCGTATGGGAGGTTTTTCATAAATGAACATGGTGAAATTGAAGAAGTTTCGATGATAAATAAAATGCGTGGAAAGTGTACTTACTTTCCTGAAGAATTAAGGATATCGAAAATGTCAGTAACAGCTGATATTTTCAATTTGCTCAGTGGCGATTTAAATAAAATTCAACTGGACGGAGAATATTTGACATATGAAGATAAGCTCTATCTATTCAATAACTTCATTAAAAATGGAAAAAACATAACATTAAAACAGATATTGAAATATAAAGGACTGTCCGACGATACGGACGTGAGAGGTTATCGAGTAAATATTAAAACGGATAAACCCGAGTTTACAAAGTTTGAAGGCTTTAAAGAAATTAGGAAAATTGTTTTAAATAACGATTTTCCTCAACAAATTCTAGACGATATAGATCTAATGGACGATATTGCAGAAATTTTGACAGCAGAGAAAGGGTATCATCGTCGAGAAGAACAGTTACATGAGTTATTTAACGAGTTTGAGCCTGCTATACGTGGAAAAATGGTCAATGCCTTCAAGGAGTCTACAGCATTCTCTGGCTACCATTCATTATCTAAAAAAGCTATGAATCTTATTATGGAGGATTTATGGCGTACGAACAAAAATCAAATGGAGTTATTTTCTGAGCTGGGATTAGAAGAAAAAAGACTATCTAAAATGAACAAAACATTCAATATTCCATTCGACGACACGGCCATACTAAGTACAGTGGCTAAACGTGCCCATCGTGAAGCAATAAAAATTGTCAATGCAGTTAGGAAAAAATATGGAGAGTTAGACTCTATTGTCGTTGAAACTGCTAGAGAAAAAAATAGTGAAGATAAAAGAGAACAGGAAAGGGATTTTCAAAGACAAATAGGAAAGTTTGAAAAAGAAATGGCTGAATTATTAGGAGTAAAATCCCTTGCTGAATTAAAATTAACAGGTAAACAACATTTAGCTTTAAAATTATTGAAACAACAAAACTGGCAATCTATTTATTCTGGAAAATCGATTACGGCACAAGATGTCGTTCTAAATAGACATATATTTGAAATAGACCATATTATACCTGTATCTATTTCTTTTGATGATAGTCAAGCTAATAAAGTCGTCTGCTTACATGGAGAAAACCAAGATAAAGGACAAGCTACACCGTATCAATATTTTCAAACACAAAAGCGTCCTAGGTCTTTTGAGGAATTTAAAGCACATGTTTTAAGTTTATATCAAGGCGGTAGCATCAATCGAAAGAAAAAGGACTATCTGCTTGAGATGCGTGACGTTCAATATAACGAAGAGTTACAAAAAGAGTTCATCAATCGAAATTTAGTAGATACACAGTATGCGATGCGCAGTTTCTCTATGAATCTACGTTCCTTCTTCAAAGTAAATAATATCGATACTAAAGTACTTTCAATTAGAGGATCATTCACATCGGCGTTACGAAGACGAGCTAGAATGAACAAAGATCGTGAAGAAAGTCATGCCCATCATGCTATAGATGCGTTGATAGTGGCCGCAATAGGTAAAATGTCAATATTCGATTTCTTTTCAACATTTGATATGAACGAGGCAGGGGCTGTCGTAAATCGAGATACGGGTGAAATATTAACAGAAGAAGAAATGTTTGATAATAAATTGATCTCTTTTCTTAGAGGCTTACGCAATTATGAACCGAACATTAAATATTCTCATAAGGTAGATAGAAAGCCAAATCGAACGTTATCAAATCAAACCATCTATGCTACAAGGGAAAAAGATGGTGAAAAATATACAATTGGTAAATACAAAGATTTATATAATCTAGATAGACAACAGGCAGCTGCGCTAATCAAAAAACTTAAGTCAAAGCCGGAAGATTTCTTCATTGCAAAGCATAATCCTGACGTCATGGAAACTGTCTTAAAAATTATTGATGAATATAAAAATGAGGCAAATCCATTTGCTGCCTATTATGAAGAACATGGTTATATATTAAAAGATGGTAAGATACCTGTAAAAACCCTGAAATATTATGATCAAAGACTAGGAGTGCATTTGAATATTTCACATAAATATTCTGGGACTAAACATGAGGTAGTTTTAAGAAGTATAAAGGGTATTAGGGTAGATTTTTATAGGAATGCCGAGGGTAAGTATAAATATTTAGGTGTGCCATATCATTGGTTTAAACAGGAAGGTAATCGTTATGTATTGGATATGAAGAAATATAATGAAGAAAAAATGAAAGATTACAAAATAATAGATGACACGTATCAATTTCAATTTAGTTTATACAAAAATGATCTTTTTTCATACGACAAGGGTGGAGAGGATCACTTCCGAATTTTTAGAGGAGATAAGAGCCCAAGACAAAACCAATTAGAAGTAGATTATGTTTGGAAAAATAAAGAGAATAGAACTGAAGGAATACTAACCCCATCTACTATTAGTAATGTAATAAAGTATAATGTTGATATTTTAGGTAATACTTTTAAAGTAGATAAAGAAAATTTCAAAAACTATTTACAAATATGAGGAAATGGGGTAAGCTACTATTAGCGATAATAATTTATCGCTCCTATACCAAAAACTGGGATAACCTACCAAAATAAGGGTTAATCCCGAACTCAAAAGCCCCATTTATTGGGGCTTTTCCTATTTCTATTAAAAGCTCCTCCTCAAAAAGGAGGTTTTTTGTTTTGAGTTGGAGGATTGTTTATATTTCTGAAGCAGAAGAAATGAAACTTTACTTGGATAACCTTAAAGTCATCAAAGAGGAACAGGAAGTTCTGATTCCACTATCGGATATTCATACAATCGTTGTAGATAACACTCGAACAGTAGTAACAGGTCAATTAATGAATAAATTGACAAATTACGATATCCTATTAATTTTTTGTGATGAAAATCATCATCCGAATGTTTTCTCAATCGGACTTTATAGCCATTATCGAGTGTATGGTGTCCTTTATAAGCAATTGAATTGGAGTGATGAAACAAAAGGGAAGGTGTGGCAGAAAATTATTAAAGTGAAAATTAGAAATCAAGCATCTTTATTAGAGTACTTAGAAAAAGACCCTGTTGTTATTAAGCGCTTAAGAAATTTAGCGGATCAAGTAGATTTTGAAGATAGTAGTAATAGAGAAGGTCATGCAGCAAAAATATATTTTAATGAATTATTTGGTTCTGATTTTCACAGATTACGAGGTTCAGCAGATTCTTACAACGCCGCATTAAATTATGGATATATTGTATTAAGAGCATGTGTAGCAAGAACTGTTGTAGCGTATGGACTTCATCCTGCATTTGGTGTTGGACACCGAAATCAGTTTAATGCATTTAATTTAGTGGATGACTGTATGGAAGTGTTTCGTCCAATTATTGATTTGTGGGTAGCTATGACTGTTGAAAAGGAAGACTATTTAACATGGGAAACAAAACAATTATTAATTCGTCGACTCAGTGCAAAAGTTTTAATTGATGGGCAGCGTCAAACAGTATTAAATGCGATTGATCTTTTCGTGCAATCGTTCATTAAATCGATGAACGAAAATAATGATAAATTTCTAGTGTATCCGGAAAATGGGATCACCATATAAAATTATGCGATTATTATTGTTTTTTGACCTGCCGATGAATACAAAGGAAGAACGACGAATTTATGCAAGATTTCGTAAATACTTAATAAATAATGGATTCAGTATGATCCAGTTTTCAGTATATGTTAAAATATTTCCCAATCGAGTTAGTATGACTCAATATACCCAGACATTACGGAATAATCTTCCTCCCAAAGGATCAATTCGGGTTATGGGAGTTACAAATAAACAGTATGAAAGAATGATGATAATGGTTGGTGGAAAAACCATACAGGAAGAAACGATAACAGAAGATCCATTGGTGATACTATGAAAATATGGAGTATTGTAACACCAGAAAAAGAATATGAGATTGAAGTGGCGGATTCTACACTTTTATATGGACAACATTTATTTTGGAATCAATTAATTCGCCACGTTGATGATTTTTTTAATAATAGAAATTCACAGGTTGAAATTTTTGAGGGAAGTCTTCCAATTAATAATAAGGATTGGCGATGCTTTTTCATTCCATATGATGCAAATGTTCAACTCTCAAAAATAAAGTCAAATTCCCCATTAAAAGATGTACAAAATGCTATTACTGAACAACTTACACATTCGCCATTGTTTCAGGAACTATTAGATATTTGGTCGGAATTAGATGGAGAATTCGAATTTATTAATCAGAGATTGAGAAAATGGGGGATTCAAGGAAATCTAAGTGCCATAAATGAAAAAGATTTAGCAAACTTTGTATCGTTTAATCCGGTATATGGAAGTAATCTTTCACCATTAGATGTTAAAAAGTTATTATTAAATATTGTTTTAGAAAAACCAATGGACAAGAAGACCTTAATTATTGTTGAATTACCAGAACTATTTGCAAGTGAAAAAGAATTATGGGAATTCAAGGATATGGTAGACAAGGCAATTGCTATAGGGTATCAATTTCTTTTTGTTTCTCAAAACAAAAATTATGGGATTGGGAACTTCTATTATAAAAAAAGAATTATTAACTCGGCATTATTTGAAGAAATGAAAAGAAAAGTCTGCAATGAAGTTCCATTTTATTGTTCGGAAAGTTTATATGAACAGGCGAAAAAAATATTTTTAAGACTTGTGGATAACTCAATTTCTGAAGAGGAAATTTTAAAGCTCAGTGGTGCAAATTATGGAATGATCGTTACAATTATTCATGTTATGATGTATAATCTTAATATGGAAACAATTCAAGTACCACAAGGGTTAGAGCCAAATCTCAAAAAGTTTATTTCCGATTTAAATTAATTGTTTTTAGGAATTGTGAAAATCTGTTTGAGGTTTTGGTACTATCTCAGTTTTTGGTATAGGAAAACGTTCCAGTCGTTAAAAACAATGCGGTTAAAGTTTTGGTACTATCTCAGTTTTTGGTATAGGAAAACGATGTTGGCACGCAACGGACGGTAGAGGTGGTTTTGGTACTATCTCAGTTTTTGGTATAGGAAAACTTCATCGTCTCCCCCCTTCCGTATTCCGTTGTTTTGGTACTATCTCAGTTTTTGGTATAGGAAAACTAATCTATTCACGGGCAACTGGGAAGAGCTGTTTTGGTACTATCTCAGTTTTTGGTATAGGAAAACTTTTAATAACTCGAAAGAACGTTTGGAAGATGTTTTGGTACTATCTCAGTTTTTGGTATAGGAAAACCCATTGTTCCGCTCGTTTTCTACGTGTCGGCGTTTTGGTACTATCTCAGTTTTTGGTATAGGAAAACCCCCATTGTGTCATTCCTGCTATGGTCATGTGTTTTGGTACTATCTCAGTTTTTGGTATAGGAAAACTAATTTTTAGCTTTTCGCTTTTCTTTTATCAGTTTTGGTACTATCTCAGTTTTTGGTATAGGAAAACAACGGACAATGGCGAGTCAGTTCATTAGGCGTTTTGGTACTATCTCAGTTTTTGGTATAGGAAAACAATCATCCCATTCTTGCTGAAACTGCTCCGGTTTTGGTACTATCTCAGTTTTTGGTATAGGAAAACGGCTAAAAGATTTATCCAATAAAGTTCTAAGTTTTGGTACTATCTCAGTTTTTGGTATAGGAAAACATAACCATTGCCAACCGAATGGGTTGCTTTGTTTTGGTACTATCTCAGTTTTTGGTATAGGAAAACAATTATTTCTAATTTTATCTATAACTTGTTGTTTTGGTACTATCTCAGTTTTTGGTATAGGAAAACTATTAGACTGGGAGAATTATTAGGCTTCACGTTTTGGTACTATCTCAGTTTTTGGTATAGGAAAACTATGTACTTCTTGCTGTTCTGGTATCTCGAGTTTTGGTACTATCTCAGTTTTTGGTATAGGAAAACGTTACTCTTTTGCATATTCCAACGCCCCTTGTTTTGGTACTATCTCAGTTTTTGGTATAGGAAAACTATCCCGAGGGGCAGTGTGGGATAACAATAAGCGATTTCAAAAAGTATTCAGGGTCGCAAAGATGATAATTCTTCATGAAATGATGACCTCTAGATATAACAATGAATCTAGTTTCTGTATTCTTTTTGAAATGAACACGCTCTATGAATCTTATATTGAAGCATGTCTTCGTTATATAGCGCGTGATAACAACATTGATGTTTTTTCACAGCATGATCGGAAACACCTTTTATTGAATGTGAACTCAGGACGAGAAAATATCAAATTGAAGCCAGATTTTTATCTTGTTGGAAGAGATTATGAGCTGCTTGTAGATACAAAATGGAAGAATATCGCACACGAAGGTAGATTATTATATAGTCAAGCAGATCTTTATCAAATGTATGCCTATGTTACTTCTTATAAAAATGTAAATAGGTGTATCCTACTATATCCACGTACAGAGAATTCTAGTTTTCCAGTATGGAAAGTGCCAGATGAAGAGAAATATATTGAGATTCATACGGTTAGGTTAACTTCATTGGATGAAACAGCAAATGATCTACGTTTGATCCTTTAATGAGTATATATGAGAATAACGTATGTAATTAATGGGATTTAAATTTTTGCATTTCACTGAGTAAATTAATGAATTTATCATCCATTTCAAGTAGATTTTTTGCTGTAGGAAGTAGTTTTTGAAACTGCTTAGAGGAAATATTATAAAGAACATCATCTTCCATTTGATCGAATAATAAAGGATAGAAGAAGAAGTCTTTTGTGTTAGCAGTAACTAAAATCGCATCATTCAAATAAGCATGAGCTAATATACGGGCATCAGAAGCTTGTAAATAATCTGTTTTTACTCCTTCTGAAACTAATTTCCCATTATATTTACCTCTAATATAATTACTAAATTCTCTTAACATAAATTCAAGAGATTTTGGAACTTCTGTTTCTTCCACTAAAAAGTTATTTAAGAGTCTTTTATAAGTCTTGCTTTCTTTTTGTAAAGTATAAGATTGAACTATTAGCTCATGCTTTGTTTCTTCTGATACCATGATGAGAGCTTTTTTATTGTCAGTTTCATCTATAGCTTTTTTAAAAAATGACTTTGCATCTTCTTTATACTGTTTTCTTATTACTTCAGCTTCTCCAGTTTGATCGCCAATTTTGTAAGCATAGTAGCGAAAAACATTCGTATCAACCATATAGACTTTTGGGGTTGATATGGTTTTTACTAGCTCTTTCATATCTGTTTCTTTCTCTCCTTGTAAACCGTCATTCTTCCTCGATATCTTTAAGCGTTTCGTCTTGTAATGTTATTGCATCTCTTGCAACTTCATTTGACTTAGCGAATAGTTCATTTCTTCTTTGGATAAATTCTTTCCACATTCTTGAGTCTTTTCTAAAAGTATCAGATTTAATAAACCATATGCCATTAGATCCAGATGGTTGAAAAGCTTCGTATTTTCCATTGGCACAATTTCTTCTAACCATTTGAGGTGATAGACCAGTAATTAACGCTACTTCAGCTACAGACATATATTTCGGAACATCGTCTATAATGTTATCGTTCAGTATTTCCTCAACCAAGTTCACTTCTTCTTCACTCAAATCTTTCATAAGAAGAGCTTTTTCCCTTTGAAGTTGTTTCTCAAGATTGCGAATCCGCGCAAATCTTCTAGCTTTTTCACCTGAAATTCTTTGATCCTGTTCATGACTAAGAGGTATTTGTTCTAGTATTTTACTCATATCAACCATCTCCTTGCCTCCATTCTAACAAAAATTAACATTGATTAAAAGGAAATAAACGAAACTTTCGAAACCTAATAATCATTGTATTCATTCAATCGTAAATTTATGCATAACAGGAGCTTATTATCTGGAGGAATTTAACAGTTGATGTCGAATATTAGAATATTAAAAGAATAGGTAAATAGATGAAAAACAATTTATATGGACAACATACCAATTTATAAAGTAATAATGTGGTGACCTTAATAATGTCTAAATCATTTTCTATACAAGAAAAGGAAAGACTAATTAAACTGCTTAGGGATAAAGGTTGTGAGGTACGTGATGAAGTGAAAAAACCGGAAAATGGCCGTTATTCAGGTACAGTAAGTAAAAAAGGTGGACCATATAAATTAAACCTTTTTGGTGAAGGTAAATATTGATTCTCAAATTTCATTAAATTTATCAAGTACTTCTTTATCTACTATCTGCCCCAAATACTTCTCAATATTATTAGCCATCCGACTAGACCCCAACTCATTTAATTGTCGGATGGCTTGTTTGATTTTTACAATGCCTTCCTCTTTCTTACCAGTTCGGATGTCATAGGCACCCTTGAGCTGTAATAAATGTACTCTTTCTGATAAGTTACCTTCAGGAATGGCAATTGTCTCTAGGTACGATATAAATTCCTTATATTCCTTATGATATGTAAATGGTTCGTCAAACCGATTCACGGGTCCGAGTAAATAGATAATGGTATTAAAGAGAACCGAGGTGATCGCATCATTTACTCGACTATAATTTCTAAAGCGCGAACTTTTCTCATAAGCTGTTCTCGATAACATGATGACCATATCTGGCTGGAGTAATAGTAGTGTTCCGTTATATAGCATTAATTCATAATGTCCCCATACCTCTACCCGAAATAAATAATTAGCAAGAAGGTGAATGTCATCTTCCTGTAGTTCTTCGTTGAAATAATTTGGATCCACTATACTTTGGTAGACTTCAAGCAAAAGTGCATTATAATGATAAGTTTCCACACCATATTGCTTCCATTTTTTTATTTGTCCATTTTTAAGATCCTTTAGTTGTTTCACGTCTCGATTTAAATAGGCATTGTTGGCATTTTTAAAAAATTGCTCGAGCTGATCAGGCTGGAAATCGTGATGAATGTATAAAAACTCATCAAAGTTCATCATTAACTTTTCCAAGATCCTCGTCATAAGTCCAAGCGTCATATCGGAATCCCCACGTTCAAATTTTGAAAGAAAAGAAACAGAACAGATTCCACTGGCTAGCTCCTTTAATGTAATCCCTTTTTGTTTTCGTATCATTCGTAGCGTCTTACCGTACTCCACAATCACTCAGATTCCCCCTGAAATTATAAAAATTCCACTATATGAAAATTTTAAAAGTCTTTAGTTTTAATCAATATACAATAAAATCAGAATAATTAAAACAGGGAAAACTTTAGGGGGATACGATGATGAAAAGATTATTAATTAAAAATGGAACGATTATCAACGTGGAAAATGGCGCAACTTTTACAGGAGCAATTGAAGTCGAAGGATCTCAGATTAAAAGAATAATCAAGCAAGGTGAAGTGTTTCCAGAGGGTATAGAGACGGTAGATGCAAAAGGAAAATACATCATTCCAGGCTTAATTGATATGCATTGTCATATTAATGAGGGATTCGCGCCTCATTTTGTCGCATCAGGGGTTACAACTGTACGGAACACGGCAGGGAATGTTTTGTTACTTAATAAGTTAATTGAAAAACCAGATGATGCACCGACACCAAGAGTATACGCAGCAGATCGGATGATTGATGGTACACCTGGACAATGGGGGCCAACGAGCTTTGGTAATTTTGTGACAGACCATCCGGAAGAGGCAAGAGAAGAGGTTCGAAGACAGGTAGACGTTGGCGCAAAATTTATTAAGCTGTATGGCTGGATTAAAAAAGATGTGATGGAAGCGGCAGCTGATGAAGCGAAGAAATTTGGCATGGAACTATCGATTGATTTAATCAATTCTAAGGAATTAACAGCATTAGATGCAGCGAGGGCTGGTGTAACATGGTTTGAACATGCATCTGGATTTGCACAAGAACTTTATAAAGGCTGGAGCCCACTAGTGGACCAAAAAGAGTGGCGTCATATTAATTGGGAAGAACCAGATCAAGACAAGGTTCAAGAACTGTGTGAGAAAATGCTAGAATACAATGTCAAGCTTTGCCCAACGATGGTTTTGTTTGATCAAGCTATGCGTTTTCCTGCGATTTGGTCACCAAAAAATAAGGTCATCGAATCTATTGAAAATAGAAATCATCCTATGGAATATTGGAAGAGTCATGAAAAATTAATCGACCATATCAAAGAGAGTAATGCTGTCATCAATAATTTAACAAAAGCAATCGCGAAAACGTATTATGATTTGGGCGGCACGGTCGTTGCTGGTACGGATACGCCAGCCTTAATGTATACGTATCCAGGCATGGCTTTACACCGCGAGCTTGAGATTTTTGTGGAGATTGGGTTCACTGCATTGGAGGCCTTACAAGCAGCAACAGTTAGTGCGGCTAAGTCTATTAATCTTGATGAGATTGGTTCGATTCAAGAAGGGAAAATGGCTGACCTCGTCATTTTAAACGGAAATCCATTAGACAATATAAAACATACTCAAGATATTGAGATGATTGTAAAAGGTGGAAAAGTATACAATCAAGAAGAAATTTTACGTACCGCCCCAAGTGAGGAAGAGGTCAATCAGTCAATTCAAGCATTTATTGAGGAATGGGAATCTGCGGGTGTTAAGTAAGTGTTAGTAAAAGGTGCTATTAAATTATAAAAGACCTAGAAGAACACAGATTAAGAGCCTGTTTTGATTTAACTTTTTTCAAAACAGGCCCTGATTTTACATCATATTTGGAATAAACACATGTACAAATAAAAAATAACCTAACGCACCTAATAGCAAAAACAAAAGAACTACAATAATAGCAGTTTTAGATTTCACAAAGAATCCTCCCTAATAAATTAGGCTTCATGTCCTAAATATTTGAATAAAAATAACCTTTCACTTAAGGCGTCAAAATCTACTCTGATTATCGACTGAATTAGCTGTACTATTTATCATAAGAATTCGATTCTTCTAGCTCTTTTTCAATTTCTTCATCAGTTACTTTTTTATCTTCAATATCGAAAATGTCCAATTTGTTTGCTATCTTAGTGATTTTTCTATTGCTATCAAGTAAAACTCCCAAACCACCAATAAGTAGAACTAGAATTATTACTAAAAGAAATAAAACCACACGATCACCCTCTACAAAAAAAGTGTTAATTTCTATTGAATTAACGCACTCAGTTAACCTTAATAAGGGTTATTCTCTTTTAGTTATCAGAACGAAAGGTTGAAAATAATGACACTAACAAACCCAAAAACGAAACACCAAGACCCAAGGCTGTCGCTGAACCACTTGAAGTTAATATAAGTGCAATTCCAAACAATGATATTGAAATTCCTAACAGTGATAAACGCATTTGTACCCCCCTTATTAATCTTTCAAAAATTTTACTTCAACTCTACCGCTCTTGAGACTAAAATTGGTAAATATCTAGTTAATACCCTATTTCCCCAAATAAAATTGCTATTAATTATTAAGCTTATTTTACCATATTAATAACCACAAAATTACCATAATTTATGAAACATGATTTAATTGTTACTTTATCATCAATTAATTTAGAACTTGTTCATTAATATAATGAAGACTATAATATTATTAACAAATATGTTAAGTTAACATTTAATGCTATGGATATGATATCTGTAACCAAAATAAATCCATCAGATATTGTCTCATCATAGACTTAAATTAAAAACAGACGAAAAGAGGCTGGGACAAAACCAGTCTAAAAAAATAAAAAATGGCACCAATCATAAGATTTAAATGATTGGTGCCATTTTTTATTGGATTTTTATCGTCAAATCCATTATACCCCCTGTTCATGGCTGCGTATTTTCTTAAATTTACAGCCATGAATGCAAAGCCTAATTCATTTTTCACTTTCGCTTTGCCCCTGACGGACATACGAGTGAAACCCAAATTAGCCTTCAGAAATCCAAAAACTGGTTCTACATCAGTCTTACGTTTACCATAGATTTCACCAGTTTTTTCTTCTGAAAGCTTTTCACGTGTATATTCTTTTTGTTGCTCCCATTTTTGATTATATAAAATTCTTCGGTTGTTACCCTCTTTCGCGTTTGTACACATTGAGCGTAGAGGACAGCCAGAACAGTCTTCACATTCGTAAACTTTCAATGTTCTGGTAAAGCCGTAACGATCCGTTCGATTAGAGACATAACGGAACGTTAATCGTTGATTGTTCGGACAAATAAAACAATCTTGTTCTTCATCATACTCCCAGTTGTGTGTATTAAACGGATTATTCTTATACTTGCGTTGTTTTTCTTTTCGGTATTGATTGTATGTAATCAAAGGTGTGCGTTCTCGATTTTCTATGATATCTGAGTAGTTAGCTTCACTACCATATCCAGCATCTGCAACAATGTAGTTAGGCAACTCAAAAAAATTATCTTCGATACAATTCAAAAATGGTATAAGTGTTCTTGTGTCTGTAGGATTTGGAAAAATATCATACGCAAGCGCAAATTGACCTTCAGTCGCCAACTGAATATTATAAGCTGGTTTTAATTGACCATTCTTCATATAGTCATCTTTCATTCGCATAAATGTGGCATCATGATCTGTTTTAGAATAGCTATTTCGTTCACCAAATATCTTCATATCCGATTCATACTTAAGTTTGCGTCGGATGAAATCCTGGAATTGCTTGCGGTATTGTTTAGGTATTTTGCGTTCAGAACGAAGAGTTTTTCGTTCTTGACTATCATCATTTTCTTCAATCTTTTGGTCGTAGACTTGAACCTTCTCATCTAATTGGTTCTCAATAGCGGATAATTCCTCAACGGAAAGTTCGTCTGAACTTTCTCGCTCTATTCCTGGAATGATCTCTCCTTTTAGTAACTCATCATACATCTGATTGGACTTCTCGATTAAACTCGTACTAAACCTTTCTGTAGCTTTTCGCCAAACAAACGTAAATTTATTTGCGTTCGCCTCAATCTTAGTTCCATCAATAAAGATCGCTTCTTCCTCGATTAAATTGTTCTGAATGAGCTGACATCGAAATTGCACAAAACATTGGCGAATCAATTCTTTAACCTCTGGGTCAACTCGAAATCGATTAATTGTACGATAACTCGGTTTATATCCTTGAGCCAGCCACATCATTCGTACACTATCTTTTACTAGTGCCTCTATTTTTCTTCCGGAAAATGCTGATTGAGTATAAGCACAGAGAATAATTTTCATCATCATTTTGGGGTGATAAGACGGGCATCCCGTATTACGAGAAAATTGGCTGAAAGCCTCATCAGGTATTTGCTCAACTAGATCATTGACTGTGTAGGCGATATCATTTTCTTCTAATTTTACTTCTAAATCTAAAGGCAAAACCACTTGATTCATGTTATAATGTTTAAACATAAAGAATCCTCCTTTGTTGGTTGTTTTGTGGTTATTACAATTTTATCAAAGGGGATTCTTTTTGTTTATACAATTATCGAATTTATTATAAAAAAGTTGTGAAGATCATCGATTCGATGGATCTCCACAACTTTTTATTTTACCGGGTTTTGTCCCAGCCTCTTTTT
>JBPYCQ010000030.1:0-13318 GCA_051846895.1 Bacillaceae bacterium W0354
TTTTCTTTTCAAATGTTTTCAAATAATGATAGATATCCATTTCCCACTGATGAACGCCCCAGTTTCGAGAATGAGTCGTTACATACTCTCCATCAATAAACAACCGTATTTCTTCAGCCCCTACTTTTGCTCGAATATATTTCCCTACATGTCCCTCAGGGACAGAATAATGATTTTGTTTAATGACTACAGTACTATATTTGTCAACTCGACATTCTACTAGTTCTGCTGCATCAAACGGTTGAATCATCGTCATACCAATCGCGGCTTTTTCATGATCCATTAAGTTTTTATGTTTTTCCTTATGCTCATGGTGTAATCGTTGATTTAGCTTTTTTATAACCTCTATTAAGTATTCATTCGCTTCTGCTACACTATCAAATGTATATATTGATGAAAAGGCTTTTCGTCGGACGAATTCAACACTTCTTTCAACATGTCCTTTCTCATTTCCCTTTCTTACCTCACATAAGCGAATACGAAATTGATAATAGTCCGACAATTGTACCATAGGCTCGGTTATCGTTTTTTCATTGCCTATAAAGGACTTCACGACAGTTCTCATGTTGTCATAGGTAAATACCTCTGGTATAAAACCTAAATGTTCAATCAATTTTGTATGTACATCTATAACACATATTTGTGTTTCGGACTCATATAATCTTGCGAACCGGTAATTACTATAAGGCAATGTAAAGACGGCCAATGAATAACTTCGTATCTTACCATCAATCTCTAACTTTACTTCCCCCCAATCAAATTCAACTTCTGCACCTGGTTCACAATATTTGCGAATGTAAACTTCTTTCTTTTTTGCTGTTTCTTGATTGACATAATTTCTTACAGTTGTATAACTAATGTTGTATCCCTGATCAAGTAGGGCTTCATACATATCAACTATTTTCATTTGTTGTTTAGCCATGTAGTGTTCTTGTTTCCATCTATTTTCCGCAATATATTGTTGTAATTGTTGCTGAATCTCTTCCGTTAAAACCCTTTTGGGACTAACTCTTGGTTTATATGTCGGGACACTCACAATATTTTCGGTAATAGGCAGATGTCTAACATCTTTTTGCTTACTATTCTCAAATTCTTGAATATATTTTCTGACTGTATTTCTTGATGTGTTTGTTATTTTTGCTATACTTCGTTGGCTTTCTCCCTTTAAAAACCGTTGAATTATTTTTTGTTTTCTATTCAATGAAATCACTCCTGGTTTCCCCCTTAATATCAATTTGATATTAAGGTAATTTTCCATCAGAGTGGTTCACTTTTCAATTGCGATTGTGGTTCATTTTTAAGTTAACATATACAGCCTTAATTAAATTAACAGATTACGAAATTGATATGAAAGAAGTCAATATGATTAAATCAATGGTAAAAGTGGCAGCATTTCCACATTTAAAGGAAATAAAAGATTTTGATTTTTCATTTCAACCATCCATTAACAAAGAACAAATATTAGATTTTACAACTCTGCGTTTTATTGAACAAAAAGAAAATATAGTGTTTCTTGGTTCAAGTGGAGTAGGTAATTATCGAAAGTTTTTGTTTATGGAAAGAAATAAGTGTATATGCTTTATTTGAATTCAAATATACGTTTATTTCTTTCCATAACACCTCACAATAGATTTATTAAATCTTGGAGGTGCTATATGGAAAAGCGAATTCCTATTGAAGAATTAGTTTCAAAAGTTTTATCTGAATTAGAAAGGTTAAATTATGCATATAACACTATTTGTGGATATCGTGCCTTTTACAAAAGAGTTATTTCGTTTGCAAAAAAAAGAGATGAAGTCTATTTTTCAGAAGCGTTAGGAAGAGACTTTTTGAAGGAAGTATACAATTGTACAGTTAATTATTATCAGGAGGCTATGCCTAAAGGTCTAAAAGGTCCTATTAGAAATATAAGAGTTCTTGGCGATTATCAGCTTCATGGTGTGATTATCCGAAGGATTGTAAAAAAGCCAGGATATGTTAAACCACCACAGTTTGAAACAGAACTTACTGCCTATGAAAAGGAATGCGAGAATAACGAGTACTCAAAAAGGGGCCTACGCACGCGTATGCAACGCTTGTTCTTTTTCATAGATTATCTTGACAACCGAAAAGTCCAGAAATCAAATGACATAACACCAGAGATAATATCCGATTATGTAAAAACAATTTACAAATATCATGAAAAAAGCATTGCCTCTATCTTAACAACGCTTAGGGTTTATTTAAGATTTCTCTATTTCAACCAATACACAGATGAGAATTTATCCTTAAAAGTACCAAAACAGAGTAAATATTATTATCCACCTGTTCCTTCTGTTTGGAATAAAGAGGATGTTATACGGATGCTAGAAAGTATTGACAGAGGGAATCCGACTGGAAAGAGGGATTATGCGATCTTACTTCTAGTTGCCAAGCTTGGATTAAGGGTCGGGGACATCAAGTCCTTGGAGTTATCGGATTTAAATTGGCATTCCAAAACCATAGAAGTAAGACAAAATAAAACAAAGAATACCGTAACATATCCCATTTTAAAAGATATAGGATGGGCATTGATTAATTATCTAAAAAGTGCACGTCCTATTAGTAATTCTCCCTATGTTTTTATACGAATGAATGCACCATATAAGGCCTTTGGTAAAGACGCTAACCTTTATAATATTATTGCGAAATATACTAGACTTTCCGGAATTACTGTTCCTCATGGTAAAAAGCAAGGGTTACATTCGCTTCGTCATACTCTTGCGAGTACTTTGCTTGAACAAGGAACACCATTGCCAGTAATCTCTGAAGTCCTTGGACATTTTAATTCTAAATCTACTAGTGTCTATCTTCATACAGGGATGGAAGGGTTAAGGAAATGTGCTATTGATCCAGAGGAGGTGCTTAAGAATGTCTGAAGGAACCATTGTGTTTCAAAGTGTTCTTGGTGAAATGATTGCTGGATACATTGAGGAAAAGAGAGCTGTTGGCTATAAATACAAAAAAGGCTCTTCTCTATTGAAGCGATTTGATACTTTGGCTGCCAAGGAAAATATGTTAGAAATGAAACTTCCGAAGGAACTGGTATTACTATGGACAGCAAAAAGACCAAACGAAACTGACAGTACCAGAAACGGAAGAATCTCAATTATACGTGGACTTGCAAAATACATGGTGCGTCTGGGTCACGAGGCATACATTTTTCCAACTGCCTCTATATCAATTGCCAGATATTCTTATGTTCCCTATATCTTTTCGGAAGTAGAGTTAAAAAAATTTTTTACCATTTGTGACAGGTATCCCATTTCAGATGTTTCCCCCAACAGGCATCTGATCTTACCCCTTCTGTTCCGTATCCTATATGGTTGTGGCTTACGGATTTCAGAAGCATTAAATTTAAAACTTAAAGATGTTGACTTAATTCAAGGGACGTTATTCATTCGTGATACAAAATTTGGAAAAGAACGTATAGTCCCAATGGCGGAAACCCTACTAGAAAGTTGTCGCTTGTATGTAGAAAAGGTTCATCAATTTGAACCCGATAATACTTTTCTCTTCTTATCTCCTTACGGAGGACGTTATAAGGAAAGCACGATGTATAAACTATTTAGGGAGCTTCTGTGGAAGGCTGGAATTTCCCATAGTGGAAGGGGACCAAGACTTCATGATCTAAGGCATTCCTTTGCCGTCCATTGCTTAAAAAAATGGGTCTTAGATGAAGAAGACATCACAAATCTACTTCCCTACCTTTCTGCATTTCTAGGGCATGTTGATTTAAGAGGTACACAACATTACTTAAGGCTAACCGCTGATTTATATCCAAAAATTATAATTTCAGTTGAACAGAACTTTTCAAATTTAATACCGGAGGTATCGTTTGATGAAACAGACTGACTTTGCCAGAACACTCACACGATTCCTTTCAGATTATCTTCCAAGCCAACGTAATGTTAGCACGAATACAGTAAGATCCTATCGGGATACCTTTAAACAAGTGTTAATATATTTTGATTTGGAACTGAATATTAAGCCAGAGCACCTTACATTTGAAAAAATAAAAGCAGAAAAAATTAGAAACTTTCTCCTTTGGCTTGAAAAGACACGTAGCATAGGCGTTAACACCCGTAACCAAAGATTGGCGGCAATCCATAGTTTCTACCGTTATACACAAACAGAACACCCCGAAAACATATTAGAATGCCAGAGAATATTAGGAATTCCTTTTAAAAAGAGAGAAAAAAAGACGATTGAATATCTCTCACAGGAATGCCTAAAGTATATATTAGAACAACCAGACACTAACGTAAAGAAAGGACGTCGTGATTTAACGATAATGGCTATTCTTTATGATACAGGTGCACGAGTACAAGAATTAATTGATTTAAAAACAAGAGATATTAGACTTACGAAGCCTACCACTATTACCTTAACAGGTAAAGGAAATAAACGGAGAAGTGTTCCCATTATGGATAAAACACGAGATCTGTTGGAGAATTACATGACGGAAAATAGTCTATTGGAAAACGGAAAGCAAGGTCACCATCTTTTTTATAATAGTAATAGACGCCCATTCACAAGGCCTGGCATAACATATATTTTAGAAAAATATTTAAAACGGGCTAAGGAATCCCATCCGGAAGTTCTGTTCTCTGATAGACTTCATCCGCATATGGTCAGGCATACAAAAGCTATGCATTTATTAGAAGCAGGAGTAAATCTGATTTATATAAGGGATTTATTAGGACACGTAAATGTTACTACAACTGAAATTTATTTGAGAGCAAATACGGAAACAAAAAGAAAAGCATTAGAATCCGCATATATGGAAGTTGTACCGCAGGATATTCCTGTTTGGGATGAGGATACAGATTTACTAAAATGGTTACAAGATTTTTGTAGGTAAAAATTTTAAAATATTATGGAAAGATATTTGTTATACCAGTTACGAATCCCATGCCTATTTATAAATATCTTTCCATAAACAAAAACTTTCGATAATTACCTTTATGTAAAGCTTTCCATAAAGGTAAAACCCATTTGGCCACATCGATAGGAATAGCAGCAGCAAAGAAGAGAACCAGCACATACTTTATTAAGTGTAATGACTTAATTTTAAATTTAAAGAAAGCGAAGCTTGAAAACCGATTAGAAACACGGTTAAAACATTACACAAAATATAAATTACTAATTATTGACGAAATAGGCTATCTTCCGATTGATGAAGATGATGCAAAGCTATTTTTTCAATTGATTGATATGCGTTATGAAAATAAGAGTACCATTTTTACAACGAATGCGAACTTTAAATCATGGGGAGACATTTTCCAGGACCCCAAATTAGCAAACGCTATCTTGGATAGAATTCTTCACCATGCGACAGTTGTTAATATTGTAGGAGATTCTTACCGTCTCAAAGATCATATTATAAAGGAGAATAAGTCGTAAGTTCAAAAAGTTATTGGATATGGCCTCCGCCATATCCAATAAGGGAAATTTGTACATCCTTATAAAATCAAAAGTGTACATTCTTATCTTGACATTTATAGTTACGTATAAATTTAAATCTGCACTGTTTTTTCCACTATTTGTGATACTGGTTCACCGTGATTGTTTAATTCTATTATTTATTTGATAAGCATCTTCAATCGTTCATTCTAAGAAGAAACTTGTTAACATATTTTATTTTACTTATTGCAAACCTAAATGAACTTTTGGATCTTCCGGTACTTCTTCGGGTAGCCAACCCCTATTTATAATCTCTTGTAGTGAGCTAATGGAGGTCTCATAGTTAACATACTTGGATAAAAATTCTCTAGTATTTGTTTCGTAGTCATCTTTAAATACTTTCTCATTAACTATTTCTTGTAACGTTTTTAAAAGTTTATAACCAGGTTGGCAGGAATACGTTTTTATACCCCTTCTTCTGGCCTCTATAACTTGGCTCACAAGCGATGGCAAACCCTCTATTTTTAACAAGCCGCTTTGATAGATCATATGAATATCATAAATATGTCGTGATTTTCGCATATAATCCTTTTCATGATAATAATCACATATTGCAAATAGCTTGTCCACAAATGTTCTGTCGATAGATTGTATACTCATGGAAAAAGGGTACAAGTTAAATTTCTCAATAATATTACTTAAATTTTCCTGTTCTAAGAACTTAGTTATGTAGTTTTTAACCGGTTTTATTTCACATGGAAAAGGTTTAAATGCTAGCATCGTTTCTATAAGAATATGGTTTAGCATTTGGGAATCGTCCCCACCATTATACATCCGAGGATATCCAACCCTATATTTATTATAGTTCCTTTTAGAGCGCAAAGGTTCAATTTCTTTATCATTTAATAATTTAAAGTTTAACTTATCTATCGTTTCTTTAATTGATTGAATTAATTGCCCCTGATTTCTTTTTAAGGGCCCGCTTGTTAACTTATCCCCCTCAAAGTTAATTGTTAGATCAATATCCTCTGAAAAACGATTAATAACATCATAACATTTAGAAAGGGAGGTTCCGCCTTTAAACACAATATTAGGCGCAACCTCTTGAAGACTTTTCAGGAATAACGAAACATAATAATCCTTCTCAACTTGAAACGGTTGTAAGTTAAAGTCATATGATGTAGCTTCAACTAATTCTTGAAATACTTCTTTATTTTTGTGCAAATTCATAATATAACTCCGCTTCTATTAAATTCTCCAAGGTTTTTCTAGGATACTTCTTTAAATATCCGTTCAATTCACTTTTGGTGACACTTACGCCCTTTAAGTATTTCTTTATAGTACTAGTAGATTTTGTTAGGGGAATTTCACTGAGTCGGTCGAATTCATTAAATAAATCTAATACCTGCAGGATCTTATAGTTCTGATCACTAATCCTAACCCTTGGTCTCTTTAGTTTCACGGTTTTTTTTCCAAATGTTACTTCATGTTCAGGCCTTCCAGATTCATTCGTTACAATTGTTGTTACACTTGCAGTTTGAGAAGTTAAGCCAAGTTGGTTCGCAAAATTAATACCTGTTATATAGCCTATTCTGTCATTATCAATTGTTTTTATATATCTTCTTGTTATTACTTTATCTATGTTTGGCCGAGGTTTTTTTAAAACACTATTGGCTCTCGGCACATAATAAATACCATTTCTTATCCTAATTAAAGTTCCTCTATCAGATAATCTTTTTAAATTTTGTCGGAGGGATTCATCTGGCATATCAATGCTTCTTTTTAAATCTCTTGTAAATACAGGCTCATCATATCCATATTCACTTATTATGACCTCAAACACTTTATTCATCTATATCCCTCCTCATAATTTTATTATACCATTTTACAGCTCAATTTTGTAACGGATTTTATAATCATTATTCCCAAACGTGACATTTACTAAAAATTTATAACAAACATTGCTTTTTGAGTCAACCAAACTGAATCATTTTTCCAATCTAACATTTATTTTTATGTTTCCGTCTTCTGTTAGCTAGATTAGGATGTCTGACTTATTTTTGCAATGTCATCGACTCCTTTTATTATTGAATTTTAACTCATCATTTTTTCCTTAACCTTCCAGTATGTGCTGTTATACCATCTCAAATTCAATAACTAAATAAAAAGACGAACACTTACTCCTGTTATGCAAATTTATATTTTTGTATGAAACACAACCCCTTCAGATCCTCTTAAAATTTTTAAGGGCTGTGTTTTATTATTTATTTGTTCTAATACTGTATAACTTAATTCAACTTCCACTATTTGTGATACGGTTCTCCGTTCGTCATTCACTGGTAAAACTTCGCCAAAAAAAATTGAAGGTGGTGGGGGAGGTGTATCCCCCTCCTCAAACCATAATGTTATTGACTTGATATTCTTCCTATCGGGATTTAATTCTATCTTTTTTATAATAGAACGCATTAGCACCTTACGAGTTTTATTGTCTGCTATTTCGTATAACCCGTCAAAATCCTTTAATGCAGCCATTATTAAATCCTTATTAATATTTAGTGAAGTTGAATGGTTTCTTATATAAATATCATACTCTTCCACTCTCTTCTCTATTTTTTTCCTCTCACCAATTGCTTGTTTTAACATTAATTTATACTGTTCTTCCTCCTCTTCGTCTTCTTCATTAATTGCCTGTCTAGCCTTTAATAATAGATTTGCCTCCTCTTTCAATTTCCCCTTTAATTCTTTCTTCATAAATTCAAGTTCCCGACTATAATTCTGAATATCCTCACTACGTTTCTCCTCAATATTTTGACATACACCAGCGATGATATTTGGTGAATGAATTAGACCTTTAATCTTTTGAATAACTTTCTTTTCAATATCTTCCTTAACAACTAAATTTGATTTACATGCTGCTAAACCCCGTTGATGGAAGTTTTGACATTGATAGTATAAATAATAACTATTATTTGATTTCTTTGTTTTTGACATTACCATTCCTTTACCACATTGAGGACACTTCAATATTCCTGATAATACAAACTCACCTTCAAAATTGCTTGTCGTTCTCGTGTACTTTTTCTGTTCTTCAGCAATAATTCGAACTCTCTCCCATAGATTTCTATCGATGATCGCTTCATGTTCCCCCTTTACTAACTCTACATTTTCCTGCTTGCCACTTCTTCGTTTTTCACTCCAATTCCTATGTTTCCCCCATCGGATAAAGCCAGCATATGTAGGATTATCAAGTATGGTCTTGATGGAATTAATTCCAAATGGATTTCCTTTTTTTGTTTTAAAACCCTTAGTGTTAATATGGTTTACGATACTTTTATAACCATGACCTAATGACCTTAATTCAAATATTTCTTTGATTATGTTACTTTCGTTATCGTTAATTACTAGACTTCCGTCAATTGTGTCGTAACCTAGAATTTTCCCACCATTCCATTTCCTCTTCTCAGCCCTTTTCTGCATACCACTTTCTACTCTTTCTATAATTTGAGTCCTCTCGTATTCTGCAAAAGTACCTAATAATGAAATAAACATATAGCCATTTGCTGTAGAACTATCGATATCACAAGTACTAATAAGCAACTTTTTATCAGATGGTCTTAAGTAGTTATTAATTAAACTAAGAACCTGCTCAGTATTTCTTGAAAGCCTATCTACTTTCCATACAGCAATCGCATCAAATCTATCTAAATTTCTTATTAACCTCTGAATGTTCGGGCGATCAAAGTTCTTTCCGGAATATCCGTCATCCACGAATACCTCTACTTTTGTATATCCCTTTCTTTCTAAATAAATTCTTAACTGTTCGACTTGGGCTTCTAAAGAAAAACCTTTATCTAGTTCCTCTAGAGAAACCCTTGCATAGATTGCAGCACTTTTATCCATATCAACATCTCCTTCTTTTGAAATAGTGTTTTGCAAAATAAAATTATTAGTTAGTGTTTGACTTCTTGCTGCTGAATAATAATTTTTTGGACCTTATCCCAAACCTCAGATGGGACAATCCCTTGATGGCTAAATGCAACAATAACCGTTTTGTTATCTTTCACATCGTTATAAATCAAATTACCAGTATAAAAGTAGTTTTTAAGGATTGAACTAATCTCAGTCGCGTTAAATCTGTGCTTACTCTCTGGAAATAAGTCGGAATTATTTATCCCTTCACTAACTTTTATTACAGATTGATATTTTATAAATAATCTAAATATCTCTCTTATCAACATAGCCTCATCTTCATGAACTTTTACTTGAACATCATTCTCTAATTTGTAACCAAATGGAACCTTTCTCGACATAATACCCCTCCATATCTTTCTATGTTATTTTTTGTACCTCCATTTAATTGAAAATTCAGTGAATTAAGGTGGCAATATAGCCACCTTTCTATTTTGATTTCTGTTCTGCATATGCTTTTACAAGTTTGGCTAATGTTTCAATCAGTTCTTTCTTTTTTAGTTCTTCCGTGGTCGGCAAAACTAATTCCTTGGATTTTGTAAGTATTGTCATGACGTAGCACCTCCCGTAATGCCTCCCTGCAACTTTTTATATTTTAATTACTACTTCAAAAACGCTTTATTCTTTCATGGTTTTAGCAAACTAGATTTCTGAACTAACTTTCTCAAATACACAAGTACTTTAGATTTATAAGAGGAAATAAGTCATATCCAAAGTTTTTGTTCTGGATTGTAATAGAGCATTAAACTGTAAAGTACCTGTTGAAAATTCACTTTTTTACTTGAAGTTACGTTTTCATAAAGAAATTCGATTTTCTTTCCATTCTCGTGGGCAATCCTTACGGTCCTATGTAGGTCAACCAAGTCACTAAATACACCTACACTAAAAATCTGATATTCTAGGATGTCATTTCTTTTAAAAACATTTTCTAACTCTTCATTCGATGGATTTTCGAAATAGAGGTAGTTGTAAGATCCCCAATGAAGTGTCGAGAAACGCTCTCTTTGCATTTCTAATTCATTGTTAGAACCAAATAATAAAGTAACTATCCTTTTCTTCTTATCTTCATTTTTCATTATATCTCCCCCTTAATTCATCTCCTGTCACCTTAGATTTTGTTAATTTCCTGCAAGTGGCTCTGAGACTACTATTGTTTCTTGTCCTAACCATTGTTTTTTTAATAATTCAGGTTTAATTATGTAATCCTCATCAATAACTCTAAACCTGACATCTTTTCTAATAAATTGATTAAGAATCTTATCATTTGCAACATGTTTAGGTGATACTATTAAGACCGTTGACCCTTTCCTCAGTTTTGAAAAATATTCTCTTAAGCGGCTGTTTTCATAAGTTGAAATACCACATGCGCTTCTTAGAATTAGATCATGTTTATCAGCAAAAGAAAGGGCGATTGTTAAATACATTAGAAATTCTTTATCTGCTTCCATTCGTTTTCCTTTGATTGACTCTGGCAATAAGGTGAAAAATGTTACATCTTCCATAAATCATCATCTCCTTTAATAGTTTTATATGGCTATCAATCATAAATCTATTAATTAACTAGTGAAATTCATTCGCAGCCATATTAACTTAGAATAATTTGACCGGTTCTGGCATTCTAACTAGACGATTCGGCGTTAAGATCTCCACATTGTTTTCCAACAAACATGTGATTATCTCATTCCTTGAAAATTGATTACCTCCCAAAGACTTTTCACTTTTAATAATTACTCTCTTCAACTGCTCATCTAATGCCATAGTAATTAGCACATGCCGATTACACCTAATTCCAGAGTGATCAACTTTATTCATACGACCAACTCTCTTACACTTGTTTCCACTATTCAAATCCAACTCTATAAAGAGTACATGAAAATCAACTGAATTTTTCCATTAAAAAAAGTCCCCTCCTTTTCGTTACAAAATAAAAAAGAGCAAATAATCTTATACAAACATTCAATCGTCATTGAATGCTAAAAAGCACACTTAATACTTGGATAAGTCCTGCCTAAACAGATATATACACTTATCCAAAATGATGTAAAAATGTATCAAGTATATTTGTATAATTTTATTTGCTCTTTCAATTCTGTAATAAAAAGAAAGAGACTTATGTATATTAAAAAAATATATATAACCTAACTAAAACAAAAAAATAAATCTAAATCATATATTATATATTGCTTATTTTGTATATTAGCATAGAATTTTAGGTCTGTAAAGGACCTTTTTAGAATTTTTTGGGGAAAGCACCTAGGAAGCCTTCCCACGATATATCAAAAGTATATAAAAGTATATTATACAAACATTATATAACCTTTCTCGTAATAAAGAAATAGCCCCAACAATTTAACCACTCAAACTCTGAATAATCCAACCTAGTATAAAGGACAAAGTAATCCCGATATACAATGATCTCCCTAACCAAGGATTATAACTATTATTATCTTTGCTAACGCCACTTTCATAGTCTTTTTTGGCTTTAACGTAACCCCTTAAAATACAGTACCAAGCATAGCCCCCAAATAAAAGAAATAACGATATATATACATAGGGCATTATATTACCAGTTAGGAATACGGCAATAGATACAAGCACAATGTATAATATTAGTTGGCAACAAAATACCTTTATTGCAAATTCTTTTGGTAGACCATTAACTATTTTTGCTTTACTTTTATGAAACCTGATTCTAAATATTGTATTAAAAATTACACCACCAACAAACGTTAACACGTATGAATAAAGAAAAAAGTCTGCAGTTGGAATCTCATAATTTAGCCATATCATGGGTAAGCAAATGATAGTAATTAGAAATGAAAAATAGCCCATTAGTGCGAGTAAGGCTAACTTATGCCAAACTTTATTAACTAGTAAACCCAAACTCCCCACCCCACATGAATATAATCATTATTAACCATTTGTAACTTGTTAAAAAATTGGTGTTCATATCATTTAATCTGCGACATCACCTTGAGGAAGTGCCTTCCCTAACAATCAATGAAGTTTCATCTTTTTAAGGAAGCCTTAATTAATGTAAATGCCTGATAATCTGTTAAGTTCTCTATCTTTTTAAACAAAGTATCTAAATCAATATTCAACTTTCTATCTAATTCTCCATTCTTTAGGTAATTATTTATGTGAAATATAATAACGTCATTAAACGAAATTCCCAATGATGCTAGTATAGTTTCATGGACACATCTTAGTTAAGTTATTACAATCAACTTTAGGAGGATGTGTCCAATGAAACATAAGAATAATGGAAAACGATACAATGACGACTTTCGTAAAATGGTTGTTGAGTTATATCACTCTGGTCAATCAGTTAGAAGTTTAAGCAGCGAATATGGCGTTTCTGAAGTAACTATTTATGCATGGATTAAAAAGTTCAATCCAGTTGAGTTAGAGGATGGTTCCTCTGTAACCCCTGATGATTATGCAAAATTACAGAAACAATTACTTAAATTACAACAGGAAAATGATATCTTAAAAAAGGCTATGGCCATATTCGCAAAAAAGTAAATGATGCTGAAATCACTGATTTTATTCATGACCAAAAAGATAAATATCCAATACAAACAATGTGTAAAGTACTTGATGTTCCAAGAAGTACATACTATCAGTCATTAAATCAAACGATTTCTAATCGTGAACGAGAAAATAATGAATTAACCGAAAAAATTATTGAGATCCATAAAGAAAGTAAAAAACGTTATGGTGCACCTAAAATCCATCAACAATTGATAAAGATGGGTTACAAAGCTAGTCTAAAACGAGTTCAACGTTTAATGAAAAAAGCTGATATTAGGTCAATCGTTGTTAAAAAGTTTCGTCCTACACCTAGCAAGGAAACGATTGTAGAACGTGAAAATATTTTAGAAAGAGACTTTTCAACAAATACAATTAATGAAAAATGGGTTGG
>JBPYCQ010000031.1:0-12631 GCA_051846895.1 Bacillaceae bacterium W0354
AGAACGTGAAAATATTTTAGAAAGAGACTTTTCAACAAATACAATTAATGAAAAATGGGTTGGCGATATTACCTACATTCATACACTTCGTGATGGTTGGAATTACCTTGCATCAGTTATGGATCTTCATACTAAAAAGATAGTAGGTTATTCTTTTTCTCGTACGATGACGACTGATTTAATAATAAAAGCACTAGAAAATGCTTATCACGCACAAAAGCCTGATGAAGGACTAATATTCCATTCTGATCTCGGAACACAATATACAAGCACTGATTTCGCTGAAGTAACTAAAAAATTTAAAATGACACATTCTTTTAGCTATAAGGGAAGTCCTTATGATAATGCTTGTATTGAGTCCTTTCACGCTATTTTAAAAAAAGAAGAAGTAAATCATGTTCAATACTTTGATCATAAATCTGCCGAATTAGCTTTATTCCAATACATTGAAGGTTGGTACAACCGCAAAAGAATTCACGGTAGTATTGATTATAAAACACCACAAGAGATGGAAGATTTATATACTTGTGCTGGATAACCAACGCTAACTAAATTCACTGTACCGGCTTTACGTGGAGAGGCGGGCATGATAGCCTCTTATGGCAAGCCAGCAAAGTTTTAAATAAGCTGGCTCCATGGCTTAGAAATCGTGCCCGCAGAGGCTCCACGTCAAGCCACAACAGTTTAATATAAATCATATTCAAAGAACAAATTAAAAACTTAACTTATTTGTGTCCAAAATATTGACGTAGATCCAAATTAATCCAATCATATTGGGGGTTACTAAATGAAAAAAAAAATATTATTTTTTTTATATAGATTGGCTGGAGGTGGGGCTGAGCGTACAATTTTAAATATTATTAAAAATCTAGATGAAGAGGAGTTTGAAATCATACTTGTTTTAAGTTCTTCTAAAAACAATGATTATATTGAATTACTACCAAGCAATGTAAAGGTTAGGTACTTAAACGAAGATAGATTAAGATATTCTTTCCTTCGGTTAAGCAAGTGTATAAAAGAAGAAAATCCAGACCTGTTATTTAGTACTGTAAATGAGAATAATATTATTTTATTGATAGCAAAAATTCTTTCCTTCAAAAACATTCCTGCAATTGTTAGAGAATCTAGCAATCGAACCCAAGCAGGTAAAGCTACCAGACTAAATAAGAAAGTGACAAGGTTTCTATATAACCAGTTTGCAGATAGGATAATTTCATTATCACAGGGAGTCTGTGATGATTTAATAAATAATTTCGGTATAAATAAAAGTAAAGTAAATATTATTTATAACCCAATAGATATAGAAAATATTAATAAACTTGGATCAGAAGAAGTTTATGATTTAGACATTAATACCGGTGAAAAGCTAATAATAGCAGTAGGAAGATTGGTTGAAGCAAAAGACTTTTTCACTTTAATTAAAGCCTTTCATTTAGTTTCAAGTGAAGTCAATGCAAAATTATTAATTTTGGGCAAGGGCCCAAAAGAGACTGAGTTAATTGCCTTGTGTAAAAAGCTTAAGGTTGAAAACAAAGTGGTTTTTGGGGGATTTAAACAAAACCCTTATAAATATATTAAAAAAGCAGATCTTTTTGTACTATCTTCAAAATGGGAAGGTTTCGGGCATGTAATTGTTGAGGCTATGGCTTCAGGAACTCCTGTAATTGCCACGGATTGCAATTCAGGACCCAGAGAAATAATTGGAAACGATCAGTACGGAGTACTAGTGCCTGTATCTGATTACGAGGAAATTGCAATGAAGTTAGTATTTCTTCTGAAAGATGAAGATAGTAGAGAATATTATAGAAAAAAGGGAATTGAAAGAGCTTATAGGTTTGAAGCTAGTAAAATAACAAAAGAGTATTCAAGGGTTATGTGCGAAGTAATAGAAAACAGAATTAGGTGAGTTATATGGATGGAAATAATAATGTGAGTACACCGATAACATACAAAAAAGAAAAAAACAAAGATATAATGCAGATAATTTTACTATCTCTAATGTACTCGGCTCCATCTTTAATTCTATTAGAGAAAACTACTTTTAGTTTTGATACTATCATTGCTAGGTATTTAGGTGTGCTAATTTGTTCGATAATCTTTGTAATTCACTTTATTAAAAAGTACTCAATTAAACCTGGTGTTATTTTTATACCTTTTTATACAAAGAATAAATTGATATTAACTATTTGGTTACTATTTTCAGGTTTTACTATCGCTTCCCAAGCGGTTAATGGTGAAATGCCAAGTGAAGGAATTTATTATTTTATATTTATACCTTTAGTTTTTTTTATTATGATTCCTATGGTCTTGAATGACGCCAATAAAAAAATATTGATAGCTATTTTTATATCAAGTGCTATATTTTTAATTCTATCTTTACTTATGGAGCCTATTACTCTTGGTAGAAGCTACTCTGGTATTACTCAGAATTCAAATAGCTTAGGGTATTTAGCAACTCAATCAGCTATTGGATCCTTTGGAATACTACTAAGTTCATATATATTGAAAAGAAGAACTCTATTTATAATATTTATTTTCACATTTGTGTTCTCTTCTGCCTTGGTTTTGATTTCAAACAGTAGGACCTCATTTATTGTGTTAATCATAACTTGTATATTAATTGCGTTACTGTTTATTAAAGTAAATAACATAAAGATAACTAAATTAATTGGGATATTTATTTTACTTTTAGTTGCATATTTTTGGGGATTAAAGGATTTCCTTGAAGCTGGAATTCTAAATAAATTTGATGAATTAAGTAGTTCAGGAAACCTTCTAAATAATAGAAGTGAAATATGGGGTAGAGTTATTGAAGAGATGACAATTTTTGGGCATGGTTCAAACTATTTCGAAAATGTTATTTTTATAAGTCCTCACAGCACAATTTTTTCAGTAATAGGCCAAAATGGCATCATAGCTGGTATTATGATTATCGTTTTTTATTTAACTATTTCAATTTATAGTGTTAAATACGCTTTTGAATACAAAGGAAACATGTTTTCTTTTGTACCATTTGCAATTATCATTTCTTTTATAATGTTTAGTATGACAGAAGGTATGCTAGGTACTATTGGAAAAGGTCTCACTCTTGCATTTTTTAATGTTATAGGTTTATTGATCTTTCACAGGAAACCCCAAAAGCTATCTCAAAAAAAATAAATTTTTTGTCTATGTAATTTAGTAACTTTTGGTCTTGCAATTTGGTAGGAGTGTTTGATAAGAAACTATAATTATCTCAAAAATGTATGTGTTAAATAAACGATAAAAATGGATGTTAAAATATTTTTACGATTGGATAAAGTTTTTGAAATATTAACTTATAGAAAAGAGATTGTCATGAAAGGGAAGTTTCTACAGTTATTAAGGACTAAGTTTATAAGGAATGTTATGGTTATTGCTTCAGGAACAGTTTTAGCACAAATTATAACCTTTTTACTTTTACCAGTAATAACTCGGCTTTATGGACCAGAAGCATACGGTTTAATGGGGGCATTCGTTGCAATAATATCAATTATTATCCCTATATCAGCATTGAGTCTACCTATTGCAATAGTATTACCCGAAAAAAGAGAAGAAGCCATAAGTATAATTAGTGCCTCTAGAAAAATAACACACTTTGTTGCATTATTATCTTTTATACTTTTATTAGCATTTCATAATGAATTTGTAAATATATTGAATGCCAATGATATTGCAAATTATTTATACCTAATACCAATAGTTATTTTACTAGCTGGATACTCTCAGATTTTAAGACAATGGTTGATTAGGAATGAAAGCTTCAAAATATTAGCAACCATTTCTGTATATCAACCACTTTTATCAAACAGCGGAATAATTATAGTCGGTTTTTTTAATCCAGTTGCGGCGGTACTAATAATGTTCTCAGTATTAAAAACCGGCTTAGCAGCAATGCTAATGCTCATTAAAATTAGAAGGTCTAGTAGGGAAATTAGATATAACTTAATGGAAGCCAATTTGGGTTTAAGACACATTTTGAAAAAATACTATGATTTTCCTACATACCGTGCACCGGAGACCTTAATTAGTGAAGTATCTCAAAATCTCCCGGTCTTACTATTAACTAGTTTATCTGGACCAATTTCAGCTGGGTTTTATACTTTATCTAAATCCTCACTGTTAATGCCGGTAAACCTGGTAAGTAAAGCAGTTGGTGATGTTTTTTACCCTAGAATAGCTAATGCGCATAAAACTGGGGAGAATATATCTAAACTTATTAAAAAGGCAACATTAGCTCTATTAGGTATTGGAATAATACCATTCACAATAATAATTGCATTTGGACCTTGGATTTTTTCATTTGTATTTGGTGATGAATGGTATATAGCTGGTGAATATTCAAGATGGGTTTCGTTAATGGCTCTTGGAATGTTTATAAGTAGACCTGCAGTAAAGTCTTTACCAGTTTTAAATGCTCAGAGGTTTCATCTTTTTTTTACCATTATAACAACTATAATAAGGGCTGGAGCTTTGTATATTGGGATTGTTATTCTAGGAGATGAGCTTATTGGAATAGCTTTATATGGTACTTTAAGCTTATTTCTATATTTAATTCTTATTATGGTGACATTTATAAAAAGCATGAATATAAAAGATAGGCTATGACGCATCAGTGGCTCTCTAATTATTTATAATCTTTTAGTTTTATATTTTTTCCTTTGTTAGCATACATGGCTAGAAAGTATAGGGAAAGTAAGATAAATAGTCTGAGTAGTTGGGAGACAGCTAGTCACTCTCCTAATAGTTATTTTTAGGTTTGGTTATTATCAATTAGGGTAAAAGGAAGGTGTAATGATGTACAAAATAGCAGTCGCAGGAACAGGTTATGTCGGCTTAGTAGCAGGTGTCTGTTTTGCCGAAGTCGGTCATAAAGTAACTTGTGTTGATATAGATGAAAATAAAGTGAATGTAATGAAGTCTGGCGTTTCTCCTATCTATGAAACAGGCTTGGAGGATTTAATGCAGAAAAACTATTCGGCTGGGAGATTAGATTATACAATAGATTTCAAATCAGCATACAAGGATGCTGATGCAATTTTTATTGGTGTAGGGACTCCAGAACAACCCGATGGATCAGCAAACCTATCATTCATCGCCACTGTTGCTAGGCAAATTGCTGAATCAGTTGAAAGAGATTGTTTAGTTGTTGTTAAGTCAACTGTTCCGGTTGGTACAAATGATAAGGTGGAGCAATTTATTCAGGACTTTTTGGTTAATGATGTGAGAGTAGAAGTAGCATCTAATCCTGAATTTTTAGCGCAAGGTTCTGCTGTTCGAGATACGTTAGAGGCTGCAAGGATCATTATTGGAACGGAAAGTAAATGGGCTGAAGAGCTACTTACCAAGATTTATGAGCCTTTCCATCTACCAATTGTTTCAGTAAATAGAAGGTCAGCAGAAATGATTAAGTATGCATCTAATGACTTCCTTGCCTTAAAAATTTCGTATATGAACGATATTGCGAATCTTTGTGAATTAGTCGGTGCTGATATTCAAGATGTGGCAAAAGGAATGAGTTATGATGAACGTATTGGTAGTAAGTTTTTAAATGCTGGGATCGGTTTTGGCGGTTCATGCTTCCCTAAGGATACAAAAGCACTCGAGTATATTGCTAAACAGAACGGTTATGAACTCAAAACTGTTAAAGCAGCTATTGATGTAAATAAAGAACAGAAAACAATGCTATATAAGAAAGCTAGTAAAAGGCTTATTACTTTTAATGGTCTTAAAGTAGCTGTGCTAGGCTTGACATTTAAACCAGGAACGGATGATTTGAGAGAAGCTGCATCTCTTGAAAATGTACCGTTATTATTAGCACAAGGTGCAGACATTTATGCATTTGATCCTGTTGGAGCAGATAATTTTGCTAAAGTTCACCCAGAAGGTAAGAATGGCAAGGGTAGCATTACTTATGTTTCCAATATCGAGCATGCCTTAGATGGTGCCAATGTCTGCTTTATCTTTACTGAATGGGGAGAAGTAAAAGCATTAACACCTGAAGAATATAAGAAACTAATGAGAACTCCCCTAGTATATGACGGTAGAAATATTTATCGTGTTGAAGAAATGCAAGAGGCGGGAGTAGAGTATCACTCAATCGGAAGAAAATCTACAATTAGAGAAGCTGTTAAGGAGTCGAAGAATCTTGAATTACAAAACTCTTGATCCTAGTAAAACATACTTAATCACTGGAGCAGCTGGTTTTATCGGATACTACTTATCTAAAAAGTTGCTGGAACAGGGTTGCCAAGTGATTGGAATTGATAATGTTAATGATTACTATGATGTGAACCTTAAATATAATCGTTTGGGAAATTTGGAACCTTATGATAAGTTTACTTTTATTAAAGGTGACATATCAGACAAGGATTTGGTAATGAAGACCTTTGAAGAGTACAAGCCTAACATTGTAGTAAACCTAGCTGCTCAAGCAGGGGTGCGATATTCAATAGAGAACCCGGATGTATATATTCAAAGTAATATCATTGGCTTTTATAATATTCTTGAGGCCTGTAGGTATAATCCAGTGGACCATCTTGTATATGCATCTTCTAGTTCTGTTTATGGAGCCAATAAAAAGGTTCCATTTGAAGAAACAGATTTTGTAGATAATCCAGTATCACTTTATGCATCGACTAAGAAATCAAATGAATTAATGGCACATACTTATAGCCATCTTTATAAGATTCCAGTTACAGGGCTTAGGTTTTTTACTGTTTACGGGCCTATGGGTAGGCCAGATATGGCCTATTTTGGATTTGCTAATAAGTATTTTGCTGGTGAACCAATTAAGATATTTAATAATGGTGATTTTGAAAATGACCTTTACCGAGACTTTACTTATATTGATGACATCGTTGAGGGGATTGAGCGGTTGTTAAGTAATCCACCTGATGGTGAAGTTAAACATAAAGTCTTTAATATTGGAAACAATAGCCCTGAGAAGTTGATGGTGTTTATTGAAACACTTGAGAAAGGCTTAAGTAATGCATTAGGTAGAGAAGTTCAATTCGAAAAGATTTATGAACCTATTAAGCCAGGTGATGTACCTGCTACTTATGCTTCTACAGAACAATTGCAACAAGCAGTAGGATTTAAACCAAAGACTTCAATTAAAGAAGGATTACAAAAATTCGCTGATTGGTACGTTGATTACTATAACAAAGAATAAAGGTAGGTGATTAAAATGAAAATTACTGTGGCAGGTACAGGCTATGTTGGACTTTCCAATGCAGTGCTCTTAGCACAGCACAATGAAGTAATTGCTTATGATATTGTTAAGGGAAAGGTTCATCTAATAAACGATAAGAAATCACCAATTGTTGATGTCGAAATAGAAGAATATTTAAAAACTAAGGAATTAAATTTAGAAGCAACTACAGACTCTAACCATGCATTTAAAAATGCTCAATATGTCATTATATCTACACCAACTAACTATGATCCAGAAACTAATTATTTCGATACTAAGTCAGTAGAATCAGTGATAGAAAATGTTCTATCTATTAACCCTGACGCAATAATGGTTATCAAATCAACAATTCCAATAGGCTATACAGAACAGGTTAAACAAAAATACAAGACAGATAATATTATCTTTTCACCAGAGTTTTTAAGAGAAGGTAAAGCATTATATGATAACTTACATCCTTCTCGAATTATCGTTGGAGAACAGTCAGATAGAGCTAAGGTTTTCGCTGAATTATTAGCTCAAGGTGCTATTAAAAAAGACATTCCAATTTTATACACAGATTCAACTGAAGCAGAAGCTATCAAATTATTTAGTAATACATACTTAGCGATGCGTGTGTCCTACTTTAATGAGTTAGATACATATGCTGAATGGAATGGTTTAAATACTAAGCAAATCATAGATGGTGTTGGATTGGATCCGCGTATAGGAAGTCACTATAATAATCCTTCATTTGGATACGGTGGATATTGTTTACCTAAAGACACGAAACAATTGAAAGCCAGTTATAAGGATGTACCTAACAACATTATTTCAGCAATTGTCGATTCAAATGACACTAGGAAAGATCATATAGCCAATATGATTTTAAAGCGAAATCCAAGTGTTGTAGGAATATATAGACTCACAATGAAAACAGGATCAGATAATTTCAGACAATCAGCTATTCAAGGAATCATGGAGAGGTTAAGCCATCAAGGCGTCAATGTGGTTGTATATGAACCAACATATAATAGCGATCAATTTGAAGAATATCAAGTAATAAATGACTTTGAAGAATTTACTAAACAATCTGACGTTATAGTTGCAAACCGATTATCAGAAGAGTTAGAAGTAGTGAAGGATAAAGTATATACTAGAGATTTGTTTAATAGGGATTGAATGAGGTGGAAAAATATTCTCTTGAATATTAACTAGTAATAAGCATTGACATATTTGATGTTAGTAGATGAGTCATAAGGAGTAATATAATGAATGAATTATATTTACTAGGATTATTTTTATTAATATTAGTTATATTCATTATTTTAGGCTTACTTGTATTTAATAAATTAATCATTCTTTTACTTGAAAAAATAGGGAAATCACTAGCAAAAATAATAATTCAAAAAACAAAAGAAAAAAATATAAAAAAGATTCTTTATTTGATAGACATCATATATTTACTATTACTGATTTTATCTTTATTTTTATTATTAATTTTTATTGTCAATAAAAATTACAATTATTTCGCAATATATATTTTAATTTATGCCATAATAATAATTGTACTTGCAACTTTGTATATTGAAATTAAAGACAAAAAGCTCCCAAAGTACACATCGATAATTAATAAAGTAATGCGTGTAATAAATATAAATACAAATACATATATTGTATCTAGAATTAAAATCATTATTGATAAATCATCTATGAGTGCGTTTATACATTTTTTGATAACCTACATTACAATTGTTAGTTATACTTATTTTACAAGAATACCGATTCAGGTACAGTATTTCTTATTATTAGCAATTCCATTTAGTTTAAATTCATGGATCTATTTTACTTCCTGTAATGCTATAGAACAGAGAGTTAGAAGAATTGTTGCATATGGAGTTATTCTAGTGATAACCATATGGGGATATTTTATTGAATATAAGTCTTATGCAATTTATCTAATTCAAGATGATGCCCTTAATTATTTAATAGTCTTTTTTATTGGTATTTTTATTGCTGTCGATA
This sequence comes from Bacillaceae bacterium W0354, assembly GCA_051846895.1. GTDB lineage: Bacteria > Bacillota > Bacilli > Bacillales > Alkalibacillaceae > CALKAL01. The sequence continues at coordinate 9,218 of JBPYCQ010000031.1, forward strand.
GGTTTTTGAAAAGTATTGTTGAAGACATTAGAATTTATAGGGATACTGGAAATAAGCACAACATATAAATTATACATCTATTCTAGACCCCATTTTATCAAATACTTATGCTCTAATTTCAACAAGTTGTTTTTGAATTAAAAGGGCAATCAGAATGGCAAATACCATTTTGATGGCTTGGTATTAATTTGAGTATTTTAGATTAGTTCTAGTTCTGGATCATCTTCCCTATCCATAAAGAGGTCATCTGTGATTGGTTCAAAAATACCAAATCTAGCTGCTAGCTCCTTGAAACGACCAATTGCTTTTGTAGGAATTTTGGATTTAAATTCTGCACGCATTTAAGATTCATACAGCCATAAGGAATATCCATCGCAACATAGTCATTCCCGGTAAAATACTCCCCACACCTCAGGGCTCAAGCCCACTTTCCTCACCCCTTCCACCTAACTTCAATGACATTATATAATATTTATGGTATATTTTTCTTAATTGTTATTGGAAAATTTAGAAATTGATAAAGGGTGATCTAGGTGACAATAATCGTAATAATTTTTGTTGTATTGACCTTAGCTATTCTATTATCACTTTCATTCATAACAGCACCTACTTTAGCATTGTTACTCATTTTGGCTGGAGCGATTATCTTTAGATTAAAGTTTCCAGTCATCAAAGGTGCGATAGGGGAATGGTATGTGAATAATGATTTAAGCAAATTAGGCACAAGTTATTCAACGTTCCATGACCTATACGTACCAACAGAAGATGGAGGAACAACTCAAGTTGACCACGTTGTCACTTCCCCATATGGAATCTTTGTCATCGAAACAAAGCTGTAACCGTCAAGTAAAAAGATACAGTTTTCGATAATTAATTTGAAGCAGTTTTTGCTCCAAAGATAGAAGTTCTATGTTTCATGCGATAACTGTCTCCATTTAAATGGATAATTTCCGCTCTGTGCATAATCCTATCTAATATAGCGGTAGTAATTGCTGGATCGCCTAATAACTCACCCCATTCTTTAGGAGCCTTGTTAGAAGTAAGTATAATACTTGAAGTGTTGTATAAATCGTTTATTAGATGAAAGAATAGGTTTGCTTCATCTTGATTTATAGCCATGAACATTAGATCATCGATGACTACTAAATCGGCTTTGCGAATTCTTTTCATCCTTGTTTGTGACTTACGTGTAATTCCCTCTGTTTTTAATGTATGAATTAATTCTCCCATGGAAGTAAAAATCACCTTATAGCCTTGATGAATTGCTTGTATTCCTAGGCCGACCGCCAGATGTGTTTTACCAACACCTGGAGGTCCTAACAGGATAATGTTGTAAAGTTGCTCTATCCACAGTAACTCTTTTAATTTATTAAACTCTTTCTTACTCATAGATTGTTGTTCATTCAAATCAAATTGCTCTAGGGTTTTATAATAAGGGAATGTAGCCCATTTAAGACGTTTTTCGATTTGTTTTTCTTCACGCTTTTTTTGCTCATAGCTCAAGATATCCATTAAAAAGGCTGCGTAAGTCACATTATCTTTTTCTGCCTTTTCTAACAATGCTGGTAGATTATTAGCTGTTTCTCCGAAACGAAGTGACTTTAATGTGTCTTGTAATGTTGATAATTGACTCATTGAATTTCACCTTCCAATACAGAAACATATTCCTGAATATCTCTAGTTTGAGCTTTTGTCTGAGAAACAGACTCACTTAAATAATTAAATTGTTTAAGATCATCTATTTGTCGTTTTTCATTATTGACACTTGATACATTTTGTCGGTTCAGGTATTGAACCATATCGATAAAATCCGTTGCACAAAAAAGTTGCCATTTCATACATTCTTCTAATGCTTTATCAAGTAATTCTTGATTGTGTTTTTTAATTTCTTTAGAAATCATTTGTAATTGATCTCGAATGTAACGCTGTCGTACCTTACGTATTTCTTGTAAAAATTGTTTTGCTTTATTTGAATTGCTAAAGTACGAGGCAACTGTCTCAATATAGGTATCAATTCCCTTTGTCCGATCACGTATATGACTTGTATCTTGAATCAACTTTCCTTTGCCAGAAGTGATTCGATGTTTGGCAAGAATGGGACCAGATTTGCTTTCTCGAATAATTAAATATTTATCATCCTTCGTTTCGATATAGACTTGTTTTGTCTTTTGAAAAGTTCCTAAAGGAACTGTGTAACGATTCGATTTATACCAAATTATATTGTCCTTCCGAACAGTTCTTGTTATACTTGTATTAAAGGTTTTAGTGATATATGTATTATCACTAATTGGGGAGACTGGACGTAAGTGTTGCTTTTCGAGGGCAAACACTTCAACTGGTCTCTTTTTTGTTGTATTGTGGACTTTATAGTTTGCAGTGCGTTCAAGCCATTTCCAACCAGCTTCATTCCATGCATCTAACCCATAGTACAAACGATGCTTGGCAAAATTTTGTTTTACATATTTAACTACGTTTTCTACCTTTCCTTTACTTTCTGGGTCAGCTTTTCTACACATCCAGACTTTTAAGTTTCGTTCTTCTTTATAAGATTGAAATTCTTTAGTTAATATAAGATCTCCGCCATTTTCACTAACGAGAATTAATGCATCCTGATCATAGACGAATTCATCTGTGATTCCTCCAAAATATCGAAATGCATTTTCATGGGCCTGAATGACATCTCTTGTAGTAAATGGCCTGTCCAACCATTCTTTATATTTATAGCGAGAATGAGCTAATACAAATGCTATAAAACGTAGTTTTACTTTTCTTCCATCTGGTGTGAATTGTTCTGTTTGTCCAAAATCAACTTGAATTTGTGAACCCATTGGCTTCTCTGGAACCGACTCATAAATTCTTGGTGAACTTTCCTTTGGAATATTATATTCCTTTCTAAGATTCCTTACATATAGCCGTACAGTACTTTCTGAAACTACTAAATCACTATATTTTTCTAATAGCCAATCTAATACTTGTGCAGCTGACATATCTGGATGTTCTCTTAACCATGATAAAATCAAATTTTTATATGGATCCAATATTTTTCTTCTAGTTTTCGTGCTTCGTATCCAATCAGCCATGCTTTCTGGATTATGCTTTAAATAACGGTAAACTGTCGACCTTGAGATGCCTAGTTTTTCAGCAACTTTGGTTTTACTAAAACCTTGTTTTAATAATTGATGAATTTCCATATACATTTCCCATTTATCCACCTTTTTACCCTCCATCACTGAGAAATTAAGCTATCAATATAATACCAGTGATAGAGTGATTTTTATATTGGTTTCAAGTTGCGAGAGTAGTTTTTATGAAACTGCCCTCGGGCAGTTTCATAAAAACTACTAACTTCGGCAACTGACTAAAAGTGTATAATCTTATTTATCGGAAACTGTATAATTTAGTTTATCAGTCACA
>JBPYCQ010000032.1:0-9688 GCA_051846895.1 Bacillaceae bacterium W0354
GTGTGGATGTTTTAACGATATTCGTTTGCCATGTTCTATCCAACCTTCATAAATTAACGCGTGACGAACTTCATGATGTTTTCGCCGTTCAGTCCCACGAACATATACACCATCAGCCTCCACGTATAAAAAGTTGACTTCTTTACCTTCAGGTAATGAATCTGATTCCTCTAATTCAATGACTTGATCGTGGTCTGCTTGTTTTTGTGCTTCACCCACACGTCGTACAATCGATCCAACGGTTTGATGACTAATGTGTACGGCACTCCATTCTTTTAACACACGTGCTACTTCCCTATACGTACTTTCACTTGCCATTTCAGCTATTTTCACTTCTACCAATGGACTATAACGTTGATACTTTCTAAATCCCAACCATTCATCCAATGGATAATGCGGTTGCCCGTGTTCATCTCCCATTAATGTACGTTGAAAGCGAACTGACCCAAACATAAACTGCATCGTTTTCCAGTCTGTCCGTTTAACTGTCCATTCTTCTTGTTGTCTTCGCTTTTTGATGACTTGATCAATTTGATTAAACGCTTCGCCAACACACGTTTCAAAAACTTCAAACATGTATTGATGTACACGTTCCTCAAATTCAATTAAATTATTTGTTTCCTTTATTATTTCGTGAATTCTTGATATAATTTGTTTCATGAGAAGGCCTCTTTCTATATGTATTTGCCGTCGAAGCATACATATATGATAGAGTGCCTTCTCTTTTTTTACTAGTTAATTTTTGGTAATTTAACCTCGAGAACTATTTTACACTTACTATCTCTATGTCTATTTGACATTTATGGGTTTCCTTTATATATTGTATTTAGGAGATGCCCGTTGCATCTCAACGAGTATCTCTCCTTTTATAGTGATTTTGGTGTTTGAGCGAAAATTTCGTTCGGTTGAATAGCTCTAGTTAGAGGGTTCTCCTCCTCTTTCTAGGGCTATTCTCTTTTTGATTAAAAAAAGGTAAACAGATTCTAAATGATCTGTTTACCTTTTTAGACATTACTTATCCCCCTTACTAAATTAGAGAAAGGGGGTTTTCAAATTTTATAGAACTATTATCTTAGTTAAAAAAGACCATTTTTAGGAAAATTTCATATTTTCTTTAAATGTCATCTTTCTTTATGCTATATTTTAAGTGATAATAGAAATGAGGTGATTAAATGAGAGTATTGATTGTTGTAGCTACATTATTTTTAATTGCGGGATGTAGTGATTCAGAAAGTACAAATGTTAATAATGACTTAAATAAACAAGACGCGGAAACTTCTAGAAGTTCTGAAGAAAATGACTTAAATAATGTAGATGGACCATTAAATGATGAGCTTCAATATGAACACTTAGTACAATATGGTGGGGTTCTTAACGCAAGAACGTCACAGTTCCTATATCACTTGCAACAAAATAATCTTGAAAGAATGCAGGAATTTTTACATGAAGAGTTGTCTTTGGTAGAAGAAGAGGGGGACATAATTTTAAAGTCTTCCGATAAAGAAGTTCCGTTATCTTTTTCAGATGAAAGTCTGGAATGGTGGTTTATTGAAGGAATTACTTTTTATGATAACGGAAATCAAGCAAGTGTCACAGTAAGGCCGTTTTCAATTGATTTGGCAGGTGAACCAGTTCAAGAATCTCGAGTTTTTTTCGTTAATATTGTTAAGGGTTCGGACATTTTTGATTGGATAATTAATTATATAGAAAGATGACGGCATATTATTTGCCGTCATCTTTTTTGTAGTCCTTTATCCAGTAATTGGACCGGGACCATACAAACGATCATGAACTTCTGAACGTATAGTACTAATTTGGTTGATAATGTTAGTACCAGGACAAGCTGTGCTATCGAGAGCTTGGTGATAAGTGATTTTGCTTGGGCTTAAGTTATACTTATAACATAGCCAGGCAAGGAGTCTTACTAAAGCGTTTCGTTGCGTACCTGTAAATGTTCTGGATCTATAATCACCGTGTACAACTACACCTAAAGTATCATGATTACGTCCAGCTCCACCTACATGTGCTCCCATTAGATGTTCTAGTCGCCCTTCAAGAATTCCCCCGTTTTTACCGATGCCATAGTGATATCCCATATCACACCAACCATTATCAAGTTGGTGAAGGTTTTGGATATACTTCTGTTGTTGTATCTCTGTACGATTATCAACAGAATTATTAGATGTGGCACAGTGATGAATCACTAAATTATTTATAGTGCTTAACCTTGTACTACAAGAATGACTACTTGCACCCCATCCGCTACGAGAAACCATGCTTGGTTTTGATTGATAGTTCATATTATTCCCTCCCCTCTATCCTTTACTAAATAAAGAGAGGTGATAAAACGATTAATCAACCTATAACATGTAAATGTTAATCTATTTTTTCTTCGACTTTCTAAAAGAGGTACTTCCGCTTCACCAAATTCGGGTTATCGGAAATTAGTGTGGAAACCTATATCAAAAAATAAAGTTATATTACGATAATCAATGTAATATAGTCGAAGTTGAAAAAAAGGAATGATGACGAATGAGTTTAATTCAAAAAACAAAGGCTCTTTTAGGATTTAAAGAGTATTTAGTAGAAATTAGATGGGATAATGGCGAAAAAGAAATTGTACCCACGAAAGCATGGGGTCCGATGAACGCAATAAGGAAAGTGGAAAAAACGAAAGATGTTGCTAATAAAGCTGACATGACAATACTCAATCATTCAAGATATAGTAAAGTGAGATACATTAAAGACGAAAGTTTAGGAATTGCCAGGAAAAAATAATAGAGGAATGATTAAGGGTATTCCACACGATAATCCGAATACTCAAAAATATTAAATATGCTTTCTGCGACCGTTGAATGTTCAACCCATATATTGACAACGAAAACAATAATAATACCACCAATTAAATAAACTAGATTTAACTTTTTCAAAATCACACCTCCACTGAGCAAAATTATATCATTTTTTAAAAAAACAGAGGGAAAATACCCTCTGTTCAGACTGTAGACAAACATCTCATAAATTTTATATTTATGAGATGTTTGATTCTTTTTATAGGTAAAAAGGGTTTGGAAGCCTCAGGCTTCCATGTCCAATTTGCCAGTTTCTTTAAATTCATGGCAGCAAAAAGAAGCATCGCATGCGCTGAAACTTTTTCCTTACCTCGATAACGTGTCCAACGCATTCCATGCTTTTCTTTCGCATCTGCAAATACTCTTTCAATTGTTTCTTTTCTCTTGGCGTAAATTTCTCGATTTATTTCTGTGTGCCTTAAGTGTTCAGCTTCTTCTAAGTGTTCTTCCCATATATGTCGGTGAATGGATTTCTGATAGTTACTACTTTCTGTACAAACTGATAACAATGGGCAATTCACACAAATTGAAGGATTTGAAACATACTGTTTATAACCATCACGGTTTGTGAGTTTATAATTCAGGATTTGTCCTTCGGGACAAATATAACAATCATGATACTCGTCATAGACGTACTCGTGTTTTCTTAAAAAGCCTTTTTTGGTAAGTGGTCTTTTATACGGCATAACAGGTCGTACATTCTCGTCATATAAAAACTTAGCAATAGGCGCAGTTTTATATCCAGCATCTACAGCCACAACATTTGGTTTACTTACTTTATTTTTTATTTGATTAAATAAAGGTTCTAAAACTTGACTATCATGTACGTTTCCCGGTGTTACTAAACTGCCTAACACAAAACCGTTTTTATCGCATGCCGTATGAAAAGAGTAAGCAAACATGTGCTCGCGTTCACTCTTTGCATAATAACCACTTTCCGGGTCAGTGGTACTTTCTTTTACTTCTTTAGTTTGATCTTCAGATTTACTTTTTTTTAGCGGTTTCTTTCCATGTTTAATACGATCAACATTTACTTCTTCTTCTAATTTGTTTTGATAACTTCTGGTCTCAACTCTAACGGTTTTCTTTATGTATTTCTTTTTATTCGCATTTGCCTTTACAGGCGTTGAATCGATAAAGGCGACATCTGGGTCGACTAGTCCCTTTTGCATCGCTTCTTTTAAGATACGGTAAAAGATTTGTTCAAAAATATCGGTATCTCTAAAACGGCGTTCATAGTTCTTACTGAATGTAGAAAAGTGAGGAATGTCCTTACTAAGTGGATACCCAATAAACCAACGATAAGCTACATTTGTTTTAATCTCTTCTATCGTTTGTCTCATTGAACGAATGCCAAAAAGATATTGAATAAAAACCATCTTAAAAAGAACCACTGGATCAACACTAGGTCTTCCATTATTCGAAGAATATTTATCCTCAACCAATTCGTAAATAAAATCAAAATCTATTGCTTCTTCAACTTTTCTTACTAAATGGTCGCGAGGCACTAAGTCTTCTAGGGAGATAAATTCTATTTGGTCGCGACCCATTTTATCGTGTTTAGATAACATGAAATCACTCCAATTGTATTAATTAAATTGTGGGTGATTTTGAAGCGTGTAAGGCGACGACTCCTGCGGGAACAGCACGAGGTGAAGACCCCGCAGCGAACACGCTAGTGGTAGCGAGGAGGCTGAGGCCGTGCCCGCGGAAAGCGTTCGCCTGGAACACTTCAAAATCAATGATGTATGTATCTTCTAAAGATTTTTCTATAATGTTTATTCTACAAAAAAAGCTTGTTGACCTTCCTCAAATGGGAACTTTGTCAACAAGCTGAACAGAGGGAAAATACCCTCTGTTTTCATTCATTTGATTCAATGAATCTAAAAGTAGTCCTTGGGTTTGACCACTTCACGCTACTAGATAAAGTTCCTGTAGAATCTTCTTCAATCCACTTTTTAAGAGTTTTTGTATTAACACTAAAAGCTTCTTCTAAATCAAAACCATGCTCTTCGGCATAATTTTTTATAAGTTCTACAGGTGCTTTAGGAGATGGGTCACTTTTAGCAAATGTCCACTTGCCTCCTCTAAGTGTAATATCACCTTTGTCCTTCGCGTAATTTTTAAGACCATCTTTCATTTTTTTGATGGCTAGTTCTTGCACACGGACATATTCGCCTATTGCTTGTGCTTCAAGATCATCTTTTGGTTCACCGTCACTTGGCAAACCATTGACAAACCCACTACTACAAAGGCCAATATAAGGACAATACTCACACTTTTTGCGCTCGTTCGTCATTTCCCATTCATCCATATTATGAATGTCCTTAGATTCAATTTGGCTCATTATATCGACAGCCCACCTGTAAGCAGCTTCTAATTCTTCATCAGAAAACAAAACATCAGAATCAGCAAATTCAGAACGTCTAGGGAAGATTAACTTTCCTTTATAGTTTGAACTAACATATCCGCCTCGCATTTGCTTATACATCCAACCATAAAGCTTTAATTGTTGTGATTCCTCAGCTGAAAACGGTTGCCATGTTGTTTTGTAATCAGCAATCGTTAATTCATCTAAAGCAGGATTATCAACCACAAGATCTAGATAACCTTGTAACTTCCCATGTTCAGTTTCAACAAATAAATGTAGCTCGGTTGTTACGTCAGCAAATTCATCCTGATAATCTAATAGACGGGTGTACGTCCGATTAACCATATAAATCAAGCTGTCAGCAATCTCTCCTTCTGGTAAACCGTTATGAACGTAAATAGAAGCATAAACTGCATCTTCTGGTTCATATCCTTCATTAACAACTAATTCCATTGCGTAATGAAAAATTTTTCCGATAATGGCTGGAGCGCCTGATGGATCAGGACGCTCTTCCACATATTTATGATAAAAAGCTCTCTCACAGCGATCAAACAAAGCCAAACGACTATAACTATATGTCATAGTGTTTTTTGCTATAGTTGTAGCAGTTGGCATATTTATCACTCCTCAAAAGTAATTATAACTTCAACATCTGATAAGAAATCATTGTTTTCTCCGTAAACTTCAATGTCATCACCACTATCTCCTGTGCGAACAAAATGATAATCATCTATATCCTCTGCGTCATTCAGAAGTATATGTTCGAGTTTTACTTCCGCATCACCAGTATGATTGTAACGAATCCGTTTATAAAAACGAAGAGTTGTACCGTTTTTAACTAATACTTTGTCAGGATTTTTAATCCAGGATTCTTGTTCAGATTTAGCGATTAATTCTTCGATTTTTTTATTTAATGATTCACGTACAACCACCAATACATCAGAATGATAGGCCATAATGTATCTCTCCTCTAAAGTTTTTATTCATAAATGAAAACCCAACTATTATCTTCGAGTTTAAAACAACGATAATCCTTCAAAAGAACGTGTTGTGAAATTGATTCTGCTTGCGACTCAATCATATCTTCTAGTGAAACATTCATTGTTACATAAACATCCCTGAGTGAATTATCATTTGTAAGGTATAACCAATTAAATAAATCATCTTCACTTCGGAAGTATTCATGACTGAATTCGATATAACCATCACCGTCTAAGTGCTGAATTTTGCAGAACCATTCGCCTTCTTGTTCTGAATAAACAACACCAGCATAATCTTCTTCATCCTCTAAAGGGGAAATTAATTCAAAACCTTTTTCGTATAAGAATTTGGTATAAGGTGTATGTTCATGATGTATTTTCATCTCGTTATGCTTAACGTAATATCCCTCTTTTTGAATTTCGGATATTCTGTCAATAGTGGTTTTTTCATAAATTACTAAATTCACAAATAATCATTCCTCCTTAAAGAAATAAACAGACTCCCTCTTTCGCCTTGAAAAAGGAAAGTCTGTTTTTCTCCGTTTATACCACGTTATTTAAGTCAGTCTCTCAAAATGGTAAGTTGTCATCACCAAGATCAACAGGTTCGGAACCATCAAATGGATTACCTTGTTGTTGACTACCTGATTGAGCTGCTGCTCCTACTAGTTGCCGTTGATTATTGTTTGATTGACTTTCACCTTTTGGTAAAGCGCCAAACTTAATATCATCAACAATTAATTCTGTCACCTTGACACGTTTACCCGTTTCATTATCATCATAATAGCGAGTTTGGAGTGCAGCAGTTATTATAACTTCTTGACCTTTTCTAAGGTAGTTAGCAATCGTTTCTGCTTTACCTCTCCACGCTACGCAATCAAAGAAGTCTGTTTCTCGTTGTCCCTCTTGATTTGTGTACGGACGCGAAACAGCAATACTAAAATTAACGACCGCTACCCCTCCCGGTGTATAACGTAATTCAGGATCTCTAACTAATCTTCCTGGGTTCTTTGTCAAATGTGGTGGTGGAAAAATACACTCTACCATCACTTTTTTAACCTTTTATTATTTCTTCATTTTATTTCCTAGACCCGCAGATGAAAAACACTTCGCGGACCTTAGGGCGGCCGTCGAGTCTCCTCTGTCGTACCTCCATGCGGGGTCTCGACTGGCTCGCTTTTCCCGCAGGAGTCTCCATGTTTTTCATCTGCTAGAATAAACGTAAACAACTTAATTTAATACCTTTTTAACTTCCTGTTGCCACAAAATCTTATTTCTTAAACGCTTAAAGCTTTTTATTCCATATGAATTTCGTTTCAACACTTTGATTGAATTATTAACACCTTCGATGTAACCGTTGTTGAATGGATGCATAAACGATTGTAAAATCTCTGTTTTCCAACGTTTAAAGGTCATACTTACTCGATGAAACGCCTCAATACTAGAAGTTTGCATCTTTTTCAAACAAGCTTCGAACCCTTCTTTAGCGGTTCTCTCATCACTTTCTTTAAACCATCGATCTAATTCATTTTTTAACTCATAAGCTTCCTGAAGGCGTGGATGCATGGTAATCAGATTATTTACTTTTTCTATTTCTTCCGCTGATAACTTATAGGATGATTTCCATAATAATTTCTTACTACGTTTCATATGAATCCGGTCTTTTTTACAAAGTTCATGTTGAACCTCTCGACGCACCTCATCTAATGCCCAATAAACTTGGCGCATGTAGTGAAACCTATCGGCAATAATAAGTGGATCCCCCCAATGCTTGTCGAACAGCTTGTTTAAAGGATTTGGATAAATCCATCACAACGATTTCGACACTACCTGTATCAACGGACTGCAAATATTTTTTGATTGTTTCCACTTTTCGATTGGGTAAAATATCAATAATTTCCTTATTCTCTACATCCGCAACGATAGTTTGAAACCTTTCTCCACCAGCATCTCCTTTAAATTCATCAATGGCAATCGCTCGTGGCAGTACTTTCCTTTTCTTGATTTCTCGTTTATCAAAGAGACGAATCAAACGATTCGTTGTCATACCCGCAAACCGTGCTGCCATTGTAAAGGATCCCATTGCCGCATAGGTTAACGCTGTTGTTTGAAGGGAACTTAGGCAACGTTGATAGTGACCAACCATTTGAAGACGCTCGAAGAACGTAGAATTGCACTCCTTACAATAGTAACGGCGTTTTTTTAAACATATTTTGACTGTTGTATTCGATAATAATGGACCTTGGATGTTTTGTTTCCGATAGGCATGAGTCCGCTTTGTTTTCTTTTTACAACAAGGACAGGTTTGTTTCTTTACCCTTGTGTAAAGCTCTATTTTTAATTCTCCTAGCACATCATCATATATGTCCCATATTTCCACATGCTTGTCTTTAATTCCTAACATTTCTATGATAAAATTGTTTTGCACTCTTTCCCTCTCCTTTATCCTTTGGTTTCGCAACTCTAGGTTAACAAAGAGAGGGGAATGAGTGTATTTTTTTGTCTTCTTTTTGATATTGATAAGACTGGGGACACCACCACATTCAGTATAGAGCCATAAATTTTTGGTGTTTGAGCTTTTACAAAAAAAGCCCATCAAGATATTTAATCATTTGTTCTAAAACAGAGTTAGAACGATTAAGTACCTTGATCGGCTTTCTTTACATGAAGTCATGTAATAGTTTAATAGACTAGACGCAGGTCTTGTCTTGCTAAAATATAACTTAAATAAAATCTTGATGCTAGTATAGTTTCATGGACACATCTTAGTTAAGTTATTACAATCAACTTTAGGAGGATGTGTCCAATGAAACATAAGAATAATGGAAAACGATACAATGACGACTTTCGTAAAATGGTTGTTGAGTTATATCACTCTGGTCAATCAGTTAGAAGTTTAAGCAGCGAATATGGCGTTTCTGAAGTAACTATTTATGCATGGATTAAAAAGTTCAATCCAGTTGAGTTAGAGGATGGTTCCTCTGTAACCCCTGATGATTATGCAAAATTACAGAAACAATTACTTAAATTACAACAGGAAAATGATATCTTAAAAAAGGCTATGGCCATATTCGCAAAAAAGTAAATGATGCTGAAATCACTGATTTTATTCATGACCAAAAAGATAAATATCCAATACAAACAATGTGTAAAGTACTTGATGTTCCAAGAAGTACATACTATCAGTCATTAAATCAAACGATTTCTAATCGTGAACGAGAAAATAATGAATTAACCGAAAAAATTATTGAGATCCATAAAGAAAGTAAAAAACGTTATGGTGCACCTAAAATCCATCAACAATTGATAAAGATGGGTTACAAAGCTAGTCTAAAACGAGTTCAACGTTTAATGAAAAAAGCTGATATTAGGTCAATCGTTGTTAAAAAGTTTCGTCCTACACCTAGCAAGGAAACGATTGTAGAACGTGAAAATATTTTAGAAAGAGACTTTTCAACAAATACAATTAATGAAAAATGGGTTGG
>JBPYCQ010000033.1:0-7854 GCA_051846895.1 Bacillaceae bacterium W0354
CCATAACTATCGGCATTAAGGAATCGTCCCCATTCTGGGTTATAATACCTTGCATTTAAATAATATAAGCCCGTCTCAGAATCGTAACGATAGCCGCGGTAACGATAAGGGTTCTTTTCACCAATCGTATCAGCTAAGTCTCCACTAATGGATACGATATTACCCCATGTATCATATTGATAACTGACAACCTTTGTGCCGTATTGATCGTACAACCCTATCATATCACCTTGGATGTTTTTGATGTAGTAGTATTCCTCCCCATTAAGATTCATACTAACTAAATCACCGTTGGCATCATACGTGTAATAAATCTCATCGACACCATTTGTTTCATGGGTGACAAGGGATCCTTCAAGCGTATACGTTGTGATAACACCATTGACTTCTTTTTGCGTACGATAGCCTCCATCATTATAGCGGTAACTTGTCTCTAGACCATTTCCTGATATCCCAGCTAAACGGTCGCCAAAGGTCCAGTTGTACGTATAACCATTATAGCTTATTGGATTTCCTAAATTATCATACTCAATGGTTTGTCCATTATAAGACGTTAGTTGATCAAGCCAATTGGTATTTTCATAAAGATAAATATTCGTTTGACGATCACTTCCAGTTAAATCAGCTGTTGACTCCGTATAAGCGTACTCTTTCTTAGATTGAAGATTTCCGCCATTATCGTACTCATAAATGATCGTCTGATCTAATACGCCATTATTTTCCCGTATTAATTGATTTAACTCATCATAAACGTACGTTATGGTTTGGCCATTTTGGGTAATCGTACGAATATTTCCGTTCTCATCATAATCATAGGTAATTACATCACCATTATTATTTATGGTGTCAATTTGACCTGTTGTTGAACCAGTTCCATAGCCACCCTGTCCATAAGTAAAGGTGGTCTCAAACATGGTATTCCCTGTATATAGTGAGCGGGTATCAAGTCTTCCTAAATCATCATAGGCATAATGCACATGATTTAATCGTCCTTGGTTATAAATAGACTGTATATCCGTATCGGATAAGGCAACGGTTGAATAAGTAAATTGCTCCATATAACCATTAAGCGAATCATCGCCATTCACGTTAGTACCTAATTTCGTAATCGTACCTGTGAAGTCCTTCCAATCATTTAACGTTGTTGTTAATTTTTCATCGTTTAAGAACATCGTTAAAGTTAAAGTTCCGTCTATATTTTCATTCCACTTGAATGACGCAAACATCCATTCATTTATTGGCACATTATGATTGGAAGTGAGTACGGTATTCATGGTCCCATCACTTGCTCGCGTGTATAAACTAAGTTTATCATTTCGATCTAGGTAAAGAGTGAATAAACCACTTGCGACTTCATTATTCGATAGAATATGACGAATAGTCCCTGACTCGGTTGTTTTAAACCAGACAGACATAGAGCCTTCTTCGTCTTTTAAACCAAGGTCAAATGTGTGTGTTGGTAAGTTGTCAGCTCCCTTTACAACTAACACTTCTTTTCCGATTTCATTATTTTCAAATATACCGTTGATGATTACCGGGTTTGTTCCTAAAGAGCCTTGTAAATCACCATTTAATGGGAATGGTTCAGTGTACTCTAAATTAATTCTTGAATATGTTGTGTTTGGGTTCGCAAGCCAGCCATTAATATTTATTCTTATAAGATTTTGCTTTTACCCTCGTTATTTTTATTCTAACTAATATTTTAGCAATTTTTTCTCTTAGTACTATTATTAAACTTTAAATGAATAAATTTTGTATTTATTTTAATCAATAGTACCTGTAGCTTATTAAATGGGAGGTGAATTAACTTATTTGTGATTAATTTACAACACAGCTTTTATAACACATAATAGGAGGAAACATCTTGAAAAATTTAAACAAAGTTTTATCTGTACTAATTATCTTTACTTTATTAATTTCTTTTTTACCTCAAACAATCTTAGCTTCAACTTATAATTCGTCAGATTCGAAAATTATTGAGCCGCCGTTTAATCCTGAGGAAGAAAACGAATTTCATCATTTACAAGATATTGGTGAAATAGTTGAGAAAAGAGATATATATACCAAACACTTTCTAAAGGAAGATATGACATACGAAGCAGTCGTTTATCCGACAGCTATCCATTATAAAGAAAATGATGAATGGAAAGATATTGATAATACATTAATCAAAAAGAATGACAATAACAGACAAGTTTTAGAAAATAAACAAAATAGCTATAAAATAAAACTAGCACAAAACACCAATTCAAATAAACTTGTAACAATAAAAAAAGACCAGTACGAAATTTCATGGAGTATGAAGAATATAGACAAGTCTATAGCAGAAGTCCAAAAATCAGAACTGGGAACTCATTCTATAAGGGGTCAAAATAGAGTATTAGACAATTTAAACTCAGTTGTTAATTATAATAACATCCTACCCAGTGTTGACCTATCATATGAAATCCAGCCTGAACAAGTAAAAGAAAACATAATAATACATTCCCCAATTGATCATGCAATTTTTTCATTTGAATACCAAATAAAAGGTCTTGTACCACAACTTCAGTCCGACCAAACCTTAATATTCCTTGATAGTGTTACCGAAGAAGAAGTGTTTAAAATTAATGCTCCTTTTATGTTTGATAGTAGCGGGGTTGAGAGTAATGATATAGAAGTCCATATATCAGAAGGTAAAAATAAAAAAAGTTTTATATATACTATTACCCCCAATCAAGAATGGTTGAATCATGAAAATAGAGTTTATCCTATTACTATCGATCCACCGATTGAAACATCTAAAGATATAAAAGAAATCTATGATAACCATATTTCTGAAAAATTTCCTACGACGAATTACATGACTAGTATAATGAATAAAACGGGATACGGATCATCTTCTGGGATTAACCGTACATTTATTCAATTTGCACTACCTGAATTAAAAACGAGTGAATTTATAACTAATGCTTACTTCTATTCAGCATTATACTCTGATACTCCTTCCCGTGCACAAGTAAATGTACACAAAGTATTAGAAAACTGGGATACAAATACAATAACTTGGGATTCTCAGCCAGATTTCGACCGTCCTATTATTGATTATCAATTTATTGATGAAGGAAATTATAGTAGTTATTCATGGGATATAACTAAAATAGCAAAAGAGTGGTATAGCACAGAAAACAATTATGGCCTAATGCTGAAAAATAAAGATGAGTATGCGAATTACACTGAGTTTTTATCTTCAGATACAACTGTGACAAATGCTCGTCCTATGTTAGTTCTTTATTACTCTAATCATTCCGGTATAGAAGATTACTGGACATACCATTCGCAAAGTTTAGGGAGATCGGGAACAGGCTATATCAATGATTATAATGGAAATCTAATCTATATCCATAATGATCTTTCATTAACTGGTAACCGAATGCCTGTGACAATTAATCATATATACAACAGTAATGATAAAAATAATGATATTGGTTTTGGTTCTGGTTGGAGGTTAAACCTTAGCCAAACTGTAAAAGCTGAGACTATAAACGGAGAGCAGTATTATTTATTTACTGATAGTGATGGAACTGTACATTATATGGAAGACACGGACAAAGATGAAGTGTATAAGGATGAATCAGGACTTCAATTAGAATTAACAATCCATACGTCTTCAACAACTAGACATTTTAGAATAAAAGATAAAAAAGATAATATGCTATATTTTAAACCTACTGGTGAACTAACGTTTATTCGTGATCAAAATGATAATGAACTATCGCTTTCTTATGGGAGTAACCAATTAATTAAGGCGACAGATGGTTCAGGGCGCGTAACAAATCTTAATTATTCAAATGGTAAATTAACAGAAATCATCTCACCTGAAGGGGATACGACAACATTTGATTATAGTACCGGCAGCCAGCTTAAGGTAACTTATCCTGATGGTCTTTCAACGATATTTACTTATGATAGTCATAATAATATATCTTCAGTTACTAATCCAAATGGTGAACAATTAAAATATGATTATTATAACGTCAGTCCATATCGCGTAAAAAAAGTACAGGAACAACATACGAATGGAAAGTTAGGCGAGTATTTAACCATCGATTATGGTTCAAATCAAACCATATTTACTGATTATAAAGGGAATAAAGAATATTATACTTTCAATCAATTCGGGAATACAATCAGTATTCAAGATGATCAAGGTTTTGCTCAATATTATACTTTTATAAATGACGGATTGAATAAAAATAGTCTAAGTAATGAGTCAAATTTACAAAAATCAATATTAAATCCAATTAAAAACCATAATGCAGAAGTAAACACAGATTGGTCATTACTAGGTTGGGGAAGCTCCACAGCTCATTTATCATTTACAAATGAAGATAGTTATATTGGTAACCAATCTTTCAAAATTGAGAAAACAAACGATGCTAGCCGTCATTTTTTCTCTCAAAGTTTAAATTTAGAAAAAGGACAGACTTATACATTATCGGGTTATATAAAGACAAAAAACATTACAAATAATAATGGAAAAGGTGCCACCCTTGTTGTAACATATCAAGATCAATTTGGGAACTGGAAATACATTTATTCAGATTATTTGACTGGAAATAATAATTGGGAAAGAAAAGAATTGACCTTTACCCTTCCTGAAAATGCATCATCAAATCAAATTTTTGTTAGACCAAGTATCATTGAGGAGACCGGGATATCTTATTTTGATGCTATCCAATTAAATAAAGGATTTACTGCTGAACGTTATAATCTTGTTGAAAATGCTAATTTAACTTTTGGTTCTGGAACGCCAGACTATTGGACTGAAAGTAGTTTAAATAGTCCTACTGACCAAAAAGTAGAAAGGTCTAACCAACCTATTTCCTTAGATTCAAGCGTATTTAAAATGACTGGAGAGTATAACAAACGAAAATTTCTAAAGCAAATTGTTAATGTTGGAGGTCAAGAAGGTGACATCTTTGTCTTTAGTGGCTGGGCTAAAGGAGATTCGGTACCATTATCGGGCAAAAGATTTTCATTAGAAATTGGTATTGAACGAATAGATGGTACGTTTCAATGGAAACGGGTTAACTTTAATCCAGGCTCTGAAGATTGGCAATATATAGCTGATATGCTTAAAGCAGATAGTGATTATCAGGCAGTTCATTATTATGTCGAATACTATCATAACGAAAATACGGCTTATTTTGATGGTTTTCAGCTTTATCGCGAACCCTTTAGCACCAGCTATTCGTACGATGATAAAGGAAATCTAGTATTATCTGAAGAACTTACAGAGGATCAATCTACTTTTGAATACAACCCAAACAACGATCTCATAAAAGCAACTGATCCAATAGGTAACCATTTTAACTATAATTATGATGAAAATCATAATTTAATTGATGCTACAACTGCCGATAATGTCGTATATAGTTTTGAATACGATACTTATGGCAATCCAATTACTTCGAAAGTTGGAATGAGTAACTTTATTCAACAAAAAGCTGAATACACAGATAGTGGGAATTACACATCTACGATAACTAATTCAGCTGGATATCAAGTAAATTACGAATGGGACGAACAAGCAGATGAATTAAAAACAATCATTGATCCATCTGGTCATAAACTAAGTTATGAATACGATGTATTAGGTCGAATTTTAACTACGACAAAATATAAGGTCAATGAATCTGGAGAAGAATTACCTATAGCCTTGAACCAATATACGTATAATAATGATTGTGTCATGTCAGTTGAGCATAATACGGAAGATAGTAAATCTGTTAAATATAATTTTACCTATAATACATTTGGTTATTTAATAGATGTAAAAGTTGGGAACCAATTATTAACCCATCACGACTATGAAACGTATGTTGATCAACGTAACAACGCGATTGAAACGGGAAAGCTACTACAAACGACATATGCCAACGGTCAATCAATTGGCTATGAGTATGATAACTTGAATCGTCAAATAGGCACTAGCTTAGACGGTGTATCTCAATTTAAATATGACTATAACTCACTTGGCTTCGTAGCCTTTCATCAGGATTTAGTTAACAACAAAAATTATCGCTATTACTATGATTTTGCTAATCGTTTAACTCGGATTAGATCAGATGTTGGTTATGAAATAAAGTATGATTATGATAAGAGAAGTAACGTTTCAAAAACAATCGAAACAGTGAATCAATCAACTTATCAAACAAATTATGATTATGATCAAGATAATCGTCCAGAAAACACAACCTATTCAAGAATTAATACTAAGTACACTGAACTATATCCATTAAATGGTGATTTACAAGGCTCTTTAGGCACCAAACCGGAAATAAACAATGGTGTATTTGAAAATGATGAGTTAGGAAAAGAAGTGTTATTTCTGAATGGAGCTGACAACTTACCAACACACACATTTGACCTTGGTTTAAAAGACGAAGAAGGCTCTATGTCTGTCTGGTTTAAAACAACCGAGTCAGGGACTATTCGTCATATTCTATCGAATAATGAAGTCGCAAGTGGTTTATTCACTCTTTACCTAGATCGAAATGATAAACTTAGTTTATACACGCGAGCAAGTGATGGGACCATGAATACCGTACTCACTTCCAATCATAATGTGCCAATAAATGAATGGATGTTTGCGTCATTCAAGTGGAATGAAAATATAGACGGAACTTTAACTTTAACGATGTTCTTAAACGATGAAAAATTAACAACAACGTTAAATGATTGGAAGGACTTCACAGGTACGATTACGAAATTAGGTACTAACGTGAATGGCGATGATTCGCTTAATGGTTATATGGAGCAATTTACTTATTCAACCGTTGCCTTATCCGATACGGATATACAGTCTATTTATAACCAAGGACGATTAAATCATGTGCATTATGCCTATGATGATTTAGGAAGACTTGATACCCGCTCACTATATACAGGGAATACCATGTTTGAGACCACCTTTACTTATGGACAGGGTGGCTATGGAACTGGTTCAACAACAGGTCAAATTGACACCATAAATAATAATGGTGATGTAATTACCTATGATTATGATGAGAACGGAAATATTCGTACGATTACCCAAAATGGCCAAACCATAACGTACGTTTATGATGAGTTAAATCAATTAATACGGGAAAATAATGGCGTATTAGATCAGACGATCATTTATGAGTACGATAATGGCGGAAATCTTCAATCTAAGAAAGAGTACGCTTATACGGAGTCAACAGCTGATTTAACTGGAAGTGATCGTCAAACGAATATTTATCTTTATGAAAATACCAATTGGCTTGATCAACTAACGTCTTATAATGGACAAACCATTGAGTATGATAATTTAGGAAATCCAATAAGCTATAATGGTTATACGTACAACTGGACCTTTGGCGACCGTTTAGCTGGGATATCAGGAAATGGTCTAGAGACAAGTTACCGCTATAATGATGGAGGCTATCGTACGCAAAAAGAAGTCAATGGTGTTATCACAACGTATACGCTTGAAGGATCCCTTGTCACCCATGAAACAAATGGTGTCGATGAGATTTATTACACGTATGATGCCAACGGTGATTTAGTTAGTATGAATCTTAATGGGGAGGAATACTACTACATCAAAAACATCCAAGGTGATATGATAGGGTTGTACGATCAATACGGCACAAAGGTTGTCAGTTATCAATATGATACATGGGGTAATATCGTATCCATTAGTGGAGACTTAGCTGATACGATTGGTGAAAAGAACCCTTATCGTTACCGCGGCTATCGTTACGATTCTGAGACGGGCTTATATTATTTAAATGCAAGGTATTATAACCCAGAATGGGGACGATTCCTTAATGCCGATAGTTATGG
>JBPYCQ010000034.1:0-7497 GCA_051846895.1 Bacillaceae bacterium W0354
ACTATTATTAGCTGTTATTTCCTTTACTAAACGGATGAGTGATATAATCGTAACTGAAAAGGCTCTTCCAGACAGAAATAATAAGTTTGAAAAAATAGATGCGAAAGTTGTGAATGAAGCTAGAGATTGTCCGCAAATAAGTATTTATAACGTTGAAGGCCCATTGTTTTTTGGAGCGGCTCAAGCTTTTGAACATTCCGTTATGAAGACGATTGATTTAAAACCTCGCGTTCTATTATTTAGAATGGGTAAGGTTCCATTCATGGATACGACGGGAGAACAATATTTTTCGAGCATCGTTAAACACTTTTCAAAAACAGGCATTGTGTTGATTTCAGGCATGAAACCACAACCTCGAGACGTTATTAGAAACTCTGGACTAGAGCAATTCATTGGTAAAGAGCACTTCTTTGAACATACGGGAGAAGCGATTAACTATGCTTTAACACAGCTCGATAGAAATAAATGTGTTGGATGTAAACATTTTGCCTTTAGGGAATGTGATCAAATGTCTTTAGAGAAAGAAAACGTAATGAAAAAAAGATCAGGGACGGTAATCGTTTAGGAAGGAGAGCGATGAGATGAACTTAGAGTTGCAGCAATTTAAAACCGATTTTTTTAAAGCACTCGCACACCCTTTGAGAATACAGATTTTAGAAGCATTAGCCGATGGTGAAAAAAATGTTAACGAAATTCAAAGTATAGTTGGAAGTGAAGGCTCAGCCGTCTCACAACAACTTACCATACTGAGGAATAAAAATATCGTTGTAGGTGAGAAAAATGGTAATCGGGTCATCTATTCTTTGAAAGACCCGATGATTGTTGAGCTGTTAAATATCGCTAGGGAAATTTTCAATAACCATTTAATAAATACGAAAACGATGCTAGATAAAATGATTGATCAAGAGATAGACTGATAGTTAAGGGTAGCCCGCGATTAGAAGATTGGGCTATTCTTTTTTTAATAGAAAACAGACTGTTGTAGAAAGTTCATCCTTTCATTGTAAATAGAAAACTAATTTACGTAGGTAGCGTTTCCGTTCGTGTAGGTAACCAGCTGTTTAACGTAGATAGGACCTCTATTGGTGTAGGTAGAACCTCGCTTTATGTAGCTAGGTAGTCATTTTACGTAGGTAGCGCCTCTGATCATGTAGATAGCTAACCATTTTATGTAGATAGCGTCGCCATTCATGTAGATAGGGAACGGAATTATGTAGGTAGCACGTCAATTCATGTAGATAGAAAACGCATTTATGTAGATAGCGTCACCACCTTTGTAGACAAACCCATCCTATTAAACGTTTGAAGAAAATAGGAAGATTCAGCATAGAAGGTAGAAAGACCAATGATAAAAGTGAATCTCGTTCTACTTTCGTTTATAACCTATTCCAATCGGTTGAGGTTGTACAAGATGAAAAAGGACAAAAAATTGAAGTTGAAGTTGAGTTTTCGGATAAACTTCACCAACAGATTATTACTAATCAAACAATTCAAATATACAGCCATATGATTCACAAGTTAGAAAACAATTTATCCAAAATACTAATCTATGTTCTACAAAGTGAGCGTTTAGGTGCATATCTTGAAGAAAAACCAATAAAAGAATATTTTGAACTTCATTATTTTACCGACCGCTATCGCTTTAAAACAAAGAAAAAAGAAGCTGTTATGGAACAAATTGAAATTTCGCTAAAAGAATTTAAAGATGCAAAAATTATGGTTAATGATTACAAAAGGGCAGGCAATGGTTTTAAAATATTTTTAAACCCTTTGACAGAAACTGAAAAAGAGGATTTGTTATCTGGTAATCGTCCTGCTTTAGAAGGTTAATCACTTTTTACGAATTTATCGCACTAAATTAAAGTAAAAGGTCCATTCATTTAGAGTTTTTACGAAAATGTCGCACTTTTGAAAGTAAAAAAGTAATCTCTTTCTAAGAGTTTTTACATTTTTGTCGCACTTCATTAGAAATTTACATTGTTTTTTACGGAAACGTCGCACTTTATTCATTTTCAGTTTTAGAAAGTCCGGAAATAATAAAGTCAATGGTATATTTTAGACTGGATTTTGACGTTTTCCATCTTAAAATAGAGGCATTTTTACGAAATTGTCGCACTTTGTAGGAACTTCGAATGAGTTTTTACGAAAATGTCGCACTAAACTCAACAAAATTTTATCAGTTTATTCTTTACATCTTCTGAAACCGTTGATATGACAAGGTTAAGGTTACTTTTTACGAAATTGTCGCACTTAGCTTAAACCCTTGATATGATAGGCTTTTTACGAAAATGTCGCACTTTATAGAATCTTTAAATCTATTAAACAAGAGTGCTATAATGCTAGATATAGATAAAGAAAAAACTTCCACTTGGCAGAGTGGAAGTTGGCTTTAGGTTATTTTCTTGTAAGCGACCGGCAATCGCGAAACCTTAATGAACAACTGGCAATTGTTCATTTAACAAAAGAATACTTTTAAGTATCAGCTCTTAAAAATAGACCTTTAAGGGCACAGCTTCGTATTGCCAAAATATAGCTTTGTTTATATTATAGCTTGTTTTAGTTTAAGATTCAATAGTTAGTTGGAATACACTTTTACTCAGAAAGGAGCGGCGAATATGATCTTACAAAATGAACGTGGTTTAAAAGGATTAGAAACACAACCCGTTATTATTACGGATGCATTCTTCAATGCGCTATGTAATATCGAAAAAAATTTTAATAGCAACGAAACATTTACCGTAATAAATTCTGAGAATCCACGTGAATATAACTTAAATTATGTGACTCATGCTGATTTGCAGGTTATGACTATACTTTTTAAAGTCAGTTTTCCCCAAAAAGGAACTATTAATTATGTAAAACGTCATGCTATTTATCGTAAATTAAAGGAATATTTCGAAGAGCCTATTAGTGTTTCCCAATTTTATGCTAGTTTTAAAAAGTTTGAATTACATAATTTAATATCCGTATCTTATATGAAAGAACTTGATCTATACAACATACAAATCAATCATTACCTTAACCAAGATACAGGTAAGATTGGTTATTTTGGTGTGTTTTCTCCTGTTATATTCACTAAAGCTTTTCATTCGTTATCTATTGGACAGAAAAAATTGTTTTATTCATTTGTTATTCAGCAAGGTAATGCCGAACGTCCAATAGAGCGTATGTTGAAAGGTGAACATGAACACATCCGCTTCAGCGGGCTACAAACGTTTTTACATCGAAAAGATAACTATCACATTCGATTAATGTTAGAAGAATTGAAAAAACCGATTTATAAAGGCAAATCATTATTTAAACAAGCTGATTTGGTTAAGGAAAAGAAAAGCGATCTTGAAAGAAAAAAGTTTGTGAAAGCACGTTTTGAAATCGACTCTTCATGGCTGGTTCATTATAAACAAGGACAAGTCGAGTATCATGATCCAATTGAAGTGCCTTTCGTTTATCCTAAACACACATCATTTATTGAACGTCTGTTGAATAAATTAGGTATCGCTGAGCTTGTTAGATTGAATGACGGGCTAGATTTTAAACAAATGGTTCGTTTTCTAAAAAACTATAGTTTTCGCGTGATACGACACGCCATATATCACTTGAAAAATTTTGTAGACAAAAATAAATCTTTTCCAAGACATATCTTGAAATTTTTAATTAGTGAAACCCGACAGATAACTGAAGCCCAATTATTAGATATTGTTCGTAAAGCTAACCTGGATTCGTTTATAGCTCCGAATTTAAAAGGAGAAGAAAAAAACAGACGAGAATTTGAGTTTGCTTCAGCGGTCAGTTATTACGGGCCAAAGGCATTAAAAGTAGCATGTAAAAATGCTTGGCCACGTTTGAAAGCACTTTATATGGCCCCTCCTGAAGAAAAGCTAACATTAAAGGATTATAGTGGTTATCCGCTTCTAAATCGAATTAATGGGATTGAAGTAGTCAGAAAACATGCTTTTAGAAGAAGAGTAGATACAATCGCATATGAAAATCTGGAAAGTACATTAGCTAGACAATACAGAGAACAGATAGAAGCAGGAAAAGTTGATTCAAAGTATTTTATTACTCATATGCTTGAGAAAGTTGACCAACTACCTATCCTTAAATATGTACCTGATGTTACAGAAGAATTTAAACTAGAAAACTTCTTAGTCAAAAGACAACTGTTTCCTATCATTTAACCCCTCTTTATTTTTAAATTAGAAGAGGGGATTTCGTGTTGCTTTAAATTCAAAACTCTATTTTTCAAACTCTATTAAAACGTCCACGATGCATTGAGTGATTAGTAAGACGTTTATTTTTTTATTTCAAAAGACTAATAAAAGCAAAAATAAAATTGTGAATAATTGTGAATATCAGGATAAGTGAATTATATTGTTGATAACTTCAATGATTTAAAATGAACATTTTGCTGCCATTTTATCTGTGGAAAAAACTTTTGTCTTTATAGTATTATAATTATTTTGCATTTTGCTTTTATTCGTTTTTCATACTTAATTTACTTGTTTGTTTTTCGCTTTTATAGGCTAAAAAGATTCAAACCCCTTGTGTGCCAAAGCATTAAAAGATTTGTAATAGACTTCCTTATCTTTGTATTAGAAATAATATATATAATAGTTGTTTATTTAGGAAAACAAACTCAAAGAGTGTAAAACATTTTGTGTAAACAGAATTTAATTATTACATGCAAATAAAAAAGGAAGCCCTTTTCTGTAGAATTAGTTAAAAAATCACAGAAAAGGGCTTCCTTATAAATAACCACACTATTGAATCGAAGCACTAGCCAAAAACAAGATGACTTTGAAGAGGCTTTCCGTCTTCACTTGGAAACAGCCATCAACCAGTCTTTTAAAATAAACTGTCTTTTTAACTATGAGCCTTATGTTAGAGAGGATATTCATATGCTGTCACCGAGATTTTGCTTTTTCAAGTTCAGAATTAATGTTCATGTTTGAGAACTGAGGGTTTAAACACGTAACGTCATCCTTGAAAAGTCTTGACACACCCCATATAAATCGATTGACCTCATAATAATTTAATTAATAAAATATAAGGTAAAGTGCTGGAACGATAAATACGCTCTGACAAAGTGTAATTAAATATTCTTTTGTGTGTTTCATGTACTTTAAATCAAAATATATTTTTGATAACACGCCAACTACAAAAGTAATAACTATGAACCATCTAAACGAGAATTCATAGAAATTAAAAAAGTCTAAAATAGTACCTAAAAGAATTACAGAAAATAATGCTGTAGCAATTATAGTTGTTGCTAATTTATAAGAATCAGGCTCATCTTCGTATTTAGTCCAGATTGAGCCTGTAAATAAATATCTTATTAAATACATAATAAAAAAAACGAGTGGAACAAAAACTAAGTTTGGTGAATCCATATTCTAAAACCTACCTTAATCTGAATATTTTACTAACTATTATAATATTAAAGACGGATTATCACAATCCGTCTTTAATATTATTTTTTAAGTTAAAAGCATCCATCTACCATCTTTTTTAATTCGTTTTAGAATATAATCAACTGAACAAAAGTAACGAACAGATTCACCACCATGATTAAAATGCCTAAATGCAATATCCACTTCAACAGCTTCAACATTATTACTTTCCATGTAATAAGCGAGATCTCCTAAGGCATTAATTCCATCTTGCATCGCTGATAAATGATAACTTTTAATGGAAGGAACCATCTGAGAAAATATTCCCACAAATGTAGATGCAAGATTAACAATAGGTAGTTTTTTAACGACACCAAATATAAGTCCAGCCACACTTGAAAGACCTCCAATAAGACCTACTAATTGTTGGGCTGAATACCCTTGATCAAGTCCTCTCCTTAAACGTTTTTGGGCTTCTTCGGAATCCCTTACTTGTCGAGAGCTACTGAATCTAAAAGTCGTAATGTGAAAATCAGTCATTTAAAACCACTCCTTTTTAATATTGTAGATTGTACGTACATCTATAATATAAAGAGAGTGATATTAAAAAAAATAAACCAAACCTCATAAAAATAAATTAATCTAATATTCTATTATTTACCCTGGATCTACGTCAATATTTTGGACACAAATAAGTTAAGTTTTTAAATTGTTCTTTGAATATAATTTATATTAAACTGTCGGGGCTTGACATGGAGCCTCTGCGGGCACGATTTCTTAGCCATGGAGCCAGCTCACTAAAAAACCTTGCTGGCTTGCCATATGAGGCTATCATGCCCGCCTCTCCACGTAAAGCCGGTGCAGTGTAGTTAATTAGCGTTACCTATGCTGCACAAGTATACAAATCTTCCATTTCTTGTGGGGTCTTATAATCAATACTTCCGTGAATTCTTTTGCGGTTGTACCAACCTTCAATGTATTGGAATAATGCTAACTCGGCAGATTTATGATCAAGATATTGAACATGATTTACTTCTTCTTTTTTTAAAATAGCGTGAAAAGACTCGATACAAGCATTATCATAGGGGCTACCCTTATAACTAAAAGAATGTGCCATTTTAAATTTTTTAGTTATTTCAGCGAAATCAGTGCTTGTATATTGTGTTCCGAGATCAGAATGGAATATAAGTCCTTCACCAGGTCTTTGTGCATGATAAGCATTCTCTAGTGCTTTTATTATTAAATCAGTCGTCATCGAACGAGAAAAGGAATAACCTACAATCTTTTTAGTATGAAGATCCATAACTGATGCAAGGTAACACCAACCATCACGAAGTGTATGGATATAGGTGATATCACCAACCCATTTTTCATTAATTGTATTTGTTGAAAAGTCTCTTTCTAAAATATTTTCACGTTCTACAATCGTTTCCTTGCTAGGTGTAGGACGAAACTTTTTAACAACGATTGACCTAATATCAGCTTTTTTCATTAAACGTTGAACTCGTTTTAGACTAGCTTTGTAACCCATCTTTATCAATTGTTGATGGATTTTAGGTGCACCATAACGTTTTTTACTTTCTTTATGGATCTCAATAATTTTTTCGGTTAATTCATTATTTTCTCGTTCACGATTAGAAATCGTTTGATTTAATGACTGATAGTATGTACTTCTTGGAACATCAAGTACTTTACACATTGTTTGTATTGGATATTTATCTTTTTGGTCATGAATAAAATCAGTGATTTCAGCATCATTTACTTTTTTGCGAATATGGCCATAGCCTTTTTTAAGATATCATTTTCCTGTTGTAATTTAAGTAATTGTTTCTGTAATTTTGCATAATCATCAGGGGTTACAGAGGAACCATCCTCTAACTCAACTGGATTGAACTTTTTAATCCATGCATAAATAGTTACTTCAGAAACGCCATATTCGCTGCTTAAACTTCTAACTGATTGACCAGAGTGATATAACTCAACAACCATTTTACGAAAGTCGTCATTGTATCGTTTTCCATTATTCTTATGTTTCATTGGACACATCCTCCTAAAGTTGATTGTAATAACTTAACTAAGATGTGTCCATGAAACTATACTAGCATCA
>JBPYCQ010000035.1:0-6416 GCA_051846895.1 Bacillaceae bacterium W0354
GTGTGGATGTTTTAACGATATTCGTTTGCCATGTTCTATCCAACCTTCATAAATTAACGCGTGACGAACTTCATGATGTTTTCGCCGTTCAGTCCCACGAACATATACACCATCAGCCTCCACGTATAAAAAGTTGACTTCTTTACCTTCAGGTAATGAATCTGATTCCTCTAATTCAATGACTTGATCGTGGTCTGCTTGTTTTTGTGCTTCACCCACACGTCGTACAATCGATCCAACGGTTTGATGACTAATGTGTACGGCACTCCATTCTTTTAACACACGTGCTACTTCCCTATACGTACTTTCACTTGCCATTTCAGCTATTTTCACTTCTACCAATGGACTATAACGTTGATACTTTCTAAATCCCAACCATTCATCCAATGGATAATGCGGTTGCCCGTGTTCATCTCCCATTAATGTACGTTGAAAGCGAACTGACCCAAACATAAACTGCATCGTTTTCCAGTCTGTCCGTTTAACTGTCCATTCTTCTTGTTGTCTTCGCTTTTTGATGACTTGATCAATTTGATTAAACGCTTCGCCAACACACGTTTCAAAAACTTCAAACATGTATTGATGTACACGTTCCTCAAATTCAATTAAATTATTTGTTTCCTTTATTATTTCGTGAATTCTTGATATAATTTGTTTCATGAGAAGGCCTCTTTCTATATGTATTTGCCGTCGAAGCATACATATATGATAGAGTGCCTTCTCTTTTTTTACTAGTTAATTTTTGGTAATTTAACCTCGAGAACTATTTTACACTTACTTAATTTTTAAATTATAATGAGGGTTTTGAGTTTTTTTAAAAATAAATTAAATCTTTAAATTACAAAAACAATCCTGAGTATAAGGTTTTCTTTCCTATTAAACATATTACCGCTTAGCTGATGGATAATCTCAATAGCATTGGAAAAATTAAAGGTTAAGACCAATTAGACAATTTTTCAATGAAGTTGAGGCGGTGTATAAATTGGATATAGGCAGTATATTAATAATAATCGTGGTTGCTATTGTTACAGTGATTATATTCTCATTAATTATATTTGGATTATACTTATATATTATTGATCGAAGACAAAAGCAACATCCTATTTTACGTAATTACCCAGTCATTGGGCGGGTGAGATACTTTTTAGAAACAATCGGTCCGGAATTGCGTCAATATTTATTTAATAGTGATAATGAGGGTAAGCCTTTTTCCCGTGAGGAATATGAGCACATTGTTAGAAAGGCAAAATATAAACGAGATGTGATTGGATTTGGTTCACGCAGAGATTTTGAAGAAGAAGGTTATTATATTAGCAACTCAATGTTCCCTAAGCTTACTGAAGAGCTGAAGATGGACGTGTCGGGAAAAGTGACGACCAATCGTTATTTGCTAATAAAAGAACCGTTATTTACTCGACGAAAAGAGTATTTGGAGGAGGATACATCTCCGGCATATTTATTAGATGATCAAGACGCTATTGTAATTGGTAAAGATTTAAAACATCCTTTTGTTTTAAAAGGACAAATAGGTATGTCAGCGATGAGCTACGGATCTTTAGGAGAGCGAGCGATCACAGCTCTGTCAGAAGGTTTAGGAATAGCAACAGGCACATGGATGAATACAGGAGAAGGTGGGTTGTCTGATTATCATTTAAAAGGCGGCGTCGATATTATTATGCAAATTGGTCCTGGATTATTTGGTGTTAGGGACCCTGAAGGAAATTTCAGTTGGGAAGCGTTAAAGAAAAAAAGTGAAATCTCTGAAGTTAAAGCATTTGAATTAAAACTAGGACAAGGCGCTAAAACACGTGGTGGACATATTGATGGTGAAAAGGTAACTGAGGAAATTGCCCGTATTCGTATGGTTGAACCTTTTAAATCAATAGATAGTCCAAACCGTTTTAAAGAATTTGATAATTTTCCTGCAATGTTTGAATTTATTCAAAACATTCGTGAGTATACAGGAAAGCCAGTCGGAATAAAAGTTGTCGTTGGAAGTGCCCGTGAAGCAGACATATTGGCAAAAAGTATTAAGGAAACGATGAAAGGTCCAGATTTTATTACTGTTGATGGTGGTGAAGGTGGAACAGGTGCGTCGTATCAAGAGTTAGCAGATAGTGCTGGTCTTCCAATTAAGTCTGCCTTACCATTAGTTGATCACGCCTTAAGAAAATATGGTGTTCGTGATCAAGTGAAATTAATTGCATCAGGAAAGTTATTTTCACCTGATCGAATTGCCGTAGCTCTAGCAATGGGAGCAGACCTTGTGAATATTGCGAGAGGATTTATGATTACAGTCGGTTGTATTCAAGCATTAAAATGTCATTCAAATGCTTGTCCGGTAGGTGTTGCAACAACGGATCCTGATTTACAAAAAGCTTTAGTTATAGATGAGAAAAAACACCGAACAGCTAACTATGTTATTTCATTAAGGAAAGGGTTGTTTCGATTGGCCGCATCGGCAGGTATCGATTCTCCAGTCCATTTTCGCGGTGAGCATATCGTTTATAAAGATGACCGCGGAAGAACATATTCACTTGAAGAAATTTATCAGTCCATTGTTCAAGGGAAATAATATTTTGAAAGCCTCGTATGTTTATGCGAGGTTTTTTAATGTTCAGTTCAGAAAAATTCATGTGATACAATCAATTGACAGTAATGTATTTGAAAGTTGGTTTGAAATGGATTTTGTCTTTTTCTTTATCATTATATTGGTTGCTTCAATTTTACAAACGAGTACGGGGTTTGGCTTTTCAATTATGGCAACCCCATTCTTACTTGTGTTATTTGAGCCAGCTGAGGCGATTCAAATTAACTTAATTTTGTCGTTAGTAATTTCATGTGCATTAATCATAAAGATTCAGAAAGACGTTGATATTGGTTTAATAAAGCGGTTTGCCATTGGAAGTATCATCGGATTACCAATAGGTATTATTATTTTTCAGTTATTTAATATAAGGACATTAAAGTTTAGTGTCGGGATCGTTATTCTTGTTCTAACCTTTTTGTTAATGCTGAGCTTTAGAATTAGACAAACCTTATCAAGAGATGTGGTTGTTGGCGGGGTGTCGGGAGTGTTGACAACAAGTATAGGAATGCCAGGTCCACCATTACTGTTATACTTTTCAGGGATTAGTAGTGAAAAAAAGAAAATAAGGAGCACAACATTAGCCTTTTATTTGTTTATCTATTTGGTTAGTTTAATTCTTCAAATATCTGTCGTAGGTACGAACCTTACAACATGGTTGGCAAGTGGTGTTGCGCTACCAGTCGTTATTTTAGGCTTGTTGTTTGGACAGTTGTTTTTCAAAATAATTAGTCAAAGAGCCTTCAGAATTTTTACATATATCTTGCTAATTTTTTCTGGAATATACTTGTTAATCAACAGCCTGGATGTTATCACTAAACATTTTTTCTAAATATTGTAGAATAGAAGTGATAAAAAGAAAAAATAATTTGGGGGAAGAGAAATGACAAGTTTACCTAACTGTCCAAAGTGTCAATCAGAATACACATATGAGGATGGTGTATTCATCGTCTGTCCAGAGTGTGCTTATGAGTGGTCGCCGAGCCAAGAAGCGGAGCAGGAAGAACTAAACGCTGTTAAGGATGCTCATGGAAACGTCTTAAATGACGGAGACTCTGTCACGGTCATTAAAGATTTGAAAATAAAAGGAAGCTCCAATGTTGTTAAAGCTGGAACAAAGGTTAAAAATATCAGGCTTGTTGATGGTGACCATGATATTGACTGCAAAATTGACGGCATAGGGTCCATGCAATTAAAATCTGAATTTGTAAAGAAGCTATAGTTTGTAAGGTAGTGTCATTCAGTTGAGTGGCACTATTTTTTTTCGATTAATCCTATATAGAGTCCTGCTTTGTCATAGGTGTAATCTTTTATGGGGAATTTAGAGTTACTTATAGGGAAATTCTTAATTATATAGGGGATTTACATAATATGTGGGGAAATTGGCCATCATTAAAATTCATTTCTTTGACTTAACTAACAATCCATCGTATATTTAAATTATAGTATATTCAAATAATCAGATATAATAACATAAAAAAGTAGGTAGAATATGAGGGGAAAATTTAAATTTTTCGGGCGGTATGGTGGGTACTCTTTAGAAGGGTTCCAGAAAGACCTAATTTCTGGGTTGATTGTCGGGGTTATTGCAATCCCTCTTGGTATGGCTTTTGCGATTGCATCAGGAGTGAAGCCGGAGTACGGGATTTATACAACAATCATTGCTGGAATATTAATTTCATTGTTCGGTGGGTCGAGGTTCCAAATAGGTGGACCAACTGGGGCTTTTATTCCAATTCTATTTGGAATCGTCATGACTTACGGTTATGAAAATTTATTAATAGCCGGTTTTTTGGCGGGAATTATTCTCGTCCTTATGGGTGCTTTTAAGCTCGGTTCGTTAATTAAATTTATTCCAAGGCCTGTAACAATCGGTTTTACAGCGGGAATTGCGATCATTATTTTTGTTGGCCAAATTCCTAATTTTTTTGGCTTAACAGGTGTTGAGAAGCATGAATATTTTCACCAAAACATTATAGAAATAACAAAGCATATTCATTCGGTTGAGTTTTACAGTGTTTTAACAGCTATTATCTGCTTAGTCATTATTATTTTGACGCCAAAGTTTTTTCCGAAAGTTCCTGGTCCTTTAATTGGTTTGGTCGTATCGACGCTAATTGCAGCAATTTTTTATCCAAACCATGTGGCGTCGATTGGCTCGACATTTGGAGATATTCCGAATCGTTTGCCTGAATTCCAAATTCCAGAAATCACGTTTGATAAGATTAAACTTTTAATTGGTCCTGCATTTATTATTGCGATGCTAGGTGGAATTGAATCACTTTTGTCTGCTGTTGTTGCAGACGGTATGACGAATAGTAAACATAATAGTAACCGTGAGTTAGTTGGGCAAGGGATTGCGAACGTTGTCACTCCTTTTTTTGGCGGGATTCCAGCAACAGGAGCGATTGCACGAACAGCTACGAATATAAAAAATGGAGCTGTATCTCCTATTTCTGGGATCGTTCATGGTGTTGTCGTTCTATTAGTGTTACTGCTGTTTGCCCCATACGCCTCTAGTATTCCGCTTGCGAGTATGGCACCAATCTTAATGGTTGTTGCCTGGAATATGAGTGAAAAGCACGTGTTTTATCATTTGTTGAAAATGAGAACAGAGGATTCACTAATTTTAGCAGTGACTTTTTTATTAACGGTGTTGGTGAATTTAACAGTGGCTGTGCCTGTTGGACTATTATTAGCTGTTATTTCCTTTACTAAACGGATGAGTGATATAATCGTAACTGAAAAGGCTCTTCCAGACAGAAATAATAAGTTTGAAAAAATAGATGCGAAAGTTGTGAATGAAGCTAGAGATTGTCCGCAAATAAGTATTTATAACGTTGAAGGCCCATTGTTTTTTGGAGCGGCTCAAGCTTTTGAACATTCCGTTATGAAGACGATTGATTTAAAACCTCGCGTTCTATTATTTAGAATGGGTAAGGTTCCATTCATGGATACGACGGGAGAACAATATTTTTCGAGCATCGTTAAACACTTTTCAAAAACAGGCATTGTGTTGATTTCAGGCATGAAACCACAACCTCGAGACGTTATTAGAAACTCTGGACTAGAGCAATTCATTGGTAAAGAGCACTTCTTTGAACATACGGGAGAAGCGATTAACTATGCTTTAACACAGCTCGATAGAAATAAATGTGTTGGATGTAAACATTTTGCCTTTAGGGAATGTGATCAAATGTCTTTAGAGAAAGAAAACGTAATGAAAAAAAGATCAGGGACGGTAATCGTTTAGGAAGGAGAGCGATGAGATGAACTTAGAGTTGCAGCAATTTAAAACCGATTTTTTTAAAGCACTCGCACACCCTTTGAGAATACAGATTTTAGAAGCATTAGCCGATGGTGAAAAAAATGTTAACGAAATTCAAAGTATAGTTGGAAGTGAAGGCTCAGCCGTCTCACAACAACTTACCATACTGAGGAATAAAAATATCGTTGTAGGTGAGAAAAATGGTAATCGGGTCATCTATTCTTTGAAAGACCCGATGATTGTTGAGCTGTTAAATATCGCTAGGGAAATTTTCAATAACCATTTAATAAATACGAAAACGATGCTAGATAAAATGATTGATCAAGAGATAGACTGATAGTTAAGGGTAGCCCGCGATTAGAAGATTGGGCTATTCTTTTTTTAATAGAAAACAGACTGTTGTAGAAAGTTCATCCTTTCATTGTAAATAGAAAACTAATTTACGTAGGTAGCGTTTCCGTTCGTGTAGGTAACCAGCTGTTTAACGTAGATAGGACCTCTATTGGTGTAGGTAGAACCTCGCTTTATGTAGCTAGGTAGTCATTTTACGTAGGTAGCGCC
>JBPYCQ010000036.1:0-3062 GCA_051846895.1 Bacillaceae bacterium W0354
AAACGATTGCGACGTCTTTTCAAAATTGAAGTTAAGTCCTCGATCGATTAGTATCCGTCAGCTGCACGTGTCGCCACGCTTCCACCTCGGACCTATCAACCTCATCGTCTCTGAGGGATCTTACTTCGCTTAATGCGAATAGGAAATCTCATCTTGAGGGGGGCTTCATGCTTAGATGCTTTCAGCACTTATCCCTGCCACACGTAGCTACCCAGCGATGCTCCTGGCGGAACAACTGGTACACCAGCGGTGTGTCCATCCCGGTCCTCTCGTACTAAGGACAGCTCCTCTCAAATTTCCAACGCCCACGACGGATAGGGACCGAACTGTCTCACGACGTTCTGAACCCAGCTCGCGTACCGCTTTAATGGGCGAACAGCCCAACCCTTGGGACCGACTACAGCCCCAGGATGCGATGAGCCGACATCGAGGTGCCAAACCTCCCCGTCGATGTGGACTCTTGGGGGAGATAAGCCTGTTATCCCCGGGGTAGCTTTTATCCGTTGAGCGATGGCCCTTCCATGCGGAACCACCGGATCACTAAGCCCGACTTTCGTCCCTGCTCGACTTGTAGGTCTCGCAGTCAAGCTCCCTTCTGCCTTTACACTCTACGAATGATTTCCAACCATTCTGAGGGAACCTTTGGGCGCCTCCGTTACCTTTTGGGAGGCGACCGCCCCAGTCAAACTGCCCACCTGACACTGTCTCCGAACCGGATCACGGTCCAGGGTTAGAATGTTCGTACAGCCAGGGTGGTATCCCACCGATGCCTCCACCGAAGCTAGCGCTCCGGCTTCCAAGGCTCCCACCTATCCTGTACAAGCTGTACCAACATTCAATATCAGGCTACAGTAAAGCTCCACGGGGTCTTTCCGTCCTGTCGCGGGTAATGCGCATCTTCACGCATAGTATAATTTCACCGGGTCTCTCGTTGAGACAGTGCCCAAGTCGTTGCACCTTTCGTGCGGGTCGGAACTTACCCGACAAGGAATTTCGCTACCTTAGGACCGTTATAGTTACGGCCGCCGTTTACTGGGGCTTCAGTTCATACCTTCGCTTGCGCTAAGCATTCCCCTTAACCTTCCAGCACCGGGCAGGTGTCAGCCCCTATACTTCGCCTTACGGCTTCGCAGAGACCTGTGTTTTTGCTAAACAGTCGCTTGGGCCTATTCACTGCGGCTCATGAATCATGAGCACCCCTTCTCCCGAAGTTACGGGGTCATTTTGCCGAGTTCCTTAACGAGAGTTATCCCGCTCACCTTAGGATTCTCTCCTCGCCTACCTGTGTCGGTTTGCGGTACGGGCACCTTGGTCCTCGCTAGAGGCTTTTCTTGGCAGTGTGAAATCAGGGACTTCGGTACTCTAGTTCCCTCCCCATCACAGCTCAAGCGTCCGGTGGACGGATTTGCCTATCCACCACTCTCGCTGCTTGGGCGCGCATATCCATCAGCGCGCTTCCCTTATCCTCCTGCGTCACCCCATGGCTCAAACGGACGTTTGGTGGTACAGGAATGTCAACCTGTTATCCATCGCCTACGCCTTTCGGCCTCGGCTTAGGTCCCGACTAACCCTGAGCGGACGAGCCTTCCTCAGGAAACCTTAGGCTTTCGGTGAAGAAGATTCTCACTTCTTTTTCGCTACTCATACCGGCATTCTCACTTCTAAGCGCTCCACCAGTCCTCACGGTCTAGCTTCAACGCCCTTAGAACGCTCTCCTACCATCCTTACGGATCCACAGCTTCGGTGATATGTTTAGCCCCGGTACATTTTCGGCGCAGCGTCACTCGACCAGTGAGCTATTACGCACTCTTTAAATGGTGGCTGCTTCTAAGCCAACATCCTGGTTGTCTGTGCAACGCCACATCCTTTCCCACTTAACATATACTTTGGGACCTTAGCTGGTGGTCTGGGCTGTTTCCCTCTCGACAATGAACCTTATCACCCATTGTCTGACTCCCAATGATAAGTCGTTGGCATTCGGAGTTTGACTGAATTCGGTAACCCGATAGGGGCCCCTAGTCCAATCAGTGCTCTACCTCCAAGACTCTTACATTGAGGCTAGCCCTAAAGCTATTTCGGAGAGAACCAGCTATCTCTGTGTTCGATTGGCATTTCACCCCTACCCACACCTCATCCCCGCATTTTTTAACATACGTGGGTTCGGGCCTCCAGTCAGTGTTACCTGACCTTCACCCTGGACATGGGTAGATCACACAGTTTCGGGTCTACGACGACCGACTCAACTCGCCCTATTCAGACTCGCTTTCGCTGCGGCTTCAGGTCTTCCCTTTAACCTTGCCGATCATCGTAACTCGCCGGTTCATTCTACAAAAGGCACGCCGTCACCCATTAACGGGCTCCGACTACTTG
Organism: Bacillaceae bacterium W0354; assembly: GCA_051846895.1. Classification (GTDB taxonomy): domain Bacteria; phylum Bacillota; class Bacilli; order Bacillales; family Alkalibacillaceae; genus CALKAL01. The sequence continues at coordinate 2,371 of JBPYCQ010000036.1, forward strand.
TAGGCACACGGTTTCAGGTTCTCTTTCACTCCCCTTCCGGGGTTCTTTTCACCTTTCCCTCACGGTACTGGTTCACTATCGGTCACTAGGGAGTATTTAGCCTTGGGAGATGGTCCTCCCAGATTCCGACGGAATTTCACGTGTTCCGCCGTACTCAGGATCCACTCCGGAGGAAAGTAAGTTTCGAGTACAGGGCTGTTACCTTCTGCGGCTGATCTTTCCAGATCGATTCGTCTACTTACTTTCTTTGTAACTCCAATGGAGTGTCCTACAACCCCAAGACGCATGCGTCTTGGTTTGGGCTAATTCCGTTTCGCTCGCCGCTACTCAGGAAATCGCGTTTGCTTTCTCTTCCTTCGGGTACTAAGATGTTTCAGTTCCCCGAGTTGCCTTCCATAACCTATGTATTCAGTTATGGATCCTACCCCATTACGGATAGGGGGTTTCCCCATTCGGATATCCCCGAGTCAAAGCTTACTTACAGCTCGTCGAGGCATTTCGGTGTTCGTCCCGTCCTTCTTCGGCTCCTAGTGCCAAGGCATCCACCGTGCGCCCTTATTCACTTAACTTCATTTGCACGCGAATGTGCAATATACTACGTGAAAAGATCGCGTTTAAATCGTTTCGATGCTTGTCATTGTTCTTATCTAGTTTTCAAGGTGCTTCAAACTTGATCCCAATTCAATCAAGTT
>JBPYCQ010000037.1:0-1650 GCA_051846895.1 Bacillaceae bacterium W0354
AATTGAAGGTCATTAAACCTTCAAAACTAAACAAAATAGCGCTGTAATCTCTTAATTAAATATCCTTAGAAAGGAGGTGATCCAGCCGCACCTTCCGATACGGCTACCTTGTTACGACTTCACCCCAATCATTGATCCCACCTTCGGCGGCTGGCTCCATAAAGGTTACCTCACCGACTTCGGGTGTTACCAACTCTCGTGGTGTGACGGGCGGTGTGTACAAGGCCCGGGAACGTATTCACCGCGGCATGCTGATCCGCGATTACTAGCGATTCCGGCTTCATGTAGGCGAGTTGCAGCCTACAATCCGAACTGAGAATGGCTTTTTGGGATTTGCTTCACCTCGCGGCTTCGCTGCCCGTTGTACCATCCATTGTAGCACGTGTGTAGCCCAGGTCATAAGGGGCATGATGATTTGACGTCATCCCCACCTTCCTCCGGTTTATCACCGGCAGTCTCCTTAGAGTGCCCAACTGAATGCTGGCAACTAAGAATAAGGGTTGCGCTCGTTGCGGGACTTAACCCAACATCTCACGACACGAGCTGACGACAACCATGCACCACCTGTCATTCGGTCCCCGAAGGGAAAACCCTATCTCTAGGGTGGTCCGAAGATGTCAAGACCTGGTAAGGTTCTTCGCGTTGCTTCGAATTAAACCACATGCTCCACCGCTTGTGCGGGCCCCCGTCAATTCCTTTGAGTTTCAGCCTTGCGGCCGTACTCCCCAGGCGGAGTGCTTATTGCGTTAACTGCAGCACTAAGGGTGGAAACCCCTAACACCTAGCACTCATCGTTTACGGCGTGGACTACCAGGGTATCTAATCCTGTTCGCTACCCACGCTTTCGCGCCTCAGCGTCAGTTACAGACCAGAGAGCCGCCTTCGCCACTGGTGTTCCTCCACATATCTACGCATTTCACCGCTACACGTGGAATTCCGCTCTCCTCTTCTGTACTCAAGCTCCCCAGTTTCCAATGACCGCTTGCGGTTGAGCCGCAAGATTTCACATCAGACTTAAGGAACCGCCTGCGCGCGCTTTACGCCCAATAATTCCGGACAACGCTTGCCACCTACGTATTACCGCGGCTGCTGGCACGTAGTTAGCCGTGGCTTTCTGGTTAGGTACCGTCAAGGTATGAGCAGTTACTCTCATACTTGTTCTTCCCTAACAACAGAGTTTTACGATCCGAAGACCTTCCTCACTCACGCGGCGTTGCTCCGTCAGACTTTCGTCCATTGCGGAAGATTCCCTACTGCTGCCTCCCGTAGGAGTCTGGGCCGTGTCTCAGTCCCAGTGTGGCCGATCACCCTCTCAGGTCGGCTACGCATCGTGGCCTTGGTAGGCCGTTACCCCACCAACTAGCTAATGCGCCGCGGGCCCATCTGTAAGTGATAGCAGAACCATCTTTCGTCTTCAGGTCATGCGACCTAAAGCATCATCCGGTATTAGCACCGGTTTCCCGGAGTTATCCCAGTCTTACAGGCAGGTTGCCCACGTGTTACTCACCCGTCCGCCGCTCGTTCCACAAACGTCCTCCCGAAGGATTCAGTTTGCTTCCCGCGCTCGACTTGCATGTATTAGGCACGCCGCCAGCGTTCGTCCTGAGCCAGGATCAAACTCTCCATAAAAGTTAAGTTTGATTGGCTTCT
>JBPYCQ010000038.1:0-4353 GCA_051846895.1 Bacillaceae bacterium W0354
TTTTGTCCATCTTGCTGGCATGTTAGGTATTTTTTCAAGCTCTGGAATGGTTACAGGGACTTTGTTTTCAAGTGATGCGTGCGGTCGTAAAAAATTAAAATACGCCACAAACAGAGTAACAAATGAGACAGATCCCTCCTGGGATCCAAAGCCAGTTGTTGCCCTGTAATTACCTTTAAATGTTCGGTTTAACCGCTCAATGATTTGTTTCAAAGGTCTATGCTCTTTGGAAACGGGATCTTCATTCGTTAAACCGATAACTTTATGAATGTCAAAATGTATACCATGTTGTGTGAAGTAATGCTGAGCTAGGATATAGATGGGATTCCCATCCACGACAAACGTTAAGTTTCCAGGTATTGTTTTGAACTTTTGTAAGACTTGATCTAGTGCTTTAATTGCTGATGGCGTATCACGATTAGGTGAAACAGGGTAGGACAAAATAATCTTCTTAACCGCGTCAAAGAAAAAGAACAGGTAATGCCAGCGTCCTTTTACTCGAATGTATGTCTCATCACCGCAGAAGCTGTCCGACAGCTCGTACGGGTAATGGTCCACAAACGGCTTGGTAACTAAAGCAACACTATTCATGTAATTTAAAATCGTTTGATGAGAGATCTTAATCCCATGGATATCATACATTAGTGCAGCCGTTTTACGAGCTGAAAGGCCATAGTTCACATGATAAGTCAAAATAAGTCCTAACGTATGAGGTGACACATAAATTCGAGATAAGTCAACTTTCGGATGCACGGGTGATTCCTTGGATAAGGGCTTAAAATCAAAATTAAATTCACGAAAAATGTAACGAACTTTAAATACCTGAGGATCCTCTTTAAATCGCTGTTCCTTTTATCAAAAGTCCCTGTAACCATTCCAGAGCTTGAAAAAATACCTAACATGCCAGCAAGATGGACAAAACTCATCACAATGGCTGAGGATTTTTTGGTTGAGCAGCCAGTTTATTTTTTATTTAGTTTTCATAGAACTTTTTACCTTAAATTCAAAGTAGAGACTCCTTTGATTGACTTTGTTGTTTCATGATGAAGGAATGGTAATCATCTTGTTATTTTATTTTGGAAAAATAATACTTTTAGTATAGTAAATAACAAGACACGGTTTTCGACGTTTTTTTACCTGTAATTTTATAAACTTTATTGATAAAAGGCATCTGAGTGGTGGATTTGTCTTTATTTTTTTCAATACACAAGATTATCATTATTTGGTAGAATAATAGTAAACATAAGCGCTTATGTTGATATACTAAGGAGGTTACAAAATGGCTAGATATTTTACTGTGATTTTATCTACTATTGTTTTGCTACTAGGAAGCTTAAATGTATCTTCTGTTAGTGCTACATCCTCCAAAGAATATAACAACTCTAAGTTTGAGCAAATAACAGGAAAAGTTTATTTGGATATACCTATGAAAAACTGGAGTGAAAAAGCAGATCAAGTTAAAACTGAAGATGCCGAACTAAAAATTAAAAACCTTAACATTAAAAATCGAAATTTTGTGCTAATTGGTACCGTAGAGTATGGTGGCAAATCAGTTAAATTCCAAAAATCAGGGAAAATCTATAATAGTACCCAAAACAACCATGATTATATAATAGATTTCAATGAAGGAAGAGGTCTTAGTAAAGGACTTTCCCTTGTTCACTCAGCTATACTAAAAAATGCAGGGAAAAAACAACTTCAAGTAAATAAAGATTTGGAAGGAAAAGACGTTATCAAATTGGCATTCTTTGAACAAGATGACAAAGATTTAATCATTTTTGAAAAGTTAATAACAGATTTTGATCATGAGTTAGTTAATAAATTAGATGAACTAGGAGTTACTGAAAAAGTTAAGACTGTTTCATGGGCACATAGGGTAGTTGAAGTTTCAGATGTGAAATTTACTGAAAGAGAAGAAGAAACTCAAATGGGTATTCTTTCAAAAACTGCAGAAGATACACATAATTATACAGTTACTCATACGTACGATTTTGGTTGGGGTAAAGCGTATCACTACATCGATATGAGGGCGTGGGCTTCAATGAATTATCCTGATCCAACATTGTTCCCTGAATCAACATTAAAGGTTGAGAAAAAGTATGTTTACGGAGCTGATGGTTCTTATGATGAAGGCTGGTCTAATATTACAGCAGGAGAATACGATGATCCTGTAGAAAATTTTGTAGAGATGATGGCGTATGAGGCTGCTGCACCAGATTGGATTAGTTCAATCAAATGGGATATAGACGGCCATGAAAAAAGCTTTGGGTATTCTGGAAGTTTAGGATTTTCTGTAACAAAAGGGCTTTTATCTGGAGGATTTGCAAAGACCGTCAACTACACAATATCAAAATCAAAATTTAAATCTGTCTATGAGGCTGATGGATATTACCCTTACAGACACGAAGAGGCTTTCGAAAACACAAAACTTAAGGATGAAGGCAACTATTATATTATAGAACATAAAATAAATCACAACGAAAATACTGGTACTGAAGATAAAATTATGTTTATTGGGTGGATAGTTCCTTTTTATGAAAAAACCACAAATGAAATAACAGATATAAAGCCATCTTCTCTTTACCTTTATTATCATTCAGAATAGTAAAAGGGAGAGGGAGTATGGATAAGAGCGTGGGGCTTAAAATAGTTCCACGCTTGACTTATTATAAAAAATTCTAAACAATAAAAGCTATATCTATATTGGTGTGTTGCGTATATAAAATTATATATGGAGGAAAAAATGAAAAATAAATTATCCATAATAAGCATTGTATTTGTTTTAATTTTAATTGTATTAGTTATAAATTTATTCCTAAGCAATCAAAAAAAAGAAGAAGAAATTGTAAATTTAAAAAGTTATATTTTGAGTGCAGCTTATAATGAGCATTACGAAAATGCTATAAAGCATATAGAAGATATTGAGAAAATGAATGAAGTAAACAACAACCTGGAAACCTCACTAATGCTTGTATCCAGTGAACTTAAAGCAGCAAATATATTATTTGAATCATTAGATGATGGTAACCATGTATTTTCCAGTCTCATTAAAAAATATTGGGATTTTCTTAGAATATCAGCTAACCATGTGGAAGAATGGGATGAAATAGAAAGAGGAAATGAATTAAAAAAAATAGAACAGGTATCAAATAATATAAAATTTCTGTACGAAAACATGGACTTTTCTATTTTAACCACAGGAACATCACAGGAAAAAAATGAATATTGGATCAACCTGTATAAAAAGATGGAATACGACCATATATTAGAGGTTCATTTCCGTCATTGGGCAGATGAGAGTTTTTAAAAAGTGAGAATTTCTTTTATTTACAACTTATGAAAAACATAAAAGTCTTACTAATATAATTATAAGTTTTATACAATTATGGTGATCCAGCATACTACCATTTTCCTTTTACTTTTTTAGAAATGAGCAGATAGGAAGCATAGCAGAAAATTTAGTGACTTGTAAACTAGCCGATGCTAGATGTTTGTGTCAAGATTTTCTCGATGTAGTTTTTATACCGGTATTTTCGGCACTCTATTTTTGTACACTTTTTGGCTACCGCGCTATCGCTTGCTGGCCCTAACATCATTGTTACGTTCTAACGAACCTAACAATGATGTTAGGGAATAGACATTATTTTATTTAAAGCTTTTTAATAGTTGTCCTACCGCTGATGAGTGTGGGGCATATAAACTAATAGATCCCTTTCTCACACTACCCGTTGATGGCGCCACTTTATTTAACTTTTGAACGAGTCGAATGGTACGTCTAACCTCACGCTGCTTTCTGACACTCCGTTTCTGATGATTGAGGTACGCTTGACGTAACGTTCGGTTCAACATGCCTTGTTTGACTTTCACCATTGCTTCTACACCTTGTTTACTCCAATGCATGCCACGTTTCTTCATCCGGTACGTGATAAGACGTTGGTTTGATTCCATCGCTCCCAGCGTACGGGCATCATCAGGTATTTGATCAACTTCGTCCCGCCAATCGAAGATTCGGTCCCAATTATTTTGAATATATGACCTAAATTCCTGGAGATTTTCAATCTTTTTATCATCTTCAAGCGTGCTTTCATACGTATCCATCCATAAAACAAAATGATTCCAATTGTGTTCATGGATAGCCTTTCTAACCTCATGTTTATAATCACTCTTTTTGTGGCCAAAGGCACGATTTAAGGCCTGGGCAATATGATAAGCATCTAGTTGGCTTAGCACCTTATGTTTGGACTGCGAAAAGGCTTCTTGAAACCTTTCTGGCGTATAGCCATGGCCACCATCACTATTCGTCACCACTTGTGTGTTTTCCAGAGAGTAATGATGGGCTGTAAAGGCTTGAAC
>JBPYCQ010000039.1:0-4305 GCA_051846895.1 Bacillaceae bacterium W0354
AGAACGTGAAAATATTTTAGAAAGAGACTTTTCAACAAATACAATTAATGAAAAATGGGTTGGCGATATTACCTACATTCATACACTTCGTGATGGTTGGAATTACCTTGCATCAGTTATGGATCTTCATACTAAAAAGATAGTAGGTTATTCTTTTTCTCGTACGATGACGACTGATTTAATAATAAAAGCACTAGAAAATGCTTATCACGCACAAAAGCCTGATGAAGGACTAATATTCCATTCTGATCTCGGAACACAATATACAAGCACTGATTTCGCTGAAGTAACTAAAAAATTTAAAATGACACATTCTTTTAGCTATAAGGGAAGTCCTTATGATAATGCTTGTATTGAGTCCTTTCACGCTATTTTAAAAAAAGAAGAAGTAAATCATGTTCAATACTTTGATCATAAATCTGCCGAATTAGCTTTATTCCAATACATTGAAGGTTGGTACAACCGCAAAAGAATTCACGGTAGTATTGATTATAAAACACCACAAGAGATGGAAGATTTATATACTTGTGCTGGATAACCAACGCTAACTAAATTCACTGTACCGGCTTTACGTGGAGAGGCGGGCATGATAGCCTCTTATGGCAAGCCAGCAAAGTTTTAAATAAGCTGGCTCCATGGCTTAGAAATCGTGCCCGCAGAGGCTCCACGTCAAGCCACAACAGTTTAATATAAATCATATTCAAAGAACAAATTAAAAACTTAACTTATTTGTGTCCAAAATATTGACGTAGATCCACAATGGTGCTTCGGTCTTATTCCAAGTTAACCTAATTAAGTCTATTTCTCTTTCTAAAAAAAGAGCAGATACTTTCTTTTCTGTCCTTGCAGCACTTTTAGCGGCTGCATTAAGTTTTTTATTAATAAAATCTATCTGTTCCTTGGAATATCCTTGAAATAGATTATCCATTTTGAACCCACACCTTTCTTATATAATGCTACAGAGATAGGGCAGTGATGTGTCCACGTCGCTATGAAGATCTATGCTTTTTTTGACAATGCTATATTCAAGCCCATATTCAATACATAAATTCGAGAACCTCTTGAAGTTTTCCCAGTTACCCAACTCTTCGTAATCGTAAAGAATTACACGATCTACCTTGCTACAATCCATTGACTTGAAGTAGATTTCAAGTATATTAAGGTCAACCATTAAGTGCATCTCTAGTTTCTTATTAAAACATATTGCATGTTCTTCTAGTCTCTTTTTTACTTCTGGATACTTTTCTCCATCGAATGTTATGCCAAAGTACATACCCATAATTATCATCCTCCAAGTTGATTTGATGATAACTATAGCGCGAATCTAATCATCTTCAAGTATTTATCTTTAATTAATCGGTAAAGGAATTATGAAGAACAAGTGGGCCTTAATGCAATTGCATGTTTTATCTACATATTAGAAACTGTACCTTATGTTTGGAACAGCCAAAATTGAACCTTTTGTAAATATGGGGTATTCTGCTAAATTAAGGGGAATTCGGGGGAAATAAAGTTTTACGATTAAATGTCGTCTTAAATCTAATTCCTTCTAATTCTTTCTTTTTATTTATTTTTTTCAATTTAATTCTCCTATATTAGGTATTTTTTTCATATATTTCATCTATATTTAGTATTACTAAAAATTTGGGTTAGATAAGAGTAATATAGCGGTTAATAATCTATTCATTGATAATTAATAACAATGATTATAACTGTTATATTGGTTATAATCATTTTATTCGTTATAACCCTTAATAACTTTAAACAACCCTTATTTTCATTAGATTTGATAACAATCATTATTAATGAATATAAAAGAGCGCTCATTTATCTAATAGGTTCCGTTTTCTATCACTAACAATAAAAATGAGGGCTAAAATGTAAGGGTATCAATGCTTGCTGTTCCCTTACATTCTATATGACAAATTGGTATGTAATTAAGTTACATTTTCAATGCAGAAACATCAATTGACTATTTGTCCGCCTGAATTTGTTAGTTATTCTGAATATTTATGTTAAAGTAGAAGTAGAGTTTGTTAAGAAACGTCCTTAAAGGGAAACTAGACAATAAGGAGGAATCACAATGGATGCAATACAACAGAACAGTAATGCTTGGGATAAAAAGGTAGAGGAAGGCTCTAGATACACTCAACCTGTAAGTAGTAAAATTATAGAGAAAAGTAAATCTGGTGACTGGGAAATCACTGTCACAACTGAAAAAGCAGTCCCTAGAGATTGGTTCCCGAAGTCTTTAGAGGGAGTAAGAATACTTTGTTTGGCATCAGGTGGAGGGCAACAAGGACCTGTATTGGCTGCTGCTGGAGCAGATGTAACAGTTACTGATATATCTAAAAAACAATTGGAACAAGATGAGATGGTAGCGAAACGTGATGGTCTAACTTTGAAGATAGTACAAGGAGATATGACAGACCTTAGTAGTTTTGAAGATGAATATTTTGATATTGTAGTTAACCCTGTTTCTAATTTGTTTGTAGAAGATGTTCATCCTGTATGGAATGAGGTATCAAGGGTTTTAAAGAGTAAAGGCACTCTTATTTCTGGATTTACAAATCCATTATTATGGATTTTTGATGATAACCAAGAAAGAAAAGGTATTCTTGACGTTAAACATTCTATACCTTCATCTACATTGGATTATTTACCAAAGGATAAGATTCAAGATTATATTGATACAAGTCAAACAATAGAATATGCACATACTTTAGAAGACCAAATTCAAGGACAAATTGACGCTGGGTTTGTTATTTCAGGTTTTTATGAAGATGATTTTGGAGGAACAAGGATTATAGATAAGCATATTAAAACTTTTATTGCTACAAGAGCAATAAAACTAAAGGTAGATTAAGAGTTTCTTTGTTCAAATAAACTAATTTAGTTGAATATGGAATAAAGAGTAAATTAAATCAATAGCCCAGTTCTAATTGAACAGGGTTACTTTTTTATAAACAAAAAGCACCGCATTTAGCGGTGCAATTTATACTCAGTTTAAAACTCTGTCTTTTTCAATGCATCTTGTAACTCCCTAATTGACGGTGTTACATATATCCTAGTAGTGTCAACACTACTGTGTCCAGCAAGTTCTGCAATAGATTGAATATCTACACCCTGCTGCGCTAACTGTTTGCAATATGTATGTCGAAGCGAGTGAGGGGTAATCTCTATTCCTAGTTGACTACTATATTTCTTAAAAATATGCTGTATGGCTCTTGTAGTTATATAATTGCTTTTGCTACTCACAAGCAAATACTCGGATTGTTGATCACGCACCTTTAGCCAGTTATCTATTGCTTCCTTAGTATTTTCAGTTAATGGTACAATCCTGTGTTTATCACCCTTTCCATTAATTCGTACAATCCCCCTTTGAACATCCATATCTACCAATTTAACATCGCACACTTCCTGTACACGAAGTCCTAAATTTACTGCTAAATATACTATAGTTTGATGGAGCACTCCTTTTTTATAATTTTGCTGTTTTGTCAATTCTATAGCATGCAGTAACTTACGTAAGTGTAAAATAGTTCTCGAGGTTAAATTACCAAAAATTAACTAGTAAAAAAAGAGAAGGCACTCTATCATATATGTATGCTTCGACGGCAAATACATATAGAAAGAGGCCTTCTCATGAAACAAATTATATCAAGAATTCACGAAATAATAAAGGAAACAAATAATTTAATTGAATTTGAGGAACGTGTACATCAATACATGTTTGAAGTTTTTGAAACGTGTGTTGGCGAAGCGTTTAATCAAATTGATCAAGTCATCAAAAAGCGAAGACAACAAGAAGAATGGACAGTTAAACGGACAGACTGGAAAACGATGCAGTTTATGTTTGGGTCAGTTCGCTTTCAACGTACATTAATGGGAGATGAACACGGGCAACCGCATTATCCATTGGATGAATGGTTGGGATTTAGAAAGTATCAACGTTATAGTCCATTGGTAGAAGTGAAAATAGCTGAAATGGCAAGTGAAAGTACGTATAGGGAAGTAGCACGTGTGTTAAAAGAATGGAGTGCCGTACACATTAGTCATCAAACCGTTGGATCGATTGTACGACGTGTGGGTGAAGCACAAAAACAAGCAGACCACGATCAAGTCATTGAATTAGAGGAATCAGATTCATTACCTGAAGGTAAAGAAGTCAACTTTTTATACGTGGAGGCTGATGGTGTATATGTTCGTGGGACTGAACGGCGAAAACATCATGAAGTTCGTCACGCGTTAATTTATGAAGGTTGGATAGAACATGGCAAACGAATATCGTTAAAACATCCACAC
>JBPYCQ010000040.1:0-3991 GCA_051846895.1 Bacillaceae bacterium W0354
CCGAGGTGGAAGCGTGGCGACACGTGCAGCTGACGGATACTAATCGATCGAGGACTTAACTTCAATTTTGAAAAGACGTCGCAATCGTTTTAGCTTTAAGTTCTTATCTAGTTTTGAAGGTGTTTGATTCAAACACCAAATAGTCCGGTGACGATGGCAGAGAGGTCACACCTGAACTCATTCCGAACTCAGAAGTTAAGCTCTCTAGCGCCGATGGTAGTTGGGGTTTTTCCCCTGCGAGAGTAGGACGTTGCCGGGCATACAAAATAAAATAAGAGCTACTAATAAAATATAAATTTTTTTATATTTTATTTTTTTAATTATAATATTAATATTCCAGCGTAGCTCAGTGGTAGAGCAAGACCGTAAACATCTTTGAGAGGCATCAGCGTAGGTTTTGCGAGGAGCGCGTGCATCGCCGAATAGACATGCAACGCGACGAGCCTCATTAAGTAATAGAAAAGCAACATGATTTTTAACTTAATATTAATATTCCAGCGTAGCTCAGTGGTAGAGCAATCGGCTGTTAACCGATCGGTCGCAGGTTCGAATCCTGCCGCTGGAGCCAATTATATTATGCTTCCTTAGCTCAGTAGGTAGAGCGCAGCCATGGTAAGGCTGAGGTCACCGGTTCAAGCCCGGTAGGAAGCTTTGATATTAGTGATAATGACAAATAGAAAAATAATAAAAATGTGTTTGCATATAAATTGCCAACATACGAAAAATAGACGGTCAAATGTGACCGTCTATTTTTATTTGTCCTTGATATTAATCTTTGGTCATTTAATTTTCACACTATCTGTAATACATGCGGTTAACATTACGAGGGTTAAGTGGTTTATCTAACTTTGTGCATCTAACTAGATTATGCTCATCATACTTTTTATCTTTAACCTAACTATTTTCACTTGCAGTTTTCTCTTTTTAATCCCTTTATCTCCCTGCAAAATGATAGTTTGGTTGTATAGCTATAAAGTTAATTATTATTGGAGTAATTCATATAATAGAATCTAACATATAACCACCAACCAAATATTTTTAATAATTATAATTATATAGTATGCATCATTTCTCTTCATTAAAGTTTGAAAACTTACATTTTTTTGCCTTATAATTTAAATAATCACATTTTAAGAAACATTGGGGGGAATATTTATGTACGCACGCCACAAAGAATTAATAAACTGGATGTTTTTAAAAACCAAAATTAATGAAAACTTTAGAAATAGTTCGCATTTTTTTCCAAGGAGGGCAATAGTTAATGTTCATTTTGGAGAAAATATAGGTTATGAGAAATGTGGGACAAGACCAGCAATAATTGTTTCTAATGATATGAACAATAAACAAAATGGAAATGTGGTGGTGGTTCCACTAACAGATGCAAGCAATAAACCAGGGAAAATGCTACCAATGTGACTGATAAACTAAATTATACAGTTTCCGATAAATAAGATTATACACTTTTAGTCAGTTGCCGAAGTTAGTAGTTTTTATGAAACTGCCCGAGGGCAGTTTCATAAAAACTACTCTCGCAACTTGAAACCAATATAAAAATCACTCTATCACTGGTATTATATTGATAGCTTAATTTCTCAGTGATGGAGGGTAAAAAGGTGGATAAATGGGAAATGTATATGGAAATTCATCAATTATTAAAACAAGGTTTTAGTAAAACCAAAGTTGCTGAAAAACTAGGCATCTCAAGGTCGACAGTTTACCGTTATTTAAAGCATAATCCAGAAAGCATGGCTGATTGGATACGAAGCACGAAAACTAGAAGAAAAATATTGGATCCATATAAAAATTTGATTTTATCATGGTTAAGAGAACATCCAGATATGTCAGCTGCACAAGTATTAGATTGGCTATTAGAAAAATATAGTGATTTAGTAGTTTCAGAAAGTACTGTACGGCTATATGTAAGGAATCTTAGAAAGGAATATAATATTCCAAAGGAAAGTTCACCAAGAATTTATGAGTCGGTTCCAGAGAAGCCAATGGGTTCACAAATTCAAGTTGATTTTGGACAAACAGAACAATTCACACCAGATGGAAGAAAAGTAAAACTACGTTTTATAGCATTTGTATTAGCTCATTCTCGCTATAAATATAAAGAATGGTTGGACAGGCCATTTACTACAAGAGATGTCATTCAGGCCCATGAAAATGCATTTCGATATTTTGGAGGAATCACAGATGAATTCGTCTATGATCAGGATGCATTAATTCTCGTTAGTGAAAATGGCGGAGATCTTATATTAACTAAAGAATTTCAATCTTATAAAGAAGAACGAAACTTAAAAGTCTGGATGTGTAGAAAAGCTGACCCAGAAAGTAAAGGAAAGGTAGAAAACGTAGTTAAATATGTAAAACAAAATTTTGCCAAGCATCGTTTGTACTATGGGTTAGATGCATGGAATGAAGCTGGTTGGAAATGGCTTGAACGCACTGCAAACTATAAAGTCCACAATACAACAAAAAAGAGACCAGTTGAAGTGTTTGCCCTCGAAAAGCAACACTTACGTCCAGTCTCCCCAATTAGTGATAATACATATATCACTAAAACCTTTAATACAAGTATAACAAGAACTGTTCGGAAGGACAATATAATTTGGTATAAATCGAATCGTTACACAGTTCCTTTAGGAACTTTTCAAAAGACAAAACAAGTCTATATCGAAACGAAGGATGATAAATATTTAATTATTCGAGAAAGCAAATCTGGTCCCATTCTTGCCAAACATCGAATCACTTCTGGCAAAGGAAAGTTGATTCAAGATACAAGTCATATACGTGATCGGACAAAGGGAATTGATACCTATATTGAGACAGTTGCCTCGTACTTTAGCAATTCAAATAAAGCAAAACAATTTTTACAAGAAATACGTAAGGTACGACAGCGTTACATTCGAGATCAATTACAAATGATTTCTAAAGAAATTAAAAAACACAATCAAGAATTACTTGATAAAGCATTAGAAGAATGTATGAAATGGCAACTTTTTTGTGCAACGGATTTTATCGATATGGTTCAATACCTGAACCGACAAAATGTATCAAGTGTCAATAATGAAAAACGACAAATAGATGATCTTAAACAATTTAATTATTTAAGTGAGTCTGTTTCTCAGACAAAAGCTCAAACTAGAGATATTCAGGAATATGTTTCTGTATTGGAAGGTGAAATTCAATGAGTCAATTATCAACATTACAAGACACATTAAAGTCACTTCGTTTCGGAGAAACAGCTAATAATCTACCAGCATTGTTAGAAAAGGCAGAAAAAGATAATGTGACTTACGCAGCCTTTTTAATGGATATCTTGAGCTATGAGCAAAAAAAGCGTGAAGAAAAACAAATCGAAAAACGTCTTAAATGGGCTACATTCCCTTATTATAAAACCCTAGAGCAATTTGATTTGAATGAACAACAATCTATGAGTAAGAAAGAGTTTAATAAATTAAAAGAGTTACTGTGGATAGAGCAACTTTACAACATTATCCTGTTAGGACCTCCAGGTGTTGGTAAAACACATCTGGCGGTCGGCCTAGGAATACAAGCAATTCATCAAGGCTATAAGGTGATTTTTACTTCCATGGGAGAATTAATTCATACATTAAAAACAGAGGGAATTACACGTAAGTCACAAACAAGGATGAAAAGAATTCGCAAAGCCGATTTAGTAGTCATCGATGATCTAATGTTCATGGCTATAAATCAAGATGAAGCAAACCTATTCTTTCATCTAATAAACGATTTATACAACACTTCAAGTATTATACTTACTTCTAACAAGGCTCCTAAAGAATGGGGTGAGTTATTAGGCGATCCAGCAATTACTACCGCTATATTAGATAGGATTATGCACAGAGCGGAAATTATCCATTTAAATGGAGACAGTTATCGCATGAAACATAGAACTTCTATCTTTGGAGCAAAAACTGCTTCAAATTAATTATCGAAAACTGTATCTTTTTACTTGACGGTTACA
>JBPYCQ010000041.1:0-3371 GCA_051846895.1 Bacillaceae bacterium W0354
CCACAAACGTCCTCCCGAAGGATTCAGTTTGCTTCCCGCGCTCGACTTGCATGTATTAGGCACGCCGCCAGCGTTCGTCCTGAGCCAGGATCAAACTCTCCATAAAAGTTAAGTTTGATTGGCTTCTTTTGTTTTACTTCCGTTTTTTCCCCAATCCTAGAAAAAATCCGGAATTGACTACAGGCTATTTTGTTTAGTTTTCAAGGTTCAAATTTTACTCGGAAAATAATAATGGTGGAGCCTAGCGGGATCGAACCGCTGACCTCCTGCGTGCAAGGCAGGCGCTCTCCCAGCTGAGCTAAGGCCCCACAAAATCGGGAAGACAGGATTTGAACCTGCGACCCCTTGGTCCCAAACCAAGTGCTCTACCAAGCTGAGCTACTTCCCGTAAGATGGCGCGCCCGAGAGGAGTCGAACCCCTAACCTTTTGATCCGTAGTCAAACGCTCTATCCAATTGAGCTACGGGCGCTTTGATGGTGCCGAGGGCCGGATTCGAACCGGCACGGTAGAAACCTACCGCAGGATTTTAAGTCCTGTGCGTCTGCCAATTCCGCCACCCCGGCATTCACATGGAGCGGAAGACGGGATTTGAACCCGCGACCCCCACCTTGGCAAGGTGGTGTTCTACCACTGAACTACTTCCGCAATATATTGAAATTTAATAATGGTGCGGGTGGAGGGAGTCGAACCCCCACGTCGCGAGACACTAGATCCTAAGTCTAGCGCGTCTGCCAATTCCGCCACACCCGCAAATGGTGAGCCATGGAGGATTCGAACCTCCGACCCTCTGATTAAAAGTCAGATGCTCTACCGACTGAGCTAATGGCTCATTATCTATTATTTAAGAAGATAATTTTGATTGAGTGAGTAGTGCAAATGACTCTATAATCTAAAAGTTTTATAGGTCGATCAACACTTATTATCATAAATACATTATATTTTAAAAATGGTGCCGGCCAGAGGACTTGAACCCCCAACCTACTGATTACAAGTCAGTTGCTCTACCAATTGAGCTAGACCGGCATTTAAATGGTGGAGGATGGCGGGCTCGAACCACCGACCCCTTGCTTGTAAGGCAAGTGCTCTCCCAGCTGAGCTAATCCTCCGTTATTATCGCCCGGCAACGTCCTACTCTCGCAGGGGAAAAACCCCAACTACCATCGGCGCTAGAGAGCTTAACTTCTGTGTTCGGAATGGGAACAGGTGTGACCTCTCTGCCATCGTCACCGGACTTCTTTTTTAACAAGAAGTTCGTTTATCAATTTTCAAGGACAAGTTATATTATATTCACCCTTGGAGAAAAAAGCAAGTGTTTTTTCATTCTTTTTTAAAAAGTTTATAAACACCTTCAAAACTAGATAAGAACTTAAAGCTGAAACGATTGCGACGTCTTTTCAAAATTGAAGTTAAGTCCTCGATCGATTAGTATCCGTCAGCTGCACGTGTCGCCACGCTTCCACCTCGGACCTATCAACCTCATCGTCTCTGAGGGATCTTACTTCGCTTAATGCGAATAGGAAATCTCATCTTGAGGGGGGCTTCATGCTTAGATGCTTTCAGCACTTATCCCTGCCACACGTAGCTACCCAGCGATGCTCCTGGCGGAACAACTGGTACACCAGCGGTGTGTCCATCCCGGTCCTCTCGTACTAAGGACAGCTCCTCTCAAATTTCCAACGCCCACGACGGATAGGGACCGAACTGTCTCACGACGTTCTGAACCCAGCTCGCGTACCGCTTTAATGGGCGAACAGCCCAACCCTTGGGACCGACTACAGCCCCAGGATGCGATGAGCCGACATCGAGGTGCCAAACCTCCCCGTCGATGTGGACTCTTGGGGGAGATAAGCCTGTTATCCCCGGGGTAGCTTTTATCCGTTGAGCGATGGCCCTTCCATGCGGAACCACCGGATCACTAAGCCCGACTTTCGTCCCTGCTCGACTTGTAGGTCTCGCAGTCAAGCTCCCTTCTGCCTTTACACTCTACGAATGATTTCCAACCATTCTGAGGGAACCTTTGGGCGCCTCCGTTACCTTTTGGGAGGCGACCGCCCCAGTCAAACTGCCCACCTGACACTGTCTCCGAACCGGATCACGGTCCAGGGTTAGAATGTTCGTACAGCCAGGGTGGTATCCCACCGATGCCTCCACCGAAGCTAGCGCTCCGGCTTCCAAGGCTCCCACCTATCCTGTACAAGCTGTACCAACATTCAATATCAGGCTACAGTAAAGCTCCACGGGGTCTTTCCGTCCTGTCGCGGGTAATGCGCATCTTCACGCATAGTATAATTTCACCGGGTCTCTCGTTGAGACAGTGCCCAAGTCGTTGCACCTTTCGTGCGGGTCGGAACTTACCCGACAAGGAATTTCGCTACCTTAGGACCGTTATAGTTACGGCCGCCGTTTACTGGGGCTTCAGTTCATACCTTCGCTTGCGCTAAGCATTCCCCTTAACCTTCCAGCACCGGGCAGGTGTCAGCCCCTATACTTCGCCTTACGGCTTCGCAGAGACCTGTGTTTTTGCTAAACAGTCGCTTGGGCCTATTCACTGCGGCTCATGAATCATGAGCACCCCTTCTCCCGAAGTTACGGGGTCATTTTGCCGAGTTCCTTAACGAGAGTTATCCCGCTCACCTTAGGATTCTCTCCTCGCCTACCTGTGTCGGTTTGCGGTACGGGCACCTTGGTCCTCGCTAGAGGCTTTTCTTGGCAGTGTGAAATCAGGGACTTCGGTACTCTAGTTCCCTCCCCATCACAGCTCAAGCGTCCGGTGGACGGATTTGCCTATCCACCACTCTCGCTGCTTGGGCGCGCATATCCATCAGCGCGCTTCCCTTATCCTCCTGCGTCACCCCATGGCTCAAACGGACGTTTGGTGGTACAGGAATGTCAACCTGTTATCCATCGCCTACGCCTTTCGGCCTCGGCTTAGGTCCCGACTAACCCTGAGCGGACGAGCCTTCCTCAGGAAACCTTAGGCTTTCGGTGAAGAAGATTCTCACTTCTTTTTCGCTACTCATACCGGCATTCTCACTTCTAAGCGCTCCACCAGTCCTCACGGTCTAGCTTCAACGCCCTTAGAACGCTCTCCTACCATCCTTACGGATCCACAGCTTCGGTGATATGTTTAGCCCCGGTACATTTTCGGCGCAGCGTCACTCGACCAGTGAGCTATTACGCACTCTTTAAATGGTGGCTGCTTCTAAGCCAACATCCTGGTTGTCTGTGCAACGCCACATCCTTTCCCACTTAACATATACTTTGGGACCTTAGCTGGTGGTCTGGGCTGTTTCCCTCTCGACAATGAACCTTATCACCCATTGTCTGACTCCCAATGATAAGTCGTTGGCATTCGGAGTTTGACTGAATT
>JBPYCQ010000042.1:0-3104 GCA_051846895.1 Bacillaceae bacterium W0354
GACTCGAACCCGCGACCTCCTGCGTGACAGGCAGGCATTCTAACCAACTGAACTACCGGACCATTTTGGTTGCACCCAGGGGTACTCCCGATATCACCTTTCAAGATGTCTTTCGACGATGATGCGGTGAATAATTTGGTTGCGGGGGCAGGATTTGAACCTGCGACCTTCGGGTTATGAGCCCGACGAGCTGCCAGACTGCTCCACCCCGCGATAATGACTGCAGAACCATAATATTGGTTCCCAGACTATAATTTGATTTTTAAAAGACTGTTCGTCGCGTTGCAAGAGAATTCGGTGTTGCCGACGCTCCTCACAAAACCTACATTGATGTTGCTTCAACGATGTTTAGGTTTTGCTCCACCCCGCGATAATATCTGACGTACTTATTGTAAAGTAATCAGACTATAAATTATGAGGCCCTTTTACTCTTTGCCTTAAAATGGTGGAGGATGGCGGGCTCGAACCACCGACCCCTTGCTTGTAAGGCAAGTGCTCTCCCAGCTGAGCTAATCCTCCAGGGAGGCTTTTAATAATTCTAATAATGGTGACCCGTACGGGATTCGAACCCGTGTTACCGCCGTGAAAGGGCGGTGTCTTAACCACTTGACCAACGGGCCAGCTTTTAAATGGCGGAGAGCGAGGGATTCGAACCCTCGAGACCGCGGTAGCGGCCTACACGATTTCCAATCGTGCTCCTTCGACCAACTCGGACAGCTCTCCAAAAAAATGGCTCCAGCGGCAGGATTCGAACCTGCGACCGATCGGTTAACAGCCGATTGCTCTACCACTGAGCTACGCTGGAATACTATTAATCAACTGTCCATGAAGGAGAATTATATATTTCTGCCTGGCAACGTCCTACTCTTGCAGGGGAAAAACCCCAACTACCATCGGCGCTAGAGAGCTTAACTTCTGTGTTCGGAATGGATACAGGTGTGGCCTCTCTGCCGTCATCACCAGACAAATTATCAACAGACAAAGTCTTATGTATAAGTGAATATTATTTTAAAGGACAAATAATATTATATTCACCTTCGGATGAAAAAGCAAGTGTTATCACAAAAAATTCATAAACACCTTCAAAACTAGATAAGAACTTAAAGCTGAAACGATTGCGACGTCTTTTCAAAATTGAAGTTAAGTCCTCGATCGATTAGTATCCGTCAGCTGCACGTGTCGCCACGCTTCCACCTCGGACCTATCAACCTCATCGTCTCTGAGGGATCTTACTTCGCTTAATGCGAATAGGAAATCTCATCTTGAGGGGGGCTTCATGCTTAGATGCTTTCAGCACTTATCCCTGCCACACGTAGCTACCCAGCGATGCTCCTGGCGGAACAACTGGTACACCAGCGGTGTGTCCATCCCGGTCCTCTCGTACTAAGGACAGCTCCTCTCAAATTTCCAACGCCCACGACGGATAGGGACCGAACTGTCTCACGACGTTCTGAACCCAGCTCGCGTACCGCTTTAATGGGCGAACAGCCCAACCCTTGGGACCGACTACAGCCCCAGGATGCGATGAGCCGACATCGAGGTGCCAAACCTCCCCGTCGATGTGGACTCTTGGGGGAGATAAGCCTGTTATCCCCGGGGTAGCTTTTATCCGTTGAGCGATGGCCCTTCCATGCGGAACCACCGGATCACTAAGCCCGACTTTCGTCCCTGCTCGACTTGTAGGTCTCGCAGTCAAGCTCCCTTCTGCCTTTACACTCTACGAATGATTTCCAACCATTCTGAGGGAACCTTTGGGCGCCTCCGTTACCTTTTGGGAGGCGACCGCCCCAGTCAAACTGCCCACCTGACACTGTCTCCGAACCGGATCACGGTCCAGGGTTAGAATGTTCGTACAGCCAGGGTGGTATCCCACCGATGCCTCCACCGAAGCTAGCGCTCCGGCTTCCAAGGCTCCCACCTATCCTGTACAAGCTGTACCAACATTCAATATCAGGCTACAGTAAAGCTCCACGGGGTCTTTCCGTCCTGTCGCGGGTAATGCGCATCTTCACGCATAGTATAATTTCACCGGGTCTCTCGTTGAGACAGTGCCCAAGTCGTTGCACCTTTCGTGCGGGTCGGAACTTACCCGACAAGGAATTTCGCTACCTTAGGACCGTTATAGTTACGGCCGCCGTTTACTGGGGCTTCAGTTCATACCTTCGCTTGCGCTAAGCATTCCCCTTAACCTTCCAGCACCGGGCAGGTGTCAGCCCCTATACTTCGCCTTACGGCTTCGCAGAGACCTGTGTTTTTGCTAAACAGTCGCTTGGGCCTATTCACTGCGGCTCATGAATCATGAGCACCCCTTCTCCCGAAGTTACGGGGTCATTTTGCCGAGTTCCTTAACGAGAGTTATCCCGCTCACCTTAGGATTCTCTCCTCGCCTACCTGTGTCGGTTTGCGGTACGGGCACCTTGGTCCTCGCTAGAGGCTTTTCTTGGCAGTGTGAAATCAGGGACTTCGGTACTCTAGTTCCCTCCCCATCACAGCTCAAGCGTCCGGTGGACGGATTTGCCTATCCACCACTCTCGCTGCTTGGGCGCGCATATCCATCAGCGCGCTTCCCTTATCCTCCTGCGTCACCCCATGGCTCAAACGGACGTTTGGTGGTACAGGAATGTCAACCTGTTATCCATCGCCTACGCCTTTCGGCCTCGGCTTAGGTCCCGACTAACCCTGAGCGGACGAGCCTTCCTCAGGAAACCTTAGGCTTTCGGTGAAGAAGATTCTCACTTCTTTTTCGCTACTCATACCGGCATTCTCACTTCTAAGCGCTCCACCAGTCCTCACGGTCTAGCTTCAACGCCCTTAGAACGCTCTCCTACCATCCTTACGGATCCACAGCTTCGGTGATATGTTTAGCCCCGGTACATTTTCGGCGCAGCGTCACTCGACCAGTGAGCTATTACGCACTCTTTAAATGGTGGCTGCTTCTAAGCCAACATCCTGGTTGTCTGTGCAACGCCACATCCTTTCCCACTTAACATATACTTTGGGACCTTAGCTGGTGGTCTGGGCTGTTTCCCTCTCGACAATGAACCTTATCACCCATTGTCTGACTCCCAATGATAAGTCGTTGGCATTCGGAGTTTGACTGAATT
>JBPYCQ010000043.1:0-2959 GCA_051846895.1 Bacillaceae bacterium W0354
GTTCAAGCCTTTACAGCCCATCATTACTCTCTGGAAAACACACAAGTGGTGACGAATAGTGATGGTGGCCATGGCTATACGCCAGAAAGGTTTCAAGAAGCCTTTTCGCAGTCCAAACATAAGGTGCTAAGCCAACTAGATGCTTATCATATTGCCCAGGCCTTAAATCGTGCCTTTGGCCACAAAAAGAGTGATTATAAACATGAGGTTAGAAAGGCTATCCATGAACACAATTGGAATCATTTTGTTTTATGGATGGATACGTATGAAAGCACGCTTGAAGATGATAAAAAGATTGAAAATCTCCAGGAATTTAGGTCATATATTCAAAATAATTGGGACCGAATCTTCGATTGGCGGGACGAAGTTGATCAAATACCTGATGATGCCCGTACGCTGGGAGCGATGGAATCAAACCAACGTCTTATCACGTACCGGATGAAGAAACGTGGCATGCATTGGAGTAAACAAGGTGTAGAAGCAATGGTGAAAGTCAAACAAGGCATGTTGAACCGAACGTTACGTCAAGCGTACCTCAATCATCAGAAACGGAGTGTCAGAAAGCAGCGTGAGGTTAGACGTACCATTCGACTCGTTCAAAAGTTAAATAAAGTGGCGCCATCAACGGGTAGTGTGAGAAAGGGATCTATTAGTTTATATGCCCCACACTCATCAGCGGTAGGACAACTATTAAAAAGCTTTAAATAAAATAATGTCTATTCCCTAACATCATTGTTAGGTTCGTTAGAACGTAACAATGATGTTAGGGCCAGCAAGCGATAGCGCGGTAGCCAAAAAGTGTACAAAAATAGAGTGCCGAAAATACCGGTATAAAAACTACATCGAGAAAATCTTGACACAAACCTTGGTTTAAATAGGGTTTTCAATGATACTAATTAGCCGTATAATAATTACAAATGTTTCGAAAAAAAAGGTGACTATCGAAAGTTAGACGATAAACTAAATACGCATTGTTGAAAATAAGAGAGGATTAACTGAGGAGACTTTATGGATAAATGTTTTTGCTATGAAAAATTTAAAGATCAATTACCTAAAGGGATAAAAATAACCTGTTTTAAAGAAAAATGTAGAAATTACAGAGAAAATATGGAACGGATAAAAAGAGAATTAAAAAATAATAACGATTAAAAGACTTCTATAAAAACCGCACCCCCCAAGTTAAAGGCTAAAGGAGTGCAACGTTTTAAGAGGTCTTTAATTTTTTGCTATTCGTAGAATTTGGTGGTGTTTGTTTTCAAATACACACTTTGACAATATCTTTTTCCAATCAACTAGTTGCCCAGCACGTGTTCCTCTATTTTGAAACCTAGGAGTTCCTTCGCATAGTATATCGGCTAAACTGATGAGATTTTATCTCAGCTTTTTGTTTGTTATGAAAATAACGCCATTGATAAGCTGTGAAACGTTTGGTATTATATGGTTTATTGTTTTGTGATAATTATGAGTTAATATAAAGAATCTTCAAAACCCATATCCGCATAGGAAAATTGTTTAATCCATGATTTATCAAATGAAGATATTAAATGTCTATACGATAGATGGTATAATTTTTCTAATAATTAGTTAAACTTTTATAGTATCTGAATTTCAAGTTTAAGTTAGCCACTTAGGTTTTTGTGATTTTGCTATATTTACACTCAAAACTTTTGGTCTTTTAATAGCCCTATCTCCTTGGTGTTGTATTTGTTAATGTTTATTAGTAGGAGGGGCTAGCCCCTCCTACTAATAAACATTTCATGGCGCGGATTCAGCCTGCCAGTAATTGTAGGTCTTTCAAAAAGGCTTCCTTTGCTGTACGATAACTTAATATTTTACGTGGTATGTTATTAATCCATTGCTGGATTCGGTTGATTGTGTTAGCTGATATATCAGCTAGGCGTTTCCCTTTGGGAATGAATCTACGGATTAACTTGTGTTGGTTTTCTTTCGTTCCACGCTCATATGATGCATAGGGACGAGCAAAGTAAACATCTGTTATATCTGTAAGTGCTTCATAAATGCCGGCGAATTCAGAACCATTGTCTGACGTGATTGATTTGAACAAGCTGCTCGCTTGATTACCTATTCTTTCACAAAGCTGCTTCATGGCTTGATCAACATAATCTTGAGACTTCTGATCAATCTTGAATATGATTTCGAAGCGTGTCTTTCGCTCTACGAGCGTTAATAATACAGGGTCATCTTTTGTTTTTGTACCAATTAATGTGTCGATTTCCCAATGTCCAAACTGTTCTCTTGTATCTACTTTCTCTGGACGGTCTTTAATCGACGGGCCGAGTACTCGGCGATTTTCTCGATAAGTTGGGGAATCATTTCTTGGTTTACGAGAAACCTTTTCAAGCAAATCAATGTTTTTTGTTTTCATGATACCGCGATCAATCCAATGATAAAGCGTTGATGTACAAGGGATAAGATCAGACGGGAAGAGTTTTTCTTTCACCGCTCGTCCCACAACCATATCTGGTGACCAACCCTCATGTAACATCTTCTCGTCTGCCCAGCTTGTAAATGAATCATCCAGTAACCATTTTGGACTTCGTCCACAGTGTTGTCGGTTCCGAAGATAAATTTGATAATCAGAATCAGCGGAATAGCTATATTGATCGTATTCATATACTTTGTCGTTATGAACTTGTCGTTGCTTAATCGTACGCACTGTTCCACGGTTAACCGCATTATTAATCGTTTGTGCTGCTCGACCTAATATGAGTGCAATCTTACGATTTGAGTATCCTAGTTCTTTATAACCTTCAATCTTTACACGTTCTTCGTAGGTTAAGTGTTTTCCTTTACGTGAGTTTATGTTATCTTTTACTTGGGTCATGTGAATTCACTCCTATATCGATTGGTGGTACTTTCAATATAGCAGAATTCACATGACCTTTTTACTTTTTTGTAAAAGAGTTAGCTAGTGGCTAACTTGATTATACAATCCAGC
>JBPYCQ010000044.1:0-720 GCA_051846895.1 Bacillaceae bacterium W0354
GAAGTAAGATCCCTCAGAGACGATGAGGTTGATAGGTCCGAGGTGGAAGCGTGGCGACACGTGCAGCTGACGGATACTAATCGATCGAGGACTTAACTTCAATTTTGAAAAGACGTCGCAATCGTTTCACCTTTAAGTTCTTATCTAGTTTTGAAGGTGTTTTATTTAACACCAAATAGTCCGGTGACGATGGCAGAGAGGTCACACCTGAACTCATTCCGAACTCAGAAGTTAAGCTCTCTAGCGCCGATGGTAGTTGGGGTTTTTCCCCTGCGAGAGTAGGACGTTGCCGGGCATCACAAATTATTTTTTAGTCTGGGAACCAATATTATGGTTCTGCAGTCAATACCGCGGGGTGGAGCAAAACCGTAAACATCGTTGAAGCAACATCAAAGTAGGTTTTGTGAGGAGCGTCGGCAACACCGAATTCTCTTGCAACGCGACGAACAGTCTTTTAAAAATCAAATTATAGTCTGGGAACCAATATTATGGTTCTGCAGTCATTATCGCGGGGTGGAGCAGTCTGGCAGCTCGTCGGGCTCATAACCCGAAGGTCGCAGGTTCAAATCCTGCCCCCGCAACCAAATTATTCACCGCATCATCGTCGAAAGACATCTTGAAAGGTGATATCGGGAGTACCCCTGGGTGCAACCAAAATGGTCCGGTAGTTCAGTTGGTTAGAATGCCTGCCTGTCACGCAGGAGGTCGCGGGTTCGAGTC